>JBLXGF010000012.1:0-151628 GCA_048261205.1 Hoeflea sp.
GCCTGCGGCGTCACCGCAAATGCCGGCCCGGCACATCCCTGCCGCATCTGACACATGCGGGTGGGAAAAGGCGGGGTTCGGTCCCCGAAGGATCGAACGAGACGAAACCGCCCAGGGCTTGCGCCGAGTTTTGCAGGAGGGAGGCCCGCTTGCGCCCGGAAGGTGCAAGGTGTCCCTCACCGGTGGGGCGCGGGTGAACGCGCCAACCCACTTCTTCCACCACCACGGGCCATTCGCCCGCGCCCCGCGAGTCCGGATTGTTGCCGGACGAGGAAATGCCCCAAACCGACGGCGAAGGTTTTCGCGCGCGGGTGTTTGGTGTGTCCGCTCCCCCTCACCAAGCGCGTCCCCACAGGGGGATTGCCGCTGGCTCGATGCCCTTGATGCCGACATTGCAACAGGTTCGAAAACCTCCAGCGAAAACGCAGTCGAAGCCGGGTCAAGCCCCTCCCCCTTGTGGGGAGGGGTCTTTTTGGGCGGGCAGCAACAGTCCCGCGCGCGGGGTTTTGGCATCGGCGCTCCCCCTCACCAAGCGCGTCCATGCATCCGGCTCCGCCGCATGCGGACTTGCTATCCTCTCCCACCAGGGGCGAGGAGAGGGGCACCCGCGTCATCCCCGAAGCCTCCGTCGTCCTCGGTACCCTCATTTCGTCATCCTAGGGCCCCGACCCTAGGATCCATTCCGTGATCTCTCGAAGTCTGATGATGTCCGAAGCGTCACGGTATGGGTCCTCGGGTCAAGCCCGAGGATGACGACGGAGAGGTCTGAGCATGACGACGGCGAGGTATGGGCATGCCGACGGAGCGGGACGATGATCATGACAAGTGCATACCCCGCCACCCTGTCGTTTTGCCCCTATCTTTTCGGACGTTCCAGCAGCGCTACCACTTCGACATGGCCCGACCACAGGAACTGGTCGATCGGTGTCACCGAGGTGAGCTTGTAGCCGCCCTTGATCAGGATCTCGAGGTCGCGCGCCAGTGTCGTCGGATTGCAGGACACGGCGGCGATGTGCTTGACGGTGGAGCGGGCGATGTCGGCCACCTGCACCTCGGCGCCGGCGCGTGGCGGGTCGAACACCAGGCCCTGATAGGCCTTCAGTTCGGCCAGCATCAGCGGGCGGCGGAACAGGTCGCGCTTTTCCACGCTCACCGGCTTCAGCCCCTGCGTCCGCCGCGCCGCCTTGTCGAGGGCTGCCAGCGACGGCCCGTCGGCTTCCACCGCATGCACGTGGCTTTGCTGCGCCAGCCTGAGCGCGAAAGTGCCGGAGCCGGAAAACAGATCCAGCACCCGCTTGGATTTTTTCAGGTGTCCGGTGACCAGATCGCCCATCACCTCTTCCGCCGCGCGGCTCGCCTGCACAAACCCGCCGGGCGGCGGGTTGACGGTGACGGATCCGAATTCGAGTTCCGGCGGCTGCTTCTCGATCAGGATCTCGCCGTTGAAGCTAAGCCGCGCGGCAAGCGGTTCGGCCCGCACCGCGGTGATGATCCTGAGCCGGTCCGGCTCTTTCAGCTTGAACGGCGCATCCACGGCGATATCAAACCCGGGCACGGCGTCGAGCACCGAAAGCCGGAACGGCTCCTTGCCGACAGCCACGGCGGTGGCAAGCCGGCGGATTGCCGGCAGCGCCTGGTTGATCCGGCCGGTGGCGACGATGCAGGTCTCGACCGAGACGATGTGATGGCTCTGCGCCCGGTTGAAGCCGAGGATCGCGCCCTTGTCGGTGCGCCGCGCCGCAAACACCACCCGCCGCCGCGTGCCCGGTTCACAGGTCACCAGCGGCGCCACCTCGGTGGTGATGCCGCGTGCCTCAAGGGCTGCGACCACGAGCCCGCGCTTCCAGTCCTGGTATGTCTCCGCAGCCACATGCTGCAGGGCGCAGCCGCCGCAGCCGGCCTCGTCGTCATCAGGGCCGAAATGCGGGCAGGGCGGTGTCACCCGCCGGGGCGACGGCTCAAGCACCGCCATCAGCGTTCCGCGCGATTTCTCCACACCCGCAGTGATGACATCGCCGGGTGCGGTAAACGGCACGAAGATCTGGCCCTGGGGCGTTTCGGCAATGCCGTCGCCCTGTCCGCCGAGCCGGGTGATGTCGAGTTTTTGAGCGCTCATGATTTGACGCCTCCGATGAGAAATTCGTGGTTGCCGTCGCTGCCTTCGATCGGCGAGGGGATTGGCCCGGTCGCCCGCCAGCCCGGCTGCTCGCCAAGCCATGCGGCAAGATCGGCGGCAATGACCGGGCCTTGCGCCGGATCTTTCAGAAGCCCGCCCTTGCCGATGGCCTGCCGCCCCGCCTCGAATTGCGGCTTGACCAGCAGCACCGCAAAAGCACCGGATGCGGCAAGTGCCAGCGCCGGCGGCAGCGCCAGTTTCAGCGAGATGAAGCTGACATCGGACACCACCGCGCCGATCTCGCGGCCGGTCAAATGCGCAGCGGTCAGTTCGCGCGCGTTGAGGCTTTCAAGGTTGCTGACCCTGGGGTCGGTGGCAAGGCTTGCATGCAGTTGATCATGGCCGACATCGACCGCCAGCACATGCTCCGCGCCACGCTCGAGCAGCACTTGCGTGAAGCCGCCGGTCGATGCGCCGATATCGAGCGCCACACGGTCCGACGGATCAAAGCCGAAGCCATCGAGCCCGGCTTTCAGTTTCAGCGCCGCCCGCGACACATAGTCCCGTGCAGGATCCGAAAGCCTGATGTCTGCGGTCCCGCTCACCGGCGCGCCGGGCTTGGTGATCGCCTTGCCGTCGACCAGCACCGCGCCGCGCGCAATCGCGTCACGCGCCCGCGAGCGGCTTTCGTAAAAGCCGAGCCGGACCAGGATCTGGTCAAGCCGGTCCCTTTCGGGTCCGGTTTGGGGGGATGTGCGCAAGGATGGATCTGCCATGAAAGCCGTCTTGGCCCGGAAGAGCCGCGAGGGCAAGCGCTTTGTGCGGTCCCGGTGGACCGCCGGCCGCTGCTCAAAAGAACAGGAAGCTGCCTTTGCTGCGGCGGGACTCCGCGGCATCTGCTTGCCTGGCCGCCTGGTCTTCGATCATCTGCGGATCCCGGGTGGCGTGTGCGGCGCTGTCCGCCGCTGCATCCCTGGCGCCCTGCCGGCTTGTGGGGACATGCCGGTTGCCGAGCACGCGCCGTTTCTCGGGCGGGCGTGGTTTGTCGACCGGCGTCGGGATCATGGCGGCCTGCGGGCTCACCCTCTCGTTCGCCAGCGGCCTGAGATACTCGTTGGATTTGAGTTCCAGCGATCCGCGCATGTCTCCGAGTTTGGGGATCAGCATCCGGATCGCTGCGTCCTCGATACGCTTGTCATAGGCCGGTGCCGTCTCCGCGATGCCGGGCGTCGCCAGACTGCTCACCACAAGCAAAGCTGTCGCAATTCTGCGCCCATGACATCGCCTGGTCCTGTTCATCGCCATGTCAAACGTCCCGAAGTCCCCTTTTGTCCTTGAACAAAGACTAGCAGCGGGATCTTTCAGAACGCCCAAGGGACGTGGTTAGGATCGGGCAAACGGCTATGGTTTCAGAACGGTAACCTGCGCCTCGGAGCGGTTTTCGGCCTTCAGCGCCTTGAACACGGTGTCGACAATGCCCTTGCGGTCGAGCCCGGCGCGGGCATACATCGCGTCCGGCGAGGCATGGTCCATGAAGATGTCCGGCATCACCAGCGAGCGCACCCGCAAGCCGCCGTCGAGCAGGCCGTCATTGGCCAGGAATTGCAGCACATGGCTGCCAAATCCGCCCACCGAACCTTCCTCGATGGTCACCAGCACCTCGTGATGGCGCGCCAGCTGGCGGATCAGGTCATGATCGAGCGGCTTGGCAAAGCGGGCATCGGCCACCGTTGTCGAAAGTCCGGCGGCGTTGAGGTCTTCAGCCGCAACCAGGCACTCGGCGAGCCGTGTGCCGAACGACAGCAGCGCCACCTTGGTGCCCTCGCGCACGATCCGGCCCTTGCCGATTTCGAGGATCTGGCCACGCTCCGGCATCTCGACGCCGACGCCTTCGCCGCGCGGATAGCGGAACGAGATCGGACCGTCGTCATAGGCCACCGCGGTGCGCACCATGTGCTTGAGCTCGGCCTCGTCGGAAGCCGCCATCACCACGAAACCGGGCAGGCAGGCGAGATAGGTCGTGTCGAACGAGCCCGCATGGGTGGCGCCATCGGCGCCGACAAATCCGGCGCGGTCGATCGGGAACCTCACGGGAAGTTTTTGGATTGCCACATCGTGGACCACCTGGTCATAGCCGCGCTGCAGGAAGGTGGAATAGATCGTGCAGAACGGCTTCATGCCCTCGGTCGCCATGCCGGCGGCAAAGGTGACCGCATGCTGTTCAGCGATCCCGACATCGAATGTCCGGCTCGGGTGCACCCTGGCGAATTTGTCGACGCCGGTGCCGCCGGGCATGGCGGCGGTGATGGCCACGATCTTGTCGTCAAGGCTGGCTTCCTGCGCCAGCGTCTCGCCAAACACCGCGGTATAGCTCGGTGCGTTCGGCTTGGCCTTGGCCTGGGTGCCGGTGACGACATCGAATTTGGAAACGCCGTGATATTTGTCCGATGCCGCTTCGGCGGGCGCGTAGCCCTTGCCTTTTTGCGTCACCACATGAATGAGCACCGGCCCGTCGGCATTGTCGCGCACATTGCGCAACACCGGGAGCAGATGGTCGAGATTGTGCCCGTCGATCGGGCCGATGTGGTAGAAACCAAGCTCTTCGAACATGGTGCCGCCGGTGACATAGCCGCGCGCATGCTCGACGGCGCGGGTGATCGCCCGGTCGATGTTTTTGCCCAGATAGGCGGTCAGTTTCTTGCCGAATTCGCGGAAGCCCATATAGGTGCGGCCCGAGGCCATCCGCGCCAGATAGGCGCTCATCGCGCCGGTCGGCGGGGCGATCGACATGTCGTTGTCATTGAGGATGACGATCAGCCGCGCATCCAGCGCGCCGGCATTGTTGAGCGCTTCAAACGCCATGCCGGCCGACATCGCGCCATCGCCGATGACCGAAATCACATTGCGCTTTGTCCCCTGCAGTTCACTTGCCACGGCCATGCCCAGGCCGGCGGAGATCGAGGTGGAGGAATGACCAGCGCCAAAATCGTCATACTCGCTCTCGGCGCGCTTGGTAAAACCCGAAAGCCCGCCGTCCTGGCGCAGCGTGCGGATCCGGTCGCGGCGGCCGGTCAGGATCTTGTGCGGATAGCACTGGTGGCCGACATCGAAGATCACCCGGTCATGCGGGGTGTCGAACACCTTGTGGATGGCGATCGTCAACTCCACCACGCCGAGCCCGGCGCCCAGATGCCCGCCGGTGCGCGACACCGCATCAATCATCTCGGCCCGCAATTCATCGGCAAGCTGCGGCAACAGCTTGTCATCGACGGCTTTCAGGTCGGCGGGATAATGAACCGTATCGAGAAGCGGGGTTATTGGCTGGTTGGTCACGTCATGCCTCACATTCTTTCCGGACGTAGCCCGGAAAGTTGTGAGTGTAAACCCGAACCGGCGAGCGAAGACAGGGGCTGGGCGCAGATGCCACAAGCAATTTCACGGTAAGGACAGGCGCGAGGCGCGAAAAGCTGAAGGCGGCTATCTTGCCTTCAGCCCGTCGTGAAACCGGTTATGCAAGAACAGACATCTTCCCCAATCAACAGGCCTATTTGTAGCCCTGGCTCTTCAGTTTCTTGCGCCAGGCATTGAAATTGCTGACGCCGCCGGGTCCGAGCTTCTTTTTCGGACCGGACTTGAACAGCGAGATCTTTTCCGAGAGGAAACAACCGGCGTTCGTGCATTTGAGCGCATAGGATTTGCCATCCTTCTTCAGTGTCGCATCCCCGGCTGCGGCCGGGCCGGCAAGCGCAAGAATCAGAAGGGTGGAGATTGCAATTTCTTTCATAGATGTAATTCCCGATTGAAAGTCTCGAGTGCAGGATGCGGTTGTCCTGGCTATAAAAGGACACGGCAGCTCGAGCTGTCAATGGTTGAATTGTTTTTTTCCGGCAACCTGCATCTGCATGAAACTGTGGTGCAGGATCGTGCCAGTTCGGAACACAGGTTCCGGCTCACGGCGCTATTCCGGCAGCGGGATGAACTCTTCCGCGTCGCCCGGCACGATGTCGAAGCGGCCGGAGCGCCATTCGGCCTTGGCCTGTTCGATGCGGTCCTTCGACGAGGAGACGAAGTTCCACCAGATGTGCCGTTTGGTCGGAATGCTGTCGCCGCCAAACAGCATCATCCGCGCACCCGCAGGGCCTGCAGTTATGGTGATGGCGTCGCCGGGGCGGAAAACCAGCAGTTGATCCGGGCCGAAACGGTCTCCGGCGATCGTGATTTCGCCTTCCAGCAGATACAGCGCCCGCTCTTCCCAATTGGCGTCAAATGGCGCCGAGGCCGAGGGTGACAGCGCCAGGTCGAGATACAGCGTGCCGACATGCTGCGGCACCGGCGAGACCAGCCCGCCAAAGCCGCCCATCACGATACGGGCATGAATGCCGGTGTCGGTGATTTCCGGCAATGCGGTGGTGGCGGTGTGGGAAAACGCCGGATCGATCTCTTCGAGATTGTCAGGCAGGGCGAGCCATGTCTGCAGCCCGGACATCGGCATCTCGCCGCCGCGCATTTCCTCCGGCGAGCGTTCTGAATGGACGATGCCGCGGCCGGCGGTCATCAGGTTCACGTCACCGGGCCTGATCACCATTTCGGTGCCCAGGCTGTCGCGGTGGCGGATCGCCCCGTCAAACAGATAGGTCACGGTGGAAAGCCCGATATGCGGGTGAGGGCGCACATCCATGGCCTCGTTGCCCCGCAGGATGGCGGGCCCCATACGGTCAAAGAAGATGAACGGTCCGACCATCCGCCGCCGCGCCGTCGGCAGCGCCCGCTTGACCGAAAAACCGCCGATATCGCGCGAAGACGGAATGATCAGATGTTCGATCGCGTCACAGGACGGGGCGTCGCCGGGTTCCGGGTCTCCGCCGGGGAAAAAGCTCATGCTGCCCTCCTGTGATGTTGGGTCTATTCCGCGTCGAGCGGTTCCGTACCGGCCGGTTGCCCCTGGCGGTCGAGCCGGATCTTTTCGATCCGTTTTTCCGCAGCCGAGAGCAGCTTTTCGCAATGCGCTTTCAGGGCTTCGCCACGCTCATAAATCTCGATCGACTTGTCCAACGGCACATCGCCGCGCTCGAGCTGCTCGACAATACTCTCCAGTTGAGCCACCGCCGCTTCAAAGCTCATCGCCGGGATGTCATTGGCTTCGCTCATCAATCAACCCTCTTGCAGTCTTATCACATGGGCCGCCGCCGATTCGGCCAGCCCCACCAGATCATAGCCACCTTCCAGCAGGCTGACGACCCGGTTGCCGCAATAGCGCCCGGCGACGTCCATCAGCTTGCCCGTCGCCCAGTCGAAATCGTCAGCCACCAGGTTTATCTCGGCCAGCGGATCGCGGTGATGAGCATCAAAACCGGCGGAGATGATGATCAGGTCCGGGCGGGTTTCCTCCAGTGCCGGAAGGATGCGGGTCCTGAACGCTTCGCGAAAATGGTCGCTGCCGTCATTGGCCGACAGCGGGGCATTGAAGATATTGCCCTTGCCGGTTTCGCCCAGTGCGCCGGTCCCCGGATAAAGCGGCATCTGGTGCGTCGAACAGTAGATCACGCTGTCGTCATCATAGAAGATGTCCTGCGTGCCATTGCCGTGGTGCACGTCCCAGTCAATGATCGCCACCCGCTCGGCGCCATAGGCCTTCTGCGCGTGCCGTGCCGCGATTGCCGCCTGGTTGAACAGGCAGAAGCCCATGGATGTGTTTTTCTCGGCATGATGGCCGGGCGGCCGGGTTGCGACAAAGGCGTTGTCGGCTTCCTTTTTGAACACCGCATCGACGGCAGCGATGGCGCCGCCGACCGAAATCAGCGCTGATTCCATCGAGCGCGGACTGGCCGTGGTGTCGGAATCGATCCGCGCAAATCCGGTCTCCGGAATAGCCGCGCGAATCTTCTCGAGATAGCTCTCGGGATGGGCCAGCAACACCGTTTCGGCCGCGGCCTCGGGCGCCAGATGGCGGACCAGCGTGTTGAAGTGCTCGTGTTCGAAGACGGCCTCAAGTGCTTTCATCCGGTCCGGCCGCTCGGGGTGGCCGGCGGGAACCAGGTGTTCAAGGCAGATCGGATTGGAATAGTAAAAAGTGGTCATACGGTTTTCTAACAGAAAAATATGTGAGGAAAACAGCAAACTTAGGTTTCGCGTGCTCTCGCACGGGTCGCAAATTCCCGCCCCGCCAAGCTCAGGATGCGGCGGTTTTCGGGCGTTGCGAGACAGGCTGCGATCTCCGCTTCCGGCTTTGACACCAGGTAGATAGATGCGCCGTCGGGCTCGATCAGTGCAACACCGGCGGTTGTCAGCACCTCGCACAGTTGGGTGCGCACGAAAGCGCCCCTGCCATGACCATTGGCGTGCACCAGCATCACCGGCTTGCCATAGAGTTCGTCACCCGACACCAGCCAGTCGATCAGGTTTTTGAAACCGCCGGGAATGCCATGCACATATTCCGGACAGGCAATGATCAGGCCGTCGGCGCGGGCCACCTGGGCTTTCAGATCGCTGATGATGGCCGGTGTTGCAGGCCCCTCCCGGTCCGAACTGAAGATCGGCAGTTCACCCAATGCCTCATACACCGTTGCGTCAGCAAAATCCGCCATCTCCGCGGCCAGCTGCCTCAGCAGCAGCGCATTCGACGAGGCCCGGCGAACACTGCCGGGAAGGCACAGGAAGAAGGGTTTGGACAAAGGAACCGCTCCGGTGGGGAATCAGCGCCATCATAGCCAGACATTCAATGCAGTGGCCAATACTGTGTCCGGTCATCGGGGCGATGCATGTTCCGGCACTGCCTGATCCCGGAATTGCGGGTAAATCCATCGATCCGGCTTCCGCTCAGGCCGCCGAACGTTCCTGCGTGCTCCGGGCCTGACCTAGGCGCCGTCATGCCGTTCCAGGGCGCGGCGCAACCCGGCGAGGGCCGCCTGGGCCGCCTTCAGGTCGTGGCCGCCGACATCTCTGGCCAGCGCCTCCGTCCACGGCACCCGCCGCGCCTCGGCCTGATCGTAAAGCGTGCGGCCCGATGGCGAGAGCGCGACCAGCGGCGCCCGCTTGTGCGCCGGATTGGACAGCAGTTCGACAAGGCCCGCGGCTTTCAGATCGTTGACCACGCGCTGCACCGCCTGGCGGCTCTGGCCCATGGTGCGCGCCAGCGCCGAAACCGTGCGTGGCGACGGCAGGTAGGCGATCACGCCCATGATCTGCCAGCGGGCGCTGGTCAGTCCGATGCCGGACATCAACGCATCGCCGGCAAGCGTCAGCCGGCCCGCCAGCCGCAGGGTCTCGAAAATCAGGCCGCCCAGCGCCCGGCCCGTGTCGGTCGAATCAGTCATGACTGCAGATTTGCATATTGACAACATATTGTCGAATGAATAAATGACAACATATTGTCAATTAGGAGATCATCCATGTCAGATGTCGCATCGCCCGTGTTCCGCATTGATTGCTTCACCGTGCCCGAGCCGGCCCGGAGCGAATTCCTTGAGCGGGTCGCCGCCACCCATCAGGTCCTGCGGCAGCAGGACGGCTTCGTCTTTGACCGGATTGTCGAGCGCCCGCTGGGCGACGGCACCAACCGGATGATCACCATTGTCGAATGGGCCGATGCCGGGGCAATTCCCGGCGCCGTTCGCGCCGTCAGGCAGGCCCATGCCGGCGACGGCTTCTCGGCGGCGGATTTCATAGCGGCCAACGGCATCGTCGCCGATATCGCCACCTACCGGCCGGCTTCGTAGCCGCGCCGGCTTGCCCGTGTCGCCAGAGCGCGGCGCGATTGCGCGCCTTATGCATTTGCACTTGAACAAAGCACGAACACATGTAGGCTCGGGCCATGGTGATTCCCCTTTCCAACAAAACCGCCCGGCGGATTTTCCTGGCCAAGCAGGGGCTGTCGGCATCTCCGGCGCGGGCGATGGGCAAGGCGGAGCTGCTGCAGCTCATCCACGATCTCGGATTTGTCCAGATCGACAGCATTTCCACCGTCGAGCGGGCGCATAACCAGATCCTCTTTTCTCGCAACCAGACGTTCCGGAAAGAGCATCTCCGGCAGCTGCTGGAAGAGGACCGCGCTCTGTTCGAGCACTGGACCCATGACGCCGCGATACTGCCCTGCGCCTTCTATCCCTACTGGAAGCACAAGTTCCGGCGCAGCGAAGCGCCGATGCGCAAGCGCTGGGCCAAATGGCACGGTGAGGATTTCGACAAGGCATTTGACGAGACCTACACCCGCATTGCCGAAAACGGGGCTGTGCTGGCGCGCGAGGTCAAGGACGCGGATCACAAGTCCGGCGGCTGGTGGCAATGGCATCCGTCCAAGAAGGCGTTGGAATTTTTCTGGCACACCGGCAAGCTGGCGATCAGCGGGCGGCAGAATTTCCAGAAGATCTACGATCTGAGCGAGCGGGTGATCCCGGCTTCCCATCGCGCGGCGGATCCCTCCCATGAGGAATTCATCGACTGGGCCTGCCGCAGTGCGCTGGAGCGGCTCGGATTCGCCACTCATGGCGAGATCGCCGCCTTCTGGGCTCTGGTGTCGCCTGAGGAGGCGCGCGACTGGGTCAGCGCCAATCGCGGCCAGCTGGAAGAGGTCGAGATTGAATGCGAAGGCGGCGGCAAGCCACGTCCGTCTGTTGCCCTGCAGGGGCTGTCCCCCGATATCGGCGACTGGCCGGAACCGCCCGGCCGTATCCGTGTGCTCAGTCCGTTCGATCCGCTGCTGCGGGATCGCAACCGCGCCGAGCGCCTGTTCGGATTCCGCTACCGGATCGAGGTTTTTGTCCCCGAACCGAAACGGGAATATGGCTATTATGTCTTTCCCCTGCTCGAAGGCGACAGGATGATCGGCCGCATCGACATGAAGGCCGACCGCAAGCTCGGCACGCTCAATGTCGCGCGGCTGTGGCTGGAGCCGAAAGTCCGGGCATCTGTCGGCCGGATGGCCAGACTCGATGCCGAACTCGCCCGCATCGCCCGGTTTGCCGGCGTCAGTGACGTCGTCTATGCGCCGGACTGGAACCCGGCCCTCTGAAGCGGCGTGCTTTCCTGCGCCATGGCAGCGCGGCTTGCGGCAGGCGGAAGGATTTTTTTGAACGCCTGGAGTTGTTGAATGGCGCGGTGTGTGAAAAACAAGGACGGACGGGACAGCGAGCCGCGTGCCCGGAATTGGAATGCGAGAATCACACATGGCCCGGCCTGTCATCGGCATCATCGGTAACAACTACCATCTTGAAAACCGGTTCTCGGTGCAGCTGGCCGGCGAGAACAATTTGCAGGCGGTCGCCGATGTGCTCGACGCCTTGCCGCTGATTTTCGCCGGTGATCCGCAGATAACCGGCCTGTCGGATTTGCTGGAGGTGGTGGATGGCGTGTTGCTGACCGGAGCCAGGGCCAATGTCCATCCCAGCCGGTTCGGAGTTGCGGCCCATCCCAGCCATGAACCTTATGATGAACGGCGTGATGCGCTTGCCCTGCCGCTGATCGATGCCTGTGTCGAAAGGGGTGTCCCGCTGTTCGGGATCTGCCGCGGCTTTCAGGAGATGAACGTCGCCGGCGGCGGTTCACTGCACCCGGAAATCCGCGATTTGCCGGGGCGGATGAACCACCGCATGCCGCGGCTTGAAACCGGCGAAATCCATCCCGATCCGGCGGTGGTTTTCGCTGACCGTCACGATGTCCGATTGACGCCGGATGGTGTTTTCGCCCGCATTCTGGGCAGTGACCTGATCCGGGTCAACTCACTGCACGGGCAGGGCGTTCTCGAATTGGGCGGACGCATTGTCTCCGAAGGCGTTGCCGAAGACGGAACCATTGAGGCCATTCGCGTCAAGGATGCGGCAGGTTTCGCACTCGGCGTTCAATGGCACGCTGAATACGACCCGCAGCACAATCCGGTCAACCGGGCGCTGTTCGAAGCGTTTGGCGAAGCAGTTCGGGCCTATAAGGCGTCGCGCTAACCCGGTAGATCTAGAGCGCTTCATGGCTAGATGGAATCAATTCTGTTTCTCGCCTG
Organism: Hoeflea sp.; assembly: GCA_048261205.1. GTDB lineage: Bacteria > Pseudomonadota > Alphaproteobacteria > Rhizobiales > Rhizobiaceae > Hoeflea. The sequence goes on from JBLXGF010000012.1 coordinate 12,105, forward strand.
ACGAGACGATCCACGCGGAAGGTGGCGAGGACGATGTGGGGCATCGTCCGACGGCGCCTGACAAAGTGGGTGTCCGTCAGGCGGAAACCCGAAGGGCCGGGCCGGTTTGCTCCAATACCGGCGGGTTCCGGCTTGCCCGCACCCCGGTGCGACCTTCGCCGGCCCCCTTGATCTTGAACCAAACCGGCGTGGCAGAATGGTTCCATCTAGCCATGAAGCGCTCTAGTTCCGGATGGTATCCGCGAGCGCCGGCCATGCATCAAGCAGGGCATCCCTGGTGCGCCGGCCCGGGGAACCGGGCTGGCGTTTCTGATCCTGGTCGAGCCGCGCGAACACCAGCGTCTGACCCGCCCGTCTGGCCCAGCCGACATACCAGCCCCAGCCATGCGACCGGTCAAAAGAGCCGTCGGCGAGCCGGGGATAGGCCGCGCCGGTCTTGCCTGAAACCGTCCAGTCACCGGCAACGCGGCGGTCCATGATCGCATCGGTGTTTTCGAAGGCATCGGCGGAGACAGGCAGCCGGTGCTCGACGAGCTTGCCCAGAAACACGACCTGCTCGGCCGGCGAGATCTTCAGCGACGAGGCGATCCACGCCCGTTCGAGGCCGTTGTCCTGTCCGGGATCGCCGGAAAAGTCGGCATTGCCGTAGCCGAAGGCGCCGGCGTAGCGGGTCAGCGCCGGTTCCCCTAAATCGCGCGTGATGCGCTGCGAATACCAGACCACGGAATGTTTGAGCCAGCTGGCGGGATCGGTCGGCCGCAGCCAGGCTTCGCCACCCCAGGCCGGATCGCCTTTCCGGAAGTCCATGACCGGATGATGGGCGTCCTTGAGAATTCCTGCGTCAAACCCGATCAGGCTCAGTGCGACCTTGAAGGTCGACGCCGGCGTCACCCGGCTTTGGCAGTCGCCCTGTTCATGCAGGATCTTGCCCGACGTGGTGGCAACAATCATGCAGACCTGGCGCGCCTGGGCTTGCGGAGCAAAAAGCAGAAGTGTGCCCGCGCACAGCGCTGTCAGGCAGGCCATCAGGCGGCGCTGGGCAACCATTGTCTTCAGCCCGTGATCAGATGATTTCGGTTGACGAGATCCGGATGCCAAAGCCTTCAAGCCCGACATAGTGCCGTTCGCGCGATGCGTAGAGCTTGATCGAGGCGATTCCGAGATCCTTGAGGATCTGCGCGCCCAGCCCGATTTCCAGCCACTCGTCCTCGCGCGCCTGCGCTTCGGCGTGGTCCTCGCGCTCATCTGTGACCATGTGCCGGGCCGCGCGCTGGCCGACGCCGACGGAGCCCTCGCGCAGATAGACCACAACGCCGCGGCCTTCCGATGCCATCCTGTTGATGATCGCGGTCATCGGGTCGTGTTTGGAAAACACGTCGTCAACCACCGATTCCAGGTGCAGCCGCACGGGAATGTCGACTCCGTCGCGGATGTCGCCGAACACCACCGCCAGATGATGCATCGGATCCCAGGGCAGCTTGTAGGTGAAGGCCTTGGCCTTGCCGGCGACGGTATCGACATCGAAGCTGTCGATATGCTCGATCAGCGTTTCCTTGCGCTGCCGGTAGGCGATCAGATCGGCGACGGAGACCTGCTTGAGGCCGTGCTTGACCGAAAAGTCATCAACCTGCTCGCCGCGCGTCACCGTGCCGTCGTCATTGACCAGTTCGCAGATCACGGCAATTGGCGGCAGCTCAGCGAGCCGGCACAGATCGACGGCAGCTTCCGTATGGCCAGAGCGCATCAACACGCCGCCCTCGCGCGCGATCAGCGGAAAGATGTGGCCGGGACGGGTGAAATCGCCGGCGCCCGCATTGGGGTTGGCCAGATTGCGCGCGGTCAGCGTCCGGTCATCGGCCGAGATGCCGGTGGTGGTGCCGTGCTTGTAATCCACCGAGACGGTAAAGGCCGTGGTGTGGGCCGAATCATTGTCGGCAACCATGGCGTTGAGGTTCAGCCGCTTGGCTTCCTCGCGCGGCATCGGGGTGCAGACGATGCCCGATGTGTGGCGCACGATGAACGCCATTTTTTCCGGTGTGCAATGGACAGCCGCGACGATCAGGTCGCCTTCGTTCTCGCGTCCGCCATCATCGGTGACAACGACGATTTCACCGGCCTCAAAGGCGCGGATGGCTTCAACGACGCGGGCCTGGTCATAGCTCATAGGTCAGTCTTTCAATCCAGGCGGCCGGTCTGGCCGCGGTCTCTCAGGTAATGATCGGCAATTGCGCATGCAACCATGGCTTCGCCGATGGGGATGGCGCGAATGCCGACACAGGGATCATGCCGGCCCTTGGTCCTGACATCGACTTCCTTGCCGTCGGAATCAATCGACCGCCGGTCATTGAGGATGGAGGATGTCGGCTTGACCGCGAAGCGTGCCACAACCGGCTGCCCGGTCGAGATGCCGCCGAGAATGCCGCCGGCATTGTTGGACAGGAACACCGGCCGGCCGTCCTCGCCGATACGCATCTCGTCCGCATTTTCTTCGCCGGTGATGCGCGCGGCTTCAAACCCGTTGCCGATTTCCACGCCCTTGACCGCGTTGATCGACATCAGATTGGAGGCGATGTCCTGATCGAGTTTTGCATAGATAGGTGCGCCGAGACCGGCTGGCACATTGTCGGCCACCACTTCGATCACTGCGCCGACGGAGGAACCGGCCTTGCGGATCGCGTCGAGATACTCTTCCCAGACCGGAACGGTTTCCGGATCGGGGCAAAAGAACGGATTGTTGTCGACTTCCGACCAGTCCCAGTTGCCGCGGTTGATCTTGTGCTCGCCGATCTGCACCAGCGCTGCCCGGACAACGACACCGGGCACCACCAGCCGGGCCAGGCCGCCGGCCGCAACCCGCGCGGCGGTTTCGCGCGCCGATGACCGCCCGCCGCCGCGATAGTCGCGCACGCCATATTTGACATCATAGGTGTAATCGGCGTGGCCGGGGCGGTATCGCTTGGCGATCTCCGAGTAGTCCTTGGAGCGCTGGTCGGTGTTCTCGATCATCATCGACACCGGGGTGCCGGTGGTCACCAGCGAACCGCCGTCCTCGCGCATGACGCCCGAGAGCACCTTGACCAGATCATCCTCGCGCCGCTGGGTGACAAATCGCGACTGCCCCGGTTTGCGCTTGTCCATCCAGTGCTGCAGACCTGCTTCACTAAATTTGATGCCGGGGGGGCAGCCGTCGACGATGCAGCCAAGCGCCGGCCCGTGGCTTTCGCCCCAGGTGGTCACGCGAAACAGGTGGCCGAAAGTGTTGTGCGACATGCGGTGCAACCATGAATTATCGCGGAACAGGCCCGCATTTGAGAGTTCACCGTGACTTCTAGAGGCGTTCACCCCGAAATGGAAGCAGGTTGATGCAATGGATTTTCCGTCTCGGCCAGGAAAAGACCGCAGTCGCGGCGCCGCCCATCATGCGAGGATTTTGACGATACGGATCCGCAAAGCCCATCCAGGCGAGGCCGTTGCGGTGCTGCGGCGATTGCAGCGTCAAGCCGCGAGGCAAACCTGTTTGTTCATCCCGGCACAAGGCGGAGCTGTTCAGTTGACAAGGCAATTGTTTGCAGCTCACATGCCGCCATCAATTTTGCCACAATTAGCCCCTTCAACGGGGCAGCTCAAAACTTTGATCAAGGACTGCCCGATGCGTATTGCCATCTCCGCCCTTTTGGCTGTTTCCGCCATGCTTGCGCCTTTCACGGCCTGGGCACAAAGCGCTGACGCCACCGGAAAGATTGCCGAAGTTTCCACTGCCGAGCAAACCATCAAGCTCGATGACGGCAAGACCTATCAAGCCCCTGCAGAATTCAATTTCGAAGGCCTGAACCAGGACGTCGAGGTCGTTATTTTCTACACGGTGATCGACGGCAAGCGGATGATCAACGATCTGGAACTGATCCAGTAGCCCCCAAAACCGGGGCTCTTTCACGCCAGCCATGTTGAGGCAGGTGTGAGCGCGGTCCCAAAGCACGTTGCAGTGAACCGTATTCAAGCAAGGTGCTTTAGGTCTTTGTTTTTACGCGTGTTTTATTCCGAAAGCCGGTTCCCACTTTTCGGAACACGCTTTAGAATCCCAAGGCCTTGCGCCGTGTTTTTGCCTCTTCAGGCCAGAATTCCTCGACACTCGAATAGAAGATGTCGAAGGCCGGAATGTCTTGCGGCAACCCCACCCATTCCAGTTTGGATCGGGTAAAGATGTGCACATCCGGCGGCAGCTGTGACGGCTCGTCAAGTGTTCCGACCCGGACAAACAGCATCGTCTTGCGCCGTCCGTAGTCTGACCAGACCGTCGTTCCGCAGTCCTCGCAGCGGTAGAGATCATGCGGGCGGCCACTGTCGGTTGGCATGGTATAGGCAACCACACTTCCCTGATCGAGCGCAATATTGTCGCGCTCGATAATGGCATTGATGACGAAGGCCGTCCCGGTCTGGCGCTGGCAATCCTTGCAATGGCAGCAATGCACGATCATCGGCCGGGCCTTGAGCCGGTAGCGCAGGGCACCGCATCCGCATCCGCCGGAAAGGCCTGTGTTCATGTCATCTCCCCGGAGGCAGTTTAGTCAAGAATCAAAGCGGTGAAAAGCCAGTCCGGAACTTCAGACAGGGTGTCAGATCCAGCCGATAGAAGAGCCGTCGATCTTGAGAATCCGGTCCTGCGGAATGTCGATGATCGCCGCCTCGTCACCCTCGACCTTGCCGATCAGGTGGAAAAGAGTCCGAATCACCCCGCCATGGGCGACGCATATGGTCGGCCGGTCGATTGTGGACAGGTATTTGGCGGTCCGCTTGGCCAGCATGGCATAACTCTCGGCGCGGTCTCCGGGCGGCCTGAAATCCCATTTTCCCTTGTTGCGCTGGGCGATGAGTTGCGGCGAATGGGCCTCCACCTCGACAAGCGTCTGTCCTTCCCAGTCACCGAAGGACAGCTCGACCAGCAGCGGATCGGTTCGATAGTTCAGCGGCTCGAGACCAGCCGCCTTGCGGACAAGCTCCATCGTCTCGCGGGTTCGCCCCAGAGGGCTCGCAACCCAGTCAAAACCGTCAAGCGGCAGTTCGAGAGAGGGCAGGGCGGCCAGCGCCTGGCCATTGCCTGTCGCCTGGCCGCGTCCGGTGTCGTTGAGCGGGATATCACGCGATCCTTGCAGCCGCTCCTCCCGATTGTAGTCCGTCTGCCCATGGCGGATCACGTAGAGAAGCATGCATCATTCCTTGTTGGAAAATCTTGACCGAAGGTCTCCCGGGCCGGCTGAATGCGGCTGAGACGCTTGTTGCTCTGAATAGATGCAAAGGGCGCCCAAGTGAAGCCACCTGAACGCGAGACAGCCCCGCGCATCCAACCGGATGCGCAAAGGAAGCTGTAAGCTCTTGAAATGATGCATGTTCCTGATCGTTCAAATGAATGCATTTGAACGCGACATGCATGCTTGTCAGACGACGCCGATGTCGGGTGCGTCCACGGCTTTCATGCCGATCGTGTGGTAGCCCGAATCGACATGCAGGATTTCACCGGTGACGCCGCGCGACAGATCGGACACCAGATAAAGCGCCGAATCTCCGACTTCATCGATGGTCACGGTGCGCTTGAGCGGGGAATTGTACTCGTTCCACTTGAGAATGTAGCGGAAGTCGCCGATTCCGGAAGCGGCAAGCGTCTTGATCGGCCCTGCAGAAATGGCGTTTACCCGGATGTTGGAGCCGCCCAGATCCACCGCGAGGTAGCGCACGCTTGCTTCCAGGGCCGCCTTTGCAACACCCATGACGTTGTAGTGCGGCATCACCTTCTCGGCGCCATAATAGGTCAGCGTGATGATCGAACCACCGTCGGTCATCAAGGGTTCGGCCCGTTTGGCAACCGCCGTCAGCGAATAGACCGAGATGTCCATGGTGCGGTTGAAGTTTTCGCGGCTGGTTTCGACATAGCGGCCGGTGAGTTCGTCCTTGTCGGAGAACGCAATGGCATGAACCACGAAATCCAGCTTGCCCCATTTGCTCTCTATTTCGGCGAATACCGCGTCAATCGTGTCGAGGTCGGTGACATCGCAATGCCCCGCGACAATGGCGCCGAGTTCGGTTGCCAGCGGTTCGACGCGCTTTTTCAGCGCTTCGCCTTGATAGGTCAGCGCAAGTTCGGCGCCTGCGTCGGCGCATGCCTTGGCAATGCCCCAGGCAATTGACCGATTATTCGCTACGCCCATGATCAGGCCGCGTTTGCCTTTCATCAGGCCGGAAGTGTCAGCCATTGCATTCTCCATCGAAATTATCGCGAAGGCTATGGCATACAGGGCGTGGTACCGCAAGTCAGGGCAAATCGATTGGGTTAATTGCCAGGCCCCGGATTTTGCATGCCAGGATGCTAGAGATACCAAGCCTTTTTGCTGGATCTCATCAGATCCTTGAGGTGAGGGTCCGGTTTTTCCGGCAACATCACACGCAGATGCACATGCAATGTTCCGCGTTTGCCGAATATTGTCGGCAGCCCCTTGTCCTTGATCTGCAGCACGGTGTCAGACCCCGACCATTCCGGAACATCGATACGCAATGGTCCGTCGATGCCGTCATACACGAATGACCCGCCCAGCACGGCTTCAGCAAGCTCGATCGGATGGTCGCCGTGAAGGTCGCTGCCTGATGAGCGCAACCGTGTATGTTCCTGGTGTCTGACCGTGACAATCGCATCGCCATGCATCTGCGGATTGGGTGACGGAACCACGATTTCGGCCCCGTCAATCGTGCCGGCGGGCACGTCGTAGGTTACCGTTTCAGTGTCACCGAAAACGATTTCCTGTTCGTGACCGGCAAATGCCGCCTCCAGACTGATTTCTATCTGGTGCAGGGTTGGCGGCAGCCCCGTTTTGGGTCTGTGCCGCGACTTCCATTTCTTGAACAAGGTATCGAGCGTGGTCAGTGGATCTTCGTCCATTCCGGGCGCGTCCGTCTTGGTGCGTTGCCCGTTCTGATCTCTGCTCTCTGCGGCCTGTTCCCTGGTCTTTTTGGCAGCGGCATCGCCGAAAATGTGAACAACCATATCCTCGAACGTCGCCTCGTCGAGCGCGTCCGAAGACTGATTGGCTGCACCGGGGCGAGACCCGGACGGGGCCGTTGCCATCGCCTCCTTGAAAGCCCTGAAGGGATTGGCTGTTTTTTCGCGCACAGGCGGCTTCTGGCGCCGTCCCATCGCGTCAATGTGCCCATTGTCGAATCTCAGACGCAAATCTGGATCGATCAACAGTTTGTAGGCATGGGCAATCTCCGCAAACCGGTTGCCGGCTTGCGGGTTATCCGGATTCTGATCCGGGTGCCAAATCTTTGCGAGCTGCCGGTAGGCGCTCTTGATATCTCCAGATTTCGCCGTCGAACTGACGCCGAGCACCGTGTACGGACTACGCATGTTACATCCCCGTATGGGCCTAATACGGGTAGCCTAACCAAGATGTGCTAATCATCGGTGTATGCGAAACAGCATTTTCCCCGGAAAAACGGAATAATATTCCAATCAGCCGCTTGCGCGGTCCAGGCTGACGAGATCCCATCCGCCATCCGGGCGGCGGCAAACCCGGCCCTCGAGGAGCGAAACGCCGTCAAAGCTGTGGCGTGTGGTCTGAAATAACCGGCAGGTCCTATCGCCATCGGTCAATGTGGTGAAATTTGAAACCACGCCCGCGGATCCGGTTAACGAGTTGGACCATGGCTGGGAGACGACAAGTTCGTCATCGCCCAGATTGCCGACAAGGTCACGGATAACGGTTTCGTCCGACAGGATTTCGCTCTCCGCGGACAGGGGTGTGATGGCTGCCGTCGTTGTCTTGTCGATTGCGAGGGCTGACACGGCCGACGAACCGCCGCCCATGCACGCCGACAGGCCAAGACAGGCCGGCAACACCAGCGCCAAAACAGCGCGGCGAAGCGTTCTTGTCTTTCCCCCGTCAATCACGTTTGTTAGGTCACATTCCAACACACTGCCGCTCCGGCTTGGAGGCATGAGAGAAGACTATGACAGAAACAGGGTTAACGACTGGTGACTTTACCGAAGAGGCCGAACCTTACCGGCTATTCGCGAAGTGGCTTGAAGATGCGACTGAATCGGAGCCCAACGATCCCAATGCGCTGGCGCTGGCTACTGTCGACACCGACGGAATGCCGGACGTCCGAATGGTGTTGCTCAAGGGGTTTGATGAGCGTGGATTTGTCTTCTACACCAATTTCCAGAGCGCCAAGGGCGAGGAAATTCTCTCCTCGATGAAGGCTGCGATGTGTTTTCACTGGAAAAGCTTGCGCCGGCAGGTCCGTGTGCGCGGGCCGGTCGAGCAGGTCAGTGACGCGGAAGCCGATGAATATTATGCGTCCCGCGCCCGTGGCAGCCGCATCGGCGCCTGGGCTTCCAAGCAGTCACGTCCGCTGGAAAGCCGGTTTGCGCTGGAAAAGGCCGTCGCCGAGTACACCGCCAAATATGCGATCGGCACCATCCCGCGCCCTCCGCACTGGTCGGGCTTTCGTATTGTTCCGCAATCCATCGAGTTCTGGCACGACCGGCCGTTCCGGCTGCATGACCGGGTGAAATTCACCCGCTCGGAAGATAGCTGGGACAAGACCCGGCTATACCCGTGACCGGATCAGGAAAGCGCGAAGGGGATGCCTGAGGCCAGCGCCCCGACATAGCGGGATTTCTGGTAATAGCCGTTGAGAGAAATGCGGCGCAGTGAAAACAGGTCCTGCAGGCTGTTTGTCTGCAGAACGCCAGGATTGGTTGTCACTGCGACTTTGAATCCCAGATCCTGCGCGGTCTGGTATTCCCGCGGCCCCGCCGCGCAGCGGTTACCATAGGGATAGGCAAAAGTGCTTGGCATCTCGCCGGTGATTTCGGCAACGCGCTCTGCCGAGAGGCTGATCTCGGCGCGCATCTGGTCCGGCTGCGAATGAGCCAGATTGGGGTGGGAGATGGTGTGGGCGCCCAGACGTGCAAGCGGCGTGGCAGCAAGCCGGCGCAGTTCCGCCTCGTTCATGATTTCGCGGTCGATGATACCCGTGGGGCAGATACCTGCGGCACGCGCCTGCGCATCAAGCCGGGAGACGATTTCCGCCTGTTCGGCGCAGACCAGTGAAGCGTTCAACCGGCTGAAGGCCGCGTATTTTTCCATCAGGCTGCGGGTCGGAACCGTGACTTCACCGGATCCATAATCGAATGTGAATTCTTCGACCTGGTTGATGAGCCGTTCGGCAGTCTCCCACCAAATCGAATGGGTGCGGTCGACGAATCCCCCGGCAACGAAAATCGTATAGGGGACGCCGTGTTTCTCGAAGACCGGACGGGCGTACAGATCATTGTCCCGGTATCCGTCGTCCAGGGTAAAGACCATGGCAGGGCCCGGCTGGTCGGTTCGGGCGAGATATTCCGGCAGGTCCTCGAGAGCCACCGGAACATGGCCGTCTGCTTTCAGCTTGGCTATGCTCGCATCCAGGAATTCGGGTGTTACGGAAAGATGTGCAGCCGGGTTGAAGTCTTTCTGGACGGTTGGTCGGACGTGGTGCAGCGTGAAGATCGCGCCCCTGCCGCGTGCCCCGGACATGAAGCCGGTCTTTGACAACAGCGACATCGCCTCAAGCCCGCCCTGAATCACGGTGCGCTTGATAAATCGACGTGCGGCTGTCGTTTCTGGCTCGAACATGATCCCCATTCCAAGCGCGCCAAATGCGCCAAGTGTGGGATCGTCTTAGCAGTCCCGGCTTAACCGAAGTTGAATCATGCTCCAAAATCAGCAATCCGCAGTGTCTGCCCGGCGCTTTCGATACGGGGCGTGTCACAGGATGGCAGTGTTGACCAACCATAATATGGCGCTGAGCGTGAAGAAGGAGAGCACGGTCGCAATCAGCATCGCGACGACGCTCATCCGTTCCCGGCCGAAGCGCTGGGCCAGTATCGGGTAGATCCCCATCATTGGCACTGCGGCAAGGATGATCGCCGCCGCCTGCAGCTCGGGAGACAATGGCTGAAATCCGGCAAGGGGAAGCGCCAGGGTCGCGAGAAAGACAGCCAAGGGGTGGAAAACCAGCTTGCCGGCGACAATTGGCGCAATTTCCCCGCTCATGCCGCGCACCGACACGCTGGCCAATGTGCCCCCGATGACGAACAGCGACACTGCCGCACTCGATGCCGCAAGTATGTCGATGGGTTTCATCAGCGGGCCGGGAATGTCCAAGCCGGCAATCGAAGCGGCGATACCTGCAACCAGACCGATGATGATCGGATTGCGTATCAAGCTGGAAAATGTCCGAGACAGAACTTTGGAGGGAGATGAAGCCTCTCCGTGACCTGCTTCCGCGATCGCCAGCAGCAAGGGGATGAGTATGATGTTCTCGACCATCATGTTCAGGGCGAGCCCCACGCCTGCAATTGACGGCAGCATCAGAAGCAGGATCGGGTAGCCGACAAATCCGGAGTTGGAGCAGACCATGCCCATGGCGCTGAACGCCGCTGCCGTCGTTTCGGCTTTCTGAACGTGGCGCGCATAGGCGTATCCGGCAATCAGGACCACCAGCGATCCGGCGAGATAGGCCGACATATAGCTCCAGTTGGCAATTTCGCCGATGGGCCGCTGTGAAACAGCCTTGAACAGCAGCGCCGGCAGGGCGAAGTAGACGACATAGCTGCCCAGGACACGCATTGCCCCGGCTTCAAAAACACCGGAATAGACCGCGGCGTATCCGATCGCGATCATGATGAAGATGGGGGCTGTGACAGAAAGAATATCGAGCATGACTGAAGAATGGATTTATCTTCAGTCGCTTAGATACCGCTCCGGGCGGTTTGGCAACAGCTCAAATGCAGCGCTGCCTGGCTAACCTGGGCCAGGCGCCGCAAATGACCGCCTGCTCAGGTCTGGGTGCCGCCAACCGTCATGGCGTTCATCAAGAGATGCGGCTGGCCGACGCCGACCGGAACGCTTTGTCCGGCCTTGCCGCACATGCCGATACCGGTGTCGAGCGCGGAATCATTGCCCACCATCGAGATCCGCTGCATGGCTTCCGGACCATTGCCGATCAGCATCGCGCCGGTGACCGGCGCGCCGATCTTGCCGTCCTCGATCATATAGGCCTCGGTGCAGCCGAAGACGAACTTGCCCGAGGTGATGTCGACCTGGCCGCCGCCGAAGGAGACGGCGTACAGTCCCTTCTTGACCGAGGAAATCATCTCTTCGGAGCTCCTGTCGCCGGACAGCATGTAGGTGTTGGTCATCCGTGGCATCGGCTGATGCGCATAGGACTGCCGCCGCCCGTTTCCGGTGGCTTTCATGCCCATCAGCCGGGCGTTCTGCCGGTCCTGCATGTAGCCCACCAGAATGCCGTCCTCGATCAGCACATTGTAGCCCGACGGCGTGCCTTCATCATCCACCGACAGCGAGCCTCGGCGGCCCTCGATGGTGCCGTCATCGACAACGGTCACACCCCTGGAGGCAACCCGTTCACCCAGGAGCCCGGCGAAGGCGGAGGTTTTCTTGCGGTTGAAATCGCCTTCCAGGCCATGGCCGACGGCTTCATGAAGCATCACGCCCGGCCAGCCTGCGCCCAGCACCACGTCCATCGTGCCCGCAGGCGCAGGCACGGCGTCGAGATTGACCAGAGCCTGCCGCAGCGCTTCGTCGGCGCCATGCCGCCAGCTCTCATCGGTGAGAAAATCACCGAACAGCTTGCGCCCGCCCATTCCATAGGAGCCGTTTTCCTGCCGGTCGCCAACACCGGCAACAACCGAAATATTGAGCCGGGTGAGGGGGCGGACATCGCGAACCCGGTGGCCATCGGCCCGCATGATCTCCACCACCTGCCAGTTGGCGGCGATGGACACCGAGACCTGACGGACGCGCTCGTCCTTGTTGCGAAGATAGTGGTCAATGGTCTGCAGCAGCTTGACCTTGTCTTCGAACCCCGGTGTCGAGAGCGGGTTGTCGGTGGTGTAAAGCAGCTTGTTGGTGCGTTGTGGTGCTGCGGAATAGCTGCCAGAAGCGCCACGCGTCACAGCCGAGACCGCGTCTGCCGCCCGCATCAGCGCGGCCTCTGACAATTCACCCGCATGGGCGTAGCCGGACGTCTCTCCAAGCACCGAGCGCAATCCAAAACCGCGGTCTGTGGCGTAGGTTCCGGACTTCAGCTTGCCATTGTCAAACAACAGGGATTCGGTTTCCTCATATTCGAGGTACAGCTCGCCATCGTCGGCATCCTTGAGCGCATCGGCGACGATTCTCTCAACCTTGGCTTCGGAGATGTCGAACTGGCTGGCGAGCGGGTCTTGCATGGGTGTGTCCATTCTTCAATCGGTGTTGCCCGTGTATATAGGTAATCCGGCTTGGATTGAAACACAGGGGAAGTGGGCCGTTGGACAAAATCACAGTCGAGAATGTCAATCACCCGGGCCAGACGACGCGGGTCAATGCCGGGAAATATCAGGCCATGCGCACTGCAATGCTGGCCTTTCTCGCTCAACAGCAGCAGCCTGCCGATTACAAGACGATACGGGAAGGTGTGAAGCCGCTTTTGCCCGAGAGGATTTTCCCCGGCGGTGCGACGGCCGGATGGTGGATCAAATGCGTGCAGCTCGATCTCGAAGCCAAGGGACAGCTGGTGCGCACCCGGGACAAGCCTTTGCGGTTCACTCTCCCTGGCAGGTGAGGACGGCCTTGCGGACAGCGGGCCGTTACGGCAGCGCCGCGTAGCCTTCCGTGAATCCGGCCAGGTCAACCGGGATGCCGATGCCTTCTTCGGGAGTCTGGAACACGATAAAGGTCGCCGTGGTTCCGCCGCGCAGCGTCGTCAGCAATGTTTCATCGAGGATCACCTCGGCGTAGCAGCCGTCCGAGAAGCAGCGCACGAAATAGGCCCGGCCAATATCCTTGCCGTCAACATTGAGCCCGAGGCCGGACGGCAGCAGCACGCCAAGCGGTGCAAGCACCCGAAGGATCCGCGCCTGTTGATCGGCGGTTTTCAGGACCACCACCGATAGGCCGACTTCGGGGCGGTCATCGGCAATGACGTTTTGCATCAATGCGCATTGTTCTGCCGGCGCACCGGCCGGTGTGTCGCAGACGATCGACCAGGAACCGTGCGACGATTTAACCTTCCCTGCCTGCTGGGCGGCAGACGGCGTTGCAAGCGTCAGTGAAGTGGCGAGCGTCAGGCAGGCCAAAGCCGCGCCTACGCAGGTGTTCAATTTTGGTGCAAATGCCATTTCAACTCCAGGGAACGGCCGAATCATCGCTCAATTTGTAGATGGGCGGGGCCAAAATGGAACCCTTCGCCGCCACTCTGTGCTGTTTTCTGCGGCAAAAATGCGGCTTTCCGGCAACTCTTGCTGCACATTGTGAGCCGTCAGATGAATAAACACCCGAGCCAATTGTGCCCTTTGGCGCCAAATCCCCCGGAAAGCTGGCATTGGCCTTCGATTTCGCCCCTCAAACCACTGGCTTCTCCGCGTCCGCGCAAAAATGCCGCATCATCGGCAGGTGACGACAGTTGCGGGCGATGTCATTCTGTGGTTTGAAGCGCCAATCAAATTGAGGGATTCCGTCTGGTCACGCAGACGGTACGATACTCGAGGGAGACATAACGTGACCAACAAGCTTTCTGCAGGGCTTGCCGCGCTCGTTTCGCTGGGCGCCAGCCCCGCTATGGCGGCGCAGCCGGTTGATTGGCAAATGGGCTTCCAGCCCGCCGCCACTGAAATAATGAGCCAGATCCGCGGCTTCGAAGCCTACACACTCTGGTTTATTGTGCCGATCACACTTTTTGTGCTGGCCCTTTTGATCTACGTGATGGTGAAGTTCCGCGCTGGAGCCAACCCAAATCCCTCCAAGACCAGCCATAACTCGCTCATTGAAGTGATCTGGACGCTCGGTCCGGTGGTTATATTGCTGGCGCTGGCGATTCCTTCGTTCAACCTTCTGACGGCGCAGTATTCTCCGCCGCCGGCGGATTACACCGTCAAGGCAACAGGCTATCAGTGGTACTGGGGTTACGAGTACCAGACAGAAAACGAAGTCTCTTTTGACTCTCTGATGATGCAGGATGGCGACCGCGCTGACGCCGGGAAAGAAGACCTGGCGGTTTATCCGCGCCTTCTGACCGTCGACAATGAATTCGTTGTCCCGGTCGGCAAGACAGTCCGCCTGCTGGTCACCGCCGCAGACGTGCTTCACGCCTTCGCGATGCCGGCATTCGGCGTCAAGATGGATGCCGTTCCCGGTCGTCTCAACGAGACCTGGTTCAAGGCGGAAACCGAAGGCCTCTACTACGGTCAGTGTTCAGAGCTTTGCGGCAAGGACCACGCCTACATGCCGATCGCGATCCGCGTCGTTGACCAGGCCAAGTTTGACACCTGGCTCGCTGCTGCGGCCGACGATGTTGAAGCTGCCAATCGCAACCTGATTGCCGCCATCGAAACCGACGCCAAGTCGGTCGATGTTGCTGCCAACGTCAAGAATTAAGAGAGGGGACTGAGACCAATGGCCGGTTCAACTGTCGCTCACGACGATCATGACCACAAACCCCAGGGGTTTGTGCGTCGCTGGATGTATTCCACCAACCACAAAGACATCGGGACGCTTTACCTGATTTTCGCGATCATCGCGGGCATCATCGGCGGCGCGCTCTCCATCGCCATGCGCATGGAGCTGCAGGAACCGGGCATCCAGATCTTTCATGGTCTCGCCTCAATGGTCTACGGCTTCGAGGGCGATTCCGCCATCGACGGCGGCAAGCACATGTACAATGTGTTCACCACCGCGCACGGCCTGATCATGATCTTCTTCATGGTGATGCCTGCCCTGATCGGCGGCTTTGCCAACTGGATGGTTCCGATCATGATCGGCGCGCCTGACATGGCGTTCCCGCGCATGAACAACATCTCGTTCTGGCTGCTTCCTCCTGCCTTTATCCTGCTGCTGCTTTCGATGTTCGTCGAAGGTCCTGCCGGCGGATACGGTACCGGCGGTGGCTGGACCATCTACCCGCCGCTTTCGACAAGCGGTCAGCCTGGCCCGGCAATGGATTTCGCGATCCTGTCGCTGCACATCGCCGGCGCCTCGTCGATCCTTGGTGCGATCAACTTCATCACCACCATCTTCAACATGCGCGCGCCGGGCATGACCCTGCACAAGATGCCGCTGTTTGCCTGGTCGGTGCTGATCACTGCATTCCTGCTGCTTCTGTCGCTGCCGGTTCTGGCTGGTGGCATCACCATGCTGCTGACCGACCGCAACTTCGGCACCGCGTTCTTCGCGCCTGAAGGCGGCGGCGATCCGATCCTGTTCCAGCACCTGTTCTGGTTCTTCGGTCACCCGGAAGTCTACATTCTGATCCTGCCGGCCTTCGGCATCATCAGCCACATCATCTCGACCTTCTCGCGCAAGCCGGTGTTCGGTTATCTCGGCATGGCCTATGCGATGGTTGCGATCGGTGCAGTGGGCTTCATCGTGTGGGCGCACCACATGTACACGGTCGGCCTATCGCTCAATACGCAGCGCTACTTCGTCTTCGCCACCATGGTGATCGCGGTTCCGACCGGCGTGAAGATCTTCTCCTGGATCGCAACGATGTGGGGCGGCTCGATCACCTTCCGCACACCGATGCTCTGGGCGATCGGCTTCATCTTCCTGTTCACCCTTGGCGGTGTGACAGGCGTACAGCTCGCCAATGCCGGTCTCGACCGCGCCATGCACGACACCTACTATGTGGTTGCCCACTTCCACTACGTGCTGTCGCTGGGCGCCGTGTTCGCGATCTTCGCCGGCTGGTACTACTGGTTCCCGAAGATGTTCGGCTACATGTACAACCCGTTCATCGCCCGCGTGCATTTCTGGGTCACCTTCGTTGGTGTGAACCTCGTGTTCTTCCCGCAGCACTTCCTCGGTCTGGCCGGCATGCCGCGCCGTTACATCGACTATCCTGATGCATTTGCCGGCTGGAACGCTATCTCGTCCTACGGCTCCTACATCTCCGGTATCGGTGTGCTGATCTTCCTCTGGGGCGTCTGGGAAGCCTTCGCCAAGAAGCGCGTTGCCGGTGACAACCCATGGGGCGAGGGTGCGACCACGCTCGAATGGCAGCTGTCTTCGCCTCCGCCTTATCACCAGTGGGAAAAGCTGCCGCGCATCAAGTAACAGCGCCCAGCAAGTGAAAATTGCCAGGCCGCCGGGATCATCCGGCGGTTTGGCACATAAAGCCCGGACACGGGACGCCGGCCCTGACCATCGGCCAGTCCCGACCCGGCAAGATGTATGAAAGGCAAATTGCCCATGGCAATGACCGACGAACATGATGCTCTGGCCGCACCTGCTTCCGTAGATGTACTGGAAGGCGATGCGGGCGATTTTTTCGCGCTGCTCAAGCCGCGCGTCATGTCGCTGGTTGTCTTCACCGCGCTGGTCGGCCTGTTGATGGCGCCGGGCGAAATTCACCCGGTTCTGGGCTTCATCGCGATCCTGTCGATTGCCGTGGGAGCGGGCGCATCCGGCGCGCTCAACATGTGGTACGATGCCGACATCGACACCCTGATGGGCCGTACCGCCAAGCGCCCGATTCCGGCGGGACGCATTTCCGCTGACACCACGCTTGCCTTCGGCCTGTTCCTGTCGGTGTTTTCCGTGGCCACCCTCGGCCTTCTGGTCAACTGGCTCTCCGCCGGGCTGCTGGCTTTCACGATTTTCTTCTATGCCGTTGTCTACACGATGTGGCTCAAGCGCTCGACGCCGCAAAACATCGTCATCGGCGGTGCTGCAGGCGCGTTTCCGCCGATCATCGGCTGGGCCTGCGTGACCAATTCGATTTCGCTCGAGAGCATTGTGCTGTTCGCGATCATCTTTCTCTGGACCCCGGCGCATTTCTGGGCGCTGGCGTTGTTCAAGTCCGAAGACTATGGCCGCGCAGGCATTCCGATGCTGCCGAATGTTGCCGGTGAGCGCACCACCAAACACCAGATCGTGCTCTACGCTGTGCTGACCGCGATTTGCGGCGTCGTGCCGACACTCATGGGCTTTGCCGGAACCGTGTATGGCGTGATCGCAGCCGTGCTTGGCGCTGTGTTCATCTGGTATGCGGTGCAGGTCTGGCGGATGCCCGACGGCGACGCCAAGATGGTTCCTGCCAAGAAGATGTTCGCCTATTCGCTGGTCTATCTGTTCTGCATTTTCACCGCGCTGATGGTGGGTGCCCTGGTGACCAAATTTACCGGCATGGCGGTGTAACGATGAATCAGCCGGATCTCACAGACAAGCAGAAGAAGGCCAGACGCTCGCGCAATGTGGCGCTGGGCGTCGTTCTGGCAGTGCTTGCTGTCATGTTTTACGTTGTCACCATCATCAAGGTGGGCCCCGGCATTTTTGACCGTCCGATGTGAGGAGCAATCAATGAGCGCGAATCAAACCGGTACTGACAAGGCAAAGAATGGCGCCAACAAGCGGATCGTCATCGCATGTTCGGCCTTCGTGCTTTCGATGGTCGGCGTCAGCTATGCTGCGGTTCCGCTTTATCAGCTGTTTTGCCAGGTGACCGGTTACGGCGGCACCACGCAACGTGTCGAGCAGATGTCGGAAACCATTCTTGACCGCAAGATCAAGGTCCGTTTCGACGCCAATGTCGCGGGCGGCCTGCCCTGGTCATTCAAGCCGGTTGACCGCGAAGTCGAGCTCAGGATCGGCGAGACCATCCAGATCTCCTACACTGCCCAGAACACATCCGACCAGCCGACCTTTGGACAGGCGACGTTCAACGTCACGCCCATGTCGGCGGGTGCATTTTTCAACAAGATCCAGTGCTTCTGTTTCACCGAGACAGAGTTGAAGCCGGGAGAGACGATGGACATGCCGGTCGTGTTCTTTGTCGATCCGGCAATCGTTGACGATCTGGACGCCAAAGACGTAACAACAATCACCCTGTCTTACACATTCTTCCCCCATGCATCGGAAAAACCCGTTGCAGCGGCGGCGGAGCCGGTGCAAGACAGCAATACCTTGTAAGACCAACACTGCACCGGACGGGTGGTCCGGCGCGGGAATGATGACCATCGGGGAAAACTGACATGGCCGACGCACATCAAGCACACCACGACTACCACATCCTTCCACCGAGCCCCTGGCCTCTGACGGGATCCATCGGCGCGCTCGTCATGGCTCTCGGCGGCATCGGCTGGATGCAGGGCATGAAGGGCGCAGAGTCGCTTCTCGGCTTGCCGATCACCAATCCGGTCCTGTTCCTCGTTGGCCTGGTCATCGTTCTCTACACCATGTTCGGCTGGTGGGGCGCCACCATCAAGGAAGCCCACGAGGGGCATCACACACGGGTGGTCAGCCTGCATCTGCGCTACGGCATGATCATGTTCATCGCCTCGGAAGTGATGTTCTTCGTTGCATGGTTCTGGGCTTTCTTCGACGCCAGCCTGTTCCCCGATGAAGTGCATCAGGTCGCCCGCGCCGCCTTTACCGGTGGCCAGTGGCCGCCAGCAGGCATCGAGGTTCTCGATCCGATGCACCTGCCGCTCTACAACACCATTATCCTGCTGCTGTCGGGCACGACCGTGACCTGGGCACACCACGCGCTTCTGCATGGAGATCGCAAGGGACTGGTCAATGGTCTTGCCCTGACTGTCGTGCTCGGCATTCTCTTCTCCATCGTGCAGGCCTACGAGTATGCGCATGCACCATTCGCCTTCAAGGACTCGATCTACGGCGCGACATTCTTCATGGCCACCGGCTTCCACGGTTTCCATGTTCTTGTCGGCACCATCTTCCTGATCGTCTGCCTGATCCGCGCAATGAAGGGTGATTTCACTCCCAAGCAGCACTTCGGTTTCGAGGCTGCAGCCTGGTACTGGCACTTCGTTGACGTTGTCTGGCTGTTCCTGTTCTTCACGGTTTACGTGTGGGCATCCTGGGGCGCGCCGCTTTACCACGGCTGATCAAGGCCGGGATCCGGTTATGATACGGGGCGGCGGGGAAACCTGCCGCCCTGTGCGTTTGAGCTGAACAGCAATACAAGACGGATGAACGGAGACGATAGATGAACAAGGATGAGGCCCATTTCCCGCCGGTCGATCCGGTACAGGCCGGGCTGCGCGGCCGCTGCCCGCGATGCGGCGAAGGCGCCTTGTTCAGCGGGCTTCTCAGCGTCAAGCCGAAATGCGGCGTCTGCGGTCTGGACAATGCCTTTGCCGATGCCGGCGACGGACCTGCGGTCTTTGTCATCATGATCATCGGCTTCATCGTGGTCGGGCTGGCACTTTGGCTTGAGGTCAATTACAGCCCGGCGCTGTGGGTGCACCTGCTTTTGTGGATCCCGCTGTCGACCGTGCTGACCTTTGTCCTGTTGCGGATAGCCAAGGGGATTCTGATTGCCCTGCAGTTCCGCAACAAGGCGGCCGAGGGGCAGATCGATCGTGGTTGATGCCGGCATCAAGACAGCCTGCTCGCGCCGGCGGTTCTGGCTGGCGCTGATTCTTCTGCCGGCGGCGCTCGCCGTGCTGCTGTCCCTGGGCACGTGGCAGGTCAAGCGGCTCTACTGGAAAGAGGATCTGCTTGCCGCCATCGAGCAGCGCAGCCATGCCGAACCGGTCGCCATTTCAAAGATCACTGCGGCACAGCAAGCGAGCGAAGCGATCGAATACCGGACTGCCTACGCCACGGGCCGCTTCCTCAACGACAAGGAGCGGCATTTCTTCGCAACCTTCAACGGTCAGACCGGCTACTACGTCTATACCCCGCTGGAGCTTGCTGACGGCCGCTATCTCTTCGTCAATCGCGGTTTTGTCCCCTATGACCTGAAGGAGCCTTCAACGCGCCCTGACAGCCTGCTCGAGGGTGAGCAGCGGGTTATGGGCCTGGCGCGGGCCCGGTTGGCGGAAAAACCATCCTCCATGGTGCCCGACAATGATGAAGCCAAGAATATCTTTTACTGGAAGGATCTCGACCGGATGGCGGCGACCGCCGGTCTTCCTGCCGGAAAAGTGTTGCCGTTTTTCCTGGATGCCGACGCAACTCCGGTACCGGGCGGTTTGCCCAGGGGAGGGGTGACGGTCATCGATCTGCCCAACAGCCATCTGCAATATGCGGTCACATGGTATGGTCTGGCTCTGGCGCTGCTGGGCGTAAGTGTTTTTGCCTGGCTGAAGCGAAAATCCTGATCCCGGCTGGCGCAAACCGGCCTCGGCATGGTAGCCCGGCTGCGGATAGGAAACCGATAGGAAGTCGAGATGGAAATTCTGGCACTGATCCTTGTGGCGCTGATCGCACTTGAGCACATTTACATTCTCGTGCTCGAGATGTTTTTGTGGACATCGCCGCGTGGCATGAAAGCCTTCGGCACGAAGCCGGAGCAGGCTGCCCAGACCCGCGTGATGGCCGCCAACCAGGGCCTCTACAATGGCTTTCTGGCTGCCGGTCTGATCTGGTCATTGATCCATCCGGACCCCGGTTTCGCCTTCCAGCTCAAGCTGTTTTTCCTGGGCTGTGTTCTGGTCGCCGGCCTTTATGGTGGCGCAACGGCGTCTCGCAAGATAATCGTCATCCAGGCGCTTCCCGCAGCGGTTGCCCTGATCCTCGTGCTGCTTGCCGGCTGATATCGTGCTGACCGAAACTCTTGTAGAGCCAATGAACCGAACTCCTTTGACAATCAGGCTTTGCGGTCCGCGCGGATTTTGCGCCGGCGTCGATCGCGCCATCCAGATCGTTGTGCTGGCGCTGAAGAAATACGGCGCACCGGTCTATGTCCGGCATGAGATCGTGCACAACCGTTTCGTGGTCGAAGGACTGGAAGCGCTGGGGGCGATCTTCGTTGAGGAGCTCGACGAGATCCCGCTGGAGCATCAAGCCCAGCCGGTGATCTTTTCGGCGCACGGTGTTGCCAAATCGGTGCCCGCCGATGCCGAAGCGCGCAATCTGTTCTACCTCGACGCCACCTGTCCTCTGGTCTCCAAGGTGCACAAGCAGGCCATGCGGCATGAACGGCTGGGTAGGCATGTGGTGTTGATCGGCCACAAGGGGCACCCGGAGGTCATCGGCACCATGGGCCAGCTGCCGAAAGGCGCTGTCACGCTGGTTGAGACCGTGGCCGATGTCGATGCTTTCGAGCCGCTTGATCCTGCTGCCCTGGGCTTTGTCACCCAGACCACCCTGTCCGTGGATGACACGGCCGATGTCATCGCCCGTCTGCATGCAAAATTCCCGCAGATCACGGCCCCGGCGGCGGAATCGATCTGCTACGCCACCACCAACCGGCAGGATGCGGTCAAGCAGGCGGCTCCCGGCTGCGACCTGTTCGTTGTTGTCGGCGCGCCCAACTCGTCCAATTCAAAACGGCTCGTCGAGGTTGCGCTGAAAGCGGGCGCGAAGAAATCGATCCTGCTTCAGCGCGCCCACGAAATCGACTGGGATGCCATCGGCGATATCAGGCTGCTTGGACTGTCTGCCGGTGCTTCCGCGCCGGAAGTCGTCGTCGCCGAGATTATCGACGCCTTCAAGGCCCGCTTCGACGCCACCATCGAGCTGGCCGAGACAGTGCAGGAAACCGAGAATTTCCTGGTCAACCGCGAGCTTCGTGACGTGGAACTGACCGCCGCCGATATGGCATTCGTCAACGGAGAGCGCTGAGTATGGCCGTCTACACGGATGTGAACGAGGAACAGCTCAGGGCCTTTCTCGCCGAATATGATGTTGGAACTCTGTTGTCCTACAAGGGCATTGCGGAAGGGGTCGAGAACACCAACTTCCTGCTGCGCACCAGCGGCGGCACCTTCATTCTCACGCTCTATGAAAAACGGGTCAATCGTGACGACCTGCCCTTTTTCATCGGCCTGATGGATCACTTGGCTCTCAAGGGGCTGAGTTGCCCTCTGCCCATCGAACGCCGTGATGGCGGTCATCTGGGCGAGCTGGCAGGCCGTCCTGCGGCCATGGTGTCGTTCCTCGATGGAGCCTGGTTGCGCAAGCCGCAGGCCCCGCATTGCCGCGAGGTCGGGCGCGCTCTGGCCGCCATGCACGTGGCCGGAAACGATTTCCCGATCCGCCGCGCCAACGGGCTGACGGTGGTGGACTGGCGTCCGTTGTGGGAGGGTTCGCGTGACAGGGCCGACGAGGTGCAGCCCGGGTTGAAAGACGAGATTGATCAGGAGCTCACGGTCCTCGAAAATGAATGGCCCGATAGCCTGCCGGAAGGGGTGATCCACGCCGATCTGTTTCCCGACAATGTGTTCTTCATCGAAGACCGGCTGTCAGGGTTGATTGACTTCTATTTCGCCTGCAACGATTTCTTCGCCTATGACGTGGCGATCTGCCTCAATGCCTGGTGCTTTGAAGCTGATGGCGCCTTCAATCACACCAAAGGCATGGCGCTGATTGATGGTTATGTCTCCGTGCGTCCGCTGGATGCCCGAGAGGCGGAAGCTCTTCCGCTGCTGGCCCGTGGCGCGGCACTCAGGTTCTTTCTCACCCGGCTTCACGATTGGCTGACCACGCCCGAAGGCGCGCTGGTGGTCAAGAAGGACCCGCTGGAGTATCTGCGCAAGCTGCGCTTTCATCGCCAGATCATCTCAAGCTCCGAATACGGTCTTCGCACCGGGGAACAGACATCTTGAAGCATGTAGACATTTTCACCGACGGCGCTTGTTCAGGCAATCCCGGCCCCGGAGGCTGGGGCGCAATCCTGCGCCATGGCGAAACCGTGAAGGAAATGTCCGGCGGCGAGGCCGAGACAACCAACAACCGCATGGAGCTGCTCGGCGCCATCTCGGCCCTGAATGCGCTCAAGAGCGCCTGCGAAGTGGATCTCTATACCGACAGCAAATATGTCATGGACGGCATTTCCAAGTGGATCTTCGGCTGGAAGAAGAACGGCTGGAAGACCGCTGCCAAGAAACCGGTGAAAAACGCCGAGCTGTGGCAGGCGCTGGATCAGGCCAACCAGCGTCACAAGGTCAAGTGGCACTGGGTCAAGGGCCACGCCGGGCACGCTGAAAACGAGCGCGCTGACGAGTTGGCCCGCGAGGGCATGGCGCCCTTCAAAAAGTAAACGGCGCCCGATGGAGCGCCGTTTCTATCTTCGGATAGCTGTTGAAGCTCAGAGCTGTTCGAGCAGGGCCGCCGCGCCGGATGTCACGGCCGTTCCGGGGGTTTCCTCGAGGTTGAGGGCGGTTACGGTGCCGTCTTCGACAATCATCGAATAGCGCTTCGAGCGGATGCCAAGCGTGCCGGCTGACAGATCAGCTTCCATACCGATCGCCTTGGTGAAGGACGCATCCCAGTCCGACAGGTAACGCAGCTTGCCGGTGCCGTTGGTTGCCTTTTCCCAGGCCCCCATGACGAAGGCGTCATTGACCGAAACCACAGCGATCTCGTCCACGCCCTTTGCCAGAATGGCGTCGCGGTTTTCAATGTAGCCGGGCAGGTGGTTCAGGTGGCAGGTCGGGGTGAAAGCGCCCGGTACGGCAAACAGGACGACTTTCTTGCCGGCAAACAGATCACTTGCCTTTGTTTCAGCCATGCCGTCCGCCGTCTTTTCCTTGAAAGTGGCTTCCGGCAGTTTGTCTCCAATAGAAATGGTCACGTCGGCGCTCCCTTATGTGCCGTTGATGTCAGTTGCAATTTAGATGCCGTGGCGAAAAGTTCGAGTCTTGCTATTAAAAAACTCGCAGACGAATCACTTCTCCGCCGCGCCGCCCACAGAAACCGTTTGTTCCATCGCCCGTTGTCCCAGCGTCACAACGAGATCCAGGGCCACGTCAACGCTGGCGGCATCCGTCCCGGAAGGTGGCTCGACGCTCACGGTCCATTCAGCCACGCCCTCATGCTCGCTGATCAATTTCGGCGGCGAGAATGCAAAGCCCTGGGGTCCGGCCACGAACAGCTCGGCCGTCACACCGGATGGCCTGAATGCGGGCAGCTTTGCCGAGACCGTGAGCTGATTGAGGCTGAGGTCCAAGCTTGCCGCGTCAATGCCGAAATCCGCACCCGCGGCTTCCGGCAATCGGGCAAACGCCTGGTCGACGTCCGGCTTGACCGGATCCTGGGTGGTCAGGGATTCCGGCAGTTCCACAGCCAGTTCCGCCTGAAACGGAACGCAGATTTTATCGCAGATGCCGATAAATGCCAGCGCATGGATCCGGCCGCCGGCTGATGCGGTTGGTCTGAATGTCAGCGGAAGCTGAACCGGCCGGGTGTAGCCGGCCCAGATCGCATAGCCATCGTCGACGCGCACCGGCGCCGGATAGTCCATTTTTTCAAAGGCGATGCCCTGGCTTTGGGAGAAGTCCAGCATCGGCGGAATACCGGCACTGCCGGGATCGCGCCAATAGGTCTTCCAGCCGGGATCCAGTGCGATATCCAGATAACCGGCGATCGTTCCGTCATCCCGTGGCGCCGGATCGATCACAAGCCGCATGCTGCCGCCCTCTGTGTCTGCCCAGCCACTGTCGAGCGACCAGGCGGGGGCCAGGGTCAGAATAAGCGCTGAGGCCGGGGCTATCAGCCCAAGAGCCAGCACCTGGCAAACGGATTTCAGGCGTTGTTTGATCATACGGGCAGTTTAGCGGACCCGATGAAGCCAAATCCAATGAATTTGCGATTGCGCTCTCTCATTTTTTCGTGACCGGGCTCTGCCGGCCTTCATCTCGATGAAAGGCCTTTTCAAAATGCTGAAACTTGCTAGGCTTGAATGATGTTAGGGATCGAAAAACAGTTGTCTCGCGGGAGCCGGGGATGTCTGGACGGACATTTCCTCATAGCCATGCCGGGCATGGCTGACGAGCGTTTTGAGCGCACCGTGATTTTTGTCTGTGCGCATTCCGAGGAGGGGGCCATGGGCTTCATTCTCAACCGGCCCCAACCAGTCCAGTTTCAGGAATTGCTCGATAATCTCGATATCGAGAAAGATGGCGGCGACGGGGAACACGCCAATCTGGATAATACGCTGAGTGAGCGGGCGCGTGATTTTCCTATCCAGCTCGGAGGGCCGGTGGATTCAGGACGCGGATTTGTTCTGCATTCGGACGACTACATGAGTGAATCCACGATGCCGGTGAACGATGACCTGTGCCTGACGGCAACGGTCGATATCCTGCGTGCGATCAAGGATGGCTGCGGGCCCATGCGCGGCATCATGCTGCTGGGCTATGCCGGCTGGGCTCCCGGACAGCTGGAAAGCGAAATCTCCGCCAACACCTGGCTCAGCTGCCCGGCCAGCGACGACATCGTCTTTGATCCTGACTATTCCGGTAAATATGACCGGGTGCTCGCCCATATGGGAATTTCGCCGGCGATGCTCTCGATCCAGGCCGGTCACGCCTGATTCAAGCGGTTTAGAGCGCTTCATGGCTAGATGGAACCATTCTGCCGCGCCGGTTTGGTTCAAGATCAAGGGGGCCGGCGAAGGTCGCACCAGGGGTGCGGGCAAGCCGGAACCCGCCGGTATTGGAGCAAACCGGCCCGGCCCTTCGGGTTTCCGCCTGACGGACACCCACTTTGTCAGGCGCCGTCGGACGATGCCCCACATCGTCCTCGCCACCTTCCGCGTGGATCGTCTCGTCAGGCGAGAAACAGAATTGATTCCATCTAGCCATGAAGCGCTCTAAAGCAGCCGGCATCGACAGTGGTCTGGATGCAAACGTGTCTCTGACCGGACCAAGCTCAGTTCGGTTTGCTCAGCGCAAATCGCTCCCTGAGCAGTTTCTGAACCGAATCCGTGCCAATGGGCGGTCCGAACAGGAAGCTCTGGCCAAAGTCGCAGCCGATCTCGGACAGCATCGCCGCATCGGCCTCCGAAGCCACGCCTTCGGCGACGACCTGCATGTCCAGCCGCTTGGCCAGATTGACGATCGAGCGGATGAGAATGCCGCCCTTGTCCGACTGGTCGATAACCAGTGACTGGTCGATCTTGATGGTCTTGAATGGGAACCGTGTCAGATAGGACAGCGATGAGTGCCCGGTTCCGAAATCGTCAAGCGTAAGGCCGATGCCGGCGTCGGAAAGACGCGACAGGGTCATCAGCGCCTGTTGCGGATTGTGCATCACCAGCGATTCGGTCAACTCTAGGCGGAAATCCGCAGGGTCGCTCTGAGCTGCAGAAATCACCTTGATCACGTCATTGCACAAATCGCTCTTCAGCAGTTGCGCACTGGAAAGATTGACGGACATGAAAACCGGAATCTTGCCAATGGCGCTTTGCCACTGCGCCAGGTCTTCCGCAGCCTGTTTGAGCGAATACATTCCAAGTTCGAGGATCAGATCGGACGATTCAGCCACCGGTATGAATTCGGACGGCGGGACGGTTCCGCGCTTCGGGTCTTCCCAGCGCAGCAGGGCTTCGAAACCGGCGATTTCAGCGTCCTTCAGCTCGACGATCGGCTGGTAGACAAGCGTCAGCTCGTTGCGCTCCAGCGCCCGCCGCAGGTCGCTTTCCAGCCGCTGCCGGTCCGAACCCACGGTCCGGAATGCTGGCCGGAAAGGTTCGATCCGGTTGCCGCCAAAACGCTTGGCCTGGTACATCGCAAGCTCGGCGTCCTTCATCAGATCGGCGGGGATCGCATTGTTCTCCACCCAGGTGACCAGACCGATCGAGGCCGTCAGCCGGATGTCCTGGCCGGCGAAATCGATCGGAGCAGAAATCGCCTTGGAGATGGCTTCGGCAAGCGCTGCGACCTTCACAGCCTCCTGTTCGGAAACCAGAACGAGGCCGAACTGGTCGCCGGAAATCCGTGCCAATGTGTCCTGTGGCTGAAGCAGCCGCTTGAGACGGCGGGTCAGCGCCAGGAGGATGGTGTCGCCGACCGACATGCCCAAGCGGTCATTGACCAGTTTGAAGCGATCAAGATCGATCATGAAAACGCTGGGGCGAATTATCGGACTGAGCTCGGCGAGGCTGATGACGGTTTCCAGCCGGTCGAGAAACAATTGCCGGTTCGGCAGTCCGGTCAGATTGTCGTGCACCGCATTGTGAAGCAGCCGGTCTTCCGAAGTTTTCTGCTCGGTCACATCGATGATGGTTCCGACACAGCGGATGACTTCGCTGTTCGAGCCAAGTACCGGCCGCGCGCGCAGCGACATCCAGTGATAATGCCCGTCCTCGGCACGCATCCGGAACTGATGGTTGAGCCGGCCTTTGGCATGCTCAAGCAACACATCAAGTGTCGTGCGGAACCGGTCGCGGTCGTCGGCATGAATGCGCGGCAGCCAGTTGCGGGCAGGGCCCGCAAGCGCGCCGGGCGAAAGCCCCAGCTGGGGTGAAATATCGGGAGAGGTGACCAGGCGGTCACGGGCAACGTCCCAGTCCCAGACCGTATCACCCGACCCTGCAAGCGCCATGGCCTGGCGTTCCATGTCCGAGAACAGGCCCTGATGATAGGCGCCGCCGGCAAAGGCATGCTGCATCACTGTAAAGCCCATCAGCAGGACGATCAGAACCAGGCCGCCGCCAAGCGCCGGCTGCACGATGTCATTGGCCAATTGCCCTGTCACGGTCAACCAGGCCCCGAACAGCCAGCATAATATCAGCGCCCAGGTGGGGATCAGCATCACCGCCCTGTCGTAGCGGTTGAAGCCGAGATAGGTGATCAGCGCCACCCCGGCGACGGCCGTGGCGGCAAAGGAGATCCGGGCGATGCCGGAGGCAATCGGTGGATCATAGATGGCAACAGCGAACAGTCCGCCCAGGCCGAGGATCCAGGCGACCGTCACATAGGAGAGGTTTGTGTGCCAGCGATTGAGATTGAGATAGGTGAACAGAAACACCACAAGCCCGGTTGCCAGCAGAACCTCGGTGCCTGAGCGCCAGATTCTCTCATCACCGGGCGTCACGCTGATCAGCTTGGAGAGGAACCCGAAATCCACCGACACATAGGCCAGCACCGCCCAGGCGAGTGCGGCCGTTGCCGGAAGCATCGACGTGCCCTTGACGACAAAGAGAATGGTCAGAAACACTGCCAGAAGACCGGCAATGCCCAAAACGATACCGCGATAGAGCGTGTAGGCGTTGACCGTGTCCTTGTAGGCTTCCGGCTCCCACAGATAGATCTGCGGCAGGTCCGGCGAGGCCAGTTCGGCCACGAAGGTGATCACGGTGCCCGGATTGAGGGTGATGCGGAAGACATCGTCCTCGCTGTTTTCGACCTGGTCGAGCGCAAAGCCTTCGCTCGGCGTGATGCTGAGAATTCGGGCCGAACCAAGATCGGGCCACAACAGCCCCGATCCGACAAGCCGGAAATGCGGCGCCACGATCAGCCGGTCGATTTGCTCATCCGTTACGTTGGCAAGCGCGAACACGGCCCAGTCGCCGGAGTGCTGATCCGAGCTGGAGCGCACCTCGATCCGGCGGACAATGCCGTCGCCGCCCGCCGCGGTCGATACCTGAAAGGCCTCGCCGCGCCGTTTGTAGATCTCGGTGGTCGCGGTGAGGTCAAGCGCGGTGTCATCGCGGCTGATTTTGACCGGCTCGATTGCCTGCGCTGCCGGCGCATAGCCCAGCACCAGCAACAGCACAAGCAAAGCTGATGCTGCCAGGGCGCAGCGACCGGCAAAGGCGTCAAGCTGCCTGAAGGGGAAAAAGCAGGAACAGTATTTCATTCGACGGAACCGGGTCCTTTCGCGCGTATGGACTGCCAGTCCTCGGCAACCAGCGCGTAAAGCAGGTGATCACGCCAGGCGCCGTTGATTTTCAGGTAGCCGTTCAAGTATCCCTCGCGCTGAAACCCGACCTTTTCAAGGAGGCGCTGGCTCCTTGAATTATCCGGAATACAGGCCGCCTCAATCCGGTGCAACCGCATCCGGTCAAAGACATGGGGAAGGAGCGCATTAAGCGCGTCAGCCATCAAGCCCTTGCCGGCATGCGGCTCTCCCATCCAGTAGCCCAAGGAGCAGCATTCGGCCACGCCGCGCCTGATCGAACTCAGCGTCACGCCTCCGACAAGTCGTCCGTTGCCTTTCAGGCAGACAAACAGGGGCAATGCCACTCCCGCTTCCCGGTCGGTGTCGTAGCGGCGGATCCGGTAGCGAAAGGAGGCGCGGGTGAGATCGTCTTCGCCCCAGCGCGGCTCCCAGGGCTCGAGAAAGGCCCGGCTTGCTGCGCGCAACCGGCTCCACTCGGCAAAATCGCCGATCACCGGGTTGCGGAGATAGGTCTCGCGCCCCTCAATTCGCAACTCTTCCTGGGTCCGGCTGCGGAAACGAAAAACCGGAGGCGCCATGGCAGGGTCAATCCTTAAGGCTCTATTCGGCTGCGGCTGTTCGCCCGCCATGCTGTCCAAGTGTGCGAGCCATATCGGAGATCGTCAGAAGATTGTCCACCGGCCCGATTGCCGAAACTGTAATCGGCGTGTCGAAAAACAGCTTGCCGGCCAGATCGGACAGCCGTTGCGGAGTCAGATTGGCCAGACGTTCCATCAGTTCATCATTGCTCACCGGCCGGCCGAACAGCAGCATCTGGCGCGCGATCTGGCTCGCCCGCGCAGCAGGGCTTTCCTGCGCCATCAGCAGGCCGGAGCGCACCTGCGCCCGCGACCGGTTGATTTCCTGCTCCTCGACACCGTCGGCGGTCTTGGCGAGTTCCGACAAAATGACCGGTATCAGTTCGGCAAGATCCTCGGCGCCGGTTGCGGCATGAACCCCGAACAGGCCGGAGTCCGAAAAGCCCCAGTGGAAGGCATAAACCGAATAGCACAGGCCGCGTTTTTCACGGACTTCCTGGAACAGCCGCGACGACATGCCGCCGCCGAGAATGTTGGCAAGCAGCTGCGAGCAATAAAAGTCCCGTACCTGATAGGCGCGGCCTTCAAATCCGATCAATACCTGTGCGTCCATCAGATCGCGGTTTTCCCGGTAGTCACCACCGGTGTAGCTGGCGGTTGGGATGGTCCGCAAGAGTGTGCCGGTCGGCTTGATGGTCCGGCCAAAGCTGTCGTCAACAAGCTTCACGAATACGTCGTGATCCACAGCGCCGGCTGCCACGACCACAATGCGGTCGCCGGTGTAATGGCGCGCAAGGTAAGCCCGGATCTGGTCCGGCGTAAACGCCTTGACCGTCTCCGGTGTTCCCAGAATTGGCCGTCCGATGGTCTGGTCACGAAACGCAGCTTCGGTGAACTTGTCGTAGACAACGTCGTCCGGTGTGTCGTTCGCAGCGCCGATTTCCTGAAGGATCACGTGTTTTTCACGCGTCAGCTCAGCCTCGTCGAAAACCGAATTTGTCAGGATGTCGTGGAGAATGTCGACGGCAAGCGGCACATTGTCCTTGAGCACGCGAGCGTAGTAGGCCGTGGTTTCCGTCGATGTCGCGGCGTTGACTTCGCCACCGACATTTTCGATCTCTTCTGCAATCTGCCGCGCGCTGCGCTTGTGGGTTCCCTTGAACGCCATATGTTCGAGCAGGTGCGCAATGCCGTGTTCCTGGGCGGTCTCGTCGCGGGAGCCTGATTTCACCCACACACCGAGAGCCACGCTCTCAAGATGGGGCATTGTCTCGGTAACCACCGTGACGCCATTGGCCAGGCGCGTCGTCTTGACTTTCATACTGTTACTTTCCCCGGCTCATCGTGTGGCCCGTGTCAGTGACTGGATATGGCTTTCCACCGCATCCTGGTCATTGGGCAACACGCTGAACCGTTCCTCCCGTTTCATCAGGTCAGAGAGCCACGACGGGAGCGCGGGGTCAATACCACAGGCGTTTTTTACGGCGTCCGGGAACTTGGCCGGATGCGCGGTTGCCAGCGTGATCATCGGCGCTGACGGTTTTTCCATTCGGGCTGCAACATGCACAGCCACGGCGGTGTGCGGATCAAGTACATAGCCGGTTTCGGCCTGGACATCGCGGATCATGGCCTTGACCTGACGCTCACTCGCCCGGCCGGCCCGGAATTCCTTGCGGATGGCTTTCAATGCCGGCTCGGCGATGTCGAAAGCGCCGGATTGCTTCAGACCGGACATCGCCCTGCGCACGGCTTCCGCGTCGCGGTCATGGGCGTCAAACAGCAGCCGCTCGAAGTTTGAGGAAATCTGGATATCCATCGAAGGCGAGGTGGTCGGGCTGACGCCACGCATCTCGTAGCGCCCGGTTCTCATGGTCCGTGCCAGAATGTCGTTCTCGTTGGTGGCGATCACCAGCTTTGCGATGGGCAATCCCATGCGCTTGGCGCAATAGCCGGCAAAAATATCGCCGAAATTGCCGGTGGGAACCGTGAAAGACACCTTCCTGTCCGGCGCGCCGAGCGAAACAGCGGAGGTGAAATAGTAGACGATCTGGGCCATGATGCGGGCCCAGTTGATCGAATTCACGCCCGACAGCCGCACCTGGTCGCGAAAGCCGACATGATTGAACATGGCTTTGACCAGGTCCTGGCAATCGTCAAAATTGCCCTTGAGCGCCATCGCATGCACATTGGATGCCTTTGATGTCGTCATCTGCCGCTGTTGCACGGGCGAAACCCGGCCTTCAGGAAACAGGATGAAGATGTCCGTACGGTCACGCCCTGCAAAGGCGTCGATTGCCGCGCCGCCGGTGTCTCCCGAGGTCGCGCCAACGATTGTGGCCCGCTCGCCGCGCTTGGCCAGAACATGGTCCATGAGCCGGGCGATAAGCTGCATCGCCACATCCTTGAACGCCAGTGTCGGGCCGTGAAACAGCTCCAGCACGAATGAGTTTGCGCCGCTTTGCACCAGCGGAGCGACGGCCGGATGGCGGAAGGTCGCGTAAGCCTCGTCAATCATGCTGCGAAGCGCATCGGTCTCGATCTCGCCTTCTGTGAACGGTTCGATCACCCGGAAGGCGATCTCCTGATAGCTCAGGCCGCGCAGCGAGCGAATGTCCTTGCGGGTGAATTGTGGCCACTCGCGCGGGACATACAGACCGCCGTCGCGCGCAAGACCTGCCAGAAGCGCATCGCTGAAACCCAGTGCGGGCGCTTCGCCCCGTGTCGAAATATAGTCCACAGACATGTTCTCCGGTGGTGGACGCGGATCGCGCAAGATGAGATAACGCCGGTCGATTTTCCGTCGCGCGGCTGATATAGACCATGGGCGGTCGTCATGCAAAGGCCACACACCTGTTAGAGGGGTGGTCTTTCGCATCGGGTGAATGAAGGTAGGTGTATCGTGTCACAAAGTTTATTGCGTTTCGCTCCGGTTTTGTTCAGTGCTGCGCTGATTGCCGGCTGCACGTCCGCAGACCCTCGCTCGGTGCTGGGCTCCGCTGGCACCAACCAGCAGCCTGCTGTTGATGCCGCGACAGATGCGGCGGTGGTGCAGGGGGCTTGCCCTGCGGTTACGCTGCGTGAAGGCACTGCCTACTACACCACCTATTCCAAGGGCGGCGATGGCGATCCGGCCAAAGTGATCCATCAGGCTTCTATCAGCGATACCACACGGCAATGCCGGGTTAGCGGCGACCAGTTGATCATGACTGTCGTGGTCTCGGGACGTGTGGTTGGAGGCCCGCAGGTGAAGACCGGTACTGTCAATCTGCCAATTCGTGTCGCCGCGCTTGATGGCGAGACCGTTCTTTATTCCGAGCTGCAGCAGCAACCGGTTTCCCTTGTCGAGGGCGGACCCGCCGAGCAGTTTATCTACACCAACGCGACTGTCACCTTCCCGGCCAGTGCATCCCGCACCGTCAAGCTCTATGCAGGCTTTGATCCGGGACCTTATAACACGCGCTGAAGCCGGTTTTTTATTGGTTTCGGGCCGTTTCTCGAATTCGCCGCTTGGCTCAGAGCAGTTCGGACCATCCCGCAAGCGCTTCCACGGTCGCGGGCAAGTCGACCATCCGGCTGATGACCGTTTCCGCGCCGGCTTCGGTCAGCTTGTCGGCATGACCGGGATAGCTGTGTGAACCGCCGGTAAACCCGACGACACGCATGCCGGCGGCGACCGCGGCATGTACGCCATGCACCGAATCCTCGATCACCAGCACATTGGCGGGCTTGGCATCAAACTGCCCGGCGCCGTGAAGAAACACATCCGGCGCCGGTTTGGTGCGGCCTTCGCCGACCTCCTTGGCAGAGTAGACGCGTTCTCCAAACAGGCGGTCGAGCCCGGTCCGCGCCAGCATGGCCTGCAGCCGGTGCGCCGAGGAGTTTGAGCAGATGCAGCGAGGGCCGGGAATGCGGGCGATTGCCTGAGCAGCACCCTCAATGGCCCGGACGTCCTTGCCCAGTTTCTTGTCCAGCAATGTCTCCGACGCCTCCAGCAAGGTGGCTGAGAAGGGAATGCTGGCCTCGCGCTCGACCTCGAACAGGATGTCCTTCCAGGTCAGCCCGGCAAATCGTTCGGCCAGTTCTTCGGCCGAAATCGGATATCCGGCATCGCTCAGAAGCTTCGATTCCACCTGGGCCGCGATGATCTCGCTGTCAACCAGCACGCCGTCGCAATCAAAGATGATGAGGTCGAAACCAGCCATGGAAGTGTTCCTGTCTTGGAGTTGGCGCAAAGGGGAGGAGATGCGCCCGCACCTACAGCATGCGGGAGCCGCAGGCAAGGTTGGCTATTTTGTCAACTGAGTTGACAAGTAGCTGCGCCTTGATGCAGTTTACTGTGATGAAGAACACCATCCACACACCGCCACAAGAGCAGGACCCGGTTGAAGCCTTTTATCACGCGGTGCGTCTGACCCGCCCGTTGTTGCGGCATATCAGCGCCAGCGTCGATATCGGCGCGCGGGCGCATGGCGTGACCGTGGGCCAGCGTGCCGTCCTCGAGGCACTGTATGACGGTGGCGCCATGACCGGCCCCAGGCTGGTCGAAGTCCTGGCGCTCAAGCGCCAGTTCGTCTTCCGCATGCTCGCCGAAACCGACCGGGAGGGGTTCACCGGGCGCGCGCCGAATCCAAAGCGCGCAAGAGCTTATCTGCACTCGCTGACGGACAAGGGGCGCGGCGCGCTTGCCGCAATCCGCGCAGACGAGTTCGCAGCCCTCAAGCTGTTCGCCACCTCCATGGCGCCGCAGGACATCTCGGCCTGGAGCCGGGTTCAGGAACGGCTCACCGCCTTCTTCGCGGAGCGGGCAAGGTCGCAAATTTCAGACGCTAATGATGATGGAGATTGAAATGCAGGTTCTGGTCTATATCGGCGTGGCGCTGCTGTTGCTGGCAGCCTACACAGCCTGGGGCATGATCCGGATGCAAACACCGACCAGGGGCAAGGTCATCGATCCCGCGGTCAGGACCGGCGAAGCTCTGGTGGTCATAGATGTCCAGAAGGATTTCACCTCCGGCGAGACCTATGATGCGGAGCTGGTGGAACAGACCCTGTCACGGATCAACCTTCTGGCCAGAGACGCCCGCGACAAGGGCATTCCTGTCCTTAATGTGCGCCACGTATTCAAGGGGCCCTATGTCAATCTCCTCGTGCGTCTGCTGTCGGGCGGGCGCGGCGGTGTTGGCTCGCAGGGCCTGGCCACGGATCCGCGATTGCAGCTGGGCGCCGAGGCGGAATTCGTCAAGCACAGGGGCGATGCCTTCTCCAATCCCGAATTCGGACAATGGCTCGACCGGCATGGCATCGGCAAGCTGGTCATTGCCGGCCTGGACGGCAATGCCTGTGTGAAATCCACCGCGGATGGAGCCCTGAACCGGGGGTATCGCGTTGAAATTGTTGATGATGCTGTTCTTGCCTATTCGTCTACCGGCTGGGCCGGCCACAAGGAGCGCCTGAAAGCGAGGGGAGCACTTATCGCGGCCTGATCCATCCTCATTGCCACAAAGCGGATGCCATTCACCAGATGTTTACCCTGTTAGGTAACCATAAGGCTCAGTTGTTGCGTCTGAGTAATGTGAGTATCAAATGGCCCGATCTGTTTCGCTTTCCGGAATTTCCGCTGTCAATGACACGCGCCAGTCCTGGCTCGATACCATCATCAAGGGAGACTGTGTGGCAGCGCTCGAAGCGCTCCCTTCGAACTCCGTCGATGTCATCTTCGCCGATCCGCCTTACAATCTACAGCTTGGCGGCGAACTTGCCCGGCCGGATCAGTCGATGGTCGACGCGGTCGATGATCACTGGGACCAGTTCGACAGTTTTGCAGCTTACGATGCCTTCACCCGCGCCTGGCTGATGGCCTGCCGCCGGGTTCTCAAGCCCAACGGCACCATCTGGGTGATCGGCTCCTACCACAATATTTTCCGCGTCGGCACGCAGCTCCAGGACATCGGCTTCTGGCTGCTCAACGATGTGGTCTGGCGCAAGACCAACCCGATGCCGAATTTCCGTGGCCGCCGCTTCCAGAATGCGCACGAGACCATGATCTGGGCGTCGCGTGACCAGAACGCCAAGAGCTACACCTTCAATTACGAAGCCATGAAGGCGTCCAACGACGACGTGCAGATGCGCTCCGACTGGCTGTTCCCGATCTGCACCGGCGCCGAACGGTTGAAGGGCGAAGACGGCAAGAAGGTTCACCCGACCCAGAAACCCGAAGCGCTGCTGGCGCGTGTGCTGATGGCCTCGTCCAAGCCCGGCGACGTGGTGCTTGACCCGTTCTTCGGCTCCGGAACCACCGGCGCCGTCGCCCGCCGTCTCGGCCGTCACTTTGTCGGCATCGAGCGCGAGCAGGACTATATCGATGCAGCACGCGCCCGCATCGATGCGGTCGAGCCGCTGGGCAAGAACGAACTCACGGTGCTGACCGGCAAGCGCGCCGAGCCGCGGGTGGCCTTCAACGTGCTGATCGAGGCAGGCCACGTCAAACCCGGCGACGTGCTTCACGACGCCAAGCGCAAGCACCAGGCGATCGTCCGTGCCGATGGCACTCTGGTCGCCAATGGCCAGGCTGGTTCGATCCACAAGGTCGGAGCGATTGTGCAGGGCTTTGATGCCTGCAATGGCTGGACCTTCTGGCATGTCGAAACGCCAGACGGCCTGAAGCTGATTGATGATTTCCGCGCCTCCATCCGCAAGGAAATGGCGCAGGCCGGGTAACTCCGGCACCGGAATCCGGCGGGTCAAGTACCTTCAGTCCCCGTCGGGCATGCAGCGCCCGGGATGTGTCGCACGTCCCGGGTGCTCGCCGTTTCTCTGCGCCGAAGCTCAACCGGTTTCCGGCCTGGTCAGGTTTCGCGACCAGGCCTGTCCCGGCGTCCTTATAAAATTCTGTTTTGAACCAAACCTGTTGACGCGCGTTGAGCCGGGCAAGCCCAGACTTGCTTAACCAGCGCCGCAGATGCGGCGTCTTCAACAGGAGATTTTGGCATGGGCGAATTGATTGACAAGACCAAGGCCGCCGGGAACAAGGCTGCCGGAGCGACCAAGGACGCTGTCGGCAAGGCAACCGGCAACAAAAAGCTTCAGGCCGAAGGCAAGGCCCAGAAAGCAAAGGGCGCCGCTCAGAACATAACAGGTTCTGTCAAAGGTGCCTTGGGCAACAAGGTTTGACTTTAAGGCCTGAATGCCTGCCAAGTTGGCCGCGCTCTGAATGGGGCGCGGCTTTTCTCCATTTTAGGCGAGGTTGACCATGGAATCGCGGCCGCCACTGAGCAATCCTGACATTGCAACAATCAAGCGTGTCCTGATCGGCATCTTCATTGTCATCGTTGCCCAGGTGTTGTTCGTAGCCCAGGATGTGGTGATGCCGATGGTCCTGGGGGTGCTGATTGCGCTGACCTTGAGACCCGTTGTCCGGTTTGCGGAAAAACGTGGCATTCCGGCAGGAATTTCCGCCGTTTTGATGATCGTAATGCTCGCTGGTGGTCTCGGCTTTGGAGCCTACTCGCTTTCGGGGCCGGTCACCGATCTGATTTCGTCAGCGCCGGAAACCGGTATCAAGATCAGGGCGAAATTCGCCGAATATCGTGACGAGATTGAAGCCGTCAAACAAGCGTCCGAGCAGGTCGAGACATTGGCGCAAGGCACGGATTCAAACGCAGCCCAGAGGGTTGTTGTCCAGCAGCCGGCCTTGCTCACCGCGGCTGCCTCCAATGCCTTCAGTGGCCTCACCACTTTTGTGGTTGCCTTGATCCTTGCTCTGTTCCTGCTCTCGACCGGTACACTCTTTTACGAAAAAGTCGTCGGTATCATGCCGCTGATGAGTGAGAAGAAACGGGCATTGCGTGTGATATACGACGTCGAACGGCAGGTGTCGCGCTATCTGTTTACAATCACCCTCATCAATGCCGGATTGGGTGCGGCGATCGGCACCGGCTTGTGGCTTTATGGCATGCCGAATCCGATCATGTGGGGCTGCATTGCGGCAATCCTGAATTTCCTTCCCTTCATTGGGGCATGGGCTGGCACCGCGGCATTGGCCGCCACGGCGATGGTTGTCTATCCGACGCTTGGAACGGCTTTGGTCGCACCGGCAATCTATTTCGGATTCACCATCATTGAAGGCAATTTCCTGACCCCTTTGATTGTCGGCCGCAGGCTTGAACTCAATATCGTTGCCGTGTTTCTGACCGTGACGGTTTGGGGATGGCTCTGGGGGCTGGTTGGCGCACTGATGGCTGTGCCGATACTGGTGTGCACCAAAGTGCTCTGTGACAACTTCGAATCGATGAACGCGTTCGGTCAGTTCCTGTCCGGCCGGCCGGCCCTGGAGGACGCGGAAGCAGCTGACGAGAGCAGCGCCGGTTGACCAACCCACAGATTTTGGAACCAAACGGCGATCTGCGTGTTGTTGCACCGAACTGCAACAATGGAGGGCACCTTTGCCATGGCGATCTCAACGCTGCTTATCATCATACTGATCATTCTGCTGATTGGCGCCGTGCCGACATGGCCGCATGCGCGCAGCTGGGGCTATGCCCCCTCCGGCCTGCTCGGGACGGTTCTGCTGATCGTCGTGATCCTTGCTCTGCTGGGGCAGATCTGATCAGCCTATTTCAGCCCGGCCGCATCGACCGGCCGGGCGCTTGCCCCGGATGGTTTGGAAACTGAGCCGCTCAGAGAGAGGCCAGACGGCTCAGGTCTTCCCGCAATTTTGCCGCGCCGGTGAAATGAACGGCCTGCCATCCGGCAGCGATGGCGCCGTCGACATTCTTCTGGCTATCGTCGATGAACAGGCAGGCAGCGGGGTCCAGATCAAAGCTTTTCACATGGGTGTCGTAGATTTCCCGGTCCGGTTTGATCATGCCGATCTCGCCTGACACGGTGACACCGCGCGGAACCTTCAGGAACGGGAAGATTTCGCGCGCCTGCTTGAAGGTGTCGGCGGCGAAGTTGGTCAACATGGTCACGTCGCGTCCCTGCTGGATCAGATCGAGCATGATATCGACACTGTCATCATAGGAATGGCTGACCATTTCGTGCCAGTGGGTGCGGAATGCCCGGATCAATGCTTCCTTGTCCGGATGTTCGGCGATCAGCAGCGCTTCGGCTTCATCCCATCCGCGTCCACGGTCCTGCTCCAGATTCCATTCATGGGTGCAGACTGTCTCGAAGAACGCCTCGCGCTCCGCCTGATCCGGGATCAGCCTGCTATAGGGAATATTCGGATCGTAATGGATCAGCACCTTGCCGATGTCGAACACGATGTGCCGAACCGGGTGATCCGCTGTTTGGTCGGCGCGCTGGTTTGTCTCGCTCATCTCTTGCCTTTTTTGAACAATGCGGGGAAGGCGGCACTCAGCGCCTTTTTCATGACAGTTGGCAGCGCTTCGCCGGGCAGCGAATCGCCGTCACTCCACCATCCATCATGATCGGGCGGGAGCGTGACAGCCGCATGAAAAACCTCCAGCCGCAATTCAAAATGTGTAAACACATGTGAAATAACGCCCTTGCTGCGCCATTCGGCGGCAAAGGGAGCGGATTTCGCACCGGTCTCGCCATCTGCGCGAACGGTCCAGTTGGTGGTCGGTACCCCGGTCATGCCGCCAAGCAGCCCCTTGTCCGGCCGCTTGACCAGCAAGACCGCCCCGTCATCGCGTTCGGCGACAAAGGCTGCGCCGAGGCGAACCGGTTTGGCCTTCTTCGGCAGTTTTACCGGGAATTGCTCCTGGCGTCCGGACTGGCGCGCCTGGCACATCTCGTTGATGGGGCACAGCGCACAGGCGGGACGCTTGGGCGTGCAGATGGTTGCACCCAGATCCATCAGCGCCTGGGCGAAATCACCGGGTCTTGCGGCGGGTGTCGCCTCTGCGACAACCGCGCGGATTTCGGTCTTGGCTGAGGGCAGGGGCGTGGCAATCTCGAAAAGCCGGGTGAACACGCGCTCGATATTGCCGTCGACCACCGCTGCGGGCCGGTCAAATGCAATGGCTGCGATCGCCGCAGCCGTATAGGGGCCGATACCGGGCAGGGCGCGCAGGCCCTCTTCGCTGTCGGGAAACCGCCCGCCATGATCCCGCGCCACTGCATCTGCGCATTTTTTCAGGTTGCGGGCGCGGGAATAGTAGCCCAGGCCGGCCCAGGCCTTCATCACGTCCTCGGTGCCGGCCGCTGCGAGATCCTCAACGGTCGGCCAGCGTTCGACAAAGAAGTCAAAATAGGGTTTGACGGCCTGTACGGTGGTCTGCTGAAGCATGATTTCCGACAGCCAGACCCGGTAGGGATCAGCGACCACACCCACTTCCCGGTCCGATGGGCTGATCCGCCAGGGCAGGACGCGGGCATGCCGGTCATACCAGGCAAGCAGCGGGGTCGCGATACCGGGCGCGGACTGTGATGGCTTGGCAGATGACATTGGACTCATGCGGCGGTAGGAAGTAGCTGTGCATTTCGAAATAGTGCGCTTCGAATTGAACACAATGGCCGATCATGTCCTGTCGGGGCGTTCGGCGCAATCCGTCATGGCTGCTTGTCCAGTGATAGCACTGTTGCGCGATGAAATCTGGCAGAGGTCAGGGAGAATTTGAGGAATGGCAAAGCCGTTCACCCGTAAGGGCGTTGTTCAGATTGCCGAAGTCGCCAATGGCCTGATCGATCCGATCCTGGCCAAGCGTGCCGGCATCAACACATTGCTGCTGGCATCCTGGGACGAGATCGCCGGCGAGCAGTTCGCCGGCTGTTCACGGCCCGAACGCATCCGCTGGCCGCGCCAGGACGGGCCCGATGAAACCGGCGGCGGTTTTGCGCCGGGCCTGCTGACCATTGCCTGCGAAGGCGCTCGCGCCCTGTTCCTGATGCACCAGGAGGCCGAACTGATCTCGCGGGTCAATTCCTTCTTCGGTTTCCGCGCCATCTCCCAGATTCGCATTGTCCAGAAGGCGATCCACGTTCCGGCGCGCAAACCCACAGCCCGGCCGCTTGATGCCCGGGAAAAGAGCCGCCTTGCAGGAATGCTTGCCGATGTCGAAGATCCGCGTCTGCGCGAAGCGCTGGAGCGGCTGGGCACCGGTGTGATCGGCCGCCGGCCAAAGAGCAAACAGTAAGACGGTTTTTCCTGTTGTATGCACAGATCACGTCTCAGTGATCATGTTGCACTTGTTTGGCCACATTTCACGCTATAGGAAATATTGCACAAATGGCGTTTGCCGAAAGTCCGCTGGACGCCGGACGCGCACAGGACATTGAAATGTTTTGAGTGCGGTGAAATCGATCTTTCCTAAGAATGGGTGATTTGCATGTTTCGTTTGACCTCTCGACTGACCGCCGCTGCGAGTGTTTCGCTGCTCGCACTGACTTTGACGGCGTGCTCGGATTCCTCTGATCAGACGCCGCAGGCCTCCGACACATCCGCGGCCGTGACCACCGAAACCGCCGAGGTTGCTCCGGTGTCGCAGGAAACCACCGCATCCACCGAAACCGCCGTCGAAGCGCCCAAGGCAGATGGTGAAGTTGATGTTGCGAAGCTGATGGAAGCGGGTCCGCTCAAGGAAATGACGCTCGGCGATGAAAACGCGCCCGTCACCATCATCGAATACATGTCGATGACCTGTCCGCATTGCGCAGCGTTCCATGAAGAAAACTTCAAACCGCTTCAGGAAAAATACATCGACACCGGCAAGGTTCGTTTTATCCTGCGCGAGTTTCCGTTCGACCCGCGTGCTGCCGCAGCCATCATGCTGGCCCGTTGCGCACCGGAAAACCAGTTCTTCCCGATGGTCGATGTGCTGTTCAAACAGCAACGCACCTGGGCGACAGCGCCTGATGGCCGCGAAGCATTGCTGCAAATCGCCCGTTTGGCCGGTTTTACACAGGAGTCCTTTGAGGCTTGCTTGACGAACCAGAAACTTCTGGACGATGTGAATGCTGTAAGAACTAAGGCCGGAAACGAATTCGGTGTGCAGTCCACGCCAACCTTCTTCGTCAATGGCAAGCGGTACCCGGGGAATATGTCGATTGGCATCATGTCGGCGATCATCGACCCGCTGCTCTAAGCGGGCAACACGCATCAATCCCTTGCGGTCTGACCGCAAGGGATGCTTTGCTGCGTCGATGAATGCCCCTGACCGGGAGCTCCGGTCATGAAGTTCACCAAGCTGCGGGTTGTGGGCTTCAAGTCCTTTGTCGAACCGACCGATTTTATCATCGAACGTGGCCTGACCGGAGTGGTCGGGCCCAATGGCTGCGGCAAGTCCAATCTTGTCGAAGCCATGCGCTGGGTGATGGGCGAGAACTCCTACAAGAACATGCGCGCCTCGGGCATGGACGACGTGATCTTTTCGGGTTCGGGCAACCGCCCGGCCCGCAACACCGCCGAAGTCGGCCTCTATCTCGACAATTCGGACCGCACCGCGCCGGCGGCCTTCAACAATTCCGACGAAATTCAGGTGACCCGACGCATCGAGCGCGAATCCGGCTCGGTCTACCGCATCAACGGCAAGGAAGCCCGCGCCAAGGATGTGCAGCTGCTCTTCGCCGATGCCTCCACCGGTGCCCGCTCGCCCTCGATGGTCGGGCAGGGGCGGATCGGCGAACTGATCCAGGCCAAGCCGCAGGCCCGCCGGCAATTGCTCGAAGAAGCGGCCGGAATCTCCGGCCTGCACTCGCGCCGCCACGAGGCCGAACTCAGGCTGCGCGCC
The DNA here is from genome assembly GCA_048261205.1 of Hoeflea sp. GTDB lineage: Bacteria > Pseudomonadota > Alphaproteobacteria > Rhizobiales > Rhizobiaceae > Hoeflea. The sequence goes on from JBLXGF010000012.1 coordinate 54,006, forward strand.
GCCGAAACCAATCTCGAGCGCCTCGATGACGTCACCTCGGAGCTTGAATCCCAGGTCGAAAGTCTCAAGCGCCAATCCCGTCAGGCCAACCGCTTCAAGATATTGTCCGCTGAGGTGCGTCAGGCCGAAGCCACGCTGCTGCATCTGCGCTGGTCCATCGCCAAGGGCCAGGAAGGCGAGGCCGAAAGCGCGTTGGCACAGGCCACCTCCCGTGTCGCCGAGCTGGCTCAGGCCCAGATGGAGGCCGCCAGGAACCAGGCGGTGGACGCGCACAAACTGCCCGAATTGCGCGAAGCCGAAGCCGCTGCCGCAGCTGCCCTGCAGCGGTTGCAGATCGCCAGAACCCAGATCGACGAGGAAGCCGAGCGCATTGCCCGCCGCCGCGAGGAACTTGACCGCCGCATGGCGCAGCTCAAGGCCGATATCGAGCGCGAAGAACGCCTGATCGCCGACAATGCCGGCATCATGCAGCGGCTTGCTGACGAAGAAGCCGAAATCAAGACAGTGCTGGAGGGCAGCGGCGAACGCTCTGCCGCCTTGAAAAGCGCTTTCGAAGTCGCGCAGGCCAAGCTCGGTGAAAGCGAAACCTCGCTGGGCGTTGTCACTGCCGAGCGCGCCGAAGCCGCCGCCGAGCGGACCCAGCTCGAGCGGGTTCTGCGTGAAGCGGGGGAACGCAAGGCGCGCCTGGACCGGCAGATTGCCAGCCAGGATGCGGATCTTGCGGCAATTGCTCAAAAGATTGCCGGTCTTCCCGATCCGGCGATAAAACGCCGGGATAGCGAAATCGCCGAAAAGGCGCTCACCGACGCCGAGCGCTCTCTCACCGAGATCGAGACCGCTCTGGAGGCCGCGCGCGAGGCCGAAACCGCCGCGCGTCAGCCGGTCACCGAGGCAAAAGCCCGGCTTAACGCCATCGAGACCGAAGCCAAGACCATCGCCCGCATGCTCAATGCCGGTCAGGGAGCGGAGCTGTTCCCGCCGGTGGTCGAGCAGATCAAGGTCGACCGCGGCTACGAGACCGCTCTGGGCGCCGCACTCGGGGATGATCTGGATCTGCCGCTCGATCCCGCGGCTCCCGCCCATTGGGCAAAGATGCAGGCTTCCGCTCAGGATGCAGCTCTGCCGGACGGCGTGACACCGCTCTCGACCCATGTCCGTGCGCCTGAGGAACTTGCCCGCCGTCTCGCCCATATCGGCCTGGTGGCCGACGCCGAGCATGGCAAGTCTCTGCATGCGTCGCTCAAGCCCGGACAGCGGCTGGTCACGCGCGACGGCGCGGTATTCAGGTGGGATGGTTATGTGGCCTCCGCGGATGCGCCGACGCCGGCAGCTCTCAGGCTTGAACAGAAAAACCGTCTGGCGGATCTCAACGAGGAAGCGGTCGAAGCCACCAAGGCACTGCGTCATGTCGAGGAAGCTCTGACCCGGAGCGAGGCCGCAGTTGTGGCCCGGGTCAATGAAAGCCGCGTCGCCCGCGATCTCATCCGCGTTGCCAATCAGAGCGTTACCCGTGCCCGCGACGAACTCGCCAGCGCCGAGCGGGCGTCGGGTGAGCTGTCCAATCGCAGGGCGGTGCTGACCGAATCGCGCGCGCAGGTTGGGGCGCAGCTGGCCGAGACGGTTGAAGCGCTGGAGCAGGCCCAGAAGTCGCTCAAGGCCTGTCCTGACCTGGCCGGACTTGATGCGGCACTCACCCAGGTCAATGCCCAGGTCGCCACCGATCGCGGCGGGCTTGCCGAGGCCCGCGCTGCCCACGAGGGGCTGGAGCGCGAAAATGCCGCGCGCGCCCGCAGGCTCGAAGCGATTGCCGCCGAACGCAGCAGCTGGCTTGATCGCGCCGCCAATGCCGAAAACCATCTGGCTGCACTGCGCACCCGTTCCGAGGAAGCGGCGACCGAAGTGGCGGGCATTGCCGAGGCGCCTGACGAGATCGCCGCCCGCCGCCGTCAGTTGATGAACCAGCTTTCCGAGGCTGAAAAGCGCCGTCAGGAAGCGGCCGACAAGCTGGCGCTGGCGGAAACCAAATCGCGCGAGTCCGACAAGGCCGCCACCGAAGCCATTGGCGCGCTGTCGCAGGGCCGCGAGGGCCGGGGCCGTGCCGAGGAAAGGTTGATGGCTGCCAGGGAGCGGCGCGAAGAAGGCGAGGCCCGGATACGCGAGGCGCTGAATTGCGAACCGCACGAGGCGCTGCGCCATTCGGGGCTGGCGGCTGATGCGCCATTGCCCGATCCGGCCCAGGTCGAGCGCAATCTCGAACGCCTGAAGATCGAGCGCGAACGCCTCGGCGCGGTCAATCTGCGTGCCGAGGAAGAGCAGACCGAACTTTCGGACCGTCTCAACCTGATCATCACCGAGCGCGAAGACATCATCGACGCGATCAAGAAACTGCGCGCCGGGATCCAGAGCCTCAACAAGGAAGGGCGCGAGCGTCTGCTGGTGGCCTTTGACATCGTCAACGCCCAGTTCCAGCGGCTGTTCACCCACCTCTTCGGCGGCGGAACGGCGGAACTGCAGCTGATTGAATCCGACGATCCTCTCGAAGCCGGGCTCGAGATTCTAGCCCGTCCGCCTGGCAAGAAGCCGCAGACCATGACGCTATTGTCAGGCGGCGAGCAGGCCCTGACCGCCATGGCGCTGATCTTCGCGGTATTTCTGACCAACCCGGCGCCGATCTGCGTTCTCGACGAGGTCGACGCGCCGCTCGACGACCACAATGTCGAGCGCTACTGCAATCTGATGGACGAAATGGCAGCCTCGACCGAGACCCGTTTCGTCATCATCACCCACAACCCGATCACCATGGCCCGCATGAACCGTCTGTTCGGCGTCACCATGGCCGAGCAGGGCGTCAGCCAGCTGGTCTCGGTTGACCTGCAGACCGCCGAGGAATTGCGCGACGCGGGGTAGTGCCGCGCGCCCGGCAGGCATGCGGTTGGTCTGGTCGGGAACCGCTCGAGTCCGGCGGACTTACAGCGCCGCAATCAACGCCGTAACCACCCGGTCCTGGGTTTCCTCATCGAGATAGGGATGCATCGGCAGGCTCAGCACGCATCCCGCCAGCATGTCGGTCACCGGCAATGCGCCACCGGCGATGCCGTGATGGCTGTAGGCGTCCTGGCGGTGCAAGGGTTTGGAATAGTAGACCGCGCTCGGCACGCCTTCTTCCTTCAATTTCGCCTGAATGGCAGCGCGGTCGGCGCCTTCCGGCAGCTTGACGGTGTATTGCGCCCAGACCGACTGCAGCCCTTCCGGAATCACCGGCGTCGCCACATGATCCTTCAGCAGGGATGTGTAGCGCGCTGCAATCCGGTTGCGCGCCTCGATCTCGTCGTCGAAGATCGCAAGTTTCTCGATCAGAATGGCCGCCTGCATCGTATCGATACGGCCGGTCATGCCGATGCGCACATTGTCGTACTGGTTGGCGCCCTTGCCGTGAAACAGGATCGAGCGCAGCGTATCGGCGAGCTCTGCATCATCGGTGAAGATCGCGCCGCCATCGCCATAGGCGCCCAGCGGTTTGGCCGGGAAGAAGCTGGTGGCGGTCGCCATCGCCAGCGTGCCGACCCGGCGGTTGTGATAGCGTGCGCCATAGGCCTGCGCACCATCGCCCAGCACCCACAGACCTTCGTGGCTGGCAATCTTCGACACGGCGTCATAATCGGCAGGCACACCGAAGAGATCGACCGGAATCACGCCGACCGGCTCGTGGCCGGCGTCGCGGGCATTGGCAATGGCTGTCTCAAGCGAGGCCGGATCCATGTTGAAGGTGTCCGCGTCCACATCGACAAACCAGATATGCGCGCCAAGCCAGGCTACCACTTCTGCCGTGGCGACAAAGGTGAAGGCCGGGCAGAAGATGGCCTGTCCGGGCTTGACGTTCTTGGCCATCAGCACCATCGCCAGCGCGTCGGTGCCCGAGGAGCAGGCGATCGCATGGCTGGCGCCGCTGTGCGCTGCAAGCTGCGATTCGAGCTCGGCGACTTCCGGCCCCATGATGAATTGGCCATGGTCGAGAACAGCACCGATGGCTGCATCAATGCGGTCCCGGATGCGCAGCTTCTGAGCGCCCAGATCGACAAAAGGGACGGGTGGGCGGGATGCAGACGACATGATGGCGTGCCTCGGGGCTCATGCGGGGACCGGTCTCCAGTCGCGAGCCCAGGTGGCGACCGGAATTGCTTCGTGATAATGCGCCGTGCGCGCCGGGTCCAGTGTCGCTGTTCCTGTCGATATGGAAATTGCTTCCGATACAATCACTTTGCGTTGCTTTTGGTGATGCAGCGTGAGAGCTGCAAGGCGTAAGGCGCCTGCCGATGGAGCGTCACGCGTCTTGGCCCACGGCTCTCGGCCGCTGTTACGCCAATGATGGAAAATCATGAGCATTTGGATCGATTTAGTCGTTCCATTGGCCAGATTGCTCATTGTGTTTCGCGTCTCATGCGCTTAGCACCCAAGGCAACCGTTATTGAAATCAGCGTCTTGCTGACTGGCAGACTCCCCGGGATACCGGAAACGGATGCCAGTGATTGGCTGCGCTGCCGGGTTTGGACGAGGAAGGTCGAGTGATGACGAAGTGGGTCTACACTTTTGGAGACGGGCAAGCCGAAGGCTCGGCCGCCGATCGAAATCTGCTGGGCGGCAAGGGCGCCAACCTAGCTGAAATGTGCAATCTCGGTCTTCCTGTGCCGCCGGGCCTGACCATCACCACCGATGCCTGCGTCTGGTATTACGACAATGGCCGCAAAATGCCTGACGGACTTGAAGCTGCCGTCTCCGATGCGCTGGTCAATGTCGGCAAGATCGCCGGCCGCGCCTTTGGCGATCCTGAAAAGCCGCTACTGCTGTCGGTCCGCTCCGGCGCCCGCGCCTCGATGCCGGGCATGATGGACACCGTGCTCAATCTTGGTCTCAACGACGACACGGTTCTGGCCGTGGCGCGCGATTCTGGCGACGAGCGGTTTGCCTTCGACAGCTACCGCCGTTTCATCCAGATGTATGCCGATGTGGTCATGGGGCTGGATCACGAGGTCTTCGAGGAGATCCTTGAGGACGAAAAGGCCCGCCTCGGCCACGAACTCGACACCGATGTCAGTGCCGATGAATGGCGCGAAGTCATCGCCCGTTACATGGCGACCATCGAGGAAGAGCTGGGCATTCCGTTCCCGCAGGATCCGCATCAGCAGCTCTGGGGCGCCATCAGTGCAGTATTTGCCAGCTGGATGAATGCACGGGCCATCACCTACCGGCAACTGCATGATATCCCTGCCTCCTGGGGTACGGCCGTCAATGTCCAGGCCATGGTGTTCGGCAATCTTGGAGATCAGTCGGCCACCGGCGTGGCGTTTACCCGCAACCCCTCCACCGGCGCCAGGGAGCTTTATGGGGAGTTTCTCGTCAACGCCCAGGGCGAAGACGTGGTCGCCGGCATCCGCACGCCGCAATCGATCACCGAAGCAGCAAGGATTGAAGCCGGCTCCGACCGCCCGTCGCTTGAGAAGCTGATGCCCGAAGCTTTCGCAGAATTCCTGACCATCTGTGACCGGCTTGAGCGGCATTACCGTGACATGCAGGATCTTGAATTCACCATCCAGGCAGGCAAGCTGTGGATGCTGCAGACCCGGTCCGGCAAGCGCACAGCCAAGGCAGCCCTGAAGATCGCCGTCGACATGGCCGGCGAAGAGCTGATCACCCGGGAAGAAGCGGTGATGCGCATTGATCCCGCCTCGCTTGATCAGCTTCTGCACCCGACCATCGATCCGCATGCGGCCCGCGACATTATCGGCTCGGGTCTGCCGGCGTCTCCCGGTGCTGCGACCGGCGAAATCGTCTTTACCTCCGAAGAGGCTGTTGAAGCCGCCAAGGCCGGCCGCAAGGTCATTCTGGTCCGGGTCGAGACCAGTCCGGAAGACATTCACGGCATGCATGCCGCCGAAGGCATTCTCACCTCGCGTGGCGGCATGACCAGCCATGCGGCCGTTGTTGCCCGCGGAATGGGAACGCCCTGCGTTTCCGGCGCCGGCGGTTTGCGCATCGATGCGCGCAACGGCACGCTTGTCTCGCTCGGCACCACATTGAAGGCTGGCGACGTCATCACGCTGGATGGCTCCTCAGGCCAGGTGCTCAAGGGATCAGTGGCGATGCTGCAACCCGAACTGTCGGGCGATTTCGGACTGATCATGGAGTGGGCCGACGCCACACGGCGCATGAAGGTCCGCACCAATGCCGAAACGCCAGCCGACGCACGTGCCGCGCGCTCCTTTGGCGCGGAAGGCATCGGCCTGTGCCGCACCGAGCACATGTTCTTTGACGGCGACCGCATCACCGCCATGCGCGAGATGATCCTGGCCGGAACCGAAGGCGGCCGCCGGACAGCACTTGCCAAGCTGTTGCCGATGCAGCGTTCGGATTTCATCGAGCTGTTCGAGATCATGAAGGGGCTTCCGGTCACCATCCGCCTGCTCGACCCGCCGCTGCACGAATTCCTGCCCAAGACCGATGAAGAGATCGCCGAAGTGGCGGGCGTCATTGGCGTTTCGGTCGAAAAGCTCAGTCAGCGCGTTGATGAGCTGCACGAGTTCAATCCGATGCTGGGCCATCGCGGCTGCCGGCTGGCGGTCTCCTACCCGGAAATTGCCGAAATGCAGGCCCGCGCCATTTTTGAAGCCGCCGTCGAGGCCGCCAAATCCACCGGCGCGCCGGTTGTGCCGGAAATCATGGTGCCGCTGGTTGGTCTTCGCGAGGAGCTTGATTTCGTCAAGGCCCGGATCGACGCTGTGGCGCGCGAGGTCATTGGCGAGGCTGGCGTCGATATCACCTATCTCGTCGGCACCATGATCGAATTGCCGCGCGCCGCCATTCGTGCCCATGCGATCGCGGAAGTGGCCGAGTTCTTCTCCTTCGGCACCAACGATCTGACCCAGACCACCTTCGGCATTTCGCGCGACGATGCCTCCTCGTTCCTGATGACCTATCAGCAGAAAGGCATCATCGAGCAGGACCCGTTTGTCACGCTCGATATTGATGGCGTCGGCGAACTGGTGCGCATCGCGTCCGAAAAGGGCAGGGCGACACGGCCCGATATCAAGCTCGGCATCTGCGGCGAGCATGGTGGTGACCCGGCCTCGGTGAAGTTCTGTGAATCCATTGGCCTGGATTATGTCAGCTGTTCGCCGTTCCGGGTGCCGATTGCCCGCCTCGCAGCGGCTCAGGCGGCGATCGAGAAAACACGCAATCCCTGAGAAAAGCCGGGGAACAGCAACCAGGGTGCGGAGAATGCCGCACCGAGGATTCTCGTTCCAAAAATCTGCAATTGCGGGGAACAATAAACTGATTATGGTGTCCATGCTGTAACTCCGGCCCCTCTCACCGGCCGCCAAATATTGTATTTTGCAGATACAATTCACGGAGTTTGAAGCAATGGACCTCGTCCCTCTGATCGACCTTATCGGCGAGCCGCAAACTGCGCTCGTGGGTGGCCTTGTCCTCGGACTGGCCTTTGGCATCTTCGCGCAGCGCAGCCGCTACTGCACCCGCTCGGCGGTTCTCTCCGTCATGGGCGAGAGCGACCTCAAGCCCTTCGCCACCTGGGCAGCCGGCTTTGCCGCTGCCATCCTGGCCGTGCAGCTGCTGCTTGGTGCAGACATGATCGATGTTTCGGAAACCCGCTTCTTCTCGACAGCGCAGAGCCTGTCCGGCGCAATCATTGGCGGCCTGTTGTTCGGCATCGGCATGGTGCTGGCGCGCGGCTGCGTCTCGCGGCTTTTGGTGCTCAGCGCCTCGGGCAATCTGCGGGGCGTCTTTTCCATCGCCATCATAGCTGTCACGGCGCTCGCCACCTATAGCGGCGTTCTTGTTCCGTTGCGCGATGGCATTGGCGGATTGTGGAGCACAGCTGCAATCGGCGGAAATGACCTGCTCGTCCACGCCGGTGTCGAGCGCTGGGCCGGCGTTGCGCTTGGCGCGGTTCTGGGCGTGGTTGCACTGGGCTTTGCGATCAAGTCGCGGCTCTCGGTCTGGCGGCTGTTCGGCGGCGTCATGATCGGTCTGACGGTTGCCGCAGGCTGGTATTTCACCTGGCAGCTCTCCACCCAGGTCTTCGAGCCGATCCAGGCCGAAAGCCTGTCCTTTATCCGTCCGCTTGCCACCACCGGCGAATTGGCGCTGGAAAGCGGATTTGCCGGGCTCGACCAGGGCGTTCTGATCGGCGCGATCCTCGGCGCGTTTCTCGCCGCTCTGGTTTCGGGCGAATTCCGCATCTCCACATTTGCCGAACCGGGCGTGCCGTCGATCTGGCGGTATGCTGCAGGCTCCCTGCTGATGGGCTTTGGCGGCATCCTGGCTGTCGGCTGCACCATCGGCGCAGGCCTTACCGGCGGTTCGGTGCTGGCCGTGTCGTCGCTGCTCGGCCTAGCCTCGATGATCACCGGCGCGGCGCTGGCTCAGCTTGTTCTGCGGTCGGTAGCCCGCGAACAGACAGGCTCTGCCGCGGTCATGCCTGCGGAGTAACGAGAACCGCATCTGCCCCGGCTTCAACAGCAAGGCGGGGCAGGGCGGACAGCCTGTGCCACTCGGCCTGATCCCTGATGACCACCACCGGGCAATCGATCTTGTAGAGCATCTGCGCCACAAGCGCCCCGGTGGCGATGATCGCGTCTTCCTGCAGAAGTATGATCGCCGCTGGCGCGGTGCCCAGCCGGATTGCCTCTGCCAGAACCGAAGCCCCCGACGAGGATCCGCGCCCCCGCTCCATGAACAGGATCGTTCCGCTGAGACAGGCCCCGTGCTGCGGATGAAACCGGTCGATCACCTTGCCATCCGCACTGTCAAATCCACCCCAGAAGCTCAAGGGATCGTCAAGTTTCAAAACCGTTCCCAGAGCCTTGCCAAAAACCAGACCGCGCGCGCTCATGCCCGCACCACGCGTCCGGCCTTTGCCGACATGAGCGTGTCGGCAAGCGTGCCGAAGGCTGCATCCACGCCAAGATTGCCCGGCGCATAATAGGCCCACTTGCCTGAATTGGTCATCACCGCGCCCGACAGATCTCGGATGATCGATGTCACATAGGTGCAGGTGTCGACGACGATGGTGACGCCGGCCTTTTCAAGACGCGCCGCGCGCCCGTCCGCCGTCAGCTGATCCCATTCATGCCGCCCGGTATTGACATAGACAGGAACGGAGAACGGCGCCAGATCGAGCATCGGCATCAAGCGGTCGAACTCGCTTAGCGAGAAATGCGGGGTTCCCAGCGCCACGGCGGTCAGCGCCGTGCCGTCCCGTACAGTGCTCAGAGCCGCCAGAATCTCGCCGATTTCGGCCGGGCCCAGGCGTCCTGCCACGGGCACATCAAGGCCGCCGGTTGCGGTCAACAGATCCGGTGCTTCCGGTGTCAGTCCGACCGCGTGAAACATGGCGACGCTGCCTGACGATGCGGCAGCCGCGCCCAATGCCTTGAGATCGTCTTCGCTGGTTGCGCCGGGCAGGCCTTTGATCGCAGCGATCGTATCTCCGCAGTTCTTTCCGATAAACAGACCGGCTGCAACGGCTATCCCGCCGGCCTGATCCGGCCCGGCATCCTTGAGCCCCTGAATTTCAACGATCACGCCCGCGCGGCGATTCTCGGTGCGGTGCAAGCCGTAGTCGGGAACCCGGCCGGTCAGGGCGCAGGCGAGATCGATGAAATCGCCATAGCGGTTGGTTCGCGCACCGATGACCGAATTGGCAAACACGATGGCGTTTGATTCAGCCCATGCAAGCTGGTCGCCGAAGCGGGGCCGGAGCAATGTCTGATAAGGAGCGCAGGTGAAGCTCGGGGTGCAGCCAAGTTCGATATGCGCTTCCATTAACCGCTTTCCGGCGGCGCCGAGCTCGGCCTCGCCAATGAAAAGCTCGGGATGGATCAGGTCGACCGATCCGACATTGAGCGTGGTGTGCACCCGCACCTGCCCTTCCAGGGCAATGAAGCGCTCGACAAAATCGAGGCTGGCCTGACCATGATACAGGCATCCATCGACGTGAGCGCTGGCGCAGGGCAGCAATCGGGGCGCACCGACGGCTTCGGCAAAATTCAAGACCAGCTGCATCGCGTCCGCCGCCGCGCGGCCATGAATGCCGTTGATGATCTCGTGATCCGTTGAAGCCAATTCCACTGTTCATCTCCGGCGCTGTGGATTCGCGCGGAGATTAGCCCTTAAGGGCGGATGGCAAAAGGCCAGAAGTCTGGATTCAGAATTTCTCGAGCACCGCCACGAAAGCCTTGGCAAACCGCACCAGACCTTGCGTTGCCTCGTCAGCTTCGACGGTCCGAACACGGTCGCCATGGGCGCTGAGCAACACCAGGCCAAATCGTCCGCCATTGTCTCGCGACAGGCACACAACCGCAATCCGCTGGGCGTCATCCACGAGGCCGGAGGCAGGAAGATCGAACAGGAACTCACCGTCGATTTTCAAAGCCGCATCGCGCACAGCATCACAAAAGCCGCGCTCGGAGATGTCGCTGATATCGAGTGCAAGCTCAAGCTCCACCAGATCCAGCGCCATAGGGGCCGATTTTTGCTGCGGTCGGATAGCCTCCTGTGAAGCGCGTGCAGCGGTGAGGGCTTGTGCAGTCGTGGGCGCGGATGCGGGCTTGAACGGGCCCTGCAGCGGCGCTGAGTGGGTGTCTGTCGCCATGGCGGATCTCCTTTGGACCATAATACTGTCCGGCCTGATCAGCCCCCAGGATCAAATCTTGCCTGCAAGCATGGCTGAAGTGAGGCGCTTGCCGCGGCAGCCATGAACCGCTAATGAATTCAACCACAACCAGACGCGCATCCCGCGCTCCAAATCTTCCGGAGACCTGGCCGCGCCATGCCCTTCCGACCACAACGACCACAATCCATTGCTGCTGCCTGGTCGCGCAGTCTGGGAAGGTTTGCCTTGCTGCTGGCACTGATGGCGTTGTTGTTGCATCGCGCCGGTATGCTTCAACTGCCGAACGCGGTGGCAGCGGTTCTGCTGGCGGCGGTGGTCGCGGTGTTTGTCCTGGGACTGGCGATCATCGGCTTTTTCATGCTTTGGCATATTGGCGCAAAAGGCGGCCATGCCTCCTTCAGCGGTATGGTCATGGCGCTGATGATTCTCGTTCCAATTGGTCTGGCGGCAAGCCGTTTCGTGCTGCTGCCCAGAATTCACGATATCTCGACCGATGTGAAACAACCGCCCGAATGGCTCGAAGAGCCTGAAATCGTCCGCTCATGGATCCCGCGCTCCGATGGTGACACTCCGGCCGCGCGGGAGCTGCAGACACAGGCCTATCCCCAGATTACCGGCAGGCGCTACGAAGGCGCAATCGACCGCGTATTGCTCGCTGTTCGGGCCATCGCGCAGCAGAATAAGTGGACACAGGTTGCAAATGTCGGCGTAGAGGCTTTGGTCGATGGCCTTGAGCCGAGCTCCGGGAGTGAAGAAACCCAAGAGGAAGCCAGCGCCTCCAACGGTGAGGCGGACCCGGCGCGTGCGCCATTGCCTGCGCCGCGGCCAAATATCGAAGACGTGCAGCTCGGCCCGCTTCCCTCATTTGCAGTGCTGCAATACCGCACCAGGACTCTGGTGCTTGGCATCCCGCAGGATGTTCTCATCCGGTTGTCGGAAGAGGAAGAGACCACTTTCGTCGACATGCGTGCCGCAACACGTGACGGAGAACACGATTTTGGAATCAATGCCGATTTGATCCGCACATTTCTGCAGGATCTGGATCTGCAGCTTCTCGGTATCGCCGGCGGTTGATCCAGTCTCAAGCCGGTCTGTATTCACCGTTGATCGCCGCTGGGCCGTCGGTCATCACCTCTCCGCGGCCAACCAGATCTTCCAGATGCGCCAGCACCGACAGTGCGGCCGCGCCATGCAGCCGCGGGTCGGTGTCGCGGTAAATCGCCTTGACCATGTCGGCAATCAGCCTGTCGCCCTTTTTGATGCGGCCGAGCACGGCGCGTTCGCGCATGATCCGGTGGGTCTTGAGCGCCCGCACAAATTGCTGCGGCTTTTGCACAGGACCGCCATGGCCGGGCAGGTAGGCGCGGTCGTCACGCGCTGCCAGCATGTCGAGCGACGCCATGAAATCGCTCATTGCACCGTCCGGCGGGGCGATGATTGACGTTGCCCAGGCCATCACGTGGTCTGCCGAAAACACCAGGCCCGTGCCGGCAAGGGCAAAAGCCGCATGGTTGGCGGTGTGACCGGGCGTATGAAGCGTTTCAATCTCCCAACCATCGCCCGAAACGACATGTCCGTGACCTGCGGCGATGTCGGGCACGAAGTCCATATCCGCGCTTTCCTTGAGCGGATTGACTTCGCCGGTGTGGAGCGGGCGCGCAGCGCGGTGCGGCCCTTCGGCAACCGCAATCGCTCCGGTTTCGGCCTTCAGCCGGGCTGCCAGCGGCGAATGATCCCGATGGGTGTGGCTGACGAAAATATGGCTGACCGGACGGCCGGCAATGGCTGCCAGCAATGTCCGCCAATGGCTTTCGTCTTCGGGGCCCGGATCAATCACCGCGAGAGTATCATGGCCGACAATATAGCTGTTGGTGCCGTGAAAGGTCAGCGGACCTGCATTTGGCGCTGTCACCCGTAAAATGTTGCTGGCAACGGGGACAGCCTCTCCGTGGGCAGGCTCGAATGTCTTGTCAAACTTCGGTTCGGTCACACATATCTCCGGTGTCCGGCACAACGCGCTGCATCATGCCGGTTTGGGTGCCGCCATTTGTGGACGGTCGGGCAATTGGGCCGGACTGTCTTGCTGTCGGGCTGTGAAGTCAATATACCGAAATTGTTGAGCGGCTGCTTTGGCCAGCTCTTTCGCAATTTCCGGAGACCGATCCATGGCTACTGCTACCGCCCGTTCCTTTGCTCAATCGTTTGCGCCAACTGGTGCTGCCGCACGCTACGCCACCTATGGCGCACTGGTCCTCTTCGGCAGCTTGCTGATCGCTGCCGCAGGCAAGGTTACTGTTCCGTTCTGGCCGGTACCGGCGACGCTTCAGACCCTGGCGATTTTCGTCATTGCCGCTGCCTTTGGCCGCAAGCTCGCACTTGCAACACTTGCAGCCTATCTGGTTGAAGGAGCCGCCGGCCTTCCGGTATTCACCAATGGCGGTGGCCTGGCCTATTTTGCCGGTCCCACCACCGGATATCTCGCCGGCTTCGTCATTGCCGCCGGCCTGACCGGTTGGGCTGCTGATCGCGGGCTTGACCGCAACGCCTTCAAGCTGTTCGCCGTCAATCTCGCCGGCACCGCCATCATCCTGCTTCTGGGTGCTGCCTGGATCGCGCTGGTCTTCGGCGCTGACAAGGCGCTGGCCTGGGGCGTTGGCCCCTTTATCGCAACCGACGTGATCAAGGCGGCCCTTGCAGCGGCAGTGGTTCCTGCCGGCTGGCAGATCGCCAACCTGTTCCGCCGTTGATCAACCGCAATCGCTGAAAGGCCTGCGAGCTCCGGCGAATCATGAAATCGAAACCCGCACCGCAAACAAGCCGTGCGGGTTTCTTTACAAGGTGGAAAATCCTTGGTCGGGGACAGTTTCGGCGCTTGTGATACCTCGCGTCTTTTGCTATCCCCGCGTGGCTTCCGGTCTTCACCGGAGCGCCGGCCGGGAAATTTCCCCGTCCGGAAATGTTGTTGGGGTATAGCCAAGCGGTAAGGCAGCGGTTTTTGGTATCGCCATCCCTGGTTCGAATCCAGGTACCCCAGCCACCCCTCCCGACAGTTTTAAGCATGACCCGTCCGGTCCGCGATTTGGCGGCGAGGTCACTTCCAAGGAATTGCAATGATTGATCTGAAGAGCTTCGGCGACCTGTCAACACTCGATCTGGGAGACTTTGCTCCCAAGCCAACGACATTCACCGATGGTCAGGTCGAGGCTGCAAAGCAGCTCTGGGCATCCGAGAACGGCGTTACCAGGGTTGGTGTCTGGGAATGCACACCGGGGCGTTTTTCTGCCGACCGGACCAAGTCCTCGGAAATCTGCCACATCATTTCCGGCTCGGCCACGGTGGTAGGCAAGCAGGGCGGTGATCAGCGCAAGATCGGCCCCGGCGATGTTCTCGTCCTGCCACTGGGGTGGGAAGGCGAGTGGACCATCCATGAACAGGTGCGCAAGACCTATGTGCTGACCAGCGCATCTTGACGCAGCCGCGCCGCTGGGCTTGCGGGTGCTGTCTCCCGCCTGTAATCATTTCGTGTTCGCAGAACAGGCGAGGGATATGGTCGGGACACGGCAATTGATCAGCAGATCGGGACTGGTGCGCATAGTCTGCGCACTGTCACTTTTGCTTGTCGCCTTTGCCCACAAGCCGCTTGTCTCTCCTGCTGCAGCATCGGCCTATGCCGGTGTTGATGTCGCTGATTTCATCCTGCCTGACGGGACACTTCCCGATCTTTGCCTCGGTGGCGAGGAAGATGGCCACCATTCAGCGTTCAATCATTGCGAAGCCTGCCGCATTTTCGCGTCGGTAGATTTGCCGTCTCCGGTTGACGTTTTTGTCGTCAATGCTCTCGGCCCTGCTGCGCATCTGACACCGCGGCAGGACGATCGCATCGTGGGGTCATTCCTGCGCCCCGGCGCGTCCCCTCGCGGCCCCCCTTCGCGCCACGCCTGATTGCCGTCCGGATGCTCCGGTTGCCCGCCAGTTCAGCGGGATCTGGAGTGACTGAGGACGTTTGCACGCGCGCCCACGCCATCATTCCCTTTGCCTTGAACCCTGCTCGCTTATCCGGGCGCCAACCGGTTCCTGTTCATCCTTGCCCCTAATGGGCATTCATCACGAAAGTCAAACCCATGAAACGCATTGCAGTTGTTCTCTCCGCAGCCATTCTCGGCCTGTCCTCAGCCATGGTCTCGGCCCATGACTACAAGCTCGGATCGCTCGAAATCGAGCACCCTTTTGCCCGCGCAACACCCCCCAATGCGCCGGTTTCCGGCGGGTACATAACCATTCGCAACACCGGTGAAGAGGCTGACCGGCTGATCTCCGGTGAAGCGGATTTTGCCGATCGTGTTGAAATCCATGAAATGAAAATGGACGGCGAAGTGATGAAGATGCGTCAACTCACCGATGGTCTTGAAATTCCTGCCGGTGGTGAAGTCGTGCTCAAGCCCGGCGGTTACCACATCATGTTCATCGGCATCGACAGCCAGTTCAAGGACGGTGAAAACCGCAATGTCAAGCTGACTTTTGAAAAGGCCGGCAGCATTGAAGTTGATTTCACGGTTCAGGATATGCGGGCAATGCAGGGCAACATGAAACAGGACGGCGAAGGCGCCATGAGCCACAGCAATATGGGTCACGGCACAATGAAGAAGAGCAACTAGGCGATGGCACGCTCTGGCTCAATGAAAGGTTTGAAAACCGGGATCTGGGCGGCGATTGCTGCCCTTTTCCTGCTCTCGGCAGGGTTTCTGGGCTGGCAATATACAGTCCGGGGAACCGAGAGTTCGCTCACGTCCGCCCTGAAACTCGGAACCGATTTCACGCTTGTCGATCACAATGGCGACACCATCACTCAGGCGGCCTTTGAAGGCCGCCCGACCATGGTGTTTTTCGGCTTCACCCGCTGCCCCGAGGTCTGCCCGACCACCCTTTATGAAATGGCGGGCTGGTTCGAGGCGCTTGGCGAACAGGGCAAGGACCTGCAGGCATTCTTCATCACGGTCGATCCGGAACGCGACACGCCGGAGATCATGAAAAGCTACGCCGAAGCACTCACCGACAGGGTCACCGGCATCACCGGCGCCCCTGATGAGATCGCCAGGGTTATCGCGGCATGGCATGTCTATGCCGCGAAGGTCCCGACCGATGACGGCGATTACACGATGGATCACACCGCTTCGGTGTTCCTGATGGATGAGAACGGGGCTTTCAAGGGCACCATCGCCTATGGCGAAAACCCGGAGACGGCAATCGCCAAACTGAAACGGCTGGCTGGAGCGGCATAGCCGGTTCAGTCCGCCAAAGCCCGGTCGGCGATCAGGCTTCCGTCTTCCAGCGCATCGCTGGGGTAGAGAAGCACCTGATCGCCATCGGTCAGGCCCGACAGGATCTCGGCCCGCCGGTCGGTCATATGCCCTATCTCGACTTCGGTCACTTTTGCCCGTCCGTCTTCCATCTTGAAGACCGCCCAGTTCCCGCCATTGCGGTAGAGCGAACTCACCGGAACCTGTGTGACTGCGTCTGAAGACCAGATGATCAGATTGGCGATCACCCGGAAGCCGTGCCCCAGATCCTTGGGCGGCGGATCCTTCAACGCAATGATCGCGTTGACCCGTTGCTCGGAAATGCCCAACGCAGACACCTTCGTGAAGCCCGATGGCTCAACCCGTTCAACCTGCGCTTCCAGTGCCTCCGGACCGCCCCAGTCGGTGATCAGCACCTGGCTGCCGGGACGGATTTTGACGGCGTCGGCGGACAGAACATCGACGGTGATTTCAAGGTCGGTCGGATCGCCGACTTCGGCAATCAGCTGACCGACGCTGGCCGCCTGTTCGCTCTTGGCGTTGAGCGAGAGAATGATCCCGTCAATCGGTGAGGCGATGGCAACGCAGCACTCGCCGTTGGCTGTTTCATCGGGCGTTTGTCCGGGCTGGGCCAACCGCGCCTGGGCGCTGGCAAGTTCGGCTTGCCTGAGCGCGATCATCGCTTCCGCGGATCTGACCTGCGCCTCGGCGAGGTCCAGTTCGCCCTCGATTTTCTCGAGCTCGCTTTGCGAGACGATGTTGGTGGCCGCGAGCTTGATCGCCCGGTCATGGCTGGCGCGGGCCAGAACCTGCGCGGTGCGGGCGCGCGACAGTTCCACTTCCGCCACGGCAACGCTGGAACGCGCCGCATCAATCGCCGCCACCAGTTCGGTCCGTGTCCGCGTGTCGATGAATGGCGGGTCGAGCGGATGGATGGAGGTGATGCTTTCGCCCGCCGAAATGGTGTCGCCGACAGAGTATTCGACCCGGTCAAGATGGCCGGCGATAGGGGAGGAGACCGCATAGACATTGCGGATGCGGGTGATGCCGTCTTCCGCAACAACCACCTGCAGCGGGCCGGTCTCGACTGTTCCGAGGTCGACAAGGATCGGCTTTTCCCCGAACGCGATATAAAGCGCCCCGCCGATCGCTGCGGCGACGGCTAATCCCGCGAGGCTTTTTACAAGCACAGAGGCCATGGTTTCAGTCCCTTGTTTTCAATACACGGATGAGATCGAGCCGGTCGATGCGGCGGCGAACGATCAGTGCCGACACCAGCGCGCCACCGAGCACGATCAGGCTCGACATCGCATAGGTGGACATGTTGATGATGAGCGGAATTCGGAACAGATCGCTTTCAAAGCCTTTCGCGACCAGAAGCGAGAAGCTCCGCCCGATGAGCCAGCCAAGCGGTTGCGCAAGGATCACCATCACGCCAAGTTCTGTCAGCAGCACGCTGGACACTTCGCGGCTGGTGAAGCCGAATACCCGCAGACTGGCAAGTTCGCGGGCCCGTTCGGAAAGCTGGATCCGGGCCGAATTGTAAATCACCCCGAAGGTGATGATGACAGCCAGCGAAACATAAATCGTGATGCTGATGCCGATGTTTTCCTCGATCACCGCGCGGAACCGCTGCCGCGAGATGCCCTGCAGCGCCACCGAGGCGATCGCCGGCGTTTGCTTGATCTCGGCATAGAGATCGTCAATGCGGCTTTCATCGACGAGCACCCGCGCCCCGGATATGCGGCCACCCTGACCCGACAGCCGGTTGAGTGCCTCATGGCTCATATTCGCATTCAGGCCGACATAGCTGTTGGTGACACCGATCAGCGGCACCATCACCTTGCGCCCCTGTCCGTCGTTGAGTTCCACCTCGACCTGATCGCCGGTCGCCAGATCAAGATGCTCGGCCAGGCGTTCTGAAAGGAGGATGCCGGATGGCGGCAGCTTGATCGGAGCGAATGCCCGGTCGAGAACCCGGCTGATATCGGTTTCCGGTTTGGAGGCAATGATCTGGATGTTGCGCGACCGGTAGCCGTTTCGCAACGTTGCCGCTTCAGCGCGGAACGGCTCCGCTGCGATAACGCCGGGAAGGCGGGAGACGTCGCGGATCGCATCTTCGGAGCGGTCCGCGGCGAATGTCAGGGTTGCATCCTGACGGTCTGCCCGAAACCAGATGGTGTCGATCATGTGCTCGATGGAATCAAAGGCAAACAGCGACGTGATCAGCAGCGCCACCGGAAGCGCCGTTCCCAGTGTTGTCAGGGCGGTGCGCAACGGCCAGCGCAACAAATGTCTGAGCGCCATGACGGTGAGTTGTGAAAACGGCAGCCGAAAACCGCCTGCCGAACTGTTGAAGAGGTTGCGGTACCGGGTTGGAGCGGGCGGGCGCATGGCCACCGCTGGCGGCAAGCGCACCGCGCCCATGATGGCATTGGCCGCCCCAACAAGGGCTGCGGCGAATGTCACCAGTGCAGAGATCACGTAGAGATCCGGTTCCCGCGAGAACACCAGAAACGGGAAGGAATAGAATTCGCCATAGAGCGATGCCATGCCGTGTCCAAGCCGCGTGCCGGCAATTGCACCGATCGCCACACCGACAATTGAAATCACCAGCGTCAGCTTGGCATAGTGCCAGGCGATATCCCGGTTGAAATAGCCGACCGCTTTCAAAAGCCCGATCTGCTCGCGCTCCAGTGCAATCAGCCGGCTCAAGATCATGTTGACCAGAAACGCCGCGATAAACAGGAAGATCGGCGGGATGATCTGAGCCATGGCCTTGAGCTGAGTCAGCTCTGATTCAAGAAACGCGTCGGACATGTGGTCAACGCGGCCATAGGCGCCGGTTCCGCCATGCGGTTCCAGGATGGTGTCGAGCTGTGAAATCACATCCTTCTGGTCGGCATTGTGCGACAAGGTCAGGGAAACATCGTTAAACGCCCCCTTCATGTCATAGGCTCCCTCGAGCACCGATCGATGCATGTGGATGACACCAAAGCGTTTCTGGTCGGGCACCATGTCGCCCGGGCCGATGGCATAGACATATTCGGGCGACAGCGTGATTCCGGTGATGGAGAGATGGCGCTGACGCCCGTTGATCAGCACGTCGAAACTGTCGCCAGGACGAAATCCGTGCGCTTCGGCGAAAGCCTCGATGATGACCGCCTCATTGTCACGGCCCAGTTCGGGCAGCCGGCCCGAGCGCAGATAGAGACGGTTGACCGCTGGCTCTCCATGATCAGGTATCGAGATCACCATACCCGTTGCCGGCTCTGCCATGCCGGTAATGTCGATGATCACCGGATTGACGATCCGCGTTTCCACCGCTGACACGCCGTTGATCGCTGCAATCGCTGTCTTGACGCTTTCAGGCGCGCGCGTTGCCCTGGCAAACACGTCACCGAACCGTGTCCGGTCGTAAAACGCGGCGCGGGTGTCATCCAGCGCCCGTGTTGCCCCCAGTGCCAGGATCAGCGTCATGACCCCACAGGCCATCACCAGCGCCACCGCCAGCGATTGCGCCCAGAGCCGGGCGAGATCGCGGACCAGCTTGCGGTCAAGCATGCTCAGCGCATTCACCAGCTTACCTCCGATGGTTTGATCCGCTCGTCGTTGAACTCACAGGAAGCAATGCGGCCATCGAGAAATGTGTAGACCCGGTGCGCGATTTTCCGGATCCCGGCATTGTGGGTGATGATCGCAGTGGTAGCGCCGGTTTCCTCGTTCACCCGCGCCAGTGCTTCCAGCACGATGATGCCGGTGGCGGAATCAAGCGCGCCCGTTGGTTCATCGCAGAGCAGCACCTCCGGTCTCTTGGCGATAGCCCGGGCGATTGCCACGCGCTGCTGTTCTCCGCCGGAAAGCTGTGCCGGGAAATGGTTGAGGCGGCTTTCAAGCCCGACCAGCGCCAGGGCATCGGAGGCCGACATAGGATTTGACGCCACCTCGGTGATCAGCGCGACATTTTCCCAGGCCGTCAGGCTGGGGATCAGATTGTAGAACTGGAAAACAAAGCCAACATGATTGCGCCGGTAGGCCGTCAGCTCCCTGTCGCTGGCGCCTGAGAGTTCCTCGCCCTTGAATTTGACTGAACCCGATGTCGGCCTGTCCAGCCCGCCGACGATATTGAGCAGTGTTGATTTGCCGCTCCCGGACGGACCGAGCAGCACCGCCATCTCGCCCGTTTCCAGCATCAGATCGACACCGTTCAGCGCGCGAACCTCGACATCGCCGGTTTTGTAAATTTTGGTAAGCCCGGAGACATCAAAAATCGCGGGCGTGGTGGAAGCCGGTTCAGATCTCATGCGGCCAAGGATAGCTTGTTCCGTCTTGATGTCCTTGATCCTCGTCAACCCGCGCCGGTTGCATTGAGGCTGGCGGTTTGTTTAGCTTCACACTGCTGTGAGGTGCACACGGTAAAAGACCAAATACATGCGACTTTTTGCTTCTGTTGCTGAAATGTGTGGTGAGGTAGTGTAAACTCGATCGGGGAGTATCATGGATATCCAACGTAAAGACGTTCACAATTCAGAAACACCCGTGCTCTGTCAGGCTTGCGAAAGCCGTCACCGCGGGGTTTGTGGTGCCCTGACCAGCGCTCAATTGCTGCAATTGAGCAAGCATTCGACTCGCCGCACCGTCGAGCCGGGAACCGAACTTGTCGGCGAAAGCATGCAGACGAAGAGTTACTCCAACATCATTGCAGGTGTGGTGAAACTGTCGAAAATGATGGCGGATGGCCGCCAGCAGATTGTCGGCCTGCAGTTTGCTCCGGATTTTCTGGGCCGCCCCTTCAAGGCGGAGAACGGTGTGAGCGCCGAAGCGGCAACCGAAGTCAAGGTCTGCTCCTTCCCCAAGGCGGCGATCGAGCGGATGATCAGCGAAATGCCGGAACTCGAGCACAAGCTGCTTGAACAGACATTGACGGAACTTGATGAAGCGCGCGACTGGATGCTGACGCTGGGCCGCAAGACGGCAGGCGAGAAGGTCGCAAGTTTTCTGCTGCTTATAGCCACCCATGCATTTCCGGACAATGAAAGTGACACGGTGGCATTTGGTCTGCCCATGAGCCGCACTGACATCGCCGACTTTCTGGGGCTGACCATGGAAACCGTCAGCCGGCAGTTGACCAAGCTGCGCAAGGATGACGTGATCCGCATCGTCAATAACCGCGATGTCACTGTTCCCGACCTGCACCGCCTGTCGGAGAGAGCCGGTATCTAACAACCTTCCGGCAAAGCACCGATAGCTGTCGCGACGACGTTCAGAGTGCGAGAGGCCATGCTCGCAGGAGTGCCTCATGGTCTGACGCAGCAATCGCGGAAATACTTCAACAGCCCCGCTGGAGTGGATTTCCTCACCAGCGCCGTCAAAATCCTTGCATGATGGGCTACATCGTGGCTGTCGTGTTCTCCTGGCTGACGCGGAAAATCCAATCCATCAAACTGTTTCCATTTGAAGATGAACGGTTTTAGGCTTGCTTTCCTGACGGTCCTTGGGAGGAGGCTTGCATGGAGTTTGACTACGTCGTTGTCGGAGGTGGCTCCGCCGGCTCGGTGCTTGCTGCGCGCTTGAGCGAGGATCCCTCGGTAACGGTTTGCCTACTGGAGGCCGGCGGTGATGGCAGGAACATTCTGGTGCGCGCGCCGCTCGGGGTATTGCTGACGCTCCCGGGCCGGCCAAAAATCAACAACTGGGCGTTTGAAACTGTACCGCAGCCCGGGCTAGGCGGGCGGCGTGGTTTCCAGCCGCGCGGCCGCGGTCTGGGTGGGTCGAGCGCGCTCAATGCGATGCTCTATGTCAGGGGTCATCCATCCGATTACGATGACTGGGCAAAAGCGGGATGTGAGGGGTGGGGCTGGTCTGACGTGCTGCCGGTCTTTCGCCGCTCCGAGAGAAACATGCGCGGCGAGGACGAGTTTCACGGCGCAACCGGTCCGCTTGATGTGGCCGAGCAACGCAGCCCGCGACCGATAAGCCGGGCGTTTGTCGATGCGGCTGCCGAGGTGCAGATCCGCCGCAATGATGATTTTAACGGTGCCAACCAGGAAGGGGCGGGCCTGTTTCAAGTGACCCAGTTCTGGCGTGACGGCAAACAGGGCGAGCGTTGTTCTGCCGCCGCGGCCTATCTGCATCCGGTGATGGCGCGTCCCAACCTTGAGGTCATCACCGGTGCCCACGCCACCAAAGTGATGCTTGAAGGTCTGCGTGCCACCGGCGTTGCCTACCGCAAGGACAGAGCCGAGCATCAGGTCAAGGCCCGCGCCGAGGTGATCCTCTGCGGAGGCGCGTTCAACTCTCCACAACTCTTGATGCTGTCGGGAATCGGCCCCGGAGAACATCTGCGCGCGCGCGGCGTCGAAGTTGCCAGGGCGCTTGCCGGAGTTGGCCGGAATCTGCAGGATCATCTCGATTATGTCTACGCAGCCAAGACCCGTGACACCGATGTGCTGGGTCTCGGCGCGATTGGCATCTACAAGCTGATCCGCGACATGCTCAGATGGCGGCGTGACGGAACCGGGATTGTCGCCTCTCCTGGCGCTGAAGCCGGCGCCTTTGTCAAATCCGATCCGGAGCTGGAACGCCCTGACCTGCAATTGCATTTTGTCGCGGCACTGGTAGATGATCATTCGCGCAAATGGCATCTGGGCTATGGCTATTCCTGCCATGTCTGCGCGCTCCGGCCTTACTCACGCGGCCGGGTCGGGCTCAACGGTCCCGATCCGATGCTGGCGCCGAGGATTGATCCGCAATATCTCTCCGATGACCGCGATGTGGCACTCATGCTCAAAGGCGCGCGGCTGACCCTTGACGTCATGGATGCGCTATCACTGCGCAAATACCGGCTCAAGGAAGTCTACGCCCGTCAGGGGATGAGCGACGATGAATTGATGGCTGATATCCGCGCCCGCGCCGACACCATATACCATCCCGTCGGCACCTGCCGTATGGGCCGCGATGCGCTGGCCGTCACCGACCCGGAGCTGCGGGTTCATGGGGTTGTTGGATTGCGCGTGGTGGATGCGTCGGTGATGCCCTCGTTGATTGGCGGCAACACCAACGCGCCAACCATGATGATTGCCGAAAAGGCGTCAGACATGATCAAGGCCGCTGCGCGGGCTTGATCATCGGGCATTTCGGCCAGCCTGTCATGGCAACGGGAGAGGCGCCGCGGTCAAGTCTCAAAGCCCGTTGCCTGACAGCGGTCCTCTCAGAATTCGCTCCAGTTTTCGGCCTTTGCTGCAGGGGCTGCACTTCCGAAGCTCGTGCGGAGTTGAGCTGTAAGGGCATGTTGCGGTGAGCCGGTTTTGCTGGCGGAACGCGAAGGCGCTTCACTGGGTCGGCTTTCAACCTTGGCTGTTCGGACTACCGGAGCATTGCCGAGTTCAAAACGGCTTATGAGCTCAAACAGCGCCTCGGCCTCCTGGGCCAGACTATGGGTCGAAGCCGTTGTCTGCTCAACCATGGCAGCGTTTTGCTGGGTTCCCTGGTCAATGACGGTGACCGCCTCGTTGATTTCCCTGAGCCCGACAGACTGTTCGTTGACGCTTATCGAGATCGCCTTGATGTTCATATCGATACTCTGGATCTTGCTGACAACATCGCCCAGGGACTGACCCGCCTTGTCGACCAGAGATACGCCGAACTTGACCTGTTCGCTGGAGGAATTGATCAGATCCTTGATGTCCTTGGCAGCACTTGCCGAGCGTTGCGCCAGCTCGCGGACCTCCTGAGCGACGACGGCGAAGCCTTTTCCGGCCTCGCCGGCACGGGCCGCTTCAATGCCGGCATTGAGCGCAAGCAGGTTTGTCTGGAAGGCGATCTCGTCGATAACGCCGATGATCTTTGACATTTGCTGCGACGAAGCTTCAATCAGGCCCATCGCAGTCACCGCCTCGGTCACGATCTCGCCGGAGCGTTCCACATCACATCGCGTCTCGGCAACCAGCGTGGCGGAAGCGGCCGCGTTCTGTGTGGCCTCGCAGACATTGGTGGTGATTTCTTCGAGCGCTGCAGCTGTTTCCTCGACGGAGGCGGCCTGCCGTTCCGTGCGCTGTGCCATATCAGAGGTCGCAGAGCGAATTTCGCTCGATCCCGATGAAATGCTGCGGGCGTTCGCTTCGACGGCTTTCATTGTCGAGCGCAATTCTGCAAGCACGTCATTGAAATCCTGTCGGATTTTTTCCATCGTTGGAACAAAGGGCGTCTCCAGGGTGCGGGTAAGATCCCCGCCTGCCATTGCCTGCAGCGAACTGGCAAGGTGTGAGATTGCCGTCATGCGCGCCGTCACGTCGGTGGCAAATTTGACCACTTTCACAACTTCGCCCCGGTCATTCCTGATCGGATTGTAGGCCGCCTGGATCCAGATTTCCTTGCCGGACTTGCTCAACCGCATGAACTCGTTGGAGGAGAACTGCCCGGCGGCAAGATCCCGCCAGAATGCCTCGTATTCAGGTGTTTTGGTGTAGGCCGGGTCACAGAAAATGCGGTGGTGCTTGCCCACGACTTCGGAAAGATCATAGCCAAGTGTATTGCAGAAGTTCTCGTTGGCTGTGATGATCCTGCCATCCGGGGTGAATTCGATGACGGCCTGCGAGCGGGAAATTGCCGACAATTTCGCCGCATCTTCGATTGATCTGCGCTTGCTTTCGGTAATGTCAGTCGCGAACTTGACGACCTTGACCGGCTTGTTGCCTTTGAAGACAGGATTGTAGGATGCTTCAATCCAGATTTCGCGACCGTTCTTGCCAATCCGCTTGTACTGCCGCCGATCGAATTTGCCGGAAGCCAGTTCGCGCCAGAATTCCGTATAGGCAGGGCTGTTGGCTTCTTCCGGGTCAACAAACATACTGTGATGCTTGCCGATGATGTCCTTGAGCTCGTACCCGAGTGCCGCGCAGAAGTTATCGTTCGCGGTCAGAATTTTCCCGGTCAGGTCAAAATGAATAATTGCCTGTGCTTTGGACAGGGCTTCCATGATGCTCTTGCAGTCATTGTTAAAGCCAAATGTCGAGGCCATCATTTATCCTTTCGGCTCGAGGCGTTGTTTTCCACTAAGAATTAAGTGGAAATTGGTGCTTTATAGTTCTCCGCAATTCTAAGGCATGACAGAGAACCATTGTATTTCTGCCTGTGAGTGCGAAAGTATTCTTGTATATTAGCTTTTTCACCAAACGCTTAAGAAAGCGATAAGGATGATACATCAGTTCTGGGAAAACGATATTCCAGCGCTGGTTTTGATGCCGGTGTTGGGACGGCTGTGTGAAATCAACGCCGGGGATGGAAGTTGGTTGCCAATCCCGCCTAAGTAATGATTGTTGCGCGTGAAGACCCCGAACAGATTTTTGCCCAACAGCAGGAGCCCCTATCATGTCCGTCCGCATTGCCGTCCTTACCGTGTCCGACCGTGCCAGCCGAGGTGAGTATGAGGATCTCGGCGGCCCTGCAGTCAAGGCTTGGCTTGAGCGGGTGATGTCGAGCGAGGCGGAGATTGTCATTCACGTCATCCCCGATGGACTGGAAAGCGTACGCGACACCTTGATCCGCCTGTGTGATGTTGACGGTGTCGACCTGGTGCTGACCACCGGCGGCACCGGCCCGTCGCCTCGCGATCTGACGCCCGAGGCCATGAAGGTGGTGATGGAGAAGGAACTGCCCGGCTTTGGCGAGCTGATGCGCAAGGTCAGCCTGGAATTTGTGCCGACCGCCATCCTGTCACGGCAGACCGCGGGCACCCGCGGCAAGACCCTGATCGTCAACCTGCCGGGCAAGCCGGGCTCGATCGACACCTGCCTGACCGCCGTGTTTCCGGCCGTCCCGTTCTGTCTTGATCTGATCGGGGCAGGGCGCATCGAGACCCATGACGAGATCCTCAAGGCCTTCCGCCCGTCGAAGTGACGGGCGGCGCAGCTTCAAGTCCAGATGGCGTTGCTCCGGCTCAGGTGCGCAGCACCCGGTAGATCGCCGGGATCACCAGCACGGTCAGCGCCGTCGACGAGGCAAGTCCGAACAAGAGCGAAATCGCCAGACCCTGGAAGATCGGGTCGGTCAGGATCACCGCAGCACCGATCATCGCCGCCAGCGCCGTCAGAATGATCGGCTTGAAGCGGATCGCGCCGGCCTCGATCAGCACCGGTGTCAGCGGCGTGCCCGGCACATGGGCATGGCGGATGAAATCCACCAGCAGGATCGAGTTGCGCACGATGATGCCGGCCAGCGCGATGAAGCCGATCATCGAGGTGGCCGAGAACGGCGCGCCGAACAGCCAGTGCCCGATGAGAATGCCGATGAAGGTCAGCGGCACCGGGGTGAGGATCACCAGCGGCGCCTTGAACGAGCCGAACTGGGCCACCACCAGGATGTAGATTCCAAGCAGCGCCACGCCGAAGGCAGCGCCCATGTCGCGGAAGGTCACCCAGGTGACTTCCCATTCTCCGTCCCACAACAGGGTCGACACCTGCTCGTCGGCGGGCTGGCCATGCAGCGCGATCACCGGCCTTTCAAGGCCCGTCCAGTCCATCGCGTCGAGCGCCTCCTGCACGGCCAGCATGCCGTAGAGCGGCGCTTCATAGTCACCGGCTAATTCAGCCATCACCATTTCCGCGGCGCGGCCATTGTGGCGGAACACCGGGAATGAGGCGCGCTCCTGCGACACGTCCACCACATCGCCAAGCTCGACGATGGAACGGTCGCCCGGCAGCACATTGGCCGGGATCGGCGTGGTCAGGAAAGTCTCGTCGGCAACCCGTTCTGCACGAGGGCGCTCAAGCCTTATGGCAATCGGCGCGCGCCCGCCGCCACGGTGCGAATAGCCCACGGTCTGTCCGGTGTTGAGGATCGCGATGGTGTCAAACACGTCCTGTTCCTCGACCCGGAAGAATTCCAGCTCGTCGGTCGAGATCTTCACCCGAACGCGTTCGGCCGGCTCGCCCCAGGAATTGTCGACATCAACAATGAAATCCGCCGAACGGAATGCTTCTTCCACCCGTTGCGCCACGGCGCGCCGGGTTTCTGCATCGGGGCCATAGATCTCTGCCAGGAGCGTTGCCATGACGGGCGGGCCCGGCGGCGGTTCGACAACCTTCAGGCTCGCACCCTGCGGCAAGGGTATGGTGGAAATCCGCGTGCGGATATCGAGCGCGATCTCATGGCTTGTACGTTCGCGCTCGGTCTTCGGGGTCAGGTTCAGCGCCACATCGCCCATCTGCGTTTCCGACCTCAGGAAGGAATGCCGCACCAGCCCGTTGAAGTTGAAAGGCGCAGCTGTGCCGGCATGGGTCTGGACCGATTTGACTTCCTTGAGTTTGAGCACTTCGCGTGCAACTGCCTGCGCGATGGCGTCGGTGGCCTCCACCGACGTGCCCTCGGGCATGTCGATCACCACCGAAAGTTCCGATTTGTTGTCGAACGGCAGCAGCTTGACCGTCACATGTTTGGTGTAAAATAGTGACAGCGAGCCGAGCGTCAGCGCGCCGACAACCAGCAGGAAAATCCAGGCGCTGGTCTTGCTGGCAAGCACCGGCCGCGCCACGGCGCGATAGATCTTGCCAAGCATGCCGCCTGCCTCTTCGCCTTCGCCGGGGCCGTGGTGCATCGGCGCACGGCCGGCGATCTTCAGCATCAGCCAGGGCGTGACCATGACCGCGACAAAGAACGAGAACACCATCGCAGCCGAGGCATTGGCCGGGATCGGGCTCATATAGGGCCCCATCATGCCGGAGACAAACAGCATCGGCAGCAGCGCGGCCACCACGGTCAGCGTCGCGACAATGGTCGGATTGCCGACTTCGGCGACCGCTTCGATGGCTGCCTGCTTGCGCTCGCGCCCGTCGCCCATGCCCCAGTGCCGGGCGATGTTCTCGATCACCACGATTGCGTCATCGACCAGAATGCCGATGGAGAAGATCAGCGCGAACAGTGATACGCGGTTGAGCGTGTAGCCCATCACGCGGGAGGCAAACAGCGTCAGCAGGATGGTAACCGGGATGACGATGGCCACCACCAGCGCTTCGCGCCAGCCGATCGCCAGCCAGACCAGCACGATGATCGACACCGTTGCCAGCCCTAGGTGATAGAGCAGCTCATTGGCTTTCTCATTGGCGGTCTCGCCATAGTCGCGCGTCACTTCAACAGCCATCGAATGCGGAATCAGCGAGCCTTCCAGAGCCTCGGTGCGTTCGAGAATCTGTTCGGCAACCAGCACCGCATTGGCGCCGGCGCGCTTGGCGATCGCCAGCGTGACGGCGGGCCTGCGATCGATGCCGCCGTCTTCCGAGCGCGTGACCGTCGCAACGATCCGGGCTGTGCTGTCGGTGGCGAACGAGATGTCAGCCAGGTCGCGCACATAGACCGGCCGGCCGTCGCGGGTGGTGATCAGCAGATTGCCGATCTCCGCCGGCGCATAGAGCGTTTCGCCAACCATCAGCTCGGCTGACTTGCCGTTGAGTGTGACTTCGCCCGCCGGGAAGGCCCGGTTGGCGCCGCTGACCTTGCCGGCCAGTTGCTGCAACGTCACGCCGTTGAGCGCCAGACGGTTGGGATCGGGCGCAATGCGGATGATTTCGTCGGTATCGCCCACCAGATAGGTCAGTCCGACATTGTCGACCTTGGAAAGTTCGGTCCTCAGCTCGCGGGCAACCCGGGTCAGGTCGTTGGACGAGACGGTATCTCCGGCTTCTTCAGACGGCGTCAGGGTCAGCGAGACGATGGCCACGTCGTCAATGCCGCGACCGACGATCATCGGCTCGGGGATGCCGACGGGGATCCGGTCGATATTGGCGCGCACCTTGTCATGCACGCGCAGGATGGCCGAATCCGTCTGCGTGCCAACGATGAAGCGTGCGGTGACCAGAACCTTGTTATCGGACGTCTGCGAGTAGACATGCTCGACGCCGTCAATGCTCTTGACGATGGTCTCGAGCGGCTCGGTGACCAGCTTCACCGCGTCGCCGGCCTTAAGCCCCGGTGCGCTGAGCATGATGTCGACCATCGGCACCGAGATCTGCGGCTCTTCCTCACGCGGCAGCGTCAGCAGTGCCACGATGCCGAAGGCGAAGGCCGCCAGCAGGAACAGCGGGGTGAGGGGGGAGGTGATGAAGCCGCGCGTCAGCTGGCCTGCAATCCCCAGCCCGGAGGATGTGGTTTTCATGGCCGCACCACCTTGTCCCCGGCCGAAACGCCACTGATCACTTCAACCATGCCGGACATCTCGCCATCCTGGATTTCGCCCAGAATGACAGTCCTTTCGACCACTTCTCCATCATGGCCTTCCACCGATATGAAATCGATGCCGTGGCGGTTCACCACTGCGTCCACCGGTGCCAGAAGCGCCATGCGGCTGCCGATCGGCACTTCAACCAGAACCCGGGCGTTGACGAAGGCGGTGTCGAGCTTGTCGACCTCGACATCTGCGATCACCCGGCCGTTGTCGATCTGCGGATAGATCTTGGCGAGCCGGCCTTGTGCTTCTCCGCCTGCCGTTGCAATGCGGATTTCAGCGCCAGCCTGCAGGCTGGTGGCAAACCGTTCGGGCACGGCAAGTCTCAAGAAAAAGCCGCCGGAACCGATGGTTGCCACCGGTTCGCCCGGCATGATCACCGAGCCGCGGCTGGCGGGCACGGTCAGCACCCTTCCGTCGGCGGGCGCAATGACTGCGCCTTCGGTTTCCTGCTGGGTCAGGACTGCGCGCTCTGCCTGCGTGGCGGCGATCTGGTTGCGGGTGACCTCGACATCGGTCGATAGTTGCGCCAGCCGCTGCCGGGTGACCACACCCTGACTGACCAGCGTTTCCCCGCGTTTCAACTCCGCTTCCGCCGTTTCGAGCTGGGCGGCGAAAGCCGCGAGCCGTGCATCGAGCGCGGCAATCTGGAAGGCGATCTTGTCATCCTTGACCAGGCCAAGCTGCTGCCCGGCGGTCACCAGATCGCCTTCGCTGATCGTCAGGTCCTGGATGACGCCGCCAATCCGCGCCCGCGCCGGCACGATGTCACGCGATTCGACACGCGCCTGCACGGCTTTCCATTCGGTGATTTCCGTGGGGGCCAGTGTCAGGGTCCCGGCCTGCACGGCGCTGGAGGAAACGAAGAGAAGAAGCGCAAAGCTGAACGGTTTCATGGGTAGCCTCATTGCAAGGGGTGGGGCATGGACATCAGACAAGCATGGTCGGGGATAGACCCAATGTCCTTGTTCGAGATCAATCGTCCGGCCTCCTGGTGCACTTCATATAGATATGAATATAAAAGATCGCAAATATAAAATGAATCAGATATGCCGCCGGGGCCGGTGAGGCCGGCTGGTTTTGGCGAAGCGATCGCGTGCATCTGAATGACGGCACTTATCCGAGACCTCAGGCACAAGGCATCATAGCCTGTGCTTGCGGTTGCAGCGCGTTCCCAGATTGTCCGCTCGAGCGCTGGCGCGGTTTCAGAACGCCTTGCCGCGCGCGGAAACCGGCCACAGGCTTTCCACTTTGCCGCCGCGCAGCCCGACATACCAGTCATGCAGGTTGCAGGTGGGGTCGCAGTGTCCGGGAACCAGCTTGATCTTGTCGTTGATCTTCAGCAGCCCATCCGGGTCGTCGATCTCGCCATGTTCGTCGGTGCAATGGGCGTAGGTGACATCATTCCGTCCGAACACCACCGGCAGGCCACTGTCCAGCGAAAGCACTTTGAGGCCCGCGTCGCAGACCGCCTTGCCGGCTTTCACGTGGCTCATCACCGATGTGAGAATGAACAGCGCGTTTTCGAACCCGGTGGCGTCGATGCGGTTGCCGTCCTGATCGAGGACCCGCCCGTAAGCGGCGTCCATGAATGCATAGGAGCCGCACTGCAGCTCGGTGTAGAGCCCGGACTGGCCTTCGAACTGGTAGCTGCCGGTACCGCCGCCGGTGACAGTCTTGCATGCGATGCCTTCGGCTTTGAGCGCGTCGAGCACCTGCCTGACGAGGGCGATGACGATGTCGGCCTTGGCCTTCCGGTCAGCGTGGTTGGTCAGATGCTGCATTGCGCCCTGATAGGCCTGGATGCCGGCGAAGTTCAGCCCCGGCGCAGCCATGATCGCCTTTGCCAGCGCCACCACGTCCGCCACCCCGGTCACGCCGCAACGCCCCGCGCCGCAGTCGATCTCGACCAGGCAGTCAATCTGTGTGCCATGTCTGCTGGCTGCATCCGACAGATCGGCGATATTGGCCGCATCATCAACGCAACAGGCCGCGCGCGCGCCGAGTTTCGGCAACCGCGCCAGCCGGTCGATCTTCAACGCGTCGCGCACCTGGTTGGACACCAGCACATCCGTGATGCCGCCGCGCACGAAGGCTTCCGCCTCGGAGACCTTCTGGCAGCAGACGCCGACGGATCCGCCGAGCCGTGCCTGCAGCTTGGCCACATCCACCGATTTGTGCATCTTGCCATGCGCCCTGAGCCGCACACCCATTTCGCGGGCCCGCTCGCCCATCTTGATGATGTTGCGCTCCAGCGCATCGAGATCGAGCACCAGGCACGGCGTCTGGATATCTGCCTCGCTCATGCCGGGCAGGGCAGGCACATCGTAGCCGACTTCAAGGCCGCGGAGTTGGTCTATGGCGTTCATGCTGTTCTCCTCAACCGGCCCCCGGGGCTGTCTGCCGAAGCCGGACTTGCCGGGAGGCACTATGACGCCGGTTGGTGTGTTGCGAAAGAGCCTGGAATTGTGTGAACCGCTTCCTGTGCGGCCTGTCTTGAGCCGCCGCAGTGTTGACCCCGCCGGGACTATCGGCTCTTGTGTACGGCGATTGCCCCGCTTCGTGGGCGTTGGTTTGGCGGTGCATGCTTCGCCTCAGTGAATGCTGTAAGATATCCGGGAAGGATGAGACGATGAGATGGGCCCTGGTTGATTTTGGTCACGCGTTTTACCGGCCGCTCATCCGGCGGGTCATTATCCTTGCTCTGCTCCTGGTCTGGACTGCGGTGGAGTTTTATTCCGGGTCCACCGGTTGGGCGGTGTTTTTCGTGGCGCTTTCGGCCTATACCGGATGGGGCTTCTTTCTGTCCGGACAGGCCGATGGCCCTGTTGCTGAAACTGACGCTAAGGATCAGGCGCCACCCACGGATGCCGGCACATGAATTCATTGGCGGCTGCGCGCGCGTGACCCCGGCTGCAGGGACGGAACACATCTGTTTGCAGGCGAAAATTTGAACGATCGGGGGCTTGTGGCGGCGATTATGCCGGTCTATAAGCCAGCCGCTGGTCACGGAGTGTAGCGCAGCCTGGTAGCGCACGTCGTTCGGGACGACGGGGTCGGAGGTTCGAATCCTCTCACTCCGACCAGATTTTTAAAGAGCGCAGATGAGTGAGGCCCGAAACCGGGAAGCGCTCGGCCTTTTGCAGAAATCAATTCGATCCAGACATACCACTGTTGGCCAGGAAGGTGCGGCGGGCGGATAGCTCTGCGTTCCTTGATGTTGCCATCGGGCTGACTGGGGCAATGCGGCAATATATCCGACTAAATTCTCATGATCGATACGAATACCGGCTGATGTCGGGGGGGCGTGTCACATCAATGTGCGGGCTCAGTTGCATCCTCGCCATTGACGCGCGCCAAGTCATTTTGAGGACAGCGGTGAAGGCCTCACCCTTGCCGGCACCCGGCAATTTTTTTGGAACCTTGGAGCGAGGCAGTCATTGTCTGTGTGTCCCCGATGCAAACCGGGGCAAACACAAAACTAAGGAGATTAAGAATGAAAAATTCAATCAAGATCGCCCTTGCTGGTATGCTTGCAATGTCTTCCCTCGGTGGTACGGCATTCGCTCAGACTGCCATGGCTGACGACGATGTAACCATTGTCTATATGTCCACATTGAAGGCCAACAATGATGACGCTGCCGAGTACAATCGCCTGCAGCTTCAGGCCGAAGACAGTGGTGAGGTGGCCGAAGCGCAGGCTGAAGTTACCGCTGACCCGGAAATCGTTGCAGCTCTTGCAGAAAAGAGCATTGAGCTGACCAACGTCATCGACGTGGATACAGCTGCAAATGGCGGCAAGGTCGTCTATGTCCGCTAAGGCGGGCGCTGACCAATTCTGTCAGCCACTGAAACGAGCGCCTTGGATCTCCCAAGGCGCTCTATTCGTTTAGGCGGACCGGGCCGTCCCGCGTTGACAGCCGGCCGGCGGCATTGCACGGGGAACTTGTCATGACTCCGGTCCTGCGGGCTCCGGAGCATGCTCGAGCAGGAAGTCGATGAAGGCGCGTACGCGCGGCAGGTGTTGCCGTCCGGGCGGCATCAGCGCGGTGATCGGCACCGCCTCCGAGACATGGCAATCGGCCAATAACGGTATAAGCAAGCCGTTGCGAATGGCATCCTCGATAACAAAGCTTGCCAGCCGCACAATACCAAGTCCGGACAGCGCCATTTCCGCCAGGATGTCGGCATTGTCGCAAGTCACCGCCGGTTTGACCACAACCGGTGTCACCTTGCCATCAATCTTCAGCGGCCATTCCGACAGACGGGCAAAGCCGGTGATCGTCAGGCAGGTATGATGGGCAAGATCGGCAGCCGTCTTCGGTTCTCCATGGCTGGCAAGATAGGCGGGGCTTGCGGCAATCACCCGCGTTGACTGGCCGAGCTGGCGCGCGATCAGGCTTGAATTGTCCAGCCCCCCGGTCCGGATCGCCACGTCCACCTGCTCGCCGATCAAATCCACCCGCCGGTCGGCCACCGAGACGATGAGATCGATCTCAGGATACAGCGCCCGGAACTTCGGCAGCACCGGCGCCAGACGGTGCTTGGCATAGGCGGTGCCCATATTGACCCGTATCGTTCCCTTTGGCTTGCCGCGCGCCGCCATCACCTCAGCCTCGGTCGCCTCGATGGCGGCAAGGATTTCACGGCCCCGCTCCAGCAGGGTCTCGCCCTCCGCCGTCATCATCAGCCGCCTTGTGGTGCGTTGCAGAAGCTTGACGCCCAGGCGGTCCTCTAGCCGTGTCACGGCCTTGGAAACGCCAGACGGCGTCAACCCGGTTTCCTCGGCTGCCGCGGCGAATCCGCCACGCTCCACCACCCGCACGAAAATGCCGATCTCGTCGGATGCCGCGGTCTTATTCATGACTGAAAGTCCGGAGTGATTGTTAAAAATGAATAATTATCATCTTTTCTAAAAGGAATACAACTCTCCCCAACAGCAAGCCAACCAGTTTAAGGAGAAAGTCATGCCAGACCCCGGAAATCAGGCCCCAAACCTGGCCGCATCGGCAGACCATCAGATTCCGGATTTTCATTCCTACAGGGAGCGCGCCCACCAGGAGCGCACCAAGGCCATCAACAAGGCGATGTCGATGCTTTGGAGCCGTATGACGCGCCGCCGGTCACGTCAGAACCGGGATGCCGCGTTCTGGAACGCCTGAAACAGGGCGCGCACCCAGGCTTCTGGGCGCGCCCAACCGATGACGGTTTTCACGATAGCCAGGCAGGGAGATGACCATGCCACTCGTCAAGTTCAACGTACCCCGATCATTGCCACAAGACCGCCTTGATGGATTGCGCAATGCGGTTCATGAGGCACTGGTAACCACCAGCAACGTGCCGCAGGATGACCTGTTTCACGTCGTCCACCGGCTTGAGGCAAGCGACTTCATCTCTGATCCGGTCTTTCCCGGCATGGCGCGAAGCGGGGAGGCGGTGATCGTCGAGATCACCTTCCGCATGGGGCGGACCGATGCCCAGAAACAGGCGCTCTACCGGGAACTCGCCCGCCTGGCGAAAGTCAAATCCGGTTTCAGGTCGGAGGATGTGATGGTGGTGCTGACCGAAAACACCTCGCTCGACTGGAGCTTTGGCGGCGGCGTCGCACACTACGCGCAGGTCGCGCCTGCGGTCTGAGCCGCTTGCGCGGAGGCGGTTATCGACTGGCCGGTCCCGCCGGCCTGAAGGCGGGACGGTAACAAGCCATGCATGCGCTGTGAAAACTCAACAGCGTCAAATCTGCGTGGCACAGTTGCCCGGGATGGATTAGAGGTGACTCGGCGTTTGGCGGCTTGTTCGTCCGGCCGCCCCGGTCTTGGACCGGTTTCGCCCCGTATGTTTGCGCTCAAGGCCTGTCCCCGATGTCAAAGCCGAAAACAGCGGCGACCCGCTATTACCTGCTGACCTTTCTGCCGGCTGCGGTGACGGTCACCTATTTGCCGATCTGGCTCAACGAGCAAGGCGTCACCGACGCGCAGATCGGGCTTATCAACACGCTCCCCATGGCCGGAATCCTGCTGTTCAGCGTGTTTGTCGGGCGCTTGGCCGACCGTGCTTCGGATTGGAAACAGGCGATCATGATCGGCACTGGCCTGTCCGCGGTCTGCTCGCTGCTGCTAGGCTTTGCCGAAGGCTTCTGGCTGATCCTGCTGGTGTGGACCATGACCAGCCTGCCCGCGGGACTGGTTGGTCCGGTGGCTGATGCGGCGACCATGCGGCTGTCGTTGCGGCTCGGCTTTTCGTTCGGGGTGACCAGGGCCTGGGGCACGGTGGGTTTCCTTTCCATGTGTTTTGCCACTGGCTATCTGATCCTGTGGTTTGGCGCGGCCTCCTTTGTCTGGCTGTTCGCCGCGACCTGCCTCGCCCGGTTCCTGGCGGCCGTCGCACTGCCGCGGCTGCGGGATGTCGATCAGCCGCGCCGGAAGCCGGAAGGAACGTTCCTGTCGCGCGAGGTGATCGCCGCGTTCCGGCCGTGGGTGCTGCTGCCGGTGATTGCCGGCGCCATCCTGTTTGCCAATCACATGGTCATGAACGCGTTTTCGTCGCTGGTGTGGAAACAGCAGGGCCTCTCCGAATCCACCATTGGCCTGTTGATTGCGCTCGGTGCCGCTGCCGAAGCTGGCACCATGTTCGCCTGGAAGCGGATCAATATCCGGTATCCCGCCAGGGTTCTCATCCTGATGGCAGGCGTTGTCTCGATCCTCAGATGGATAGGAATGACCCTGTCTCCGCCACTCTGGGTGATCGTGCTGATGCAGCTCGGTCAGGCGGTCACTTTCACCTTTTCCTATCTCGGTTGTCTCTATTTCATCGCCAAGCGCACCAGCGAGGACATTTCGGCCGAGGCGCAAAGCC
Organism: Hoeflea sp.; assembly: GCA_048261205.1. Lineage (GTDB taxonomy): Bacteria > Pseudomonadota > Alphaproteobacteria > Rhizobiales > Rhizobiaceae > Hoeflea. The sequence continues at coordinate 90,064 of JBLXGF010000012.1, forward strand.
TGTTCGGCGTCATGATGCAGGGATTTTCGATCCTTGTTGTTGCAAGTTTCGGTATCGCTTTCGGGGTGATGGGCGTCAACGCATTCTGGATCTGTGTTGGCCTCTCGGCGCTCGCCATCGCAATGGTTCAGGTTTCCCTCAGGATTCGCGGGCCAGATCCGTCCGATTGACCAAAGGCCCAGCCTGCGCCATTCAAAAGGTCAGTTCGGGATAGCGTTCGGCATAAATCCTGAACCAGGGGGTAAAGCTTTCCGGATTTTGCGCGATCTCGGCATGAAGCTGATCCCGCGTCACCCACCGAGTCTCTTCGACCTCCAGCGGGTCCGGTTCAATCCTCAGCGTCGCCCGGTCGGCTGTGCCCGTGTACATCGTGACTTTCTCATGCTCGTGCAGGCCGCTCCCGACATCGGCGGAGTATTCCACAACCAGCCGTGGCAGCAGGGAGACAGAAATCCCCAGTTCTTCGCTCAGGCGCCGGTGTGCGCATTGCTCCAGCGGCTCCTCCCAGTGCGGGTGCGTGCAACAGCTGTTGGCCCACATCCCGCCGCAATGGTATTTTGAGCTGGCCCGTTTCTGGATCAGCAGATGATCACCGTCGAAGATGAAAATCGACACGGCCAGATGAAACAGTCCGTCTGTGTGAACCTTCAGCTTTTCCACCGGGTACAGGGATCCGTCTGCAGCGATGGCGGGAATGATGATAGGAACTGCATTCATGAGAATTTCCGTCTTTCCTGCAAACTGATCCGCCGTTTGGTCCTGGTCCGTGGCGTCCCCCTTATGTCACCAGGCCGCAACGACAACCGGGCAAGCCATGAGGGCGGATCTTGTGTTGCCGCTCCTGCTGTCCGCCCTATCTATGTCAGCTCCTGCAAGAGGTCCATGACACTGGGATGAAGATGTGAGATTTGATGCGTTGGTGAAGATCTTCGTCAAAGCGGGCGGGCGCGGTAAAAGACGGGCTTTCGAATTTTCCATACCTGTCTAAATGGTAAGGTGTTTTCTGCGGGCAGGGCGCTATGTTCCCTTTAGGAAATGTTCCATTCGCAGCTGAAGCCTTCGGTGGGCTGTGCCGGTTTACAGGTCTGGTGTGCACGGCGCGCGCTGATTGTGATTTTCGCAGTACATGATTGAGAGACACGGATTTGAAACTCTGGAAGCAAACGCTGTTATCGCTGGCCCTGGTTGCCATCGCATTCGTGACCTGGTCATGGGCTTATCCCGGCGCGCATGACCTTCTTGCCCGCAACGGGCTTGAGCGGATATCGCTCTTTGCGCCCGCAGCTGATGCGGACAAGAGCAATGCAGCTGCCGGACGGCAAGCCGGCGCCCAGGGCGGACGCAGGGGAGCGAGCGAGGCGATTGTTGTCGTCGCTCCGGTCTCTGAGGGAACGGTCAACGACAAGCTCACGGCCATCGGAACCGGTCAGGCTGTGCAGTCGGTCTCGGTCAGAACGCTGGTTTCCGGGCAGATTTCGGATATCCCCGTACGTCCAGGCAGCAAGGTCAATCGCGGCGACGTGCTAATGCGGCTTGACGCAGCCCAGGAAGAACTCGCTGTCGAACGCGCCAGGCTTGCCGTCAGTGACGCGACTGCCAAGACCACCCGCCTGCAAAGCCTCGTGGCCAGCAATGCCGTCTCCAGCGTTGAAGCTGATCAGGCGCAAAATGCGCTTGATGCGGCGAAGGTGGCGCTCAAGGAGGCCGAACTCAATCTGGCACGCAGAACCGTCACTGCTCCGATCAGCGGATCGCTCGGGATCCTGGCCGTCAACGCCGGCGACTACGTGACCAGTCAGAGCGAAATTGCCAGTATCGATGACCGCAGTCAGATCCTGATCGAGTTCTTTGTGCCCGAACGCTTCGCCTCCGGGATGGAAATCGGCAAGACTGTCACGGCGATAGCCAGTTCCCGCCCTGGCGAACGCTTCACCGGCGAAATTTCAGCAGTGGACAACAGGGTGGACGAAGCCAGCAGGACCCTGCGTGTCCGCGCCCGTATCGCCAATGCTGACGACACATTGCGCGCCGGCATGTCATTCGAAGTCACCATAGGGTTTGAGGGGGAGCGGTGGCCTGCGGTCGATCCTCTGGCAATCCAGTGGGATTCCGTTGGCGCCTATGTCTGGCAGATTACCGACAGTACAGCCCGGCGTGTCGATGTCGCGATCATTCAGCGCAATTCGGATTCCGTGCTCGTCAAAGCGGATTTGGCAACCGGTGACGAGGTCGTTACCGAAGGTGTGCAAAGCGTCAGGCCCGGTGCCGCTGTGAATATCATTTCGGGCAGCCGGCAGTCTGAAGGCAAGCCAGACCAGGCTGCATCGCCGGAACCCACAGCTCAGCGCTCAACCCCGGAAAAAACAGGCGGTAACGGCGCATGAGCGGCGAGTACAACGACATCGGGACCGAAACCACGGCCGGCAACGAGGCGGAAACCGGCGGCGGGACCGCACTGATGGTGCGCCGGCCCGTGCTGGCAACCGTTATCAGCCTGCTCATCGTCGTGGCTGGCCTAGCCGGTCTTTACGGCGCGGAAATTCGGGAGCTGCCGGATGTCGACCGTCCGGTGATCACTGTAACCACCGGCTTCAGCGGTGCATCGCCGGAAACGGTTGACCGTGAACTGACTGCCGTCGTCGAAGGGGCCGTGGCACGGGTCGCAGGCGTTGCTTCCATGTCATCGACATCCACGCTCGGCCGCAGCCGTGTGACGGTCGAGTTCTCCGACAGTACCGATCTCAATGTTGCAGCCTCCGACACGCGCGATGCGCTTGGCCGCGTTACCAACAACATGCCCGATGGCGCCGATGATCCGCGCATCGTCAAGGCCGATGCCAATTCCGATCCGGTGATGCGTCTGGCCGTAACCTCCGACCGTTACAATGTCCAGGACATGACCATTCTCGTCGAGGATCTGGTGGTCGACCGTCTAGCCGCTGTGCCGGGCGTCGCCGACGTCAATGTCTATGGCGACCGCGAGAAGATCTTTCGGGTCGATGTCGACCAGTCGCGTCTTGCCGCCTTCGGGTTGACCCTGGCGGATCTGCGCAGTGCGCTCAGCAATGTCGCACTCGATGTGCCCGCCGGCTCATTGACCGCACAGACTTCCGACATTGTGGTGCGCGCCACTGCTGATGTGACAACGCCGGAAGGCTTCGAAAATCTCTACATCAATGACCGGGTCAGGTTCCGCGATGTTGCCAATGTCACACTTGGCGCCGATCCCGGCGATTCGGTGCTGCGCGCCAATGGCCGCACCGGCATCGGCATGGGCATTATCCGTCAGTCGGCCTCCAACACGCTTGAAATTTCGCAAGGCGTCCGCGCCGCTACCGAGGCCGTTCAGGCGATTCTGCCCGAAGGCGTCGACATCAGGGTGACCAGCGATGATGCGACATTCATCAGCGGCGCGATCGACGAAGTCCGCTCGACGCTGATCCTGGCCGTGCTGATCGTCATCGCTATCATCTTCCTGTTCCTGCGTGACTGGCGGGCCACCATCATTCCGGCGGTCACCTTACCGGTGTCGCTGATCGGGGCATTTGCGGCGATCTGGCTTGCCGGATTTTCGGTCAATATCCTGACCCTGCTTGCACTGGTGCTGGCCACCGGCATGGTGGTGGATGATGCGATCGTGGTGCTCGAAAACATCGTCCGCAAGCGCAACGAGGGCATGGGCGTTCGCGCCGCCGCTGTGATCGGCACGCGCGAGGTGTTCTTCGCCGTCATCACCACCACTGCGACGCTGGCCGCGGTCTTCATCCCGATCTCGTTCCTGCCGGGGCAGGCGGGGGGGCTGTTTACGGAATTCGGCTTTGTGCTGGCTTTCACCGTGATGATCTCCAGCGTCGTCGCCCTGACGCTGTGCCCGATGCTGGCGTCCCGGCTGATCAAGCGCCGGGATATGTCCAAAGCCTCCGCCAAACCCAGCGGATTTGTCAGGTTCGGCACCTCCCTGTCCGTCCATTACGCAAAATGGTTGCGCCGCGCGCTGGATGCGCCGCTGGTGGTGATCGTCATCGCGCTTCTGGCCGCCGGGTCGGCACTGGCTCTTCTGCCCACCATCCCGCAGGAACTCACCCCTCCGGAAGACCGCGCGGTTGCGCTGGTCCGGATTTCCGCGCCGCAGGGTGTCAGTCTGGATTTTACCCGGTCGCGGATGACCGAAATCGAGCGGCTTGTGATGCCGCTTCGCGACAGCGGCGAGGTCCGCAACATCTTCGCCATCGCCGGTACCGGCGGCTCGTCGAACAGCGGCTTCATGGTGCTGACGCTTGCGCCATGGGGTGAGCGCGAGCGCTCGCAGGCCGATATCGTCGCCGAACTCAACCGGGCCATCGGCACGGTTCCGGGCTTGCGCGCATTCGCCATTCAGCCCAACAGTCTGGGCATCAGGGGAGCCGGCAACGGGCTTCAATTCGCCTTTGTCGGCAACAATTACGGTGAATTGGCCGAGGTTGGCCGGCAGATGGTCGAGAAGCTTGAGCAAGACCCGCGCTTCCGCCAGATCCGGCTCTCCTATGAAACCACCCAGCCGCAGATTTCCGTGCAGATCGATCGTGCCCGGGCGTCCGATCTCGGCGTCAAGATCGACGGCCTGGCCGAAGCCTTGCAGGCCTTGCTGGACGGCAGGGAAGTGGCGCAGGTCTTCATTGAGGACCGCGCCTATCCGGTCAAGCTGCTGTCGACCAACAATCCGATCAACGACCCGACGGACCTGGAATCGATCTATCTGAAGGCCGGTGATGGCCGTATCATCCCGATGTCGACCATTGCCACACTGACTGAAAAAGCGGTAGCGCCCGACCTGCGCCGCGAGGGCCAGATGCGTTCGGTGTCGATCACGGCCGGCCTGACACCTGCTTTCGCTTTGGGCGATGCCTGGTCCGAAGCCGTCACTCTGGCCGAACCGCTGATGCCGGGAGGCGTGCGCATTATGCCGCTCGCCGAAGCCGCCACGCTGGATCAGTCCTCCAATGATATGCTGATCACCTTCGGCATCGCCATCATTGTCGTTCTGCTGGTGCTTTCGGCGCAGTTTGAAAGCTTCGTCAGCGCCTTCATCATCATTTCGACAGTGCCGCTTGGACTGGCTTGCGCGGTCTTCGCCATGGCCATGACCGGCGGGTCTCTCAATGTCTACAGCCAGATCGGTCTTGTGCTGCTTGTCGGCGTCATGGCCAAGAACGGAATCCTGATTGTCGAATTCGCCAACCAGTTGCGCAACCAGGGCATGGATATCCGCTCGGCAATCGAGGAAGCCTCCAATATCCGCCTCCGCCCGGTGATGATGACCATGATTTCCACCGTGCTCGGCTCGGTGCCCTTGCTGCTGGCTTTTGGTGCAGGCGCCGAGGCCCGGATCGCGCTTGGCTGGGTGATTGTCGGCGGGCTTGGACTGGCGATGATCGCCACGCTGTTCCTGACCCCGGTCGCCTATCTTCTGCTCGCGCGCTTCGCCACACCGTCAGTCGAGGAAGAGCGCCGGCTGGACGTCGAGTTGCGCGAAGCGGGTGATATGGCCAATCGCAAGGCTCGCCAGCCGGAGCTTTCACCCGGAGAATGATCTCGGCCAAAAGGGCACGCAATCGTCATGCGTGCCCTGAGCCTTTTGTGATGCTCAGGCGCGCTTGAAGACGCGTTTGCCCAGGCTGATGATCGCGAGCAGAACCAGTCCGACAGCAAGGCCGAAAATGCCACTGATCAGGGCTTCCGTCGCCCAGCCGAGAAAGCCTGAGGCGAAAGCAACAGCTTCGCGAACGGCAGCCGCCGAATCTTCGACCAGATGGCCCATGAATGACAGGCCGAAGCCTTCCAGGCCGTGGATGATGATCGATCCGCCAACCCAGAGCATGGCCGCGGTGCCAATGGCGGCAACGGTTTCCATGAAGGCCGGCATGCCGCGCACAATGGCGCGGCCAAGGCTGCGCGTTGCCTCGAAATAGGCGCCCTGCGCCATCTTCAAACCAACGTCATCGGCTTTGACGAGCACTGCGACGCTGCCATAGACAAGTGCGGTGATCCCCACCGCCACAACAGCCAGCACCAGCGCTTCCATCCACACTGTGCTGGACTCGATCGAGGACAGCGCAATCGTCATGATTTCGGCCGACAGGATGAAGTCGGTCTTGATCGCGCCGCCGACCCGCTGTTTTTCCAGGTGGGCATGATCGATCGGATTTTCGGCATCAACGGGGATCGGTTCGGGATGGAACAGATGCCAGATTTTCTCCGCCCCTTCAAAACACAGATACCCGCCTCCGATCATCAGCAGTGGTGACAGCAGCCACGGCGCAAAGATGTTGAGCAGCATCGCGATCGGCAACAGGATGACGAGCTTGTTGAACAGTGAGCCGCGGGCGATCTGCCAGACGATGGGCAATTCCCGCGCCGCCGGGAGACCGGTCACGTATTTCGGCGTGACGGCTGTGTCATCAATCAGGATACCGGCTGTCTTGACCCCGACCTTGGCGGCTTGCGCCGAGATATCGTCCAGTTGCGCTGCTGCCAGTTTGGTCAGTGCGGCAACGTCATCGAGAAGGGCAAGCAGTCCGCTCATGCTGTCAAATCCTATCCATGCTTGGTGAGACGCGGCCGTCACGGGTCTCTGCGATGCCAACCGGTTAACTGATGCCGGTGTTTCCGGCAACTCTGATGGGTACCTAGGTCAGCAAACTTGCGAAATCCACAATGGTTCCGCAAGTTCTGTTTGTCATCGCTGGCATGGACAGTGCAGCAGGCAGGAGGGCGTCAGCCTTTCTGGAGGCAGTCGCGCATCGAGCTGGCGAGGTTGCGGATCAGGTCGAAATACAGCTCCGGCCCGTCATCAAGCGTTGCACCCAGAGGATCAAGGACAGCAGTCCGCGCCGACGTGCCTTCAATCGCAACGTCAATCAGCTGGCCGTCGAACTGCGGTTCGGAAAATGCGCAAGCTGCATCAAGGTCCTGCATCTTGTCACGGATCGCGGCCACCCGTTCGGCGCTCGGACGCACTTCGGGATTGACCGTGATGGAACCCGCGGCCTCCATGTCGAAGCGCTTCTCGAAATACTGGTAGGCGTCATGAAAGACGATGAACTGCTTGCCGTGAACCGGGGCGAGGGTGGCGTTGACCTCGTCGATCAAGGCGTCGAGCTTGTCGTTCGTGCGGGCAACATTGGCGGCGTAGGCCGGTGCATTGGCCGGGTCGGTTGCTGACAAGGCTTCGCCGATAGCCGCGACGAAGACCTTGGCATTGAGCGGATCAAGCCAGAGATGGGCGTCAAAGCCGTCTTCATGATCGTGGTTGTCGTCTTGATGCTCGCCATCAGCTTCTGCATGCTCTTTTCCTTCTTCGTGATCATGATCAGCGCCGTCCGCATGCTCTTCCTGGTCATTATGGCCGTCATGGTCTTCATGCATATGAGCCTCAAAAGGACCGCCTTCGCGGAACGGCAGCTGGATCAGGCCATTGCTGTCGATCAGTTCCACCGCACGGGCATTCGCCCCGATTGTCTCGATGGGTTTTTCCAGAAAGCTCTCGAGCTCGTGGCCGATCCAGAAAATAATATCCGCCTTTTCCAGCGCCAGCGCCTGACTGGGCTTGAGCGCATAGGCGTGCGGCGAGGCGGCGCCGCTGACAATCAGGTCCGGCTTGCCAACGCCTTCCATGACCGACATCACCAGCGAGTGGACCGGCTTGATCGAGGTGACGACCCGCGGCTCGGCGCTGCTTTGCGCAACCGAGGCTGGAAGGAATGCAAGGCAAAGGCCGGCGCTGGCGGCAAGGCTGCGAAGCGTGGTCATGAAAAACTCCTGAATGTTATATAGTTACAATGTTGTGTAACGGTATAACGTGTGTCATATCATCAGGCAAGATCGGAAAGCCGGTTTTTTGAGGAATCGAAATGCTGCAACCAGAACCACCATTGATCTCGCTGGAGCGGGCCGGTGCCGAACGCGCCGGACGCTGGCTCGTGCGCGGCGTTGACCTGACCATCCGCAAGGGCGAGATCGTCACGCTGATCGGGCCCAACGGCTCGGGCAAGTCCACCACAGCCAAGATCGCGCTCGGGGTGATCAAGCCCGACGAGGGCAGCGCGCACCGCAAACCCGGCTTGCGCGTCGGCTACGTTCCGCAGAAACTTTCGGTGGACTGGACGCTGCCGCTGACCGTGGCGCGCTTCATGCACCTCACCGGCGGCGTTTCGGCCGCCGCCGCCGGTGAGGCGCTCGCCGCCACCGGCATTTCGCATCTGCTGGGCTCGGAAGTGCGCAATCTTTCCGGCGGCGAATTCCAGCGCGCCATGCTGGCCCGCGCCATCGCCCGCAAGCCGGACCTGCTGGTGCTTGATGAACCGGTGCAGGGCGTCGATTACTCGGGCGAGATCGCTCTCTATAATCTCATCAAGCAGATCCGCGATGACATCGGCTGCGGCGTGCTGCTGATCTCGCATGATCTGCATGTGGTTATGGCCGCCACCGACCGGGTGATCTGTCTCAATGGCCATGTCTGCTGCCAGGGCACGCCGGTCGCGGTGGCCTCGAGCGACGAGTACCGCCGGATGTTCGGTGACCGGGTCGATGCAACGCTGGCAGTCTATGAGCACGATCATGATCACACCCATCTGCCCGACGGAACAGTGCGCCATGCCGACGGATCGGTAACCGCCAACTGCCATCCCGATGATGGTCACCACGATCACAGCGACCATGCTGGACATGACCACGCGCATGATCATCATCACGCGCCGGGCCACAATGCCGGACCAAAAGCCGGGGAGGGCGCGCGCAATGCTTGATGATTTCTTCACACGCGCCATTCTTGCAGGCCTTGGCGTTGCTCTGGTCGCCGGACCGCTGGGCTGTTTCATCATCTGGCGCAGGCTCGCCTATTTCGGCGATACGCTATCGCATGCCGCCCTTCTTGGCGTCGCGCTGGCGTTCCTGCTGGAAGTCGACATCACGCTTGCCGTCTTTGCTGTTTCGGTGCTGATTTCGCTGGCTTTGCTCCTGCTGCAGAAACGCGCCACGCTGTCCTCCGATGCACTGCTCGGCCTGCTGTCGCATTCGGCGCTCGCCTTGGGGCTTGTGGCGCTGGCTTTCATGACCTGGGTGCGCATGGACCTGATGGGCCTGCTGTTCGGCGATATTCTTGCTGTCTCCAAAACCGATATCGCCGTCATCTGGACCGGCGGCATCGCCGTGCTGGCCGTGCTGGCGCTGATCTGGCGGCCGCTGTTTGCCGCCACCGTCAGTGCCGAACTGGCCGAAGCCGAAGACATGCATCCCGACCGCGCCAATCTCATCTTCATGATCCTGATGGCCACCGTCATAGCCATGTCGATCAAGATCGTCGGTGTGCTGCTGATCACCGCCATGCTGATCATTCCCGCCGCCACCGCCCGGCGTTTTGCCTCCGGGCCCGAGCAGATGGCAATCTTTGCCTCGCTTGCCGGCATGGCGGCCATTGTTCTCGGCCTTGAAGGCTCGCTGAGATGGGACACGCCGTCGGGCCCGAGCATCGTGGTCGCAGCCCTCGTGCTGTTCCTGGCTGCCATGTCCCCCATCGGCGCATTGATCTCCCGGCTTGCGCGTGGCCGCACGTCTCCAGCCAAAGCAGGTGAAACCCCATCATGAACCAGGACATCCACAGCCACGATCACGGGCGCGCCCCGTCCGGCCTGACCAAGAACCAGTCACTGGTCTTTGGCGCCCTGTCGCGTGCCGAAGGGCCGCTGTCGGCCTACACCATTCTCGATCAGTTGCGTGATGACGGGTTCCGCGCGCCGCTGCAGGTCTACCGGGCGCTCGACAAGCTGGTCGAGACCGGCATTGTGCACCGGCTCGAAAGCCTCAACGCCTTCGTCGCCTGCAGCCACCCCGGCTGCGACAGCCACGAGACCATAGCATTTGCCATTTGCGAAACCTGCGGCAAGGTCACCGAGATTTCCGACCAAGCGCTGGAAACCAGGCTGCGGGACCTGGCCCGCGAGGATGGCTTTACCGTCAAACGCGCGGTGGTCGAACTGCGCGGCCTCTGCGCCGGCTGCAGTTAGGCGCAAAGGCGGTAGCCATGCTCACGGTGAACAGCTCTCAGTTTGAAGTATCCGGGAGTGGCGGCATCCGGTTCCAGGCGTCCAGCGCGGCGATCTTGTAGGCTTCGGCAAGTGTGGGATAGTTGAAGGTGTTCTCGACGAAATATTCGAGCGTGCCTTTCAGGTTGAGCACCGCCTGGCCGATATGGATCAGTTCCGTCGCACCTTCGCCGACGATGTGGCAGCCCAGCAATCTGCGGGTCTTGAGCGAGAAGATCATCTTCAGCATTCCGGTGCTCAGTCCCATGATGTGGCCGCGCGATGTTTCCCGGAACCGGGCGATCCCGCATTCATAGGAAATTCCGCGTTCGATGACTTCCTCTTCGGTCATGCCGATGGTCGACATTTCCGGCACCGAATAGATGCCGTAGGGGAAGAATTTCGGCGGTTCATGCGCCCGCATGCCCAGCGCATGACAGGCCGCGATCCGGCCCTGTTCCATCGAGGTCGAGGCAAGGCTTGGAAATCCGATGACGTCGCCAGCGGCATAGATGCTCGGCACGTCGGTCTTGAATGTGGCCGGATCCACCTTGATCCGCCCGCGGCTGTCGCTTTGAAGACCGCAGGCCTCCAGGTTGAGACTGGAGGTGGCGCCCATCCTGCCGGCTGCGAACAGCACCATTTCAGCGCGGATGTTGCGGCCGCCCTCCATCTGGATTTCGCACATGCCGGTGTCGAGCTTGCTGATCTTTTCCGCCTTCTTGCCGAATCGCAGCACCATGCCGCGGTCCTTGAGCTGGTGGGTGAAGTCGTCGATCAGCTCCCGGTCGATGAAGTCGAGCATGGTGTCGCGCGGCTCGATCAGCGTCACATGCACATCGAGAGAACTGAAGATCGTGGCATATTCAATTCCGATCACGCCGGCACCGATCACCGCGATCGAACGGGGCAGGTGATCGAGCGTCAGGATTCCGTCGCTGTCAAACACGCTCTTGCCATCAAACGGCACATAAGCCGGGCGGAAGGGAACCGTGCCGACAGCCAGCAAGATTGATCCGGCAGAAAATTCGAAGGTTTCGCCCAGTTCACCTTCAACCTCGATGGTGGTCTGGTCCTTGAACCGCGCCTCGCCCCTCAGGGTGGTCACCTGGTTGCGGGCAAACTGGTGTTCGAGCACCTCGATCTCGTGGTTGAGCGTAATGTCGAGCCGCGCGCGCAGGTCATCCGCTGTCAGGTCCTGCTTGACCCGGTAGGACCGGCCATAAAACCCGCGCTCGCGCCAGCCCGACAGGTTCAGCGCCGTTTCGCGCAGGGTTTTCGAAGGGATGGTGCCGGTATGAACCGAAACGCCGCCAACCCGTCCGCCGCGCTCCACAACCAGAACCTTCTTGCCGAATTTCGCCGCCTGAATGGCCGCACGGCGCCCGGCAGGACCGCTGCCGATAACGATAAAGTCGTAATGTTCCATGGGGCGAGCATCCAGCTTTGGTATTCGTGTAAAACTTTAATCAATTTGAACACGAAGATTCTAAGGAATCCTTGCTGCGCTGCAGTAAATATGTCGGTGTCCGTCTCCGGACCGATTGAAGCCCCAGTAGTCGCCAGCGGGATCCGGGTTGGGCATTCCGGCAAAGCTTGGACAGTCTTCCCGTATCTTGAGATGAGAGCTGCCGGTTGATGTGTGAACAGAATGCCTTCGCTGTCGCCGCACCTGACTTTCTAAAAGGTGGCAAATGCGTTATGCCGCATGATCTGTAGGTCAGGAATGGCCCCATCTGGGGCGCATGTAACGTGATAATTTGCTGGGGTTCTGGGTATGTCGTTGCTGGGTCGGTGGTTGTACAAGTCGCGGAAATTTTATGATGACGATTTCGACTGGGACACCTACACCGCCGATTCCTATGAGCGCAGGCTGGTCGGGGTTGTCGAACGTGACAATCTGGCTGTCGCTAAATCGGGCGAGCTGAGCTTTGATGATGTCACCGGCCACGTAACCTCTTCGGCCCGGCCCATTCACCCCAATCAGCAGGTAATTCTGGAGGCAATCGGGCAGTTGAAGCCTGCGTCCGTCCATGAGGTTGGATGCGGCGGCGGCGATCACCTGGCCAATGGCAAGGCCTTGTATCCCGATGTCGCCTTTTCCGGGGCCGACAGGGGGCAGACCCAGATTGATCTTGCTGCCAAACGGCATCCGGAGCTCGCCAGTGATCTGTCATTGCAAGACATTACCATGCCTTTCTCCCGCCATTGGCCGCGCGCAGACATGGTCTACAGCCAGACCGTATTGATGCACATCCACACAGCTGTCAGCCATTTTGTCGGCTTGGCCAACATGGTCAATACCGCCAACAGGTTTGTCCTGATCATGGAAAACCAGCAATGCCACAATTTCGTCCGCGATATTGAAAATCTTTGGAACGGCGGTCATTTCAATTGGGATACCATGCACATGTACCGTTTTGATGGGTCCACCGGTGCGCGAACCATTTTGCTGTCCAAGGAGCCTCAGAATTTTCCTGTTCTGACCAGCGACGCGCAGTTGCGAGAGGGCCTCAAGCCATCGAAACGGCGTCTCAAACGCTCCGACGAGGACAGTGCGCGGGGCACCTTCGGAATCCCCCGTGGTTACCTGGTTCTTGAAATGAAATCACCGATGCGTTGATGCCAGCCAAGCCAATAATGCGCGTGGAAGGTTCCGCTTCTGCGAAGACGCCGTATTCTGAAACGCTCTAATACATTGTGGTCTTGTATTCGTCTTCAAGGCCATCATCGAGTTTGCGCATCTCGGCGCTGTCACTCGGAGCGCCTGTCGTCTGGTCCAGAATGATGTTCATCAGCGACGGCATCTCGGCGCGATCCTGAAAATGGCTTGGGTCCCACAAGTGGGAGCGGCGGAATGCCTTCGCGCAATGCAGAAAGACCTCTGTAATCTTGACCACAATTGCGATCTTCGGCGTCCGGTCGTTGACGCGCATGCTCTCAAGAATGTCCGGGTCCGTCACCAGAACGGCCTGTCCGTTCACCCGCAATGTGTCGTCAAAACCGGGAATGACGAACAGTAATCCGACGCTGGGATTGGCGAGAATGTTGACCAGGCTGTCAAGTCGGTTGTTCCCGGGCCGGTCGGGGATCGCCAGCGTGCGTTCATCGAGAATCCGGACAAAGCCCACCGGGTCACCGCGGGGGCTGACATCGGCTCTGCCATCCATGTTCTGAGTGCCGATACAAAGGAATGGCGACCGCCGGATGAAATTCTGCGCATGGATGTCAAGGGAGTCCTGACACTTCAGGGCAGCCAGCTTGTGCGTCTCCTGAAACAGGCCGCGCAGAGAACTTTCCTCCGTTATGACGAAGTCTGGATTGACGGAGAAATCATTCATGGCATCGCCCTCCCGCAGGCCTCGTTTTCGGGGGCTCCCGCCCGGCTTCCCGGATCGGTCAATCTCGCCTGTACCCAAAACCCAAAGACAGTGAGGTACGTACCTCGCTATCTTTGGGTGCGTCAAGGCCGGTCATGCGGCAGTGCCTGAGGTCTCCAATCGGAGTGCAGGGCGGGATCAGGCTTTTGAAATCGCAAACCACGCCCAGCGGAAGTCTACTCGCCCTCAATCTCCTCGGGCGCCGTCACCCGGATCTCGCCGGCATGCGAGCGGGCAAATTCGGTCTTCAGAAACGCTTCGAGCAGCCGTGCGGGCAGGGTGATGCTGGCGCGGTCGGCGTCAGGCAGTGCGTCGAAGCGGCCGGATTTCGAGCGCTTGCCGTCGATCATGCCACCGGCAACCGTGTTGAGCGTTTCCGGATCGATCAGAATGAAGGCACCGGTCTCGCGGTTGGTCTCGTAGGCATCGAAGATCGCCGTGTCTTCGAAATCGAGCTCCACCACGCCGATGCCGTTGACCGGCAGGAACGTTGCGTCGTCCCAGTTGCCGGTCGACAGATCGAGCGCCGAGGTCGGACGAACCATCACCCGTTGACGCCGCGCGCCGGCCTTCAGCCAGTAGCGCTTGCCGGGCACCACGCCATCCTGTGACAAAGCCACCAGCCGGGCGCTGAACGCACGTCCGGTCTGCGGGCGCTGGTCGATGGCTGCGATCATGTCGCCGCGGGCCACATCCACCGGACGGTCGAGCACCAGCGTGATGGCGTCGCCATTCACCGCTGCGTTGCGGACCAGATCATAGGTGACGATGGCTTTGACATTGGCCTCGACACCGGAGGGCAGCACCACGACGCTGTCGCCGGGCTTGATCGAGCCGCCGGCAACCGTGCCCTGATAGCCGCGAAAGCCTTCACCCGGACGCGACACCCGCTGCACCGGCAGCCGGAAGCCGGTGGTCTGGCCGGTGCGCTGGGTGGCCTTTTCCAGAACCTCGACCAGCGTCGGGCCTGTGTACCAGGGCATAAACTCATCGCCGCGCAGCACGATGTTCTCGCCCTTCAACGCCGAGACAGGAATGGCGGTCACCTGGCGGACGCCGAGCGACAGCGCGATCTCCTTGAAGTCGCGGGAAATGGCCTTGAACCCGGCCTCGTCATAGTTGCTCAGGTCGATCTTGTTGACTGCCAGCACGAATTGCCGGATGCCCATCAGCGCAGCGATTGTCGCGTGCCGGCGGGTCTGTTCGAGAATGCCGGAGCGGGCGTCAACCAGCAGCACCGCCAGATCGGCGGTCGAGGCGCCGGTCGCCATGTTGCGGGTATATTGCACGTGGCCCGGCGTGTCGGCGACGATGAAAGAGCGCCGGTCGGTGGCGAAATAGCGGTAGGCCACGTCGATGGTGATGCCCTGTTCGCGCTCGGCCTGCAGTCCGTCCAGCAGCAGCGCAAAATCCGGCAGGCCAAGCTCGTTCTGCTTGCCGGTGGAATCGCGCCTCAGCGTTGCCGCCTGATCTTCCTTGACCGCCTTGGTGTCCCACAGAAGCCGGCCGATCAGCGTCGACTTGCCGTCATCGACCGAGCCGCAGGTGATGAACCTCAGCGGCCGCGCCTGACGGCCTGCTGCCGCTGTCTGTGCGTCGAGAAGGTTTGCGGCATCAGCGGATTCAACAGGTTCAACGGCGTGCGAAAGTGATTGAGAACTCATCAGAAATAGCCTTCGCGTTTTTTCTTTTCCATGGATCCGGACTGGTCGCGGTCAATCGCCCGGCCTTGCCGTTCCGACACCGTGGCGATCTCGAGTTCGGCAATGACTTCATCAAGGTTTGTTGCCTCCGAGCGCACGGCACCTGTCAGCGGGAAACAGCCCAGCGTACGGAACCGCACCAGCTCCTCGCGGACCTGTTCGTCAGGCAGCAGTTCAAGCCGCTTGTCTTCGGCCAGGATCAGCATGCCGTCGCGCTCGACAATCTTGCGGCGCTTGGCAAAATAGAGCGGCACCAGCTCGATCTGTTCGGCCTGGATGTAGCGCCAGATGTCGACTTCGGTCCAGTTTGACAGCGGGAAGGCGCGCACGCTCTCTCCGGGATGGATCATGCCGTTATAGATTGACCAGAGCTCGGGCCGCTGGTTGCGCGGGTCCCAGGCATGGTCGGGTGTGCGGAACGAGTAGATCCGCTCCTTGGCGCGGGAGGCTTCCTCGTCGCGGCGCGCGCCGCCAAAGGCCGCGTCGTAACGGCCCATGTCGAGCGCCTGTTTCAGCGCCTGCGTCTTCATGATGTCGGTGTAGCGCGCCGAACCATGGCTAAATGGCGACACATTATCGCGAAGCCCGTCCGGATTGGTGTGCGAGATCAGCTCCAGCCCGTGTTTGGCGACGACCTGGTCACGAAACGCGATCATTTCCGGAAACTTCCAGCCGGTGTCGATATGCACCAGCGGAAACGGCAGCTTGCCCGGATGAAACGCCTTCAGCGCCAGATGCAGCAGCACCGACGAGTCCTTGCCGATCGAGTACAGCATCACCGGACGCTCGAATTCGGCGGCCACTTCCCGGAAGATGTGGATCGCCTCGTTTTCCAGCGCCTTGAGATGCGGATCGAGCGGCGGCTTGCCGCGCCCGTGTTCAATCACGTTCATGGGAGTCTCTTTCATGGAATCTATGATGTCACGGCTGTGACTTTGGGCTGGCCCTGGGCGCGCGAACCGGAAACGGAAGCGGAGAGATGCAGCCCGCATTCGCGCCGCTCGTCCTGCTCCCACCACCAGCGCCCGGCGCGTTCAGGCTCGCCCGGCTTGATGGCGCGGGTGCAAGGCTCGCAACCGATGGATGGATAGCCCTTTGCGTGCAGCGGATTGACCGGCACATCGTCGGCCAGGGCGCGGGCCTGCAGCGCTTCCAGCGTCTGGTCGGCCAGCGGATTGATCTTGAGCAGGCTGCGGTCGGCGTCCCATTCGGCCAGCGGCGCATTGGCGCGGTTGCCCGACTGACCGCGGCGAAGCCCGGTTACCCAGATATCGGCATTTTCCAGCGCCCGGCCCAAGGGCTGCAGCTTGCGCGCATGGCAGCAGGCATGCCGCGCCTCGACGCTGTCGTAAAATCCGTTCTCGCCGTAAAGCGCGATGAAACCGTCGACTTCGTCCTTCCACGGCTTGAACACCTCGATCGACAGGCCGTAATGCGCCTGGGTGTCGCCAATCAGCTTCTCGGTCTCGGCAAACAGCCGGCCGGTGTCGAGCGTGACGATCCGCATGTCGGCCTGGGTTGCCGCGATGATCGAGGTCAGCACCTGGTCTTCCAGCCCCAGCGAGGTGGTGAACACAGCCCGGCCCAGCGACGCAATGCGCAGAATTCGGCCCGGCAGTGGCAGGGCGGCGAGCTCCGCGTTGAGCTGGGCAGCCAGCTCCGGTCCGAATGTCTCGGGTGTGTTGGCGGCAGGCGGCTGATGATGCAGGGGCATGAGAACGGCTCCAATTGAAGTCTCAATTTTCAACGTTCGTGTACGTGAAAACGAGGTATCAATGTCTTTTTGTCGGCCCTGTTCAGGCAGCCTGTTCCGCTTTTGGCGCTGCTTGCCGCAAAATCTGCCCAAATCAAACGGATCAACCCGATTCCAGCGCATTGACCGGGATCGGCAAACATGTCACGCCAGTTAAGTCGAGTAACATGTATCACGGAGCCCACAAATGGGCGCGTTTGACTTTGCTGATCTGGAGGGCGGTTCCAACCGGGCGCTGATCGAGGCGCTTGAAACGGTTGCGATTGCCGCCGGTAAAGAGATCCTCGCGGTCCGTGCCGGAGGCGCTGAAGTCATGGTGAAATCAGACCATACTCCCGTGACCCAGGCAGACCGGCGTGCTGAAATGGTCATTCTTGATTTTCTCTCCGCGTCCTATCCGGGCATTCCCGTGGTTGCCGAAGAACTTGCGGAAGCCGGGCAATGCCCCAGTCACGCAAAGGACCTTTTCTTTCTGGTCGATGCTCTCGATGGGACCGGTGAATTTATTTCCGGGCGCGATGAGTTCACCGTCAACATTGCCTTGATCCGGGGGCAGGCCCCGGTTGCCGGAGTCGTCCATGCCCCGGCGCTCGGCAAGATCTGGAGCGGCGTGACCGGACAGGCGCATGTGGCCGACGTGACGCCGGATGGCGTGATATCCGGCCAACGGCAAATCCACACACGATCGCTGCCCAAGACTCCTGTGGCGCTGGTGAGCTTCACCCACAAGGAGCCTGAAACCGCGGCCTGGCTGGAAAATTTTCCCGAGCACGAAACCGCCAGTGTCGGATCTTCCTTGAAGTTTTGCCTGCTGGCCGAAGGCCGCGCAGACGTCTATCCGCGTCTGGTGTGCCTCAAGCAGTGGGACATTGCCGCCGGAGACGCGGTGTTGCGCGCGGCCGGCGGCATGACCCTGACGCTGGAGGGCGTGCCGTTGCGTTATGGTGTGGAAGGCTCGGATTTCGGCTGTTCACGCTTTGTCGGCTGGGGCAAGGCACCAGACAAGCGACAAGCCAACTGAACCAGCCGGCCGGCTGTGTGCGGCGGCATCCTGGTTCAATGCAAGCGGGTTTGCTCTCAAGCCCCATCGCTCGAAACAGTCCTGTCATAAAGGCCCTGATAGACGATCTTCCACAATGTCACCAACAGGCTGTGATTGCCGAAATACTGGACATTGACGTCGACCATGTGTCCGGCGGCCGTCGTCCAGTCCAGAGCAATGGTCCCGGGCGGGGCGGCATTGAGCACCGCATTGTCGGTTACAAACTGTGCTCCCACCTGCAACACCCATTCCTCCGGCCGGTTCTGGAGAAAGACGTTGATCATGCCCTTGAGCACGATCAATGCCGCGTCGCCGCCTTGATTGCCGTTGAGAAGCCGTGACAGCACGTCGACATTGTTAAGCACATCTGCCGGCACTGTGTATTCCAGATTGACCGCCAGATTGTAGCGCCCGGCTGTCGGTGCGCCCAGCGGCAGATCCAGAACCCACAACATGACGGTGCAGTAACCGCAATGCGGAAGGTTGGTGAAGTAGTTTGCGCCGGTTATGGCGTGACCGTTGAGTGCTACGACATACCCGTTCGCATCGACTTGCCAGATCGGCACCGGTGCTGTGCTGGCAGCCAACGCCACCATTTCCGAGTGCTGCTGCATGGTGGTGCCGTAATGGTCTGGCTCGGCGGGCGGCCAGCTCACGGTCGTCACCGCTTGCTGGGCTCCTCCTGTGCTGTAGGGGACGAAAGCCTTTTGCGCTTCAATCGCCGCCTGGATTGTTGAGATCGAGGCTCGGGCTATGTCAACCAGCGGATCGATCTCCTGGCTGTTCACATGTGCTTTCCAGCGTATGCGTGGCATGTGGTATCCCTTCCTGTGCATGACCGGAACTGCGGAAACTGAAAACGGCCTCCATCAGACCGGCGGTTTGCAGGGAACGCATGTCCCTCTGCCGGCGACGCCTGGAGAGAACATGCGTTGGCTCGGAGGTGCCCGGGAGGCAGAGACCTCCCGGGGCAGGCATCCGAAGCGGGACGCTGCGGATGCCTGCGGCTGCGTTCCGGCTTACTGCGGATTGATCAGATTGATGCTGGTTCCCATGATCAGTGCTGTTTCCGCAGTGGATTCGCCCGAGAACGTGTTGGTGGATGAATCGGATTTCCATCCCGACGACGAGCTTCCGCCTCCGCCGCTGAAGCTGAACGGCCCGATCCGTAATCCCGCAGAGACCTCCCATTTCTCCGAGAACGCCTTGAATGTCGAAGCGCTGACGGTGATGCTGAAGGAGGGTTTGTAGCAGACGAACATGCCGACCTTCTGCGCCGACATGATGCCCTCGGGTCCCCACACCGCCTTTGTGCTTGTGTCGCCATAGGGAGAGTAGCCGCGGATAAAGGGGCCTTTCTGGACGCCGGTTACGAAGGCGCCATTGTACCAGCGGGACGCCGTGATCGATATCTGGTCCCAGGCCTTGAAGCTGACCTCGACACTCAGGGATGAGTCAGACGAGAATTCGTCAACACGCTCCCAGGAACCGCCGACATTGACGCTCCAGAACACCTTCTTGACCGACGCACTGCCGCCGGCCCAGGTCTTTTTGTAATCATACTCGGCCTGGGAGTTGCTGAAACCGATCTTGCCGCTGCTGCCGCCGGTGCCGGCCTGCACCTTGTTGAGCCAGGTGGTGGCATCCATGCCAATCGAGTATCCCGGCACAGCCGGAAACGCCGAGAGCGATGGGTCCTGGAGTTTGGTGTAGTAGTCCTGATTGCCAAGCCGGTCCTGTGCATCCTTCAGGCCTGGCGTCGTGGTTTCGGAAAGCAGCTGGTTGTAAACGTTCTGCTGTGCCTGAACGTTCTGCCAGGCCGAATCCAGCTGCGCCTGCCAGGACCGCCCGCCCATCGTTCCCAGCCACTCCGTATAGGGAGGCGTGTTGGTGCCGCCGGTTTCGGTTACATAGGCGTCGACCGATTGCTTGTAGATCGTGTCGTAGTTGTTGACGGCGAGCTGTAACATGTTGCGCGCCTGCTCGATGTCGGCCTTCAGTTTCGGGTCGCTGGTGGCGGCGCTGACGACATTGAGCATGGCGCCATAGCTGTCGTTGAAGGCCGTTCCTGCGGAGGTGTATTCTCCCGTGGCGCTGAACTGGGGCACTGTCGAGCAAAAATCCCATTGTGCGGCGCTGGTGTACCCGGCCGGAACGATTGGCCAGTCCCAGGTTGTAAACGGATAGATCAGCTGGAAGTTGCTGGGCGAGATATTGAGCCCGTCGACCATCGCTCCGTAAAGGTGGTTCCAGGCCTTGTCATTGACATCAGTCGCTCCAGGCAAGACCAGCGGGTGTTCGCTGGCCAGGGCCAGCGGATTCAATGCGTCATAGCCTTTCAGGGCCTGGGCGGATTCAGGTGAATGGATCAGATGTTTGCGCATAACGGCTCCTCACATGTTGAAATTGAACTTCCGGTCAGAAGCGGAGAGTTCAGGATCTGCGAGACGCACATGGTGTTGGTGCCGCTTGGGGTTTGAAGTGGCCCTGACAAAGCCGGGCGGTGTATGGCCGGTCCGGCGAGACAGTGAGAGTCGCAGGTTGTATTTTGATAACTGACAACCTAACATTGCAACGCGAGGCGATTTCGTCAATTGGAATTCGGACGAAATCCGAAAACAGGGCGCAACCAGCCTGAGGGGCCGGGCACGAAATCTCGCCGTGGCCGCTTGATTTTTCTGCAGAAATTGCAATTGGGACTAAATTAGAAAAAACTGCACGTAATTGGTGTGTGCTGCGTGCAAGGCAGATTTCGCCATCGGCAGTGCCGGGGCCGCTAACCGGCCCCGCTTTGATGCGCCCACTTGATCGAACGGCGTTCTAGCCCAGCCGGTCGGTCGTTTCCCAGTCGGGGTTCATCCACGGCTCGAGATTGCTCGGCGCCAGCGGCGTCCGTCCGAGGATGTGGTCGGCTGCTTTTTCACCGGTCATGATCGACGGGCCATTGAGATTGCCATTGGTCACTCGTGGGAAGATCGAGCTGTCGGCAACACGCAGACCGTCGACACCGATGACGCGGGTTTCCGGATCAACCACTGCGTCCGGATCATCCACGCGGCCCATCCGGCAGGTGCCGCATGGGTGGTAGGCGCTTTCGGCATGCTCGCGGATGAAGCCGTCGATCTCGTCGTCGGTTTGAACATCGCTGCCCGGCTGAATTTCCATGCCGCGGAAAGGATCGAACGCAGCCTGGCTGAAAATCTCGCGGGTGATCCGGACGCCCCGGCGGAAATCGCGCCAGTCTTCTTCATGGCTCATGTAGTTGAAGCGGATCACCGGGGCATCCCTTGCATCACCCGACCGCAAGGTCACCGCGCCGCGCGAGGGCGACCGCATCGGCCCGACATGGGCCTGGAAGCCATGCATCGGAGCTGCCGCCTTGCCGTCATAGCGGATCGCGCCGGGCAGGAAATGAAACTGGATATCGGGGTAGCGCACACCAGCCGCAGATCTGACAAACGCGGCCGCCTCGAACTGGTTCGAGGTGCCGAGCCCGCGCCTCAGGAACAGCCATTGCGCCCCGATGATCGCTTTCGAGATCAGGTTGAGTTTCGAATAGAGCGTGATCGGCTGGATGCATTCCTGCTGGATGTAGACTTCGAGATGATCCTGCAGATTGGCGCCGACTCCGGGCCGGTCGGCAATCACATCGATGCCATGCTCGGTCAGATGCGCGCCTGGACCGATGCCCGAGAGCATCAACAGCTTGGGCGAGTTGAAGCTCGACGCCGCGATCACCACCTCACGCCGCGCTTTAACAACTTGAATCGATCCGTGAGCCTCGATCTCGACCCCGGTTGCACGGTGATTCTCGATCACAACGCGTCGTGCCAGGCCTCTGACAAGCTTGACGTTTTTCCGCTTCAGCGCGGGTTTAAGATAGGCTTCCGCTGTCGACCAGCGCTGCCCCTTGTGGATGGTCTGCTCCATCAGGCCGAAGCCTTCCTGGCGTGACCCGTTGTAGTCCTGCGTCACCCCGTAACCGGCCTGTTCGCCTGCATCGATGAACGCCTGAAACAGCGGATTGACCGCCGGACCGCGCTGCACATGCAGCGGCCCGTCGGTGCCGCGCCAGCCGTCCTCGCCACCGATGCCGCCGTTCTGATGCGAGGTTTCCATGCGCTTGAAATAGGGCAGCACATCGGCAAACGACCAGCCGCTGGCACCTTGCTCGGCCCAGTGATTGAAGTCTTCCGCATGGCCGCGAACGAACACCATGCCGTTGATCGAGGACGAACCGCCGATCACTTTTCCACGCGGCGCGGCCAGCCGCCGGTTGCCCAGATTGGGCTCCGGCTCGGTTCTGTAACCCCAGTCATAGGTCGCCATGTTCATCGGGAAGGACAAGGCCGCCGGCATCTGGATGAACGGCCCGAAATCCGATCCGCCATGCTCGATGACAATGACCGAATGCTTGCCGTCCTCGCTCAGCCGGGCGGCCATTGCGGAACCGGCCGAGCCAGCGCCGACGATGACGAAATCTGCTTGCATATCACTCATCCTGACCCGTCCTCAGTAAGGGCTGTCGACCGGCCCGGTGGCCACGTAGACGCTCTTGAGCTGGGTGTAATAGTCGATGGCGGCGCGTGAGTTCTCGCGCCCGATGCCCGATTGCTTGACGCCACCGAACGGGGCCTCCACCGGTGTCAGATTGTAGGTGTTGATCCAGGTGGTGCCGGCGTCGAGCTGCGAGACAACACGGTGTGCACGGGTGAGGTCGGCGGTGAAGACGCCTGCCGCCAGTCCGAATTCGGTCGCATTGGCGCGGCGCAGCGCTTCCGCCTCGTCGTCAAACACCAGCACGCTCATCACCGGTCCGAAGATCTCTTCGCGCGCGATGGTCATCTCGTCGGTAACATCGGCAAACACCGTCGGCTGGATCCAGGCGCCGTTCTCGAACCCCTGCAGCACCGGCACGCCGCCGCCGGTCACGAGGCGGGCGCCCTCGCGCTTGCCGGCCTCAATATAGCCCAGCACCTTGTCGCGCTGCGCCATGGAGACCATCGGGCCGAGATGCGTGCCGGGATCGAGCGGGTCGCCAATGCTGATCACTTCGGTCCGGGCTTTCAGCCGTTCCAGGAAGCGGTCATAGACGCCGCGCTGCACAAACACGCGGGTGCCATTCGAGCAGATCTGTCCGGTCGAATAGAAATTGCCCAGCATCGCGCCGCCGATGGCGCTTTCCAGATCCGCGTCGTCAAACACCAGGATCGGCGACTTGCCGCCAAGTTCCATGGTCACCGACTTGATGGACTGGGCCGCAGCTGCCAGCACCTTGGCGCCGGTCGGCACCGAGCCGGTGAGCGACACCTTGGCAATGTCGGGATGGCTGGCAAGCGCTGCCCCCACATCGCCATAGCCCTGAACAACGTTGAACAGACCGGCAGGCAGTCCCGCATCGCTGAACGCTTCCGCCAGCAGCAGGGCTGTCAGCGGCGTCATCTCGGATGGCTTGAAGATAAAGGCATTGCCGCAGGCCAGCGCCGGGGCCGATTTCCACGCCGCGATCTGGATCGGGTAGTTCCAGGCGCCGATGCCGGCACAGACGCCGAGTGCTTCGCGCCGTGTGTAGACAAAATCGCCGCCCAGATCGACATGTTCGCCGGTGATGGCGCCGGCCAGTCCGCCGAAATATTCAAGCGCATCCGCAGCCGATGCCGCGTCAGCCACCAGGGTTTCCTGGATCGCCTTGCCGGTGTCGAGCGTCTCGATCCGCGACAGCTCTTCATTGCGCTCCCGCAGGATCTGGGCAGTGCGCAGCAGGATGCGGCCGCGTTCGACGCCCTTCAGCGCCGCCCAGGCCGGTTGCGCCGCCCTGGCTGCATAGACGGCCCGCTCGATGATCGCCGGCGTGGCCGAATGCAGCCTGGCGTTCAGCTCGCCGGTGGCCGGATAGATGCTTTCGATCACGGCTCCGGCGGTATCTTCGACATAGGCACCGCCAATGTGATGGGAGGCTGGGGGCTGTGCGTTCATTTTGTAATCCTCAGGCTTTCATAGGAGACCATCACGTGTTCGCGGTATGCAGGGCGTTCGCAAAGCCGGGCGTAGTAGGCGTCAAGCGCCGGCGTTTTTGCGCGGTCGAAATCCAGTGTGTAATACCGGTAAAGCTGAACGCCGATGATCATGTCGGCAAAACAGATGGATTGGCCGCCGATATACGGACCCTCGCCGATCCGCTCGCTGAGCCTGATTGAGAGCGGCTTCAACGCGTCAATGGAAGCTTCCAGAGCGTCGGGTCCGCCGGTCGCTTTGCCTATCAGCGGCCAGAAAACCCGCATGCCGAAATGCGGAGCGAAAGTGGTCTTGATCCATTCCGCCCACATGTCGGACTGCACCCGCGCAGCCGGATCACGTGGCCAGAATTTCTCGTCGCCATAGGCCGCGGCCAGATAGCGCACGATGGCGGCGCTCTCCCACATCGGCGCGCCATCACCATCGCGCACCGTCGGCACCAGGCCGTTCGGGTTCATGGCCAGATAGTCCGGCGTGTCGAGGCCGCCAAAACCATGCCCGCGATCATGGCGTTCAGACTCGAGCCCCAATTCGGCGATCGTCCACATCACGGCTTGCACGTTCGACGAGCTTGCCCGTCCCCACACTGTCAGCATCTCATTCTCCCCGCGGAAAGCGTTTGGATTCTTCCAGAATGTTGAGATCCATGTGGTTGCGCATGTAGCGCTCCGAGGCCTTTTGCAGCGGCTGGAAATCCCAGGGGTAGTAATTGCCGTTTCTCAGCGCCTCGTAGACCACCCAGCGCCGGGCCTGGCTTTCGCGCACCTCGGCATCGTAGCGCTCCATATCCCACTTGGCCCGGACCCTGGTCATGTAGGCCGCGACCCGTTCGGCATGGGCCGGATCAGCAGCCAGATTTATAAGCTCGTCGGGATCGGCGTCGAGATCGAACAGCTGCGGCGCGTCCAGTTCGCAGTGGGTGAATTTGTACTGCCCGTCGCGGATTGCCACCAGCGGTGCTTCCGAGCCTTCCGCGGCATATTCCATCAGCACCGGCGAGCTGCGCGTTTCGCCGTTCATCACCGGCATCAGGCTTTCGCCATCGGTCCAGGGGGCGACGTCCGTCATCGAGACGCCGGCAAGCGCGGCCAGCGTCGGCGTGATGTCGAGGTTCGATGTCGGTTGCGTGATCAGACGGCCGTCGGCGCCCGGAACGGCAATCATCAGCGGCACCCGTGCCGAGCCCTCAAAAAAGCTCATCTTGAACCACATGCCGCGTTCACCCAGCATGTCGCCGTGATCGGAGCAGAACACCACGATGGTGTTGTCTGCCATGCGGGTTGCCTCGAGCGTGGCGAGAATGCCGCCGATCTTGTCGTCGAGATAGGAGATATTGGCGTAATAGGCCTGCCGCGATCGCCGCACATTGTCTTCGGTAATGTCGAAGTTTTCGGAATCATTGGCCTTGTAGAGCCGTTGCGAATGCTGATCCATCTCGGGGTAGGGGATCGGCGCCACGCGCGGTTCGAGTTCAGGGCAATCCTCGTAAAGGTCCCAGTATTGCTTGCGCGCCACATATGGATCGTGCGGATGGGTGAAGGAGACGGTCAGCGCCCAGGGACGTGCCGCCGCATCGTCGCTGCTGCGCGACAGCTGGTGCAGCTTCTGGGTGGCAAAGAACGCCACCTCGTCGTCATATTCCATCTGGTTGGATGTCTCGGCAACGCCGGCGCCGGTGACCGAACCGAGATTGTGGTACCACCAGTCGATCCGCTCGCCGGGCTTGCGGTAATCCGGTGTCCAGCCGAAATCGGCCGGATAGATGTCCGTCGTCAACCGCTCTTCGAACCCGTGCATCTGGTCGGGCCCGACAAAATGCATCTTGCCCGACAGGCATGTGTAGTAACCCGCACGTCTGAGGTGATGCGCATAGGTGGGAATATCGGAGGCGAATTCGGCGGCATTGTCATACACCCGTGTCCGCCGCGGCAGCTGTCCGGACATGAACGATGCGCGGCCCGGCGCACACAGCGGCGAGGCGGTGTAGTTCTTGGAAAACCGCACCGAGCGTGCAGCAAGTTTCTTCAGATTGGGCGCGTGCAGGAAGTCAGCCGGTCCGTCGGGAAACAGCGTGCCGTTGAGCTGGTCGACCATCAGGATGAGAATGTTGGGCGCCTTTGCCCCTGTATCGCCAGCCGTCATAAAGTTCTCCCCCTGATTTCGAGCAATTGCGTTTCGATGTGATCTTCAACAAGCGCCACCGCATCGTGACGCGCGGGCCCTGTGCCCAGCGCCTTGCGAATGTAAAGCCCGTCGATCATGGCCGCGGCGCCTTCAGCGATGCGCTCGGCGTCATAGGCGCCCGCAAGCGGCGTCAGCCCGCTCATCAGGTTGGCGTGCAGCCGCCTGGCATAGACAGACAGCAACCGGCGGATATCGGGCGCGCGGTGGGCGTCGACATAAAACGCCAGCCACGCGGCCACCACATCCTCGGAAAATTGCTTGTCGGAAAAGCTCACCGTAATAATTGCCGAGACCCGTGCACGGTGGGTGCGGGCTGCTTTCAGCGCTTTCACCGTGTCAATCCGCAGATCACTCAACAACGCCCGCACCGAAGCCGTAATCAGCTGGTCCTTGGATCCAAAATAGTGATGTGCCAATGCCGGCGATACGCCAGCACGCCCGGCGATGTCCGACATCGTCACGCCCATTGAGCCGCGAGCGCCGATGGCTTCAATAGCTGCGTCCGTCAGAGCCTTGCGGCGGATGGGTTCCATGCCGACCTTGGGCATTCGATGTCTCCTGAGAGTGGGATGAGGCAAAATTCAGAAGGGAAGAACGTCCGAGCGTACACTTGATTGACTGGTCAATCAATAAAAACCTGTGCCCATGGAATACACTCCGCCGGCTCCCCTGTGATCCGGGAGCCCGGCACAATCCTGGACAACATGGATCCAGCCAGAGAAGCCGCGCAGCTGGTTGAATGCGCGGCTTGGTTCCGTGGCTCGCAGTCCCGGAGCGTTTGCGGGCCGGGGCCTGTCTTAGCTCAGAGCGGCCGGCATGCTCGATGACTTGACGATCACCTTCGCGCCGCTGTGGGCACGCTCGAACAGATCGATGATGTCGTGGTTGAGCATTCTGATACATCCCGACGATACCGCCTTGCCGATCGAATTGGCTTCCGGATTGCCGTGAATGCGGTAGAGCGTGTCTTCGCCGTTCTGGAACAGATAGAGCGCCCGGGCGCCCAGCGGATTGAGAGGCCCCGGTTCCATCCCGCCATTGGCAACAGAATAGGGCTGCAGCTCCGGATTGCGCGCCACCATGTCGTCGGGCGCTTTCCAGCGCGGCCACTTGCGCTTGTATTGAACGACGGCGTCGCCCGACCACGAAAAGCCCTGCCGGCCCACGCCAATGCCATAGCGCATGGCAGTGCCCCCATCCTCGACAAGGTGCAGATAGAAGGCGTTGGGATCGACAATAATCGTGCCTGCCACTTCGCCCGGATAGGGATTGGGCACCTGTTGCCGCCAGTAGCGTTCGGGAACCACGCCGTGCGGCACCGCGTCGATTGGGTAGGGTTCATCGGCAATGGCGCCATAGATCGCCGGCATCGGTTGCGGTTGCGGCTTGATCGCCGGTGCGGAAATAGGGTGTGTGCGGCTGCTGATGGATGTGCAGCCCGAAAGCACAGCCAGCGCGGCCGAGCTCAGGAACAGGCGTCGGGAAATCATGATGTTCGATCCTTGGGTGCTGATAAGAGGGAAACCGCCGCGTTTGCCCGGCAGTCCCGTTTGTCACATCAGCTTGACCGTGGCGGCCTGAAAATCCGGGTCGCCGGAGGTGTGGCGGTACCGTCCGCATGCCTGAGCTCCAGCGACGAAACGGCCCGCGCATGTGTCTGCGGCTGAACGGAAGCCGGGTATCCGGTGTCGAAGTGGCAATTGGACCGGACGATGGCGCCGCGCTGGCAGCGCTTGGAAGGGTTTGTGCTGGTCTTGAGATCGGCTGCCGCAGTGACAATCGAAACCGGCATTGTCTGGGAAAGTGCCGTCATGGGCGATGACAAGGCGCGCGTCAGCGGCCCCGTCATCCCGAGGGTGACGGTCAGAAGACACAGCAGCAGAAGACGGCCAAAAGACATGCGGATGTTCATACCCGCAATTGCGGCCATTTCCAGATCCAACCGCACCGGCACTGATCAACAAGTGGTGAGCGGAACCGCGTCGCGGGCCGGAACTGGGCGGTTGATGCGCCCGCGTCAAACCCTTAACCAGCAGGATCTCCGCTTGACAAAACCGTCCGCGCAGCCGGAACATGCGCCACCACGGTCAAGTCTCCCGGGACCGGAATGGCAGGACCGGCTGCAGGGACGCCTGGGCCCCATCTGCTCTTTCGCAGACGCCGCCGCCGGACCCGTCGAAGGCCTTGTCCTGAAAGCGGCGCGCGAGGTTCAGCAGCCCGGCCCTGATCCGGCGCTCGGCTGATCCGGCTCAACAGCAGAAGCCCGATCACTGCTGACAGAAAATGACAGGAGACGCGTGTAGCTCACGTCCGTATCATCAACCTGGCACGGAGTTCCGTCATGCTTACCCTTTACCATTCACCTAACTCTCGCTCCTCACGCATCGTTCGTCTTATTCTGGAGCTCGGCATCCTCGACCAGGTCGAGATCCGCATCGTCACGATTGTCCGCAACGATGGGTCGGGTGCCGTTGATCCCGCCAACCCTCATCCCGAAGGCAAGGTGCCGTTGCTGGTCCATGATGGGGTGGAGATATGGGAATCCAACGCCATCATGCTGTATCTGACCGACCTGTTCCCCGATGCAGGGCTTGGCCGCCCGGTCGGGCACCCCGATCGCGGCAGCTATCTCAGCTGGATGACCTGGTATGGCAATGTCCTTGAGCCGGTCATCATTTTTGATGCGGCCGGTCTCAGCCATCCATTTCTCGATGCCACCTTTCGCGGTGTTCCCGAGGCAGTGGCGCGCTTGACGGCGCAATTGCAGAAATCGCCCTATCTGTTGGGGGAGCAGTTTTCGGCGGCGGATCTGCTGTTGGTCTCCCCCTATGTCTGGTTCCCGCAATCCACGCCCGATGTTCCCGTTATCCGGGATTGGATCGCGCGCTGCCAGGCGCGCCCGGCGGTCCAGGCCGCCACCGACTATGATCAGGCTGCCGCGCCGGACTGACGCAACCGGGTTTCGGTGGTGCCGGCGATGCCCTGGCCGCAGCAGTCAGAGACCCGATTGCGCCGCCGGAGTGGCCGTCCATCCGCAAGGATTGCGTTCTGCCCTTTACAAACGTGATGCCGCGCCCAAAACTGCGCGGCATCACGTCCAGAGTCTCGGAGAATTGCATCATGACTGCCTGTATCATCGGTTGGGCCCATACGCCCTTTGGCAAGCACAGCGACGAAACGGTCGAAAGCCTTGTCACCAGGGTGGCGCGCGAGGCGCTGGCGCATGCCGGGCTGGAAGCCGGCGACATCGACGAGATCTATCTCGGCCATTTCAATGCCGGGTTTTCCGCGCAGGACTTCACCGCCAGCCTGGTGCTGCAGGCCGATGACGGTTTCCGCTTCAAGCCGACGACACGCGTTGAAAACGCCTGCGCCACCGGCTCCGCCGCCGTGCATCAGGGCATCAAGGCGATCCGCGCAGGAAGCGCCCGCCGGGTGCTGGTGGTTGGCGTCGAGCAGATGACCACGACGCCCGGGCCCGAGATCGGCGCCAATCTGCTCAAGGCGTCCTATCTGCCCGAGGACGGCGACACGCCGGCAGGTTTCGCCGGGGTCTTCGGCAAGATCGCCGACAGCTATTTCCAGAAATATGGCGACCAGTCCGACGGGCTTGCCGCGATTGCCGCCAAGAACCACAAGAACGGCGTCGATAACCCCTGGGCGCAGATGCGCAAGGATCTGGGCTTTGAATTCTGCCGCACCGAGAGCGACAGGAACCCGTTCGTTGCCGGTCCGCTCAAGCGCACCGATTGCTCGCTGGTCTCCGACGGCGCCGCCGCCATCGTGCTGGCCGATGTGCAGACCGCCATGCAGGCGCCGCGCGCCGTGCTGTTCCGCGCCGCCGAACATGTGCAGGACTTCCTGCCCATGTCCAAGCGCGACATTCTCGCCTTCGAGGGCTGCGCGGAAGGCTGGAAGCGGGCCTTCGCCAACTCGAAAACATCGCTTGATGATCTCTCCTTCGTCGAAACCCATGATTGTTTCACCATTGCCGAATTGATCGAATACGAGGCGATGGGACTGGCCAAGCCGGGGCAGGGCGGCGATGTTGCCATGAGCGGCGAGACGCAGAAGGATGGCCGCCTGCCGGTCAATCCGTCTGGCGGGCTGAAAGCCAAGGGCCACCCGATCGGCGCCACCGGCGTCTCCATGCATGCGCTGTCCGCCATGCAGCTGACCGGCGAGGCCGGCGGCATTCAGGTCAAAGATGCGCAGCTCGGCGGCATCTTCAACATGGGCGGCGCTGCGGTGGCCAATTACGTCTCCATTCTCGAGCGCATCCGGTGACGGGCCCCACCGCCGGTCACGTTGTCGTCACCGGCGGTGGCTCCGGTATCGGCGAGGTGACCGTTCTGGCCTTGATTGACCAGGGCGCCACCGTCACCATTCTCGATGCGAGTGCCGAGGCCGTTGCCCGCAGTGAAGACCGGCTAGAGGGCGAGGATGTTCTGGCGCTGGTTTGTGATGTCACCGACGAGGACGAGGTGGCCGAGTGCCTGAGCCAGGCCGTCGATGCCTATGGCCCGGTCACCGGGCTGGTCAATTGCGCCGGCATTGCCCGCGACATACCGGCCGAAAAAACCAGCGCCGAAATGTTCCGCCAGATCCTCGACGTCAATCTGACCGGCAGTTTCATTGTCTGCCGCGCCTGCCTCGACCAGATGGGCGACACGCTCGCAATCGTCAATCTCTCCTCCGCCTCCGGGATCCGGGCCAATGCCGGCCGCGTCGCCTATGGCGCGTCCAAGGCCGGCGTTATCCTGATGAGCCAGGTGCTGGCCAATGAGTGGGGCGCCAGCGGCGTCCGCGTCAATGTCGTAGCCCCCGGACCGGTTGACACGCCGCTGATCGCCGGCCTGCACACGGTCGAGGACCGCAAGCGCTGGAATGCCCAGATCCCGCTCCGCCGCTATGGCCGCGCGGAGGAAATCGCCGACGCCATCCTGTTCCTGCTCTCGCCTCAGGCCAGTTACATCAACGGCCACGTCCTCACCGTCGACGGCGGGTTTTCCTCATCGGGGATCATGGCGGGGCGATAGGCCGGCAGATAGTGACGGCTGTCGCCGTCCGATCGACACGCCCACGGCCGTCGCACCAATCACCAGCACCATCCCGGCCCATTGCAGCGGGCTGAACCACTCGCCCAGAGCCACCGCGCCAATGGCGGTGGCGACCACCGGGCTGGCCAGCGCCAGATAGACGGCGCTCGTGCCGATCTTGCCGATGCCGCGGGTCCAGACATAATAGGCGAATGCCGTGCCCAGCAGCATCAGCCAGCCATAGCCCAGCATTTCCGTCAGTCCCGGTGCCGGTGGCAGGCCTTCAACCATCAGCGCTACCGGCAGCAGCATGGCGCCGCCGAAGATCAGCTGCCAGGTGGTGGTCTCGAGCGGCGAGCCCATGCGTCCCCAGCGATCGATCAGGATGGTGCCCGCGGCCATCGCCAGCGCACCGCCGATTGCCGCTGCAACGCCGATCGGATCCGGGTCGGCTTCCGGCGACAGCACCAGCAGCCCGACGCCGATGACGCCTGCAATGCCGGCCAGGATCTGCACCGGATGCGGTGCGCGGCCGATCAGCCAGGCTGAGATCAGCACCACTACCAGTGGCTGGATTGCGCCCAGGGTTGCCGCCAGTCCGCCGGGCATCCGCGAGGCTGCGACAAACAGCAGCGCAAAAAACAGCCCGATATTGGTAAACCCGATCACCGCATGCCGCTTCAGGGCAGCAAGCGGCGGAATGCGTGGATTGAGCGCCAGCAGGATCAGCCCGGCAGGCAGCGCCCTGAGCGCGCCGGTGAGCAGCGGGTGGCTGACCGGCAGGGTTTCGGTGAACACCGCATAGGTGGTGCCCCACAGCATCGGCCCCAGCAATGTGATCAGGATTGTGCGCAGCATGTGAAATCGCTATTGTTTGTTTGATAGAGAATATTTCTACGTCGAAATATAATCGATTTCAATCTGATTGCAAGATCCGGTATAATGCGGGGTATCATGACGCGACAAAACCCAGTCAAGCCGGGCAAATCCGGATCGACGATTGCCGGCATCCTGGCGCAGTGGCGCGCCGCCCGGCCGGATCTTGACTGCCGTCCGATGGCGGTGATCGGCCAGCTCTGGCGCACCAGCCAGATTGCCATGCGGGCGGTTGAAGCCAATCTCAAGCACTATGATCTCGATATGGCAGGCTTTGATGTGCTGCTGACCCTGCGGCGCCAGGGTGGTGAGCAGGGGCAGGGCAAGGCACTGACACCCGGCGAGCTGGCGCGTGACATGATGATGTCGCCGCCGGCCATGACCAACCGCATCGACCGGCTGGTCAAGCGCGGACTGGTGCACCGGCACGCCGATCCCGATGACCGCCGGGCGCTGCGCGTCGCCCTGACCCGGGAGGGCTGGGGGCTGGCTGACAGGGCGGTGGAAACCCATCTGAAAACCGAGGAAGCCCTGCTCGCTGATCTCAATCAGCAGGAGCGTGACCAGCTGGCAAGCCTGCTCGCCCGTTTGCGCTGATGAAAGGTGCTATTGCCCGCCGCCGCTTCAGCTGTCGCCTCGCCTCTTGCCCCAAACGCCGGCTTCTGCGATCACTCGCACCAACAGATCGGCGGCCAGCGCCGTTCACGCGCCAAACATCACTGCCAGGAACAAGTCATGCAAAATCCCGTCCTTGTTGAAGTCACCCGCGGACCAATAATCGAAAGCCGGCATCGCGGCATGGCCGTGGTGGTGGACGGCGACGGTTCGGTGGTCATGAGCCTTGGCGAGGTCGATACCCCGGTGTTCGCGCGTTCGGCGGTCAAGTCGATGCAGGCGCTGCCGCTGGTCGAGACCGGCGCCGCCGACCGCTACGGCCTGGGTGATAAGGAACTGGCGCTTGCCTGCTCGTCGCATTCCGGCGAGCCGGGACATATGCAGCTGGCCGGTGACATCGCTGCCCGCGCAGGACTGGGCGAAGCCGATTTCGAGTGCGGTTGCCACTGGAGTTTCGAGCCGAAGGTGATGATCGACCAGGTCCGCGCCGGTGACAAGCCCGGCCAGCTCGGCAACAATTGCTCGGGCAAGCATGCAGGCTTTCTCTGCCTCTCCTGCCATGCCGGCGTCGATCACCATGGCTATGTCGGCTATGACCACTTCGTCCAGGCTTCGGTCCGCGATGTGATGTCCGATCTCACCGGCACCGCGCTTGGGCAGGACAATTGCGGCACCGACGGCTGCTCGATCCCCACCTATGCCGCGCCCTTGAACAGGATCGCCCATGGCTTTGCCCGCATGGCGTCGGGCACCGGCCTCGGCCCCGAGCGGGCAAAAGCGGCACAGCAGCTGATGTCGGCCTGCATGGCGGAGCCGTGGTATGTCGCAGGCACCGGCCGCGCCTGCACCGAACTCATGCAGATCGCGCCCGGCAAAATCTTCGCCAAGACCGGTGCCGAGGGCGTGTTCTGCGCCACCCTGCCGGAAAAGGGCTACGGCATCGCGCTCAAATGCGAGGACGGCTCCACCCGTGGCGCCGAGGCAATGATCGGCGGCGTGCTGGCCAAACTGTTCGGTGACGACGAGGAACTCTCGGCCAAGCTCGCCGGCTGGTCGCGCAAGACCATGAAAAACTGGAACGGCATCGAAGTCGGCCGCATCCGGCCGGCGGGCGGTCTGGCCTGAGCAAAAGTTAAACCATCGGGCCTTTGGCCTGTGCGCCAGAACCGGAGCCCGAACCTGTAAGAAACAGAATCGGGTGACAGGGGAATGGATCTGGTAAGAATGACAATCCACGATGATTCCAGACAGTGAGAGGACGTCGCATGTTCCGCACCATAGTCACCATGACACTGTTTCTTGCTGCGGCCCCGGCCTTGGCCGACAGTGATCCCAACCGGCGCACCGATTTGATCTCTGCGGATCTCAACATCCCCGAACAGGTGTTCAAGGACTGTTTTCTTGACGTTCAGCCGGATGGCGACAAGGCGCCGTCCGGTGATCGGCAGAGAATGAACAAAGCGGTCCTGCTGCCATGCCTGCAGGCGGCCAATCCCGACATCACCAACGATTTGCTCGACCATGTGATGGACAAACATCGTCCGGAAGGACCGATCCGGAACTGACCGGAGCGGCCAAGGCAATTTGGTTTTGCCGCGAGGTCGACGCGTGGCGGCGCCCGGGATTTGCCGGGGCAGGGGCAATCCCGGCCGGTTTTCGCGCGAGCCCGCCTTGATCGCCCGTGCCGCCGCCTCTATGTCGGGTTGACCGGCTCGTCCCGAGCCCCGCCTTTTCCAATAGTGGAGCCCTCCTTGTCCGTATTCAAAAACCTGCCTGCTGCCCCGGTCGCTGAAAAGCGCACTGTCACCGACACCCGCCACGGCGTTATCCGCTCGGATGACTATGCCTGGATGCGCGATAACAACTGGCAGGCCATGTTCAAGGATCCGTCAACTCTGGATCCGGCGATCCGCACCCATCTGGAGGCCGAGAACGCCTATCAGCAGGCCGCCATGGCCGACACTGAAGAGCTGCAGAAAACACT
Source organism: Hoeflea sp. (assembly GCA_048261205.1). Classification (GTDB taxonomy): domain Bacteria; phylum Pseudomonadota; class Alphaproteobacteria; order Rhizobiales; family Rhizobiaceae; genus Hoeflea. The sequence continues at coordinate 124,713 of JBLXGF010000012.1, forward strand.
GTTTGCCGAAATGCGCGGCCGCATCAAGGAAGATGACAGTTCGGTGCCGTCGCCGGATGGCCCCTGGCTCTACGGCGTGCGCTATGTCACCGGCGGCGAGCAGCCGAAATATTTCCGGGTTCCGCGCGGCGGCGGCGAGGAGCAGATCATGCTCGATGGTGATCACGAGGCCGAAGGCAAGCCCTATTTCCGGCTCGCCGGCACCGGTCATTCGCCCGATCACGCGGCGGCGATCTGGGGCTATGACGACAAGGGCTCGGAATACTTCACCCTCAAGGTGCGTGATCTCGCCACCGGTCAGGACCGCCCGGATCTTGTCGAAAACACCGGCGGCGGAGCCGCATGGTCGGCTGATTGCAGCGGCTTTTTCTACACCGCGGTCGATGACAACCACCGCCCCAGCAAGATTTACCATCACCGCATCGGAACCAGCCAGAGCGAAGATGTGCTCATTCATGAAGAAACCGACACCGGCTTCTTCATGGGCGTGTCGGGAACCCGTCTGAACGATTTCATCATGATCGGCATCAATGATCACGAGACCTCGGAATGCTGGGTGATGCCGGCCAATGATCCGCAAGCCAAACCCAGACTGGTGGCTGAACGCAAGACCGGTGTTGAATATTCACTGGACGAAGGCGGAGACGTCTTCTTTATCCTGACCAATGCCGATGGCGCCAAGGATTTCAAGATCATGCAGGCCCCTGTCGGAGCGCCGGAGCCGGAAAACTGGATCGAAGTCGTGCCCCACAAGCCGGGCCGGCTGATCCTGTCTGTCAGCGCCTATCGCAACCATCTGGTCTGGATGGAACGCGAAAACGGCCTGCCGCGCATTGTCATCCAGGACCGCACCACGGGTGAACAACACGCCATCGCCTTTGACGAGGAGGCCTATTCGCTCGGTTTCCAGGGCTCGATGGAATACGACACGGAGACTGTCCGCTTCAGCTATTCCTCGATGACCACGCCGTCCGAGCTTTATGACTACAACATGACCACCCGCGAGCGCACGCTGCTCAAGCGCGACGAAGTCCCGTCAGGCCACACGCCTGAAGACTATGTCACAAGGCGGGTCATGGTGCCCGCGCTGGACGGCGAGCTGGTTCCGGTGACGCTGCTTTACCGCAAGGATACGCCGCTTGATGGTTCGGCGCCGTGCCTGCTCTATGGCTACGGCTCTTACGGCATTGCCATCCCGGCGAGTTTCAACACCAATTGCCTGTCGCTGGTCGATCGCGGCTTTGTCTACGCCATTGCCCATATCCGCGGCGGCAAGGAAAAGGGCTTTGCCTGGTACGAGGCCGGCAAGCGCGGCAACAAGACCAATACCTTTACCGATTTCATCGCCGCCGCCCGCTATCTTGCAGAGCACAAATTCACCTCCCACGACCGCATTGTCGCGCAAGGCGGTTCCGCCGGCGGCATGCTGATGGGGGCTGTTGCCAATATGGCGCCTGAGGCCTTTGGCGCCATCATTGCCGCCGTTCCCTTTGTTGATGTGCTCAACACCATGCTCGACGACACTTTGCCGTTGACGCCGCCCGAATGGCCGGAATGGGGCAACCCGGTTGCGTCCCTCGCGGATTACCAGACCATCGCCGGCTACTCGCCCTATGACAATGTCACGGCACAACCCTATCCGCCGATCCTGGCGGTCGCCGGCCTGACCGACCCGCGTGTGACCTATTGGGAGCCTGCCAAGTGGGTGGCGCGCTTGCGTGAAGTATCAACCAGCAATGCGCCTGTGCTGTTCAAGATCAACATGGCTGCCGGTCATGCTGGTGCCTCGGGGCGTTTTCAGCGGCTCGAAGAAATCGCCTATGAATATGCCTTCGCGCTCAAGGTGGTCGGCAAGGCCTGAGGCAGGCTTTGATGTCTTTGCGGAACGGCAGGATTTCTGCCTTTCCGTAAACTGGATTTTAACACTACAGCATCTAATATTCGGGCTCGCGTTCGCAAAATCTTTACCATTTGCCTTAAGCGATTCCTCACGTCTGATGGCTATTGTCGTCCGCATCGTATTCCAATGATGTGGAGTCCACGAATGTTCAATTCGACGATCATGAAGATCGCTAAATTGCTTCGGTCCAACGACGGCAATTTCACCATGCTGACAGCTTTGATGCTGCCGGTTCTTGTCGTTGGGGGAAGTCTGGCGATCGACACGTCCAATGCGCTCTCGATGAAGGTGCGCCTGCAAAACGCTGCAGACAGCGCGGCTCTGGCGACAACCAGTCAGCTTGCCGAAGAAAATATTGTCGAAAGCCAGGCCATCAACTACGCGACCACCTTTTTCAACGCACAGATCTCGGGTGACGTTCAAGCCTTTGATGGGTTTTCCGCCACTCCGACAGTGACCCTGAGCAAGTCGGGAAGCGGAAAGAAGACTGTCTGGAAAGTCGATGTTTCCGTTGTTGGTTCGCAGTCGACGTCTGGCTTGGCGCGCTTTGTCGGCAGGGATACGATCGATGTAACGATCAATGGCACATCGGAATCGGCTCGCGACGGTTCAAATCCGCTGTCCATGATGCTGGTGCTCGACCGCTCCGGATCGATGGACTGGGCTTCGGGCAGGACCACCACCGAAACCGTTCCCGTATACTGCACCCGCTGGGTATACAGTTATTACTCGGGCTGGAAACAAGAGAGCTATCAATGCGGAACCAAGACCGTTGAGGTCGATGTGCCGAAGATCGATGTTCTCAAGGAAGCCGTTGCCGATCTGACTGCACATATCGAGGAGTCCGACCCGACCAACGAATACGCCCGTATGGGGGCTGTCGCCTACAATTCCGAAACCGGCTCTGGCGACAAGCAGCTGATCTCCTGGACCAAGTCGGACGTCACGACTTTCGCCAATTCGCTTGAGGCGACCGGCGGCACGAACTCTGAATTCGCGATGAAATGGGGCTATGAACAAATCACCAGCCCCACCGAAATCAACGCGCATTTCTCAAAGAACGGATCGAAGTTCCCATCCACATTCATCGTGTTCATGACAGATGGTGAAAACTCGACAGGGTCTTCCTACTGGAACAACTATGCAGACACCCAGACACTGAGTTACTGCACCAAGGCAAAAGACAAAGGCGTGATGATTTTTGCAGTCGCCTTCCAGGCACCTGACCGCGGAAAGGCCCTTCTGAATTCCTGTGCCTCGGGCAGCGGGTTTTACTACACGGCTGACAGTGCCGATGAACTCAAACAGGCGTTCAAGGACATTGGCGAGGAAGCCGTCAAGCTGGTAACCCGGCTGACCAACTGAGTTCCTCCTCCGTGTTCCAAAGAATACTGGGACCGTCTGTTCCTTTGACATCTTGCATGCGGCCGCTTCGGGCAGTTTTCATAAACTGTTCGAGGCGGTCGCTGCGATTCAGGGCAGTATTGGTTTGGTGTTAGAATGGCACAAACCCGTCACTTGCGTGCCAAAGCTGTTCAGATCGGGCTATTCAGCGTTGATTTTCCCTTCGAATATGCCTTGATTTGGTATTCCGTAAAAATTAATCATCTTGCTTAAGTCTCCGCTCACGGGCTGTGGTGTATGTGTTCTCTTCAAGGACGAACAACCAAACAGGATCCCGAGATGACCCGTTCACCGATCAGGAAATTTGCGGAATTGTTCAAAAGCACCGGTGGCAATTTTGCCATCATGACGAGCTTGGCCCTTCCGGTTGTAGCGATTGCTGCCAGTCTCGCCCTTGACACCACCAATGCATTGTCGATGAAGACGCGGATGCAGAATGCCGCCGACAGCGCTGCATTGGCGACTTCGACGCGGCTGTCGCAGGAAGAAAATCTCACACTCGAAGAGGCGCGGAACTTTGCCGCAACCTTCCTGCAAGGGCAGCTGGAAGAGGACCTGCCGGTCTTTGCCGAGATGAACGTCAAGCCGACAATCACCATCACACCGGTCGAAAACGACGGTACCACAGTCTGGACCGTGGCCATTGCAATGACCGGTACCCAGGCCGTTACGCCCATGGCAAGAATCATGGGCCGGGAAAACTTCAGCGTCGGCGTCGTCGGAAAATCCCAGAGCGCTTCCAGCGAAGCGGCGCAGGGAGCCCTGTCCATGGCCCTGGTGCTGGACCGCTCCGGATCGATGGATTGGGACCTTGAGGGGCAGCGCAAGATCGACGTGCTCAAGACCGCCGTCGGCGGGCTGCTCGATCAGTTCGAAAAAGCTGATCCCAAACAGAAATATGTCCGTATTGGCGCCTCCAGCTACAATAACCAAATGACCGGGTCCCAGAACCTTCATTGGAAGCCGGAGAAGACCCGGGCCTTCGTCAATGCCCTGCCGGCAGAAGGCGGAACCGATTCCACCGATGCGTTCAGCTGGGCCGTCACCAAGGTCAGCGCAAACAAGGAAATCAGAGAGCATAAGGACAGGTCCGGAGAGGTTCCGAAGCAGTTCATTGTGTTCATGACCGATGGCGACAACAATTACAGCTCGGCCGATTCATCGACGAAGATCCTGTGCGACAAGGCCAAGGGCGACGGGATCGAGGTCTTCACCGTGGCCTTTGCCGCACCGACACGCGGCAAGCAGCTGCTCGCCTACTGCGCAACCAGTGCCGATCATTTCTACGATGCCAACAGCAGCGCGGCACTGATCTCGGCCTTCGAAAGCATTGGCAAGCAGGCGTCGAAGGTGACCTCGCGTCTGACCCAGTAACCAGGCTTTGGGCTGATGGCTGTCAGACAGCCGTCAGCCTTCACTCCCAGCCATCGCTCCGTTCAGGCAGCGCCTTCAGATAGGCGGCGATCGCTTCCCGGTCGCCGCTTGTCAGCTGCGCCATGTTCTTCTGCACCTCGACCATCGAGCCGCCGGCGCTGTCGAAGTCCGGCGTGAAGCCGCTTTCGAGATAATAGGCGATGTCGCCGGCACTCCAGCCGCTGATCGATTTGCCGCCCGGTGTCAGGTTGGGGATCACCCCGTCACCGTCCGGGTTTTGCGCGCCCGACAGCCAGGCATCTGACACGAAGCCGCCAATCGGGTTGCGCGGTGTGTGGCATTCGCCGCAATGCCCGGGTCCCTCGACCAGATATTGACCGCGCTCGATCTGCGGATCACTGCTTGCAAGCGTCACCCGTGGCGCGTCGGTGAAGAACAGCAGCTTCCAGCCACCCAGCGATCGCCGGATGTTGAACGGAAACCCGACCTCGTGGGGCAGGGAGGCAACTTGGCTCTCCGGCAGTGTCTTCATGAAGGCAAACAGATCGGCGATGTCGCGATCGCTCATCCGCGTGTAGGACGTGTAGGGAAATGCCGGATAATAATGCTGGCCGCGCGGCGATACGCCCGCCAGCATCGCATTGGCGAACTCCGATACCGACCAGCCGCCGATACCGGCCTGCGGATCCGGCGAGATGTTGGGCGCGATGAAGGTGCCGAAATCGCTCGCCAGCTTCACCCCGCCCGAAAGCACCATCCGTGCCGTGCCTTCCGAGCCCGGGCTGGCATGGCAGGAGGCGCAGCCGCCGGCCCAGAACAGGGTTTCGCCTGCCGCCGCATCACCGTCAATGGCGGCAATGGCCTCAAGCCGGTCGGAGGCCAAAGGCGCAGGTGCGGTCAGCAGCCACGCCACACCCGCACCCGCGATGGCCGCCAGGCCAAGACCAAGCGCCAGCCGTTTCACGACCGGCGCCCGGTTACAGTCAAAACCAGGCGCTGGAGCATCAGCTCTTCTTCAGGCGATAGGTTTCGTGGCAGGTGCCGCAATTTTTCGTCAGCGGACCGAAGACCGCCTTCAGCCCGTCAAGATCGGCAGGTGCTGCGGCAACGCCGGCATCCGCATCAGCCTTGAAAGCGGCAAGCGTGGCCTTGAAGCCGTCCATATCGGACCAGATGGCCGGTGCGGCTTCGGTTTCAAATCCGGTCTCGGACCCTTCCGGGAAATACTCGGCAAAGCTGCCGGCAACTTCGCTCATTGTGGTCAGTGCGGCCAGTGCTGCAGCCGCGTCGAAATCAGCTTCGCCCTTGACCATCTTGGCCATGGCGCCGGTGGCGCCGCCAACCTTCTTCATCATTTCCTGGCGAACCACCTGTGGTTCGTCGGCAGCGATTGCCGGTGCGAAACTGGCAGCGCCGATCACGGCTGCGGCAAACATTGTCCGGAATTTCATACAGGGTCTCCTTGAGCGATTGATGGATTGATTGCACGTCCCCGGCGCATGATTGCATGCCTGAAATATCAGGGAAGTCAAATATTTGTGAACTGACTGTTATCTGCCGCGCGGCTTGCGGTTGCGGCATTCCGGCCCGCCGGTCGCCGGCGCATCATGAAAAAACCCGGCGCGCTGCGCCGGGCTTTCGATTCAATCAGCAGGCACGAACGCCTGTCTTAGATGGCCGCTTCGTACATTTCGGCAACATGATCCCAGTTGATCAGGTTGTCGATGAACGCTTCGAGATATTTCGGCCGCGCATTGCGGTAATCGATGTAGTAGCTGTGCTCCCAGACGTCGCAGCCCAGAACCGGTGCAGCGCCGTGCATCAGCGGGTTTTCGCCGTTCGGTGTCTTCATGATTTCCAGCTTGCCGTTCTTGACGGCGAGCCAGGCCCAGCCCGATCCGAACTGGCCGACGCCAGCGGCAACGAAATCGGCGCGGAACTTGTCGAAGCCGCCGAGATCTGAATTGATCGCCTTTTCAAGCGAGCCCGGCATCTTGGAGCCGCCGCCGCCCTTCTTCATCCACTGCCAGAAATGCAGGTGGTTGTAGTGCTGGCCGACATTGTTGATCAGGCCGGCATTCTTCTCGTCAAAGGCTGCCTTGCAGATCTCTTCGAGCGACTTGCCGGCAAGCGGGCTGCCTTCAAGCAGTTCATTGCCCTTGGTGACATAGGCCTGGTGGTGTTTGTCGTGGTGAAACTCCAGGGTCTCGCGCGACATGTAGGGCGCAAGGGCGTCATAGTCGTAAGGCAGGCTTGGCAGTTCGAGGGCCATGGGGTCTCTCCTCTTAAAAATTGGATGGACGGCGGAACATCTCCGCTCGCGTCGCCAGAACATAGGCGCGCGGTTGTCTGCAGGCAACGGGGCCGCGCCAAAAAGGTTCCAGAACCGTGTCAAAATAGCTGGCAGGCGGCGGCCGGTCAGTGACCCTGCAAATCACAGGCCGCCGGTCTTGGGGCTGGGACAATGGACTGGGCGGCATCGATGGCGCCGGCCCGAATTGAAAAATCAGCCGCAAACCGTTGAGCTGCGGGGCTGATTTGCCTGATGGATCGGAACGGCCCGTCAGGGCCGCACCGCTATCGCGTCCTGCGTCCAAAGCCGCCGGATCGCGGCTTGGTTGCCGGACGCGGGCTGGCGGCACCGTCAGATGCAGGCCTCGCCAGTGTATGGTCATTCGCTTGGGCAGAGGCATCGCTGGGCGGCATCGGTGTCAATACCTGCTGTCGGCCCTTGCCGGTGACGATTTTCCCGCCAATGAACCGGACCCCGCACTCGCTGCCCTTTTGCCACACCCGTTCGCATTCGATCTTGTAGCCGTCAATATCGACATGCAGCATGAATCTGTCGGGTACGAACCAGCCGCCTTCGAAAACGACGTAAGCGCCGGTCGCACTGATATCGCGCAATTTACAGGGAATGGAACTGAATTCCTCGTTGAACGCTGCATGGGCGCCCTTCAGGACGCGTACCCTTTGCGGACGTTCATGCTCGGCTGCATTCGGGTCAGAGGTCTGATCAACCGGTTCACTATTGGACACGATCGCCTTTCCTTCCGGGTAGACATGTCAGTGTGTCTGGTTCGAGTTTTACTCTCGCCTGTGCGCATTACTTTGGAGTTAACTGAACATCAAAATGGAAGGCGGTGCTGCGGTTGGAACCGGGCACTCGCGATGTCAGGTCGCACCCCGTTCAGCGTTCAGCCAGCGCCAGCTTCAGCCCCATCAAGCCGAAGGCGGCCGCGAACGAGCGTTTGACTCGCTGCATCACAAGCGGGCGCGAGATCACATGATCGCGCGCCTGCGCGGCCAGAACGCCATAGAGCGCGAAGACGATGAAGGTAAGCCCCATGAACACCCCTGCCAGCCCCAGCATCTGCACAGTGGCATTGGCAGCGCCCACATCGACGAATTGCGGCATGAAGGCCAGGAAGAACAGCGTCAGTTTCGGATTGAGCAGGTTGAGAAGAATCCCGGCGGTGATGATCCGCAACGGTTCAAGACGCGTGCCCCCGGTCTCGCTTCCCTCGGTGCTGATTGCCAGCGTGCCGGTGTCGCGCCACATCTGCCAGGCCATGTAGCACAGATAGGCCACGCCGAGATATTTGATCACCTGAAAGGCCAGCGCGCTGGCATGCAGGAGTGCCGCCAGCCCGGCAACCGATGCCGCCACATGCGGTACGATCCCCAGCGTGCAGCCGAACGCCGCCAGCACCGACGCCCGCGCGCCTTGCGTCAGCCCCGCAGCCAGCGTGTAGATCACCCCTGTGCCGGGCAGCAGCACAACGATCAGCGTGGTGATGAGGAATTCCATGGTCATGGCAAAAAGCTCCGGCGGGCGAGGGGCCAAGATTGGCCGAAGCGGGCAGCGGATGTCAAATGGCAATCGTCAGGCCGCCCGCCGCGCCGCCGCGTCAGATGCGGCCCGGGAAACGCGAAGGCAGGTCAATCCTGACCATGGAGAGGCCAGCAGTCAATGCAGGATCGGCCTCGTTTACGCGGAAGATCGCTCCAATCCAATTCTATCTGTCACCCAGATTGGGAAGGAAAATCAAAACTCGATCGTCGGAAGAACTGCCTCTCGGTAGAGATATGAGGTATCTGGAACTGTTGGTTTGAAACTGTAATACGCCCAGATCAAACTCCCCATCTAATGAGCGCTCAGCGGTTAGCTTTTGACAGCTGGCGCCACGATCGAAGAAACTCGGGCTTAAACTGGTTGCGTCGCAGGAAAGCTTCAAATTGCCATCGAGGGCATTCGCAATCGAGTCACGATCATCGTCGCTTAATCCATTTAAAGCGAAGCGAAGTACTTTTTCAAAATGTCTGGAAAAGAATTCATCCTCGTCATAGGCTAGTATTTCCATGTCACGGCGAAATTCCTGCCACTGATAGTTTGGATCGAAACTGCCGAAATCGATTGTTTTTCCGTCAACGGAAGCTCCCCCGATGGAAAAGTCGCACTGCTTGTTTGATGTCGTGACTGTCACGGCGGAAGTACCATCGTAACCGAGAGCGGCTTTGTCATCGACAGCGTTACAGGTCCAGGTGTCTGCTTGAGTTGGGATGCTCAAACCCGTGATCGCGGCTGCCAAAATAAGGCAGTGAGAAATCCACTTATTCATCGATATTCTCCTTGTTGCAAGTCGGCCTTCCGTTTTCGATTGAGATATCTTTCGCTGGTTTCAGTTCATAGTGATTGGGGGTTTCGATTATGTTCAGGCAATTGGGGTATGCTCGGTCAATAGCCCGATAGACGGTTATGGGATCGGTGAAAGAATGGTAGAACGAGCCGATGAATTGAATTTCCTTCAATTTGGAATCGAAATAGCCGATCGGCTTCCAGGTTCGCTTTGTTATCAGGCGAGCCAATGCGGAGTCGCACATCTTTCCGAAAACCGACTTTAGCGGGCAAGTTTCATTGATCTGCTGATTGATTGTCCGCGCGTAGTTGTTGTCACCGAGAGTCCAATTTCCATCACCGGCGGCAAATGAAACGGTTTGCGAATCTGCGCCAATTATCGAGCGAGCCAGGATAAAGGCGATGACGATTAGGGCTGCGAAGGAAAGCAGGTATTTGATCTTAATAAAATTGAACACTCTGATCCAAATCGGAGGTTTGATCTCCGTGTGATCGGACTGTTTGATGGTTCCGTCATTTAGAAACGGAACCCAATAGTCTTGGCAATGGGCCGCATTTAGGACAGCGGAATGTCCACCAGGAAAGTAGCGGTCTTCGACCAATGGCCTTTTGAATCCAAACGTTCCCACATGCCCATATCCCGTAGTGATATTCTCGGCCAGAACTGGCCAAATGTCTTTGGTACAGACCTCATTCAACAATTTGGGCGTGAAGCGATGTGTGTATTTTTCGAGAGGGATCGATGATTTCACGACGGATCCGGCAAAGATGATGCGATCAATGGATAGATCGAACTCCTCATAAAGAATTTTTGATATGAGATAGGTCCCAAAGCTATGAGCAATCACTGAGAATTCGCTATTTCGTGCTGAATGCTTTGCAATGCGAATTTGTTTGAACAATTCTTCGGCCGCAATGTTTCGAAAATATGCAATTGGCAAGAGGAACTTTATGACGCTGAACCAATCGTAGTTTGTAAGAAAGACCTCGAAGCCATTGTTTTCCAGGACTTTCTTGACCTCTATGTACCACTCCGCACGCGTTCCGATGCCGTGCACCAGGATGACAGATTTCTTGGGTTTGTTGTTCTGTGATTCCGTTCCGTGATCCATTGCTCAGCTCAGTTGTAAAATGGCGAGGTGACGGGACAGAAATCGCTTGGGGACGTTGGGAGTAAGCTAGATTATCAGTGCCTGATAGATTTCCGAATCTGCATCAAGTAGTTTAAACGCGTGACCGGATTTGCGGATAAACAACGCCCCCTGTTAATTGCTGTTGTTCCGACTTGATTTTACTCTCATGGAGGTTGCAACTCTAAATCACGCTCTCATTAAATTGCAATAAAAAACTCTAAAGCGGGGTGCGCATGCATGAAGGCAATAACCGGAGGAAAAAAACTGAAGAAAAATCTGGTACCTCTGAAAAATCGACCCGCTTATTTCGGGTTGAAAATATCTTCTTGTTGCTAAAGCATTCACATGCCTCATTTCGAGCCTGCAAACCTGCAGGAACATGCCGGATTCTGCGCAGACGGCACAGCCTCCTGCCCGCGGGGAGGCGAGGCAAACGCCGCCAGAACCGACGCCCGCGCGCCTTGCGTCAGCCCCGCAGCCAGCGTGTAGATCACCCCTGTGCCGGGCAGCAGAACCACGATCAGCGTGGTGATGAGGAATTCCGTGGTCATGGCAAAAAGCTCCGGCGGGCGAGGGGCCAAGATTGGCCGAAGCGGGCAGCGGATGTCAAATGGCAATCGGCAGGCAACCCGCCGCCCGCCCGCCGTTTCAGAGGCGGGCCAGGAAAGGCGAAGACAGGTCATTCCGGACCTTTGCGGACCTTGGATGTCACCGCACCCAATTCGCGGTTCGATTCCTTCTTGAACATTCATCCCTGGCCGACATTTGTGCGATAGCCGCATTCCGGAACGGAACGGTCGATCGCGTTTCATCTGCGGGCCAGATATGCGGGGCAAGGTTCTCACAGACCATGCAGGCCCGGTCCGCCAATGTGGACCTGTGTGTGCTGCTCATGATTGTCATAGAATGGAAGCGGCAGGCTCGACACCAGCCAGCGGGGACCGCGCCATCCACTCCTGCGCCGACTCCAGCAGATGTCTGGGGCCGTCGAGGAAGACGGACCTGGCTTCGACGGCATCGCGAACGGTGACGTCTCCCATCCAAAGCGCGATCAGGTTCGCCAGCGATGCGGTGAGGTAGATATCCACGGCATGGCCAGGGTCTTCGGGGCAAAGGTCGATGGCATCGCCATTCGCAATCACCCACCATGTATTCAGATCAGAACGGTCTGAAATCTGCACGAGGATCACCGTTTCACCGTCCGGAAGGCCTTGGGTATTCAGCGTTCGGTGAAAATCCCACATGAACCCTCCGAGATCGCAGTCCTGGGCAGCGATACTGCGTTTGCGCCAGCGCATGCCCCAGACGGCCATATTCTCGACAATGGGGCCAAGTTCGCGTCCACATCGCGTGAGTGTGTATTCAGCGGCCTGACCGGCCGGGACAGCCCTTCGCACAATGATCTCGGCGGCCTCCAGCGTCTTGAGCCGCTTGCTGAGGATGGACGGCGACATGCGCGGGATGGCTTTTTGAAACCGGCTGAATCGGGTCGTACCCAGAAACAGCTCTCGCAACAGCAGCAAAGTCCATTTGTCGCCCAGTATCTCCGCGGATGCCATGGCCGGGCACAGGCTCCCCGATTTGTTTGTCTCTTTGTGCTCCATCGCGCAAGGCTACTACGCCAGCCGCTGCCCTGACTACTACGGATTTTGTAGTGGTTTGGTACGCATTGAGAAGTATCCGTCATCATCTGGCGCACGCATGATGTGGACCGGCCCAGCTTTTCGGGTGAGTTCACAGGCAAAGGAGGTCGCTATGGACCCTGCACATCTAGACCAGATCCGGTCATTCACCGGCGGGAAGCCCATTGGAGTTCTCGAAAGGCAGATGCCTCTGCGCAAGCGTTATCATGATGCCCCCGGGGCTGCCTGGGTGATTGATCGGGCGCACACCGTGGACGCCGAAGTTCCCGCCAGGCATCCAATCCATACGCATGTCGTCTGCGGCGAAGGCATTCCCTTGGATATTCCCGTCTCCGTTCACGCGGCTGTGGGAGGCGAAAGCGATTTCCCCTGCCCGGGGGAAATCCTGGCCGCATCTCTTGCAAGCTGTCTTGATACCGCCATTCGCATGATTGCCAATCTGAAGTCGATAGAGCTCGCGCATCTCGAAGTGCGGGTTAGCCTTGGTGCAGATGTACGGGGAACGTTGATGACCGGAGAAAACGTTCCGGTTGGCTTTCAAACCGCGACCATCGAGGTCGACCTGAAGACGGAACGCACATTGCCGGAATCGCATCTGAACGCGTTGCTCGATGCAGCGGAAAGGAGTTGTGTGATTTTGCAGACATTGCGCGCTCCCCCGGATGTGCAGATCAGGAGGTGCCTCGGAAATATCGGGAATCCCTGAAAACGCAGACTGCCGGAACCTTTCGTGTCATCACCCACGCCACCATTTTAAAGCGTGAATGTCTGACCGGCGGATAAGCAACCTTTGATGTCCTGGTCGCCCGCCGCACCGTTGCTTCAGAGGCGGTCGGGAAACGCGAAGGCAGGTTGGTTTCGGGCCAAAGCAGCCTTTTGCCATTAAAGCTGTTGCCCACACACAGCAGTCTGCCCATTGGCCAATCAGAACACTCGGAGCAGCGATTGGAGATGGGCTGGATCCGAATTGCAAAGGGCCGGGAGCCGGGCCAGGCGGAGGCTACATCTGTTTCCACCACACCGGACTGCCTGTGCGATCCCGCAAGCCCCGAAGCGGCTCAGGCCGCCGAGACGCGCTCGCCGGTCTGGGCGTTGAACAGATGCAGCTTCTTGCGCTCGAAGCGAAGTGGCAGATCCATATTGCGCGCCACGGGAATTTCCGGGGGCAGGCGCACCACTGCGAGGCAGCCGGCAATATTGCAGGACACCATGGTGTCGGATCCCAGTGGCTCGAAAACGTCAACCCTGCTCACGAAATCGGCGCCCGATGCCTCGGCCAAGGTGATGGCCTCGGGCCGTGCACCGAGGTGGACAGGGGTGCCATGAGCGGCGTTGAGGCTGGAAAAGGGCAGGGTGAGGCCATCAATCTGGACTGAAGGGCTGCCCTCCTGGCTGACGGTGCCTTCAAACATGTTCATTTGAGGCGAGCCGATGAACTCGGCTACGAAGCGGTTCGCCGGCGCATCGTACAGCGTCATGGGTGCGCCTTGCTGCAGGATGCGCCCTTCCTTGAGAATGACCACTCGGTCGGCCAGCGTCAGCGCCTCGACCTGGTCGTGGGTGACATAAATGGTGGTGCGCCCGAGAAGATTGTGGAGGCGCTTAATTTCGGTCCGCATCTCGACGCGTAGCTTGGCATCAAGGTTGGACAGCGGCTCATCGAAGAGAAATGCCATCGGCCGGCGTACGATGGCGCGGCCCATGGCCACCCGTTGGCGCTGGCCGCCGGAAAGTTCGGCCGGGCGGCGCTGCATAAGCGGTTCGATCTGCAAAATACTGGCAGCCTCCGCCACCCGCGCGCTGATTTCCTCAGGATCGGTTTTCCGCATTTTCAGACCAAAGCTGATATTCTGCGCCACCGTCATATGGGGATAGAGCGCGTAGTCCTGAAACACCATGGCAATGTCGCGATCGCGCGGTTCAACCGAATTCACGACCCTGTCCCCGATCCGCAAGGCGCCGCCACTTATGTCTTCAAGTCCGGCAATCATACGCAGCAACGTTGATTTTCCGCAGCCCGAAGGGCCTACCAGGGCAACGAACTCGCCATCTGCGATCTCAAGGTCGATGCCGTTTATCGCCTGTACATTGCCATAGCGTTTGACAATCTTCTCAAGTGTGATGGTGGCCATTTCGTCTCTCCTCGATGCTCCGCTCACATTGGGACTTGCCAGCGCCGTCACAATCGATATTATTGATAATGATATTGATAATCAAGCGAGTTGAGATGGCAGTCGAAAACTTTCCCCCACGCCTGCCGGCCCGCCCAACGCGGGCGTCGTCGTCGCGCCGTAGTCACATGATCTATGTCGAGCTTCAGCGTGAGATCGTGCTGGGCATGTTGATGCCGCGCTCCGTGCTGCTGGAATTGGAGCTGGCGAGCCGGTTCGAGGTTAGCCAGGGAACGGTGCGCGAAGCCCTTTTGCTTTTGCAGGAAGAGGGCCTGGTCCACCGCTTGCCGCATCGCGGCACCACGGTAGCCGACTGCCGGGCGGAAGATGCAGAAGAGCTCATTCGCTTGCGCCACGACATCGAGTGCCGCGGAGTCAGGCGAGCCATTTCCCGTTATGGCAAAGCTCTGGTTGAGCCGATGCGGCGGCAATTGCTGGCGATGCAAAAGGCAGCGGCCAGTGGCGATGAATATCTGTTGTCTGTGCACGACCGCGCGTTTCATGCCGAACTTTTCGATGCCGCGGGGCTACCGCCGGTACAGCCGGTCCTTGCACGATGTCTGGTACATGCGCACCGCTTCAAGATATTGCACCCCACCCAGAACCGGGATCTGGTTGATACGGCAAACCGTCATCAAATCATCATAGACGCGCTCGCTGCAGCCGATGTTGAAATGGCTGTTTCAGCGCTGTCGCATCACATCACCACAATTGTGGACTTCGGCCCCAATATCATCGGCGCCGGAACATGACCTCTTCCCGCCCCACTGCACAGATGGCTGCCATTCTTGACCGGTTGGCGGTCGAGGATGCGGGGCTGCCCGACCCGACCACGCTGGCGGCCGATCTGGGCCGGGCTCAAGCGGCGCGCGGCAATATGCGCTGGAACCGCGATCTGCCGGCCATGGCTGCGGCGCGCGAGGTTCATGTTTCCGGCGAAGAGGCATCGGTCGCCTGCCGGATATTGGTGCCAAAGGGCAGTCCGATCGGCACGATCCTGTTCATTCATGGTGGCGGCTGGGCTTTCTGCGATATGAACTCGCATGAACGAGCTGCGCGCCTGCTCGCCATCGAGGCGCAGGCAAATGTGGTCATGTGCGATTATCGATTGTCCCCGGAGAATCCGTTTCCTGCAGGGCTGAACGACTGCGTCACCGTCTGGCGTCAATTGTCGGCAGGCGAGGGCGTGTTTGCCGGGCTGGAACGGCCGATGGCGATTTCCGGTGACAGCGCGGGAGCTAATCTTGCGATGGCGTTAATGTTGACGCCGGGTATCGTGCCACCGGATTTCGCACTGCTGTTTTACGGGGTCTATGACGCCGATTTCGACACTGCATCCTATCTCGAGTGGTCCGATGGGCCGGGGCTGACCCGCGGCAAGATGATGCGTTACTGGGATTGGTATGCCCCGCAGGTCCAGCGCACCGATCCGCGGGTGGCACCCTATCACGCCAGTGATGTGGCGCTGCGTGCCTTGCCGCCCCTTTATCTCAACGCCGCCGAAATCGACCCGCTGCGGTCCGATACCGAGCGGCTTTATGCACGGCTGACTGGTCTTGGCCGTGCGGACCGATTTCGCCTGCATGGCGGAGTTGTTCACGGCTTCATGCAAATGAGCCTTGAACTGGAGGAGGCGCGCTCGGCGCTGGCAGATGCGGGGGCAGTATTCAAAGCCTTCGTTCAGCAACCGGCGCGAAGCGATGAAGATAGGGAGAAAGCACGATGAAATCTACACTGAGAACCCGGGGCCTCGCCGCCGCGCTGCTGGCCGGTACGACCCTTTTGGCAACCACGGCCTTGGCCCAGGAAGTCAATTTCTGGTACCATTTTGACAATGCCGACAATCCGATGTCTGAATTGGTTGCCAAATTCGAAGCGGAAAATCCGGGCATTACGATCAATGCCGAAAACGTGCCTTGGAACAGCTATTACGACCAACTTTATACCTCCATCGTGGCTGACAATGGCCCTGATGTCGCCATGGTCAAAATGACGGCACAGCCGCGACTGATCGAAATGGGTGCGATTGTACCAATTGATGATCGCCTGGCGAATTGGGCCGGCAAGAGTGATGTCCAGGAGGATCTCTTCAATCTGACCGCAGCGGCTGATGGCAGCCACTACTACCTGCCTGTGCAGTATGTGGTGCTGTATCTCTACTATCGCTCGGATCTGTTTGCCGAAGCAGGGCTGACGCCCCCCACAACCTGCGATGAATTGCGTTCCAGCGCTATCGCACTGACCAAGGATACCAATGGCGATGGTCAGATCGACCAATACGGCTTCGGTTTCCGCGGCGGCAAGGGCGGGCATGACCATTGGGCGAGTTTGACGCTGTCGCGCGACGGCGTTGGCTTTGGTCCTGGCGAGTTGACTTCTGCCGCAGGCGTGGCCGGGACCCAGTTCGTGCTCGACCTTTTCCAGAAGGACAAGGTCTTTCCGCCGTCGGCTCCCAATGATGGATTCAAGGAAGTCATCGGTGCCTTCCAGGGTGGTACGACAGCCATGACGATCCACCACATCGGGTCATCGGGCGGTATGGTCGAGGCGCTGGGCGACAAGGTATCGGTGGTGCCGGTGCCTGAGTGCGGGGGCGGGCGCTGGACGGCCTTTGGCGACGAAAGCACAGCGGTGTTTGCGGCTGCTGAAGACCAGGACGCAGCCTGGAAGTGGGCGGCATTCCTGTCGAGCGCCGGCAACAATGCCGAGTTCAACAAGGCGACCGGCCAATTGCCGGTCACCAAAAGTGACACTGCCAACTGGTCGTTGCATGAGAAGCGCTTCGTGGAAGCAACAACGGCGTCCTTGCCGTTTGCGCATCTCTATCCCAATGTGAGCCAGACGGCCGACTTCACCAATACTGTGTGGCCCATCGCGATGCAGCGTGCCCTGATCGGTGAGCTTACTGCCGAACAGATGAACGTCGAAATCGACGCGCTCTTCAACAAGTGAGCAAACGCGGCAGGCCGAACCTTTTGGCCTGCCGCTCCACCGGGATTCAATGATGTCCACCACCGTCATTCCACCAGCGTCGTTGTCGCGTCGCGTGTTGCCCTATATCATGTTGTCACCGGCTGTCCTGGTGACACTCGCCATCGTGTTTTTTCCGATGATCCAGGCCGTCTGGATAAGCTTGCATGACTATGTGCTGTTTCGCCCGAAGAATTTCACCTTCGTAGGTATCAAGAACTTTGTCGCCGTGTTTCAGGACCCGGTGTTCTGGATTTCGCTGAAACATACCGCGATCTGGATTGCCTTGACGGTGCCGGCTCAGATGCTGCTGGGCCTGGCAACAGCGTTGCTGCTCAATCAGAATTTTCCCTGGCGCGGCCTGGCGCGCGCCCTGGTGATTATTCCCTGGGCGCTGCCCTCGGTCGTGATCGCCCTGATGTGGGTGTGGATATACGATGCCAATTTTGGCGTGCTCAACGACTTCCTGTTGCGCATGAAGCTGATCTCGACCTCGATCCCCTGGCTGGCCAATCCCGACACGGCGCTCTACGCCATCATCCTTACACTGACCTGGCAGGGATTCCCGTTCTTCGCGGTGATGATTCTGGCCGGTCTGCAGGCCATTCCGAAGAGCTATTACGAAGCTGCCGCCATCGACGGTGCGTCGAGCTTCAGGCAGTTCTGGCACATCACTCTCCCCGGGCTGTCCGGCGTGTTGATGACTGCCATCCTGCTGCGCCTGATCTGGGTCGCAAATTCCATCGACGTGATCTTCGTCATGACCGGCGGCGGTCCCGGCTATTCGACCTACACCTTGCCGCTTTATGCCTTGGTGGAAGCCCGAACCGGGCTTGATTACGGCTATGGCTCGGCTTTGGCTGTCGTATTCACAATCCTGCTTTTGGGATTTGTCGTGCTCTATCTGCGGCGCGCGGGGAGGAACATGGGATGATGGTTCAAAGAAACTCGGTGTTCCTTCGAGTGCTGACAATCGACCTGCCGGTCTTTCTGATAATCTGCTTCACCCTGGCGCCTTATCTGTGGATGGCGCTGACCTCGGTCACCGAAAAGTCAAAACTGTTCACGGACGGCCCGTCCCTGGCGGGCGCGACGCTCGCCAATTACACACGGCTCTTCAATACGGTAGGATTCGGCACCAATCTGCGCGACAGCTTCATCGTCGCTGGTGGCACCGTTGTCGTCGGTCTCGCCTTGGCTGTGCCTGCTGCCTACGCCTTCTCGCGGTTCCGCTTCAAGGGACGGCGCATTCTGATGATGCAGTTCCTGGTCATTAACATGTTCCCCTTGATCCTGCTGATCCTGCCGCTGTTCATTTTGATGAAGTCGCTCGGATTGGTCGATACATATCTCGCGCTCATTATCGCCAACTCGACCATCGCGATCCCGTTTTCGGTCTGGATGATGACCAGTTACATCAACGGCATACCGCGCTCGCTGGATGAAGCGGCGATGACGGACGGCTGCACGCGTTTCGGGGCGTTGTACCGCGTTGTCCTGCCCCTGTGCGCGCCCGGCATCATCGCCACCGGCGTCTACATCTTCATCACCGCCTGGAACGAGTATCTCTATGCGCTGACGCTGGGTGGCCGGAACGTCAAGACCATTACCGTCGCCATCCAGACATTGATCGGCGAATACCAGATCGAATGGGGCCTGCTTACTGCCGGAGGGATAGTCGGTGCTTTGCCGGCCACGGTGATGTTCCTGTTCGTTCAAAAGCATCTGATCGCCGGCATGACCCAGGGCGCGGTCAAAGGATAAGGCAAAATCATGAAAAACCCGATTGGAATCATCTCTATGCAGTTTGTGCGCCCGTTTACCGGCGCCCACCTTGGACTGCTGCACCAAATCAAGGGGATGGGCTTTGACTTCATCGAACTGTTGATCCCCGAACCCGAGGACCGCCTTGATTCAGCCGAGCTCCGCGACGCGCTGGCGGAGGCCGGGCTGGACATCGTTCTGGCGGCACGCGTCAACATGCAGCGGTCGATTTCGTCGGACGATCCCGCCGCCCGCCAGGGTGGGCTGGACTATCTGGAGCATTGTATCGAAGTCGCTGATGCAATCGGGGCCCGGATCATTGGCGGCCCGCTCTATGGCGAACCGATGGTATTTGCCGGCCGGCCGCCATTGCCGCGAAGCGCGGATGAGATGAAGGCCCGTGCAGACCGGATGATCGAGGGTCTGGCACAGGTGGCGCCAAAAGCGCGCGCGGCTGGGCAGGTCTTTGCTTTGGAGCCACTCAACCGGTTTGAAACCGACATGCTCAACACCACAAGACAGGGCATAGCCGTGGTGGATGCTGTCAGCGATTCCGGCCTTGGCCTGATGCTGGACACCTTTCACATGAACATGGAAGACCAGTCGATTCCGGACGCCATTCGCCTTGCGGGCCAGCGGATCGTGCATTTTCAGGCCAACGAGAACCACCGCGGCTTTCCGGGTACCGGCAACATGAATTGGCCCGCCATCATGCGCGCGCTGTCGGACGCAAACTATCACGGGCCGGTGTCGCTCGAACCATTCCGCCGCGACGACCAGCGGCTGGCGCTCCCCATCGCCCACTGGCGCGCACCGGCGGAAGACGAAACCGAAAAACTGAAATCCGGCCGGGCGCTGATCCGTGCCGCGCTCGACCTGGCGGAGTTTGCTCAATGAGTTTGAATATTGGCTGGATAGGCTGCGGACGTCATGCCACACAGATGCTGCTGCCCCAACTCGGCCGGTCCGGTCTTCGGATCGGCGCCCTGTGCGACCGGGACGAGGCGGCTCTGGCGGCAACGGCGGCACAGTATGGTGTTGCCGCAACCTACACCGACTGGCTGCAAATGCTCGACCAGCCGGGTCTCGACGCGATCGGAATGGCTGTCGGCCCACAGGTTCACTATGCAGCGACTCTCGCCGCCCTCGACCGTGGCCTGCCGGTGTTCATGGAGAAGCCCCCGGGAAGCAGTCACGCCGAAGCGCTGGCGCTTCAGCAGGCCTCACAAAAGGCGGGCAAGCCCGTCTATGTCGGCTTCATGAAGCGGTATTCCACGGGCAACCGGATTGCCGCCAACATCCTGCGTGGTGATGAGTTCGGTCCGATTCTCGGCTTGACGGGCAGCTACATGACCGCCCCGACCTATTTTGCCGACGAAGTCGACTACACCGGGTTCTACCTGCATCATTGCGTGCACTATATGGACCTGATGCCGTGGCTGGCCGGCAGCCCGATTGCCGAAATTACCGTGCGCCAAAACACCTCGGCGC
This sequence comes from Hoeflea sp., assembly GCA_048261205.1. Classification (GTDB taxonomy): domain Bacteria; phylum Pseudomonadota; class Alphaproteobacteria; order Rhizobiales; family Rhizobiaceae; genus Hoeflea. Next base: position 145,202 of record JBLXGF010000012.1, read on the forward strand.
CGGGTCGCGTTCTGTTCCATATGGGATTCACCTGCGAAAACGGAGTCATCGGCAACGTGGTGATGGGCACCGTGCAATCACGCGGCACGCCGATGGAACAGATCACGGTAATGGGTGATCACAACCGGGTCGAAGTCGCCAACGTCATCAATGTTGCCTGGCATCGCAACCCGCCCTTCAAGGCCGACGACCCGGGCGCGACCCTCAGCAGCGCCAGCGACACGCTCAGCTGGACCCCCAATTTCACCGCCGCAGCCAATGAAGACCACAAGGGTTACGCCGCGCTGATCGCTGATGTCGCCCAGGGCCTGGCAGGTCATCCCACTGCAGCGCCGACCATTCGCGACGGCGTGGCTGCGATGGCGACACTGGAACGGGTGGTGACATTGCTTGATCTCGGCATGCGATCGGAGAACTAGGCTGCTATACGTTTCCATGGTGTAGAGCATGATCGGATTCCGACAAGAACAAGCCGCCTCTTTTGACCCCTTTGCTGTCCGTTTTCGGGATTTAGCCAAGGTCTGCTCAAATGCCCGTTGGAGGTATTCCCGCCTGGTTCGTTTGGGGCCTGCAGCGGCTTGGCAGGTTTCAGATGATCGACACGGGAAACCTGCCGTTCCTCACCAGTCATGGCCACCGGCCGCTTCCGACCGGAGCCGGTGATTCAGATCAGCCCTTATGGGTGTCCGCTTCTGGCAGAAACTGTCGAGGGGAAACTCTAAAGGGATTTTCAGCAAGGCGCATCAACGGCGGTCATCCAGTTTGCTTGCTATCGAACTTGAAAGCAGTCAACGGCTCAAATCGCGATCTGCCGATGGCAGCACGGGCTGGTACGTGAAACGCTCCGGTGACCCGCAGCCCTCGCTGCAGGCTTACAGAAACGCTGTCACCATCAGAGATTACGAATGCAAGGTGTGTGGCAGGCAATTCAAATGCAATGGAAAGCTCACCCCCTGTTGATAACGGCTGCTGTCGTGACCGGTCCGCGCCATACACTCTAACCTTTCGCTTCGTTGAGTTACTCCAACGCTCCTAGCCCTTGTTTTACACATTGCCGGACGGGAAACCGGTGCCACCTTTCCTGGAAATGCTCTATGTAATTGAAAATATTTCACTAAATCAGGAGGTTTCTGAGAATTCGGCGTTCCTTCCGTCAAAGAAACAGTTGGTCAATCGCATTGGCGGCGTTCGTCGGTATCATCCGTGCCACGATAGATAGAGTTGAATGCGGGATTGGTGATGACAACAGCATACCGACAGCGCCTGGTTGGCGCTGTTTTCTTGATTTGCATGGCCCTTTAATGGCGTTTCAGCAGCTGCCGATCGGGCCTTTCAGTTTGTCGGGCAGGTGGCGAGTCCCATATCGGCCATCATTGGCAAGCCTTACGGTGCGGCGCGAAAGGCTCTGATGGCTGCAGGCTGGCAACCGGTTGAAAATCCGTCTCCTGATGATCTGCACTTTCTGTCCCGCCAGCTCTATGAGGTAGGCTGTATCGAGGTGGTCACCTGCTCTCCGGTTGGTCTTGCGACGCGCCACTTCTAATTCACCAACGCGCAGCAGCAATATCTGAAAGTCATGACACGCGGTGAAGATCCGCAGGTTGAGGCTGTCTCACTGCTCAATGCGGTGACCTTCAGGGGTTTGCCAACCAGTGACAGCCGAGCGCTCGGTCCGTCACGGCAAGCTTCACATTGTGCCGACAACGGAAATGTAGAAGGGTTTTCGCTGGCACTTGCGGTTTTGAAGCAGCAGTTTTTTCAGCAAGGGCACCCCTGATTTTGCCGCCGTTTTCGGATAATGAGCGCGGCTGGAAAATACCTTTGCAATCATGGTGATTTGGGATTGCATCGCCGTCCCTTCGCGAATAGCTTCGGCCCCGATGGTTCTCGAAAACCAAAAACCGTTTTCGGGATGAAAAGGGAATACGGTGAGGCGTAGCCAGTAGGCACCAAATCCGTGACTGCCCCCGCAACTGTAAGCGGTGAGCAACTCTGAAATTGCCACTGGACAGCAAAGGCTGTCCGGGAAGGCTCAGAGAAGCTAGGACCCGCAAGTCAGGAGACCTGCCATTTGTTTTTAACTCAACCCAGGCGGGGATGTCTGGATAGGAGACTAACGATGGTACAACTGCGCACGTCGCACATATTGTCAGGTCTATTGCGTTCCCCGCCAATTCGCGGAGGGCGATATGAGCCAGAATTCCATTCACAAAATAACAATATGCATCTCCTGCCGCCACACGGGTAGCGATTGCAGGCCGGGCTATGAATTGATCACACGGTTGCGGCAGGCCATGCAAATGGCCAATGGCACACTGGGTGACGACTTTGAGGTTTCGGGCATTGCTTGCATGGCTGGCTGTGATCGTCCCTGCACGGTGGCGTATCACGGGTCAATCAAGGCAACATACTTGTTTGGGGACATCGATCTGCAAAAAAGCTTTGGTGATCTCGTTGTTTTCGCACGGCAATACGTCGATCTGCCCGACGCCTGGTGCTCGTCCAGACAGCGCCCCGCGGGCCTTTCCGGGAAAACCCTGGCACGCGTGCCAGCTGCTTTGCCAGCCGCTTTGCTTGTCTCCCAGGCAACCGCAGAGGTTTTGAGCTGACGCTCGACGTCACTTCAAATCACCCCGCAACTTCATCATCCATCCAGACATCAGGAATTTCCCATGAAGAAATTTGTCCTCCTCCTTTCTCTTTGCGTGCTCGCATCCCCGGTGTTCGCTGCTTCTATCACGGTCGACAACTGTGGTCGCACCCTTTCCTTTGACACGCCGCCCGAGCGCGTTGTCAGCCTGGGGCAGGCACCGACCGAAATGCTCTACAGTCTTGGCCTTGGTGATCGTGTGATGGGCACGGCTGTCTGGTTCAACGAAGTGATGCCAGAGTTCAAGTTGATCAATGAAAAGGTCGAGCGGCTGGCTGACAATGACCCGAGCTTTGAAAGCGTTGTCGCTAAAAAACCGCAACTGGTAACTGCCCAGTATGAATGGCACATCGGCCTAGAGGGAATTGTCGGTACCTATGAACAATTCGAAAAGCTCGGTGTTCAGACCTATGTGATGCCGACGGATTGCGTTGGTAAAGACAACAGCACCGGTGGCGACGGCACCAGAACCAAGGCCTTTGAAATCGACAGCATCTATCTGGCGATCAAGCAGCTCAGCACCATATTTGATGTACCTTCAGCCGGCGAAAAACTGACAGTTGCCATGCAGCAACGTCAAAGCGACGCGGTCGCGCGCGCAAAGGCGATTGCCAACAAGGAATTGTCTGCACTCGTATGGTTCTCAAGCCCGGATATTGACCTTGACCCCTATGTTGCAGGCCTCGACGGTGTTCCAGGCTACATGCTCAAGACACTGGGCATTCGAAATATCATCCAATCCAACGAGGAGTGGCCGCTTGTCGGCTGGGAGACAATTGCCAAAGCCAATCCCGATGTGATTGTCATCGCCCGGATGGATCGCCGCCGCTTCCCGGTTGATGACTACAAGGTAAAGCTCGAATTCTTGCGCACGGACCCGGTGACGAGCCAACTTGATGCTGTTGTCAACGACCGCATCATCATCGTCGACGCTCATGCGATTCAACCTTCAATCCGAATTGCCACCGGGCTCGAGACAATTGTCGACGCCCTGGAACAGTTTGATCTGTCGAAATGACACAGGCGTACACACATGTAAGCCCTGCGGGGAGATATCTTCGCAGGGGAAATGTTGCCTGGATAGTGATGGCGCTTGGCGTAATCACAGCAGCAATACTGGCCGCACTCATGATTGGGGAAACCAGCATCCCTGCGGCCACCGTGCTGCAGACGCTGGCAAACAAGGTCTGGGGTGCAGGGTATGAAGTAGATCTTATCGATCAGGGCATTCTGTGGGAGTACCGGCTACCCCGAGCCGTTGTTGCGGCTTCCTGCGGCGCGGCGCTAGCTGTTTCCGGAGTGGTTCTTCAGGCTTTGCTTCGCAACGCGCTCGCCGATCCCTATATTCTCGGTCTGTCAGCCGGCGCGTCGACAGGTGCGGTGCTGGTGTCAATCACCGGACTTGGGGCTGGTGTGATATCCATGTCGACCGGCGCTTTTGGCGGCGCCATTGTCGCATTCCTGATTGTCGCGCTATTGGCCCGTCTTGCCGGCAATGGCCAGGGTGCGGCGCAATTTGTACTGGCCGGCATCGCCGGCTCGCAGCTGTTTAATGCCATGACCTCGCTCATCGTCACAAAGTCTGCCAACGCGGACCAGGCTCGGGGCATCATGTTCTGGCTGTTAGGAAACCTTTCGGGCGTACGCTGGGAGGACGCGCTGCTCGCGGTGCCTGTGGCGGTCTCAGGTTTTCTGGTGGTGCTTTTTCATGCGCGTGCACTCGACGCTTTCACATTCGGAACCAACGCCGCCGCTTCAGTCGGAGTGCCAGTTCGCAGGGTTCACATCATCCTCATCAGTACGGCCGCGCTGTTAACTGCCATCATGGTTTCCATCGTCGGGTCCATTGGCTTTGTCGGGTTGGTCATTCCCCACGCCGCCCGGTTCTTGACCGGTGTTCGCCATGATGCGGTGATCCCCGCATCTGCAACGATTGGGGCCGTGTTTCTGGTTCTCGCTGATATTTGTTCGCGCGTTGTCATTCCTGGACAGGTCTTGCCAATAGGTGTTGTCACGGCCTTGATTGGCGCACCAGCCTTCGCCGTAATTCTCGTTCGGGGACGCAAATGAAACTGGAAGCCAGAAATTTGGCATGGTCGGCGCGAAGAACACCGATTGTATCTGACGTGTCGTTTACGGTGCAGCCAGGAGAACTGCTGGGACTCATTGGTCCAAACGGATCGGGTAAATCCACAATCATGCGGATGCTTGCCGGTCTTGCTGTTCCAAAAGCCGGCGAGGTTCTGATCGATGACACGCCCCTTTCGACCCTGAACAGACGCAGCATTGCCCAGGCCATCGCTTTTGTTGAGCAACAGGCCGACACGAGCGACAGGATTTCTGTGCGTGATGCAGTGGAGTTGGGCCGGACGCCGTGGCTTTCTCCCTTGGCCCCCTGGTCTGAAAGAGACACTGCTACTGTCGACCAGGCGTTGGCAGATGTCGGTATGAGCCAGATGGCTGATCGTCACTGGCAAACACTGTCCGGTGGCGAACGGCAGCGCGTTCACATTGCCCGAGCGCTGGCGCAAGAAGCCCGGATCCTGTTGCTGGACGAGCCCACCAACCATCTGGATGTATCGCACCAGGTTTCAATTCTGAACCTTGTTGGAGATCTCAAGATCACCAAAATCATTGCACTTCACGATCTTAATCAGGCCTTCAAGTGTGATCGCCTTGGCGTAATGCAGAGCGGGAAATTGGTCGCACTTGGAAAACCCGGGGACCTGCTGACGCCCCAATTCTTGCGCGAGGTTTTCAACGTGTGCGCTCACGCTCTGAAAGACCCGGCAGATGGCGCAACCGTGTTGAGATTTCACAGTTTCACAGACAGGAATCATCAAGATGCATAGAGCGCTACGCCCACCCTTGCCAAGCGCACGATTTGTCCTCACACCAACACTTGCCATGACAGATGCTCACCGCTAGCCGCAATTGCTTTTCAGTACCGTCCCGCCGCCGTACCGCACAAACAATTCGCCAGCATCGCTTCGAAGCGCCTGACGCATGGAAAATTGCGGCCTGCATCGCCTGAAAATTCCAGAGCCGTTGGCGTTTCTCGGCCTGGCAAACTTAATGTGACAATGCCCTGTCGAGACTTTATTTGCCCGTACTGCATATTGGTAAACGAAAGAAAATGAATTGACCGATTGTGCCGGTAAACCAATTGAGACAGGTTTGCCGGGAGCAAGTCAGCGGAGGTTGAGATGGCTAATCTGAGTTCCGTGGCGCGGTCGGCCTGTTGCCGCCATGGCCAAGGTCGGAACATTCCGGCTCGGCGGTACACTCATCGGTACGAACGCTTTCCGTTTGATGGAAGGCGAGCTTGGAGCAACCCTCCGCATTCGCGGCTAAAATTGATCGACGACGACGATTGCTTGTCCTGAACGGTAAGGCTTCAAGCAGCCTCATCGATACCGCGCACCGGCAGTGATTTCTGTGGCCAGATCAATTTCGGTCTCTTCGAGCTGCCGGCTCTTCTCGGCAAGTTCGTCTTTCAGGCCGAATTCCCCAACTTGGCGCGACCGGCATGAGGCCCGCCGGCCAGCAAGTACTCGATGCTTCGACACGCGGACTTTGGCGGACACAATCCGTCAATACCTCGTCCGAAGACGGTTATAGCTTCGCCCTTGTGGATCGGGGCGTCGACAACAGCAAACTCGTCTCACTGTTTGTGATCCCTGGAACGAGCCGGATCTTCCGCAAAACGGCTTCGAAAACGGTGAGGCTTGAGGCGCTCAGCTCCACCAGAAGGTCCCAACGGCCATTCGTCGTATG
>JBLXGF010000013.1:0-91467 GCA_048261205.1 Hoeflea sp.
CTGAAGAGGGGCAGGTGAGGTAGCCGGCTCCGTGTGCTGCAAGGCACTGCCTGTCGGATGCGGACATCATCCGGCGATATTCGGGCCGTGCGCGCGCTGCGCCACCCAGTGCATGTCGCGTTCAAATGGTTTCATTTGAACGACAACGTACATGCACCACCATAAACCCACTATCCCAGAGGCAAAGCCCGCGTGCGGCCCTCCGGAACCGGTTTTGCTATAAGCCCGCCAGTGCATTTCACCGGCGGGGGTTTTGGCGCGCCCGCAATCACGGGAACCTAAAGGGCACAAAACTGTTGGGTGAGAGGACACAGCTTTCACGGCCGTCCACTTTCGCTTGCCTGCCCTTGTCCGCCTGTGGCACCTGTGGCGAGCCGTCTATTGAATTTGGAGCCCATCATGAGCCGAGACACCACCACCGCCCTGATCCGCCGCTATCTCGAAGCGTTCAACGCCAAGTCGTCCGAGGACATGCTGGCCTGCCTGTCGGATGATGTGGCCCATGACATCAACCAGGGCGAACGCGAGATCGGCAAGGAAAAATTCCGCTGGTTCAACGCCAAGATGAGCCGCCATTATGACGAGGAACTCGGCGACATTGCCATCATGGTCGATGACAGCGGCAACCGTGCGGCGGCGGAATTCACCGTGCGCGGCACCTATCTGTCCACCGACGAGGGCCTGCCCGAGGCCAACGGCCAGCGCTATTCACTGCCGGCCGGGATCTTCTTCGAGATCGACGACAATCTGATCAGCCGGGTGACGATGAGCTACAATCTCACCGACTGGATCGCGCAAGTCAAAGCCGGCTGAGGCAAGCCCGGTGGCGTCGAAATCCGGACTGAGTTTCTCGCTTCTCACCGCTGACCAGATCGAGCAGTCGCTTGATGACCTGGCCCGGCTGCGGATCGAGGTTTTTGCCGACTGGCCCTATCTTTATGACGGGGACGCCGCCTATGAGGCGCAGTATCTGCGGAATTTTGCCGCTTCGCCCGGGGCGGTGGTGGTGGCCGCACGCGATGTCAACGGCGCCATGGTGGGGGCTGCCACCGGGGCGCCACTGTCTGACCATGCTGATGAATTTGCCGTTCCCTTTGCCCGTATCGGGCTTGATCCCGATCATTTTTTCTATCTGGCGGAATCGGTTCTGCTGCCGGAATACCGGGGGCAGGGGGCAGGCCGCCGGTTTTTTGAAATGCGCGAAGCCGCGGCACGCGCGCAAGGGTTTGAGCACGCGGTGTTTGCCTCGGTGCTGCGGCCGGATGATCACCCGGCAAAACCGCTGAATGATCACACGCTGCACGCGTTCTGGGAGCGTCTGGGCTATGAGCCCTATTCCGGCCTGCTGGCCGAATTCTCCTGGCGCGACATCGGTGCGACGGCCGAAAGCCTCAAGCCTCTGCAGGTCTGGGGCCGGCAGCTGTAAGGCGCCGGCGGGCGCTTTTTCCATGAATGCAAGATGAACAGGCGGTTCCAATTCGGTTCAGGCGGGCCGGACTAGTGTGGGGTCAATCGAACGGGACATCCGGTCGGGACTAGATCGAAATCAGGGACACACACTCAAGGCGTGAAACGCCGCCAAATCTGGAGAACAGTCATGAACAGCTTCATTCGCAATGCACTCGCCGCTCTCGTTGTTGCCGCTGCCGGCATCACCGCTTCCGCCCCTGCCGCCAACGCAGGCGGTATCGGCTTCGAGTTTTCGTTCGGCGGCCCGGGCGGCGGTGTTGTCGTCCGCGATCATCGCCGTCATGGCGGCTGGAACCGGTTTGAAGGCCATCGCGGTTACCGCGATGTCTGCCGTCCGCACCGCGCCGTGCAGAAGGCCCGCCACATGGGCGTCCGCCGCGCTGATGTCGTCCGTGCCAACAACCGCAGGGTTGTCGTCAAGGGCTTCCGTCATCACCGCCCGATCCGCGTCGTTTTCGCCAATCAGCGCCATTGCCCGGTACTCAACGTTCGCCGCTAGTCCTGGAGCAAGACGCCGGCCCAACAAAGCCCCGGAGGCCTCGGTCTTCTGGGGCTTTTCGCGTCTTCGGCAACCGGCGGCTTCTGTGCGGGAGCGGAGGCCCTGAAAGCGGAGAGCAAACCGCCGGACTCCGGGGGCACGCGGTCCAGCCCATGTGAACCGCAGATGAACGGGCGGTTCCAATTCCGTTCAGGTGGACAGGACTAGTGTTGGATCAATCGAACGGGACACCCGGCCGAGACAGAAACAATCCCCAGGCGCCAGGTCGCCGCACCAGGAAACACCGTCATGAAAAGCTTCATTCGCACCACGCTTGCCGCCCTCGTTGTTGCCACTGCCGGCATGGCCGCTTCCGCTCCCGCCGCCACTGCCGGCGGCATCGGCTTCGAATTCTCCATCGGCGGCCCAGGCGCTGCCGTCATCATCCGCGACCAGGACCGCCGCGGCGGCCGCGATCATGATTTCCGTGGCGGCCGCGATCATGACTTCCGCGGCGGCCGGGACGGGTATTATGGCGGTCGACGCGATGTCTGCCGCCCCCATCTCGCCGTCGAAAAGGCCCGTCACATGGGCGTCCGCCGCGCCGAAGTGGTCCGTGCCAATCACCGCCGGGTCGTGGTCGAAGGCCTGCGTCATCACCGTCCGGTCCGGGTCGCTTTCGCCAATGAACGCAATTGCCCGGTGATCGGATTCCGCCGCTAGAGCGCCCACCGCTTCACCGTATGACGAAAAAACCCCGGGATGGCTGCATCCCGGGGTCTTTGGTGTTCAGCGAAAAGGTTGGGTCTCCGGGCGGGGAAAGCCGCCCGGATGCCGTCTACTGGTTCAGTTCCCAGGTGACGCTGACGGTCACGCGGTATTCGTTTTCGCCTGCAGCCATCGGCACCGAATCGGCCGCCTTGCCCGCCATCATCGCCATCTCGGCACGCGCCATCGGCATTGGCGGCGCGGAATAGGAATTCTCCGAGATCTGGGTGATGCGGCCGAGCGTGACACCGAGCGCTCCGGTCATGGCTTCCGCCTTGGCCTTGGCCTTGGCAACAGCATCCAGGCGGGCTGTTTCGCGCACCGTTTCCTGGTCGTCATTGGTGAACACCACATTGCCGCCCTGGTTGACGCCAAGGCTGACGGAGCTGTCGAGAATAGCGCCGAGACGGCTCAAATCGCGGATGCGCACGGTCAGCGTGTTGTTGACGCTGTAGCCGACAATTTTCGGCTCCTGGTTCTCGCCGTCCTTGTTGTTGGGATAGACCCAGCGCGGCTGCACCGAAAATGCACCGGTCTGCAGGTCCCGCTCGGCGATGCCTTCGGCTTTCATCGCGGCGAGAACCTTGGCCATCGCCTCGTTGTTGGCGTCAAGCGCCTCACGTGCCGTTTCCGCCTCGCGCAGAACGGTCAGCGAAATCACCGCCATGTCGGGCGCGACCGTTGCCACGCCTTCACCGGAAACGGAAATCACGCCCGGCTCGGGGCGCTTGTCTTCATCGGCAAAGGCTGGGGAAGCGGCACACAGCATCAAGGCTGAAAGCGCGCCGGCAGTGAGCATGCGGCGGCGCAAGGGGAAAATAGATGTCATGAAAAGTCTCCGATCTGGTGGGTATGTCCCGACACCGGATTTAATGGCCGCCGATTGTGGAGGCAATGCGGCGGTCATCGCCGGATTTGTCTTGCTCAGGCAGACCGCCCTGCAAGCCGCCAGATCAGATTTCAACGCCGCCCTTGCCTGGCTGTTCCATGTGCCTGTTTGATCGGCAGCCATGGCTGTGAATGCGCCACGGCAACGGCTTGTGAAGGCGGGTATTTTGAGCTAAACCGCCAACGTCCGGACGGCCAGTCCGGCCGGGGACCTTGCCCGCAATGTCGCCATTGCGGGTTTCGCGCAGCACTGGGCGCTGCCGTGACCCCCGGGCCTGTAGCTCAACTGGTTAGAGCCGTCCGCTCATAACGGATTGGTTGGGGGTTCGAGTCCCTCCGGGCCCACCACTGTCTTTCCAATCAATGCCTTAAGCGCCGAGGTTCGCTGGTGAGACATACCGGTGAGACATTCTCTTGCGCAATCCGTCAATTCTATACCGCTCACGTCATGGTCCACCGTATGGGACGTTTTCCCGCGTTTGAGATAGTTCTTGCGTGGGCCGAATGGCCGTGCGGTGGCTTTAACACCGCTTGTTGAAATTCGATGATGCCGTCAGTATTTTGTTCAAGCAATTGGAGCGAAGTTGTTTGTGGCGGGGCTTGGAAAAAGCAGTGGTCCATGGCAGGTTCTTTCCAAAGAGTGCGGGAGCTCTGCTTGATTAATGCAAAAACAAGCGACGACTATAGATGGTGTCTTTGTCCACCATCTTGCGCCACATGAAGACAGCCGAGGCTGCTTTACCGAGATCTACAGGGAATCCTGGCTGACCGGTTTCCGGTCCATCCAGTGGAACCTTGTGACATCCGGGGCGCAGACACTCAGAGGCGTGCATGTTCACAAACACCACCATGATTACCTGATGGTCTTGTCGGGCACCCTGCTGCTCGGATTGCATGATGTGCGCCCCGGCAGCCCCAGCAACGGAATGTCGGAATTGCTGCCGCTGACCGGAGAGAGCATGCAGACAGTCACCATTCCCCCCGGTGTCTGCCATGGATTTTATTTCCCCGAACCGACCACGCATATTTATTCTGTCTCCGAGTATTTCGATCCGGAGGATGATTTGGCATGCCGTTACGATTGTCCGGAACTCAATCTCGACTGGCCGGATGCCGCTCCGGTTTTGTCCGATCGCGACCGCTCGGCGGACAGCTATGCGGAGATGCTCGAGAAAATATCTTCGGTATGGCAGTCTGACTAGCCGTTCCATGCGGCTGCCGGCTTTGAAACAACCGTGGTTGATATGACACAGATTGGTTTGATTGGTTTCGGGCGGTGGGGCAAATTGATCTTCCGCGACCTGCGCATCATCGGGGCTTCGGTCCACGTTGCCGTCCCAAGCCCCGGCAGCCAGAACTCCGCCAGGGACGCCGGAGCCGCAACCGTCTGCAGCCGGGCCGGGGACCTGCCTGACTGCGATGGCTATGTCGTTGCCTCGATCACGGCCCAACACGCGGCCTGCATCGCCGAGATTGCGCAGCGCGGCCGGCCGGTTTTTGTGGAGAAGCCTCTGGCAATCGATCCGGCTTCCGCACGCTCCCTTGCCTCAAGACTTGGCGGGCGGCTGTTTGTCATGGACAAGTGGCGTTACCATCCCGGCGTCCTGAAGTTGGCGGAACTGGCAAAAACCGGCGCTCTGGGGGAAATTGAAGCAATCAGAACCTTCCGGCTGGGGTGGGGCAATCCGCACAGGGATGTCGATGCGCTCTGGATATTGCTCCCGCACGACTTGTCCATTGCATTGGAAATTCTCGGCTATCTTCCCCCCGCTGATGCCACGATGTCCCAGAGACCCGGGCTGGGCCAGGACGATCTTGTGGTTCGTCTGTCAGACAATGCGGGTGGTGCAAGCGTCACCGCGGAGATCTCGGCCTTGCACCCGGCGTCAAAACGGTCAGTCGTGGTGATCGGCAGCAAGGCGGTGGCGCAAATGACCGATTCCTATGACGATGATATCCTGCTGGTCTCGAGAGACCAGTCCGGAGAACCGCAAAAAATTCATGTCGGCAGGGAGATGCCGCTGCTTGCCGAACTCAAGGCCTTTGTCGCACATGTCGAGGGCGGCCCGCCGCCGAAGTCGTCTGCCGCCGAGGGCGCGCTGATCGTGCAGCGCATTGCAGAACTCAGAGCGATAGCGGGTCTGCCATGACACACCCGCTGTTTACAGTGCTTCTGCCGGTCCACCGTCCACCGCAACTGCTGGAGTTTGCGGTGCGAAGCGTTCTGGCCCAATCGGTGCAGGACTTCGAACTCTACATTGTCTGCGATGGCGCGCCCGAGGAAACGGTCCGCTACGCACGGCAGCTTGCTGACGGCGACGCCAGAATAAGGGTTTTCCCGTTTCCGAAAGGAGAGCGTCACGGAGAGGCGCACCGGCACACCGCGCTTGAAGAGGCCCGCTCACGGTATGTCGCACATCTGGGTGACGACGATATCTGGTTTCCTGACCACCTCTCCGAACTGGCGGCGCTCTTGGAAAGCTGCGACTTCGGGCACCTGCTTCAGGCGGAAATCCGTCCCGACGGCGCCGTGAATCTGCTTGTCGCAGATCTTGCAGAGCCCAGGACACGAAGCAGTATGCTGAAAGATAAGTGGAATTTCTTCGGCCCATCCTGCGCGGGCTATTCACTTGAAGCCTACAGATCCTTGCCGGTCGGCTGGTCGCCCGCACCTGAGGCGGTCTGGACGGATCTTTACATGTGGAGAAAATTCCTGGTTCAGGAGCGATTTACCTTCGGCACGAGGCTCACTGTGCAATGCATCAAGCCGTCGGCGTCTGAGCGGGTTGAGATGTCGCTTGAGGAGAGGCGGGCGGAAACAGAACGCTTGATGGAGACGTATGAGTCATCCGCTGCGCGGCAGGCTTTTCACACACGCTGCAACGTCATGCTTGTCGACCACTTCAAGCAGATCAACGCCAGAAACCTCGAGAGTTTTCAAGCGCAGCTTGGGCAGATCGAAGCCGCGCGCGATTCGTGGCAACAGGCTCATGACCGTCTGGTCAACTCGCTGTCCTGGAAGGTGACAAAACCGCTTCGCGCGGTGATGCATAAGCTCAACAAACTCACCCGCCTGTTCTCGTCCGGGCAGGGGGAGGGCTGAGGCAACGCGCCTCCAAAGCCACCTTACGCCTGACATGCGCGGCGGCCATCAAGCCATCAAGCCATGAAGCGCTCTATCCCGGCGTCGATCTGTTGAGGGTGGATACCGGCGCGGTCAAGGTCCACACCACACCGTCACTGTGATATTCCAACGTCGTCTGCCCGTTGGTTGACGCACTCAAATGCCGGTCGAGGATCTCGGTTCCGAAGCTGGTTTTCTCCGGTGGCGTGACCTTGGGTCCACCGGTTTCGCGCCAGACGATCCGGAGCTGGTCACCGGCTTCATCGTGAAGGATCTCCCAGCTGATCTCGATGCGTCCCGCTTCGCTCTTGAGGGCTCCGTATTTGGACGCATTGGTCGCGAGTTCGTGAAATGCCATGCCAAGGTTCTGGACCGCATCCGAGCCCAGATGAAACTCGGGGCCGCTGGTGATGATGTCGCTTCCAACCGTCCCGAACTTGCTCAGCTGGCTTTCGATGAGACTGTTCAAGGTGACCGTTTTCCAGTTGGCTGATGTCAGCAGGTCGATGGATTGACCCAGGCCGGCGATGCGGTTTCCGGTCACGGCGACAAGTTCCTGCGGGGAGTCGACATTCTTTGCGCTCTGCCGCACCATCGCCAACACGATGGAAATCAGGTTCTTGGTGCGATGCGCCAGTTCCCGCATCACCATGGTCAGTTGCTCTTCCTTGTTGCTGCGGTCGTAGGACGCGTTGGACAGGGCGCGGGCAATGAAATCGAACTCTTTGATGCGGCTTGTCGCGGGCGAAACCACCCTCCCGGCGCCGAGCTCGTCAGCCATTCGGGTGATATTGGCGACTTCACGCTGCAAGAGTTTCGACGCGGCAAAAACCACCAGTATGCACACGCCCAAAAGAGCAATGGTCCCGACAATCAGCAACTGCCAGGTCTTGAGGATCGAAGCCTGCGCGGAAGCCAGTGGTCCCCAGACAACCGCCTTCCAGTTGGTGCCGCCGATTCTGGCATAGGCAAGGATTTGCCTGTGCGTTGTTTCCAGATGACTGATGGACGGCATTTGCGAAAGATCGGACGATTTCATTCCGGCGGGCAGGACATCGGTGCTGGGGCGTATCTCCGGGGTCATGCCGCTGGCATCGAGTGCATTGCCGGCTCCATCGACGATGATCGCCTTCCAGCCGTCCCGAAGCTCCAGATCCGAAATGGTTGCGGCAACATGTTCTATGTTCATGGTCGTCAGCAACACGCGCGCCTTGGACGATTGGGAGATGTCGAGTGGCTTGAGGACGTTGAAGACCCATTTGCCGCTGGTCTTGCCCAGGAAAAAGTCCGTCGCGACAGGCTTGCCCAACTGTAGCGCTCTTTCGAAGCCTTCTGCGTCCGAGATCTTGCCCAGCGGCGTGCCGTACTCCACACGGGTGTTTAGTATCTGGTTCTGGTCGGCATCCACCAGGATGACAAATTGACCGGTGTTGCTGAGCGCGAATTGGCTGCGCCGGTGGAAAACCTCAAATTCGCCTTTGGCCAGTTCCTCGGTCGATGACAGCAAATTCACCGTCGTCACCATGCTGTCAATCACCGGTTCGATGGCACGGGAAATGCTCTGCGCCGAGCGCAGTGTCCGCCTGTCGACAGCCTCGGCTTCGCTTGCCTGTAGTTGCCACGCCAGGAACCACAAGAACAGACAAAACGGAGCGACAATCGCCAGCATTGCCGTAATCAGGTAAGTCGAAATCGAATAGCGCCGAACCATCTTCATCCTCTAAAGGTGAGTAATGAGACCGATAGACGAGTGAGCCAGCAAGTCAAATAACATGGGTTAATCGAGATAGCCGAATTGCTGCGGCTTCGCAATTCTGACGGCGTCATATCAGGATCAGGGCGGAACAAGTGCCGATGTGGGGCTGCATTAAAGCGTGGCGCCGGCTGGTGGGGTTTGATGCTGTTCCCGGCTCATGTCGGAGTAGACGCAGACGCGATTTCTGCCCTGTTTCTTGGCTTCATACAGTGCGGCGTCCGCAGCCGCGAGCATTGCGTCCCTGGTCATCAGTGAACCGGCTTCGCAACTGACCAACCCGATGCTGATCGTCTGGCGCGGCGGCGTGTTGGGCAACATGTCCAGCGAAGTGAGCCGGGCGGCAATACGGGTGTTCTCGGCGATGACCCTGGCTTCCGCACAGTCCTGCCCGGGCAGGATGACCACGAATTCCTCGCCGCCATAACGCGCGACGAGACTGCCGGGCGTTGAAATGGTGTTGCTGATCGCTTTGGTCAGGAGTTGCAGGCATTCATCGCCGGACTGGTGTCCGTAGGTGTCGTTGAAGGCTTTGAAATGGTCGACATCAATGATCATCAGCGAGACCGGCAAGGCCTCTTGCTGAGCGCCGGCAAGTGTTTCTGCAATCACCAGATCGAACTTGCGCCGGTTTGCCAGGCCGGTGAGCGGGTCCTCATAGGCCTTGGTGGCAAGTGCTTCATTGGCGATTCGAAGCAGCTCATTCTTCTCGGTAATCTCCTGGTACAACCGATCCGCGGTCTGTTCGGCATGCAACTGGCACAGCCGGTTGCTGACCATCTGCAGGATGAACGAGGCGAGGAATGTGAAGTACAGGAGAAAGGCGGGAACGTAGATGTAGTTTCCGTCCAAATAGGCTGCGATGCTCATCTGGCCGATGATGAAGGCGATGTTGAAGAGCGCCGTGCCCGGCATCATGTAGGCCCTGCCGGCAGCCCCGTGCATGATCGCGCAGGCGATTGCCATGGTGAGGGCCTGTGTCTGCGCCGAGGTGCCGTAAAGCAGCAATGCGCCGGACAAACCCCAGCCAAAGCCTGACAGCAGCGAGCCGAAAACGAACAGCCGGATCCATTTCGGTTCCAGCTCGCCCGGGCGTCGGGCGATGAAGAGCCGCTCCATGACAAGACGGAAAAGCAGACATGCCAGCACGACCAGCGTGGCCGCGATGCCGCTCCAGATCGCTCCGGACATGGCGGCGCTCAGGCCGGCCAGAGCGAAGCCGAGAGTGGCTGCTATATGAGGTTTGCTGTTGTAGAGCTCGCGGACCGTTTCCTCGATCTGCCGCTTCGACGCAATGTCGTAGCCGACAAATGTCAACGGATTCCACATCTCAAGAAAACGCATAAAAATACCCGATTGACGTCGCTGAAAACAAGTCCAACCGGCTTTCGCCGGTGTAATATATTCCCTGACCCGGGCTTCGTCGAAATACTAGCGACCATTTGTAAATATTGCGTTGCCCTGATGTGAGAGGGCAGGCGCGAATACCTGCGCCGGCCATTCTCAGGCTCGCCGCAGGTCTTGAGGGCAGGGTGATACAGGGCCGAAATCCAGGTGTTTACTCTGGCCGCATCAGGCTGGCAGAGCGCTCCTCATTCACTCGATCCCGTTTGCCTTCGCAACAAAATCGGAGAGATGGGGAACGTAGTCTTCAGGGCCATCGCCGCCCTTGGCCATGGCACCGGCAAAAGTGTTCTTGATGGCGCTGGTCATGGTTGTCGTCACCGTGACGGCATTGGCCATGGATTCGACATAGCGGATGTCCTTGTAGGCATTGGTGAGCGTGAACTTGTGCGCCTCGCGATTGCCCTCCAGCGCGTAGCCCATGAAGGTCTGGTAGAAGCCGCAATCCATCCGCCCGCCGCGGATCACCTTGTCGAATTCGGCGACCGGGATGCCCACCTTGCGCGACATGGCGAGGGCTTCGGCATAAAGGGCCGCGTAGCCCAGCGAGATGAAATTGTTGAGCAGTTTCATCCGGTGGCCGTCGCCGACATCGCCGATATGGACGATCTTGGCGGCCCAGGTGGCGATCACCGGTTCGACGCGGGCGAAGGTGGCGTCATCAGCGCCGACCATGCAGTCGAGCGTGCCCTCCCAGGCTTCTTTCGGGGTCCGGCTCAAGGGGGCGTCTGCAAAGCCGACGCCGATCTCGGCCAGTTCCGCGGCAATCCGCTCGGTGACGGTGGGGTCACTGGTCGAACAGTCGACAATCACACTGCCCTTGGCCAATCCCGGCTTCAGGGCAGCAATCGCCGCCTCGACCTGCGGTGAGCTGTTCAGACACAGAAAAATCAGACTGCAGGATTTTGCCATCTCCTGCATCGACGTGGCTTCGGTCGCCCCGCGTCCGACCAGATCCTCGACCGGCGCACGGTTGCGGTGGGCGATCACGGTGAGCGGATAGCCCTTTTCGACGATGTTCTTGGCCATGCCCTGACCCATCAGGCCGACGCCTATAAATCCAACTTTTTCATTTGCTTGCGTCATGTCTGTCCTCCAAAGGGATGTTTCAGGAAGGGCCGCGGCCATCCTGCCTGTCTGCTGCTTGAGGCCGGTCCGTCTTGTGGGTGGATTTTTGCAGTTCGCCTGTGAAGTAGCAAGCAGGCGCTTGTCAGAACAGGCGATCGGGGCCGTCCGGCACCTGCTATAAGATGTCCGCAGCGCCTTGAGCCGGGGTGCGGCCAAAGATTTCTCCGCGCTGGATTGATCTTGTTTCTGATGCGGTGCACAATTTATCGCCATGACCATTATTTTGGCAAAAGCCGATTGACATGAAGCGCGAACCGCGTTTCATTATGTATAGACAAAAGAAGGGCGATGCCCCAGGACGCAGGTCTCCACGCGCCGGTGAGGCGGCATTACAAAGGAAGCAAAACATGAAGTTCAAATCCCTTATGACGACAGCCATGGCCGGTCTTATCGGTCTGGCCACACTTGGTGCGGCGCATGCCGAGGACGTGCTTGACAAGGTCAAGGCCGCAGGCGTGCTCAAGGTCGGCACCGAAACTGCCTTCGCGCCGTTCGATTTCATCGATGCCGGCGACCATGTCGGCCTCAATGTCGATCTCTTCGCCGAAATCGGCAAGGAACTGGGCGTCACGATCGAATGGGTGACGCTGCCATGGGATGGCGTGTTTCCGGGCCTGGAATCGGGCAAGTTCGACATGGTCGCGGGTCCTGCGACCATCACCAATGCCCGCATGGAACGTTTCCGCTTCACCGCGCCGATTGCCGAAGCAACGGTCGCTCTTCTCAAGAAGGCCGGTGATGACACCATCATGAAACCGGAAGACATCGCCGGCAAGCCCGTCGGCTCCGGCAAAGCAACCGCTCAGCTGGCGCAGGTGATCGAGTTCGGCAACACCCTGTCGAGCCCGATCGAAGCCAAGGAATATGTCAGCTTCAACGAAGCCTATGCCGATCTGGCTGCAGGCCGCGTGGTCGCCGTGGCGAACTCGTTCCCCAACATTGCCTATGTCGCGCAGCAGCGTCCGGAAACCTTCGAGGTGATCGAACCTCCGTTCGGCGTGAAGACCTATTTCGGCTTCCCCGGCCGTCCCGAGCCGGAATACGCAACACTGATGGACGCCATCGATGCTGCGCTGGCCGCCATCAAGGCCGATGGCCGTCTGGGCGAAATCCAGAAAAAATGGTTTGGCGTCACCTTTGATACGCCGGACAAGCTGACCAAAGCCGCCATCTGATTTGTGATCGGATCACGCCCGCGCACCGGCCCGTCTGGCCCCGAAAAGCCAGGAATGCCCGTTGCGCGGGCGTCATTGTGAATATAAAGCCGGCTCCGGGATCGGGTTCAGGCCGGCTGCAGCCTCGAAAATTCAAGCTGGTGCGCAAGGAAAGGTCTGCTCATGTCATGGAAGCTGTTCTGGCTTCTGGTCGAAGCCTCAAGGCTGACCATCCTGTTAAGCGTCATTTCCGTCACCATCGGGTTTCTGCTGGCATCGCTTGTGTGTGCGGGCGTCATGTCGACCAACCGCGTGGCAAGAGTCGCCGGCAGGCTGTTTGTCAGTTTCTTTCGCGGCACGCCGCTCCTGGTGCAGCTGCTGCTGATCTATTACCTGCTGCCGCAGATCGGCCTCAACGTGCCGAGCGAAGTCGCAGCCATTGTCGGCATGTCGCTGTGCACGGCGGCCTATCAGGCGGAAATCCTGCGCGGCGGATTTTCCAGCGTGCCCAAGGGGCTGATCGAAGCCGCCAACATGTGCGGTTTCTCGAAATATGCCATTTTCCGCCGCATCCGGCTGCCAATCGCCGTCCAGCTGACGATTCCGGCGCTGATCAGCGAAGCCATCATGATGCTCAAGTCCTCTTCGCTGGTCTCGGTGGTGGGCGTGGTTGAACTGTCGCGGATGGCGCAGGATCTGGCCGCCAGCACCTATCGTCCGCTCGAGCTGTTCGCAGCCGCCGGGCTGATCTACCTGATCATCAATCTGGTGGTGGCAAGCTTCGGTCTCGGGCTTGAAAAGCGCATGCAGTGGGGCCGGCTGTGACCTTCGATCTTGATCTCATCATTCTGTACCTGCCCGACATCTTTCGCGCGCTGGGCGTCACAATCCTGCTGTGGCTGGCGGGCTCGGCGCTGGGGATCGTGCTCGGGTTCTTCGTGGCGGTGGCGCGGCGCTATGGTCCCCGCTGGCTCGACTGGGCCCTGTTTGCGCCCGTCGAGCTGATCCGCGGCACACCGTTTCTGGTGCAGATTTTCCTGCTCTATTACGGTGGCCCTTTCATCGGCCTGTCGCTGGACAGCGTCACGGCGGGTCTGCTGGGCCTGACGATTTACGGCGCCGCCTATTATTCCGAGCTGTGGCGCAGCGGTTTCATCGCGATTCCGAAGGGGCACATCGAGGCGGCGCAATGCGTCGGCTTTAACCGCACCCAGACCCTGCGGCGGATCATCCTGCCAGAAATGACCATGCTGTTGCTGCCGTCCATGGTCAACATGACAATTCTGATGCTGAAGGAGACGGCCATTCTGTCGATCATTTCCGTGCCCGAACTGACGCTCGCCGTCAGTGCGCTGGGCACCAAATACTACGCCTTCGTCGAGGGCTTTGCGATTCTTGCGCTGGTCTACTGGGCCCTGGTCGAGGCCTGCAGCGCTCTGGGGCGGTATGCCGAAAGCCGTCTTTCCAAATACAGGTTTGCCGCATCATGAAAACAAAGCCCGCCATCAAGGTTGAACGTCTGGTCAAGCGTTTTGGCAAGACAACGGTTCTCGACGGCATCGATCTGGTCGTTGAACGCGGTCAGGTAACCTGCCTGCTCGGGCCGTCGGGATCGGGCAAGAGCACGCTGCTGCGCTGCGTTGCGCTGCTGGAGGAAGCCAATGAAGGCTTCATCGAGATCAATGGCGATCCGCTGGGATTTGCCAGCGGTCCCACTGGCGACCGGATTCGCCTGCCGGCCGCCGATACCCAGAAAGTGCGCGCCCATATCGGCATGGTGTTTCAGCAGTTCAATCTCTGGCCGCACATGACGGCGCTGGGCAATGTCTCCGAAGCGCTGGTGACGGTGCGCGGCATGCCGCGCAAGGATGCAGAGCAACGCGCCATGGCGCAGCTGTCAAAGGTCGGCCTGAGTGAGCGCGCCGGCCATTATCCGAGCGAATTGTCCGGCGGCCAGCAGCAGCGCGTGGCCATTGCCCGCGCCCTGGCGCTCGATCCGGATATCCTGCTGTTTGACGAGCCGACATCGTCGCTTGATCCGGAACTGACCGGCGAGGTTCTCAAGGTCATGCGCGACCTGGCGACAAGCGGCATGACCATGCTGGTGGTGACCCACGAGATCGGTTTTGCCGCTTCGGTGGGGTCAAAGATCGTGTTCCTGGACCAGGGCAAGCTGATTGTCGAAGGCACGCCGGATGCGGTGTTCAGCAAGCCCCGGCATGAGCGGATCGACCAGTTTCTGGATACCTATCTCGACCGCGGCGCGGCAACCCTGCTGTAGCGCGGGACTGCCGCGGGCGCGGACAGGGGGATCGGGTAATGCGCCCGCCAGGGTGTAGTTTGATGTGACAATGCCGCCTTGTGCTGCGACATTGATCCTGACTGTTTGATAGGAGAACCGCGATGTTTGTAAAAAACGCCTGGTATGTCGCCGCTCTGGATCACGAGATCGGCCGCAGCCTGACCCAGGTCCGGATATTGGGCGAGAACGTGCTGCTCTACCGGCGCCAAGACGGCGTGGCGATCGCGCTCGAAGATGCCTGTCCGCACCGCAAATTGCCGCTGTCCATGGGCCGGCTGCTGGGCGACGAGGTCGAATGCGGCTACCACGGGCTGCGCTTCGACTGTGCCGGCGTCTGCACCCGGGTTCCCGGAGCCGAGCGGATTCCGCATGTGGCAAAAGTGCGAGCCTTCCCGTTGGTCGAGCGCTACGGCATGTTGTGGATCTGGCCGGGCGATCCGGCACTTGCCGACCCCGACACCATCTTTACCATTGATCAGTGGGACAATCCGGGCTGGGGCAGAAGCCGCGGCGACGCGATGACGGTGGATTGCAACTACCTCTACATCACCGACAATCTGCTTGATCCCTCGCATGTCGCCTGGGTTCATCAAACCTCATTCGGCAACGCGGCTTGCGAAGACGTTCCTGTGAACACGCTTGAGAAAGAAGACGGGGTCGTGGTGTCGCGCTGGATGATGGATGTCGACGTGGCGCCGTTCTACGCGCCCTTCGTCAAGTTCAAGGGAAATGCCGACCGCGAACAGCATTACGAGGTCCGCTATCCCTGCCACGCCATCATCAAGGCGATCTTCGTGCCCGCGGGAACAGGCGGCCCCGGCAAGCCGTTGCATGAGGATGCCTTCCTCATGGACAGCTACAATTTCATGACACCGATCGATGAAAAGCGGACCCGCTACTTCTGGTTCCAGATGCGCAATTTCGCGCCCGGCGATGAAGAGGTGTCGGCCCAGTTCGGCAGCGCCGTTCAGGCGGCGTTCGAGGAAGACCGGATCGTGCTCAACGCGGTGCAGATCGGCATGGACACCAAGACCTCGCCCAATCTCAACCTGAAGATCGACAAGGGCCCCATCAAGTTCCGCCAGCACATTGACCGCATGGTCGGTGCGGAAAACCAGATGCAGCAGGCGGCCGAGTAAAACCCGCCGCCTGCTGAACCATGATTATACGCCGCGGCGGTTGCTGACAGCGGTTGCCATGATGCACAGCAGCTCGAACATGATCGAGATGCCGAGCCAGGCGGTGCCGCCCGAGGCGTCGAAGGGGGGCGAGACCTCCACCAGATCGGCGCCGATGACATTGACGCCGGCCAGTTCGCGCACCACCTGAAGCGCCTGGAACGAATTGGGGCCGCCGACTTCCGGCGTTCCGGTGCCCGGCGCAAAGGCGGGATCGACGAAATCGATGTCGTAGGTCACATAGGTCGGGGCCTGGCCGACGATCTCGCGTGCTTCGGCCATGACATCCTCGATGCCGCGGGCGAAAAACTCCTCGATGGTGATCAGACGGACGCCCACCGAATGGGCAAAATCCTTGTCTTCCGTGTCGTAAGAAGTGCCGCGGATGCCGATCTGAACGACGCGTTTAGGATCGAGCAGACCCTCCTCGATGGCGCGCCGGAACGGCGTGCCGTGGGTGAACCTGGACCCGTTGAAATAGCTGTCGAACAGGTCGGTGTGGCTGTCGAAATGGATCATGCCGACCGGGGCATCCGAGGCCAGCCCGCGCAGGATCGGCAGCGAACACAGATGGTCGCCGCCGGCGGTCAGGGGAACGATCCCGGCCTGCTTCACCCGGGTGTAGAAATCGGACATCCGGTTGAGCGAATCCATCAGATCGGCCGGATTGGGGGCGACATCGCCAAGATCTGCGCAGTTGACCAGTTCGAACGGCCGTACGCCGGTGGCGCCGTTGCCGGCGCGGATCATGGTCGAGAGATCGCGCAACTGCCGCGGCCCATGGCGCGGCCCCGGGCGATTGGTGGTGCCGCCATCCCAGGGCGCGCCGATCAGGCCGATGGCCACGTCCTTGATGCGCGGATCCTCGAGCGGCACATGGGGAAGCCGCATGAAGGTTGCAACGCCGGCAAAACGCGGCAGGTCAAAGCCTGAAACGGGATGGAAAAACGTATCGCTCATCATGTCTCCGAAAGTTTGCTCGACCATCAGCTGTGATCGAAATTGGGAAGAAGCAGCCAAGCCTGATTTGTACAGATCTTTGCCGCTCAAGTCCCGCATTTTCTGACATGTTTGCAGCGACAGCCGGCCCGGAGACTGGTGGGAAAACATGGCTTTGGAGGTGATCCTGCCGCGCATGCGGCCTGCGGCAGACCGCGGGCAGAGCAGCAGTAGACCTGTGAGGAACACGACAAGGCCCGCGCTGAAACTGTTCCAGCGCGGGCCCGGTTGTTTCGGCGAAGCTGATCAGGGGCGGATGAGGATCTTGCCGGATTTGCCGGGCGTCAGCGATGCCTTCACGGCATCAGTGACATTGTCGAGGCTGAATTCACCGCCGGAGGGTAGCTTGAGCTTGCCATGGGCGGCGAGGGTGACCAATTCGGTGATCAGCCGGACTTTTTCATCGGACGCCATTTCGCTGGAGACGCGCGAGCCCCAGAAGCCCTTGACGGTGAGATGGTTGGTGATCATCGAACCGGCGCGCAGTTCAAGCGGCACACCGGTTGCGGTGCCGAAGACCACCAGCAGCCCATTGAGGCCGAGCAGGTCGGCGATGTCGGCAACGATCGGGCCGCCGACGGAATCGATGGCTGCCTGCGCCCCGTCCTTGCCGACGATCTCGCGGGCGCGCTTCTGCCAGCCGTCCTGATCGGTGGAGAGCACATTTTCCATGCCCAGTGCTTCGAGCTCGTCAACCGCTTCCGCGCGGCGCACCAGGTTGATGGTGGTGATGCCGCGGGCGCGGGCCAGATCGGCGAAGATCTTGCCGACCGCACCGTTTGCTGCGGTCTGGATGACGGTGTCGCCTTGCTTGACATGTAAGAACTCAAGCAGCGAGATGGCGCTGAACGGCATGGCGATCAATTGCGCGCCGGCCTCGTCGGAGATCACGTCTGGCAGCGGCAGGATGCCGGCGGCGGGCGCGGTAAAATACTCGGCCCAGGTGCCGGTCTTGCCGGCATTGACGACGCGCTTGCCGATCATGGCCGCGTCGACGCCTTCGCCGACGGCTTCGACGGTGCCGACGGCTTCGCTGCCGCCAAGTGCCGGGAGTTCGGGCTTGTAGCCATAATTGCCGCGGATGGTCCAGAGATCGTGATTGTGGATCGGCGACAGGATGGTGCGGATGAGAACCTCACCGGCTTTCGGTTCAGGCCGGTCGACATCCTTGACGGTGAGCACGTCGGCGGGTTCGCCGAATGTTGTATAGGTTGCAGCTTTCATAATCATATCCTTTGATGTGCCCGCATTTTGCGAGGCTTTAAGCCAAAATGTGAGATGGGTGTCAGGTGAAGAACCGGCGCTGGGTATCGGCAAGCGCCTGTTCGAGCGGGATCGCGCTGCGCGACAGTTTGGCGATGATCGCTGCGCCGAGCCACTGGCTGTAGAGCAGGGCGGCCGCACTGCCGGGGTTGCCTTGCGGGGTGATGGAGCCGTCCTCGATGCCGGCCCGCAACAGAGCCGCAAGGCGGTCGCAGACGGCGTTGACGCCCTGATCGAGAACGTGGCGCATGTCTTCCGACAGGTCGGCAATTTCGGCGGCGAGTTTGACCACAAGGCAGCGGTCGGCCATCGAGCCGGCTTCGCCGCCAAGGGCTGCGCTGAAAAAGCTGTTGAGCCGTTGAGCCGCGGGCTCGGGGCGGGCGATGATGGCGTCAAGTGCGGTCAGATAATCGGCGACATAGTCGTTGAGCATGGCACAGCCGAAGGCCTCCTTGGAGGCGAAGTAGTAATAGAACGAGCCCTTCGGCACGCTGGACGCGGCGAGCAGTTCGGTCAGTCCGAGCCCGCCGAAACCATTGGCGAGCACGAGAGCGCGGCCTTCGGTAAGGATGCGGGAACGGGTCAGTTCTGATTTCTTCGGTGCGGTCATGATGGCGATATAGTAATTAATAGACCGGTCGTCTAGTAACAAGGCCGTGAGCTGGCCGTGGGGCCGGTCCGGGGGGAGACGCAGTCCGGCGGAGAGGGAGTCCGGCGGTTCCGCACATTGCCGATTGTGGAATTGCGGCGCGGCGATGCCGGCGCTTCACGTTACGACCAAGCGCATTCTGCCGGTAGCGCCTTGTCCGCAGCGCCGGGAAACCTGCTGTGCATGTTTTATCAAAGCTGCAACTAATTGAGGGCCGTCCGGTTGACAGGAATTCGGGTGCTGAATAAACATGATTGCAACAGTCAGGTTTAACTATCCAAACCACCAAGGAGTTTCCCATGGCCATTTCGGCTCCGCGCATGCTTGCGCTTCTCGCTTCAGTTGCGGCATTTGCCGCCACCGCTGCTCCGGCTCAGGCCGATGGCGAGGTCAATATCTATTCGTCACGCCACTATGACACCGACGAGCGGCTCTACAGCGACTTCACCGAGGCCACCGGCATCGAGATCAACCTGATCGAGGGTAAGGAAGACGAGCTGATCGAGCGGATGAAAGCCGAAGGCGCCAACAGCCCGGCGGATGTGTTCATCACCGCCGACGCCGGCCGCTTGTGGCGTGCCGATGAGGCGGGCCTGTTCCAGGCGGTCGACTCGGAGGTCCTGAATGAACGGATTCCCGACAGCCTGCGCCATCCCGAAGGTCACTGGTTCGGCATTTCCAAGCGCGCCCGGGTGATTTTCTATGACAAGGCCAAGGTGAGCGAGCCGCCGATGACCTATGCGGCGCTGGCCGATCCGAAATACAAGGGCCTGCTGTGCGCCCGCTCGAGCTCGAACATCTACATGCTGTCGCTGCTTGGCGCCTATATCGCCCACAATGGCGACGAGGCGGCCAAGACCTGGGCCCAGGGCCTGAAGGACAATCTGGCACGTGAGCCGCAGGGTGGCGACACCGACCAGCTCAAGGGCATTGTTTCGGGTGAATGCGGCATTGCCATTGCCAACACCTATTATTTCGCCCGCGGCATTGCCGGCCAGGTCGACGGGTTGAGCGAAGGCATCGACAAGATCGGCGTGGTTTTCCCGGACCAGGACGGCAACGGCGCCCATGTCAATATTTCCGGCGCCGGCGTCACCGCACATGCTCCCAACCGCGACAACGCGGTGAAACTGCTGGAATACTTCACCTCGGATTCGGCGCAGTCCTACTTCGCCAACGGCAACAACGAGTATCCGGTGGTGCCGTCGGTTGCGGCTTCTTCGGTGGTCGAGGGTCTGGGCAGCTTCAAGGCTGACACGCTCAACCTCAACGAGCTTGGCAAGAACCAGGCCCGCGCGCAGGAAATCTACAATGAGGTCGGCTACAAGTAAGCCGTTCCCGCACATCCATACCGCCGGGGGATAAATGACCTCTCCCCCGGCCTATGAAAAGGCCCGGACATTTGGCGTCCGGGTCTTTTTCGTTTCCGGGGATTTTTACCCGCTTTGTTTGGCTGACAGGCCGCAATTCCTAGACGCATCGGGCGAACAGCCAGCATTGTCACCAGATCCAATCAACCGGCGGCAGCCGAATTCCGCCGTTGATGTTACGCTCTGATGTGCTGCTATTGCTTTTGTTCTTTGGGTTGCGGCCGGATCTTCTTTTCAAGTTCACGTCGTGTGATGACCTTTGAGTGTCCCGGAGAACCTGCAGGCATCGGAACACCGTCTTCCAGCAGGAAGCGCACCGAATGTGCGCCGTTAAGTCCAGCAGGGAAGCGGGCGATGGGTTTGTTTATGACGTAGTAACCGCGGTCCAGTGTAACGGCACCGTCCTGCATCAGTTGGACCAGCCCTGCTTCCTGCGGCAGGACCTGATAGTCTTCCGCCGTTCCGGACGCGATGACAGAGGCGGCATCCAGGAAAGCCACACCGCCAGGGGAAAATCTTTGAAAGGACTCCATGGTTCTGCGGTCGACAGCTTTGAGATTGCCGGTCTGAAACTCGGTCCTGCGCCTCGCGGCACCCTTTTGAGAGGGGGGCCAGTCCTTCGGCGCTACCACCTGCGAGGGAATAACCAGTCCGGGAAGTGTGTAGCTGTCGAATATGCCGTCCACCGGTTTTCCGATCGTGGCCGCCAGCGCATCGAAAGTGGCTTTACTGGTGTTGTTTTTGTCGAAGCGGATCGTGCACCGGCCCAAGCCGGTAAGGGTTGCCTTGGCCTTGTCGATACCGGTGACGCCAACGCCTCGATAAGCGTTCGAGACGAAATGCGAGATCCGCTCGGTATGCCCGGTCAGACGCCAGATCATGGGGGTATAGGACGTTGCGACCAGATAGATTGGCTCCTTGCCGTCCTCTATATGGATTTCGCTGGTTTCTGTTTCCCTGTCCTGACCCGCAACGCTGACGCTCGACAGGCGGCCAGCTTCGTATGCGCCGATCACGAAGACCTTGTCGTCAGCTCCCGGGCGCGGGAAGTCGCACCCCGCCGAAAGCCTTCTGATCCCGGGGGCAATCCTGCTGTCCCGCTTCAAGTCTTTCAATTCGGTGGGCGAGATCAAGCCATCGCCGTCGGCGTCATAAGCCGCAAAGGCGCGGCGCCCGCCGCTTTCCAGCTCGTGGGCGGTCAATCTTCCGTCCCGGTTCAAATCGAACTTCATCAATTCGTTGATGAAGCGGCTCGACTCACGAGACCGGGCTACCACCTTGGCCGATGCGCTTTGTGCATATGCATATGCCTCCAGCAGCGTGATCACACCGTCCTTGTCGGTGTCCCAGCTGTCAAAACCTTCAGCGATATGCCGTTTCGATTTGAGGTTTGTGTTCCATTCTGATCGAGTCACCTGACCGTCGCCGTCCAGGTCTGCGCTGATTACCGGTGTGAACATGTAGTCGCGACGCCGGGCGATGTCGCGCATCTCGTTGAATCTGACGTCATCATCCGTCAATAGCTGATCCTCTCCGGCGTATCTGCGGAAGGACAGAAGCAACAGCTTCAGATAATTTTCGCGCGAATTCATCGACGGGAATGGAAGCGGCGGCATTTCCGAGGACGCGAATGTGCTCGCGTTCGGTATGCCGGTCAGAAACGTGGACATGACCAGGATTCGTATCGCTTTGCTCATCATGGGTTGCAATCTCCGGATGCAAACATATGTGGCCTTGCTATTATGGGAGTGTAAATTCTTTGCCCCTCGGCTATCTGCAATTTTAACAAACCGGTTCCCTGCCAGGTGGTGAAAGGCAGGCAGTTTCTTGCTTCAGGAACGCACTTGTTTGCTGGTTTGCAGTGTCTGGCGGTTGAGTTCATCACGGTGTTTAGACCGCCGGATACCACCGGGAGGCGGCCACGCGGCCGCTGCCAAGTGATTCAAGAAGGCCGAGACGCGGCCTCGACTGGACCATCGTCCGGCCGTCGATCCTCAACACCAGGCCTGTGACAAAAGCTCTCCGGACGAATGCGGATGCCTGGTGCAGTTGCCCGTCAAATCCCAGCCAATGGATACGGGCGGCCAGCGGTTTGAAATTGACCGGCGTCAGACATCACCCGTGCGCTGCCGGTGTGACTGCGGTGTGGCAGGCTCTGATCAGCGGTGCAACTGACGTGGACGCTCCGGGCCGGTTCATGACTTCTGCCACAGCAGGTTGTGGCCCGGTCAGGTTGCGTTGGTCTCATCGAGAAATGGCACGGGGATCGAGAAGCCGGTCTTGACCCGGTCCATGACCACGCTGGTCCGGAACTTCATGATGTTATCTTCGGCGAAGAAATTGCGGCGGGTGAAGGCCTCGTAGTCCGCCATGTCGCTGGCCGACAGGATCATCAGGAAATCGCTGTTGCCGGTAATGTAATAGCACTGCATCACCTCGGGTGCGGCCTTCATCCTGTCGCGAAACCGGTCGAGATCGGCCGGGCGCTCCGAGGTCAGCGCCACCTCGACGATGACGATCAGGCCGCGACCGACCTTGGCAGGGTTGAGCACGGCGATATCGGCGTCGACATAGCCCTCGGCGCGCAACCTGGCGAGGCGTTTGCGGCAACTGTCGGGCGAAAGATGGACCAGTTTCGACATCGCTTCGGCGGTGAGACGGTTGTTGGTCTGAATGGCGTCGAGAATGGCTGCGTCGAATTTGTCCATGAGCGATGATTGCCGGAAAACAGATCTGGGTCCAGTGTATGGCTGTCATCCTGTCCGGAAATCCGCCTGAACCGGCAGATCTTGTCTGGAAAGCGGATGGATTGGTGCCGATTTTTCCGGGAAAGCTGATGCCGTCTGCAGCTATGCTGGTGCGATGATGAATTGAGGCAGGTATGATCACGAGACTTTCCAACCGATTCCGCGGTGCTGGCCTGCCTGATCTCCCGCCAATGCCGGGAGCGGGCCTCACCTCGGTGCGTGCGAGGGCGGCAGGCGTGGCGGCGCTGCTCTTTGGGCTCGGGGGTATCGGGCCGCACTCGCAGGTGCTGTGCATTCTCAGCGAAGGGCCGGACGATGCCTGACAGGTCGCTGATCTTTCCTGCTGAGGAATACCGGTGCAGGGTCATGGCGCTGCAGAGCCAGATGCGGCGCAGACAACTGGATGCGCTGCTTCTGACCACGCCTGCCGATGTGTTTTACACCACCGGTTTCCTGACCCGGTTCTGGGAAAGCCCGGCGCGGCCCTGGTTCGTCGTGCTGCCTGCGACGGGTGAGCCGGTGGCGGTGATTCCGGCCATCGGGGCGGAACTGATGGGCCGCTGCTGGATCAGCGATATCCGCACCTGGAACGCGCCGGACCCGGTCGATGACGGCGTCAGCCTTCTGGCCGACACGTTGATTTCCCTGGTGCCGGCGTCGGGCAGGATCGGCATTCCGATGGGGCTTGAAAGCCATCTGCGCATGCCGGTTGCTGACTTTCTGCGGCTGCAGAGCCTTATCGCGCCGCGCCGGATTGCCGACGGCACCGACGCGGTCTACCGGGTGCGCGAAATCAAGTCCGAGGCCGAGATCGAGAAGATCCGGGCCACTTGCGCGGTGGCTGACGCGGCGTTTGAGCGGGTGCCGGAGTTTGCCCATCACGGCGTGCCGCTGTCACGGGTGTTTCGCGATTTTCAGGTGGCGCTGCTGCAGGAGGGGGCGGACTGGGTCAGCTATGTTGCGGGCGGGGCCGGGCAGGGCGGCTATGGCGATGTCATCTCGCCAGCGGATGACCGTCCATTACAGGCGGGCGATGTGCTGATGCTCGACACCGGTGCCGTGCGGGAGGGCTATTTCTGCGATTTCGACCGCAATTTTGCCATCGGGCGTGCTGCTGATGATGTCCGCCGCGCCCATGCGAGCCTCCATGCCGCGACCGATGCAGCACTTGCCAGTCTGCACCCGGGCATGCTGGCGCGCGATCTGCACCGTATTCTGTCGGAGGCGCTGGTGCGGCAAGGCGCGGTTGTTGGCGGCGGCAGGCTGGGGCACGGGCTGGGACTGACCTTGACCGAGTGGCCATCTGTGACACCGCTCGATACGACCGAGCTGCGCGAGGGCATGGTCCTGACGCTGGAGCCGGGTGTCGAGATCGCGCAGGGCCGGATAATGGTGCATGAGGAGAACGTTGTCTTGCGCGCCGAGGGGCCGGAACTGCTGTCGCGCCGCGCCCCAACTGAGCTGCCGGAGATAATGGAATGAAGCAGGCAGGCTTTGAACTGACCGGCCCGATCGGGTCGAAAGCCACGCTGGGGCTGGTGGTGCTGCAGGCGGATGAAACGCTGGAGCAGGATTTCCGGCGGCTGTTTCCCGATCGTGACATCGCGATCTATGTGAGCCGGATTCCGTCCGGCGACGAGCTGTCGGCCAGCTCGATTGCGGCGATGGAAGCGGAACTGACGCGCGGGGCCAGCCTGCTGCCGCGGGCGGCGCGGTTTGATGCGGTGGCCTATGGCTGCACCTCGGGCACCACGCTGATCGGGGCAGAGGCGGTGGCGGGCATGCTGCGGCAGGGTATTGCGACGCCGATGGTCACCGACCCGCTGACGGCGGCGCTGGCCGCCCTGCAGGCGTTGGGCGTCAAGCGGCTCGGGCTTGTCACCCCCTATGTCGAGAGCATTGCAGCGCCGGTGCGCGAGGCCTTCAGTGCTGCGGGGTTCGAGGTTGGCGAGGTGCTGACCTTCGGCGAAGAGGTGGAAGCGCGGGTGGCGCGGATCGCGCCGGAGTCGGTCAAGGCTGCGGCACGGGCTGCGGCCAAAGGGGCGGACGCGGTGTTTTTATCCTGCACCAATCTCCGGACGCTGGATGTGATCGACGCGCTGGAGGCCGAACTGGGAATCCCGGTGCTGAGCAGCAACCAGGTTCTGGCCTGGCACATGGCACGGGCCACCGGCGCGCCGCTGGCCGGGGATGCCCCGGGAGAGCTGTTTGGCAAGACAGCGAAGCGCGTCTAGCCGAATTCTCTCAGCCGGATGGCGCTGCCTTTTCCCGCACGGAAGCCGGTGGTCTGCAAATGGGATTTTTACAGGCAGCCGATCTCAACAGGGCTTTCTGCCGGGCGATGTAAATCGGCTCTTACAGCGACATTTTCGGCCCTTTGCGGACCTCGTCACCTTGTCAAATGTTGCGCCGCAGTTGCCGCATTGCTGCCATTCGTCGATCACGAAGAATCTTTGACGGACAAGTGCCGGCACAGCGGACAAATAGACCTTCGCCGACTACCGGTTTTAAATCGGCTTTGGGACCAAGTCCAACCCGCTCTTGGCTTCCCAATTCGACTAGCCATTCTCCATAATTGCTGATCCAACATCCTTAATCTCCCGGAGCAGCAACTCGAGATCGCTTTTTCTTGTCCTGTGATTGCACAAGGCGGCACGCAAACAATGCCGACCCTTGACGGTTGTATCCGAAACCGCCGCTGTGCCGCTTTCCTGCAGGCGGATCATGATCTCCGTGTTCAAGCTCTGGAGTGCGTCGTCGGTCAAACCGTCCGGCTTATAGCGGAAGCAAACGATGTTGATCGTCGTCGGAGCAGCCAGCTCAAGCTCTGCGTCGTCTTCCACCATTTCGGTCAGGTAGCGGGCCTGCGCGATGTTCTGGTCAATCAACCGTCCAAACTTCGCAACGCCGAATTCCTTCAGAGTGAGCCATACTTTCAGCGCTCTGAACCCGCGGGAGGTCTGAAGATTATAGTCCTGAAGATACTCGGCAGCTGCAATTCCACGCGGTTTTTCCTCAAGGTATTCAGGATGAACGGCGAAGGCGTCCCGGTGCAGGGCGGCGTCCTTGATCAACGCGCAGCCAGCTTCGAACGGGACATGCAGCCATTTGTGAGGATCGAGCGCCAATGAATCGGCATCTTCGATGCCCGCCACGAGATGGCGGTTTTCATCTGCGATTGACATCAGGGCGCCGATACAGCCGTCAACATGAAGCCAGAGACCCTCTTCGTTGCAGATCTCCCGGATCGCCTTCAGGTCGTCGATCGCGCCGGTGTTGACGGTGCCTGCTGTCGCAATCACACAGGCTGGTCGGCGTCCGGCAACGCGATCTTCCCGTATCTGCTTTCTGAGTTCGGACAGGTTCATGCGCTGTGCGGCATCGGAAGGCACACGCCGGAGTGCGTTGTTTCCAAGACCCAGGAGCTCGACGGCTTTCTGGTGGCAGCTATGGGCCTGATCCGATGCGTAATATGACAGCGGCTGCTTGATCGCGGCTACGCCTTCGGCCCGAACATTGATTCCTGCCATTGCGTTGCGGGCCACGGTAAGCCCAAGAATGTTGGCCATTGAACCACCGCTGACCAATGTTCCGCCAGCTGTCTCAGGGAAACCCATCATTTCCTTGAGCCAATTGGTGACCTGGTTATCCATCAGTGATCCGGCAAAATTGCCGCCACCGAGATTGGATCCGTCAATAGCAGCCAGAAACTCTCCCAATGCGCCGCTGAAGCTTCCCGAGCCCATGTACCACATCCAAAAACGTGGATGAATGTTGCCCATCGGATATGGAAACAGGTTCGACTTCAGCTCCGAATAAACATCTTCGAGCGCGTTCGGCTCCAGCGGCAACGGTGCGGCGTAAGAATTGCGGACAGCATCGGGCATCGCCTGCCAGAGTGGGCGGTCGCGGACGTCACGCACATGTGAAATCGCGTCGTCGATGATCTTGTGGGCGGTTAAGCGAAGATCGGCCCAATCATGTGGATCAAGACCCTCTTCGGTTTTGGGTGAGACGGTCTTATCCATGGCATGCTCCCAAACCATCACAATAGCCGGAGAACAGGAAATAGCAAACGCACGATTCAAACAGGCGCGGAGCGGTCATGCGGCGACGGCAGCATCACGGTAAAAACACCGCCGGATGGAAGCCCGCTTTTCACAAATGAACATGATCTCTGTGCAGATGCAGCAAACATCCGCTTCCCGCCCGAACTTTCCAGGTCGCCTTTGGTGATTTCCGGCCCAGAGCAGACCGGTCGAACAAGGTACCGCGAACGGCAGGTCAGAGCCGGATCTACCCTCTGCCGCGATAGGGCGGCACGCCTTGGTCCGGGATCCACACACCTTCAGGCGTGGACCCGGTTTGCCAGAACACATCAATCGGGATACCGCCACGTGGATACCAATAGCCGCCGATCCGCAGCCATTGCGGATTCAGAAAGTCGACCAAGCGCCGTGCAATTGAGATGGTGCAGTCCTCGTGAAAGGCACCGTGGTTGCGAAACGATCCAAGAAAAAGTTTGAGCGATTTGGATTCGACGAGAAATGCGCCCGGCACATAGTCGATGACCAAATGTGCGAAATCAGGCTGGCCTGTCATCGGGCACAGCGACGTGAATTCAGGTGCGGTAAACCGCACGCAATAGGCCACGTCGGCTTGCGGGTTCGACACACGTTCCAGGACCGCGTCTTCTGGGGAGGACGGCAAATCTGTCTGGCCGCCCAGTTGCTTCAAATCACTGTAAATCGTTTCCACTGTCGTCTCCTTCGGCGGGTCAGACCCCGCGCTTGTTTCCCCACAGCAGGACGTGCAATTGCGGCAAGATCCGCGGCGCAAACCAGCTATCGGTTATGGTTTTATCGGCCAGCCACAGCAGTCTGTCCGCCAGCACCTGCAGGTCGACCGCGACATCGGGATCGACCTCAAGATTGCCGGGCTGAAGGTAGAGCGGCAGTTCAGGATATCTGTCCGTCACCGCCCGTGCCCAAGCATAGTCCGCATCGTCGAAGATCACGATCTTCATCACGATCTTGCCTGCGCCTTTTGCGGCTATCAGGCAGGCGTCAAACGCCGCCCAATTGACGACTTCTTTGCTGGAGGGCGGCTTGGGGCTCAACACCAGCGTGTCGAGGTCGCCAAACCACGGCTTTGCAATCGACCCTTGAGTTTCGCAAGCGAAGCGGTAGCCCTTTGCGTGACCAAGCGCGATCAGTTGCGTAAAATCCTGGATAGCCGGATTGCCGCCGGACAGTGACACAGTCAACGGGTTGCCCCTGGATAGGCGCTGGACTTCTTCCCAAACCGCGTTTGAGGGCATCGCAGTCCATGTATGGCGATACGCCGTGTCGACGGCATGCAGGCTGTCGCACCATGCACAGCGATAATCACACCCCCCTGTGCGGACAAAGACGGTGGGCTCTCCGATCAGCGCCCCTTCGCCCTGAATCGTCGGGCCGAATATTTCGGCAATACGCAATCGGCTCATGGCCGGTATTCTGCCCATGTCTTGGGAGTCTCGCTGACCTTGACGGCGCTGGTTTCAGGCCAACGTGCAGCGCACCAGTCATAAAAATGCCGCGCCATGTTTTCGCCGGTCGAGGCCTCGCGCATGACGTCATTGAGATGGCGATGGTCGAACGTGTCGTCGATATAGGTCTTAAGCGGCTTTAGCTCGCCGTAGTCGCGTACAAATCCGTCGGCATTCAATGTCGCCGATGCCATTTCCACAACGACGATATAGTTGTGCCCGTGCAGCCGTGCGCATTGATGGTCGCCGGGCAGGTGCGAAAGTTGGTGCGAGGCCGAAAAGTGGAACTCTTTTGTGATCCGATACATCAGCCACGGTCCTTTCTTGCGATTGCAGCGATCCAATAATCCGGATCGGCGTAGGTCGTGGGATCGGCGACATCCGCCAAATGAAACGCTTCGCGCCTCTCCACGCAGGTGCCGCAACGCCCGCAATGTGCCTTGCCACCTTTGTAACAGGACCAGGTTTCTGCGAAGGGCGTGTTATGGCGCGCGCCCTCCGTGACGATGTCGGCTTTCGTTCGATGCACAAAAGGCGTGTAGAGCGACACATCTGCATAGCCATCCAACGCCGCCTTTTGCATGGCTTCGAACGCCTGCGTAAAGGCAGGTCGGCAGTCGGGATAGATGAAATGGTCACCGCCATGAACCGCGGTTGCCACGGACTGGTCGCCCTGTGCCGCCGCGACGCCAAAGGCTACGGCCAGCATGATGGCATTGCGGTTCGGGACGACGGTAATGCGCATGCTTTCTTCGGCGTAATGCCCGTCGGGGACATCGATATCATCGGTAAGGGCTGATCCTGTCAGTGCCGCACCGATGCTGCGCAGATCTATAATATCGTGGGGTACGTCCAGTCGCTGCGCGCACGAGGCTGCATAGTCCAGTTCCTTGCGGTGACGTTGTCCGTAGTCGAAAGACACAAGGCGGGTCAACTGTCGTTCTTGTGCGACCATATGCGCGAGTGAAACAGAATCGAGCCCGCCGGAGCAGATGACGATAGTCTTCATTTTATAACCCTTGTTTTGTTATCCGGGTAGGCTGCGACCGGAGAGGCATCCGTACATCCTTTCCTTTCCGAGGCCAAGATGCAGACCGCGCAGCAATGATGGATTCCGCCGTTTCAGATTCAATCTGGCAAGCTGATCCAAATCTAAGCAGAAAACCGATAGACGCGTGCGGGAATGCAGCGGTGATCGAAATGCTGAACCTGAAGTTGATCTTTCCAACGGCAGCGTTCTTCACACAGCGGACCTTGGTGCAAAGCGCAGCGAACGGCCGCTATCCGCCCGGAGTTGCCAAATCATCATTTGGGATTTCGGCCAAGACGACCGTCCGCGAAAACTCTCGACGCTGCAGCGCAGACGCTTCAGTGCGGACATGGGTAAGCCATATCCGATCATGATGGGCACTGCCGGGCAGCTTGAGCCCGTGTTTGCGCCAGAAGCCGGTGATCTGGATCGCACTTTCTCTTCAATCGTGCTTTGGAGATCGACTCCAGATGTGTGGGCTAAAGAGAACAGCGCAGCCAGTGACGCGGGTCTCAAAACCCGGAAAACGCGATTTCAGTTCGCATTCCAGCGCTTGTCAGGTGTCCGGCAGGTTTGAGAATATGCCCTTTTGATTAAAGATGCCCATCCATTTGCAGGCGCTCCAAGACAAGGCTGGCACTGCTGACTTGATGT
The DNA here is from genome assembly GCA_048261205.1 of Hoeflea sp. Lineage (GTDB taxonomy): Bacteria > Pseudomonadota > Alphaproteobacteria > Rhizobiales > Rhizobiaceae > Hoeflea. The sequence continues at coordinate 29,890 of JBLXGF010000013.1, forward strand.
ATTGCCCGCAAAAAAAGAGGACCCTTCGAAAAGGGCCCTCGCAAGCTTGAAATGCAAAAACACCGTTCAGAGCAGGCAGAGCCCATCAGAACCGGTAGTTGATCCCCAATGTGACGGCGCTTGCATTTTCGCCCCAGGTCGAAGCAACGCCTGGATTGTAAACTTCTTTGCCAAACTCCGAATATGTGTAGCGGAGATCAGCCGAGATATTGTCCGTGACCAGATATTCTGCGCCAAAAGAAAGATGGTAGCCGTGATGGGTGTTTGTCTGGCTGTAAGTGCCATTTGTCGCTTCCACCCGAGCAAAATTATAGCCGCCGGCGACATAGGGCAGGAACCCATTCTGCATGTCGTAGCCCAGCCGCGCACCGATAAACCCTGAAAGGGTTGTCTTGTAATTGTAAGCGCCAAAGATGGGCAGCGTGAAGCTGTCCTTGCTCACAGCCAGCGGAAGCATTGCATAGCCGCCAAGAACTATCCTGTTGGCGAATTCGTGGTCGTATCCAGCCTGGATACCCACACCCCATATGTTGAATTCAGGGTTTGCCGGGCAAATCCCAGTGCAGTCGGAGTTGATTATATCGCCTGCATGGTAGCCGCCGAAAGCACCAATGAAAAATCCGGACCATGGCAACGAGCCGCCATCAAGATTATCCATGTCCGCCGAGTTGGCGACGCTGCCGGACGCGAGTGCGATTAATATGCCGGCGGATAATGATGAAAGCCGCATTGGTTTGCTCCTGCTATGGAAAGTTAAAGTTTCTGGCGCGATCGTTAAACTTGTGGGAAGCCTGTGCTGGTGGGATTGTTTGAAACTGATTTCAACACAAAAAAACAGTTCAATGATCTTATCATTGGCGAGATCGTCTTTGTCAATGTACCAGCGCGATCAATGAGAGCCGGCGGCCAATAGCTTCAACTCGCAATCTGACGCGATTTGTTCAACGTCATGACAAGCCTCTTCCATCGAAGCGGTTCGCCCCGATATTTGAGACAATGGAGGGCCAGAAAATGGGTGTTGAAATCAAGAAGCCTAAATGAGCTTGCACCGCTGCGAATGGCCGCTTCCGGCCCAAACCAACAAAGCTTTCGACCAAGACAACCGTCCGCGAAAACTCTCGATGCTGCAGCGCAGATGCTTCTGCGCGGACATGGGTGAACCACATCTGATCATGATGGGCACTGCCGGGCAGCTTGAGCCCGTGTTTACGCCAAAGCCACAGGTTATGCGGCGCTCTTCCATTTCAGCGGGGTCACGTAAACGATGCTGTCACCAACGCTGACCATCACTTCACCGTCCTGGATATTGACCTGCAGGCTCATGGCGCGGCTTGCCAGTTTTGCCAGTTCGCCGGTGTCTTTCTCGGAGAAACCGATCACCTGAAGATTGTCAAAACGGGAGGTGGTGTTCTTTATCTTGTCCCACCACATCTCGGCCGTCCTGCCGCCGTAGGGATAGACCACCACCTTGCCGGCCTTGCCGCAGGACTGGCGGATCATTTTTTCGCTGGGAAGCCCAAGCGCCACCCACACATCAAGTTCGCCGCTCAGGCTTTTCTGCCAGATGTCCGGTTCGTCATCGGTGGACAGCCCCTTTGTCATTTCCAGATGCTCATGGGCATTGAGCGCAAAGGCCACAAGACGCAGCATCAGCCGTTCATCGGTTTCCGAGGGGTGTTTGGCAACGGTCAGTTTATGGGTTTCGTAATAGTGACGATCCATGTCGGAGACGGAAAGTTCGACTTTGTAAATAGTGGCATTTTGCGCCATGACATGTCCCAAAATTCAAAGATCCGGATGCTTACTGCGTCTGATGCCATTGTGAAAGCAGATTAAAAAGGCCACGCAACAAAGCGGGCGCATCAGGCCAACGTGAAGCCGGAGCTCATCCGGTCAAGCCGATGGCACCAGCGCATCCACCCTGGGGCGGATTGTCTGGCGCGGGCGGCCGGATTTGCCGATTGTGTGGCATAGCAGAACCACCGGCAGCAGGCCGAAGCCGACGATCATCAGCGAGGGCAGGGCTGCCTGTTGCAGGCGTTCGTCGGAGGCCAGCCGGTAGGCCTGAACGGCCAGCGTGTCGAAGTTGAACGGCCGCATGATCAGCGTTGCCGGCAGTTCCTTCATCACGTCGACAAAGACGATCAGCAGCGCCGTCAGCAGGCTGGGCCTGAGCAGTGGCAGATGGATTTCGAACAGCATGCGGCCCGAGCTGCGGCCCAGCGTGCGTGCGGCGGCATCGATGTTGGGCTTGATCGCCGAGATGCCGGTGTCGAAGGCGCCAAGCGCTGCAGCAATGAAGCGCACCATATAGGCCACCACCAGAAGCCCGATCGAGCCGGTGAAGAACAAGCCGGTGGAGACATCGAAATTGGCCCGCGCCCAGGCATCGATGGCATTGTCGAGCGCTGCGAAGGGGACCAGCAGCCCGACCGCGATGACGCCGCCGGGGACGGCGTAACCGATGCCTGCGGCGGCGGCGGAAAAGCGCGCGGCGAGGCTCGGCGCGATGCGGGCGCAAAAGCCGATGATGATGGCGGCGGAGACGGTGACGAAGGCGGTGATCGAAGCGAGGATCAGCGAGTTCTGGACATAACCGAGATAGCGCGGCGAGAACGGCGATTTTCCGGCGCCGATGGCCATGTCGGTGAGCACGACAAGCGGAATGGCAAAGCCGACGGCGACCGGCAGCATGCAGGCGGTAAACGCGCTTGCGGCATGCCAGCCGCTCAAATGATGGCGTTCCATGGTCTCGTTGCGGGAGCCGGCGGGGAAGCGTTTTGCGGCGCCGCGCTGGGCGCGTTCCATCAGGGCGAAGGCCAGCGCCACCACCAGCAGGCACAGCGCCAGCTGCGAGGCTGCCATGCGGTCACCCATCGAGAACCAGGCCGAGTAGATGCCGGTGGCAAAGGTCTGTACGCCGAAATGCGCCACGGTGCCGAAATCGGCGATGGTTTCCATCAACGCCAGGATGACGCCGCCGGCAATCGCCGGGCGGGCCATCGGCAGGCTGACGCGCCAGAAGGCCGACCAGGGCGTATGGCCGAGCGTGCGGGCGGCGAAATAGGCGGTTGGCGATTGTTTGAGGAAGGCCGCGCGGGCCAGCAGATAGACATATGGATAAAGCACGAAGATCAGCATGGCTGCGGCGCCGCCGAGTGAGCGGACCTCGGGGAACCAATAGTCCTGCGGCCCCCAGCCGGTGATGTTGCGCAGCGCGGTCTGCACCGCGCCGGGGTGATCGAGCAGGTCGGTATAGGCATAGGCCAGCACATAGGCCGGGAAGGCCAGCGGCAGGGCCAGAACGATCTCGAAGGTGCGGCGGAACGGAAAGGAGCAGGTGGTGACAAGCCAGGCGGTGGCCGTACCGACCACTGCAGTTCCGACGCCGACCAGCAGCACCAGCTGAACCGTGGTCCAGGTATAGCGCGGCAGAACCGTCGCCATCAGGCTGTTCCAGGTGTCGAGCGTGCCCGACACCGCAGCAAAACCCACGGCGACAATCGGCGCGAGGCAGAGCAGGGAGATTATCCAGGCAGCAGACTTGAGTGCGCGTTCGCCCACGGGCGGGTTTATCCTTTACATCTGACCTGATCCTGCGAAAGGACTGCAGGCCATGATCCCGGCTCGGAGGCCATCTGCCGTTTGACAGCAGAAGGCGGCTCGTTCAAAGATTGTGGAGTAATTCATACAGGTTTTAGCGTCAACCGGCAGCGGAGGCTGGTGGTGGCGCATATGCATAGAGAATTCGCATGATTGTCTGCCAGTGCAACCTTCTGTAGCAAGACGAGATCGAGGCGGCCGTCGAAAAACTGCTTGCCGAGGACCCCTGGCAGCTGATCGTGCCGTCCAAGGTTTATCATGCGATGCGGATTCGAGGGCGTTGCTGCGGCTGTTTCCCCGATGTGGTGGAGATCATCGGCGCGGTCACCCAACGGGTGCGGAACGGCAGCGCCTAGCAAACCCGGTTGCCGCGCCGCATTGACGCGCTTACGGCCATTGCTTAAGTCAGTGGGACGAACCGAACTTCGGCGTGGCTGAGACAGACGCGCCTCCTATCAAAGGCAGATGACGTCATGGATCTTCGCCCCGTTACCCCAACCTATTCCGTCGCCGGCCAGATTTCGGTCGAGGATCTGGCCGAAATCAAGGCCGCCGGTTTCCAGTCGATTGTCTGCCACCGCCCCGATGGCGAAGCGGCGGACCAGCCGAGCTTCGACAGCATCAAACAGGCCGCTGAAGCGCTCGGCATCGAAGCGCGCCATATCCCGGTCGGCCCGATGGGCGTGACCGCCGACGCGGTGCGGGAGATGGTCGACGCGATCGAGGAAATGCCGCAGCCGATGCTCGGCTATTGCCGCTCCGGCGCCCGCTCGACGGCGATCTACCAGCACACCGAGCATATGCGCAACTGAACCTGAGGCTGTCCGCCAAGACGTATGGTCACGCCGGGGCGTTGCGCCGGGCGCGGTGATGGCGCTGCCATCTGAGGAAGCCGAGATAGGCGACCTGAACAATCTGCCGGATGATGGGCAGGCGAAACACGAATGCAAACCAGTTGAGCACCGGCAGCCGTTGCCAGATGGCGGCGAAAGCGTCGACGCCGATCTGCCACGGGCCATCAGCCACACGGGCATGAAACCTGCCGAGAAGTTCTTCGCGGGTCTTGCCGGCAGGCAATTCAGGGCCGGCAAGGGTGACGATGTCGATCCATGTGATCAGGTCGTTGCGGTCGATGCGACTGTAGAGTGCGACTTCCTGACGGCAGACCGGGCAATCTCCATCATACCAGACCGATAGAGGGGGCGTTGGCTGTGAGCTGTTCATAGCCTGCAATCTGGTGCGGGACGCGGCCGGGACAAGAGGCGATTGGCCGCGGGGACGGTTGCCGCAGCGGTCGCACCCGCCGGCATGGAGGGCCTGCCCGATCAGCAGGCGGGCTTTATGCCCGGGTGTCCGGTCAGGTTTCGCCTTTGGCCGCGAGAAGCGCCTCGAGTTCGGCAATCCGGGCATCGCGCTTTGCGAGGACGCGGGCGACATCGTCGGCCTCGAAACGCTGCGGAATGTGCTGCGGGCAATTGACATCCCAGGCCTCGACCTCGAACAGCAAGATCTGCTCGGGCCTTGCCCGGTAGCCTTCCGGCATCAGGCGGGACAAGAGTGTTGGCGTTGCCTCGACCATTTTCGCCGTGCCCCAGAGCTTGACGCGCCGTTGCAGGGCGTAATCGATCAGGAAGATGAAGGCCTTCGGATTGTCTTCGAGATTGCCCTCGGTGATGAACTGGCGGTTGCCCTTGAAATCGGTGAAACCGAGCGTGTGGCGATCGAGCACGCGCAGAAAGCCGGGCGGGCCGCCGCGATGCTGGACATAGGGCTGGCCCTCGCGGTTGGCGGTGGCGAGGAAAAAGCTCCTGACCTGTTCGATGAAGGCTGCGAGGTCCGGCTCGATCGCCGTCTGCCAGCCACCGCGCTGCTCCATCCCGGCATAGGTGGCGCGCGATCCCTTGCGGCTCTGGATCGCCTTGACGGTCGGCGTGAATGCGATATCGCTGGATGGGTCCGATCCTGGTTTCATGATGTCCTCACAGGCCAAGCTGGCTCAAGCCCGGATGATCATCCGGCCGGCGTCCAAGCGGCCAGTCGAACAGGCGGTCGGCCGGCTTGATCGGGAGGTCGTTGATCGAGGCGATCCGTAGCCGCATCAGCCCATGGGCATCGAACTCCCAGTTCTCGTTGCCAAAGCTGCGGAACCACTGGCCGCTGTTATCGTGCCACTCATAGGCGAACCGAACGGCGATGCGGATCTCCTGGAAGGCCCAGACTTCCTTGATCAGCCTGTATTCAAGTTCGCGGGCCCATTTTCGGGCCAGGAATTCGACGATTGCGGGGCGTCCGGTGAGGAATTCGGCGCGGTTGCGCCACTGGCTGTCGGGCGTATAGGCGCGCGAGACGCGCTCCGGATCGCGGCTGTTCCAGGCGTCTTCGGCGAGGCGGGCCTTCTCAGCGGCGGTTTCGGCGGTGAATGGCGGCAAGGGCGGGCGGGCAGGTTCCGGTGTCGACATGATCGTGTCCTTAAAGGTGAGGGGCGCCATTGCCGGCGCCCCGGGGTTAACAATCAGGCGGCCTGGGTCAGTGGCACGACCGGGAAATCGACCTCGGTCTCGAACACCTCGTTGATGTAGTTGGTGAGGGTGTTGAGCGCGACGTGGGCGACGATCTCGACAATCTCGGCATCGGAATAGCCCGCCGCGCGCACGAGGGCGAAATCGGCATCGGTGATGGCGCCGCGGTCGATCGTCACCTTCCTTGCGAAGCTTACAGCGGCATCGGCCTTGGGGTCGCTGGAATGGCCATCGCGGTTTGCGGCGATCTCGGCATCGCCGAGCTTGGCGATGTTCTTGCCCAGATAGGTGTGGGCGGCGAGGCAATAGCGGCAGCTGTTGACCTGGGCCACGGCAAGCGCGATCCGCTCGCGGGTGGCTGCGTCAAGCGCACCCTTGGCGAGCGCGCCGTTGAGGCTGAGATAGCCTTCGAGCGCGGCAGGGCTGGTGGCGGTGATGCGGAAGAGGTTCGGGGCCGAGCCGATCTGCTTCTTGACGGCCTCAAGCAGTGGCTGTGCGGCTGCGGGGGCGGCGTCGATGGTGGCGGGGGTGGGGATACGGGGCATTGTATTGGTCTCCTGTCTGGTGCGTGGCAGGTGCCGCGCTTCACAGGCCGGACTATGATTGTTTCTCTAATATGAGAGAATATGTTAGTTTCTCCACATACTGTTGCAATTATCGGGATAATGACATGGATCGCTTTTCCGCCATCGGGGCCTTCATCGCGGTTTCGGAACTGAACGGCTTTGCGCCAGCCGCCCGGAAACTGGGGCTATCGACCTCGGCGATCACCCGTCATGTGGCGGCGCTGGAGGAGCGGCTGGGCGTGCGGCTGCTGAACCGGACCACCCGCGCGGTGAGCCTCACCGACGCGGGGTTGAGATTCCTCGAGCGCAGCCGCCGCATCATGGCCGATCTCGAGGATGCCGAGCAGATGGCCGAAAGCGAGCGCGGCGAACCCATGGGCCGTCTGGTGGTCACCGCGCCGCAGGTTTTTGGGCGGTTGCATGTCGCGCCACTGATCTGCGAATTTATGACACGGCATCCGAAGGTGAGCGCGGAGCTGATGCTCTCCGACCGCAATGTCAATCTTGTCGAGGACGGGATCGATCTGGCCATCCGCATCGGCAACCTCGCCGATTCAAGCGACATCGTCCGCAAGTTCGGAGCGGTGCGCCGGGTGCTGGTGGCGTCGCCGGACTATCTTGCCGGCCAAGGCGTGCCGCACACAACCGAGGATCTGCGACAGCACCGCCTGATTTCGTTCACGGCACTGACCGCCGCCGATCACTGGCGGTTCCGGGTCGGGGGAACGCCCAAGGGCGTGACGGTCGAACCAAGTTACGCGACCAACAGCGCCGATGCCGCGATCTGGCACGCGACACAGGGCGGCGGGCTGACGATGGCGCTGAGCTATCAGGTCGCCGATCATCTGCGCAACGGCCGGCTATCACTGGTGATGGCCGACCACGAGCCCGAGCCCTATCCGGTCCAGTTCATCTATCCGAGTTCGCGCCTGCTCTCGGTCAAGGTGCGCGCCTTCATGGAGCAGGCAGCCGAGACGCAGAACTGGGACTTCCGGACCCTTGCGGGGGAATAGGCGCGAGAGGGCCAGGCCCTATGTCTTCACGCCGGTGCCGGAGATCTGGTCCAGCGTCCTTGTCGGGGTGATTGCCTGCTGGTCGAGCTTGATCTCGATGATTGCCGGGATGCCGCTGGCGTGGGCGCGCTCGAAGGCTGCGGCGAAGTCCGCGGTTGTTTCCACCGTTTCGCCATGGCCGCCATAGGCGCGGGCAAGGGCTGCGAAATCCGGGTTGGTAAGCTCGGTGGCGCTGACGCGGCCGGGATAGTCGCGTTCCTGGTGCATGCGGATGGTGCCGTACATCGAATTGTTGACGACGATGACGATGATCGGCAGCTTGTGCTGGATGGCGGTGGCGAACTCCTGGCCGTGCATCATGAAGCAGCCATCGCCGGCAAAGGCCACCACGGTGCGCTCCGGGAAAGCCTGCTTGGCGGCAACGGCTGCGGGCACGCCATAGCCCATCGAGCCCGATACAGGTGCGGCCTGGGTGGCGAATTTGCGGAACCGGATGTAGCGGTGCACCCAGGTGGCGTAGTTGCCGGCGCCATTGGTCAGGATCGCATCCTCGGGCAGGTGCTCGCGCAGCCAGTCGATGATCGGGCCCATGTGGACATCGCCAGGTCCGGTTTCAGGCGGGGTCGACCAGCTGAGATAGTCCTCATGCATGCGGGCTGTCCGTTCGGCGCGCGGCATCGAACCATCGACATCGAGTTCGGCAAGGGCGGCAGCGAAGCTGGCAGGGTCGGCGTTGATGGCCAGCGTGGGACGATAGACCCGGCCAAGCTCACCGCTGTCGGCATGGACATGGACCAGCGGTTGCTGCGGGCAGGGAATGTCGAGCAAAGTGTAGCCCGACGACGGCATTTCCGAGAAACGCCCGCCTATGAGCATCACTAGATCGGAGGTCTTGATCTCAGCAGCGAGTGCCGGATTGATGCCGATGCCGACATCGCCGGCGTAGGACGGGTGAAGGTGATCGAACAGCATCTGGCGGCGGAAGGAGCAGCCGACGGGGATCTGCGCCCGCTCGGCGAAGCGCTCGACCTGGCGCACCGCCTGATCGGTCCAGCGGGTGCCACCCAGGATCATTACCGGCCGTTCGGCGCGCGAAATGCGCACGGCGAGATCCCGCATCTCGGCCTCGCCGGGATGGCTTGCCGGCACCGGATTGGGCAGGATCGACGCGGGCGGATTGTCGACGACTTCGCGCAGCACGTCCTCGGGCAGGGCCAGCACCACGGGGCCGGGGCGGCCGGACTGGGCGATGGAGAAAGCGCGGTTGACGAATTCGGGAATGCGGGCCGGATCATCGATCTCGGCGACCCATTTGGCGAATTCGGTGAAGGCGCGGCGGTACTCGACCTCCTGGAAGGCTTCACGTTCGCGGGCGTCGCGCTGGACCTGGCCGATGAACAGGATCATCGGGATCGAATCCTGCCGGGCGATGTGCAGGCCGGCGGTGGCATTGGTGGCGCCGGGGCCGCGGGTGACAAAGCAGATGCCGGGCTTGCCGGTAAGCCGTCCCCAGCTATCGGCCATCATCGCGGCGCCGCCCTCCTGGCGGCAGACGGTGACGCCGACGCCGGAATCAACCAGCGCATCAAGAACTGCGAGATAGCTTTCACCCGGCACACAGAACAGGCGCTCGACGCCATTGGCCTTGAGCGAATCGACAATTAGCTGGCCGCCGGTTTTCATGATTACGTCCCTTTGATTGGTTTGAATGTCAGTTCGCCGTCTTGCGATAGAAGGCGAGTGTTCCGGCGAGAGCGAGAAGTGCCCCGCCGCAGGTACGGTCGAGCCAGACGAGGCCGCGCCGGGTGAGCAGCTTCATCGCCTGTGCGCCGAGGCTGGCATAGCCCGCCATGATCACGAGGTCGAGCAAGGCGAAGATGATTGCAAGCGCTGCATATTGGGGCAGTTGTGGCTCGGTGGCGACGACGAATTGCGGCAGGAAGGCCGTGAAGAAGAGGTAGCCCTTGGGATTGGTGACGGCCACGAGGAAGCTCTTCAGAAACAGCGCCCGCGGTGTGCCGCCAGCGGTGCCGTGCGTCTCTGAAACATCAAGGCTACCCTTCGAGCGCAGCATCTGCAGGCCGATAAAGGCGAGATAGCCGACGCCGACCCATTTGAGCACCATAAACCAGAACTCTGATGCGGCGAGCAGCGCCCCGAGGCCGATGGCGACGGCGCCGATCAGCACGAAATCGGAGAGTACGGCGCCGAGCATGCCCCAGAGCGAGCACCGGAAGCCGAAGCGGGAGCCGTTGGCAAGCGCCAGCAGCACTGTCGGACCCGGGGTGGCGATGCCGATGAAGGCGACCGTTGCGAAGGCGAGGAGCATCCAGACTGTCATGATCGCAACCCTTTCTTGCGTTCCAGTTCGGCCAGCACCTCGCCGGTGTGCTCGCCTAGGCGCGGGCTTGGCCGGTCATAATGAAGCGGCGAGGCGGGCAGAATGATCGGCGCGCGCACCGAGGGAATCTCGGTTCCGGCAGAATCTTCGAGATCCATGCGCAGGCCGCGGGCGATGATCTGCGGATCAGCAAACATCTCGGCAATGTTGTTGATGGGGCCTGCGGGCACGGCATTGGCTTCGCAGGCCTTGAGCATGTCCGCTTTGGTCCAGGACGCCATCCGGGCGATGAGGCCGGCGCGCAGCCGCTCCCGGTTGGCGACGCGCGACGGGTTGGTCTGGAACTCAGGATCGGCCGCCATATCCGTTGCGCCGAGCAGCTTGCAGAAACGCTGAAACTGGCCGTCATTGCCGACCGCGATGATGATGTGACCATCGGCAACCGGAAACACCTCATAGGGCGCGATGTTCATGTGGGCGTTGCCCATCTGCACCGGGGCCACGCCCGACACCAGATAGTTGAGGTTCTGGTTGCCCAGGATTCCGGCCTGGGTGTCAAACAGCGCCATGTCGATCATCTGGCCTTCGCCGGTCTTCTCAGAGTGGCGGAGCGCCGCCTGAATGGCGATAACCGAATAAAGCCCGGTGAAGATGTCGGAGATGGCGACACCGGCCTTTTGCGGCTCGCGGCCGGGTTCGCCGGTGATCGACATCATGCCGGTCATGGCCTGGATGATGAAATCATAGCCGGCGCGCGGCGCGTAGGGCCCGGTCTGGCCGAAGCCGGTGATCGAACAATAGACCAGTGCCGGATTGGCGGCTTTCAGGCTGTCGTAATCGAGGCCGTATTTCTTCAACCCGCCAACCTTGAAATTTTCCAGCACGACATCGGCGGTGGAGATCAGATCGCGCGCAGCCTGGGCGCCTTCTGGCGTGGCGATGTCGATGGTGACCGAGCGCTTGCCGCGGTTGGTGGAGTGGTAATAGGCAGCCGAGAGGTTTTCGCCGTCGGCCCCGGTGACGAAGGGCGGACCCCAGCGCCGGGTGTCGTCGCCACCTTCGGGATGCTCGATCTTGATGACGTCGGCGCCCAGATCAGCCAGCAATTGCCCCGCCCATGGGCCTGCCAGAATGCGAGCCAGTTCAATGACGCGAACACCGGCAAGCGGCGGGGGGGTGGTCGCGGGCTGGTCCATTCTGATCTCCGTGGCTGCACGTTGCTGATGTGGCAGCACCAGGCGAGGGGCTGCGATCAGTGATGCCTGTATAACGCCGGAAACAGATGCTGACACATGAATTTCTCTGATGAGGCGATCTTTGCTCCGCCTGTTGCCGGCAGAATCCGGTCATTGCCGCCGGGTGGGCAATCTGGCTGAACGAATACCCAATTTCAGGCTTTCCCGCCTGTCCCGATGCTTCTCATTGACACATCAGAGGCCGGTTTCAAGCGGCTGTTGCTGCCGGCTCCCGGTGTGGCTTTGGCTTTGAGGTTGTTCGACATTGGGGACGGGGACAACTATCCCGGCGATATCGATGACGATCTCCGGCCGGTCCCGATGCGGCTGTCGAGCCAGGCCAGGAACTCGGCCATCGAGCGATCGCGGTTGATGTCATTCAATGTCTCATGCCTCGTCTCGGCCAGGATCTGGCTTGTCACGTCGGTCAATCCTGCTGTGCTCATCTGATCTGCCAGCCAGGTGATTGCAGCACCATTTTCGGTCGCCGGATCCTGTCCGCCTCCGATCAGGTGAATGGGCAGCGGCTTGGGAAGTTTGGCCAGGTTTTCCCGGCTGCCTCCGGCGTAGATCAGCCTGAACACATCCTGCCACATGCTCACGGTGGCATCCCAGCCGCTCAAGGGATCGATGACATAGAGATCAACCTCGACACTGTCGCGCGACAGCCAGTCGAAATCGGTGCGGCGGTCGGGCATGGCATTGGCCCAGGCCTGGAAGGTGAGTTTGGGCAATATATCGCTTGGGGTGTCGGAGCCTTTGAAAAAGGCTTCGAGGCGGAGCGCGATCTGCCCGGCGCGACCGGCCAGACCGGCGTTGAAATTGGAATTCCAGACGGCCAGCGCAGCACTTGCCTCGGGGTGGGCTTCCGCGAAATTCAGCGCCACCAGGCCACCCATGGAATGGCCAAAGGTGATCACCGGCACGCCCGGGTGCCGCTCGTTGATCAGCGCGTGGATGGCAGCGACGTCGGCAATGACTTTCGATGCGCCGTCCCTGGTGGCGAAGGCGCCGGGGATCGAATCCGGTGCACGGGTTGCGCCATGACCGCGGTGATCATGCACATAGGCATGATAGCCATTGGCTGCCAGGAAACGGGCAAAGCGCTGGTAGCGGCCCGCATGCTCGGCCAGCCCATGATTGATCTGCACAACACCACGGGCCGGGCCGCTGGCCAGCACGTGGCGAACGGCGAGCTTTGCGCCGGTGGGGCTTTGATGGGGGGCGGCAGAAAAATCGCTCATTTGCCTATTGGCCATGGCCTGAGAGGCAAAATCAAGGGCAATGATGATTTGACACGAGATGCACCCCTATGACTGCGACTTGCCCTTGGCTGAAAAATCGCTAGTTGAGTGGCAACGAACCATGGAGTGCCGCAACGTGAGCGATCTGACCCTCAATCAAGCCATCGACAACATCTACGAGTCGATCAAGAACGACAATGAAGAGCTGGACAGCCATATTGCTGCGCTCAAGGTGGCGATGGCGCGTGAAGGGGTCAAGGAAGCCGTGTTCGAGCCCGGCAAGCTGGCCCAGTCCAACCGTCAGGGCCGCAAGATCATGCAGTCCTATTTCCGCAAGAAGGGCGTGACCGTCAGCTTTTCGGCCTGATTTGCCTGGTGATGCTGCGGTAAAGCGGCAGCCAAAACGCACAAAACCGCCTGGGCCAAAGGCCGGCTGCTCAACCAATCGGAACCTGATTGTGGCGCCGAAGCTGGTGCGTTCAGGGCAATGGATCGCCCGGCCTCATCCGCAGACAAAGGCCAGGGTGCCTAGAGGGGGTGCCGGGAGGCTGTGTCAGGCTGCTGCCTTGGCAAGGCCGGCCGCAGACTGGTTAAAGTTCTCGGCATAGGCTGCGACGGCGAGCGGCACGGGTGTTTCGGGCTTGGCTTCGCTGAGCAGGCTCAGGCCCGTGCCGGTGCTGGCGCCGAGCGAGCGGATCAGCATGTCGGTGTTCATGCGCTTCTGGACTTCGAGAGCCTGAGTGCGCAAGGCGTCTTCATCGGCCGGAGCCTTTCCGGCTTCAACGGCCAGTGCCGCAGATTGCGCGGTGGCCGCGGTTTGCGATGCGGCAGACTGGCTCGAAGCGGACGAAGCTGTCGACTGGCCACCGGCCTGGCTGCCGGTCTGACCGTTGGACGAGCCCGAAGACGTGGATGACGAGCCCGTTGCCTCGGTGCCGCCGGTCTGGCCGCTGCCCGAAGCTGCTGTGTCGTCCTGCGCCGGACCGGTCTGGCTGGATGTGCCGCCCGTGGTCTGGCCGGAGCCGCCGGCAAAGGCCGCGCCTACCGAATTGATAATCATTGCGTTGTGTCTCCTGCAAATCTGGCGGGCTTATGGCACCCGGTCTGTTGCGAAATTGCTTGCGGAGACTTCGGCAATTTAATCTCATTTTAATCTCTGGCGAACCGGCTGCGCGCTGATCTGGGGAGGAGCGGGCGGCATCATTGCTCTCTGGCTCTAATTCGAATAGACAGCGGGCAATCATCCAAATCATGTCTGGAGCGCATCGTGGCACGGCAGTTCATCTATCACATGGCGGGGCTCAACAAGTCCTTTGGCGCCAAAAAGGTCCTCGAAAATGTCCATCTGTCATTCTATCCGGATGCCAAGATCGGTATTCTCGGTCCGAACGGCGCCGGTAAATCGACGGTTCTGAAGGTCATGGCCGGGCTCGACACCGAGTTCACCGGCGAGGCCTGGCTGGCCGAGGGGGCGACGCTGGGCTACCTGCCGCAGGAGCCGCAGCTTGACGAGAGCCTGAATGTGCTGGGCAACGTCATGCAGGGCGTTGCCGAAAAGCAGGCGGTGCTCGACCGCTACAACGAACTGATGATGAACTATTCCGACGAGACCGCCGATGAAGGCGCGAAACTCCAGGACATTATCGACGCGCAGAACCTGTGGGATCTCGACAGCCAGGTGGAAATGGCGATGGAAGCGTTGCGCTGCCCGCCCGGCACCGCGGGCGTCGACAATCTTTCGGGCGGTGAGAAGCGCCGCGTGGCGCTGTGCGCGCTGTTGCTGCGCCAGCCCGATCTGCTGTTGCTTGATGAGCCGACCAACCATTTGGACGCCGAAAGCATTGCGTGGCTGGAAAAACATCTGCGGGAATATCCCGGCGCCGTGATCATGATCACCCATGACCGCTACTTCCTCGACAATGTGACCGGCTGGATTCTCGAGCTCGACCGTGGCCGCGGCATTCCCTATGAGGGCAACTACACCGCCTATCTGGACGCCAAGGCCAAGCGCATGAAGCAGGAGGGCCGCGAAGAGGCGTCCCGGCAGAAGTCGCTGTCGCGCGAACAGGAATGGATTGCCTCGTCGCCGAAAGCCCGGCAGGCCAAGTCCAAGGCGCGTATCCGGGCCTATGACGAGCTGGTCAAGGCGGCCAGCGACCGGCGTCCCGGCGACGCGCAGATCATCATTCCGACCGGCGAACGGCTTGGCAATCAAGTGATCGACGTCGAGGGAATTTCCAAGGCCTATGGCGACCGGTTGCTGATCGACGACCTGACCTTCAAGCTGCCACCCGGCGGCATTGTCGGCGTCATCGGCCCCAATGGCGCGGGTAAAACGACCTTGTTCCGGATGATCACCGGGCAGGAACAGCCCGATTCCGGCACGGTCACCGTGGGTGAAACGGTGCAGCTTTCCTATGTCGACCAGAGCCGCGATTCGCTGGATGGCAACAAGACCGTCTGGGAAGAGATTTCCGGCGGCAACGACATCATCAAGCTCGGCAAGCATGAGATGAACAGCCGCGCCTATTGCTCGACCTTTAACTTCAAGGGCGGCGACCAGCAGCAGAAGGTGGGCACGCTTTCGGGCGGCCAGCGCAACCGGGTGCATCTGGCCAAGCTTCTGAAGTCCGGCGGCAATCTGCTGCTGCTCGATGAGCCGACCAACGACCTCGACACTGAAACGCTCGGCGCGCTTGAAGATGCGCTGGAGAATTTCGCCGGCTGCGCCGTCATTATCTCGCATGACCGCATGTTCCTCGACCGTCTCGCCACCCACATTCTCGCCTTTGAAGGCGACAGCCATGTGGAATGGTTCGAAGGCAATTTCGAGGATTACGAGCAGGACAAGATCCGCCGTCTCGGTGCCGACAGCGTCAATCCGAAGCGGGTGACCTACAAGCCGCTGAAGCGGTAGGGGTTTGCCGCGTCCTGATACGCCAACACTCAATCAGGCCTTCGCTGGCCTGATTGAGGCGGAGTTGAATTGCATTGCCGCGCGCATTACAATTCAGCGCAAAGGAACGCTGCCATGATCACTCTTGATCTGCCGAAAGAGCTGGAACAACTGCTTGACCGCTTCGCCAAGGATCTTGGCGTCAGCAAGGAGGAGTTTGCGCTTCAGGCAATCAGGGAACGGATCGAAGATCTGGATGACCTCGCGGTGGCCGAAGCTGCGCTTGCTGCAGATGACGGCAAACGAATTCCTCTGGCCGACATCATGGCGGAGTTCGGTGATGATCCGGACGGAAATGGAAGCTCGCTGCACGCAGCGGAATGACCTGGGTTGTCACATTTACTGAATCCGCACGGAAACAGCTGTCCAAACTCAACCCGGCAGATCGGATCCGGGTTCTGAAGTTTCTCAATGAACGTGTTGTTCATCACCCTGACCCTCGTGAGTTGGCCAAGCGGTTGCAGGGCAAGAGCGGTGAACTTTGGCGCTTCCGGGTCGGCGATCTGAGGATCATTGTTAAGATTTCACAAGGCCATATGACCGTAGTGGTCATCGAGATCGGACACCGCCGGGAGATTTATCGTTGACCACCATCCTCATCACCGGAACCAATCGCGGCATCGGGCTGGAAATGGCCAATCAGGCGCTGGCCAGGGGCTGGACTGTTTATGGCTCGGCGCGGGCGGCGGTCACCGATCCGGACGCGCATATCTGCCACCATCCGAAGTTTCATGATCTCCAGTTCGACGTCACCGATCATGCGGCAGTGCGTGCGGCGGCGGCGAGTGTCAGTGAGCCTATCGACATCCTGATCAACAATGCCGGCAGCATCGGGCCGGAGCGGCAGTCGACTCTGGACATGGACTTTGACGGCTTCGCGCAGACGTTCGCAGTCAACACGCTGGCGCCGCTGGCGGTAGTGCAGGCCTTCCTTCCGCATCTGAAGCGCAGTTCCAGTCCCCGTATCCTGACGATCTCCTCGCGGATGGGCAGCCTTTCGCATCAAAAATCCGACCGGATCGCCTACCGCGCGTCGAAAGCGGCGGTCAACAAGGTGATGCAGGGGCTGGCGACCGATCTCGAGCCGATGGGCGTTGCCGTGGCGGTGCTGCATCCGGGCTGGGTGCGGACCGACATGGGCGGGGCAGGGGCCGATATCGCCCCGGCGGAAAGTGCCGCGGGCATCCTCAAGCTGGCCGAAGGCCTGACGCTTGCAGGCACCAGCAAGTTCTACAACTGGGATGGCTCGTCGCTCGACTGGTGAGGTTCCCGGTACCTCATGGCGAAATGCCTGGGCTGCGTTCGCAGTTCCTGCGGCTCAGAGAATGGAGCGGAATACGGCTGCGATCTGGGTCGTGGTTGGTTTCGGCCCCTGTCCGGTTGCGTACATCAGGCTTATGCCATCGATGAGAGCCGCGCAGGTCTCGATCGGCATGCTGCTGTGGCCTTCTGAAATCAGTTGCAGAAAGAACTCGATGGGTCGGCGCGCGGCAGCCGTCAGTGCTTCGCCGACATCAGCCAGTTCCTCGCGTCGCGCCGATGCCAGCGTGAGTTCCATCCGCGCCAGAAAGAGATCCCGGGCATTGTCCGCGTAGGAGATCACTTCCCGGGCAACATAGTCCACCGCCGAATCGACACCTTCTTTCGCAACGGTTTCGGCAAAGCCGACCTGAAGCTCGTCGCAGTCTTTCTCAAGAAGCTCCGCCAGGTGCCGTGAGGTCTCGACCAGAAGCTGGGCCTTCTTGGGGAAATAGTAGGATGACGAGCCTTGGGGCAATTCGGCGAGCTCGTCGATTGCACGGTGGGTGACACCTTCAAGGCCCCGGCTTGCCAGGAGCTTGATGACGGTATCCAGAACGATCACGCGCCGCGCCTGTTTCCTGGTTGACATATGTCCTCTTCGTAAATAGTGGTAAACTCTACATATGTAGAGACAATTGAAACGTGACAGGGGATTCTTATGGCACAGTCGATCGCACGGTTAAACCCTTCTGCCCTGCCCAATGCCGCGGACCTCGGCTACTCACAGATTTCGATCGTTGAATCTGGCCGCATGGCCTATATCTCCGGCCAAGTTGCCTGGCAGCCGGGCGGCGAGCCTGTTCCTTCGGATTTGGCCGAACAGGCGATGCTTGTGGCGGCAAATGCGAAAGCCGCGCTGGACGCGCTCGGCGCGACACCCAAGGACATCGCGATTGCGCGCATTTATCTCGTTGATCTGACTCCCGAACGCATGGAGCAATCCATGCCGCACCTGCTGGCAATGTTTGAGGGTGCACGGCCAAGCATCACCGGGATCGGAGTCGCCGCGCTTGCCGGACCGGATCTGCAGCTGGAAATGGAGTTGACTGTCCGTCTTCCCGATTGACCCTGAGCAATTCAGGGCGCCGTTGTCTCTACTTCATCCGGCAGCAGAACGGGTAGAACGGCGGCGACAGACCCGGCGCGCCGGTGGGTGTGAAGGTGAAATCGCGCACGGCGTCGCTCTCGTCGGTGCAGCCGCCCGGCGTGTAGGCGATGGTGCCTGTGACCGGATGACTGGTTGCAAGCTGCCAGGGGTTCTCCGACGCGAAGGTAATGCTGCCCGGCGTGGTCTGGATGCCGTCACCGGAAAAGGCGTCGATGAAGTTCGTGCTCATGCCGCCATCGCAGCTCAGCTCCAGCGCCCAGTTGGGCTCAAAGCCGGAGCAGATCATTGTCTGTCCGGTTTCGAGCAGGCCGTTGCAGGACAAATCCGCGGCCACAAGAGCTGCGGGATGCGCGATTGTGAGCGCCAGTACAAGGCCGGCGGGTTTAACAAGTGGTCTGGTGCGTGATCTTTCAAACATCCGGATGTTCTCCCTTATCCAGAAACCGCGCCCCCGCATGGCAAGTCTAGCACAGCTCGAAGCGGAGGTCGAAATTGCGCCCACGGATGGCGGCTGACGCCATTGCCTGTTGAAAAGGAGTTTGGGCAAGCCATTGCCGGTGCTTGACTGTTTCAATTTCGGGGGTGGCAACGGTATTGTCGTTGCCAGTCAATGAATTGGGGAATTTCATGCCGTCTTTGCGAATTGTGTTTTCATGCCTGGTTATGAGTGCGGCAACGGTACAGGCGGCTTCGGCCCAGGATTTTTGGAGCTACAAGGACTGGAATGTATCCGTCGAGCTGGTCCCATCTGAAGAGGATGATTACAAGCAATGCGTCATCTTCACCGGCGGTGACGGGCTTCCGACGGTTTCGGCGGAGTTTTTCTCCGGCGATGCCGGCCCTCCCTACAGCTACCCGGAGGTCAAGGTGGAGGAGCGCGCGATCCGCGGATACGCGACTGTGATGAAAAATGACGACCAGATCGCGTTCACCTTCGATGATGGTTCTGTGATCCGCGGTGCGGTTGAGGCGGTTGTTGACGAGGATGGGTTTGCCGTTGCATCCGGCCGGGCTGGTCAGCAGGACAACCTTCCTGCGCTTCAGGCAATGCGCAGCAATGCTGAAGCAACCGTTTCCGGACCTGGCTACGAGGTCATAACGGTGTCGCTGAACGGATTTTCTGCAGCCTATTTGAAGATGGCAGAGGTCTGCGGCTTCTCGACCGAAGGCGTGCTCGATTAATTCACTCTTCCGGCAAGGTGGATTTGCGTCCGCCATTCAGGATTGTGCAGCTTCTCATGCTTGCTGTCACAGGGCTGTTACCAAGGCTGCTTAAGCCACCGTATCCGATCCTGGAAACATGGAGTTGCCCCAATGTCCCGCCCAATGTCCCGCCCAATGTCACGAATGATTTCGCTGTCGCTCGGCCTGATGGCCTCGGTTGCTGTCCTTGCCGGTCCCGCCCATGCGGTGGATGGCACGCTGACGCTCTACACCAGTCAGCCCAATACCGATGCACAGCAGTCCGTGGATGCGTTCATGCAAGCCTACCCGGAGGTCAAGGTGACCTTCGTGCGCGACGGCACCACCAAGATCATGGCCAAGCTCGAAGCCGAGCTGGCGGCTGGCGCCACCCCTGCCGACGTGTTGCTGATCGCCGACAGCGTCACCATGGAAGGGCTGAAAAGCCGTGACCTCTTGATGGCGCATGACGGCGCCGACATCTCGGCCTATGCCGACGGCACCCACGACGCCGACAAGACCTGGTTCGGCACCAAGCTGATCACCACCGGCATCATGTACAATACCGCAGCCTCAATGGTTCCTGCCTCGTGGGATGATCTCCTGAGCGAAGAAGCCAGGGGCCAGATCGCCATGCCGTCGCCGCTGACGTCTGGCGCGGCGCTGATCCACACCGCCACGCTGGCCGGCAATCTCGATGCCGGCTGGGGCTATTACGAGGCTCTGGCGGCGAATGGCGCGCAGGCCTCAGGCGGCAATGGCGGTGTGCTCAAGCAGGTCGCCGGCGGCGAGAAGCTTTACGGCATGGTCGTCGACTTCCTGCCGATCCGCGAAAAGGCCAAGGGCGCGCCGGTGGCCTTCGTGTTCCCGCAAGAGGGCGTCTCGGCGATTTCCGAGCCGGTGGCGATCCTTGCCTCGACCCAGAATCCGGCCGCTGCCAAGGCATTCGTCGATTTCCTGATCTCGAAGGAGGGCCAGGAACTGGCGCTGAGCCAGGGCTATCTGCCAGCGCATCCGGATGTGGCCGTGCCTGCGGGCTTTCCCGACCGCTCCACCATCAAGGTGATGCCGTTTGACGCCGCCAAGGCGCTCGCGGAAGCCGACGCCAACAAGGCCCGGTTCGCCGAAATCTTCGGCCAGTAAACCTTGTCGGTAACCCTCGACACCACCATTGCCGGTCCGCGCCTGTCCTGGCGCGGACTTTCACCTTCCCGCAGCTGGCGGCAGCGCGAGGGCAGGGGCCTTCAGCTGGCGTTGGCTGTTTTTATCCTGGCGTTTTCCGTTGTTCCCGTGGGCCGGCTGATTGCAGCGGCTTTTGACGGCGGGCTGCTGGCATTCTGGCAGGTACTGGATGCGCCCGATGTGTGGCGGGCGGCGCGCAACTCGCTGACCGTTGCCTTCGGCTCCGGCGCGCTGGCACTGGCAATCGGCGTCGTATTCGCGCTGATCCTGTCGGTGACCACGCTGCGCGCCCGCACCGCACTGGCCTTCATCATGGTGTTGTCGCTGATGATCGCGCCGCAGATTTCGGCCCTGGCGTTCAAGACGCTTGCCGGACCTGCTTCGCCGCTGTTGAAGCTCATCGGTTTGGCGCCTTCTCCGGGTACGCCCAATCCGATGCTGGGGCAGTTCGGCATCATCCTGGTGATGGGGCTGCATCATGCGCCGCTGGTCGCGATCACGCTGGCCTCCGGCCTGGCCTCGATCCCGCGGTCGCTGATCGAGGCCGCACTCCTGGAAGGCGCAAGCCCGTGGCAGGTGGTGGCCCGCATCATGCTGCCCTTGCTCAGGCCTTTCATTCTGACGGCTTCGCTTCTGGCGTTTGTCGCGGGGGTCGGCAATTTCGGCATTCCGGCGCTGCTCGGCCTGCCTGTGGGCTATCTTACGCTGCCGACGCTGATCTACCGCAGGCTTGCGAGTTTCGGGCCGGGCACGATCGGCGATGCCGCAGCGATCTCGATGCTGATCGCGTTGATTGCCGGCGCGGGCGTGATTGCCGCGAGCCTGTTGCTGGCGCGGGCGCAGAACCGGCTCGAGAGCGAGCATCGCATCGCACCATTCTGGAAGCTCGGCCGCTGGCGCCTGCCGCTGGAAATCCTGGTCTGGGGGTTTGTCGCGCTGACCATATTGCTGCCGCTGGCGTCGCTTGTTGCGACCTCGCTGGTTCCGGCTTACGGGGTGCGGCTTTCGCTGCAGAGCGTGACCTTTGCGCAATATGCGGAGGTTCTGTTTCGTCAGGATCTGACGGTGCGGGCGTTTCGTAACTCGATGATGCTGGCGGGTGCGACGGCAATCAGCCTGGCCGCGATGACGCTGGTCTCGGCCTATGTTCTTGACCGGGCGAAACCGAAAATTCGGGCCGCAGCCTTCGCGCTGATTGAGTTGCCCTACGCGGTACCCGGCATCGTGCTGGCGATTGCCTGCATCCTGTTGTTCATCCGGCCTCTGCCGCTGATCGGTGTTTCGATCTACGCCACGCCGTGGATTATCCTGTTTGCCTATCACGCGCGGTTCTTCGCTATCGCGCTCAAGCCGGTGCTTGCGGCAATGGCCATGCTGGATCAGTCTGTCGAGGAGGCGGCGGTGTGCGACGGGGTGCGGCTTGGCCAACGGCTGCGTTATATCGTGCTGCCGCTGGTGTTTCCGGCGGTGTTTGCCGGAATGCTGATGGTGTTCCTTCTGGCCTTCAATGAATTGACCGTATCGGCGCTGTTGTGGTCTGCCGGGACAGAAACACTGGGGGTGGCGATGCTGAGCCTTGAGGATTCAGGCCTGGCGGCGGAGGCTGCCGCGGTTGCCGTGGCGGCCACCACGCTGGTCTGCCTGCTGATGCTCGCCATGCAGCTGATGGCGCGCCGGTTGCCCGAGAATGCACTGCCCTGGCAGGCGCTTGCGGGACCGCGCGAGGAGCGGCAGGCTTAGGGGCTGTGGTGGCGCGAAAGCGAAACGGACACAGGTGTTCACGTATTTTGATTGGCCCATCAACGGCAAATTCAGTATGTCTCTGCCCTGCTTTGCCATTTCCGGAGTTGACCGATGACCCTGCCGATGTTTCCCGCCGAAGCCCCCGTCTTGCCCGAAATCCGTCCGGCGCGGCGTATCAAGGGAGAGGTGTCGATGCTGCTGGCAGCACTTGGAAGGGACTTTCTCACCGAAGCCGTCGCCTCGCTGGAGATGGGCTATGACGGCATCGGCGGGGATTTTCACGCTGGCCTGACACGCAAATCCGGCAGCCGGGAGCCCTGGTACACGCGCGGCACCGAGATGCGCAATGAACGGCAATTGTCGATCGTGGCATCCGACGAGCTGGCGGTTGCCGCAGCCGGGATGGGCATCGACCGGATCGAACCGGGCTGGATCGGCGCCAATCTTGTGATCGACGGTATTCCGCTGCTGTCGATGCTGCCGCCGCGCACGCAGTTGTTTTTCGAAGGCGGCGTGACGCTCAGGATCGATGGTGACAACGGACCATGCCGCCATGCCGGAGCGGCGATCGCGAAGAATTTTCCCGATATGGACGAAACAACGGTGGCGCTGAGTTTCGTCAAGGCAGCCAAACGCCGCCGTGGTGTTGTTGCGTGGGTGGAAAAGCCCGGCGTGGTCCGGCAGGGCGAAAAAGTCACTGCGCATATCTGGGAGCAGTGGATCTACCCTTCCGGCTCCTAATTCGGGCTGGTTGCTGCGGGTAGAGTGAACCCGCAGCGGGCGACACAAAGTTTGCCGACCGCGACATTGCGCTTGCCACACCGGCGAAAATGACATAAACATATCTTTATGTCATTTTCGAGGTTTTAGAATGCTGTCCCTTTCTCCCCTCACTCTTGAGGAATGCGTCGAGGTTCTCAAGGCTGCCGGCGAGCCGACGCGGCTGCGGCTGATCGCGCTGTTGAGTCAGGGCGATCTGACCGTCAGTGAAATGACCGAGGTCCTGAGCCAGTCGCAGCCGCGGATCTCGCGGCATCTCAAGCTTCTGGGCGAGGCCGGGCTGGTCGAGCGCTACCAGGAAGGCGCATGGGCCTATTTCCGGCTGACCCGCGATGGGGCGCGCGCCAAGCTGATGCAGCAGGCTCTCAATGCCACGTCCTCATCGGACGCTTATCTGGGGCGCGACGCTGAACGGCTGGCGACCGTCAAGCAGGCGCGAGCCAGCCGGGCAGAAGCCTATTTCTCCGCCAATGCGGAAAGCTGGAACGATTTGCGCAACCTGCATGTTTCGGACGAGAAGGTTGAGGCGGAAATCCTCACGCTGATCGGGCGCACGCCATTTGACGGGCTGCTGGATCTGGGTACCGGCACCGGCCGCATGCTGGAGCTGCTCGCCGACCGCTATCGCCGTGCCATCGGGATCGATTCAAGCCGCAGCATGCTGTCAATTGCGCGCGCGCAGCTTGATGAGGCGGGTATCACCCATGCCTCGGTGCGGCAGGGCGATATCTTCAATCTGCCGCTCGAGCGCGAAAGCTTCGATGTGGTGACCATCCACCAGGTTCTGCATTTCCTGCATGATCCGTTGCCGGCGATCACCGAAGCCGCGCGGATGCTCAGGCCCGGCGGACGGGTTGTGATCGTCGATTTTGCCGCGCACGACCATGAAGAGCTTCGTCTCGAGCATGCGCATGCCCGGCTTGGTTTCAGCCAGCACCAGGTTGCCGAGTGGCTTGAGCAATGCGGGCTGAGCGTCGAGAAGATTGTCGACCTTCCACCCGATTCCGGCGACACGCAGGCGCTGACGGTGACCATATGGCTGGCCCGTGATCCGCGACTGCTCATTGCCAACGATACCACTTCTTCCAAAACAGGAACCGCTTGATATGACCAGCTCCTTCCGCTCCAGCGCAGAAGCTCTTTCCGAACGGATCAAGGTGTCGTTCGAGTTCTTTCCGCCCAAGAACGGCGATATGGAGAGCCAGCTGTGGGAGAGCATCAGCCGGCTTGCGCCGTTCCAGCCGGACTTCGTGTCGGTAACCTATGGCGCCGGCGGCTCGACCAAGCAGCCGACGATGAACACCATTGCCCGGATCAGCAATGAAACTGATCTTGCACCGGCGGCACATCTGACCTGCGTCGGCTCCGACAAGGCAACCGTGGATGCGGTGGCACGCGAGTTTCAGGCTGTCGGCGTCAATCATTTCGTGGCGCTGCGCGGGGATCCGCCGGAAGGGGTGGGGGCAGCCTACCAGCCGCATCCCGAAGGCTATGCCAACGGCGCCGAACTGGTGGCGGGCCTGCGGGCCATTGCGGATTTCGAGATCTCTGTCTCGGCCTATCCGGAGCGGCATCCCGAGAGCCCGGATTTCGCCACCGATATCGATATGCTCAAGCGCAAGGTTGACGCCGGGGCGACGCGGGCGATTACCCAGTTCTTTTTCGACAATGATATCTATGAGCGCTATGTCGAGCGGGTGCGGCGCGCCGGCATCTACATTCCGATCGTGCCGGGCATCCTGCCGATCCACAATTTCGGCCAGGTGGCGCGGTTCTCAAAACTGTGCGGCGCCTCGGTGCCGGACTGGCTGGCACGGCGGTTTGACGGTCTGGAAAAAGACACGGAGACGCGGGCACTGGTGGCCGCCGCGATCGCGGCAGAACAGGTCAACGACCTGGTCGAACGCGGGATCGATGATTTCCATTTCTACACAATGAACCGGGCCCAACTGGTCTATGCGATCTGCCATATGCTGGGTTTGCGTGGCGATGCTGCCAGCCGGGTTGGCGCTGCCGCCTGAGATGGCCGCCCCGGACTGTCCGGACAGGCTGACAAAGAAACGGGAGCGCCGAAACGCTCCCGTTTTTAATTCATTCAATGCGCTTTATTTCTAGATAAAGAGCATTGCTCCAATAAATATGAACGCTGCACAGATCACAAAGGCATTGAGCGACTGCGTAAATCCCATGGTGGTCCTCCATCGCGTTGATGGTTAAATAGTATCCATTGCTTTGGCTTTGTGGAAAGCAAATTCGTTGCTGCAGTGCAGCTAAAACAGGGTATATTCCTCCCTGGCGCTCGATTATCATTTTGAAAAGACCCGCTAATCAGGCGATTCATAAATTGTTAATAAACTGCAACAAACAGCTTATTGTTGTTTTTTGCTGGCTTGCAATCGCAGTGCGCCCGCCGCATTTCCGCCACATCTGTTAACGCGACCTGGCTGCAGAGATCACCCAAGCGCATCTCCTGGGTATCGCTAATATACTGATATTATTGTTAAAAATGATACGGTAGAATTGGCGGCTGAACGGGAATCAAGTCCGGAATGCCGTTTCCAGCATTGCGGCGGCCTGAAGCAGCCGCTTGTCCTGCCCGAAACGCGCCACGGCCTGGATGCCGAGCGGCATGCCTGAGTCATCCTTGAAGCCCGGAATGCTGATGGCGGGGGTCCCCATCAGGGTCCAGAGCCTGTTGAAGCGTGGATCGCCCGTTGTTTCCAGTCCATGCGGTGCGGCTCCCGGGGCGGAAGGCGTCAGCAGGATGTCGATCTCACTGAACAGGGCCCGGGTTGCGCCGCGCCCTCGCTTGGCATGCCTGCGCGCAGCGTCATAGTCGGACGGTGAAATAGCCTGGCCGCGTTCGATCGTCTGGGTCAGGACCGGGCTCAACAGATCCGGGTAACGGGCCAGATCGGGGCCGCAGGTCAGTCCTGCCTCGTGGTCCTGAATGGTTGAATGGGCGTCGCACGCCAGGGCGAGGGCTTCGGGTTCTCCGATCTCGCCAACATCGAAACCTGCATCCGCCGCCCTGTCAGCAGCTTTGTCCAGAGCGGCGCGCATCGCAGGGTCGGCTGTTTCCAGTTGCGCGCAGCGGTACAGGCCGACGCGGATGCCGGATGGGTCAAAAGCAGGCTCGCCGGCAAGCGGAGCGAGATCACGGCCGGTCAACAGGGCCGCCAGCAGCGCCACATCCGCCACGCCGGCGGCAAACAGGCCCACGGTATCGAGAGACGGGGCAAAGTGCTTCATGCCGGTCGTCGGCAGAAGGCGGAAACTGGGCTTGTAACCGGTGACACCGCAGAACGCTGCCGGCCGCAGCACGGAGCCGCCGGTCTGGGTGCCGATGGCGGCGGGGATCATACCCGCGGCGACGGCGGCAGCCGATCCGGACGACGAGCCACCGGGGGTATGGGCATGATTGTGCGGATTAACTGTCCAGGCCGGTTGGAAATAGGCGAACTCGGTGGTCGCGGTCTTGCCGATGATGGTCGCGCCCTGTCTGCGCGCCAGATCGACGATGGCCGCATCGACGCGGGGGCGGTAGCCTTCGTAGGCGGCTGACCCGTATCCTGTCGGCTGGTCGAAGGTATCGATGATGTCCTTGATACCGATGGCAACGCCTGCGAGCGGGCCATTGGCCTGGATCGCGGGTTGTTCTGCCACATGCGCGAAAGCCTTGATGCGCTCATCCTTGCGGGCGATGGCATCGCGGCACAGTGCGACCATCAGCTCGGGGCCGGCCTTGCCGGCGTTGCGCGCCTTGACCAGTGCGGCCAGGCTCATCATGCGGTTTGTATCCATTTTCGCCTCAGCTTTCAGGGAGGCGGTCAGGCCTGTCCGAGACGTTTTATGCCGAGCCGGTTGTCCAGTGACAAGAGGCCAAGTGCAATCAGACCGAGGCCAAGCGCCTCGGTGAGTGAGAGACTTTCACCCAGAAACAGGACTCCGAGCAGAATTGCGGCGGGCGGCACCAGCAAGGTGACCAGCGAAGCCGAGGTTGCACCGGCCACGCTGAGGATACGGAAAAACACGATATAGGCGAAGGCCGTGGAGACCAGCGCCAGTGCCAGCATGGCGGCAATGACGTTGACCGGCGGTATCGGCAGTGCCCAGGGCTGGTCGACGATGAGAGCCAGAGGCAGCATGATCAGCGTGGAGGCGGTTAGCTGGCCGGTGGCGGTAATCCTTGGCGACACGCCCTTGAAGCGCTTTCCGAAGGAGGCGGCGAAACCGTAGGAGACTGCCGCACCAACGACAGCCAGCTTGGCCCAGAGCGGGCTGTCGGCGATGCCCAGCGCTGCCGGGCCGATGAGCAGCACCATGCCCGCGAGCCCAAGCGCGCAGCCGATCAGCTTGGCGGGGGTGATTTTCTCGTCAGTGGTGAAGACCTGCGCCACCAAAACGGCCCATAGCGGCGTCGTGGCGTTGAGGATGGAGGCCAGGCCGGAGCCGATCTCGGTCTGGCCGAGAAAGATCAGGGTGAAGGGAATGGCGTTGTTGATCAGACCCATGAGCAGAAGTTCGCGCCAACGGCTGGTCAATGTCTGATAGAAGCCAGGCAGGCGGCCGAAGGCGATATGCAATGCCATCGCTGCCAGTGCGACCCGGAACAGAACCAGCGTCATTGGCGGCACATGCTGGACCGCGACGCGTCCAAAGAAGAACGACCCGCCCCAAATGAAGCCGAGCAGGACAAGCAGGCCCCAGGTGGCTAAATCCATGGAACGGTTGGCTGTGTCGGGCATTGTCATGTTCCTAGAAGAGCGTGCTGCTCCTTGCCATATGCGCTTCGCACGCGCCATCCGAAATCAGCCCGGGACAGGAAACAGTGTCATTTGCCGGTTGTCTGGCCTGTTGATACTGTCGCGCAACATTCTGGAGACACATATGCAACGATTCGCCACCGGTACCGACGCCGCGCTTTCGCTCAGGCCGGATCATCCACTGTACTGTTTCCGACCCGAGGTACTGAAACAGGACGCCGTTCAGTTCATGAAGCTGTTTCCCGGCGACACCGCTTACGCGGTCAAAACCAATGGCGAGCCAATGGTGCTGAAAACGCTGGTTGAGGCAGGCGTGAAGATTTTTGACGTCGCGTCACCGGGCGAATTCGAAGCGGTGCGCGCCGCCTCTCCGGATGCCGAGATGCTCTATATGCACCCGGTCAAGGCGCAGTCCGACATCCGGCTGGCGCTGGAAAAATACGGCATAAGGGTGATGTCGCTCGATCATGAAGACGAGATAGCCAAGGTGCTCAGGATTGTCCGGGCGCTTGATCTCGATCCGGCCTCGATCAGCATTTTCGTCCGGCTGCAGACCAAGGGCCACGCCATGTACGAGCTGTCGAAGAAATTCGGTGCGGCGCCGGGCCATGCGGTCGAGCTGGTGCAGCGGCTCGACAAGATCGGCTTCAAGGTGGGGCTGTGCTTTCACGTCGGCAGTCAGGTCGAGGAGGCCGAATCCTACGAGCTGGCGCTCAAATCGGCTGACTGGGTGCGCAACCGGGCAGGCGTGCCGCTGGTCGGGCTGGATGTCGGTGGCGGGTTCCCGGCGGTCTATGGCCACGATCCGAACCGCAAGGCCAAGCCGATGCCGCCGCTGGAAGAGCTGATGGGCGAGCTCAGATCCAACATCACCGAATGGGCGTTCGACGACATGCCTCTGGTGGCCGAGCCGGGCCGCGTGGTGGTGGCGCGGGCGTTTTCGCTAATCGTGCGGGTGCTGCTGAGGAAGGGCCGGAGGCTCTACATCAATGACGGCATCTGGGCCTCGCTGTCGGACAGCTGGACCGGCAAGATCACTCTGCCGGCGCGCTTCATCCCGGACCCGGCGCGACGTATCCGCAAAGGCAAGCCCGAAAATGTGCTGCCGTTCAAGGTGTGCGGGGCGACATGCGATTCCGTCGATATCCTGTCCCGGCCGTTCTGGCTGCCGGAAACGGTGGATACCGGCGACTGGATCGAGATCGGCCATATCGGCGCCTATTCACTGTCGCTGAGAACAAGGTTCAACGGCTTTTACCCGGACGACTTCGTCGAGGTGACAACGCCGTTTGGCGGCGAGGGTGCCCCGGATGGGTTTGCCAGCCTGGAGACCATGGCGGACTGAGATCGGTGGCCGTCTCTCCAGCGGACACCGTTCGTGAATCTGATCATGAGTGATCCGGTCCTGCTGGTGCATCGCGGCGCCTTCCGGGACAAGGCAATGCGACAGAAGCGGACCCCGGCGGAGGAGACAACCGCCGGCCTGCATGCCAACGGCAAGGCGGAGATTCCTGTGCTGACTTCGGTAGGGCTCGAGACGAATGGCTCGCTGAATGTTTTGGAGGCTGCGTAGGCCACGACAGGGTCAACATATAGGGCTGCGCGCATCTGTCACGCGAGGCGGAAAGCCGATCGGCGCTATAGTTGGTGTTCAATCAAGCCCGTTTGCAGATCAGGGAACCTCACCATGCCCAAACTGATCCGTTTTGTCCTCATCAACTCCGCGCTCGGCGTGCTGATCGGCTGGCTGGTTGCGGCAGGCGTGGTCTATTTCAACATCAATGGTTTTGGCGATCTTGTGTTGGGGTCTTCCAGCCGTGTTGCAGCGATCTTCATCCTGTTGCTGTCGTTTGGCTCAACCTTCGGGTTTGCGGTGATGGCGACCGCCGTGATGCTGATGCCGGTCGACAAGGATGAGTTCGACAAGCTTTAGATCTGGGACAACCGGTCCCGGGTCTGAATAGGCGAGACCACGCCAGCCGGCCGGCGAGCGTGGTCTGTGTGTTTAAAGGGATTTGCGCCCTGCCGTCAGGCGGCGCGGGCTTTGCGTGGTGCGCTTGCCTGGCCACTGAGCTGGAAACGGGAAATGGCTTGGTTGAGTGTTTCGGTTTCACCGAAGACCGTGTGCACGGCGGCAGTGGTTTCTTCGACCATGGCGGCGTTTTGCTGTGTCACCTGATCCATCTGGTTGACGGCGGTGTTGATTTCCTGAATTCCAACCGATTGTTCCTCCGAGGAGGTGACCATGGCCTTGACGTTGGTGTTGATCGACTGCACGTGGCCGCCAATTTTCTGCAGCGCCTCTCCGGTCCGGGTCACCAGGGTAACGCCCGACTGGACGTGAGATTCTGATTTTTCCAGAAGCGCATTGATTTCCTTGGCAGCGCTGGCCGAGCGCTGGGCCAGTTCACGCACTTCTTGGGCGACCACGGCAAAGCCCTTGCCGGCCTCACCGGCACGCGCGGCCTCGACGCCGGCATTGAGTGCCAGCAGGTTGGTCTGGAAGGCGATATCGTTGATCACGCCGATGATCTGGGCCACCTGCCTGGAGGAGGTTTCGATTTCGCTCATGGCGGTCACGGTGTCCTGGACGATTGTCTCGGACTGGCTGGCGACGCTGGATGCCTCACCGACCATACGGCCGATGTCTGTGGCCCGTTTGTGTGCCGCCTGGACGGTGGACGTGATTTCATCGAGAGCAGCGGCGGTCTGCTCAAGCGAGGCTGCCTGCTGTTCGGTGCGGCGCGACAGTTCATCGGTGGAACTGCGGATCTCTGAGGTACCCTGTCCGATATTGCCGGAGCTCGCTGAAATGGTTGCAAATGCCTCTTCGAGGCTCTCGATGGAGCTGTTGAAATCCTGGCGAACGGCTTCCAGCGAACCGGGAAAGGCTTTGGTAATGCGGAAAGCCAGATTGCCCTCGGCGAGTTTGCCGAGACCTTCGGCAAGAGCGGATACGGCTTCCTGCAGTTGCTTTGCCTGCCGGGCTTTTTCGGCCTCATTGGCGGCCCGTTCTTCCTCGGAGGCGAAGCGTGTTTCCTCGGCTTCGTTCTCAAGATCAATGTTGCGCAGCGCCGAGTGGCGGAACACTTCAACGGCCTTGGCCATCGAGCCCAGCTCATCCGAGCGGCTGGCGAAGGGGACTTCGGTTTTCAGATCGCCTTTGGCAAGAATCCCCATGTAGTCTGTCATGCTGGCCAGCGGACGGTAGATCATCGGTCTGCTGATCAACGCAATTGCGGCCGCAATCAGGATCATCAGCGCGAACACGGCCATTGCTGCCCAAAGACCGGCATTGGCGATAGCATTGTAGCTGGTACGATCAACGGCAACGACGGCCATGCCGATCGTTGCTCCAGAGACGTCGGCGATCGGAAACACGATGTTGGCATAGACGCCCTCGGTTCCGGGCATTGTCTCGAAGGTAACCCGCTTGCCGGACAGATCGGCAAGGTCCAGAGACTTCACCGGATCCTGCCCGGCGGGCAATGTGGTGCCAATCTCGTTCAAACCCTCCTTGCCGAGTGCAAAGATTGCCGCCGGATTGCCGGTGTTGCGGGTGAATTTCTCAACAAAGCCGCTGTGCAGGCTGAGGCCGAATTCGACCGAGCCGATATGCTTGCCGTCCAGGGAAATCGGAGCAAGACCACGGATGCCGATACCGGCGACGCCAGCTTCCAGACCGGAGAGGCTGGTCTTGGTCGAATTGACCTGGAGCACGGTGTTTCGGAAGCCGGAAAGGTCGTCGCCAAACTTTTCCGGCTTGTGAACACGCAGGAAGGAGGTGGCGGGAGGCAAGTGAAACTGGAACTGACGGACGTCAAATTCGTTCTTGAGCATCTCGAACGAGTTTTTGAATTCCGCGGCCAGAGTATCCCGGTCAAGATCCGCGAATGATTGCCTGACGCTTTGTTGCTCGGCGACAAGCTTGGCCAGCATGGTGGCGGAGCGCTGAGAAGC
This sequence comes from Hoeflea sp., assembly GCA_048261205.1. GTDB lineage: Bacteria > Pseudomonadota > Alphaproteobacteria > Rhizobiales > Rhizobiaceae > Hoeflea. The sequence continues at coordinate 61,390 of JBLXGF010000013.1, forward strand.
TGCAAGCTCGGACTGGAATTCGGTCTCGACACTTGCAAGCTTGTCCTGCATGGCCTGCGATACAAAGAGCTCGCTCAGTGTGAATACGGTTCCGGCGACAGCGACGGCGGAAATCAGTGCGCCGCCGAAAAGCAAGGTGTTGAATTTAGTGCTGATATTCATCTTGATCATGGAAATAGCCTTGTATTTACATCGTAATCCGGTCACCGGGAATCCATCATGATCCGTCAGGGCCAGCTGATAATGGGTGTTATCCGTGCAGCATTCGGTCACTTGATTGTGGACGTTTCCGAGCGCCTTCAGAGCACGAATTGAAGTATTCGAATATAACTATGAATGTTCATGGAAATTGTTTCATTTTGGTAAAAAGGGGACGAACCAAAGTGAAAAAAAACAAGAAGATGAGGCGCAGTGGCGCGCGCCATGATCTCGTGGGAGCCCGGCTCTACGGCGCCCTTTCAGGCTTGACGGTCATGGTGATGCCAGCCGGCGTGGGCGATCGGCCAGCTGCAGGCAGCATGGCTGACATATCTGCGCCTTTACCGGCTGGTCGGGTACTCAGCGATAGATCAGCGTAGGCAACCACATGGTGAAGATCGGGAAGAACGTCACCAGCATCAGCACCGCAAACAGCGGGATCAGGAATGGTGCGGTGGCGCTGACACAGCGCTCGAAGGGGACTTTCGACACCCGCGAGAGCACATAAAGCACCATGCCGACCGGCGGTGTCAGCAGGCCGATCATCAGGTTGAGCACCAGGATGACGCCGAAATGCACCGGATCGATGCCGATATGAACGGCGATCGGCAGCAGCACCGGCACCAGAATGGTGATAGCGGCCACCGTTTCCATGAAGCAGCCGACGATCAGCAGGATGACGTTGATCAGCAGCAGGATGATGATCGGATTTTCCGACACGCCAAGGATCAGCGAAGCGAAATGTTCCGGCACCCGGTTGGAGGTCAGGATCCAGGCGAAGATGGACGCAGCGGCGACAATGAACAGCACCACTGAGGTGGTCTCGATCGTGTCCATCGAGACTTTCAGAAAGCGCCGGACAGTCAGGGTCCGGTAGACGAACAGGCCGAGAATAAGCGCCCAGGCACAAGCGGCAATGGCGGCCTCGGTGGGCGTGAAAGCGCCTGAGAGGATGCCGCCGACGATGATCACCGGTGTGAGCAGTGACAGGAATGCGCGGAGGAAGGCCTGGCCCAGGACGGACACCCGGAAGGCCTGGTCACGCGGATATTTGTAACGGCGGGCGTAGAAGGCCACCATGATCATCAATGCGACCGCCATCAGCAGACCGGGAACAAAGCCTGCAGCAAACAGCTGGCCGATAGAAGCGCCGGCAACGACACCGTAGATCACCATCGGCAGAGAAGGCGGGATGATCGGGCCGATGGTCGAGGAGGCGGCGGTGATGCCGACGGCGAAGCCCGGATCGTAATTTGCATCGCGCATGGCCTTGATCTCGATGGCGCCGAGCCCGCCGGCGTCGGCAACAGCGGCACCAGACATGCCGGCAAAGATCACCGAAGCGCCGATATTGACGTGGCCAAGCCCGCCCGGCAGCCAGCCGATCATCGCCTTGGCGAAGTCGAAAATGCGTTCGGTTATGCCCGCTGTGTTCATCAGATTGCCGGCAAGGATGAAAAACGGCACTGCCAGCAGCGGAAAGGAATCGACGCCATTGATCATGCGGTGCGCGACGACAAGACCGGGTACGTGACCGTCAAGCAGGATGAACACAGCCGAAGAGCCGGCCAGCGCGATGGCGACCGGAACGCCGAGCATGATCAGCGCGAAGACCATAACGAAAAGAAGGGTCAGGAGCATGGTGTGCCTTTGCTCGAAGCGAAGAGGGCGATGGCGGGGCGGGTCAAAGCGTCGGGCCGGTTGCCTTGGCGGTTTCGGGGTCGATCAGCCGGCTGCTGCCCGAGCGTAAATGGCGCCAGAACACGATCAGAGCGTAGATGGTCATGGCCAGAAAGCAGGCCGAGATGAACCAGTAGATCGACGATTTCGGAAAATCGAGCGAGACCATCTTCTGCTGGGTCCTGCCGGCAACCTGGGTGCAGAGAAAGCCCATGAAGCCGTAAAAGACGATTGAGACGATATCGATGAAATACTGCAGAGCCTTGCGGACCGGCCGTGACAGCCAGCGAAAGGCCAGCTCGACAGCAATGTGGCTTTCGCGGCGGACCGCCATAACCGCGCCGAGAAAGGTCACCGTGATCAACAGGAAGCGGGCGATCTCTTCGGTCCAGCCGAGCGAATTGTTGAGCACATAGCGCGTGAAAAACTGCAGAAAGACCACAAAGGCCAGCGCCCAGAATACCGACAGAACCAGTCCGTCGTCCCACTGGAAACCGGTCAGGTCCTCGTCTTCCTCGTGGATCAGCTTGGCAATCGAGGATTCATCTGCGGATTTGTCTTTTGCCGACATCAGGCCACCTCCGAAGGAATTGAGAGGCGGCGGCCATGGGCCGCCGCGCAACGCAAATGTCCGTCTGGGTTACTTGATGGCTTGCAGCTTGTCGTAAGTGGCCTGGTCCCAGGTGGCGTCGGGACCGTTGTGCAGCTTCATTGTGGCTTCGCGGAATGGTGTCCGGTCAACTTCGTTGACTGTGACGCCATTGTCCTTGAACCATTGCACCAGATCCTTTTCCTTCTGGATGATCTGATCGCTGGCGCAAGCCGCTGTTTCATCAAGCACGCCGTCAAGCGCTGCCTGGTCCTCGGGGCTCATTGCACCCCAGGCCGGGCCGCCTACGATGGTCATCAGCGCGTCGCTGATATGGCCAGTCAGCGTAATGAATTTCTGCACTTCGTAGAATTTCTTGGCCTGGATGGTCGGCAGCGGGTTTTCCTGGGCGTCGACGGTGCCCTGCTGCAGAGCCAGATAAACTTCGGCAAAGGCGATCGGTGTCGGGTTGGCGTTAACAGCCAGCGGGAACATCATGTAGAGCGGCGCATTCGGCACGCGGATTTTCAAACCATCCATGTCTGCCGGTGTCTTGATCTCGACATTGGAGGTGACGTGGCGCTGACCGTAATAGGTCATCGAGGTGATATGGTTGCCCGAGGCTTCTTCATAGCCTTTCGACATTTCGCCGAAGAGGTCGGAGCTGCGGTATTTGTCCCAGTGGTCGAAGTCGCGGAACATGAACGGTGCGCCGCCGATAGCGATGGGTCCGTAGGAGCGCCCGGCAAACAGCTGGCCGGTGTAGATGATGTCGACAGTGCCCAGTCCGAGGCCTTCGTTGATGTCAACTTCCTTGCCCAGCGAAGAGGCCGGAAAGACCTCTATATCGTAACGGCCATCGGTTGCCTTTGACAGCATGTCGGAGGCTGCGACGGCACAGGTGTGGTATGGTTCGCTGGTTTCATAGACATGTGCCCATTTCAGCGTTGTCGGTGCGGCAAATGCAGGTGCGGACGTGGCCGTCAACATTGTCGACGCCAGTGCGGCCAGTGCGATATTCCTAATTTTCATGAATCGTTCCTCCCAAAACTACAATGACCTCGATGGAGGCCCTTTGCAAACTATCCTCAGCATCACACGGGGATCTTGCCACATGATGCAAAATTCATACTAATATCCTAGAATAATGACAAGCTGCTTTTCAAAGAAACGGCTCACGGGGGCGGGGTGCGAAGGAGGTGTCGCGACCGGAACCGAGTGGGCCAAGACCATTGTTTTGCTGCCAGTCCGGCTGCTGGGCGTGCTATGCCGGGTGCACGGCTAGAGACCGCTGCATTGCAACACAATTGCCTCGCAAGCCTTTCATGACCGTCATTGATCCTCTAGTCTGGCCAGGCAAGGAGTTGGCATGGAAGAGAATCTCGCTCAGGCGGTGGATGCGGCAAACAATGTAGTCGAGGCAGCGACCGAGGTGGTCGATGCCGCAGTGCAGTCAGCACATCATGGTGACGCGATGGTGGCAATCGCCGTTGCAGTGGCTATTGCAGCACTGATGGGGCTTGGCTTCATGCGCTTGCGGCAACCGCCGCTGGTGGGCTTCATCCTCGCCGGCCTGGCGCTAGGCCCCACCGGGCTGGGCGTCATCTCGACATCGGAAAATGTGTCTCTGCTGGCTGAGCTTGGCGTGGTCGTGCTGTTGTTCTTCATCGGCATGGAGCTGTCGATCAAGGCATTCGTACTCAGCCTCAGGCAGGCCGTGATCGTCGCAGGCGGGCAATTGCTGGCCTCGATGGTGCTGGCGGCGCTATTGGCTTTCCTGCTGAACGCCAGCCCATCCGAAACACTCATTCTGGGCTTCATCATCGCGCTGTCGAGTACGGTCGTGGCGATGAAGATGCTCGATGAAATGGGCGAATTGCGCAGCGCGCCGGGCCGGGTCGCCGTTGGTGTGCTGATTGCGCAGGATATCGCTGTTGTTCCGATGCTGATCCTGGTCTCAAGCCTCGGGGGCGAGGGCTTTGATCTGGGAGAGGTTGCTTTCAAGGTGGTGGTTGCGGTGGCGCTGCTGGCCGGTCTGTTGTGGTGGTTCGGGCGCAATCCGAAACTGAAGCTGCCCTTTGCGGCGGCAATCGAGGACAATATCGATCTTCTGGCCCTCGGGTCCCTGGCCTTGTGCTTTTCCGCTGCCGCGCTGTCTGGCCTGGCGGGGTTGTCTCCCGTTTATGGCGCGTTTCTTGCCGGCATCATCGTCGGCAATTCGACGCTTCGCAGCCGGGTGATTCCGGTGATCGAACCGATCCAGAGCATTCTGCTTGTGGTGTTCTTTCTCTCCATCGGGCTGTTGATCGACCTCGATTTCATTCTTGCCAATATCGCGCTGGTGGTTGCAGCGGCGCTTCTGGTGGTGGGTTTGAAGACTGCGCTCAACATCTTTCTGCTGCGGATCACCGGGTCTGACCCGAAGACGGCCTTGCTTGCCGGACTGTCGATGGCGCAGATCGGTGAGTTTTCCTTTGTGCTCGCGGCGGCGGGCTTCGCCTCGGGTGCTTTCGGCGCCGACATCTATCGCCTGGCAATCGCGGTGACGGCCATCTCGCTTCTGGTGTCGCCACTGTGGTTCAACCTGATGGAGCGCGTCGAAGATCTGGCGAGCGAGAGGCTGGGATCGTACAAGCAGGCGCTGGCGCAGGCCTATGAAGACGAACTGGACGGTGTGGAGAATGTGGTCTGGGCGGCCAGAGCGCGCTACCGTGCTCTCCGTTTCGCGCTTTACCAGCGCCGGGCGCGTCGCGCCGATGGAAAGGTAGAAACGAAGGGCGCAGCACCTGCCGTCACCGGGTCCGAGCCGGTTTCACCCGAGATCGTTGATGGCGGCAGCGCGGGCTCTGATGACGCCGGGCCAGAGGGTCTGAACACAGAAACGCCGCCCCCCTCAATCAATCAGGCGGCGGCGGGTCCTCTGGACGGGAGCAGCGATCAGGCTGCAGCTGACAAGCCGGATGCGGACAGGCCGGATGTGGACAGCCCGGAGGCAGAGCAGCCGGAAACCGGCAAGTCCTAAAGCTTGCCGAGCAGCGCCTGATCCGGCCAGCCGTCGGCGGGTATTCCCAGGCGGAGCTGTTCGGCGCGGACGGCCGCACGGGTGCCGCCGCCGAGAATGCCATCGATCTTGCCGACGTCATGGCCGCGGGCAGCAAGCTTTTGCTGCAGCTGCTTCATGTCGCCGTCATTCAGACCATTGCCGGGGTTTCCCGCGTCATAGGGTTTGGCACCGGCCAGCCGCGTGGCGAAATAGGCAGCCGATGTGGTGTAGATGAAGCTCTGGTTCCATTCGAGATAGATCGAGAAATTCGGAAATGCCAGGAACGCCGGACCGTTGCGGCCCTGCGGGAGGAGCAGGTCAGCGGACAGGTTCTGCGATGTTGGCTGACCATTGGGGAAGCTCACGCCCAGTGCCGTCCAGTCATTGAGTTTCATGCCCTGATCGAGGCCGGATTTTTCGTAGGGAAAATTGCCGGAGGGCACCGAGACTTCGGTGAACCACGGCTCACCGGCACGCCAGCCGAGTGATTTGATGAACCTGGCGGCGGTCATGATCGCGTCTTCGGAGGATTTCTTCAGATTGACATGGCCGTCACCATCGCCATCGACGCCGTATTCGATGATGTCGCGGGGCAGCATCTGTACCTGGCCGATCTCGCCGGCCCAGGCGCCGGTTGTTCCCGTCGGATCGAGATCGCCGTGACCGACCATCTCGATGGCCGCGATCAGTTGCGGGCGGAACAACTCCGGCCTGCGGCAGTCATGGGCCAGCGTCGCCAGCGCGTTCATGGTGTTGAAATCACCCTGTACTGCGCCAAAATCGGTCTCCAGTCCCCAGAAGGCGGTGATGACGGCGGCGGGCACGCCATATTCGGCCTCCGCGCGTGCAAAGGTCTTGGCGTATTGCTTGATCTTCTTGGCGCCGACCTGCATGCGGTTGGAACTGACCGAGCGTTTGGAGAACTCGAGGAATGTCTGGCGAAAGACGCCTTGTGCGCGGTCCATCGACAACACCTTGTTGTCAACGGATACCCGGCGCAGCGCATTCTGCGCAACATCGGCACTGACGCCTTTCGCGATGGCTTCGGCTTTCACGCCCTCGATAAACTGGGCGAAATTGCCTCCGCAGGCCGGTGCCTGGGCGAGAGCCGGTGTGGCGAGGAGCGTTGAAAGGAGAAGGGCTGATCGAAGCGTGCGTTTCATGATGGCTTGAACTCCTGAAGGGGTGGAGAAAGCACCCCAGATTTGTGGCGATGATGTGGTGCGATCCCATCATATTCTTTGACGCGAGACCACAGGCAAAGGTGGGTATGCGAATCTTCGTCCGGGCGCCGGATGACAGACTGCCGTGATTCAGGGGGCCCACAAGGCCGGTTGCAACCACAGTTCGGGGAGCAGGAGCTTTCCCTGATTTGGCGTTTGAGCAGGGCCGATGCTGAGCGATTGCCAGGCCTGGCGCCATTGCTCGGGCAACGGGTAGGGCGGAGCAACCGCGGTTTCCGGGTCGAAGCCGCAACGCCCGTAATAGGCGGGGTCGCCCAAGACGAAGACCTGATCGACCCCTTTTGACCCGAGTTGCTGAAGGCCCTCACGGATCAGCGCCGTACCGATGCCCTGCCTCTGGTGCCCGGGGGCGACGGCGAGCGGCGCCAGAAGTGCGGCCTGATTGCTGCTGTGGGAGAGACCGCAGAGTGTGAACAGGATATGCCCGGCGATCGATTGCCCTTTCTCGGCAACCAGCGAGAGAATGTCCGGTTCCTCGGCGAGCAGGCGCTTGACCAGTGGCAACAGATCCTCATCGGGAAAGGCGGCCGGATAAAGCCGTTCGATGGCTGGCATGTCAGTGTCGAGACTTTGCCGGATCTTGATCATGTGCATACGGTTTCCGGTGGTGTGCGGCCTTTGTGCACTCACAGGTTACCCGGTGCCGGTGGGCTGCGAAACAGGCCCTTGCTCAGCGGGCATATTTCTGCAGCCACTCGCGCCACTGACTCTTGCTGCCGGCAAAGGCGTTGATGTCGGTGTCGCCCTTGATGCCGTTCATCATGCCGGTGCCGGTGTACTGCCAGAAGGTCCAGGGGTGGTCGGGATAGATGTCCTGCGGGTGGGCCGCGACCGACCGCAGCCAGAACTGGTAACCGTTGAAATGACCGTCGAGATTCTCGCGGTGAAAGTCGACAGGGGTGTAGATGATCGGCCGCTTGCCGTAATGTTGTCCGACAATGTCCATCCAGACCTTCATTTCCGTCCGCACGGTTTCGGGATCCGGGCGGCTGGTGCAGGTTCTTGAAGCATGGTTCCACTCGACATCGAGCACCGGCGGCATCTGGACTGACTCGCGCGGCACATTGGCAATGAACCAGGCCGCCTGCTCGCGGGCCGGCCGGCAGAAATAGTAAAAATGATAGGGCGCGTGGGCGATGCCGGCTGCACGCGCGCCACGCCAGTAGCTCTCGAACCGGGCATCGGTGTGGTCACCGCCCTCGGTGGCTTTCATGAACACAAAGGCAACGCCGGCCTTGCGGACCTCGTTCCAGTCGATCTCGCCCTGCCACTTGGAGATATCGATGCCGTGAACCGGATAACGGTCGGGGTGGTGCCTGCCGAAATCGACAGGCTTCCTGTCACCATAGCGGCCGTTGCCCGGCGGAGGCAGTTTCTTGACATTGGGTTTGATTGACACGGCTTCGGAGCGCTTTGCATTGCCGATCGGTTGGAGGCCATCCTCCAGGCTTCCGGAACTGCATGCACTCAGACCGATCACAACCGACACCAGAAGTGCCGGGATAGCCAGCGGTTTGCGTGACGGGGGCCTTAACGAAGACGGTTCTGTCCGTGCTGCCAGTTTGCGCAATGAAGAAAAGTTCATTGAAAGCGAAAAAAAAGTCTGGCGGGTCGACATGGATCTGCCTTCTGGCGAATCTGAGAGTGGGAACAGTATCTTGAGCCGGTTTCGTTTCGGCCTGGCTCCGGTCTGGTGCAGCTTTTCGATGCGCCAAAACGGGATTCTACCCCCTGTTTAGCAGCAAATCCTTAAATTTTGAAAAACGTGTGAAATCAAAAATTTACCATCAAAAATTGCGAGTGACTTTTTGTTAAACCCTTGCGGTGCATCTTCGCTTTTGGAACAGGAGTATTTAGCATGATGCTGAATTCATATGTACCAAACGCATTCAGGCGATATGCAATCGCTGGTTTGGTAATTGCAATGGTCACACCTTTCGGGGCTATTGCTTATGAAATGCTTTTTGGCGCCAGTATGGCGCATGCGGGCTATGATTTTCTGGTCAGCCCGTTCGGCCTGGCTGCAATTGCAGCCCCTTTGGGATTCTCGGTGCTTATTGCAGCACTTGGCTATCGCCATAATCGCCTTGCCCGGCAGGTGCGGAGCGAGCGTGCAGACACCGAGCAGTTGCGCAAGGCAGCCTATCACGACAGTCTGACCGGATTGCGCAATCGCCACGCTTTGACTGAAGACGCGGAACGGGTCATCCGTTGCAAGTCGAGTAAATCAGCGCCGGCGGCATTGCTTCTGTTTGATCTGGACCGTTTCAAATACATCAATGATACGATGGGCCACGCCGCCGGTGATCTTGTGCTCAAGACAGTGGCAGAGCGTTTGAAGGCCTATTGCAATTCCAACCAGCAGGTTTACCGGCTGGGAGGCGACGAGTTCGTGCTTTTTTGGGATGACGCGCCCGGCGCCGAGACGATTTCAAGCTATTGCGATGGTCTGGCAGCCTTTGTGTTCCGCCCGGTGGAAAGCGCCATGGGCTGGATCGACACTTCCGGCAGCATTGGGTCTGCGGTGACGGAGCCGAGCGTCACCACGCTGTCGGAACTGCTCAAACGCGCTGACATCGCGCTCTATCATGCCAAGGAGAAGCCTGGTTCCAGCCACAGCTTGTTTACCCATGACATGGAAGGCATTCACCTGAAACGCCGGCAGATGGAAGCCGAAATGCGCAAGGGAATTCCCAGCGGAGCGTTTCATCTGGATTATCTGCCGGTGTTGAGAGCGTCGACGCTTTCGGTGTCCGGCTTTTCCGTACGGGTGCGCTGGAGCCGGCCGGAGGAAAACGATCTGGAGCAGAAGGAATTTCTGCCGATGGCTGAAGAGAGCGGCCTGATTTTGCCGCTCGGTAAATGGATGCTCGAAAAGGCGCTTCAGGATGCAAAGGAGTGGCGCTGCAAAGCCGATATCACATTGCCTGTCTCGGCGGTTCAGTTGCGCGACCCATCTTTCGCCGACTCGGTCATCCTTGCCCTGACGGCGGCAGGAATGGAACCGAGCCGTCTGGTGCTTGATGTTGAGCACAATGCAATCAAGCAAGAGGGCGGCATCGTGCTCGCCAATCTCGAGCGCTTGCGGGAAAATGGTGTGAAGATTGCCGTCAGCGAGCTGGCAGCCAGCATAGCGGGTTTGTCCATGGCCCGGGACTTCCCGGTCGATCGCGTTTGCCTTGATCTCTCCCGTATCCGGTCTCTTGCAGGCGAACAAAGGCTCAACCAGATGCTGACGCTGTTCCTGCAGCTCGCCACGACTGTTGAAACACCCGTCATCCTGACCGGAGTGGACAGTGAGGAAGATTTCAAAAGTGCCAGTACTGCCGGAGCAGAGCAGGTCCAGGGTGCCTATGTCGGCTCCCGGCTTTGCGGCCTGCAAATCTTGCAGTATTTTGCAAGCCCGGACGACGACCAGCAGGGCCACGCTCCCGCGGCTGGTTTGCTGAGGTTCGGCTGATCGCGCTTACCTTTGTGTTCTGCGTCGCCGGCTGAGGGGTTTGCAACGCTACTGCATATCGCGTTCAGATGTATTCATTTGAACGCCGACGTGCATGTGTCCTGCCGAGGTGTTGCAGCGACGTTTCAGCATCTCGAATAGAGATTCTGAAGCAATAATTCTCCAGTTGGAGATGACGTCTTTAAGCGTGTATGTTTTTAGATGATGGCAGTCTGTGCCGCATTGCGTGTTATTAAATTATCCAAATAAAATTAGGTGGATAGGCGTTTTAACGTAATAACACTATTGGCTTGTGTGTCTGTATTCGGATTCATGAATCTGATTTTTGCTTAATTTGTATATTAGATGTCAGTTGATTTTCGTTGTTTAAAAATTTCGACATTTCGATTACAATACAAATTTACTTCGTGCAATAATTGTTAAGACTATAAACTGGAAAAATAGAGCAACAATAAATGTGTTGTTGCATGGCGCCGTTCGGTTGAGTTCCGCGCGTTGCTAGCTGTTGCATGTTGTTTGGCTTGGTGCAAATTTGGGTAGTCTGGGGGGATCATGTCGGAACCTTTTCTAGCTGAAATCCGGATGATGGGATTCAATTTCGCGCCGCGCGGCTGGGCTTTTCTGGATGGGCAGATCCTGCCGATCAACCAGAACCAGTCGCTCTATTCGCTGCTGGGGAGCACCTATGGCGGGGATGGCCGCACGTCATTCGCCCTGCCGGATCTGCGCAGCCGGGCCCCGGTCCACCGGGGAGTCGGCTTCGCTCTGGGGCAAAAAGGCGGTGCGGAAACGGTCACTCTCACTGCCGCAGAGATTTCGAGCCATACGCACCAGGTGACGGCATCTTCGGCGTCCGGGAATGCCAGAGCGCCTACCGACGGTCTGTTTGCTGTCGAGACCCCGCCAGATCTTCCCTATCGAGACGCGGAGGCTGCAACCATGACCGCGCTGCGCAGCGGAACGGTTTCCAATGGCGGTGGCGGGCAGGCGCATAACAATATGCAGCCCTACCTTACCATCACTTTTTGCATCGCCCTTCAGGGGCTGTTTCCCTCGCGCAACTAGCCCTGGAGGACACGGGATGTCAGAACCTTTTGTCGGCGAGATCCGCATGTTTGCGGGAAATTTTGCGCCACGCGGGTGGGCATTTTGCGACGGTCAGTTGTTGGCCGTGTCGCAAAACGATGCCCTGTTTTCGTTGCTGGGAACCATCTACGGCGGTGACGGCAGAACGACATTCGGACTCCCTGACGTCCGCGGCCGGGTTCCGCTGCATCAGGGTACTGGACCGGGATTGAGTTCCCGGCGTCTCGGGTCGAAGGGCGGCAGTGAGTCCGTGACACTCACCACCAATCAGCTTGCCAGCCATTCTCATGACTTCATGGCCAACACGGCAATGGCGACTGGTGAGAACCCTGAAGGGAGGGTTGTTGCACAGGGAGCCGGAGTAAATTTTTACCGGGATGAATCCCAGAGCACGAGTATGGCGCCGGACATGATCGCCCATACCGGTGGCAGTCTTTCCCATATCAATTTGATGCCGACGCTTTGCATCCATTTCATCATTGCGCTGTTCGGTATTTTCCCGAGCCGTCAATAGGAGGTCAGGACATGTCGGAACCCTTTATCGCGGAAATCCGGATCTTTGCTGGTAATTTCGCGCCGCGCAGCTGGGCTTTTTGTGACGGGCAATTGCTGCCGATCTCCAACAACACCGCCTTGTTCTCACTGATCGGAACCACCTATGGCGGCGATGGGCGCACGACAACGGCGCTGCCCAACCTTGAAGGACGAGCACCGATGCACCCGGGCCGCGGCCCTGGGCTGACCACACGCCGGCTGGGTCAGAGGGTCGGTGTGGAAACTGTCACGTTGACGGAAGCGCAAATTCCTTCGCACACTCACACTGTTCGGGCAAATCCGGCATCAGGCACCACAAACATGCCAACAAATGTTGCTTCCATCGCCGGAGCTGGAGCTGACCGGCTTTATGGTACCAACACAACCACCAACCTCGTGGATATGTCCGGCCAAACCCTGGGTGTTACCGGGGGCAGCCAAGCGCATGACAACATGCAGCCTTATCTGGTGCTGAATTTCATTATTGCGTTGCAAGGCCTCTACCCCTCGCGCAGCTGATGCTCAGTTGGACCTTTTGCTTGCCAAAGGAATACACCATGACCAATCAACTCTCTCAGTCACACGACCATGACGACGGCGACATATTCATGCCGGGAGAAGGCGAGTCTCTGGCGGCGCCGTTTTTCGAGTTGTCGCGGTTGATGGTCGTTGCCATCGACAGCGCGCAAGACAACAAGCTGGTCTGGAAGGCGCAGGATGCGCCGAATGGCGTTTGGGGCGAGACCTGGACCCCCATCAGCAAAGAGGCCTATCAGGTGCTTGCCACCGGAAGCACCGTTGACGGGCGCGTGGCCATTGTTGCCGAGACTTCCGGCAGCGCGGAGATCCATTATATCGACGAAGCGATCGAGAACCCGCCCGGTGAGGCGCGCTGGAACCCGCCGGTAAATCTCGGGCTTCCCGATGGAGTAGCCGGGATGGTGCGGCTGGTCATGGCCCGTGATGCCGGCGGGCGGATCGAGGTGTTTGGCGTGGATGGCCAGACCGGTGGTGTATGGTGGATTTTCCAAAACCCGCCAAAGATCGTCGAGAAGACCGAAGAGGTGATTCCCCCCGGTCAAACCGAGCCGATAACGGTGCATGCCATGGTGCAGGAGCCGCCGGATCAGCCATGGTCGGTCTGGCAGAAGCTGAATGGTGTCGAGGCCGGAGACCTGTCGCTGGCCAACAATGCCGATGGCCGGATCGTGCTGGTGGCAACCACTTTGCAACCGGCCAACAAGCAGGTCCATGTTACCCAGCAGAAATCCGCCAAGGCGTTGTCGCCTTCGGATTGGACAGGCTGGGAACGTGTCGACACTCCCAGCAGCGGGCAGACAAATTCCCAACCGGTGGTGGCTCTGGACCCCGAGGGTGTGGTCAATATCTTCATGGTCGGCGCACACACACAAGCCGTTCAACTGCGGCAAGCCAAACCGGGATCGTTGACATGGGCTACATGGATCAGCCCGGGCATGACCGGCAGCCCGCTTGCCAATCTGGCCTGTGGGCTGCAGGGAAATGGAAATCTGATCCTTTTCGCTGTTGATGTGAACGAGGTGCTGCATACCAATTACCAGCCGAGCGCGCTCACCCAGCACTGGAGCGGTTGGCGCAGAAGCGCGGTCGCACCCGGATTTGGTATTCTGGCGACCGACTACAATGCCGATGGCGTTCTGTCGTTCTTCACCACCAACACCAAAGACGACAGCCTGCACATGCTGACCCAGGCTGATCTCGATTCCACATGCTGGGATGCCGGATTTACCCGGCTGGCGGCTGGCGGCATGTTCACTTACGGTGTTGTCCGGGACCTGACCCCGCCGGCGGTCTGAAATGGCGCATGGCGTGGAAGCTGCTGCGGGCAGGGGGGCAGAGGTTACGGAACTGCCGGATATTCACCGTGCGCGCGCGCTGGATGTTGTCGCGCGCCCGATGACCAGTGATGACATGGCGTTTCTCGCGCAGCTTTATCGCTCGACGCGGGAGGATGAGCTGGCGCTCACCGGCTGGGGTGAAGAGCAGACGCAGTCTTTCATCGATATGCAGTTTCGCGCGCAACACGCGCATTACCAAAAGCATTACCCCGAGGCACTGTGGCTGATCCTTGAAAAAGCTGGTCAGCCGGTGGGGCGGCTTTACCTTGAGCGCTGGAGCAGTCAGCACCGCATAATTGATATCGCGCTGATCCCGCCGGCCCGCGGCCATGGTCTTGGGAGGGCGATATTGCTTGATCTGCACGATGAGGCTGCGAGCGCAGGCAAAACCGTGAGCATCCACGTTGAAAAGGTCAATCCGGCAATGTCGCTCTACCGCCGTCTCGGATACGAAACCGTTGAGGACAAAGGAGTTTACGATCTCCTGGTCTGGACGCCTCCGAATTGATCCCGTCCCTGATCTGGTATGGAACATACAATGGGCGCCGCCGTGCGACCGTCGGCAGCTTGCCCAAGCCAATGTGTCGCAGGTGTCAGGTGAAGATCGCTTCGTACTGAAAGCCGGTGGTTTTTTCGGCCACGGGCACGAGAAAGATGGCGTGCTCGCCGATTTCGGGGTGTGAGACCTGGAAAGTCTGTTGAGGCAGATAAGGCTGCTTCGGCCCTTGCCACAGCAAGGAGAACGCCCCGCCATTTCGCTCACCGGCACCCAGCTTCTTGACTTCGACCAGCTCGATTGGAATCTCCGTCTCCGCCGTGACGATGGAGAATGTCCGGTCCGTCAGTCCGGAAAAATCCTCTGCCGTCATTTTACTCAGATCGCGCATCGATAATCCCCCGCACAAATTCGTTGTCTCAGCAGTATTGCCGTGATTTTAGCAGAATTTGACCATGATGTGACCGGAAGGATGTATTCAGTTGGCGCAAATATGCTGTTCAACTGGAAAGGAAGTGCAGAGTGATGTGTATAGAATGCTTGGGATGCTTTGGATCTGCCGCGATAGATGGAGAACATGCATGCCCCGTGCGAACGACTTCGCTCGAACGGGGCATGCAGTAACCGTCAGGGCTTGCCGGCGCCGCCCGCAGTCGGTGTGGTCAGGATGACCGCTTCACCGGCTTCCAGCACAGTCTGGTCACAGGCTTTCAGCGTTTCGATGGTCCCGTCGCGGCGTCTGACTTCGGTCTTGCCGACCTGGCCTTCGCCTCCGCCGTCGATGCCGAGCGGCGGACGGTTGCGGTGTGAGGACAGGATGGCCAGATCCATGCGCTCGAGAAAGCGGATGGTGCGTTTGGTGCCGTTGCCGGCGCTGAATTTTCCCGTACCGCCGGAATCATCGCGGATGTGGAAATCCTCGAGTTCGACGGGGAAACGCATCTCCAGAATTTCCGGATCGGTCAGCCGTGAATTGGTCATGTGGGTGTGAACACCCGATGTGCCATTGAAGCCGCGGCCGGAATTCTCGTAACCGGCCGGTGAGCCGGAGCAGATGGTTTCGTAATACTGGTGCCTGGCATTGCCGAAAGTGAGATTGTTCATCGTGCCCTGGCTGTTGGCCAATGCGCCGAGCGCGCCGAAAATCGCGTTAGTGACGTGCTGCGAGGTTTCGACATTGCCGGCTACCACGGCGCGCGGGTAGGCGGGTTTGAGCATCGACCCTTCAGGGATGATGATGCGGATCGGCCTGAGGCAGCCGGCATTCATCGGGATCGGCTTTTCGACCATCACCCGGAAGCAATAGAGCACAGCGGCGCGGGCCACCGGTTCGGGCGCGTTGAAGTTGTTTTCCATCGCGTCCGAAGTGCCAGTGAAATCGACGGTGGCTTGGCGCTTGTCGCGGTCGACCGAGATCTTCACCTTGATCACCTGACCGGTGTCGGTCGGGTACTCATAGTCGCAATCCGACAGGGTCTCGATCACCCGGGCGACGCTTTCCGCCGCATTGTCCTGAACATGGCCCATATAGGCTTCGACCACGTCGAGGCCGAAGTCGGCGACCATCTTGCGCAGATCGGCGACGCCCTTCTCGTTGGCGGCGATCTGGGCCTTCAGGTCAGCGACATTCTGGGTAACGTTGCGCACCGGGAAGGGGTGATCGGTGAGGATCTCGGTCAGTTCGGCTTCGCGGAAGCGTCCGCGTTCGACGATGCGGAAATTGTCGATCAGCACGCCTTCCTCGTCGACCGTAGTGGCCAGCGGCGTCATCGAACCGGGGGCCGAGCCGCCGACATCGGCGTGGTGGCCGCGCGAGGCGGACCAGAACAGGATTTCGGATCCGTCATCGGAAAACACCGGGGTGACCACGGTGATGTCGGGAAGATGGGTGCCGCCATTGTAGGGCGCGTTCAAGGCAAAGACGTCGCCGGGGTGGATGTCACCCTGATTGAGACGGATGATGGTTTCCACCGAACGATCCATCGAGCCCAGATGCACCGGCATGTGCGGTGCGTTGGCGACAAGGGCGCCGGTGCGGTCGAAGACGGCGCAGGAGAAGTCCAGCCGTTCCTTGATGTTGACCGAATAGGCGGTGTTCTGCAGGGTCACGCCCATCTGCTCGGCGATCGACATGAACAGATTGTTGAAAACCTCAAGCATGATCGGATCGGCCTGGTCGGCGCCGATGGCGAGCGCCCGGTCGAGCTTTTCGTAGCGGGTCAGCACCACGTGATCGAGGATATTGATGCGGGCCTCCCAGCCCGGTTCGATGACGATGGTCTGGTTGGGCTCGATGATCAGCGCAGGCCCGGCGATCCGGTGGCCGGGGCGCAGGCGGTCGCGGCGGATCACCAACGCGTCGCGCCACGCGCCGCCCGAATAGATCTGCCGGGTCTCGCCGCCGTCGGCTTCGAGCGTCGTCATCAGGTGCTCGGGCTCGGTGCGGCCGTCCTTGCGGTCATCGATACCTTCGACCGAGATCGCCTCGATGATCACCGGCTTGTTGTCATAGACAAAGCCGAACTGGGCCTTGTGGGCGGTCTCGAACTCGTCGCGGGCAGCGTCGAAGTCAAAGTCGGAAAAGGCCACCGGGATGGTGGTGTCGGTGCCGTCGTAGCGCAGCTGCAGCAGCGGCCGCCAGCTGATGGCGTCGTCGGGGACGCCCTGGCTTGCCAGTTCCTCGAAAACGCCCTTGCACAGGTTGTCGATGAGCAATTTGACGTCGAGGCGGCTCTCTTCGGAAAGCTGCTTGATCAGCGCCTGCTGGCGGCTGGCAAAGACGCTGGCCAGGCCGATGCCATAGGCTGACAGAAGACCCGAGAAGGGATGGATCAGGATCGATTCCATGCCCAGCGCGTCGGCCACCAGACAGGCGTGCTGGCCGCCGGCTCCGCCGAAGCAATTGAGCAGATAGCGGGTGACGTCATAGCCGCGTTGCACCGAGATCTTCTTGATGGCGTTGGCCATGTTCTCGACCGCGATGGTGATGAAGCCTTCGGCGATCTCTTCGGCGGATTTGCCGGGCTGATCGGCGGCGAGGGCATCAAAGGCGGCGCGCACGGCGTCAGTATCAAGCGGCTGATCCTGATTGGGGCCGAAAATGGCGGGGAAGAAATCGGGCTGCAGCTTGCCGAGCATGACATTGGCGTCGGTGACGGTAAGGGGGCCGCCGCGGCGATAGCAGGCGGGGCCGGGATTGGCGCCGGCGGAATCGGGGCCGGCGCGGAAGCGGCCTTCCCCCGAATGCAGGATCGATCCGCCGCCGGCAGCGACGGTGTGAATGCGCATCATGGGCGCGCGAATGCGGACGCCGGCAACCTCGGTGTCGAAGGCGCGCTCGTAGTCGCCGTCATAATGGGCGACATCGGTGGAGGTGCCGCCCATGTCGAAACCGATGACCTTGTCGAAGCCGGCAAGAGCCGCGGTCTCGACCATGCCGACAACGCCGCCGGCAGGGCCGGAGAGGATGGCGTCCTTGCCGCGGAACATGTCGGCTGCTGTCAGGCCGCCTGACGACATCATGAATTGCAGTGTCGGGCCGGGCTCTCCCGACGGCGTAGCGCCGAGTTCACCGGCCACGCGGTCGACATAGCGCCTGAGGATGGGCGAGAGATAGGCGTCGACAACGGTGGTGTCGCCGCGGCCAACCAGCTTGGCCAGAGGAGAGACCTGACTGCTGACCGAAATCTGGGCGAAGCCTGCGCGCTTGCAGGCATCTTCGACAATGATCTCGTGGATGGAATTCTGCCAGGAATGCATCAGCACTATGGCGACGGAATCGATGCCATCAGCGCGGGCCTTGGCCAGTTCGGGCTCCAGCGCTTCAAGGTCAACGCCGCGTACCGCCTTGCCGTCGGCCATGGTGCGCTCATCGACTTCGATGACGCGCTCGTAGAGCTGTTCGGGCAGAATGATTTCCTTGGCGAAAATATCCGGCCGGGCCTGATAGGCGATCCGCAATGCGTCGCGGAAGCCCTTGGTGATAACCAGCAGGGTGCGGTCGCCCTTGCGCTCGAGCAGCGCATTGGTGGCAACCGTGGTGCCCATCTTGACGTGGCCGATGCGCGAGGCAGGGATCGGTGTAGCCTGGTCGACGCCGAGCAGATCGCGAATGCCCTGGATGGCGGCATCGGGATAGGCTTCAGGATTTTCCGACAGCAGCTTGCGTTGATGCAGCGTGCCATCGGGCGCGCGGCCGACCACATCTGTAAAGGTGCCGCCACGGTCGATCCAGAAATCCCAAACGCCTGTCATGATCATCATCCTTCCGGCCAAAATCTGTGCCTGGGCTTTGCCATGGACACCGGTCATCCTCTGCGTATAATCATCATTGTTGGCATAACGTCAATAATATGTCGATAAAATGTGAGTGAAAGAAGCATGGCTCAACAGAAATCATCCACGGCGACAGGCATCGGCCCGATTGTCTCGGCTTCGCATCTTGCCGGTGGCGGTTTGCCGGCGCTGTCTGAAATGGAATTCGGGCTGGTGATCCTGAGCAATGCATTTCAGCGCTGGATCACCCGTTGCACAGCGGCTGCGGGCGGCGAGGGGCTGTCGAGCATTGAAGTGCAGATCCTGCATGCGGTCAATCACCGCGAGCGCGACAAGAGCCAGTCTGAACTGTGCATGATGTTCAACATCGAAGACACCCATGTGGTGGCCTATGCGTTGAAGAAACTCGCGGCGTTGGGATTGGTTGAGGGAGGCCGGCGCGGCAAGGAAAAGACGGCGCGGATCACCAAGGACGGCGCGGAGCTGTGCCTGCGCTACCGGGACTTGCGCGAAAAACTGTTGATTGAGTCAGTCAAGTCACTTGGACTGGATGCGGCCCGGGTCAGCGAAATTGCGGCGCTGATGCGGGTGATGTCGGGGCAATATGACCAGGCTTCAAGGGCTGCCGCCAGCATGTAGGCCGCGCGGCGAGATGGGCGGCCCTTGGGCCCGCACTTGCGGCGGGAAATGTTGATGGCCCCGGAGCGTCTGCTTCGAGGCCTTGCGGTGGAAAGCCGCGACGTCAGGTCCCGGCGAGTAATAGTGGCTTAGTGTTCGAGCTGCATGCTCATGAGCAGCTTGAGGTTGCCGTCGGTGCTGACATTGCGAATCTCCGCCTGGTTGTTGCCGAGGCTGTAATTCGTCTGCGTGTCTGCCGGTGCCTTTTCCTCGTAGCCGATGTCGATGCTGCGTGGAATCGGCGGGATGGCGAAGGCTGCGCTTGTGCCGGCAAGAACTGTCAGCAGGGCGGCGGAAATGAGAGTTTTCATGGTGAGTGCCCTTTGTGTAATTTTGGTCGAATGAGCTTGGTCATTCAAGGTTGAGAGGGCCGTGCGGGAGGCCGGGACCGCTGGTCCCGGCCCGCGTGATCGGCTTAGTGCTCGAGCAGGTCGCGCGAGAGCAGCTGGAGGCTGCCATCGGCCTTGACCTGATAGGTTTCGGCCTGGTCGTTGCCGAACTGGTCATAGAAGCGGTGATTGACGACGCTGCCGGCAGGTGCCTTGTCGGTGTAGCCGGTGTCGATGCTGCCGGGGATCGGCTGGATTGCGAAGGCAGCGCTTGTGCCGGCGAGAACTGTCAGCAGGGCGGCGGAAACGAGAGTTTTCATGATGTGTATCCTTTGAATGTGTAAATCAGGGTGAATGAGCTTGGTCATTCGGGTTGGGAGAGCCGTGCGGGGAACCGGGACCGCTGGTCCCGGCCCGCCTGACCGGCTTAGTTTTCGAGCTGGTCGCGTGAGATCAGTTCGAGGCTGCCGTCGGCCTTGACCTGATAGGTTTCAGCCTGGTCGTTGCCGAACTGGTCATAGAAGCGGTGATTGACGACGCTGCCGGCGGGTGCCTTGTCGGTGTAGCCGGTGTCGATGCTGCCGGGGATCGGCTGGATTGCGAAGGCTGCGCTTGTACCGGCGAGAACTGTCAGCAGGGCGGCGGAAACGAGAGTTTTCATGATGAGTATCCTTTGAATGTGTAAATCAGGGTGAATGAGCTTGGTCATTCGGATTGGGAGAGCCGTGCGGGGAACCGGGACCGCTGGTCCCGGCCCGCCTGACCGGCTTAGTTTTCGAGCTGGTCGCGTGAGATCAGTTCGAGGCTGCCGTCGGCCTTGACCTGATAGGTTTCAGCCTGGTCGTTGCCGAACTGGTCATAGAAGCGGTGATTGACGACGCTGCCGGCGGGTGCCTTGTCGGTGTAGCCAGTGTCGATGCTGCCGGGGATTGGCTGGATTGCGAAGGCAGCGCTTGTGCCGGCAAAAACTGTCAGCAGGGCGGCGGAAATGAGAGTTTTCATAATGCGTATCCTTGTCTTTGTTTCTTCACATGAGCGGGCATATCCCGCTGTTGATTTTGCGATTGCGATCCGGGTTCACTGGAGGTGCTTCGGAGCGCTATCGACGCCGGCCAGTGATTTGGTTTGCAGGCCGTTCGATGAGCAGAAGATGTGCCGTTGAAAGCAGGATTTCAAACCACGAAAAGGTAACCAGTGTTCACACAAAATTGCTCTTGAAATCTGATTGCCCTCATCCCATGCGTAAAAATAAGATAATTAAAACAACAATATAAGATTTTTTTTGAATGGGTCTATTTTAATATCGCGCGCGATTTTATCGTCTAATATGGGTCATCTCACATTGCCGTGAGTGATTGTGCGCGTTCCGTGATCAATCGAGGGGTGGGCGGGTGCAAATGGGCGCAGTCTCAGGCATTCTCAGGTGGCCCATGCCAGGGTGATGCCGGGCCAGCACGATCAGGCCCCGCGGGCGGGCGCCAGCTATTGACCCGGCGGTGGCCCGCTGCCTATCGTCGTAGAAGTTTTTTGATGCGCAACGGGAGCAAGTGCATGGATTATGTCCGGTTGGGGAAAACGGGTCTGAAGGTTTCGCAGCTTTGTCTGGGCTGCATGAGTTTCGGCACGCCGGGCGGGCCGACGCACCCTTGGGTGATTGATGAAGCCGCCGCGCAGCCCTTCTTCCGCAAGGCGGTGGAAAGCGGGATCAATTTTTTCGATACGGCCAATCACTACAATTTCGGGGATTCCGAGAAAATCACCGGCAAGGTATTGAAGGCCTATGCGCGGCGTGACGAAATCGTGGTGGCAACCAAGGTCGGTTTGCGCATGAGCGATGGCCGGGCCAATGACCGCGGACTGTCGCGCAAGCACATCTTCGACCAGATCGACCAGTCGCTGACCCGGCTCGATATGGACTATGTCGATATCCTCTATATCCACCGGCTCGATCCCGACACCGAACATGAAGAGATGCTTGATGCGCTCGAAGCGGTGATACAGGCTGGCAAGGTGCGTTACGTGGCTGCCTCGTCGATGTGGGCCTGGCAGTTCGCGAAACTGCGTGAAATGCAGAAGGCGCGGGGGTACCAGCAATTTGCCGCCATGCAGAATTTCTACAATCTGGCCTATCGCGAGGAAGAGCGCGAGATGATGCCCTATTGTGCCAGTGAAGGCGTCGGTGTTGTGCCGTGGTCACCGATCGCGCGCGGCTTCCTGGCCGGCAACCGGCCAAAGGAAGGGCAGGCGACGAACCGTGCCAGCACCGACAAGATGGCGCAGGGTTATTTTGGTTCGGCGCAGGATTACGCCATCCTGGCGCGGGTGGAGAAGGTGGCGGCCAAGCTCGGCGTCAAGCCGGCGCAGGTGGCCTATGCCTGGGTGCTGTCGAAGGATTACGTGACCGCACCAATTATTGGCGTCACCAAGATCGGCCAGCTCGAAGAGGCGATCGGCGCGCTTGATGTGAAGCTGGACGCCGCATCGATCCGGTTGCTGGAAGCGGCCTACAAGCCACGCGAGGTGGCGGGGCATAGCTGACAGCAAATTGCAAGCCACACCTAGTTGTCTTGGTACCTTGACACCAATATCTTTTTCATGCGATAGAAAACGGCATGAAAAAGATCGAACGCGTGCAAACCGGTCTCAGGATCGAAAAACGGATGCTGAAAGTCCTCAAGGGGCTTGCCGAGCATCTGGATATATCCGTCGCGGAGTTGATCGAGGCGATGGCACTGCATGCATTTGAGGGCAAAACGCCGTTCGGCAGTGAAACAATCTCCAAGATTGACCAGCTCAAGGCGGTCTATGATCTGGAGCTGACCGCCGCCGACAGTCACGGTTTGAGCGAGCAGGACTGAGATCCATGATCGATTACCAGCAGATGCTGACGCGTTTTCAGCGGGGCGAGATTGATCCTGCCGCATTTCGTCATGCCGACCATATCGGCGTGGCCTATGAAGCGCTGACGCGGCACGGTTTCTTCAAGGCGCTTGATATTTATGCGGATGGCCTGATGGCTTTGGTGGAAAAGGCCGGCGTGCCGGAGAAATTCAACGCCACGGTGACGTTCGCCTATATGAGTGCGATTGCCGAGCGCATGCACCGGCAATCGCCGGTCAGTTCGACCGAGTTCATCATGGAAAATCCGGAGCTTTTGTCCGCCGATGTTCTGGGGCGCTATTCCAAGGCACGGCTCGAAAGTGATGTGGCGCGACAGGTGGCGTTGCTGCCCGACCTTTAGCGGTCCCCAAGTCGGCCTGGTCTCAGCCCACCTTGGCCTTGCGCCCGCACCAGACGACAAATCCCACTGCAATGGCAAAACCGAGCATGACCGGGGTGACGGTTTCTCCGAGCAGCAGGGCGGAGAGGCCGAGCGTGACGAAGCTTTGCAGCAGCTGCACCTGACCGACGCGGGCGATGCCGCCGATCGCCATGCCCCAGTTCCAGAAGATGAAACCGGCGAACATCGAGCCGAGTGATAGATAGGCAAGCCCCATCAGGGCGTGGGTGTCGGGCTGGAAAACGCCGGCAGTCCAGGTGAAGGCGGTACCGGCCAGAGAGAGCGGAGCGGTGACGATCAGCGCCCAGCTGATCACCTCCCAGCCCGGCCGGTGGCGGGCGAGCTTGCCGGAAATGACATAGCCGCAGGAGGCGGACAGTGCGGCACAGGCCAGCCAGACATCACCGATGCCGGGTTCGATGTCGGCTCCCGACAGCGAAAAGACCATGACCAGAGCCGCACCGGTAATGCTCCAGGCCCAGAACGGCAGGCCGGGGCGCTCGCCCCCGAACAGGGCTGCAAACGTTGCGGTCATCAGCGGCAGGACGCCGAGCACCACGCCGCCATGCGACGCCGGGACTGTCTGCATGGCAACGCTGGAAAAACCGGGAAAGCCGTAGACCAGCAGAATTCCTGCGATGAAGAGCGACAGTGCATGCTGGCGGGGAAAGCGTTTTCCCAGAACAAGCAGGGTCACGGCAGCGACGCTTGCGGCAATCGCTGCACGCGAGAACGTGATGAAGGCCGGTGAAAACCCCTCCAGCGCAATGCGGGTGGCGGGCAGGGTGGCGCCAAAGATGACAATGCCGACGAAACCGATCGCCATGCCGGCAAGCGGGTGGGCGGGAGCTGCAGGCACGGGCGGATTGGCTATATCGGTCATTGCCACGACATAGGGCAGCCAAGCGGTGCAGGTCCAACGAATATCGGCGATGGATCCGATTTCCCGCAGTGATGGATTGGCAGTCGATTGTGCGCCGCGCCATACTCGATTTTTGAGACCAAATCGATTAAGAACAAATCATGTCTATGTTCAGCAGTCTGTTTGATGCCATCGGCGAAACCGCCTCCACCGCCTTTTCCGGTGTTGTCGAGGCCATTCGCACCGTCTTTGCCGGTGATCCGGAAACGCGCCGCAAGGTGGCGTTTTCGGTTGCCGTGATTGCGCTGTCGGCGAAAATGGCCAAGGCTGACGGCATTGTCGCCCCGGAAGAAGTGCGGGCTTTCCAGGAGATTTTTGCCATTCCGCAGGCCGAGGCCGGCAATGTTGCACGGCTCTATAATCTCGCCAAACAGGATGTTGCGGGCTACGAGGCCTATGCCGAGCGGGTGGCGGGCATGTGCGGATCGGGCCATGCCAATTGCGCCATGCTCGAGGACGTGCTCGACGGGCTGTTCCACATTGCCAAGGCGGATGGAGTGATCCATCACAAAGAGCTCGAATTCATCGCCAATGTGGCCGACATCTTCCACATTGACGAAGCCTATTTCGATCGCATCATGGCCCGTCATGTTCATCCTGACGGCATCAATCCCTATGCGGTGCTTGGTCTGGCTGAAACCGCGCCGTTCGATGAAGTCAAGAAACGCTACAGGGCGCTGGCCTCTGAAAGTCATCCCGACCGGCTGCGGGCGCGAGGCGTTCCAGAGGAATTCCTCACCATAGCCAACGACCGTATGGCGGCGCTCAATGACGCCTTCGCGGTGATTGAGAAAGACCGCGCCGCCGCATGAGTGCATTTGAACCCGATTACAAATCCGCCTGTGTGCGGCCATCACCCAATTTCGGTGAACGCAAGGGCGGACGGTCTCCGGACATGCTGATCCTGCATTACACCGGCATGCCGACCGCAACTGCCGCCCTCGACTGGCTGTGCACCGAGGAAAGCCAGGTCTCGTCCCATTACTTCGTTGACGAAACGGGTGTGGTCACCCAGCTTCTGCCCGAAAGCGCTCGTGGCTGGCATGCGGGACAGAGCTCCTGGAAGGGCGAGACGGACATCAACTCGGCCTCGATCGGAATCGAGATCGCCAATCCTGGACACGAGGCGGGTTCGCCGCCCTTCGAGGACGCACAGATTGAGGCGGTGATTGCGCTCAGCCGTGACATCATCGAGCGCAATGCCATCCCGGCTGAACGGGTTCTGGCCCATTCCGACATCGCGCCGATGCGCAAGCAGGATCCCGGCGAACGGTTTCCGTGGGGGCTGTTGCACAAACATGGCATCGGCCACTGGGTAGAGCCTCTTCCCGTCGGAGGAGGCCGTTTCTTCCAGGAAGGCGATGCCGGCGAGCCTGTGGAGGCGCTGCAGACCATGCTGGCGCTCTACGGCTATGATGTGCAGGTGGACGGCGTCTTCAGTACGGCAACTGCAGCGGCGATCCGCGCCTTTCAGCGGCATTTCCGTCCGGCACGGGTTGACGGTATTGCCGACGCATCGACCATCGGCACCCTGCACCAGCTGTTGACCGCCTTGCCGACCGTCGCCTGACCATTGGCGGACCGCGCAACCGGGTGTTTTCTGCGAAATATTACAGAGTGAAACGCAAATTTATTGCGATGCAGCAATTTGTGGGTTGCCTTGCCATAAATCCGCCAGCCTCTGCCCCGATTGAGTTGGCTTCCATGCACGGAGCGGGCGACGGCAAAAAGCCTGCCGCGGCTCCGGGCTGACAATTAACGCGCCAAGGGGTTTGTCCCGTCCTCGTCGATGAACGGTTGGGCAAGGCGCCATCGGAGTGAATTACATTATGCGTCTTATTTTCACGGCTGCTGCTGCGGCCTTGCTCTCGCTTGCGCTCTCGGGTTGCGAAACCACCGGTACATCGAACGAGACGACCGGTTCGATTTCAAGCGGCAAGATCAAGAGTTCCAGTATGAGCTTTGGATATTCGTCGCGTCCGCACGGCAAGCTTATTTCCAAATACGCCAAGAGCA
Source organism: Hoeflea sp. (assembly GCA_048261205.1). GTDB lineage: Bacteria > Pseudomonadota > Alphaproteobacteria > Rhizobiales > Rhizobiaceae > Hoeflea. Next base: position 87,097 of record JBLXGF010000013.1, read on the forward strand.
ACGGTGTGCCTGAATCTCTCGCCCATGCCGTGATCTCTGTCGAGAGCAACTACCGGGCAAATGCACGCGGCGCTGCCGGTGAAGTCGGGCTCATGCAGATCAAGCCGGCGACGGCGCGCATGATGGGTTACAAGGGCTCCACCAAGGCGCTCTACAATCCCGAAACCAACATCAAGTATGGCATGTTGTACCTTGCCAAGGCGCATAAACTTGGTGGCGGCACCACCTGCGGGACCATTCTCAAATACAATGCCGGACACGGCGCCAAGCGGATGAACCCGGTTTCGAAGCGCTATTGCGGCAAGGTTACCAAGCTGATGAAGTAAGGCTGGAGGCTCCCCTTTTTCATCTGCCTGGCTGAGTTCTCAACGCGGCGCGGCAAAAAAGGTTCCGGACAAAATCCAAATATTTTACGGCCGCCATTTCGGCGGCCGTTTGTATTCTGGTGCGCGGGGACCGTGAGGTCCGGTCTGGCGCTGTTAGGTGTATTGCGGCAAGTGTGGGATCATGCCCTTTGGTAAGGGAGAGACCGCATGGTGTATGATCGCGAATTGATCTCCAACGGCAACCCTATGGAGGCGGTTGTCGGTTTCAGCCGCGCCGTCCGGGTTGGCCCGTTTGTGTCCGTCGGGGGCACGGCTCCTGTGGGCTCCGATGGCAAGACGGTCGGCGTCGGCGATGTGGCCATGCAGACCAGGCAGTGCCTCGAAATCATCAAGGCAGCGCTTGAAGATGCCGGTTCAGGTCTGGGCGACGTTGTGCGGACACGTGTCATACTAACTGATATCGACAACTGGAAGGCGGCGATTGACGTACGAAAGGAATATTTTCGCGATGTCCGTCCGGTGGACACGATCATGGCAATTGATCGTTTCGTTAATCCGGAATGGCTGGTGGAGATCGAAGCGGATGCAGTGATTGCCGGATGGAGCGATTAATCCATCCGGAAAGCTGCAGCCCGGGGTGAGCGGGGTGTGACCTCGGACCACCAGGTGTCGCAGGCCGGTGCCGCCCGAGGAAGCCGGTCATCGTCACCGGCCCGGCGGCTTGCGCTCAAACCGCCAGGCCTTCCGGATGTGTCGTGTCCCCGCACCGGATATTCGGCAGTCAGCACACCCGTTTCCGATCGGGTCTTAACGGACCAGACGAATGCTTTCGTCCGCTCCACCGGTGCCACCCGGTCCCTCATAGGGTGACAGATTCCAGTTGGCCGAATTCATGATGAGAGTATGGACGACGAGAGAAATCTTGTTGGTCTGATTGGTGGTGGAATTGTAGACCGCGTCCCGGTTGGGCAGATGAATAATGCCGGTCAGGGTTTCACCGTTCGATCCGTTGAAGACATATTGCTGCTTCTGGGAATTGTTGGCTGCATCGGATGTCTTCTCAAACATCAGAATTCCGGCGTAATCGCCCGTGGCCGGAGCAGATGCGGTAAATGTCAGGCCGCCGTTTGCGCGGATTTCACTGTAGACATCAGGGAAATAGAAGGTGACGCCCTCGGCTTTGACCGTAGATCCGGAGTTGAGGATCATCCGCCCCTTGATGATGTGGAGACCCGGCATGAACGTAACTGTCGGACTGCCATTGAATGTGGTGGAGCAGTGAACGCCCGGTTTGAGGACGAAGCTGGTTCCGCTGAGTGCGCCCTGGGTTGTGCAGGTCGACGGGACATTGGGCTCGTCGATCGTGCCGTTGTAAGGATCGTCTTCGACTGAGCAACTGACTTTGAGATTGGTCAGTGTGCCGCCATTCTTGATGTAGTTGCTTCCCTTGACGCAGAATTTTGCGGTATCGATGGTCGAACCAGCATTCATTATGAATGCCGGTGATGAGGTGGAATGGACGTAAACTTCGCACTCCTTGGCATCGAGTTTCGCACCACTGTTGATCAGCACCGCCTGGCTCTTGTTTCCAAGGACGTAGATGCACCCAGCAGCCGCACTGGAGTGGCCGGTTTTTATGACCGTTGAGGTGACCTTGATGGGTATGTTCTTGAGATTTATGATGTTCAAGAACGCCGTGGGATGCGGCATATTCAGCGTTCCGGTCAGGCTTCCGTCGCTGTTGGCTGTCAGCGCCAGCGCAATGCCCGCCTCCTGCATTTCCGCTTCCGACAGTTTGGATTCGGCTAGCTTCTGAATGTAGGATTTTGCAGTGTTGAACCGGGCTTCTGTCGACGTTTCATGCGCAGCCGCCAGCATCGCTGCATCCAGCTCGTCCTGATAGGTGGTTTTTTGATTCAGAGCGGAGACGATATCGATCGCGCCACCGGCGACAAGGATCAGCAGCGGAATCAACACAGCGATGATGATGCCGAAACTGCCATCTTGATTTTTGAAAATAAGGGAGGTTTTGCCCGAAATCTTGGGCAAGGGTTTTGTGAACGACATTGGGATTTCATGCTCCGGAAACAGGGATCGGGCGCGTTTTAACCGAAGGGCTTAAAACATCCATGAATTCAGCGGGTTAAATATAATTCATTCCATTTATCGAATCTTTAGATATCGGCTGCCGCTCATGCGCAATCCCTGGCTTGAACAGCGGCGCCTCAGGTCACTGGCGCCGCTGACTCGTTGCCTTGAAGGCTAAGTGCCATTGTGGAACAGGCCCCAGGGGTTTCCGCCGGATTGGCTTCGATGCCGCAGCACAAGCACGGTTGTTACCAGCACCAGGATTTCGGCGGCGATGCCCGCATACCAGATGCCTGGTTCTCCAAACCCGAAGGGAAGCAGGAAGGTCAGAGGCAGTGCGAACAGATAGGTTCGTGACAGCCCCAGCAGTGCTGCTCTTGGCGCATCGCCGATTGCCTGGAAATAGGAGCCGATCATCATCAAGGGGCCGAAGATGAACATGGTGATGACCACAAACGGCAGGATTCGGGCGATTTCGCTGATGATCGACTGATCGTCAACAAAGACGAACCCGATCTTGGAGCGAGTGATCAGGAAAATCAGCTCCACGGTGACGCTGTAGATCAGTGCCGTGCTGATCGCCAGAACGATGCTCCGGTCGGTCCGCGCCGCCCTTTTCGCACCGTAATTGTTACCGGCAATGGTCTGGAACGCCATGCTCAACCCCAGCAGAGGCAGGAAGCTGAAAGTGATCAGACGGGTGATGATGCCGAAAGCGCCGGCGGTCGCAGCATAGGTCTCTCCGGCCCAGAGCTGCAGGCAGTAGAGTGTCAGTGCTGCCGATAGCGCCAGCCCGATATAGCCGAGGCTGGATGGTGCGCCGAGAGACAGAAGTTCACCCCAGTGGCTCCATCCGGCCCTGAGCAGCCGGTGCCCCGGCCCGGCGGTCTTCCTGAGGCGTGACCGGTAGAGCAGCACGACCGTCATCGCGCAGAGTTGCGCCAGCACCGTTCCATAAGCGGATCCGGCGACGCCGGCGCCAAATTCGACAATGAAAAGATAATTGAAGGCGATGTTCAGAAGAGCCGACATCAAGGTGATTGCCGCCATTGCTGCAAGCAATCCCTCGCTGCGCAGGGCGGCGATGCTGATCGAGAGCACAAAGACCAGCGGCGAACAAAGGATCAGGATGGAGATATAGGTGTAGCCCATTCCCGCCAGCGCTGCATCGCCATTGGCGGCCATCAGGCTGAGCGCATTGCCGAATATCAGGAACACGGCAATCAGCACCGCACAAACGACCAGAGCCAATTGCACAGCCTGAGCAAAAACGGTGTGCGCCAGATGGCGTTCGCCGCCGCCGATCAGCCGCGCAAAAACGCTGGCGAAGCCGTTTGAGACCAGCGTCGAAAGCGCGACCAGCAGCATGTAAAGCGGGAACATCAGCGTCACCGCGGTCAGCGCATCGGCGCCGACATAGGCGCCGAGGAAATAGGCATCGGCAACGGTGAACAGGCCATTGACCCCCATCACCACGATAATCGGCGTTGCTGTTTTGGCAAACAACAGCGGCAGCGATCCTGCCAGATAGATGTTTTCGTCCGGTGTCGACAGTCCTGTCATCACAAACCTCGTTCAGTGTCTGGATGCGGAAACAAGAAGGGCGCTCGCATTGCCATCAGACCGCATTCAACTGAAACCGGTGGATGAGAGAATTGCGAAGGACTTCACCATGGACAAGCCAGCGAGCGGCAGGGGCCTTCACCCTGGCAAGCTCGATATTCCGGCGCGGGTGCGTTGTCAATCGGCATCCGTACCGGCGGGCTGGCATTTGTCTGGTCATCGCTCTCATCATGGTCTAAGAGAAGCGCGCCAGTCGGCCGGGCAGCCGCGCCTTGCAACGTCGAAAGACAGCAGGGGGAGGAAAGTCCGGGCTCCACGGATAAACGGTGCCGGATAACGTCCGGCGGGGGCGACCCCAGGGAAAGTGCCACAGAAAGTAAACCGCCCCGCCTTC
>JBLXGF010000013.1:91477-150586 GCA_048261205.1 Hoeflea sp.
GCTTTGGCCGGTGATGAGATGGCGGGGTAAGGGTGAAAGGGTGGGGTAAGAGCCCACCGCGCGACCGGCAACGGAAGCGGCACGGTAAACCCCACCGGGAGCAAGACCGAATAGGGATGACGCAGGGCGCAAGTCCGGCCCTTTTTCCGGGGTTGATCATCCGGGTAGGTTGCTTGAGGTGCGCAGCAATGCGTATCCCAGAGGAATGGCTGCCACGTTTTGGCTCGCAAGGGTCAAGGCCATACAGAACCCGGCTTACAGGCCGACTGGCATTTTTCTCTCACTTGAAGAACCGCATCGTTTTTGAGGATGACCATAGGGTGTCCTCGGATTGCAAATCCGCGAACCGGTGAAACTGCCACGGCATGGCTATCTGCCGGCTTTGTGGGTTTTGCTCATACCCGTTCCCGGGGTCAGCCGCCTTGCTCAATCGCCTTCGGTGATCATCACCTTGTCCGGCCAGAAGGCGAAATGCCCGTCGAGCTGTTCTGCTCCGTCAAGCGGCAGGTCATAGGTCCAGGCGATTTCATCGCCATGCAAGGCGACGTAACTGGCGTCGCCCTTCAGCGGGCAATGGCTGGTCTTGTCGAGAGCGGTGAAATCGGCGGTGATGTCTTCGGCCGGAAGATAGATCGCGGGATCATACAGCGTCTTGCCCATCTCCATGACCCGGAGCGCGTTTTTCGTCTCCGCAATCAGGTCGCCACCGGCATAGACCCGCACCGTTCGCTTGACCGGCCTGATGACCATCAAATGGTTGGGGTTTGACCGGTTTCGGATCGCACCTTCCAGCCTGGGGAAGTTGGCGTTGGCTGCATCTGATGTTGGCATAGTCTGACCGTTTCCTGACGCTGGTTGCTGTCTGTCTTTGCCTGCAGCACTTACCACAAAACGGCGATTTTTCCGACAGGTTCTGTATGACGCGGGGAGCCTTGGCGCTGGTCCGGGCCTTGGTGAACTCCGCATCGATCCGCACCATGGCGTTGATCCACGTCAATGCAGCTTGCTGCAGCCGCGGGCAGATTGAATGACGGATAACGATCGTCTTTTCCTGGAGGAAACACAGATGGCTTTCTCGATCAGAGCCGCATTGCTCGTCGCATCGCTCGCGGGCGTTGGCGCTCTCTCAACCGGACCGGTGTTGGCGGGCGATTGCACCGGCTATGTCGTCGGCGTCAAGCCGATCAGCCAGTACAACCACGCACGGGGCAACGGCTTCCTTGCCGTGCGCACGGGACCCGGATCAAGCTATCAGCAGACCGGCGAGGTTTACCGCGGTGACGAGGTTTCGGTCTATGACCGGCGCGGCAACTGGTATGCGATCACCTGCATGTCCGGCCGTTGCATGCAGCCCCTGTGGGGAACGCCGATGCCTTTGGGCTGGGTGTCGGGAAAATACATCGATGCAGCCGGGGTATGCCCCTGAGCAAAGAGCCGGTGGCCGGGATAAACCGATGCACCCGGCCGGGTCCGAGCTGCCGGTAATTGGAAATTGCGATCAGGCTTCTTTCATGCGAAGACGGCGCTTCAGAACGACGATCTGACTTCAAACGCTGTTGGGAGAAAGCACTTGAAAAGCAACACAGTCATCCTCGCGCTGGGGCTTTGCGCCGGCCTTGTCACCTCGAGCGCGCTGGCTGAAACGCGCATCACCTACAAATCCGCGAAAACCGGGTCGTCCTACTACCAGATGGGTGTTCAGCTGGCAGAAGCCATGAAAGCCGGCACCAATGGCGACGTGATCGTCACGGTGGAAGAAAGCCAGGGCTCGGTCCAGAATGTGATGGAAGCCAAGGCGCGGGGTGGCGATTATGTGTTCACCACGCCGCCGGCGCTGGTCGGGCTGGCGCAGGCCGGCAAGGCGATGTTCGAAGGCAAGGGCGATCCGAAATTCGACGAGATCCGGGCCCTGTTTCCGATCCCGTCGCTGACCATGCATTTTGTCATGTCGGCTGACAGCGGCGTTACCGATTTCGCCGGCATGGAAGGCAAGACCATCCTGCTCGGCAAGGGATCATTCGGCGCCACGGAAGGCGAGAAATATCTCAAGCTGTTTGGCCTTGAAGGCAAGGTGAACCTCGCAGAGGTTGAGCTTTCGAATGCGGTTCCTGCGTTGAAGAACGGACAGATCGACGGCTTCGTTACTGCCGGTTCGTGGCCTGCGCCGAATGTCATCGAAGCCGCAGCTTCTGCTGATGTTGTTGTGCTGTCCTTGAGCGACGAGCAGATTGCCGAGACCAAGCGGTCGAAGCTGGTCATCCCGGCTGGCACCTATTCCGGTCAGGCCGCCGACATTGCTACCACTTCGCTGCCGGTTGCGGCGTTCACCACCACCGCGATGAGCGACGATGCGGCCTACCAGCTGACCAAGACATTTTGGGAAAGCAAGGCTGCGATGGCCGCGGACGCGCCCTGGTGGAAGGGTGTCGATACCGATCTGATGGCCAATATCAGCACCAAGATGCATCCGGGCGCCATCCGCTACTACAGCGAAGCCGGCATTGAATTGACCGCCGAGCAGCAGTAAAAAACTCTTGCCCGCGCGCGCCATGTCAAGACCGGGTGCGCGGGCTGCTTTGTTTCACCAACATCAGCAGCAAACAGACCGGGAGCCTGTCGGATGCGAATGGCCATGATTGCCAGCGCCGCCTGTCTGGTGGCATTTCATCTGGGGCTGATTTTCTGGGGGCTGGTTCCCAATCTGGTCAGCCGGCCGCTGCATCTGGCGCTGGCCTTGCCGTGGATCTTCCTGTTTGCCGAGGGCGGCAGGGCAAGCCGCTGGTCCGGCATTGTGTTTTGCGCGCTTGGCATGGCGGCGAGCATCTGGATTGCCTGGCAGCATTCGGCGCTTGGCGACCAGTATGGGTTTCTCGAAGGGGACTTCCAGATCGGCATCGCTGTTGTTCTGCTGGTGGTGGTGCTTGAAGCAGCGCGCCGGGCGATCAGCTGGCCATTGCCGCTGGTGGCGCTTCTGGCGCTGCTTTATGGCTTGTTCGGACAGCATATCCCCGGCGAGTTCGGCCATTCCGGCACACCGCTTGCAAGCTTTCTGGGCACGCTGACGATTGCCGAAGGTGGTGTCTGGGGCAGCCTGGCGGGGGTCTCGGTCAGCGTTGTTGCGATCTTTGTCATTTTCGGGGCCGTGCTCAATGCCGGGGAGGCAGGCCAAGGCTTCATGAATATCGCCTCTGCCGCTGCTGGACGGCTGAAGGGCGGGGCCGCCAAGGTTTCCGTGATCTCTTCGGCGCTGTTCGGCTCGATCTCCGGCTCGGCCTCGGCCAATGTGGCGTCCACCGGGGCGATTACGCTTCCGGCAATGACGAAGCTCGGTTACCCCAAGCGGCTGGCGGCAGCCGTTGAAGCCGTGGCGTCCTCGGGCGGGCAGATCATGCCGCCACTGATGGGGGCGGGCGCTTTTGTCATGGTCGAACTCACCGGCGTCCCCTACACCGCGATCATGGCGGCGGCAGTGCTGCCGGCGCTTCTGTATTTCTTTGCGGTCTGGGTCGGCATCAATGCCTATGCCGGGCGCTATGAGCTGGCAGGCCTTGCCGCCGAAGACCGGCCGTCGCCACGCGCGGTGATTATCACCTCGGCGTTTTTCGCCGTTCCCTTCGCGGTGCTGATGTGGGGCATGTTCGTCACCAGCATGACACCGCAATACGCAGCCTGCATGGCGATCCTGGTTGGCTTTGTGATGCTGTTCTTCCACGCCGACGGCAGCTTCGATCTTGGCCGCACATTGGGCCGGCTTGAGAATGCCGTGATCAACGCCGCGCGTCAGGTCTCGATGATCGCGGCGATCATCCTGTGCGCCTCGATCATCATCGGCGTGCTGTCGATTACCGGGCTCGGGGTCAAGATCACCTCGCTGATCCTGTCGGCGTCGGGCGGCATGTTGTGGCCGTCGCTGCTGCTGACGGCACTTGCCTGCCTGGTGCTCGGGATGGAGGTGCCGACCACCGCAGCCTATGTGATCTGTGTGTCCGTGGCCGGGCCGGCACTGACCAAACTCGGGCTGGAGCCGTTGCAGGCGCATCTGTTCGTGTTCTGGTTCGCGCTGTTGTCGACGATCACGCCGCCGGTCTGCGGCGCGGTGTTCATCGCCGCGGGCATGATCGGCGAGAACTGGCTGAAAGTGGCCGTCACCGCCATGAGCCTGGGTGTCGGGCTCTACATCATCCCGCTGACGATGGTGGCCAATCCGGCAATTATGGAAATCGCCATCAACCCAGTGTCGGCTCTGGTGGCGCTGGCGCAGATCGGTCTGGGGCTGGCGCTGATTTCCTACGCGCTGATCGGGGCCTTCACGCTGTTGTGGCGCGTGGGGCTAGGGGGTGCGGGATTTGCGGTGCTGTTCGGGCCGGTGATGCTGGCCGGGTGAAGCGAACGGACCGACGGCATCGCTACCGCTTTCGCCGTGCGATTTCCCGGTAGAGCGCCTCCGGGGACACGCCGATCTGATGTGCCAAGCGGGAGCGTCCGCCACGTTCGGGCAGTACACCGCCGGCGAAGGCCAGCCAGGCGTCCAATCGTTGCGCAACGGTTTTCAGCGTCAGGATCTCGGCGCGCAAACGGGCCGATTGAACCTGATTGGCCAAGTGCTCCATCCATGCGGATGCAAATTCCGGATCGCTGGTGAGGAGTTCGAGAAAGCTGCTGCGCGGCACTTCCGCCATTTCGGACATTTCCGTTGCAATAGCGTCGCAATGATAGCTGTCTGAAAACAGCGAGGCTTCGGCCAGGGTCGCGCCGCGTCCGGCCCGTTGCAGAATGACGGGCTTACCTTCCGGGCTGTGGCGGACCAGCTCGACGCTCCCGGCGAGGACAAAAAACATCGAGCGGACCTGATCGCCCTGATGAAACAGCAATGCGCCCTGGGCGAGCTTCCTGGATCGCAGTTCAGTGTCCGGAATACGACTGGTCAAAGCTTCAAACATGATAGCTATCATATACGGCAGATGATGCATGCTGCAAACTGTGGGAATGAAAGCGACCACGTCCCAAGGAGATCCTGATGAGTTCAAGAGCCAGAAACAGAAAATTTGGATTGCTGCTGGCAGCGACCCTGGCAGCCGGTCCGGCCTTGTCAGAAGAGGATTCACGAGAACTGGTGGAGATGCCGTCAATGATGCAGCAGCATATGCTTGCCAATATGCGGGATCATCTGGTGGCGCTTGACGAGATTCTGGGGTTTCTCGCCGGGGGGAACGTCAACGCCGCGGGAAAAATTGCTGAAAGCAGGCTCGGCATGTCCTCGCTTGATCTGCATGGGGCTTCGCAAATCGCCAAATACATGCCTGAGGCGATGGCCGCCGCCGGCACGCAAATGCACCGGGCAGCCAGCCGGTTTGTGATTGCGGCACAAGATGCCGAATTTGAACCCGGCAGGGACGCGCAGCACACTGTCTACGGCGCCTTGCAAGAAGTAACCTCTGCCTGCAACGCCTGCCATCAGGCCTACCGGATCAGATAACGCACCGGGCCGAAAATCGAAGCTGGTTGTCGGGCCTGGTGCGCCATTCCCGGTAGGTGCTGGCTATGCCGCTTTGGCCCGGCGCCGGGCTTCAAGCAGAGAGATCAATTCCCTCGCTTCTGGCGGCGGCGCCTGTTCCTTGCGGCAATAATCCGATCCGTCCGGGTTGCGGGTCATCATGCCCAGGCTGAACAGGGTTCGGCGTAGGATTGCCGGGTCGTTGAAAGTGTGCATTTCACGCAGCCGGGCGTTGATTTCGCGCTCGCTCATCAAAGTCCGGGCAGGCAGCGCCGCCCAGAATGCCCAGAGGCAAAGATCCTGGATCTTGCGGCGCGAGGGCCATTGCCGCAAGCGCCCGGCGGAATCGAACCTGTTCAGCGAGCGCTCGACCAATTGATGGTCAATGGTTTCGGCCGCGTGCGGATTTGCCAGCCGCCCGCCCGCCATATGGGCGGCGCGGAGATGCTGGAAATTGCGAAAACCCGCGGCGCGGGAAATCATGTTCATCACTGAAAGATGAGAAGGCCTTTCCTTGCCGTCATCGATCTGCCGCGCCAGTGCGCGGGCGAACGGGGAGATGTCCTCCACCACAAGCGGGATTGTTTGTTTCGACATGTCACATCCATGGCGTGCTCGCGGAACTATCGCTGGTCGCTGACTTGACGATGCGAGCACTGGACGGGAGTTGCTGTGCATTGCCGATCTGGATGGCAGGTTTAGCTTCCCTCAAAGGGACAGCGACGCCTCGGTGACTGCCGACCGTGGAGGCTAAATATCACGGCTTTTTGTGGGCCGCAATTGACATGTTCGTCTGATGGCTGGCCGCGGGCGATCAGGTGATCAGGGTCTGGAAGCGTCTGAGCGCAGCGGTTGCGGCGCCGTCGTCAACGGACAGGCCCGCGCCTCTTATCGTGACCTCGAAGCGCACCAGCGATTGATCGACGCTGTCGATGGGCTCGTCGAACAGCCAGAGCCCGGTCTCAGCCGCGACTGCGTCTCTCGCCGGGGCTGCCTTGGCGCGGTCTCCCTTAAGGCTGACATAGAAGGCGTTGGCATGAGGCGGGTTGGGCGAAACGCTGAGATCCGCTGTCTGCGAGAAGGCCCTGGCCAGACTCACCGCCTTGTCGTGAAACTCGGCCATCAGCGGCAAGCGTTCGTCGAGACCCTTCAAGGCGGCCAGCAGGGTGGGGAAGCTGCGCAAGGCGCGCCCGCCAGCGCGGCGCTGCCAGATCGCGGCTTCGTCCAGCAGCGATGCCTCTCCGGCAAGTGCACCGCCCGCCAGACCGCCCAGGCCCTTGTCGAAGGCGACGTAGACACTGTCGAACAGCGCGGCGATTTCGGCGAGCGGGCGTTGATAGAAGGGCTGGCTTTCCCACAGGCGCGCGCCGTCCAGATGGACAGGAATGCCGCGTTCGCGCGCCAGCTCCGTCAGTGCGCGCAGATCATCCCATTGCGGCAGCAGGCATCCGAGGCGGCGCAAGGGCAATTCGAGCACGATCGCACCCAGCTTCTCCTTGATTGCGTGCAGATCGCTTGCCGTCGGCAACCGGTCATAGCCGCCCAGCTGAACTGCGGAGAGGCCCCATAATTGCTGGTAGGCCCGGGCCTCGTATTCCTCCATATGGGAACGCGGATGAAGCGCGATCCGCGAACAGCCGGTGCGTTCCGCATGGACCTTGAGCGCCAGCATCTGCGCCATCTTTCCGCTTGGCACATACTGCGCTGACGGTTTTCCCAAAAGCGCGCAGAGCTTCGAGTGAAGCCGCTCGAACAGCTCGCCGGACATATATTTGTCGGAAGGTGACGTCCCGGCAAAATCGGCGAGCCCGCGCAAAACCTCGGATGGCGACGGCTCTTGATCAAAGGAAAGTCTTTGCATGGGGGCGCTTCTCTGCTGGTCGACCATGGCATCATTGATGATTTGGTCAGCGGTGAAAAGTAGATTTTGCTTGCCAAAACAGGACGATTTGCCAGCGCCGTCGTTGCGCACTTCGTGATCGGCTACCGCACACAGCAACTCCTTTAATTCCGCGCGCAAGACATGCACGCAGGCCCGTCCTTCACGTTTCGTCCATCATTCCTAACCCTTCGTTAATCTTGACAGGATATTAATGGGGCGAACTCACGGTCGAGATGGGGCTTGTTCCCATTGACGCCCATGGTGGCCCATGATATCCCAAATGACCAAGATCAGCAGGCGGGTGTCCGCCTTTTCATCCCCATCCGGACTGCGGTTCCAGCCAGGGACCGCGCAGGTGGCTCGCGCCGCCAAAGGGTCTGTGTGGCCGGAAGGGCGGAAGAGCAGAGGGTCGATGGAGTGGGGCCAGCAGGCGGAAACGGCGGTACAGAGTCATGAACCGGTTCCTGTCAAACGCGACAAACAGGATCGACGCGAAGGGACGGGTTTCCGTGCCATCGATGTTCCGTGCTGTTCTGGCGCGAGCTGCGGTAGACGAGCTCTACGCATGGCAGGATTTCGTGTTTCCGGCAGTCTCGATGGCAGGGCCGGAGGTGCTCGATCGTTTCGAGCGGATGATCGGATCGCAGGATCCGTTCTCTGCGGAAGCCAACAAGATGTCGCTGCTCATTCACGGCGGCGGGGTGTTCATGAAGCTCGACGGCGAGGGACGGCTTCTGGTGACGGATTTTATCCGCGATTTCACGGGCATCACCGACAGGGTGACGTTCGCGGGGCGGGGAGATCATTTTCAGCTCTGGGAGCCGGCGGCATTCGAGGAAATGCAGTCGCGGGCCCGGAAAGAACGGACGGCCAATTCCTGACCGTCCGCAACGGATGGAGATACGGAATGGCGGCGGACATGGGCGAAGGTGAAGCTGACGTCCAAGGCGGACCTGCCCGCCACATTCCGGTTCTCCTGCACGAGGTCCTGGCAGCCCTTGCGCCTGCCCCGGGCGAGATGATTGTTGACGGCACTTTCGGAGCGGGCGGCTATACCGCCGCGATCCTGGAGGCAGGTGCGCAAGTCACCGCCTTTGACCGGGATCCCGATGCGATTGCAGCGGGTGCTGCGATGGTGGAAGCCTCGGGCGGAAACCTCAAACTCATCCATGCCCGGTTTTCCGAACTGCTCGACCATGTCGATGAGGCAAGCCTCGATGGCGTGGTGCTCGATATCGGCGTCTCCTCGATGCAGATCGACGAGGCGGAGCGGGGGTTCTCGTTCATGCGCGACGGGCCGCTCGATATGCGGATGGGGCAATCCGGCGTCAGTGCGGCTGATGTCGTCAATCGCGCCAAGCCATCCGACATGACCCGCATCTTCGGTATTCTCGGCGAAGAACGCCATGCCGGGCGGATTTCGCGGGCCATTGAGGCCGAGCGGCAGAAGGCGCCGTTCGAGACGACGCGGCAGCTTGCGGGACTGATCGAGAGAGTGTCGCCGCGACGGCCGCAGGACAAGATCCATCCGGCAACAAGGGTGTTCCAGGCGCTGCGCACCTATGTCAATGACGAGCTTGGCGAGCTGGCGCGGACACTGTTCGCAGCCGAAAGGGCGCTCAAGCCCGGCGGACGGCTGGTGGTGGTCAGCTTCCATTCGCTCGAAGACCGCATCGTCAAGCGCTTCTTTCAGGATCGCGCCGGCAAGGCATCGGGATCGCGGCATTTGCCGATGGTCGCCGAGCGGCAATCCACATTCACACTGATCGGCAAGCAGCCGGTGACGGCGGGCGAAGAGGAATGCCAGGCCAATCCACGCTCGCGGTCGGCCAAGCTGCGCTCGGGCCTGCGCACCGACACGCCTGCAGGAAAAATCGACGCCGATATCCTTCCCGTTCCCAACCTTGCCGCGCTTGCGGCACTCGGAGGCTGATCCATGTTGCGAACCATCGACCTAGTGCTAGTCGGCGCGATGATCGCGGCCGCCACCATGACCTACCAGATCAAGCATGCAGCCGAAGAGAAGCTGGCCGAGGTGCGCGAATTGCAATCCGAGATCAGCCTGCAGGAAGAAACCATCGATCTGCTCGAGGCGGATTGGAGCCTGCTCAACCAGCCCTCGCGGTTGCAGCGGCTGTCGACTGCCTTTGAAGCCGAGCTGGGCTTGAGACCGATCACGGCTGAACAGATGGCCGAACCTGATGAGTTGCCCGGCAGGGCCAGCGATTTCGAGCCGCAAGTGGCCGAGAGCGCGACCGATGCGGAACTGACGACGGGGTCTGTGCAACAATGAGAAATCTGGGAGCATTCATTGCCGGGCTCAGCCCAATGGGACGGTCTTCAGCCACGCGAAGCCGGACACCACTTGAATTCGAAGGTGTGCGCAAGGCACAAGGGGCCCAGGCCAAGAACCGCATCATCATCGCGGTCGCCTGTTTCACGGTGTTTTATTCGATCATCGGTGCGCGGCTGGTGCAATACGGCATGCGGTCGCCCGAGACGGTGTCATCGATTGCCCGTGCCGATCAGCTGCTGATCTCGCGTCCCGACCTGCTTGACCGCAACGGCGAAGTGCTGGCCACCGACATCCGCACGGTGTCGCTGTTTGCCGAACCCAACAAGATCATCGACGCGGACGAGGCGATCGAATTGCTCGCCACTGTTCTGCCTGATCTCGACATGCGCGGCATTCACCGCAAGCTGTCCTCAAATTCGCGGTTCCAGTGGCTGAGACGGCAGCTCACCCCCAAGCAGCAAAGCCAGATCCTTGCGCTGGGCATTCCCGGCATCGGCTTCCGTCCGGAAACCCGCCGTTTCTATCCCGGCGGGCCGACGGCTTCGCATGTTGTCGGTCACGTCAACATCGACAACAAGGGCATCGCCGGCATGGAGAAATATGTCGACGGCCAGGGCCTCGGCGATCTTGCGGCGGCAGGGATGACCGTCAACGAAGACCTCAAGCCGGTGCGGCTGTCGCTTGACCTCAGGGTGCAGCATGTGCTGCGCGACGAACTTGCCGGCGCGATGGAGCGCTACAAGGCGATTGCCGCCGCCGGCGTGGTGCTCAATGTTCATACCGGCGAAGTTGTCGGCATGTCGTCATTGCCGGACTACGATCCGAACAATCCGGTGGAAGCGCTGCAGAAGGACCGGCTCAACCGGATGTCGGCGGGTACCTACGAGATGGGCTCTACCTTCAAGGCTTTCACCACGGCGATGGCGCTCGATTCCGGCTTGGTGAAAATCACGGATTCATTCGACGCGCGCGGCTCGATCCGCATCGGCGGCTTCACCATCAAGGATTTCCACGGCAAGAACCGCGTGTTGAGCGTGCCGGAGATCTTTATCTATTCCTCCAACATCGGCACAGCCCGGATGGCCGACATGGTGGGAATTCCCGGACACAAGGAATTTCTCACCCGGCTCGGACTGTTGACCCGGATGCACACCGAGCTGCCGGAAGTTGCGACACCAAACCAGCCGTCGGAATGGAAGAAGATCAACTCGATCACCATCTCCTTTGGTCATGGTGTGTCCACGACACCGCTGCAGACGGCGGTGGCCGCGGCGGCGTTGATGAATGGCGGCAAGCTGATCGAGCCGACCTTCCTGCCGCGCTCGGCGGAAGACGCCGCAAAGGTCGCTGTTCCGGTCATCCAGCCATCGACCAGCCAACATATGCGCGATCTCATGCAGCTCAATGCGACCAAGGGATCCGGCGGCTCGGGCTCGCGCGCCGCGGTGGAAGGTTTCCGGGTCGGCGGCAAGACCGGCACGGCCGAGAAGGTGGTCAATGGCCGCTACTCGTCGGCTGTGCGTTTCAATGCATTCCTGTCCGCCTTTCCGATCGAGAACCCGGACTATGTGGTTCTGGTGGTGATTGACGAGCCAAAGCCGGAAGAGGGCATGCATTCGGCCACCGCAGGCCTGAATGCTGCTCCGACAGTTGGCGCGATCATTCGCCGTTCCGCAGCTTTTCTTGGGGTGAAGCCGCGTTTCGGAAATGATATGCAGGCATTGTCCCTGTCATACTGAAAACACATGTGGCGGGCAGGCATCGCTGATATTGAGTGAACCGCGTTTTGTCATCGCAATGAAAGACCCGAGCATTTTATGAAATTGTCCGCATTGATCGCCGCTCTGCCAACTGGATCCATCGCCACGCCACGCGCAGCTGATACCGGGCTTCCGGTTACCGGATTGACCGCTGACAGCCGGATGGTTGAACCGGGCAATCTGTTCTTCGCCCTGGCGGGTGTGAAGACCGATGGTGCGCGATTTGCTCAACAGGCGGCGTCCAGGGGCGCTTTGGCCATCGTCGCTGCCCAGGATGCCGAGCTGTCCGGCGTTTCCGTTCCGGTGCTCAGGGCGGATGACCCGAGGCAGGCGCTGGCCCGTGCCGCAGCCGCGTTCTTCGGACCGCAACCCCGCGTGATGGCGGCGGTGACCGGGACAGCCGGCAAGACATCGGTTGCCTCCTTTCTGCGCCAGATCTGGGCTCATGTCGGTGAGCAGGCCGCGATGCTGGGCACCACCGGGGTCATTGCACCGGGACGCACTGAATACGGCACTTTGACGACACCGGATCCGGTGGCGCTGCACAGATTGCTGGCGGAGCTTGCCAGCGCGGGCGTCACCCATGCGGCGATGGAAGCCTCGAGCCACGGCCTAGATCAGCGCCGGCTGGACGGCGTGGCGCTCAGTGTCGCGGGCTTTACCAATCTGGGCCGCGACCACATGGATTATCACGCCAGCATGGATGACTACATGGCCGCCAAGATGCGGCTGTTCGATACGCTGCTGCCCAAGGGCCTGCCGGCGGTGATCTTTGCCGATGACCCCTGGTCGGAAAAAGCCGTGGAAGTGGCCGAGCGTGCCGGAGCGCGGGTGCTGACGGTTGGCCGCAAGGGCGGCTTTCTCAGCCTCAAGCGGGTCGAACATCTGCGTCACAAGCAAATTCTTGAAGTCCATATGGATGGGCGGATATTCGAGGTCGACCTGCCTCTGGCGGGAGATTTCCAAGTCTCCAACGCGCTTGTTGCCGCAGGCATGGCGATTGCCACCGGTACTTCGGCAGATCAGGTCTTCGCAGCGCTTGAACATCTCAGCGGCGCATCGGGACGGCTGGAACTGATCGGGTCGACGCCTCAGGGCGCGCCCGCCTATGTCGATTATGCCCACAAACCGGAAGCTCTGGAAAATGTGCTTGATGCGGTGCGGCCTTTTACAACCGGCCGGGTGATTGTGGTGTTCGGCTGCGGTGGCGACCGGGATCGCGGCAAGCGTCCGATCATGGGTGACATCGCGATGCGGCATGCCGATGTGGTGATCGTCACCGACGACAATCCGCGCTCGGAGGATCCGGCGTCGATCCGCGCCGAAATCATGGCTGCCGCTGCAGGCGCGACTGAAATCGGGGATCGGGCCGAGGCGATCAAAACCGCGGTTGGCATGCTCTCAGCCGGTGATACGCTGATTGTTGCAGGCAAGGGGCATGAAGAAGGGCAGACGATTGGCGACAAGGTTCTGCCGTTCTCTGACCACATCGAAATTCGCAAGGCACTGGAGGAACTCAGAACATGAGCCTGCTGTGGACCGCACAAGATCTGATCGACGTGATGGACGGACGCCCGGTCGGCGACATTCCAGTCGGCGTCAACGGTATTTCCATCGACAGCCGCACCATCGGTGCAGGCGATGCATTCTTCGCGATCAAGGGCGACCGCTTTGATGGTCACGACTTTGCCAGCGTTGCTGTTGCCAACGGCGCCGGATTGCTGGTGGTCTCGGAAGCGAAACTGCCTGCCCTTGGGCGGCTGACAGCGCCGATGATCGTCGTCAACGACGTGCTGGCAGCCCTGGAAGATCTGGGCCGGGCCTCACGCGCCCGCTCGGAAGCCAGAATCATTGCCGTGACCGGTTCTGTGGGCAAGACCTCGACCAAGGAAATGCTGCGCCAGGCACTTGAACCGAGTGGCGAGGTGCATGCGTCGGCTGCGTCCTTCAACAATCATTGGGGGGTGCCGCTGACACTGGCGCGGATGCCTGCCAGTGCCGCTTATGGCGTGTTCGAAATCGGCATGAACCATCCCGACGAGATCCGGCCGCTGGTCAAGATGGTCAAGCCGCATATCGCGATCATCACCACGGTGGCTGCTGCGCATATGGGCAATTTCAAGAACCTGACCGAGATCGCGGCGGCGAAGTCGGAAATCATGGAAGGCCTCGCGGAAGACGGACACTTGCTGCTCAACCGCGACAACGAGAAATATGGCTGGCTGAAAAAACGTGCCGGCGAACTGGGCGTCGCCCACACCCATTCCTTCGGCGAAAACAGCAAGGCTGACTATCGTCTTCTCAATTGCAAATTACTGCCCGATTGCTCGACCATCACGTCCAGGATCGGCAGCGACGAGGTGGCCGTGAAGATTGGCGCGCCCGGCCGTCATCATGTCCAGAACGCGCTGGCCGTGCTGGGCGCGGTGCAGCTTGCCGGGGCCAACCTCGCCAAGGCCACGCATGCGCTGGCCGGCCTTTCAGCTGAAAAGGGACGCGGTGCCCGGCATAACCTCAAGATCGGCGACGGCAGCTTTGTGCTGATCGACGAAAGCTACAATGCCAATCCGGCCTCGATGCGCGCCGCACTTGAGCTGCTGCGCGACACACCGGTGCACCTCAGAGGGCGCCGCATCGCAGTCCTCGGCGACATGCTGGAAATGGGGCGTTTTTCAGAACAGGTCCATCGCGATCTGGCCGGGCCGCTGGGTGAAGCGAGCGCCGATCTGGTCTGTCTTGCTGGGCCGGAAATGCGGGCCTTGCGGGACGAGCTGGGAAAGAACATTGAAACTGTCTATCGCGAAGACGCCACGGAGCTGGCCGACTATCTCAAGGCCAATCTCAGGGATGGCGACGTGGTCATGGTCAAGTCGTCGCTGGGCATTGGTTTCGGGCGTATCGTCAAGGCGTTGCTTGACAAGTATCCGGTGCTGGCTGACAGCAGCACGCAAGATTAAAGGTATCGGGGACCAAGCACATGCTCATCTGGTTGGTGGATCTGGCGGACACAGTCCAGTTTTTCAATCTTTTCAGATACATCACCTTCAGAACCGGGGCCTCGATGTTTACCGCGGCGCTGATCGTGTTTCTGTTTGGACCGCGAATCATCGCGTCGCTGAAGGTGCGGCAGGGCCGCGGGCAGCCCATTCGCGCGGACGGACCGCAGACCCATTTTCTCAAGGCCGGGACACCGACCATGGGCGGGTTGATGATCCTGGCCGGTATTGTCGGTGCGTCGCTTTTGTGGGCCGATCTGTCGAGCGTCTATGTGGTGACCACGCTTCTGGTGACGCTGGGGTTCGGCGCCATCGGCTTTTATGATGATTATCTCAAGGTCACCAAGCAGAGCGACAAGGGGTTTTCCGGCAAAGCCCGGCTCGGGATCGAGTTCATCATTGCAGGGGTCGCCGTGTTTTTCATCATGCAGGCCTCCATGGCTGCGACCACCGTCAATGGCTCGGCCTTCGGGTCGTCCGTCGCGTTTCCCTTCTTCAAGGACCTGCTGCTTGATCTGGGCTGGTTCTTCATTGTCTTCGGCGCATTCGTCATTGTTTCGGCCGGCAACGCCGTCAATCTGACCGATGGTCTTGATGGATTGGCGATCGTGCCGGTGATGATTGCCGCGGCCTCCTTCGGCGCAATCGCCTATCTTGCGGGTAACGCGGTGTTTGCCAATTACCTGCAGATCCATTTTGTGCCCGGCACCGGTGAGCTTGCGGTGATCCTCGGCGCGGTCATCGGCGCGGGTCTGGGGTTTTTATGGTTCAACGCGCCACCGGCGGCTATCTTCATGGGTGACACCGGATCGCTGGCGCTGGGCGGGCTGATCGGCACTGTTGCTGTTGCCACCAAGCATGAAATCGTCATGGCCATTATCGGCGGATTGTTCGTCATCGAAGCGCTTTCGGTGATCATCCAGGTCGGCTGGTTCAAGCTGACGGGCAAGCGCGTGTTCCTGATGGCGCCTATTCACCACCATTTCGAAAAGCTTGGCTGGACGGAAAGCCAGGTTGTGGTCCGGTTCTGGATCATCGCGGTCGGGCTGGCGATGCTTGGTCTTGCGACGCTAAAGTTGAGGTAACGGATGATCGCGGCCTCAACATTTCGCGGTCGGCGCGTGGCGCTCTTCGGTCTCGGAGGCTCCGGGCTTGCCACGGCACAATCGCTTGTGGCGGGTGGCGCAGAGCTCTTTGCATGGGACGATAACCCGGCCCAGGTCGAGGTGGCGCGGGCTTCGGGCATTCCGGTTGCGGATCTTCACGGTCTGGACTGGACGTCGCTTGAAACGCTGGTGCTGGCGCCCGGTGTGCCGCTGACGCACCCCAAGCCGCATTGGACCGTGGATCTCGCCAACAGCCACGGCGTCGAGATCATCGGTGATGTCGAGATTTTCGCGCGCGAACGGCGGGCACATGCGCCCGGCAGTCCGTTTATCGCAATCACCGGGACCAACGGCAAATCCACCACCACGGCGCTGATTGCCCATCTGATCGCGCACAGTGGCCGCGATGCGCAGATGGGTGGGAATATCGGCACGGCTGTGCTCACCCTTGCACCGCCGGCGCCCGAGCGGGTTCATGTCGTTGAATGTTCATCCTACCAGATCGATCTGGCGCCTTCGCTTGATCCGAGCGCCGGGCTCCTGCTCAATCTGACGCCGGATCATCTCGACCGCCATGGCTCGATGCAGCACTATGCCGATGTCAAGGCGCGGTTGGTGGCGCAAAGCGAAGTTGCCATTGTCGGGGTAGATGATGAGTGGTGCCGCGGCATTGCCGACAGTCTGGAAGGCAAGGGCCGCAGTGTCGTGCGGATTTCCAAGGATCATGTGTTGAGCGATGGTGTTTTTGCTGAGGGCGCGCTGATCCGGCAGGCCAGGGGCGGGAAATGTCATGATCTCGCCGACCTGAGCGATATTGCCACGCTTCGCGGCACGCACAATGCGCAGAACGCGGCGGCCGCCATTGCCGCCTGTCAGGAGGTCGGATTGAGCGAAGACGAAATCCGCGCCGGGTTGGCAGCCTTTCCCGGCCTCAAACATCGCATGCAGCCGGTGGCGCGGCGCGGGCGGGTGGTCTTCGTCAACGATTCGAAAGCAACCAATGCCGAAGCCGCAGCGCCGGCGCTGCAAAGCTTCGAGCACATCTACTGGATCGCCGGCGGCCTGCCGAAGGAGGGCGGCATTGCCGCTCTGGAGCCGTATTTCCCGCGCATCGCCAAAGCCTATCTGATCGGCGAGGCGGCAGCCGGTTTTGCGGCAACCATCGGGGCGCATGCGCCATTCGAGATTTCCGGCACGCTCGACAATGCGGTGGCTGCGGCCGCGCGCGATGCGGCTTCCGATAAGGCCGACATGCCTGCGGTGCTGTTGTCGCCGGCCTGCGCCAGTTTCGATCAGTACAGAAATTTCGAGGTCAGGGGCGATGCCTTCGTCAGCCTGGTGTCTGCTTTGAGTGATATCGACATGCTCATAGATGTTGAAAGCAATGGAGAGCATCATGGTTAGCCGCGTCGAACGTGGACCCGTCGCAGACTGGTTCTGGACCATTGACCGCCTGTTCCTGGCGGCCTTTATCGCGTTGATGGGCATCGGGCTGATGCTGTCCTTCGCAGCCAGCCCGGCTGTGGCGGAAAGGCTTGGGCTCGACAGTTTTCACTTTGTCGAACGTCACGGCGTGTTCCTGCTGCCGGCATTGGCGGTGATGGTCGGGGTGTCGTTCCTGAGCCCGCGCCAGGTGCGTCGCGGGGCGCTTCTTCTTCTGCTGGCTTCCATTCTGATGATGATCCTGGCCCTGTTCTTCGGTGTCGAGATCAAGGGCTCACGGCGCTGGGTTTCCATTCTCGGCATTTCCGTCCAGCCATCGGAGTTCATGAAGCCGGCCTTCGTGGTGATCTGCGCCTGGTTGTTTTCCGAGCGCTCACGGCATCCCGAGATTCCGGGCAACCTGTTTGCCATCATCCTGTTCGGTATCGTGGCAGCGCTTCTGGTGGCCCAGCCGGATCTCGGCCAAACCATGCTGACGGCTGCGGTCTGGGGCGGCATGTTCTTCATGGCCGGCATGTCGTGGTTCTGGATTGCGCTGCTGGGCGGGCTTGCCATTGCGGGTTTTATCTCCGCCTATTTCATGTTCCCGCATGTGGCCGAACGGATCAACGGCTTCCTGTTCGGTGAGGGCGACAGCTTCCAGGTCGACACGGCGCGTGAAGCGATTATCCGGGGCGACTGGTTGGGCCAGGGGCCGGGCGAGGGCACCATCAAGCGTATCCTGCCAGACAGCCACACCGATTTCGTCTTCTCGGTGGCAGCCGAGGAATTCGGCATCATCTTCTGCATGGTGCTGGTTTTGTTTTTCGGCTTCGTGGTCATTCGCGGGCTCATTCGTGCCGGGCAGGAGCAGGACGATTTCACCCGGCTGGCGGTTGCCGGCCTGTCGCTGCTGATCGGCTTTCAGTCCTTCATCAATATCGGCGTCAATCTTGAACTGCTGCCGGCCAAGGGCATGACCTTGCCGCTGATTTCGTATGGCGGCTCGTCGATGATTGCGGTTTCCATCACAGCCGGGTTCTTGCTGGCGCTGACCCGGCGGCGGCCGGAGAGCCGGGCGCAGCCACGCACTATTTACCGGCCCGTGGCCGGTGTGGCGGCGGAATAGGATGATGGCGGAGAGCAAGCTTTTTCTGCTGTCGGCAGGCGGCACCGGCGGACATCTGTTTCCGGCGCAGGCCCTGGCGCATGAACTGACAGCGCGCGGCCACCGGGTTCACCTGGTCACCGACAGCCGCGCCGAGCGGTTCGCCGGCACGTTTCCCGCATCGGAGATCCACGTTGTCCGGTCCGCGACCATCGGGTCGAAGAATCCCGTCAAGGTGATACGGTCGCTGTGGACGCTGTTCAAGGGCGTGCGCGAAGCTGGTGCCCTGTTGCGCAAGATCCGGCCTGATGCGGTGATCGGCTTTGGCGGCTATCCAACCATTCCACCCTTGCTGGCGGCGTCGAATGCCGGTCTGCCGACCATGCTGCACGAGCAGAATGCGGTGATGGGCCGTGCCAACAGGGCGCTGGCTTCAAGGGTCAAGGCCATCGCCGGCGGCTTCCTGCCTGAAGGCAAGGGCCGTTACGCCGGCAAGATCGTGGTGACCGGCAATCCGGTGCGCCCCGAGGTGATCGCGGCGGCTGCAATTCCCTATGTTCCTTCGCTTGACGGTCAACCGTTCCGGCTGGTGGTGTTTGGCGGCAGCCAGGGCGCGCAGTTCTTTTCCGATGCCATTCCGTCGGCAATTGCACTGCTGCCTGATGATCTGCGGGCACGGCTGGAGCTGACCCAGCAGGCGCGGTCTGAAGATGAGGCGCATGTACGGGCGCGGCTTGAAGAGCTTGGCGTCAAGGCCGAGATTTCGCCGTTCTTCACCGATATGGCAGCGCGGATAGCGGCTGCACATCTGGTGGTTTCCCGCTCCGGCGCCTCGACGGTTTCGGAAATCGCGGTGATTGGCCGTTCGGCCATTCTGGTGCCATACCCGTTTGCGCTTGATCACGATCAGGCGGCCAATGCGCAGGCGCTGATGGACAAGGGCGGGGCCAGCGTGGTCAAGCAGTCGGCGCTGACGCCGCAGCTGCTGTCGAGCATGATTGCCGACCGGATGAACGACCCGACGGGGCTTGCGGCGACTGCCGCGGCGGCTCAGGCCACGGGAAAACCAGACGCCGCGCGCTTGCTTGCCAATCTGGCAGAAGCTATTGCGGTGGGCGTCAGTGTAGATCAATTCAGGAGTTCGCCCGCATGAAGATGCCACAAACCATCGGCCTGGTGCATTTTATCGGCATTGGCGGCATCGGCATGAGCGGTATTGCCGAGGTGCTGAACAATCTCGGCTACAAGGTGCAGGGCTCGGACCAGTCCGAAAGCGCCAATGTGCAGCGCCTGCGTGACAAGGGCATCGAAGTCCATATTGGCCATTCGGCCGCCAATCTGGGTGACTCCGAGGTGGTGGTGGTTTCGACCGCGATCAAGAAAAACAATCCGGAACTGATGGCAGCACGCGAGCGCCTGCTGCCGGTGGTGCGCCGGGCCGAGATGCTGGCCGAGCTGATGCGTTTCCGCAACGCCATCGCCATTGGCGGCACACACGGCAAGACCACAACCACATCGATGGTGGCAAGCTTGCTGGATGCCGGTGGACTTGATCCGACCGTGATCAATGGCGGCATCATCAACGCCTACGGCACCAATGCCCGCATGGGTGAGGGCGAGTGGATGGTTGTGGAAGCCGACGAGAGCGACGGCACCTTCCTCAAGCTGCCCGCAGATATTGCCGTCATCACCAATATCGACCCGGAGCATCTCGATCATTACGGCACATTCGATGCCGTCCGTGCGGCCTTCCGGCAGTTCGTCGAGAATGTGCCGTTTTACGGCTTCGGCGTGATGTGCCTCGACCATCCGGAAGTGCAGGCGCTGGTCAGCCGCATCGAGGACCGCCGGGTCATCACCTATGGCGAGAACCCGCAATCGGATGTGCGCTATTCCAATCACCGCATGGACGGTCCGGTCTCGGTGTTCGATGTGGTGATCAACAGCCGCAAGACCGGTGAAACCGTTGAACTCAAGGATCTGCGGCTGCCGATGCCGGGCAAGCACAATGTCTCGAACGCGGTTGCTGCGATTGCGGTAGCGTTCGAACTGGGCCTGACGCCCGACCAGATTGCCAAGGGGCTTGGCCAGTTTGGTGGGGTGAAGCGCCGCTTCACCAACACCGGCAGCTGGAACGGCGTCGAGATCTTTGACGATTACGGTCACCACCCGGTCGAAATCAAGGCGGTGCTGTCTGCGGCGCGCGACGCGTGCCAGGGCCGGGTGATCGCTGTTGCCCAGCCACACCGTTACACACGTCTTGAAAGCCTGTTTGATGATTTTTCCGCCTGTTTCAACGACGCCAATACGGTGATCATGGCGCCGGTCTATGCAGCCGGGGAAGACCCGATCGAGGGCATCGATTCCGCCTCTCTGGTCTCAAGCATGAAGGCCGGCGGTCACCGCGACGCGCGTCTCATCGACGGTCCAGCAGCGCTTGCGCCGCTGATCGCCGAGCTCGCCAAGCCTGGTGATTACGTTGTCTGCCTTGGTGCTGGTACGATCACGCAATGGGCCAACCAGTTGCCCAAGGAACTCAATGCGCTGAAACCTGCTGCCGGAGGGAGCGCATGAAGCCGTTGCAGGTCAATGGGGAAAAGCTGCTGGCATCGCTCGATGGCAAGCTGGGCGATATCCGCGGCCGGCTGACCCCGAATGCCGATATGTCCAAAATCACCTGGTTCCGCACCGGTGGTCCGGCGGAAGTGCTGTTTCAGCCGCTGGACGAGGATGATCTTTCCGCGTTTCTGGCCGTCCTGCCTGAAGAGGTTCCGGTTCTCCCTGTGGGTATAGGATCCAACCTGCTGGTCCGCGATGGCGGCATTCCGGGCGTGGTGATCCGGCTGTCGGCCAAGGGCTTTGGCCGCGCCGAACAGGTGTCGGATACCCGGCTTGCGGCCGGTGCTGTCTGCCCGGACAAGCATCTGGCTGCCCTGGCGCTCGAAACCGGGCTCGGCGGATTTCATTTCTACCACGGCATTCCCGGCGCCATCGGCGGCGCTCTGCGCATGAATGCCGGGGCCAATGGCGTGGAAACCCGTGAACGGGTTGTCGAAGTCCATGCCGTCGACCGCAAGGGCGATCGCCATGTGCTGTCGAATGCCGAGATGGGTTATGCCTACCGGCATTCATCGGCTTCGAAAGACCTGATCTTCACCCGCGCCATCTTTGAAGGCGCGCCTGCGGCCAAGGAACAGATCCGCGCCGACATGGACGCTGTCCAGCACCATCGCGAGACAGTGCAGCCGATCCGCGAGAAGACCGGTGGCTCCACTTTTAAGAACCCGGAAGGCCATTCGGCGTGGAAAGTGATCGACGAGGCCGGGTGCCGCGGACTGACCGTCGGCGGTGCACAGATGTCGCCGATGCACTGCAATTTCATGATCAACACCGGCACCGCGTCGGGCTATGAGCTCGAGAACCTCGGCGAAACCGTTCGCGCGCGGGTGCTGGAAAACTCCGGAATCCGTCTCGAATGGGAAATCAAACGGCTGGGGCTGTTTGAACCGGGGCAGGTGGTGCAGGAGTTCCTGGGCCAGATGGTGTGATGTCAGTCATCACGCTTGCCTGAGTATCAGTCCTCCAACCCCAATGCCTTCTTGACCGCCTGATGCGGAAGTCCGGGAACCCGATTGCCGTCGCGGCCGATCATCGTCTCATTGGCGATCATAGAATTGAGGATGGCCTCCTCTGTGGCTTGCACAACGGCTTCGAAGAACGGGTCGATGTCCTCGTCGGGAACGAAGTGCACGGTGCGGATCGAGCCGGGGCCGAGATCGGAGGCGGCGGTCGTGAAGGCCAGGAACAGATCGCCCGAACCATGGGTGGCCATGCCGCCGGTCTTGCCGATGCCGAAGCTGGCGCGGCGGGCCAGGCGCTTCAACTGATGCGGTAGGAACGGCGCGTCGGTGGCGATGACGGCGATGATCGAAGAGAGATCGGTGTCTTTGGTGTTGGTCACCATCGGTGGCAGGTCCGGATCAGCGCCGATGTTCTGGCCCAATACGGTGAGATGCCGCCGGGTGCCGAAATTGGCCTGCACGAAGACGCCGACGGTAAACTCTTCTCCATTGTAGCCGACCAGC
This sequence comes from Hoeflea sp., assembly GCA_048261205.1. Taxonomy (GTDB): domain Bacteria; phylum Pseudomonadota; class Alphaproteobacteria; order Rhizobiales; family Rhizobiaceae; genus Hoeflea. Next base: position 113,627 of record JBLXGF010000013.1, read on the forward strand.
CGCGAGGATGTGCCGGAACCCGCCTTGAAGCCGAAACATTTCATCCCGGTGCCGCCGCCGACGCTGCCTTCCTCGATGGCGCCGCCCTGGGCCGCGTCAATCGCCTCGACCACATGCCGCGCCTCGACGTGGAAACCGTTGATGTCGTTTAGAAATCCATCATAGGTTTCGGCCGCCACCGGCAGCGCGAAATCATCATGGTAACGCTCGGCCAGGAGTTCGACGGCCCAGCGGATCGTCGCGTCACGGGCGATGCCGCAGGAATGGGTGTTGGTGATTGTGACCGGCAAAGCGAACTTGCCGGTCTCCTCGATGTAATGCGTGCCGCTCAATTCGCCATTGCCATTGAGGCTGAAAAAGCCGGCGAACAGCGGCTGGTCGATCTGATCCAGCGGACGCGGCACAATCGCGGTCACACCTGTTCGCACCGGGCCAACACCCTGAATGAGCGCGCCGTCACCTTCAATGATCGTCGCGTAACCGACGCTCACGCCCGCCACATCGGTGATGGCGTTGAACGGCCCGCTCGTGCCTTCAAACGACAGTCCCAGCCCCTTGCCGCGCAGTTTTCCCGAAGGCGTGGTTTTCCATTCCGGCTTCACGATGTGGACCTCGATTTGCAAGGCTGATGACTGTCGTCAAACAGGTGGCATGGAACCGGGCCGGCGACAAGACGGAGCAGGCAGGTTGCTGCGGCAGACCCCGGAAATGGTTTAGGGGAAACAAAATTTTAACGGGGCACCCCTAAAAAATTATAGGACAAACAGGAGTTGTTACATGGTCAGCGCTATCCGCAGATGGATTGTCGATCAGCTGATGTTCGGGGAGTTTGCCAGCTACCGCGATGTCTGCCGCAAGTCGGTCTGGGTGGCATTCAAGGTGGCTATGGTGGCCTATGGCCTCAATCTTTGCGCCCATTTCCTGCTCTACGGCTTCGACCTGCTGCCCTACCGGCTCGGCCTGGCGCTGATCATTGCCACGGTGCTGACGCCGCCGATCACGTTTATTGTGTCTGTCACGGCCTATATTGCAGTCGGTTTTGCCATTCATGAACTGGGCGTGTCGCGGGCGGAATTCGAGAAGCTCAGCCGGACCGACATGCTGACCGGTCTTGCCAACCGGCGTGCCTTTCTCGATCAGTTCGATCACTGCGGCCAGGACAAGGCAATGCTTGTGATAGACATCGACCGGTTCAAGACGGTCAACGACACTTACGGGCACACGGCCGGCGATGAGGTGATTGTCAAGGTCGGCCACATGCTGGCGGATGTCTTCCCCGATCGCTGCCTGTGCGCGCGGATCGGCGGCGAGGAATTTGCCGTGTTCTGCTGGGGCATGTCATTTGCGGAGTTCGCGGCGCTTGGCGAGGTCGCCCGCCGGCGAATAGCTGGTATGCAAATCGAGGCAAATGACGGCGGGTTTTCCGTTACGGTGTCAGGGGGGCTGGTCCGCGCATTGCCGGAGGAGCAATTCGGAGACGTCTTTTTCAGAGCAGACAAGGCGCTCTACGCTGCCAAAACCGATGGCCGCAACCAGATTGTCCTTTGTCATGAGACCGGCGAAGACCGCGGCAGCAAGACAGAACTCAAGCGCAAGGTTGCCTGATCCTTCTTTCTTTCAACTGCCCGGATAAGCCAAGCCTTCCTGTTCCCCCCGTATCAAATCCCGGTCCGGCTTGCCCGAAGCGGTCTTTTCTGTCCGTCCCACCCGTTTGCCTGGGCAACGCCGCTCTTTTGAAGAAGAGGGCATCGGCGTTTCATGCGGACCGGGGGACCGGCGAATGGCAGATGACGGGGTTTCCATCTTGATCCCGGATCATACGCAAGGCGTCTTCCGGGCTCATCGGTCTGCCAAACAGATATCCCTGGATCAGATCGGGCTGAAGCTTTGCGAGCACGTCCATCTCGGCTTCGGTCTCGACACCTTCGAGAACACACCGGAAATCGAGCTTGCGGCACAGGCCGATAACGCCGGCGACGATTTCCCGCGAGGTGACGCTGTGGGTGACCTTGCGGACGAAACTGCGGTCGATCTTGACCTTGTCGAGAGGAAGCTGATCCAGATACTCGAAACTGGAATATCCGGAACCGAAATCATCCAATGCAATCTTGCAGCCGCTGGCCCGCAGCTGCTCAAGCAGTGTGCGGGAATTGGCAAGATCGGACATGACGGCGGTCTCGGTGATTTCGAATTCGATGCGGCTCGGCGAGATCCCGGCTTCCATGATCTGACCCAGAAGAGAGAGGATAAAGGCCTGGTTGGATATGTCCTGTGCCGAGAGGTTGAAGGACAGGCTGATGTCCTCCGGCCAGTTTGCCAGCTCGGCAAGCCCCTTGCGGAACAGGATGTCGGTGACCTTGCGAATGTGACCGGAACGCTCCGCCGCGCGGATGAACAGGTCCGGGCGAACAGGTCCAAGCGTCGGGCTTTGCCAGCGCGCCAGCGCCTCGAAACCCACCACGCGTTGGAGTTCCGGCGAGTATTGCGGTTGAAACTGAAGGTAAAGTTCGGTCTCGAGATCCCCTTCGCGCAGTGCCCGCTCGATTTCGATGGCGCGCTTCATTTCCTCGTCTTCAGTTGAATCGAACACGACACAATGACCGCGAAGCTGGGTCTTGGCCTTGTACAGCGCAAAATCGGCCTTCTCATAAAGCTGCGCACCGGAAGCGCCCATGCTCGGGAAATGGGAGAACCCGGCAGAGGCGCCGACGGTGAGCTGCAGAAGGTCTATCGGATAGGGGCGGCTGATTTCCTCAATGACATTCATGCCAAGCTGCTCAACCTTTTTTTCGCTGAGGTTCCCTGAGAAAATGGCGATGAATTCATCGCCGCCGATCCTTCCGAAGGTGGCGCCCTCGAGATCCAGATCGGTTGCACGGTCGACAACCGCGCACAGCAGATTGTCGCCGATGACATGACCGTAAACATCATTGATCGCTTTGAAGCCGTCGAGGTCGAAAATGCCCATCCAGAAGGGGCGGCGCTGCCGGACCAGGTAATCGATCTTGTCGAAAATGGCGCGTCTGTTGGGGACGCCGGTGAGCATGTCCGTGTCGGCCAGGCGTTGCGCCTTCTTGGCCATTTCATCCGCAAGCAGGCGTGCATCGATCTGTTGAAGCATCGTCTTCCGCACCAGAGCCGCCATTGCCAACGCCCCGACGGCGCTGGCAATGGCGATGGAGACATATTGCGAAAGCAGTTCGTCTGAGAGACCTGACGCGAACCAGTAGAGCGTTGCCAGCGGCGCTGATATACTCAATAGCGTTGCTCTGGGGCTGACACAGGTCGTTGAAGAAATCATCGCTATGAGGGCGAAATAGACAAGCTTTGACTGCTCGAAATGGACTGTGAGGTAAAACAGCGTATTGAGATAGAGCAGTGCATTGATCATGAGTCCGACAAGCTCAAGCTCCCCGAATGAAAGGGCTCCGCCAGTCAGTTTGTGCTGCCTCAAATAGTAGAAGAAAAGAGCGGTGCCAGCAGACATGCCTGCAAGAAACACCAGTTCGCCGCTGGTCTCGAATTGCCAGTGCTTCCACGTTGTGAAGAGGTAGTACATGCAGCCGGGCAGCAGCAAGGTTCGGATGATTGGAGCGTAAGCGTCGGCTATTGCCTGTTGTCGCAGTGGACCTGTCAATGCTTTCGATACTGCGAGAGTGTTGGCAGATAGCATGTGAGCTCTTCTCTCAAAATTGCTTGTGGGTAAGCTGTTCGCTTGTTGTTGTGCTGCAAGGCTTAACAGGGAACCCTTAACGTACTGTTTTTGAAGCTGCTAATATTGCTCTTGTTGGTGATGGCGAGGGACGCACCCATCAGGGTTGCTGTGTTCAGCGGGATGGCTGCAATGCAGCGTTGTCCTGCATTTGATGGTCTCGCGGTCCTGGTGGGCGTTGTTCCGTTGCCAGCGCCGCGTGCGCGCTGGTTGCTTTCAAGGACACGCTTGCCGGTCTGCTCCTTCGGCTTTGGGGATCTGCTCTTCGGAGTTTCTGCGAGCACTGCGCATCCCTGACCCGGATCGTGATGCCGGCTTTTGTGTTCGGGCTGCGTCGCCGACGGCCTGGCGCAACCTTCATTTGATATCGATAGGGGTAAGGCTGCGTTTTGGCGTTTGCCAACAATCTGACCGAATGGCTGGTTAACCAGCTGCATGCCTGTTCCGCACCGGACAGGCCTTGTAACGAGGAAATGGCATGATCGTTAAGACTGCAAAAAAACACGTGGCCGTCCTTTTGGGCGGGTTTTCCTCCGAGCGGCCGGTCAGCCTCTCCTCTGGATCGGCCTGTGCTGATGCGCTGGAAGAAGGCGGTTATCAGGTCACCCGTGTTGATGTCGGTCCGGATGTGGCCTCGGTTCTGGCAGCGCTCAAGCCCGATGTCTGCTTCAATGCGCTGCATGGGCCTTACGGCGAAGACGGCACCATTCAGGGCGTGCTTGAATATCTCGGCATTCCCTACACCCATTCAGGGGTTACCGCCTCTGCGCTGGCGATGGACAAGCGGCTGTCGAAAATCGTTGCAAAGGCCGTGGGCATTCCTGTCGCCGAATCCAAAGTCATGAACCGTCACGATTTCACATCGGCCCATCCGATGCAGCCGCCCTATGTGGTCAAGCCGGTCAATGAAGGGTCGAGTTTCGGCGTCGTGATTGTCAGTGAAGGCCAGTCGCACCCGCCGCAGGTGATCACCTCGAACGAGTGGAAATATGGCGACACGGTCATGGTCGAGCGTTACGTCGCGGGACGCGAATTGACCTGCACGATCATGGGCGACGTCGCGTTGGCGGTCACCGAGATAGTGCCGCAAGGACACAGCTTTTACGATTATGATTCAAAATACGTTGCCGGGGGCTCTAAACACGTTTGTCCGGCGGAAATTTCACCAATTGTTTACCAAAAAATACGTAAGTTGGCTTTGAAGGCGCATCAAGCGATCGGTTGCCGCGGCGTGAGCAGGTCTGATTTTCGTTATGATGACCGTTTCTCCGAAGAAGGAGAGGTCATCTGGCTCGAAGTCAACACCCAACCCGGCATGACACCGACGTCTCTGGCGCCTGAAATGGCCCTGCAGGCAGGGCATTCGTTTGTTGAATTCGTCAGCTGGATGGTGGAGGACGCTTCGTGTCGTCGATAAAGGGAAACAAGGGCAGAGCCGCTTCAGCGGTCAACTCGTCGGGACGCAATGCGTTTTCCGGCGCGTTTGTTCTGCCGCGTTTCCTGCGCCGTCCGGCGCGCTACGCCATGGCGCTCGCAACCGGCCGTGTCGGCATTCGCCCCCATGCCGGATCTGTTGCCGCTGTTGCCTTTTTTGCAGCCACCGGTTTTTACGGAATGGCGCTTGGCGGTCACACTCAGTCCGTGACCCAGGCAGTCACCACAGGCGCGGGCTTCGCGCTCGAAGATGTGCATGTCAGCGGCAATGTCGAGACATCCGACATCGATATCCTGCAGCAGCTGGGCCTCGACGGCTCGACTTCGGTCGTGGCAATCAACGCGCACGTGGCGCGCGAGAAGCTCATGGAACTCCCCTGGGTCACCGATGCCCAGGTGCAGAAGATCTATCCACGCGGACTTTCCGTCCGCTTGATCGAACGCAAGCCCGTAGGCATCTGGCAGCACGGCGACAGGCTGGCGCTGATTGATGTTCGTGGCGATGTGATCGCGCCTCTGGAGGGCGCGCGCCATGCTGATCTGCCGCTCTATGTCGGCCTTGGAGCTGCGTTGCATGCCGATGAGCTTGAAGCGCGGCTGTTGTTTTATCCCGAACTGCGCTCCCGTGTGAAGGCTGCAATCCGTATTGCCGACCGGCGCTGGGATCTCAGGCTCGACAATGATGTGACCCTGAGCCTGCCCGCGGAAGATGTCGGTGATGCGCTGAAGCGTTTCGTGGAATTCGATGCGGGCCGCGATGTGCTGTCGCGCGATATCACGACTGTCGACCTGCGGCTCGAGGACCGGGTGACACTGCGGCTCAGCGAAGCTTCCTATGACCGCCGCAAGCAAGCGCTGGAAGCCCGTGCAAAGCTGATCAAGGCAGGGCACAAATCGTGAGCCTGTTCCGCCCCTCATCCATGTTGCCCCGGCTCAAGCCGCTGTCGTCCAAGCGTGTCAGCATCGTCACGGTGCTGGATATCGGTTCGTCGAAGGTGGTCTGCATGATCGGGCGGCTGACGCCTGTTGAAGCTTCCGAAGTGCTGTCGGGCCGGACTCACAGCATCGAAATCCTCGGTATCGGCCATCAGAAGTCGCGCGGCATCAAGGCAGGCGTGATCTCCGACATGGATGCGGTGGAAAACTCCGTACGGCTTGCCGTCGATGCCGCCGAGCGGATGGCCGGCGTGACGGTTGAAAGCCTGATCGTCAATGTCACTGCCGGACGGCTGAACAGCGAGACCCATTCGGCATCGGTCAATCTCGGCGGTCATGAGATCGCTTCGGGCGATCTGGCCAAGGTGGTCAATGCCGCAACACGGCAAAGCCAACTCAATGAGCGCGCCATCCTGCACTCGCTGCCGTCGAGCTACACGCTTGATGGCGAGCGCGGCATCCGTGATCCGGCCGGCATGTATGGCGACCTGCTGGGCGTCGACATGCACGTGCTGACGGCTGACCGGGCGCCGCTGAAAAATCTCGAGCTGTCGATCAACCGGGCGCACCTGACCGTCGAGGCGATGGTGGCGACACCCTATGCCTCCGGCCTTGCGGCGCTGGTGTCCGACGAGGCCGAGATGGGCTGCGCTGCCATCGACATGGGCGGCGGCACCACCACGATCTCGGTGTTTTCGGAAGGCAAGCTGGTTTATGCCGATGCGATCGCGCTGGGTGGACACCATGTGACCATGGATCTGGCGCGCGGGCTGTCGACGCGGCTTGACGATGCCGAGCGCATCAAGGTTGTGCACGGTTCGGCGCTGCCGCAGGCGGGCGAAGACCGTGATGTGATCTCAATTCCGCCTTTTGGCGAGGATGAACGTGATTTGCCGACCCATGTGCCGCGCGGGCTTGTTTCGCGCATCGTGCGCGCCCGGGTCGAGGAAACACTGGAAATGCTGCGCGACCGGATTCAGCAGTCAGGCTACGGCTCGCTTGTCGGAAAGCGTGTCGTGCTGACCGGCGGCGCAAGCCAGATGACAGGGCTGTCCGAATCGGCCCGGCGGATACTGGCGCGCAATGTGCGCATCGGCAGGCCGCTGGGTGTTTCGGGACTGCCGGCCGCGGCGAAGGGGCCGACATTTTCAACTGCAGTGGGCCTGATGATTTATCCCCAGGTTGCCCACCTTGAATCACACGGCGCGGGTGAGGGCGGCTTTGCCGCCATGGCCGGCGCCGGCGGACGCCTGACCCGTATGGGGCAGTGGCTTAAAGAGAGTTTTTGAATTCACAGAATTGGCCGACGCGGCGGTGCGGCCATGCCAAAGGAAGGAACGGGTGCCATGACCATCAATTTGCAGAAGCCGGACATCACCGAGCTGAAGCCCCGCATCACGGTGTTCGGGGTCGGCGGCGGCGGCGGAAACGCTGTCAACAACATGATCAATGCCGGACTGCAGGGCGTTGATTTCGTTGTCGCCAACACAGACGCGCAGGCCCTGACCATGTCGAAGGCGGAGCGGATCATCCAGCTCGGCGCCGCCGTGACCGAAGGCCTTGGCGCCGGGTCGCAGCCGGAAGTCGGCCGTGCGGCTGCCGAAGAGTGCATCGATGAGATTCTTGATCACCTCAACGGCACGCATATGTGCTTCGTCACCGCAGGCATGGGCGGCGGCACCGGCACCGGTGCAGCTCCGGTTGTCGCGCAGGCCGCGCGCAACAAGGGCATCCTGACGGTCGGTGTGGTCACCAAGCCGTTCCACTTCGAAGGGCAGCGCCGCATGCGGCTGGCCGAATCGGGTATCGAGGAACTGCAGAAATGCGTCGATACGCTGATCGTCATCCCGAACCAGAACCTGTTCCGCATCGCCAACGACAAGACAACCTTTGCCGACGCTTTCGCAATGGCCGACCAGGTCTTGTATTCAGGTGTTGCCTGCATCACCGACCTGATGGTCAAGGAAGGCCTGATCAACCTCGACTTCGCCGACGTCCGTTCGGTGATGCGCGAGATGGGCCGCGCCATGATGGGCACAGGCGAGGCTTCCGGCGATGGCCGCGCAATGGCTGCCGCCGAAGCGGCAATTGCCAATCCGCTGCTCGACGAGACCACAATGAAGGGCGCTCAGGGTCTGTTGATCTCGATCACCGGTGGCCGCGACATGACGCTGTTTGAAGTGGATGAAGCTGCAACCCGTATTCGCGAGGAAGTCGACGCCGACGCCAACATCATTCTTGGCGCGACCTTTGACGAAGCTCTCGAAGGCCTTATCCGGGTCTCGGTTGTTGCCACCGGAATCGACCGGATCGAAGGTGCTGTCGAGCAGCGTCCTGCTGCACCGCGCCCGGCGGCCCGTCCTGCCGCCAGCGCCCAGCCGCAGGCTGCCCGTCCTGCAGCGCCGGCGACGCAGACTGCACCGGCAGCCTCTGCCGATCCTGTGGCTCAGACCATTCTGTCCGCGGAAGGCGATCTCGAGCGGGAACTCGATATTGCCAGCGAGATTGAGCTGGCAGCACAGAGCCAGGCCGCCAAGGCCGCACCGGTTGCACAGCCCGGCTTTCAGCCAAACAGCAAGCTCTTTGCTGATACCGGCGCACCCAAGCAGTCCGCTCCGGCGCCGCAGCGCCCGATGATGTCGGCCGCGCCTGAGGCTGCACCGCAGCAGCCCGTGCGGACGCCGCCGGAAATGAACTCGGAGATGCAAGCCACACGGATGCCACGCGTTGAAGATTTCCCGCCGGTGGTCAAGGCGGAAATGGAACATCGCGCAGCGCCGCAGGGCCACGCCGACGAGCGCGGTCCCATGGGTCTGCTCAAGCGGATCTCGAGCACACTGGGCCGTCGTGAAGAGGATGAGGCTTCTCATGCTGCTCCGGCAAGCCCGGCACCGCAGGCTCGCCGCCCGCTGTCGCCGGAAGCCAGCGTCTATGCGCCGCGCCGCGGCCAGCTTGATGATCAGGGCCGGGCCACACCGCAGGCCCGCTCGAATCACGAAGATGAGCAGCTCGATATTCCGGCCTTCCTGCGCCGGCAGGCCAAATGAAGCCGGGTTGAGTGACAGTGAATACGGACATGGCGGCCATCAGGTCGCCATGTCTTTTTGTAAACCCTTGTTTAGCATCGGCTTTCGAGTGTTACATAATGTTACAACTTCGTAACAGATGGAAAAAAAGCGTGATTTGGAAAGTCGGGCTCATCACCGTATCTTCCCCCACAACAACTAGGGGCTGGGGTAGTCGCCAGAGCTGGGGAGGCTCAGGACTGCTTCTGACATTTGGGGACAGAGCGGTCTTTAAAGACTGTGCCAGATATTGCGGGAAACGGCGACATTCATGAGTAGCGATGTAGTAGGCTTGCAGACCACGATTTCGAGGTCGATCTCTCTTTCTGGGATCGGAGTCCACTCCGGTGAAGCGGTCTCTATTTCCTTCCACCCGGCGGACCCCGATACGGGCATCGTTTTCAACCGGTTGCTCCCCTCCGGTGACGTGGTCAGCGTTCGTGCTGTCTCCTCGCAAGTTGGCTCTACCGATCTCTGCACCCTTCTCGGAAAGGCTCCCGATCGCTCGATAGCGACGGTTGAGCACCTGATGGCAGCGCTTTATGCGCTGGGCGTCGACAATATCAGCATTGAGCTTGATGGCAGCGAAGTGCCGATCATGGACGGCAGTGCCGCCGTGTTCATCGAGGCACTCGACGCAGCCGGTCTTGTCAATCATTCGGTCAAACGCCGCTATATCCGCGTTATCAAGCCGGTCCGTATCGAAATGGGCGGCTCCTGGGCTGAATTCAGCCAGCACAACGGTACCCGTTTTGAAATCGACATCGATTTCGACACGCCGCTGATCGGCCGCCAGTCCTGGAAGGGTGAAGTGACAGCCGACACGTTCCGTCGTGAACTTGCCCGCGCCCGCACCTTTGGTTTCATGCGTGATGTCGAGCGGCTCTGGGCTTCCGGCCATGCGCTGGGCTCCTCGCTTGAGAATTCCGTGGTGATCGGTGATGACGACAAGGTCATCAATATTGAAGGGCTTCGCTACCGCGACGAATTCGCCCGTCACAAGACACTTGACGCTGTGGGCGATCTGGCGCTGGCCGGTGCCCAGTTTATCGGCTGCTACCGCAGCTATCGCGGTGGCCACAAACTCAACGCACTGGCACTCAGGGCGTTGCTGGCCGACCAGTCAGCTTATGAAGTGGTTGAAGCACCGGCCCGGCGGAACACTGTTCGCCATGGTGAGCTGGTTGCGGTCAATGCGGCGCTGTTCGCACCCTGGGCACTTTAACCACCCGGCCACGCTTTCCTGTCACCATCAGATGCTAAACTCGTGATATTGAAGAGGATCATTGCCACAAAATTGCGGCAAAGCGTCTTCATGACGTTGCGAAGTTCGGTCATTTCCGGGTAGAAACGCTGGTCTGGTTCTGCGGGACAATTGTTTTCGCAGCTGTTGAGAGGTTTGCAGGATGGATTCTTCGGTCAAACATGGGCGCGGGCGCGCGTTTCGAGTTGCGCTCATTGTCGCCGGGTTGGCTGGCGTATCGGCGGGAATCAGTGGCTGCCAGTCCGATCCTGACATCGATATCACCAATTATGCCCAGTCGGTCGAGCCGGCTGACGTGCTCTACAATCAGGGCCTTGCAAACCTGCAGGCCGGTCAGCTGACCGAGGCGGGGCGGAAGTTCGACGCTGTCGACAAGCAGCACCCCTATTCCGAGTTCGCCCGCAAGTCGATGGTGATGAGCGCGTTCACGAACTACCGCCAGGGGCAGTATACCGAAGCAATCAACACCGCGTCGCGCTATCTCAGCCTTTACCCCAATGATGAAGATGCGGCCTACGCGCAATACATCGTCGGGCTTTCCTATTACCGGCAGATTCCGGAAGTCACACGGGATCAGCGCACCTCGTCGCGCGCGATCGCCGCTTTTACCGAAGTAATCGAACGCTATCCCGACTCCGAATATGTCGAAGATAGCCAGGCCAAATTGCGCTATGCGCGCGATCAGCTGGCCGGCAAGGAAATGCAGGTCGGGCGCTATTACCAGGAGCGCAAGGAATATGTGGCCGCTGCCAACCGGTACCGGCTGGTGGTCGAGGAATATCCCAATACCCGTCAGGTCGAGGAGGCGCTGGCGCGTTTGGTCGAGACCTATTATGCGATGGGTTTGGAAAGCGAAGCACAGACGGCGGCGGCCGTGCTCGGGCATAACTATCCCGACAGCCAGTGGTATGCGGATTCCTACAAGCTCCTGAAGTCCCGTGGCCTTGAGCCGCGCGAGAACAAGGGTTCCTGGATTTCGCGTGCCGGGTCTGCCCTCGTCGGCTCCTGAAACGGACGGCAATGCTTGTCCAGCTGTCGATCCGCGATATAGTTCTGATCGAGAAGCTTGATCTCGAGTTTGACTCAGGTCTGTCGGTTCTCACCGGCGAAACCGGTGCCGGTAAATCCATCCTTCTTGACAGTCTTTCGCTGGCGCTGGGCGGCCGTGGCGACGGCAGCCTTGTGCGCCATGGCGCAGACAAGGGCCAGGTAACGGCTGTCTTTGATGTCGGCGCCGACCATCCGGCGCGAAAGCTCCTGCGCTCCAATGACATTGATGATGACGGCGATCTGGTGTTCCGCCGGGTGCAGTCCGGCGATGGCCGTACACGGGTGTTCATCAATGACCAGCCGGCGAGCGTGGCGCTGATGCGTCAGGCGGGCCTGCTGCTGGTGGAAATCCACGGTCAGCATGACGACCGTGCCCTGATCGATACCGACGCACACCGGGCGCTGCTTGACGTGTTTGGAGAGTTGACGGATCGGGCTTCGGATGTCGGCCGGCTGCATGAGAGCTGGCGTGAGGCCGAGCGGGCGCTGAAGGCGCACCGCGCCAAGGTCGAGGAAGCGCGGCGGGAGGCCGACTGGCTGCGCTCCTCCGTCGATGAACTTGAAAAGCTTCATCCTATTGAAGGCGAGGAGGAAGAGCTTGCGGTTCGCCGGTCGCTGATGATGAAATCCGAGAAGATGGCCAGCGACATCAACGAGGCCAATGAGGTGCTCAACGGCCAGGGCTCGCCGATGCCGGTGATCAGCGGTCTGGTGCGGCGGCTGGAGCGCAAGGCGCAGGAAGCGCCCGAACTGCTCAATGAAACCGTTGCAGCGCTTGATGCGGCTCTGAATGCGCTGGCTGACGCGCAGACTGCTGTGGAAACGGCGCTGCGCATGGCCGATTTCAACCCGCGCGAGCTGGAGGAAACCGAGGAGCGGCTGTTTGCGCTGCGCGGGGCTGCACGCAAATACAATGTGCCGGTGGAGGCCTTGCCCGAGCTGGCAGCGCGAATGATTGCCGATCTGTCGGATCTCGACGCCGGTGAAGAGCGGCTTGAAGCGATGCAGGCCCGGGTTCGTGACTCCAGAGCCGCGTTTCTGCATTCGGCGGAGCAGCTTTCCGAGCGGCGTCACAAGACCGGAGAGGCCCTGGCCGCGGCGGTGATGGCCGAGCTGCCGGCGCTGAAGCTCGAGCGGGCCGAATTCCTTGTCGAGATCGCCAGTGATATTGACCATGCCGGGCCGTCGGGCATCGACGCTGTTGCCTTTCACGTGCGCACCAATCCCGGCTCGCGTCCCGGACCGATCATGAAGGTGGCGTCGGGCGGCGAGCTGTCGCGGTTCTTGCTGGCCTTGAAAGTGGCGCTGGCGGATCGCGGGTCCGCGCCGACACTGGTGTTTGACGAGATCGACACCGGGGTGGGCGGAGCCGTGGCGGATGCCATCGGCAAACGGCTCAAGCGGCTGGCCTCGGGCGTTCAGGTGCTCTCCGTCACCCATGCACCGCAGGTCGCAGCCCGGGCCGCCACGCATCTGCTGATCGCCAAGGGCCCGTCCGATCCGGGGTCCAAGACCGTGTCGACACGGGTGAACACCATGGATGCTGACGCGCGGCGCGAAGAGATTGCCCGGATGCTGGCAGGCGAACATGTGACCAACGAGGCGCGCGCTGCCGCGGCACGGCTGCTGGATGCTGCTGACTGAGGAATTCAGGCCTACCAGAAGACCTTGTTGAATGCCGACGGGCCTTCGAGCCGGGCCATGATGCTGCTGACGCGCGACGTCGAAGCTTTCGCGCTGTCGGTGCTCCACTGCAGCCTGGCGTCGTCAGGCGAGTCGCCGGATATCATCTCGACAACGGCTCTGAGCTGGTAGGCGGTGTCCATGAAGCTGGCCGCCGTTTCCATATCCTGCGTGTTCAGCCGGGCATTGACCGGGGCGTCCTCGGCCAGAATGTCGAGATAGGCGGCGGGCAGAGGATTGCCTGCAGGCTGTTCTATCTTTGACGGCTGCTCCAGCCCTGCCAGTGTCTTGAAGGCCGTGGCAAAGTCGGTCGCAGCGGATTCGAGCTCCTTGGCCATCCGGGCGGTGTGACCCGCCAGGAAACCCGGCGCGAGATTGAACAGCGCCAGCGTGTTCATCTGTTCCTTGAGATGCTTGAGGCGGTCTTCGGCGAAGGCCTTGCGGCTGAGCGCTGCCGATTCAACGAAATTGTCTAGCTTGGTCAACGGGTCGGACGTATCATCATTCTGCGCCGGCGCAGCAGCTGATGCACGGGCCGGAGCCGGCCGGTCCGCAAGCGTGGACTGAATCGAGACAAGATGCGAGCCGACGATCATTTGGCCATGGATCCTTCACCGCAGACTGAAGGTGCTGCTGCCAGACAGCATACGCATCAAGTCTTAACCGCCGATTGATTGCGTTCCATCGCCCCCGTTTGTCTTTTCATTCCTGCCGATTGCGCTAAAACACTCACGATTCCGGAGTGCTGCAGATGACCGACGAAACCAAGCCCGTTGACGGACTGAGTGAAGCCGAGGCGAAGGCCGAGCTTGAGCGGCTTGCCGCCGAGCTTGCCCGGCATGACGAGGCCTATCACGGCAAGGATGCGCCGATTATTCCGGATGCTCAATACGATGCGCTGAAGCGCCGGAACGAGCAGATCGAAGCCCGGTTTCCGGCGCTGGTGCGGATCGACAGCCCACGGTTCAAGGTCGGCGCTGCCGTTGCCGAAGGGTTCAGCAAAATCACCCACAAGGTGCCGATGCTGTCGCTCGACAACGCGTTCAGCGACGAGGATGTGCGCGATTTCGTCAATTCGGTCTACCGCTTTCTCGGCCAGCTTCCGGACCAGTCAATTGCCTTCACTGCCGAGCCGAAGATCGACGGGCTGTCGATGTCGATCCGCTATGAGGACGGCAAGCTGGTCACCGCCGCCACCCGCGGCGACGGCACCACTGGCGAAAATGTCACCGCCAATGTGAAGACCATCTCCGAGATCCCCAACACACTGCCTGAAGGTGCGCCACCGGTGGTGGAAGTGCGCGGCGAGGTCTATATGGCGAAGGAAGATTTCCTGGCGCTCAACGCCCGCATGGCAGCCGAGGGAAAGCAGACCTATGTCAATCCGCGCAACACTGCCGCGGGCTCGCTCAGGCAGCTCGATTCGTCGGTGACGGCCAGCCGCAAGCTCAAGTTTTTTGCCTATGCCTGGGGCGATATGTCGGAGATGCCGGCCGACACCCAGCATGGCATGATCGAGACCTTCGAGGCCTGGGGCTTCCCGGTCAACCCGCTGACCAAACGGCTGGGCAGCATCGAGGCGCTGATCGAGCATTACAACGCCATCGGGCTGGCGCGTGCCGAACTGCCCTATGATATTGACGGCGTGGTCTACAAGGTCGACCGGCTCGATCTGCAGGCGCGGCTCGGGTTCCGCTCGCGCAGCCCGCGCTGGGCCATTGCCCACAAGTTTCCGGCAGAAAAAGCCGTCACGAAACTTACCGCGATCGATATCCAGGTGGGCCGCACTGGAGCACTGACGCCTGTGGCGCGGCTTGAGCCGATCACCGTGGGCGGCGTGGTGGTGACCAATGCGACATTGCACAATGCCGGGGAGATCGAGCGGCTAGGGGTGAAGATCGGCGACCTTGTTCAGATCCAGCGCGCGGGCGACGTCATCCCGCAGGTGCTCGGGGTCGTGTCCTCGCCCGACGACGCCGTGGCCTTCGAATTCCCGGCAATCTGCCCCTGTGATCTCAAGACCCCGGTGATCCGCGAGGAAACCGCCGGCGGTGTGGAAGGCGTCATCCGCCGCTGTTCGGGTGAATTCGCCTGTCCGTTCCAGCGCAAGGAACATCTCAAGCATTTCGTCTCGCGCAAGGCGTTTGACATCGACGGGCTGGGCGAGAAGCAGATCGAGTTCTTCTATGGCGACAGGACGCTGCCGATCAACCAGCCGGCCGACATCTTCACATTGAGGGCGCGCGACGAGGCCAACGGGCTGCAGCGGCTGAAAAACCGCGATGGCTATGGCGACACCTCGGCGCAAAAGCTGTTCGACGCCATCGAGGCGCGCCGCACCATTGCGCTCGACCGCCTGATCTTCGGCCTCGGCATCCGTCATGTCGGCGAGCAGACCGCCAAGACGCTGGCCCGCGCCTATGGCGACTGGGCCTCGGTGCACGAGGCGGCACTGGCGATTGCGGCAGGCGATACCGCAGCCATCGAGGAAATGGACGCGCTCGATGATATCGGACCGGCGGTGGTGGAGGCCGTCGGCCGCTTCTTCGGCGAGAAGCACAATATCGAGATGGTCGACAGGCTGACCGAGCAGCTGACCATCCTGGAAGCCGAGAAGCCGGCACAGGATTCGCCTGTTGCCGGCCTCACCGTCGTCTTCACCGGCAGCCTTGAAAAAATGACCCGCGACGAGGCCAAGGCCATGGCCGAGCGGCTGGGCGCCAAGGTGGCTGGTTCTGTGTCAAAAAAGACCGATATCCTGGTCGCCGGCCCCGGCGCCGGCTCGAAGCTCACCAAGGCGCAAGAGCTCGGCGTCCGGACCATGGACGAGGACGGCTGGTTCGAGCTGGTGGGCGTCACGCCCGGCGGCTGAAACAGCGCGTCCCGTTGCCGCCACTTTCTACTTTGCCGGTTTGAGCGTCCGGTCGAAGGCCGCGGTGATCAGCGTCATCAGTTCCGCGTGGATGTCAGCGCGCGTGCGGGGGCCCGCATCATCGCAGATCGGGTCGGTTTCGCCGACCGACTGCAGGAACGGCTTAGCCTCTGGCGTACATTGCAGCAGGAAACTGTAATGGACGGCATCCGCAACATAGGTATGCGTTCCATTCGGGGTCAGCCGCGCAAGGTCAGCCGCTTCGACTGACACCGGCACCGTGCCGGTTTGGCCGAGATTGATGAAGCTCATGGGGATCTCGATGTTTTTCAGGCTGCCGGCATCAAATGCACGGGCAACCGAAGGATCGACCAGCACTGCGGATTTCAGGCGGCTGTCGCGGTTTGACTGCTCGAACCGGGCCTTGTCGACGGTGCGCAGATCAAGTGGGTCGACCGCGACGAGGGCATTGTCGACATAGGCCGTGCCCCCCGCAAACCAGATGCAATCGGCCATGGTTGGATAGGTTTCGCAATACCGGGCATAGTCTTCAAGGCTTGCGGTCGCGCCGGCAAACTCCATCGCCGCCGCCCCGCCGAGGGAGAAACCGACAACGCCAATGGCGTCGGCATCGATCAGCTTGCCCCATTGCGGATCGGACTCAAGCGCAGAGACCAGCGTTGACAGGTCGTCTGTCCGCTCCCAGATCTTGGGGGTGTCGGCGGGTGTTGAATGGCCACTTGTGGTGCCAGGGTGGTTGGGCCCGGCAACAACATAGCCGGCACTGGCGAGGGCGCCTGCCAGCCAGGCCATGCCTTTTACTGTCGAGCCGGAACCGTGTGACAGCACCACAAGGGGATAGGAGCCTTCCGCAGGTTTCGCATCTGCAAGGGCCGGACTGCCGGCAAACACGCGGTTTTCCCCAACCATCACACGCTCACCACCGCCGGCTGACGGATACCAGATTGTAACGGCCAGATCGCGCTGGCGGCTCTCCGACGGGATCAAGATATCTCTGGTCCCGGCCTCCCCGGCTGTTGCAGGAGACAGATGCAGGGCGGCGCTTGCCAGCAGGACGGAGAGAATTGGCAGGGTCTTTGTCATTGTGGTCTCGCTTTCTCATGTGAAGGTCGATGACCGAAGTTTTTGGCCGTTTCTCCTTCCAGAGCGTCCTTGAACATGATTGAGGTCGTACTTGATCGTGATCTGGGTATGATCGGGGCCGATTCTGATCCTTCCCGGGAGGCGCCAGTTGCTGTTTGTACCGCTGCCGTTCGTGGTCGCGCTTTTGCTCGTCATCTTGCTGGCGGGCATTGTCCATGGCCGGGATGACCGGCCCAACTTCCATTTTGTTGCGCTGATCGCGCTGTGCGCTGTGCAGTCGGTGATGGTCGGCTTGCGCTGGGGCTACGGTGTTGCCGAGGTGCGGCACGTCTTACCTGCACTTGCCGCCTGTCTGCCTCCGCTGGTCTATGTCAGCTTCCGCAGCCTGGTGCATCGCGATGGACTTGGTCACCGGCTCGGTGACGCGGTGCATGCGGTGCCGCTGCTGTGCGTTTTGGCGCTGCTCGTCCTTGCGCCGAGATTGATTGACCCGGTCTTGATCACGGTCTTTGTCGTCTACGCACTGGCCATCATGCGTCTCGGCCGGTCTGGGCCGGACGGGCTTGACGAGGCCCGCTTCGACAGCGCCGCTGATGCCTACCGGGCGCTCAACATCGCAGCCGCCGCACTTCTGGTTTCAGCCGCTTTCGATGTCGTCATTCTTATGGATTTCGAATGGTCGCTGGGTGTCGATGCGGCAGCGGTGGCCGGCGAGGCCAATATCTTGATGCTGCTGTTCATCGGCTGGGCAGCGATGGCGACGTCCCGGGTGCGTAGCGAGAGCCAGCAGCCGGTCTCCCAAAGCGTGGATACAGACACGGTTGCGCTCGACCAGGAGGTGCTGGAGCGAGTCGAGGCACTGGTCTCCGGGCAGAAACTCTATTGCGACGAGAACCTGACACTGACGCGGCTGGCGCGCCGCGCCGGACTTCCGGCACGTGCGGTGTCCGGTGCTGTCAATCGTTTGACCGGCGGCAATGTCTCGCAATATGTCAATGGATTCCGCATTGGCGAAGCCTGCCGGTTGCTTGCCGACACGGAGATGTCAGTCACCCAGGCGATGTTGCAGTCAGGCTTTCAGACGAAATCCAATTTCAATCGCGAGTTTTTGCGGGTCACCGGTCTTAGCCCGGTCGCCTGGCGCCAAAGCCGCAGGCAATAGTCTGCCTGTGGCCAACCGCACGTTCAGGCCAAAACCGACCGCAGCACCACGAACAGGAAGCCCGAGAGCACAGCTGCGGCGGGGACGGTGATCACCCAGGCGGCAACGATCTGCAGGAAGTGCGAGCGGCGGACCAGTTTGCGGCGCCGCTGTTCGGCAAGCCTGCTCTTGGCATGTTCCGTACCCGGCTCGTTGATCCGGTGGCGCGCCACATACTCGGCCCGGCGGCTGGATTTTTCAGTGTACCATTCGCGGAAGAAACCGACGCCGAACACGGCACCCACGGCGATGTGGGTGGAGCTGACCGGCAGGCCGAGCCAGGAGGCGATAATCACGGTGATTGCGGCTGACAGCGCCACGCAATAGGCGCGCATCGGATTGAGCTTGGTAATCTGGTTGCCGACCATGCGGATCAGCTTCGGGCCGAACAGAAGCAATCCCAGCGAGATGCCAACGGCGCCGACCGCCATCACCCAGAGCGGGATCACCACCTTCGGCGCGACTTCGCCAAGCTCGGCGGTGTGGACAATCGCCGCCAGCGGGCCGACGGCATTGGCCACATCATTGGCGCCATGGGCAAAGGAGAGAAGCGCAGCGGAGAAGATCAGCGGCAGGCCGAACAGCTTTCTCAAGGACTGATTGCGGTTCTCAAGCCCCCGCGCCTGACGGGCGATCACCGGCCTGGCGATGAGCCAGCCGGCAATGGCAGCGCCCAGGCCGATCAGCAAGGCTGTGCCCATCGGGATCTTGATGATCGCCTTGACGCCCTTGAGCGACAGATAGGTGGCGAAAGCGCCGACCATGATGGCGATCAGCACCGGCACCCAGCGGCGCGCGGCGGCAATCTTGTCGTCCTGATAGATGATGGCGGTCTTGATGAAAGCGAGAAAACCCGCGGCGATCAGGCCGCCGAGGAAGGGCGAGATCACCCAGCTGGCGGCAATCGAGCCCATGGTCGGCCAGTTGACGGCGTCGACGCCGGCTGCGGCAATGCCCGCGCCCATGACGCCGCCGACAATCGAATGGGTGGTGGAAACCGGCGCGCCCAGCCAGGTGGCGAGGTGGATCCACATCGCAGCCGAAACCAGCGCCGCCATCATCGCCGAGATGAAGACATTGGGGTCGGACACGGCGACCGGGTCGATGATGCCTTTCGAGATGGTCGAGACCACGTCGCCGCCGGCAATCAGGGCCCCGGCACTTTCGAACACGGCGGCAATGGCCAGGGCTACACCCAGCGTCATCGCCTGCGAGCCGACGGCCGGGCCGACATTGTTGGCGACGTCATTGGCGCCGATATTGAGTGCCATGTAAGCGCCGATCATGGCGGCGGCGATGATCACCACCGCGCCCGGATGCCCGGTGACGAAGACGGCTGCGATGATGGCGCACAGGAAGATGAAGATGATGGCGAGGCCCGGCGTGACAAAGCCGCGATTGAGGAGACCGGTGGCCTCTTCCATCGTTGCGAACTTGTCGAGATCCTTGTCGAGGGTGGGCTTGCGGTAGGTTTCAACCATGTGCGGTGAGGGTCCCGTGTTCCGGCCCGATAGGGCGTTGGCCGACTGTGACAGTCTCGCGGCTATTAGCATGTGTGGATGGACGTCCGCTGCCGTGGCGTCAAGCCGGGGCAGGCGGGTATCAACGGCTTTTCGTGGATCTTGGCGTTTTGCATGCCGGAAGCACACTGTTTTGGCCTTGA
This sequence comes from Hoeflea sp., assembly GCA_048261205.1. Taxonomy (GTDB): domain Bacteria; phylum Pseudomonadota; class Alphaproteobacteria; order Rhizobiales; family Rhizobiaceae; genus Hoeflea. Next base: position 133,611 of record JBLXGF010000013.1, read on the forward strand.
GAAGCCATATCGCGGTCTTGCGTGGTTTCCGGCTTGACGGCAAACTCGAATCGTAACATATGAAGTTACATGAAACACGACAGCCGCCTTTCTTCTGTTCTGCACGCGCTATTGCACATGGCCGAGCACGACGGTCCGATGACGTCCGAAGTTCTGGGCCAGTGCCTGGGCACCAATCCGGTGGTTGTTCGCCGGACCATGGGGCTGTTGCGTGAGGCCGGGCTGGTGACGTCCGACCGCGGCCACGCCGGCGGATGGCGCATTTCCGCGGACCTTTCTGCCGTCACCTTGCGGCAGTTGCATGAAGCGCTCGGTGAACCTGCGGTCTTTGCGCTCGGCAACCGCAATGAAAGACCGCAGTGCCTGGTCGAGCAATCGGTGAATGCCGCGCTCGACGAGGCGTTCATGGAGGCCGAAGCCCTGCTGCTGGAGCGTTTCTCAAACATCACGCTTGCCACGCTGGCCGAGGATTTTGCACGGCGGTATGCACAGTGGCGGACCCAAAAAGGATAGATATGATGCATGATGTGATTGTTGTCGGGGGCAGTTATGCCGGAATGGCTGCTGCTCTGCAGCTGCTGCGCGCGCGCCGCGACGTGAAAGTGATCGATGCCGGTGAACGGCGCAACCGCTTTGCAGAATATTCCCATGGCTTTCTGGGGCAGGACGGCGTCAGTGCCGCCGCAATAGCGTCCAATGCACGACGGCAGCTTGAAGCCTATCCCACGCTGACATGGGTCGACGGGCGCGCCATCACGGTGAGCGGCGAACGGGATAAATTCGCAGTGACCACGGCCGATGGTCAGCTGCATCAGGGCAAGCGCCTGCTGTTTGCAACCGGGCTTGAGGACCGCTTGCCGCAAATCCCGGGCCTGGCCGAGCGCTGGGGCAGGGCCGTGTTTCATTGTCCCTATTGCCATGGCTACGAGCTTGACCAGGGCAAGATCGGCGTGATCGCTGCCGGGCCGATGTCTTCCCACCAGGCGGAGATTGTCTCGGATTGGGGGCCGGTGACATTTCTCACCAATGGCGGCGTGGAACCCGATGCGCCGACGCTCCAGGCGCTTGAACGCCGCAACGTGCAGATTGAGGCTGCACCGATTGACCACATCGACGGTGCCGCTGATGTCGTGCTTGCCGATGGCCGGCGGTTGGAATTTGCCGGACTGTTCACCGCGCCTTTCTGCGTTCCTGCGAGCAGCCTCGCGGAAGAGGCCGGCTGCGTTCTGGAGGAGACCATGATGGGAATACAGATCCGTACCGACGAGGCAAAGCAGACCTCGATTGCCGGGATATCCGCCTGCGGAGACGTGGCGCGGATGCCGCATTCGGTGACGCTCGCGGTGGCGGATGGCGCCTGGGCCGGCGCGCAGATCCATCGCTCGCTGCTCTGGCCGGATGCGTGAATTCCGCTCATGATGGGAGAGGCGTGACATGACAGGCTTTTCCGATCGCCAGGCGGTTTCCTCCTATCGGGCCCGGACCTTGCAACTGGTGCCCGGACTTCACGATCTGCACAGGATGACCGGGGTCCTTCTGGCCGAACGGGCTCCGGGCGATGCCCGGATCCTGGTTCTCGGGGCCGGCGGCGGCATGGAGCTCGAAGTGCTGTCGCGGATGCAGCCCGGCTGGCGTTTCGTGGGCGTAGATCCGTCAGCCGCGATGCTGGATCTGGCGAAGACCAGCCTCGGTGAGGCGGTCTCGCGCATGCAATTCCACCAAGGCTATATCGGCACTGCTCCCGAGGGGCCGTTCGATGCGGCCGTCTGTCTTTTGACGCTGCACTTCCTTCCGGCACCGGAGAGGTTGACCACGTTGCGGGCGCTCAGAAGCCGTCTGAAGCCTGGAGCGCCATTCGTCTCTGCCCATTACAGCTTTCCCACCGATGGCGCAGCCCCGGACACATGGCTCAGCCGTTCTGCCGCATTCGCGATCGAGTCCGGCGTCCCTGCGTCCCAGGCTATCCAGAACATTGCAGGATTGAGGGAGCGATTGCCGGTGCTGTCTCCGGATCAGGATGAAGCCCTGCTTGGCGACGCCGGATTCTCGGACATTGAGCTATTCTACGCCGCGTTCGCCTTCAGGGGATGGGTCTGCGTCCGCTCCGGGACATCCGGTACCGGTGGCGACGCGGTTTAACACTGATCTTCATATTGCGCAGGATTGTGGTGTTGCCCGCGGCTTGTCAGCGTGGAGCAAAACGCCGATAAGGCCTGTGCGCGGGGCTTTTTTGCCTTGCTGCGCACAACGCCCGCCGAGGGCGCGGGGGCCCGATGAGCAGACTGTTTGAAGAACTCGACTACCGGCCGACTCCGATCGGAGCCCTTGTGCTCAGGCGGCGGCACGAGGCGCGGCTGGGTGTCGATATTCTCGAGATCAAGCTGGGCGAAGAGCATCTGATGTCAGACCTGTTCACGGCGTCTGAAATCGCGCTGGCCAAATTGGGATTGACTGCCTGCACGGGCGAGGGGCTTGATGTCGTGGTCGGCGGCTTGGGTCTCGGTTACACCGCCAGGGCCGCGCTGGACGAGGCGCGCACCGGATCGCTGATTGTTATCGAGTACCTCGAAGCCGTGATCGACTGGCACCAGTCCGGTCTGCTGCCACTCGGCGAGGGCCTGACCGGCGATCCGCGGTGCCGTCTGGTGGAAGGCGATTTCTTTGCGTTGGCGCGCGGCCCGGACGGGTTCGATCCGGATGCCCCGGGCCGCAGCTTCGATGCCATTCTTCTTGATATCGACCATTCGCCTGACGCATTGCTTGATGCGCGCAGCACCAGTTTTTACCAGCCGGAGGGTCTGGCAAGGCTGGCTGGTCATCTCAAGCCCGGCGGAATCTTCGGGCTCTGGTCCGACGAGCAGGCGGATGATGTATTCACCGGGCGGCTGGCGAGCGTGTTTGCGGGAGCCTGGGCAGAGCCGGTGACGTTTCACAATCCATTGCAGGACAAACCGTTCACCCAGACTGTGTACCTGGCGCGCAAGGGTTAGGTCCTGATCTGGCGTCCTGTGCGCAACCGCCAGGGCGTTAGAGCCTTGTTTTGGGCCGGTGCGCCGCCCGGACCAACGGTCTTCACGGGCTAATAGCCGATAAACTCCTGAACCCGGACCGCGAGCTGCGGCAACGGTTCTTTAAGTAGTACTTAATGTAACCATGCAACAACAACCGGCTAAGTGAACTCGGCTGAACGGCCTTAAAAGCGAATATGGGATGTCCCATGATTACAGTTCTTGGTTGTGTTATAAATGAACACAACATATGGTTGGTTCTTGTTGCGGCCATGGTCTGCGCTTCGGGCTCCTGGGCCGTTGTCTGTCTGTTCGAGCGCGCAGCGCGCACCAGAGGCATGCAGCGGGCGGGATGGCATTTCCTGACAGCCGTCGCTGCAGGTGCCGCGATCTGGTGCACCCATTTCATCGCCATACTGGCTTACGAGCCCGGAGCACCGGTTACATTTGATCCGGTCTTGACGATCCTTTCCTTGCTGATCGCAATCGCCGGCACAGGCGCCGGCTCTGTCGTTGCCGCCAGCGGCCTGACCCGGTTTACCCCGGCACTGGGCGGGGCCATCACCGGCATGGCGATCGCCTTGATGCACTACGCCGGCATGTTCGCCTACCGGGTGCAGGGGACCATCGGCTGGGACATGGGATATCTGATTGCTTCCATTGTCCTTTCCGTAGGTCTGTCCGCCGCAGCGTTCCATATTGTCATGCGCAACTTTTCGCGACTGCACCGCTACATGTCTGCAGCGGTCCTGCTTCTGGCTATCGTCACGCTGCATTTTACCGGCATGACCGCATTCCAGATAACGCCGATGCTCGTTGATGATGGTTTTTCCAACCCGGCAGCGATGCAGGCGCTGGCTCTTGCTGTTGCTATCGTTGCGCTGGTGATCGTCGGCGCCGGACTTGCAAGCTATCTCATCGATGACAGCGCGCGCAGTGAATCGCTCGACCGGTTGCGTCACATGGCGCTCAATGACACGCTCACCGGTCTGCCCAACCGCGCCAGCTTTGCCGACCTGCTGGATCACGAGATTGATCTTGCCAGTGAAACCGGCGGCAAGGTGGTGTTGATCGGCATCGATCTCAACAAGTTCAAGGACGTCAACGATCTGCGTGGTCATGGTGTCGGCGACATGATGCTGCGGGTGCTGGGTGAGCGCTTGTCGGGGCTGACGAAGGAGGGGGAATTCGTCGCGCGCACAGGAGGCGATGAATTTGCCGCCGTCCAGCGCTATGTCGACCAGCCCACGCTCGAAGATTTTCTCGACCGGCTGGAGCAAGCGCTGTTCACCCCCATTGCCGGTCATGATTTCGAAATTGTGCCAGGTGCCAGCCTCGGGGTGGCTTTCTATCCTGACAACGCAACCTCGCGCGAAATCCTGATCAACAATGCCGACCTGGCCATGTACCGGGCCAAGGCAAATGTGGCCCATCATGTCTGTTATTATGACCAGTCGATGGATGATGTGGTGCGGGCACGCCGCACTCTGGCAAATGATCTGCGCGCGGCGATCGAAAACAATGAACTCGATGTCTATTACCAGGTGCAGACATCGATTTCGACCAACGAGATCCGCGGTTTCGAAGCCTTGCTGCGCTGGAAACATCCGGAACACGGTTTCATCCCGCCGTCGGACTTCATTCCTCTGGCGGAAGAAAACGGCCTGATCCTGCAATTGGGCGAGTGGGTTCTCAGGGAGGCCTGTGCCGATGCCGCGTCGTGGACGCCGCCTTACAAGGTGGCGGTCAACCTTTCGCCGGCGCAGTTCGTCCATGCGGATCTTACCAAGCTTATCATCGAAGTGCTGATGGCGACCGGCCTTCCGGCAAACCGGCTGGAACTGGAGCTGACGGAATCGACGATCTTTCAGGACAAGGAGCGCTCGTTCAGCGTCCTGCGGCAGATCAAGGCGCTGGGCGTCAACATTGCTCTCGATGATTTTGGCACCGGATATTCGTCGCTGGAGATGCTGCGGTCATTTCCGTTCGACAAGATCAAGCTTGATCGTTCGTTTATCAACGAGGCCGAGGAAAGCCTTCAGGCCAAATCGATCATCCGGGCGGTTCTGGCGCTGGGCAAGAGTCTGAAAATCCCGATCCTTGCCGAAGGTATCGAAACCAAGGGGCAGCTGTCGCTGCTTGGTGACGAGGGATGCGATGAGGCGCAGGGCTATTTGTTGGGCCGGCCAATCCCGATCGAACAAATGCTTGAAACCGGCAAGATCAGCCTGATCGAAGCGGGCACCGGTCGTCAACTCCGTACGCCCCGGCAACCCGTTAAGGCCGACGATGGTGATCGGGACCAGACATCGCGGACTGCATAGGAACAAGAGGCCCGGGAGCTGCGCTTGCGCCGCTGCCATCAGCTTGAATCATCGGAAGTTCAATCCTATTGAATTGACTGGTCAGCGATGCTGACCTATCGATGAGGGCACAGGAGAGTCTCCCATGTCCCCCATCCGTTCGGAATTTTTCCAGGGCGTTCGCGCCAGCCTGCCGATTGTTGCCGCCGCCGCACCCTTCGGCATGTTGTTTGGGGCTTTGGCTGTCGAGAATGGCATGACCATTGGCGAGGCGGTGTTGATGAGCGCTATTGTGTTCGCCGGCGCCAGCCAGATGGTCGGGCTCGAGATGTTCGGCGCCAGGATTGCGCCATGGATCATTATCCTGTCGGTGTTTGCCGTCAATTTCCGCCACGTTTTGTATTCCGCAGCACTTGGCCGCCGGATCGGGCTTTTTGCCGGCTGGCAAAAGCCGATCGCCTTTTTCTTTCTCACTGATCCGCAATATGCCGCATCGGAGGCACGGGCTGACCGGAAAATGCCGCTGACCATGAGCTGGTACATGGGCATGGCCTTGCCGGTCTATGTTCTGTGGGTGACCGAGGCGCTGGTCGGGGCGGTGTTTGGCAGCCTGATCACTGATCCGGCGGCGCTGGGGATTGATTTTCTGCTGCCGATCTATTTCCTGGGACTGGTTCTGGGCTTCCGCACACGGACGAACTGGCTGCCGGTCGTCATCGCTTCCGGACTGGGATCGATCCTGGCCTTTTACACCGTAGGCTCGCCCTGGCATGTCAGCCTCGGTGCACTGGCCGGTGTGTTGGTGGCGGTGGTGATACCGCCGAAAACCTCTGATCCTGTCGAGGTGGCGCCATGAGCGAGATCTACCTCGGCGTTTCGGTCAATATCTGGATCATCATCGGCTCGGCTCTGGTGACCTATGCCACACGGTTTGGCGGCCATCTGGTGCTGTCGCGGTTCAAGCGGATTCCGCCGCGCATTGATGCAGCACTCAATGCTGTTCCGGCCGCCGTGCTGACCACCCTGGTTGCGCCTGCCGCCGTTTCCGGCGGAGTGGCTGAAGCCTTGACGCTGGCCATCTGCCTGGTGATCGGCTTCCGGCTGCCGATGATGGCCATGTTCTGCATCGGCTGGGTGCTGATCGTGGCGCTCAGGGCTGCGGGGCTCTGAGGCCGGAAACCCGAACGTCGATCCCGTTTCGCATATCTTGATCCCGGCATTGAAGCACTCGGGCCCCGCGCCTGTTGAGCTATTGCAGCGCTTCGGTCGCCGCCTTCAGCCATTCCAGCGCCGGATCGTCCGCCAGCAATGGTAAGAGCTCTTCGCGCACCCGGGCGTGATAGGCGTTGAGCCATTCGATGTCGGCGGTGTCGAGCAGACCGGTGAGGATCAGCCGCCTGTCGATCGGGCACAGGGTCAGGGTCTCAAAGCCCAGCATCGGCGTGTCACCGCCGGCAATGGGCTGCGGTTCATGCACCCAGACCAGATTCTCGATGCGGATGCCGAAGGCGCCGTCGCGATAGTAGCCGGGTTCATTGGACAGGATCATGCCGGGCAGCAGTTCCTGGCTGCCGCGCCGCGAGATCGATTGCGGGCCTTCATGCACCGAAAGATAGCTGCCGACGCCATGGCCGGTGCCATGGGCGTAATCGGCGCCGGATTTCCACAGCGCAATGCGGGCAAAGGCGTCGATGTCGAGGCCGCGGGTGCCTTCGGGAAACCGCAGGCAGCTGATCGCGATCATGCCCTTGAGCACCAGGGTGAAAAAGCGCTTCTGCTCATGGGGGACATCGCCCACGGCAATGGTGCGGGTGATGTCGGTGGTGCCGGCGACATATTGGCCGCCGGAATCGATCAGCAGCATTTCGCCGGAATCAATGCGGCGGTTGGTGTCGGTGTTGACGCGGTAATGGATGATCGCCGCATTGGGGCCGCCGCCGGATATGGCATCGAATGACAGCGCCTTGAGCGGCATCTGCATGGCTTCGCCGGTCTGGCGGCGAAACTCTTCGAGCCGGGTTGCCGCGGTGATTTCATCCACCGAACCAGGCTGCTGGTCATCGAACCAGGCCAGAAACCGCACCATTGCCGCGCCATCCTGGCGATGCACGCTGGCGCTGCCGGCAATCTCCGCGGCATTCTTGCAGGCGCGGGGCAGGCGGGCGGGATCGGGCGCGTTGAGCACCGTGCCTCCCGATTGCCCGATCAGCATCGAGACAGCATGCGGTGCGACGGCCGGGTCAACCATGACCTTGGCGGCGGAATTGCCCAACGCCTCAAGCGCATCGTCAAACCCGGACGGGGGTTGCAGATCCGCCAGCTGGGTGAGATAGGCCTCGGCTTCGATGCCGGTCTTGCGCTTGTCGATAAACAGCTGCGGCCGGCCGCTGGCGGGGATGATGGCGCGTGAGAGAGGATGCGGTGTCGATGGCAGGTCCTCGCCGCGGATGTTGAATACCCAGGCGACCGAAGACGGATCGGCAAGGATCACCGCGTCAGCACCGCCCCCGGAGACGGTTTCGGCGATCATCGCCAGCTTGTCGCGGGACAGGGTTCCGGCAAGCTCCAGCGGTTGCAGCGACACGCTGCCGAGCGGCGGCTGTGGCTGCTCGTCCCAGATCCGATCGACCGGGTTGCGCTCCAGGAACACCAGCTGGCCGCCCAGCGAGTCCAGAGCCGTTTCGAGCCGGGTCACTTCGCTCGACGGCCATGTCCAGGGATCGATGCCAAGCCGCAGCCCGGAAAGGCCGGAGGACTTGAGAAAGGTTGCCAGTGGCGTGGCGACGCTGTTCTGGTAGTCAAAGACCGCCGGATCGGTCTGCGCCCGGACCTGGTTGGTATAGCGCCCGTCGACAAAGATATGGGCCTTTTCCGCCAGCACCAGCACCAGGCCGGCGGACCCGGTGTAGCCGGTCAGCCAGGCGAGGCGCTCAGCGCAGGCAGGGACATATTCTCCGAGATACTCGTCCGAGCGTGGTACAGCGACAGCGTCGACCCCCAAATCCGCAAATCCCGCACGCAGACGCGCCACGCGGCCTGCTGCCTGATCAGGTGAGGAGAGCACTTCGAAATTCTGGAACATGAACCGTTTCCCTTGGGCGACTGCTGCTGTGAAGCTCTGATTTGCCGGACCTTACAGCCTCGCGCCTGAAAGGGGAATCGCATCGGTGTCGCGGTTTCGAATTTGCAGGTCCTAGTGCGGAGCTTGCAGGGAACAAGCGACATGACACCCCGCCGGCCATGGTGAATGCGGATGGTTTTGGGAAATGCACAAATTTCTGCCGGAAGCGCAAAGATTAACAATGTGTTTGCACAAAAACGCATCACGCCGGAATGTTGCATGCATTTCTTGCATAGCTGCACTGCAGCATAAGCTCTCCACATTCTGCTGCGATGCACTATCTTGGTTTGCAGGGAGACAGCACAGTCACTTACCCAAAGGAACTATCACATGTCCGGTAACATCTTTCAGACCGCCTTCGACCGTCTCGTCAGCGCCCGCGAACGCCAGGTTCGCCGTTATGTAAACGGCGCGCTGCTGTCGATGGACGACGCGCAGCTCAAGTCGATCGGCCGTACCCGCGAAGAATTGCAGCGCGAAGGCGCGCAGGCCTACTTCTTCTAAGCGCGATCAAATGCGCCGGGATCGCTGACGCGATTCACACCACGACAAAACACGGCTCCTTCGGGGGCCGTTTTTCGTTTCATACCGGCGTTTATGGCGGGCTCTATTTGAGGTGAATTGTCACCCAGCCATTGCGCCACAGGGTCTGGACATGGCGCATGCCCTGGCCATTGAAGGCGGCGAGAACCTGCCAGCGCTGGCTGGCCAGAATGCCGGACAGGATCACCGAACCGCCGGGCGCCAGATTGCGCCTGATATCGGGCGCCATCCGCATCAGCGGACGGGCGAGGATATTGGCTATGATCAGCCCGAACGGGCCGGCGTCGCGAAAGGCGGTGGAGTGAAATCCGGTCGCGGTGACGCAGTGGACCTGCGCGGCAGCATGGTTGTGGCGCACATTGCCGCGCGCCACCCGCGTGGCTACCGGATCGATATCGGTGGCCAGAACCTGCACCGGACCAAGCATGGCCGCCGCGATGGCCAGCACTCCCGAGCCGGTGCCCAGATCCAGAACCGGGTTGACACCACAGGGCCCGCTTGGGTGTGCCCGCATGACGATCTCGATCATTTCAAGGCAGCCCGCCGTGGTGCCATGGTGGCCTGTCCCGAACGCCTGTCCGGCCTCAAGTTCAATCGCCAGATCATGGGGGCGCACTGCCGAGCGGTCATGCGCCCCGTGGACCATGAAGCGACCGGCGCGGACCGGCTTGAGGCCTTCGAGGGATTTTGCGATCCAGTCGGTCTCGGCAAATGTTTCCAGTTGGATTTCCGCGTCGGGAAAATCGGCGGCGACACAGGCGGCGATGCGCTGCCTGAGCGTCTCGTCGGGTTCGCCCGGCGCGTAGATCGACACCTCCCAGATCTTCCGGTCTTCGTCGATCTCCATGGTGGCGACAGGCAGGCCCTCATCCTCGAATACCCGGTCGAGCAGGTCCAGTCCGAGGCTGGCGCCGGCTTCGTCCGTGCAAAAATAGTATCGATAGTCGCTCACGGGCGCTTCTTTCCTTCATCTGCCGCCGCCTGGCTGGCGGCAATTTCTTCGGCCTTGCGCGCAGTCTTGCTGGCGGCTTCCTGGCGGGCATCATCCTTGGGCATTGCAAAGCTCAAAATCCGGTCGTTCTGACCCGGCGTGCTCGATGCGGTGGCTGCAAACACGATTGATCCCGTCGGCTTGATCCACAAGAGGATAAGCGCGCCAGCGGGCCGGGACGCCTCGTAAGCATCCCAGTTGAATTCGTCGGTCAGGCGGGTGAGCTGGAAGGTCCAGCCCTTGAGCAGCTTTTCGCGCAGATCGAGAAAGCCGACCGGTTCCTTGGTCAGCGAGCGGCCGCCGAGCGTGAAGCTCAGCGCCTGGCGCGCCTTCTCGTCGGGACGGCCGATCTGGTAAACGTGGCTGCGGCCCAGTTCCGGACCGAAATCGGTGCACACCAGTGCGTTGTAGGCGTCATTGTCGCCGGTGGCGATCAGATTGGTGAAGCGCTTCGGATCGATGCTGTGGTGGGCGGATTCGGACAGAACTTCGCCGAAATAGACCGGAATGTTGGCCAGCCGCGCCTCGGCCAGATGGTTCCAGTTCTGGTCAGCCAGCATCACCGGAACCTCGGCCTCCTTGAGCTTGAGGGCGAACGCGGTGGACCAGCGCGAGCCGCCGACAATCAGGATGCCGGGCTTGGAGGCCTTCTTGAGTTTGAGAAAATTCGCCAGCGGCGCCAGAGTGAAGCCGTGCAGCACGATGGTGGTGACGACCACCGCGAAGGTGAAAGCGACCATGCGGCCGGCATCCTCGACGCCGACATCGGCCAGCAATGCCCCGAACAGGCCGGAGACGGCGACCGCGACCACACCGCGCGGCGCGATCCAGGCGCTGAGCAGCCGTTCCTGGATGGTGGCGCCGGAGCGTATGGTGGCGAGCATGATGGCGATCGGGCGGATGACCAGCAGCAGCGAGGCGACAAACAGCGCAGCCCGCCAGTCGAGCGAGCGGATCTCTTCGAGGCTGAGCGATGCGGTGAGGATGATGAAGACACCGGAGACCAGCAGCGTGGTGATGGTTTCCTTGAAGCGGCGCATGTCGGTCAGCGACGCGATGCGGCTATTGGCCAGCACCACGCCCATCACCGTGACCGTCAGAAGCCCCGATTCCTCCAGCACCGTGTTGGTCGCCGCATAGATGGCCACGACCGAGGCCAGCAGCACCGGCGCCTTGAGAAACTCAGGCACATGACCGCGCACGAAGGACCAGACGATGAGCTTTGCGGCGATAAAGCCGGTGCCGATTGCGGAACTGAAGCCCACCAGCAGCAGCACAACCAGGTTTTCGGCTTGATGCAGCCCGATATAGACAAGGATGACCTCGAAGGCGACGACTGCAAACAGCGCGCCGATCGGGTCGTTGACAATGGCCTCCCAGCGCAGCAGCGAGGCGGGGCGGGCATCAAGCTGGGCCTGGCGCAGCAGCGGCATGATCACCGTCGGGCCGGTGACAACGAGGATTGCCCCGAGCACAATGGCCGTCGGCCAGCTCAAGCCGCCGATATGGTGGGCGGCAAAGGCGGCCATGCCCCAGGTCAGCGGACCGGCATACATGATGATGCGCCGCACTGCGGTGGATGTCTCCCTGATCTCCTTGAAATTGAGCGTCAGCCCGCCTTCAAACAGGATAATTGCCACTGCAATCGAGACGATCGGGCGGTAGATAGAACCGAAATCCTCGGTCGGATTGAGGAAGCCGGTGGCGGGGCCGGCTATGAAACCTGCCGCCAGCAACAGCACGATGGCCGGCAATTGCAGGCGCCAGGCAAACCATTGCGCGGCGATGCCCGCTGTGCCGATCACGGCAAGCTTGAGAACGATGTCGTCCATGTCAGTCCCCTGTCGCGCCGCCCTTGGCCGAAGTTGTCAGTTGAGCAGATTTTCGAGCTTTGTCACTGCGGTTTCGGGATTTTCGCCCCAGGCGATGGTGCCCTTGAACCGGCCTTCCGCGTCAAGCAGAAACACCGATGCCGTGTGGTCCATGCTGTAGTCGCCATCCGGATTGGCGGCGTCGACTGGGACCTTCTTGGCATAGATATTGAAGCCTTTCACCGCAGCCTTGACCTTGTCGGGCGCTCCAGTGATCCCGGTGATGCGGTCGCTGACACCGGAAATGTAGGAATCCAGCAGCTCCGGCGTGTCGCGCTCGGGATCGACGGTGACGAAATAGGCGCCGATCCTGCCGCCGTCCGGGTCAACCTGCCTGAGCCAGCCGTCGAGCTCGAACAGGGTTGTGGGACAGATTTCCGGGCAATGCGTGAAGCCGAAAAACAGCGCTGTCGGCCGGCCCCGGAAGGCCGCTTCGGTGATCGTGTTGCCGGACTGGTCGACCAGCTCGAACGGCGTGCCATAAGGTCCGCCCGCGAGCTGGTTTTCGGTGCGCTGCCACTCATAGGTGAGCCAGCCGAGCGCCAGCGCCATGGCCACAATCATGACCCAGAGGACAAGGCGGAATATCTTCATCGTAATCTCCAGCAAGGCTGCCGCTTGCGTTGCACTTCCGCCGGGTTCAGCCGGGCAGGGATTGGCGTTGTCAGTTCAAAGGCACCAGGCAAGACCGTTGGCTGCAAGCGCGTTGAGAAGCGCCGGGCCGTTTGCCTGCCAGGCAGCAAATATCAGCCCGGTCGTGACAGCCGCAGCCATGAGCCCGAGCGCCCGGGGAAGAAGTCCTCCGAACAGGCTCTGGCGAGGCAGTCTCGTTGAGCTTTGGGGCGCGGGTGCACTGGTCATGTGCCCTATCTAGAGCTGATCACGGCCAAAGGGAAGTGGCTTGATGAGCAGTCTTGGCCGCGCCGGTCAGGCTTGACCTGCCGGCGGCGCCGGCTAAGCGGCTTACAGGCTTGCGGCTTTGGCCTTTGACCGCGCCGCTTTGCCGGGCATCTTTCATTTGTCATGCCCAACGCCCATATCGGAATGATCAGTTACAGCCGTTGTGGCGCCCCGGGGAACCTCGCATCCTCTGGTGCGTTCACCGGACAAGGAGAATTTCACATGATCAAAGCCGAGACCATCCGTTCCACCGTTTCCGCCGCTCTTGTCGCAGCCAGCTGTCTTGCTGCGCCGATGCTGGCGACCCCGGCGCAAGCCGAACAGGTCGGCGAGGTCGGTGTCGACTGGCTCGGCAATGATATCCTGATCGATGCGGTGACCGATCCGGAAGTCTCGGGCGTCACCTGCCATGTCGCCTATTTCGACCGCGGCATCATCGACCGTCTTCAGAAGGGCAACTGGTTCGAGGACCCCTCCAATGCCTCGATCGCCTGCCGCCAGACCGGGCCGGTGATCATCGGCGATATCGATCTGGATGAAGACGGCGATGTGGTGTTCAAGGAATCGCGCTCGCTGATCTGGAAATCGCTGGTGGTGCACCGGATCTACGACAAGAAAAACGACACGCTGATCTATCTGGTCAATTCACAGCAGGTCCAGGACGGCTCCGCCAAGATGAACATCTCCACCGTGCCGCTCTACGGCCAGGAAGTGGTGTGGGAGAAGGGGAAGCCTTGAGTCGGCGGTTCATTCCAAGAAAGATTTCAGCTTCTCTGCGAGTGAATCCATGTCCTTGGTTTCGCAATCCCAAATTGTCAGGACTTGCCATCCGATAGCCTCAAGGGATTTCTGGTTCGACTTGTCCCGCTGCTGGTTGCGCTCCAGCTTGGGAAGCCAATAGTCCAGACGGCTTTTGGGCAACCGTCCGTCGAGGCAATATGGATCATCATGCTGATGCCAAAAGCAACCGTGCACAAATATGACTTTTTTTCTTGGACCAAACACGAGGTCGGGCTTGCCTGGTAATTCTTTCCGGTGAAGCCGGTAACGATAGCCGAGACCGTGTACAAGCCGCCGCACGATCATTTCAGGCTTCGTGTTCTTCGATCTTATGGCCGCCATATTGGCTGAACGCGCATTTTTAGACAGTTTGTCCGCCAAACCTAGTCAGCAACCTTTTGAACTTAGGCCGATATTTAGCGCTTCTGGTATTCCTGTAAAAGTTGCGACAAATTCGTTTCGTGAGCAATGGGGTAAAGCTAGGCTGTTTATCAAGCTATTATCATAGGCACCCGATAGTAACGAGATTCCTTCGGGAGCCAAAATATCCCGTGCTCCCCCGTTCCCTCTTATTCGTTTCATGGGATCAAGCTGATCGTGAAGCAATCCGAGAAGCACGCTTCGATGAACAATTCTATTGAGGTTTTCGCGAAAGAATTGTGCAGTTCTCTTGGATCCGCCCTTCATTTCGCGCAGTTCCCGGAAACGTGCCATATCAATACCGGCAAACCGGCTTTGGGGTAGCTTTTCATGTTGCAGCAGCCACCAAATATTATCAAAGGCGTGTGCGCTAACGCTGCGTTTACCGTCGCGGTTTGGCGCATTTAGATATTCGGCACGGGCGACAAAAACACCGAGCGAGCATTCGTGTTTTTCGGTTGCAACCATAACCAAAACACAAGGTTCTTGATTGGAAAACGTTTCCGGTGGAATCATCCAGGTGCTGCGAACTGTATTTTTCACGTCCACATCCATGCCGCCGATACGAAGGTCTCTCAGTCCCTTCGGGACGCCGAGGAAATCCCGGAGGAAATGTTCTATTTTCAGACCTATGAACGTTTTCTCCACATTGTCGAGCTCCGAAATCCGTGTTCTGGCAGTCCTGATTGGGTCGATAACAAAGTCAACAGCGTCCTGAACCAACTCTGGAAAATTTGCGAGAAGCTCAGCGTGACCGCCAATCAGGCGTTCAATCTCGTGAACTATTTGAGAAACTACTTCATAGTCAGGATGGTCCGGTGTCATCCTGCAAGTGCCAAAACTGTCTCTTGTTTATTCAGAGCTTGCCCAATCCTCTTCGCGACTGCTGCCGCCACCGGTGGCGGAAACGCATTTCCAACCTGACGATACGCTGCTGTTTTCCGGCCATAGAAATTCCAATCGTCAGGGAAGCCTTGGATCCGGGCTGCCATACGTACCGTCAAACGTGGCATGCCAGCATGATCGGGCGCAGGGTTGTCATCTGCTATTGTCCTGCCTTCCACACCAAGTTCGGCCCATGCTTGGCGGGCCCGGGTCGGACCCAGATCAGGTCCGCCATGCTTTTTTGAGCCGCCAACAAGAGTAGGAGCTATGCGGTTTGCTTTCTGAGCCCAGGGGTCTGCGCCTTGCCACCCATTCGCTGCCATAAGGTCCTTCAACCTCTCTCCGACGGTCGGCGCTTTGACGGCATCATATTCGAGATCGAAGTTGTCAGCGAAAGTGCGCTTGAGGGCCACCATGACGACACGCGGGCGTAATTGCGGTACGCCAAAGTCGCTGGCATTCAAGAGGTGCCAACTTACTTTGTAACCAATTTTGCGTAAGCGAAGCTCAATAAAATCCCGGTACTCGTCAAACGCCCGGTCGAGCATTCCTCGCACGTTCTCAAACATAATTGCTTTGGGGTGGATTAGTTCGGCAATCTCGACTCCACGGGTGAAGAGGTTTCTCTCATCTCCTTCGCCCAATTGCTTTCCCGCCTTCGAAAACGGAGGGCAAGGCAACCCCCCCGCGAGTAGGTCCACACCCCGGAATTGGGAGAAATCATAATCCTGGAATAGGTCATGCTCGACGACATTCCAGTTAGGACGATTCAGTCGAAGCGTTTGGCAGGCGTGGTGATCGTTTTCGAACAAGGCCGTGTGTTCAAACCCGGCCAGTTCCAATCCCAGGGCCTGACCGCCTGCGCCCGCGCATAGTTCTACAGACTTCAACATAAGAGATTCTCCTTGTGTGAGGATCGCAGGTGCGGCTCTAAAAATACACAAGAACAATACATGAACATCGAACGGTTCACAAGTTATCAGGTTTGCGACGGCTCGTCCCGTTCAGGGCTTGCAGTATTTGGTAAAACTGTGGGCACCCAAGGCGCCGCCCCCTCAATATCCCACCATCGCCGAGCCGGTCCGGCGCAGGTCCGGTTGGAAACCGGAATTGTTTACCTGCGAGTAATCGTGTTCGTGTCAGGGTTGCATCGGGCCGGTGGTTTGGCCGGCAACAGGGATGCGGATGACGGCAATATTTACAGATCGGGTCTTGGGGGCATTGAGCACACGCCGCGCGTTCATGGCGTCGCTGTGCGCGCTGCCGCTGGCCGGGTGTCAGGATGGCAGCGAGAGCATCCGTTTCCGCGTCATCGCCATGGTCATGTATGAGGGCAAGAAATACGAAGCCTCGACCGTGATGGAATGCCATTACGCCCGCCTGACGAACAGCCTCGTCGGTCGAGGCGGCTCGACAACGCTCTATGGCGAAGCGCTGATCTTCGATCTGCCCAATGGCAAGACGTTCTTCGTGCTGCCGCTTTGGGTTAACCGAGACGGTTCCCTCTCAAGAGTTTATGAACGCGCAGTGCTAAAAACATTTGGCATCGACAGCTCGCTCGGCAGTCTCGAGGATGATGATTTCATAGCGATGAAAGCGGCATCGGGGCGCAAACCATTCAAATACTTTGGTCATTTGCCGGCCCTCATATCATTCCGGGACGAGACGCAGCCAAAGACCCTGTTCCAAATTCAGCCCTACAAGATGGAGCAGACATTTCCGGGGGTGAAATTCATCGGCCTCGACATCGAGATCACCGACGCACCGGTCACCAAGAAGCTGCGTCAACGGCTGCCTTGGCTCGATGCCGGAAAGCAGGTTTTCGAACGCAGAGCACCAGGTGACCAGCGGCCTGCTAAGCAGCTTCCAATTGGCTATCTGATTACCAGAGCACACTTTTTCGGAAACGGGAGCAGGTAATGACCGCGACACAGCAAGAAGCCATGTCGGCTCTGTTTTCATCGGGCGACAGCAACCGCTAGGTCAACTCCGTTATCGAATTTCCGACATGATACGCCACCTCCGTCGTCATCCTCGGGCTTGACCCACTGCTGTCCGGTTAAGGTCGGACTCATATCAGCACCATCTGGTTCTGGTTTGTGCAGGACCTTCGCTCGGGTTGTCTGAGTTCGGTGATGGCGCGCCGGTGCATCA
>JBLXGF010000014.1:0-144633 GCA_048261205.1 Hoeflea sp.
ACCAGAACCAGATGGTGCTGATATGAGTCCGACCTTAACCGGACAGCAGTGGGTCAAGCCCGAGGATGACGACGGAGAGGTCTGAGCATGACGAAGGTGAGAGGCATGACGAAGGGGGGAGATCAAACTGCACCTTGCACACACAAAAAACCCCGAAAGCGTCTCCGCTTCCGGGGTCTGGATTGTTTGGCAATCAGCGCGCGATCAGTCGTCGTCGACCGTGACCAGCGCCTTGTCGCGGGCGGCGGCGGCTTTCTGGACGGCGTCCTGGACCTTCTCAAAAGCGCGCACCTCGATCTGGCGGACGCGCTCGCGGCTGATGTCGAATTCGCCGGAGAGATCCTCCAGCGTGATCGGGTCATCGCGCAGGCGGCGGGCCTCGAAGATGCGCTTTTCGCGGTCGTTGAGCACGTCGAGCGCGCTTTTCAGCATGGCGCGGCGGGAATCCAGCTGATCCTGCTCGACCAGCATGTCTTCCTGGCTGTCGGACTCATCGACCAGCCAATCCTGCCACTGGCCGGATTCGCCCTCGCTGGCGCGGATCGGCGCATTCAGCGAGGCGTCGCCGGAGAGCCGGCGGTTCATCGAGATGACCTCTTCCTCCGACACATTGAGCTTGGTGGCGATTTCGGCCACCTGGTCGGGGCGCAGATCGCCGTCCTCGACGGCCTGGATCCGGCTCTTGACCTTGCGCAGGTTGAAGAACAGCCGCTTCTGGTTGGCGGTGGTGCCCATCTTGACCAGGCTCCAGGAGCGCAGGATATATTCCTGGATCGAGGCCTTGATCCACCACATGGCGTAGGTGGCAAGGCGGAAGCCGCGCTCGGGGTCGAACTTCTTGACCGCCTGCATCAGGCCGACATTGCCTTCGGAAATGACTTCGCCGATCGGCAGGCCGTAGCCGCGATAGCCCATGGCGATCTTGGCGACCAGGCGCAGATGGCTGGTGACGAGCTTGTGCGCGGCCTTGGTGTCCTCATGCTCGAGAAACCGTTTGGCCAGCATATATTCCTCTTGCGGTTCCAGCATGGGGAACTTGCGAATCTCAGCGAGATAGCGGTTGAGACCGTTCTCGCCGGCAGAAATTGACGGCAATTTTACCTGGGCCATGAAAGCACCCCCTTATCCCGAATTTCGGCTTCCTTGCGGCAAGCCTGCAGGGCCGAACCGAGCATCGCATCCGGCTTATCCTAGGTGGCATTTAATTGTGGCGAAAGCCGGGATCAAGGTGCAGGCCGCATCACGGTCGCGTGAAGACCGGTGCCGGACTGTTCTCAAAGGCTCGCCAGAGCCGCGCGCATGGTCTCCATATCGGCCGGCAGGGCGGCCTCAAACCGCAGAGTTTCGCCACTTGTGGGGTGTTCGAAGACCAGCAGGAAGGCGTGCAATGCCTGGCGCGGGAAATCATTGACCACACCGCGAATTTCATCGGGCAGGCGGTTGGCCTTGGTGCGGAACGCCCCGCCATAATCCAGATCGCCGATCAGCGGATGGCCGATATGGGCCATGTGGACGCGGATCTGGTGGGTGCGGCCGGTCTCCAGCCGGCATTCCACCAGGCTGGCGGCACAGGTGCCGTCGGGCTTCTCGTCATAGCGCTCGCAGACCAGGTAATGGGTCACCGCATGGCGCACATCGTCGCCGTGGTCGGTGCGCACCGCGCGGCGGATGCGGTCGCGGGCGCGGCCAAGGCTGGCATTGATGGTGCCCTTCAGCCCCTGCGGCTTGCCCCAGACGATGGCCTGATAGGCGCGCTCCAGCGGACCGGTCAGCCCGTGGTCGGCAAATTGTTCGGCGAGATGGCGGTGGGCCAGGTCATTCTTGGCCACCACCATGACACCTGTTGTATCGCGGTCGAGCCGGTGCACGATGCCCGGCCGGCGCACGCCGCCGATGCCCGACAGGCTGTCGCCGCAATGGTGGATCAGCGCATTGACCAGGGTTCCGGTCCAGTTTCCCGCGCCCGGATGCACCACAAGGCCTGCCTGCTTGTTGATGACAATCAGGTCATTGTCCTCATAGAGGATCTCGAGCGGAATATCCTCGCCGATAGGTTCCGGGTCCTCGGGCTCGGGCATCTCAAGCTCGATCCTGTCGCCGGGATGGATCTTGTGCTTGGCCTGCCTGGCGGCCACGCCGTTGACGGTCACGGCTCCTGCCTCGATCAGCGCCTTGATGCGGCTGCGCGACAGGTCCGGCTCCAGTTCAGCCGCCAGCCAGCTATCCAGCCGGCCTTCGGCGTCGTCGCCTGCGACCAGCGATTGCCTGCCCGGCTGGTCTTCTGCCGTGGCTTGGGCTTCCCTATCGGTCTCAGCTTCGGTAAACGGTGTCGCGTTCTTCACTATCAGGGTCCGCCCGGCAAGGAATGGAAATGTCGAAAATCAATGATGACGATCTCGATGAAAAGCCGCTTGATCCTGAAATGGAAAAAGTCCGGCGCAAAATGGTGCGGCTTTTGGCCGTGTCGATCGGCATCATGTTCATCGGTCTTATGACCGTGCTGGGCGCGCTTGTCTATAAATTCACGCGCTCGGACGATCCTGCGGCCGGTGCCGCGCAGATTGCCGGCTCGTCTGTCACTGTCCCGTCGGACGCCCCGATCGAGGGTGTTGCGGCCTTGCCCGCCGGTTTCGCGGTGGAAAGCGTCACACTCGACGGGCCGCGGATCGGCTTTTTCGGACGCGCCTCGGACGGATCGATGCGGCTGATCATTCATGACATCACCGTCGGCCGCATCGTCAGCGACATTGTCGTGATCAACCGCTGATCATGGACCGGCAAGGGCAGGGACGGCTGATCCGGATCGACACGCCCTCCGACCCGCGCATTGCCGAGTTCACCGCAATGCGCGACAAGGATCTCGCCGGCCGCGGTGACCGGTTCATTGCCGAGGGCAAGGTGGTGCTGCAGGCTTTACTCGATGCGGAAGCCGGCTCGCGGCGGTTCGTCATCGAAAAAGCGCTGATTCTGGAAAACCGGGTTGATGGTCTGGGCGATGTTCTCGAGCGGATCGATCCGGACTGCCCGATCTATATCGCCGGCCGCGAGGTGCTGGACGCCGCCGTCGGCTTCGCCATGCATCGCGGCATCCTGGCCGTCGGCCGGCATGTGCCGGTGGCCTCGTTTGCCGGTTTTCTGGCCGGGCTGCCGCAACAGGCATTGCTGGTCGCGGCTTGTGGAATTTCCAACCACGACAATATCGGCAGCATCTTCCGCAATGCAGGCGTGTTTGGCGCCGACGGCGTGGTGCTGGATGCGAGCTGTTGCGATCCGCTGTACCGCAAGGCGATCCGCGTGTCGGTCGGTGCGGCGCTCAGGGTGCCGTTCTGCCGGGCCGGATCACTGGGTGAGATGGTGGATACGCTGTCGGCCCACGGGTTCGAGGTCGCCGGGCTGTCGCCGCGCGGGGCCGGGAGGCTGAGCAGCTACGCACCGGGCCAGCGTCTGGCGCTGCTTGCGGGCACAGAGGGCGAGGGGCTGCCGGCAGACATCCTCCAGCGCATCACAACACTGAAGATCGAACAGGCGCCGGGTATGGACAGTCTGAATGTGGCGACAGCGACCGGCATTGCACTGTGGCACGCCGCGACCCGCATGGGCCGGGCCGGGTAGCCACATTCCCCGGCGGGTCAGCCCTTGCGGGTCTTTTCAATGGTTGCGGGCAAGCATGTCGCTGGCGCGGGCAGCCAGACTTGGTTCGGCGTCGCCGGAGTTGGAAAGCGCCTCGCTGCCCTTCAGGATCCTGAAGATCGGAGAGGAGCTGCCGTCCCTGCTGGCGGTCAGCTCGACCATCATCGATGCAACCACCGCCAGTTCACGGCGCAAGGCAGCGTCATTGCCGGTCTTGTCGGCTTTCATCAATCTTTCGATGAGTGCTGACTGGCGGGCCCGAAGACGGTCGACTTTCTCTTCCTCGGTCAGCTGTTCCAGATCCTGCGGTGTGTCGACAACCGTCTGTTGCCTTGCCGCGGCTGGAGCAGCCGGGGTGGCGGGAGCGACCTGAGTGACTGAAGCGACCGGAGTGCCTGGAGCGGTGTGAGTGGCTGGAGGAGCTGCTTTTTCCTCCGGGGCATTTTCCGCCACGTCTGTGCCGCTGTCCTCAGTTTCTTCGGGCTCGGGCATTGAATAAGTCTGTTGCGGCGTGGGATCGCTTCCGCTGGCAGCAGCGGCTTTCCGGGCCAGGCTTTGGGCGTCCCTGGCTTCCTTCCTTGCGGCGCGCAGTTCGTCGGAGAGTTCCCGGTTTTTCTTTTTGAAACGATCGACTTCGGCCACCCGCCGCTCGAGCGCGTTTTCGCGATCGCTGAGGGCCGTGATGGCTTTCGCCAGTTTCTCTTCGTTCTGGGACAGCCGCTGCTCGGTGCTGTTGAGTTTGTTTTGCAAATCGCGGCTGCTGGCTTCCGCGTCGTTGAGCGACTCGCGCAAGGCATTGCGTTCGCTGCGCAGTTCGCGGATCTGCGATTTGAAATTTTCCGCCTCGGTGTCGAGCGTCACCAGATCGATGCGCAGTTCCTCTATTTCGGCCCCAAGCCGGTTAATCTGGTCGTCGCGTGCCGCGATTTCGTGTTTCCGGGCCTCTGCAAGCCGGGCGGCGTCGCTGAAATTCCCGGTCAATGTGGTGATTTCGGCGTCGCGCTCATGCAGCTTCGACTGAAGATCGCGGATATTTCCATCGCGCTCTTCGAGCAGCGTTTCGGCGTTGAGTTTTTCCGCCCGGATCGCAACCAGCTCGTTGCTCAGACGTGTTACACGCGCCGTGCTTTCAGTGAGTTGATCGCGGTTGTGCTTGAGGTCCACTGAAAGACGTGCGTTTTCGGCTGCGAAAGCAGCTCTGGCCATGTCTTTTTCAGCGCGGATCTCTGCGACCGACAATGGCACGCTGGCGCGGATACGGCGCTCGGTCAACTTGACCACGCGGCGATGGATCACCGGCGCGACGATAAGTGCAACCAGGGCTGCGGCCAGAAACCCCAGCGCAAATAACAGGACAAACTCGATCACTACGTACCCACATTTTTACGCGCGGCCACCGACGCCACCAGCTTAAACTTGCCAAAGCATTAAGCATGGAAGGGCTTATTCAGCAAGCGCCAAGCGGTAAAAGTGGTCTGTTCCAAGTAGAATCGGGCGACGTTGTTTTGCTGTAAAAGCGGCAAGACTGTGCCGCTTCAGCGGATCGGGAGCACTGGCGCTGCCAGGTCAGAATGGGTTCCAGGTTGGCGCCTGCGTCATTTTCAAATACCCGACATTGATCCCCAGGCGGGCGCCCACGCCGGTTCGAATGGGGACAACCACGACGTCATTGCGCTTGAGTACGGTCATGCCCAGGCCTGCAACGACATAGGCCGAACCGGACACGCCGCCAAAGCGGCCGTAGACGGCTTCCACGCTTGGCAGATTGTAGACCAGCATCATGGTCCTGTTGCCGTTTCCACCATAGTCCCAGCCAAGCGATGGACCTTGCCAGAAAACCTCATGCTGACCGGCATTCTTGGTGAAAAGATTGCCTTCACCATAGGTCAGGCCGCCGATCAGGGCGCCGGAGGCTTCCTGACCCAGGATATAGCCGTTGGGCAGACCGTAGGACTGGAAAGCCTTTTCAACAACCTTGGCAAGACCGCCGGAGGTGGAGCCGAAAAAGCCGTGACCTGCGTCGATGATCTCCTGCATGTTGTAATTCGATGAATTCGCCTGCTGTGCGGCGGAGACAGAGGCCGTTGCCGCTATGACCAGTACGGACAGGCAAAAAGTGGCAAATGCACGAAGGCAAAAGCGGGACGTGATCATTGGATCGACTCCATTGATGGGACGGTGTTTACCGCAGGAAATATTGATCACATTGTGGCGTGCCGATCTTAATAAGCGGTTTACCAAATGTGGTGTCTTTAGGGCGATATCTTTTCGGCGGCTGTCGGCGGGTGGCCAATAACCGGCTTTCGGCCCGCGGCGCTTGCGGTTAACGGCACCTGGTGCGATTTTGCTGCCCAACCGATTCGACGCGTGGGGCACAAGAAGGAGAAATTCGATGTCGAAGAACCATAACTTGACCCTGGCGGGTCCGGACCTTGCTGCGCTGTTGTGCAGCCGCGTCTGCCACGACATCATTTCGCCGGTCGGCGCAATCAACAACGGTCTGGAGTTGCTGGATGAAGGCGGCGCGGATGCCGACGCCATGGACCTGATCCGTACCAGTGCTCTCAACGCGTCAGTTCGGCTGAAGTTCGCCCGGCTCGCTTTTGGCGCATCCGGTTCGGTCGGTGCGTCGATTGATACAGGCGAGGCCGAAAAGGCCGTGATCGACTATGTATCTGCTGACAAGAAGACTGAAGTGAAATGGAGCGGACCGCGCGCCATCATTCCCAAGAACCAGGTCAAGCTGCTGCTCAATCTGTTTCTGGTGGCCTATGGCGCGATCCCGCGTGGCGGCGAGATCGACGTGACGATCGAAACCCCGGAAACCAATCCGCGGTTCCGTCTGGTCTGCAAGGGCAAGATGGTGCGGGTGCCGCCGAAATTTCTGGAAATCTATTCAGGCGATGTGGAAGAGGCGATCGATGCCCATTCCATCCAACCCTATTACACGGTGCTGCTGGCCGATGAAGCCGGGCTTGTGCTGTCGTGTTCAGCGAATGCTGACGAGGTGGTGTTTACTGCCGAACCCAAGGCCGCGGGCTGACACAGACGGCGGCGGAGCTGCAACGCTCCGTTAAGCCTGTCTGATTACGAAATCTTTGCTCCCTTGAGCTATTCTTTCCTCCATCGACGCGCATCCGCAAGCGAGTGCGCCAGGAAGACGCCAAGGGAGAAACGCCATGCGCCGCTTTATGATTGCCGATGATTCTGCCGTAATCTGCAAGGTCGCCAAGCGCATTATGACCGGGCTGGATTATCTCGTTATCGAGGCTTCCAACGCCGGCGAAGCGATGATCATGTGCGATGCGCAGCTTCCTGATGTTCTTTGCGTGGACGCGGGCATGACCGGGGCGCTGGATCTGATTTCGTCAGTGCGCCAGATGGAAGGCGGCAGCGATGTGCGCATCTACTATCTGATGATCGAAAAAGAATTCAAACAGATGATGGTCGGCAAACGCGCCGGTGCAGATGATTTTCTGCTCAAGCCGTTTGACCGCCGCAGCCTGACCGAAGCCTTTGCGCCTTACGCGGCTGCAGCCTGATCGCATTGATCTGGTGTTGAGCCGGCCATTTGCAGGCTCGCAGGAAAACGAAATGATTTTCTGACTTTACAACAGTCTGCAGACAGAAAAAACCCGCCGGTCCGGCGGGTTTTTTGTATCAGGCTCCATGACCGCATGCGGCCAGTGAAATCATGCGCTTTCGAGGATTTCGCTTTCATCCGGTTCGCGCAGCACATAGCCACGGCCCCAGACGGTCTCGATGTAGTTCTTGCCGCCTGCCGAGGTCGCAAGTTTCTTGCGCAGCTTGCAGATGAAGACGTCGATAATCTTGAGTTCCGGCTCGTCCATTCCGCCATAGAGATGGTTGAGGAACATTTCCTTGGTCAGGGTCGTGCCCTTGCGGAGCGAAAGAAGCTCCAGCATCTGGTATTCCTTGCCAGTCAGGTGAACGCGCTGCGATCCAACTTCGACCGTTTTGGCGTCGAGATTGACAACCAGGTCGCCGGTGGTGATGACCGATTGGGCATGGCCCTTGGAACGCCGCACGATTGCGTGAATGCGTGCCACCAATTCGTCCTTGTGGAACGGCTTGGTCATGTAATCGTCGGCGCCAAATCCGAGACCGCGAACCTTGTCCTCGATGCCGGCCATGCCGGAAAGGATCAGGATTGGTGTCTTGACCTTGGAAAGCCGGAGAGTGCGCAGGACTTCATATCCGGACATATCCGGCAAATTGAGGTCCAGCAGAATGATGTCATAATCATAAAGTTTGCCGAGATCGACGCCCTCTTCACCCAGGTCGGTGGTGTAGACGTTGAAACTTTCGGACTTCAGCATCAACTCGATGCTCTGCGCAGTGGCGCTGTCGTCCTCAATCAGAAGTACCCGCATATTTTAGTCCCCTTTTCCGCCGCCGCAAGGTTTTAAGATCCACTTACGCGATACGGATCCAGTCGTTGCCTGATTTGGAGGCTGCCATGGAATGGTTAACAAATTCTGATCAGGTTATGCAACCGATATCGATATGTTAATTTTCACTGGCATACTCCTGATTTCATTCCCAAAAAATCTCCTGAATATCTTGAAGTCTTACATCAAGAAACATGCCCAAGTGATTCAAAGGACTCCGGAATGACAGGCAGAAAAATCATGTTTTCCGTTTACCCCGCCTTAAACCATGAAGCGTAGTATTAACGATGCCCGTAAACGAATGGTTACCGCAATGTGCGAAAAGTTAAC
Source organism: Hoeflea sp. (assembly GCA_048261205.1). Lineage (GTDB taxonomy): Bacteria > Pseudomonadota > Alphaproteobacteria > Rhizobiales > Rhizobiaceae > Hoeflea. Next base: position 8,373 of record JBLXGF010000014.1, read on the forward strand.
GTCGCGGTCATCATTCGCAAAACGGGACTGGCAAGTTTGCCAGTTCAACGAGTTTCATTAACCGGGATCTCGCATCACGGGAGTATTGCGTATGAAGTCGCGTGAAAGCCATGTTCGCCTGAAACAGTTTCAGGTCAACGAGAAAACCCGTCAGCTGGGGCAGATCCAGCTGATGATGGCAGAAATGGAAAAAATGGCAGCCGAGCTGGAGTACCAGATCACTGCCGAGGAAAAGAAGGCCGGAAACACCGATCCTTCCCATTTCGCCTATCCAACCTTCGCCAAGGCGGCGCGTCAGCGGTCGGACAATCTGCAAACTTCAATTCGCGAATTGAAAGTGCAGCTTGATGCGGCCGAACTGGCGCTCGAAGAGGCGCAGGCCGAATACGAGAAAGCATCCGCGCTCGAAGTGCGCGATGCCGGACACAGGTCGAGCCGCTCAGTCTAGGCTGGCGGCAGTCAGGCGACACATCGGAAACGGCCTTCGGGCCGGGCGCGGGCGGTTGCCCGCGCCTTCGCCGTGTTTTAGGGGCGGTGCGGAATGGCTGCCCTGCGACCATGGCCGACCCGTCGGCAGGGCCTTGGCCAGAGTGCGGCTATGGATTGCCGCTCACTCCGATTGCCCGGTCAGGAAACGACATCCCGCCACTCCGGATTGCGTTGCGCCTGCGCCTTGAAAAACGGGCAAAGTGCAATGATCTTCCAGCCGCCGGCGCGCGCCGCCTCGACAGCATGAAGGGCAAGAGCCTGCCCAACACCCTTGCCGCGCAGGCTGTCGGGAACCCCGGTATGATCGATGATGACAAGCTGAGGTGAAGCGCGCGAATAGGTCATTTCGGCTTCCACACCGTCAAGCCTGGCAATGTAGCGGCCGCCGGTTGAACCGGTTTCTTCAGTGATCTGCATGCCTGCTCCTGTTTGCCAATGGCTGCCACACCCGGATATGGAAGTCCGTGGCACCTTGCGAATCTAGCCCATGCCGCACGGGACGGAAACAGATTTGGCGGGCAGGGGCGATTTGCCGTTGCATTGCATGGGATGAAGCCGGGATTTAAAGCACGTGGCATTGAATCGTAATCAAGCAATGTGTTTTGGGTTTCTGTTTTGCGCGTGTTTTATTCCAAAAACCGGTTCCCACTTTTCGGAACACGCTTTCGCAGAGGACTGACCATATGCGTTTAACGCTTGCCGTCGCGGTGGTGCTCGCACCCTTGTTTTTCGGGCTGGGCATCGTGTTGCCGTTGATGCGGTTTGAAACACTGTATTTTTTCGACACATCGCCGTCGCTGCTGGGCGTCATCGCAACGCTGTGGGATGGCGGCGATCCGGCGCTGGCCGTGGTGGTGGGGCTGATTTCGGTGGTGTTTCCGGTGGTCAAGCTGGTGGCGATTTCGGCGGAAGCCATCGGCCTGGCGCATGGATCCGGATTTGCGATGCGGGTGCTGCCGCATCTGAGCCGCTGGTCGCTGATGGATGTTGTGCTGGTTGCCCTGGTGATCGTGGCCGCCAAGACAGGCGGGATCGCACAGGCGTTTTCCCAGCCGGGCCTTTGGTTTTATGCGGGTTCGGCGCTCACCGCAGCCCTTGCGCACGGCATGGCCGGACGTTTCGGAGCTTCACCCGGACCGTGAAACGATGCCGGTCTGGCGGGTCAGGACAACTCGCGCCCGAACGGACCCGTCCGGATCCCGGAAACGGGCGCCGCGACGGATCATAGCACTGACATCAGCTGCCGCGGCGTGTCTGCCGTTCGGCTGTTGATGTTCAATTGCTGAGGTGTTCGGGACCGGCGGTCGTGCGCCGTGTGCGTTTAGGGCATGCAGGTCAATGCCGGTATTGCTGGATGCGCGTCGTGCGCAGGCCGGCAAGGCCATGATCGCTGATTGAGGACTGCCAGGAGAGGAATTCCTCAACTGTCAGTGTATAGCGCTCACACGCCTCCTCAAGGCTGAGAAGGCCACCGCGAACAGCGGCCACCACTTCAGCTTTGCGCCTGATCACCCAGCGGCGGGTGTTGGCAGGAGGCAGGTCGGCAATTGTCAACGGACTCCCATCGGGGCCGATAACATATTTGACGCGGGGTCGTACCATCTCGGTCATTGGACTCTCTTACATACTCAAGACCTATCGAGCAGAGACTACAGGCGGGGGTTTAAAAATTGGATAAGGGCCCGGAAAGGATTTGGTAAGTTTTGGCACAGTGTCTTGTTGCGCGCGGCGGCACACCCTATAAAGGCAGGGTCCGCAGGGACATTTTTGCAACCGCTTGATCAGCGCCTTGAACGCTGTTGAATGCCGGGGAAGAACAGTGAACAGTCTCGATTTTGACAAGGACCCGCGCGATACGCGGGTGGTGGTCGCCATGTCCGGCGGCGTTGACAGCTCTGTGGTTGCGGGCCTTCTCGCACGCGAGGGCTATGATGTGCTGGGCGTGACGCTGCAGCTTTATGATCACGGCGCCGCGGTGCACCGTGCCGGATCCTGCTGTGCGGGGCAGGACATCGATGATGCCCGCCGCGTCTGCGAAACACTGGGCATTCCGCATTATGTGCTCGATTACGAGACGCGGTTTCGCGAGGCGGTGATCAACCCGTTCATGGAAAGCTATGTCGCCGGTGAAACGCCGATCCCCTGCGTTGCCTGCAACCAGACCGTCAAGTTTGCCGATCTGCTGGCTACGGCGCGGGACCTGGGGGCTGATGCGCTGGCGACCGGGCACTATATCCGCTCGCGCGCCAATCCGGCGCCGGGCAATCCGGGACGCCGGGCGCTTTACCGCCCGATCGATTCCGACCGGGACCAGAGTTATTTCCTGTTTGCCACGACGCAGGACCAGCTCGACTATGTGCGGTTTCCGCTTGGCGAGCTGCCGAAGATCCGGACCCGTGAACTGGCCGAGGAAATGGGGCTGACTGTTGCCGCCAAGGCCGACAGCCAGGACATCTGTTTCGTGCCGCACGGCAAATACGCCAATGTGATCACCAAGCTCAAGCCCAATGCGGCGCTGGCCGGCGAGATTGTCCATATCGACGGCCGCGTGCTGGGCGAGCATGCCGGCATCGTTCATTTCACGATCGGCCAGCGCAAGGGGCTTGGCGTGGCGATCGGCGATCCCTTGTATGTGGTGCATCTCGATGCCCGCTCGCGGCGGGTGATCGTCGGGCCGCCGGAGGCGCTCGACACAAGGCGGCTGATCCTGCGCGACGTCAACTGGCTGGGCGACCAGTCGCTGGCCGGCATCGGACCGGATGGACTGGAGTGTTTTGCCAAGGTGCGCTCGACGCGGCCGCCACGTCCGGCGATCCTGCGGGTGGCCGGTGACGGGGAAATCTCGGTCGAGCTTGTCGAGGGCGAGGCCGGCGTGGCGCCGGGGCAGGCCTGCGTGCTGTATTCCGCGCCGGGCGACGAGGCGCGGGTCTATGGCGGCGGCTTCATCGACCGCTCGGAGCGGTCGGCGGCCGCCGAGGCGATGCTGTCCAGCCTGCTGCAGCCAGCCGCCTGAGCGGCGCCTGACGTGCCTCGCGGCACGATCCCTTAATCGTGCCGGACGGTGCCTTCCGAGAGGATCTCGATCACTGCCAGCCCATCGGCCACCGGGGTGCGTGGACGCGCGCCTGTGGCAATGCATTCAAGGAAATGCGCGCATTCCCGCGTTAGCGGCATGCCGTCGGGGATGGCGACATATTCGGGATCGACCATTTCGGATTGCCAGCCATTGTCGTCTTCCCAGAGCTTGTGATGGTAGATGGCCAGCTTCTGGTTCCAGGGCGCCACATCGTCAAACACCGCCATGGCCTTCGAGCCGATGACGGTGAGCCGGCGTTCGCGGTAGGGGTTGAGCCGTGAGGCAAAGACGTGGCTGCGCACGCCGGATGTGAATTGCAGGTGCAAATGGGCAAAATCCGACAGCCGGTTGAGCATGGCCGAGCCGACGCCGCGCACGCTGATCGGCTTTTCCCCGGTGATCGCCAGAATCAGCGACAGATCATGCGGGGCGATGTCCCACAGGGCATCGTTTTCGGCATGGAACTTGCCCAGCCCGACGCGGTGGGAATGAATGTAGCGCACCGCGCCGAGATCGCCGGCCGCGATCATCGCCTCGAGCGCTTCGAAGGCCGGGTGGAAGCGCAGCACATGGCCGGTCATGGCGGCAAGTTCGGTCTTCTGGGCGGCCTCGACCACCCGCCGCGCATCGGCAACCGACAGGGCGATGGGCTTTTCCACCAGCACATGCTTGCCGGCCTCGAGAGCGGCGATGGCGAGATCGGCGTGATATTGCGGCGGCAACGCCAGAACCACGCCGTCGATTGCCGGGTCACTGAGCACGTCATCAAAGGCGACGGCTTTCACGCCATGCATGTGTGCGAGGGCATCGGCGCGGTCCTGATGCCGGTCGGACACCGCGTAAAGCGCGCCGAGCTCGGAAAATGTGCGGGCGTGGTTTGAGCCCCAATAGCCGCATCCGACGACGGCGATGCTGGGGGAGGGAGGAGTTGTCATGGCAGGTGCCGATCCTGTTTCATTCTTGTCATGGTCTTTTGCCGACGGGATTAGACCCGATAGCCGGACAAGGCAAGGCGAGCGGCTGGCGGATGCGGGTCAACCGGTGCGGCATGGTGCCCTGTTGCCGGCGCTGGCCGCGCCAAACAGCCGGGCTCCGTCGGGCTGCAAACGCCTGCTGCCGGGCATCGGGCCCCCCGGCCGGGACGCTGTTCCGGGGGAACTCCGGCAACCGGCAAGAAAAGCCCAATCCGCGCTTGACACCGGAGCAACCCGCATCCTATATGCCGCCCGTCCGGCCCGATAATCATCGGCGGCTGGCGGCGGGGTAGCTCAGCTGGTTAGAGCAGCGGAATCATAATCCGCGTGTCGGGGGTTCAAGTCCCTCTCCCGCTACCATTCAAGCCGGTCTTGCCGCAGGCAAGAGAAATCAATCCAGTAAATTGATTTCAGGCGCAGAATGCTCCGGAGCCTTGGCGCGGGGGCTGAGTTGATCACGACAGATTCAGATGGTTGGGGCTCGTGTTGCGCGGGCCGACCGGAGCGTGGAGAGTCCGCGGTGTGATTCCGGGTGACAGCCGTCCGGATCAGGATCTGCAGAACTGGCTGAAATCCTCCGCGATGGCGGCAGCCGCTGCTTCGAACAGGTGCCGCCCGTGTTCGGGCGTGGCGAGAGCGGAATGCGAGCCAACCCGGCCATCGGGAAAATCGCGGCGGTGCTGGTCCGGCGGCCCGTGCCGGTCTCCCGAATGCGCGCGCATATAGTCCGGGCTCAATTTGCGCGGGGGCTGTTTTGCAGTTTCGGATGGTTCGATCCGGCGGTGCAGGGCCTGGGTGATGGCGATCTCCGAAGGCGTGGCGTGCATGCCTTCCCAGTCGCCATAATAGGCTTTGCGAAGCACGTTGACCGGCTCGAAATCCCACCAGCTGCGATAATGCACGAGGGTGCCCGATGGTGGCGTCAGCTGGGTGAGTGGCGCCAAATTGGCGCCATGGCCATTGACGATGTAGATGCGGGTGAAGCCCTGTGCCGAAAGCCCTGCAACGACGTCACTGACAAGCGCCAGAAACAGCTCGGCCGAGATCGACACGGTGCCGGGAAAGGCGGTGTTGAACGGGGCAGGGGTGTAGCTGAAGCCGGGTGCACAGATGGCGTCTGCCAGATCTGCCGCCTTCTCCGCAATTGCGGATGCACACAGCGCATCCGTGCCGATCAGCCCCATCGGGCCGTGTTGCTCCATCGAGCCGGCCGAAAGAAAGATGCCGTTTTTCTGCGCCAGGTAGGATTCGACCTCAAGCCAGGTCATGTGATCAAGTTTCATCGCCGGTCTCAATCCTCAGGCCCGAGGACAGCTTTCGCAAGCCAGCCGTCAAGCACCGGTCTGTAGGCGTTCAATTCCGTTGCGATCGCCGGCAACTCAGTCAACCGCTGCCGGTAGGCCACCACCCTGTCGGGCCAGGTGATGCCGAGCTCGAGGATCGGATCGAGCCTTTCGATCCATTCAAAGCTGACCGGAAATCCGCAATCGGCCAGGGTCAGTGTGCCTCCGGCGTGCTGGCGGTCTGCAAGCATGGTGTCCAGCTGGGCCAGCCGCGCGGACAGGGCCTCCGATTGCCGCTGCTGAACACCGGCATCCCGCTTGTCAGCCGCGATATGGGCGAACAGCAGCCGCAGCGCCGGCTCCAGCCGCGTGTCATGAAACCTTGACAGCTCGCGAATTTTCGCCTTCGCGGCGGGACCGCCGGGCAGCATTGCGGGATCGGGATGAAGTTCATTGAGATATTCGGCGATGGCTTCGGAATCCGCCAGTGTGAGACTGCCGTCGACCAGGGCTGGCAGATTACCCGAAGCGATCAGGCGCTTGTACTGATCCGAACCGTAGCCGCCGGGCGGCGGCATTTCCTGCCACGCCAATTGCTTGTGGCGCAGCAGGATCCTGAGCTTGGCGCAATAGAGGCTGGGGGCGATGGCATAGATGGTCAGCATGATCGGGAACCAGAACGGGGCGCTTGCGCGCCCCGCATCATCAGTTGGAGAGTTTCCATTTCCTGCTCAGTTCATCAAAGAAGCCGGCCTCGGTTTTCAAGGTGATCCAGGTGTTGATGTAATTAATCCAGACCTGGTCCTGCTGCGGCAGCAGCATGGCAACCGGAGTGCGTGCCCGCGGAGCGGAAACCGGAACGATCATCATTTCCGGATACTGCTCGACCAGCTTGTAGGCTTCGACATTCGAGGTGATGTGCGCGTCGGCGCGACCGCCCAGAACTTCCTGGAAATCCCGTGCCGGTGCTTCGACAATCTTGTACTGGGCGTTTGGAAAGAACTCCTTGACCTGCTTCTCCTGGGTTGTCCCAAGGGTGGCGGCGACGGTCACGCCGGCTTTGTCGAGATCAGCCCAATCCTTGAACGTGCCGGCGTTCTTGGCCAGGATCAAAGGCACGGTGGCAAGCGAGAAATAGCTCATCGAATAGCCTGCGGCCTTGGCGCGTGCAGGTGAAATCGAGGCTGAACCGGTGAGGTGATATTTGCCGGCGGTCACGCCACTGACAAGCGTCTTCCAGTCGGTCGGGACGAACTCGACCTCGACACCGAGGTCTGCGGCCAGCTGGGTCATCACGTCGATGTCATATCCGGTGTAGCTGTTGGTTGCAGGGTCTTTCATGGTCATCGGATTCCAGTCACCTGTGGTTCCGACCTTGAGAGTGCCGGAATTGAGGATGTCCTGGAGGGCGGATTGCGCATGGGCCTGCCCTGAGGCAAACACAAGCATCAGAGCTGCGGCAAAGGCGTTGAGAAAGCGCATGTTTAATTCCCCTTTATTGTGCATTCAGGCATCATTGTCTGGAAAATTTCAGTTTGCAACCGGATAAATTTGTTGCATAGAAAGCAACAGTATTTGGAATTGTCTGCCTGAATTCGCCCAAATGGAGCAGTTTTTGTCCGATAACGCGCCGTCCATCATCAGTTTTGAACGGGTTTCCAAGCACTTTGACGATTTCCGGGTGCTAAACGAGATTTCGCTCGAGATTCAGCGCGGAGAAAAACTGGTCATTTGTGGTCCATCCGGGTCGGGAAAATCCACACTTATCCGCTGCATCAACGGACTTGAGAGCCATGGCTCCGGCAAGATTGTCGTCTGTGGAGCTGAACTCGGACCGGGTTTGGGAGCTGACAGATCGAACCGCTCCAAGGTCGGCATGGTGTTTCAACAGTTCAATCTGTTTCCCCATCTCACGGTGCTTGAAAACCTGACGCTGGGCCCGATGCGGGTGATGGGTTTGAAAGCCGCCGAGGCGCGTGATCTGGCCATGCGCTATCTGGAACGGGTTCGCATCCCCGAGCAGGCGGCCAAATATCCGCGGCAGCTGTCGGGCGGACAGCAGCAGCGGGTGGCGATCGCGCGCTCGCTGTGCATGAACCCGGAGATCATGCTGTTTGACGAGCCGACCTCGGCACTTGATCCCGAGATGATCAACGAGGTGCTCGATGTCATGGGAGAACTTGCCGAAAGCGGCATGACCATGATTTGCGTCACCCATGAGATGGGGTTTGCCCGGCGGGTTGCCGACATGATGGTGTTCATGGACCATGGAGAGATCGTCGAGCGGGCGGAGCCGGCGACGTTCTTCACCAGCCCCAAGAGCCCGCGCTGCCGCGAATTTCTGCAAAGGATACTGCACCATTGATGGCCCGGATCCGCACGCCGCTTGTCTTGATATTGCTCGCCGCGGTGCTTAGCGGCTGCTCGGCCAATTGGGGCTGGTATGTCGTCAATCCGGCAACCAAGAATGGTGCCATCAACCTGTCGTTTATGCTGAGCGGACTGAAATACACGGTTCTGCTGTCCCTGACGGCGATCGTCATTTCCGTGGTTGTTGGCCTGCTGGTTGCCTTGCCCGGGCTTTCCAACAATCGCGGCCTCAGATTGATGAGCCGGACCTATGTCGAGATCGTCCGGGCGGTGCCAATTCTGGTGCTCATCTTGTGGGTCTATTACGGCCTGCCGCAATTGTCGGGCCTGAGCATCAGCGTGTTCTGGGCCGGTGTGATTGCGCTTGCGTTGTCCGACAGCGCCTTTGAAGCGGAGATCTTCCGGGCCGGCATTCAGTCGATTGCGAAGGGGCAATACGAGGCCGCGCATTCCATCTCGCTGAATTACCGCGACACCATGCGGTATGTCATTCTGCCGCAAGCCATCCGCCGCATTCTTCCCGCACTCGGCAACCAGCTCGTCTACATGCTGAAGATGTCATCCCTGGTGTCGGTCATCGGCATGCAGGAACTGACCCGCAAGGCCAATGAACTGGTGGTCAGCGAATACCGCCCGCTCGAAATCTACACAGTGCTGGTGCTCGAATATCTGGTCCTGATCCTGATCGTGTCTGCCGGCGTGCGCTGGCTGGAGCGCCGCATGAAAACCGATGAGCGAAACTAGGGAGACGCAGATGTCAGCCGCCTGGATCCATATGATTCCTGATGCCGAGGCTGATGACGCCTTGATGGAGACACTGAAACTGGCGCGCACGCCACATGGAACCGTTGATAATGTCATGCGGGTTCACTCGCTCCGGCCCAACACCATGCGCGGCCATGTGGCGCTCTACCGCGCCGCGCTTCACGACAACAGCAACACCTTGCCGATGTGGTTGCAGGAGACCATCAGCTCCTATGTCTCCATGCTCAACAAGTGCCCCTATTCGCTGGCCAATCACTGGGCCAATGCGCACTACCTGATCGGAGACGATGCGCGCGCCGACGCCATACACGCGGCCTTGCAGGCCAAGCGCCCGCAGGACGTTTTCACCGGCGCGGAACTCGAGCTGATGCGCTATGCGGAAAAGCTGACACTGGCGCCGGGCGAGATGATCAAGGCTGATGTCGAGGCCTTGCGTGAGGCGGGACTTGATGATGGGCAGATCCTCGAGGCCAACCAGATCATCGGTTATTTCAACTACGCCAACCGGCTGCTCAATGGCCTGGGCGTGACCACGGAAGGCGATATCGTCGGCTACTACGCGAAGACTTGACATGTTGATTCAAATGCAAATAATTTACCTATAGTAAATTTCTGAAGAGAGGCTTGATATGGGTTACTCGCAGGCTCGCCAAATGGACGCCGATCAGATTCCGGTGGTCGACATCACCCCCTTGCGCGATGGCAGCGATCCGCTTTCGGTCGCCCGGGCGCTGCATGCCGCCAGCACAGGCCTCGGTTTCATTTACATCAAGGGACATGGCATCCCCGAGGACGTGATCGCCAACTGCCGCATGTCAGCCTACGAGTTCTTCCACGCCGACCCTGCACTCAAGGAAACCGTGCGGGTGTCCTCCAAACATCGCGGCTGGCTTGGTCAGGGCGGGGCCAAAATGCAGGACGAAGCCAAAGCGGATCTCAAGGAGAGCTTCATCTGGGGCTATCAGGATGAAGACGGCCAGACGCCGGAAGACCATCCACTGCGCGGACCCAATCAGTGGCCCGACTTCCTGCCCGATCTGCAGACCAGTGCAATGACCTACTTCGAGCATGCCCATGGTGTGGCCCACTACCTGATGCAGGGATTTGCCATTGGCCTGGGCCTGGAGCCGGATTTCTTCCTGCGCACCGCGAGCCGTCCGCTGAGCCGCGCCTCCTTTGTTTTCTATCCGCCGCAACCCGCGGAAATGGGCCAGAACCAGTTTGGTGTGGGACCCCATACCGATTTCGGAGTCCTGACGGTTCTGTGTCAGGATTCCGTCGGTGGATTGCAGGTTCAGGACAGCAATGGTGACTGGGTGGAAGCGCCGCCGATCGAAGGTACCCTGATCGTCAATGTCGCCGATCTGCTGGCGCGGTGGACCAATGGTGCTTACAAGTCGACGCCACACCGGGTGGTCAATGCGTCAGGCCGCGAACGGCTGTCTCTGGTTCTGGCCTTTGATCCCGATCCGGATACCATGATTGACGCCAGACAGATCTATCGCGAAGATGCCGGTCAGGCCGAGCCGCCGATCACTTGCGGCGATTACCTTGTCTGGCGTTTTGCCAAGGCGTTTGCGTACCGGAAAGCCGAGTGACGAACGAAATGGAACAACCGGATTCACCTGTGGAGCATTCCGCCGACGTTTCGGCCGGCAGTTCCGAAACCGATCTGGCAATCGGCCTGGCACTGAAATCCATTCGCGAAGACCGGCAATTGTCGGCGCGCCAACTGGCGGCAAAGGCATCGGTCTCGCCGGCGATGATCAGCCGGATCGAAAGCGGCCAGGTTTCGCCTTCGATCTCGACCTTGACGGCGTTGAGCCGGGCACTTGATGTGCCACTGGTCAGCCTGTTCAGGGAAACTGCATCCGATCACACCGACTTCACCCATGTCGTCAATGGCGGCGGCTTGAAGTCCACCCGCATTGTGGGCAATCACCGCCATGATTACGTCAACCTGGCTTTCCACACCCGCCGGGATCTGCAATTCGAAGCCAGAATTGTCACCCTGGAGCGCCAGGATGCGCGCCCGCCGGTCTATCTCGGCCATGGCGTGGTGTTCATCCACATCCTCACAGGCGAAGCCATCTATCAGTACGGACCGAACGAATTCACCCTGAAGCCCGGTGACAGTCTCAGCCTCGACGCTGAACTCAGCCATGGATTTCGCAAGGTTCTCAGTCAAACACTGACATTTCTGACGGTCCAGGCAGAACGGCGTGGATGATGTCACCGGCGGCTCCATCTGACAGCGACACCAAGGCTGGAGCCTACAATCTTCTCGTCAACTGCGGCGGCTTCAAGCCGGGCGAACAGCTTCTGATCCTGCATGAGGATCCGGCGTTGGGCTGGTATGACCGCGCTGCACCGGTGGCGGTTGCCGAGGCAGCTGCAGAGCTTGGCATTGCCGCCCGTCTGGTGCAGCTCGGTCCGCCATCCGAGCCACCGGATTCGACCGTTTCGGCGCTGATCGCCGACAGCGGCAATATCGTGTATTTCGCCCGCATCGGCGACGAGGGCCGCTTTGGCGAGGCCGTACCCGGCAAGACATCGGTGATGAGCTACATCCGCACCGTCGGCATGCTGGCCTCACCCTATGGCAGGCTCGAGCACCAGGCGATGCTGTCGCTCAAGCAGGCAGTCAACACCGTGTTGGCGCAGGCGTCCCGGATCGACATCGAATGTCCATTGGGGACGCGGATTGGCGGAGCCGCCCGTGCCGGTCCAGCGGGTGCTGCCGATGTATCGATGCGGCGTTTCCCGATGGGCGTACCGGCACCCGTTTCAGCAGAACGGTTTTCCGGCCGCGTTGCGCTTTCAAACTATCTCACGCCAACCGGGAACCGCAGTTACGCGCCGCCGTGGCTGGCGCTGGAAAAGACGATCTTTGCGGAGATCGAAAATGGCCGCATCGCCGGTTTTTCCGGCGACCAAGCAACCGTCTCAGCCGTGCGCAGGCACTATCAGAACGTGTCCGGTCTCTTCGGCATTGACCCGGACGCGGTGCATTCCTGGCATGCCGGCATCCATCCCGGGGTCACGTATGATATGGCCGTGGCGGATGATCCTGACCGCTGGTCAAACACCATATTCACCAGTCCTGCTTATCTGCATTTTCATACCTGCGGCGCCTATGCCCCGGGCGAGATCTGCTGGATGCTGGCCAATCCTGCCGTCCATGCCGATGGTGTCGCGCTTTGGAGCGAAGGCCGATTGCGCCCCGAGCTGCACGCGGAAACAAGACACTGTCTTGAGGCCTTTCCGGCTTTGAAGCTGCTGTTTGAGAACGCCTGACCTGCAGCGTCCAATCACGGTGACGATGTTGTCCGCTGGTTCAGGTGGTTGTCAGCATTACATTGCCTTGCCGTCCGGACCGGTGTTGTTGGCGACGGGGAATTCAAGATGAACCTCGAGCCCATCAGGAGCGAAAAGGGTTTTGACCGTGCCGCGCAGCCGGTACTCGATTTCTCCCTTGATCAGGGAGCTTCCGAATCCGGCCTGCTCAGGCTCCGTTACCGCGGGGCCATCCCGTTCGCGCCAGTCCAGCGACAGGGTCTCGCCGGCAACTGTCCAGTTAATGTCGACTGTTCCCTTCTTGACGCTGAGAGCCCCATATTTTGCGGCATTGGTCGCCAATTCATGGATGACCATGCTCAATGCCAGACAGGTGTGCGGCGGAAGAAGCACGTTCGGACCGTCAAACCGGAATGATTTCGCGGGGTACGGGGTCAGCGCTTTCGATACGACGACATCAATTGACGCGCGCTTCCACTGCTCGCTCGACAAAAGCGTGTAAGCGCGCGACATGGCCTGAAGCCGTCCTACCAGGGCGGCATGATACTGTTCCAGCGTTATGTTCGAATCGAACGTCTGCCCGGCCAGCGCGATGGCCACCGCAAGCATGTTCTTGACCCGATGGTTCAGTTCGGAAATCAGGACTCTTTGATGTTCCTCCGCTTCGGCGAGTGTCGTCACATCAATCAGCGTGAAGATGACGCCGTCTGCCTTTTCATTGTCGCCGCGATAGGGAATCAGCCGCGCAAGATAAGAACGGCCCCATTCATTGCGTGGCAGATGATGCTCAATGGTTTCGCCGGTGTCGAAAACCGCATCAATGTGGGCTTTCATCTCAGGATAACTGAAGACACTCGACAGGTCCGTCAACGGGCGCCCGATATCATGCTGGCGCAGACTGAAAAAGCCGCATGCGGCAGGCGTGAAGTTGCGGATTACCCGGTCACGGTCAAGGAAGATGGTGGCGATCTCGGTGCTGGAAAACAGGTTCTTGAGGTCGTTGTTGGCCCTGTCGAGTTCTTCCACCTTGCCGCTGAGTTCAGAGTTTATCGTGTTGAGCTCTTCGTTGAGAGACTGCATCTCCTCCTTCGAGGCTTCCAGTTCCTCATTGGTCGACTGGGCTTCCTCATTGACCGAGACAAGCTCCTCGTTTGACGACTTGAGCTCTTCCAGCGCCGTCTCATACTCTTCCACGGTCGATTGCAGGCGTTCACGGTTTTCGCGCAGTTCGCGCTCAAGCTCCGCTGTCGCATCCAGCGCGGTCCATTCAGGCGCCTGCGACGTGCTCCCATCGTAGGCAGCAACGGGTTCGAAAAGCACGATATAAAGCGGCTCGGCAATGCGCCTGTCGGCCAAGGGTTCCACCACGATCCTGGCCACACGGCGCTCAGCCGTATCATCATCGACAATCACGTTGTCCCGTATGGCGGTTTTTCCGGTTGCCACAGACTCCCGCATGGCAGCGCGAAGATCGAGCCGGAGGCTCTTTCGGGCCATGCCTAGAATCTGACGGCTTGGAGCGCCTTGCTGGGGCTCAAGATACTTGCCGGTATGAGCCGAGTAATAAACGATATCGCCGTCTTCGCTGACCAGAACATGAGCGGGCGCAAAACGCTCCAGGACCTGGGAATCGACGGCCTGTTTGAGCAGTGAGGCGGAAAGCCGATGGTTTTCCGCGCGGGTGGAGGGGACGCCGGACGGAACAATCTCGCTCTTTACGGGCGCAGAAAACCGATAGGGGGATCCGCTATAGGGCTGTGTCCGGAAAAGCCGGTGCTTCTTGTCAACGGTGGCGAAAAGGTCCTGGTGCTGGCCAATGCTTTCCGAGCTTCCAAGGAAAAGGAAACCGCCGGGCTTGAGCGCATAATGGAAGGCGGGAATCACCTGGTCTTGCAGCTCTGCTCCGAGATAGATCAAGAGGTTCCTGCAGGAGACAAGATCCATTCGGGAAAACGGTGGATCCTTGATCAGGTTGTGCGGCGAGAAAATGCACAGTTCCCGCACCTCGTTGGTGATCACATAGGTCGTGCCTTCCTTGTTGAAGAACCTCTCACGGCGCTCGGGCGAAACACCTTCCATCAAGGCTTCCGGATAGCGTCCCGCGCGGGCTACGCTGAGTGCGGCTTCATCAATGTCCGTGGCAAAGATCTGCACCCGCTGCGTTGTATCGTGTGTGTCCATGTATTCCCGGAGCAGGATTGCCAGCGAATAGACTTCCTCGCCGGTCGAGCACCCTGGTACCCAGGCCCGTACCATGTCGGGAATCGCGCTATCCGGCCTGAACAATTGCGGCAACACCTCCGCTTCCAGTTTCTGAAACGCTTCGGCGTCGCGGAAGAAGTTGGTGACGTTGATCAGCAGGTCGCGGAACAGATTATTGACTTCGTCCGGTTCGCTTTCGAGCAGGGAGATGTAATCCTCGATGGCGGCGATCTGGCACACCTGCATCCGCCGGTTGACGCGCCTGAGGAAAGTCTTGGGTTTGTAGCCCGAGAAATCGTGTCGCGCGTGGGTCCGCAACAGCGCGAATATTTTGTCGAGCGCGCCGGATTTCAGTTCATTTCCGCTTTCCATCTCACGATGACGGTCCAGAGTCTTGGCAAAGCCGACTAGCTTTTTCCCCATATCCTCGGCGGAGATGGCAATATCGATCAGCCCGGCTCTGATGGCACTCTGCGGCATGTCCGGATTGAGAGGGGCAGTTCCATCCGCCACCTGCGCGATCGTCAATCCGCCGCGCTCCTTGATTGCCTTTGCACCCAGCGTTCCATCCGAATCCCCGCCCGACAGGATGACCCCGACCGCATATTCACCCTGATCTATCGCCAGTGAACTGAAGAACACATCGATCGGCTTCGGCTCCCGTTTGCCGGAGGTAGGATGGCTTCGCAGGATGCCTTTGCTGATGTGCAGAACCGTGCTTTGCGGCATGACATAGATGTGGTCCGGTTCAAGACGCTGCTCATCCCGGGCCACTTCAACCTTCATGCCCGTGTACCGCTGCAGCACCTCGTGAAGGATGCTTTCGCGTTCCGGATTGAGATGGGTCACGATGATGAATGCCATGCCCGGTTTGTCAGGAAGCCCCTTGAAAAGAAGCTCCATTGCAGCGACGCCTCCCGCCGAGGCTCCTATCCCCACAATAGGGAAACGATGTGGGACTTTGGGCATAGCGGTGATTTCTCTGTAGCTGGGTGGCCGCAGCCACAGTGTCCGTGAACTTAAGAGAGGCGGAGCTGGCCTGCAAGCTTTCGGACATGCAACCGTGGTCTCAGGATCTTGCCAGGCCGTGCGGGGGCCTCGATAGGGTTGAGGCCCGCATCATGCCCGGGACAGAACGCAGGTTTGCCCGGTGGTTGCGAAAGCGAATTGACGCTGTCCGCCATGGCAGGCCTGCGCGATTCCGGGCAGACGGACCGCCCTGTCAAGCTGCGCCCCATCCGGCGCTCTTGCATCATGTTCGCCTGCCGGCGTCGCACCAGGACTGGCGGTTCACCGGCAACAGGGGCCGCATTCCGGCAAGAGATCGAAATCGGGGTTTTGTCAGTGATCCCTCCGCGCTCCACTGAAAAGCGCCTCGGCAATCTTTTCGAGCTCGAGCGGCTTGTCGCAAAGCACGAACCCTTCGAAGCGGGGTGGAATGACTTTCGCGTCGTATGCGGTTGCGAACACAAAGGGAATGCCCATGTCCTGCAATCTTTCGGCGACGGGGAACACCAGTTCTCCGGCCAGATAAATGTCGAGGATGGCGGCATCGACCCGTGTCGTATCGAGATATTCCAGCGCCTCATCGACTCGCGGGGTGGGCCCGATCACAGTGGTGCCCAATGTTTCCAGCTTCCGGCGGGTCTCCTCGGCGAGAAGAAACTCGTCCTCCACGATCAGCACTCTGGCGCCTGAAAACCTGTCAGAATATGTCACGTTGATCTTCTCGCCTTGGCTTCACTGTTTCCCGGTGCGCTGATTTTTTGATCCATGGGCCAAACTGGAATGCCGCTGGCCCGGAAAATTCATGCGCTGTGAACGGATTGGCAATCGTGCCTTCGCCAAGCGCCATATCCCAGACACAATAGGTAGCATGGCACTTTTCCCAGTCAATCAAGGGGACGGAACCGGCCCATGTTTTTTGTCAGCTTCCACATTTCGGGCCAACAGCTGTACCTGGCACTGTCCAGCGCCGCTTGCGGCCGGCGAGGTGGGTTCACGTCAGGGCCCCGGTACCCGGCCGCATCAAGCCCGGCCGGAACAAAACTGTGCGCTTGGCGTTTTACTTCTCAGCTGAAAACTTTCTGTTCAAGGAGGAAGCCATGCGAACCCGTACATTCATCACCGGCCTCGTTGCCCTGCCTGTGAACGCCGTGCTTTTTGGCGCCGGAGCGATCACCGTGTTGTCGATCCCGGCACTGGCTGAAAACGCAAAATATTTGCTGCCCGTAGTCATCGTGGCGGGGCTCTTGGCATCCGTTCCTGTCGCGTGGCTTCTGGCGCCGCGGCTGCGGGTGCAGCGGCCCTATTCAGGCAGCCGCGGGAATGCTTGAGCGGCGCCTTTAACAAGCCAACAGCAGACTGGTGAAGAGGGGGCGGCGCGGCCATTTCGGAAGCGGCAGCTCCGCCTGTCTCAGCTTTCGGCTCCGCAGATGGCGGGCGCTGAGCGGCCTCCGGGAGGCCGTGCCGCATCTGCTGTGCCCCAGATTGAGGGCGGCAGCAACAGTCTCAAGCCTTTGAAAATATTCGAGTAGTACGTCTCCCGCATGGGAACGGCCGGATAGATGCGTAATGTCTGTTTACAAAAATAATATAGTATGATTTTTTAGGAATTGGGCAGGAGCCCGAATTTTTGGGAGGAAAACATGATTTCGAAGAAAGCTCTAGTTGGGGCGGGTGTACTCGCGTCCATGCTTATGATGTCGTCGAGTGTTCTGGCGCAGACCGTCGGATTTTCGCAGATCGGATCCGAGTCGGGTTGGCGCGCGGCTGAGACCACGCTGACGCTTCAGCAAGCCAAGGACCGCGGCATCGATCTGAAATTTGCGGATGCGCAGCAGAAGCAGGAAAACCAGATCAAGGCGTTGCGCTCGTTCATCGCTCAGGGCGTCGATGCCATCCTGATTGCACCCGTGGTCGCAACCGGATGGGACTCGGTTCTCGAAGAAGCCAAGGAAGCCGAAATTCCGGTGATCCTGCTCGACCGCATGGTCGATTCGTCCGACGATCTGTATCTGACAGCAGTCGGTTCCGACCTGGTTCACGAGGGCAGCGTTGCCGGCCAGTGGCTGGTTGACGAGCTCGCCGGCAAGGATTGCAATGTTGTCGAACTGCAGGGCACGACCGGTTCGTCGCCGGCGATCGACCGCAAGAACGGCTTCGAGCAGGCCATCAGCGGCCATGACAATGTCAAGCTGATCCGCAGCCAGACCGGTGATTTCACCCGCACCAAGGGCAAGGAAGTCATGGAAAGCTTCCTCAAGGCGGAAGACGGCGGCAAGAACATCTGTGCGCTTTATGCCCACAATGATGACATGGCCGTCGGCGCCATTCAGGCGATCAAGGAAGCCGGCCTGAAGCCTGGCGAAGACATTCTGGTGGTGTCGATCGACGCCGTGCCGGATATCTTCCAGGCGATGGCCGCTGGCGAAGCCAACGCAACGGTTGAGCTGACCCCGAACATGGCCGGTCCGGCGTTCGATGCCCTGGCTGCCTATATGAAGGACGGCACCATGCCGCCGAAGTTCATCCAGACAGAGTCCAAGCTCTACACCATGGAAGACGACCCGCAGGCCGTCTATGAGCAGAAAAAAGATCTCGGATACTGAGATCAGTCAGATGACGGCCGGGGATTTTCTCCGGCCGTCTTTTTGGCTCTGGACCTGATGTGGCATATTCTGCCCATGGGGATGATGATGACTATCAAATCGGGAGGCCCAGATGCCGCAGAGCGATGCCAGGCAGCCGCTTCTTCGTGCGCGGGGTGTGCGCAAGACCTTTCCGGGCACGATTGCCCTGGACGGGGTCGATTTTTCACTTGAGGCAGGTGAAGTCCACGCTCTTCTCGGAGAGAACGGGGCAGGAAAATCAACGCTTATCAAATGCCTGACCGGCGCCTACCGGCGCGATGGCGGGGATATTGTGCTCGAGGGCGCGAGCATTGATCCCAAAGGGACACTCGATGCGCAGGCTTACGGCATCGGTACGGTCTACCAGGAAGTCAATCTCCTGCCCAATCTGAGCGTGGCTGAAAACCTGTCGCTGGGTCACCAGCCGACGCGGTTCGGCATGATCTCCGGACGCCGCATGAACGCGGCGGCACGGCAGGTTCTCGGGCAATATGGTCTCGACATTGATGTGACGCGCAATCTGGGAAGTTACTCGGTGGCGGTGCAGCAGGTCATTGCCATTGCGCGCGCGGTGACGCTGTCGGGCAAGGTGCTTATTCTCGATGAGCCGACGGCCAGTCTCGATTCGCACGAGGTGAAGATGCTGTTCGATGTCATACGCTCGCTCAAACAGCGCGGCCTGGGCATCGTGTTCATTTCGCACTTCCTCGACCAGATTTTCGAAATTTCCGACAGACTCACCGTCTTGCGCAACGGGCAACTGGTGGGCACTGAAGTGACCGGTGACATCGACAGGGTGCGGCTGATCAACATGATGCTGGGACGTGAACTGGAGCAGGAGGTGCGCTCACATGGTAAGCATCATGCGGTTACCGGTGATCCGCGGTTGAGTTTCAGCGGCTTTGGCCGAAAGGGTAGCATCGAGCCGTTTGATCTGTCCATTCATGCAGGCGAAGTGGTTGGTGTCGCCGGCCTTCTGGGATCAGGGCGGACCGAGACTGCGGAAGTGCTGTTCGGTGTGGCCCAGCATGACAGTGGCGAGGCAAGGCAGGACGGAAAGGTTCTGCCTCTGATGTCCTCACGCCAGGCGATCAAGGCAGGGTTTGGCTTTTGTCCCGAAGACCGCAAGACCGACGGCGTAATCGCAGATCTGACGGTTCGCGAGAACATCGCGCTGGCGCTGCAGGCGCGCATCGGCTGGATGCGGCGGATTCCCGACCGGGAGCAGAAAGCCATGGCAAATGACTACATTCGCAAACTCGACATCCGCACGCCGGATGCGGAGAAGCCGGTGGGACTGCTGTCGGGAGGCAATCAGCAGAAGGTCATGCTGGCACGCTGGCTGGCGACCAATCCGTCCTTTCTCATTCTCGATGAACCGACACGCGGCATCGACGTCGGTGCGCATGCCGAAATCATCCGGCTGATCGAAGAGCTTTGCGCACAGGGCATGTCGCTGCTGGTGATTTCATCCGAGCTGGATGAACTTGTCGCCTACAGCCACCGGGTCATCGTCGTGCGCGACCGGCGCCATGTGGCCGAACTTGCCGGCGACGAGATCACCACCGACAACATGGTTCGTGCCATTGCGGCGCCGGAAAGGGAGGCCGTCAATTGACCGGGCTCAAGCTTTTTTCGCTCAGAATTTTGCCGCAACTGCTGACGCTGGCGGTTGTCGTGGGGCTGATTTCGATCATGTTCCCGGGCTTTTTCGAGATATCGGTTGCCAATGGCCGGCTTTATGGAAGCCCGATTGATATTCTCAATCGCGGCGCGCCGGTTGCCTTGCTGGCAATCGGGATGACGCTGGTCATCGCCACCGGGGGAATCGACCTTTCCGTCGGCGCGGTCATGGCCATCTGTGGTGCGATGGCCGCCTGGGGCATCACCGAAGGCTATGGTCTCGGTGTGACGCTGATCATGGCGCTGGCGGCTGGCCTGGCTTGCGGATTGTGGAACGGCGTGCTTGTGGCGGTGCTTGGCATCCAGCCGATCGTGGCGACCCTGATCCTGATGGTGGCAGGGCGGGGCATTGCGCAATTGATCACCGAAGGCGCGATCCTCACCTTCAATGATGAAGGCCTGATTTTCTTCGGTTCCGGATCATTGTTCACAATCCCCACACCAATCATCATCGCTGTCGCGGCCGGTGCACTGGTGACGCTGATCGTCCGCCGGTCGGCGCTGGGCATGCTGATCGAGGCGATCGGCATCAATCTGCGCGCAAGCACGCTGGCGGGCGTCAACACGCGCGTGCTGCTGATTGCCGTCTATATGGCATCGGGATTGTGCGCGGCGCTTGCCGGGATTATCGCAGCGGCCGATATTCGTGGCGCGGATGCAAACAATGCCGGGCTCTGGCTTGAGCTTGACGCCATTCTGGCGGTGGTCATCGGCGGCACATCGCTTTTGGGCGGGCGGTTTTCACTGATTGCGTCGCTGATCGGTGCGCTGATCATTCAAGCGATCAACACCGGCATCCTGCTGTCGGGTTTTCCGCCGGAGTTCAATCTGATCATCAAGGCGGTGATCATTCTGATCATCCTTGTGCTGCAATCGCCGACAATACGAACCATGGTGGCTTACCTTACTCCGGTTCAGGCGAGCGCACCCGACACTGAGAAACAGGCGGTAAGCTCATGAATGCTCGTCTTCTGCCGCTGCTGGCGACACTTGTCATCTTCCTCGTGGCCTATGCAATCTGTTACGCGCAGTATCCGGCGATGCTGTCGACGCGGGTTATCGGCAATCTGCTGACCGACAATGCCTTTCTGGGGATTGTCGCGGTGGGCATGACCTTCGTCATTATTTCGGGCGGGATCGACCTTTCGGTCGGGTCGGTGATCGCCTTTTCAGGTGTCTTCATTGCGGTGCTGCTGCGGGATACAAACCTGCACCCGCTGGTGGTGTTCGGCTTTCTGCTGGCGCTGACAACGCTGTTTGGCGCGGCGATGGGCGGGGTCATCCATTTTCTCGAAATGCCGCCATTCATCGTCACGCTGGCGGGGATGTTCCTGGCGCGCGGCATGGCCTATGTGCTTTCCATCGATGCGGTTCCGATTACCCATGACTTCTATGAATTCCTGCAGAGGAGCTACTGGCTTATGCCGGGAAAGGGCAGGTTGACGCTGATCGGCGGCCTGATGCTGATTGTCTTCATTGCCGGGATCATTCTGGCTCAACGCACGAAGTTCGGCACCAATGTGTATGCGGTCGGCGGGGGCGTCCAGACCGCGCGTCTGATGGGCGTACCGGTCGGGCCGACAACCATCGGCATCTATGCGCTTTCGGGCTTTCTCGCCGGACTGGCCGGAATCGTTTTTTCCATCTACACCTCTGCCGGCTATTCGCTCGCAACGGTGGGTGTGGAACTCGATGCCATCGCGGCGGTGGTGATCGGCGGCACATTGCTCACCGGTGGAAGCGGATTTGTCGCAGGAACATTGATCGGGGTTCTGATAATGGGACTCATCCAAACCTACATCATCTTCGATGGCACATTGTCGAGCTGGTGGACCAAGATACTGATTGGTATGCTCCTGTTTGCCTTCATTGTGCTTCAGAAGGGTCTGGTCTGGACGACAGCCAAGAGACGAGTGGCCGGAGGATAACGGCCGGGGAGAGATTATTTGCTCAATACCAGCTTTTCCGAACGTGCAAATCGCAGCCAGCACTCGTTCGTTGTCAATGAACTTGGCAAGGAGATCGTGAGCGGCCTTTACCCAAGCGGTTCGCTGCTGCCCGGGGATGCGGAGCTGGTGGAGAAATTCGACGTTTCGCGGACTGTGCTTCGCGAGGCGATGAAAACCCTGACTGCGAAGGGCATGATCGTGCCCAAGGCGCGGATCGGAACCCGTATCACCGAGCGTTCGAACTGGAACCTGTTTGATGCGGATGTCCTGGTCTGGCACATTGAAACCGGTGTTGACGTCACCTTCCTCAAGCATCTGTCCGACATGCGCTTTGCGATTGAGCCCTTTGCTGCCCGGCTGGCCTCCCAGCGCGCCAGCAAGGAGGAGATCGAGGGGCTCTATCGCTGGGCTGACGAGATGAGCAGGGCCGATTCAGACGAGAGCTTTGCTTTGGCAGATCTGAAATTTCACCTGGCTCTGCACGCTGCATCCGGCAACCCGTTCATGCTGTCGGTCGGCAATCTGATCGAGGCAGCGCTGGTGACAAGCTTCAAGATGAGCTCGCCCTATGGTGAATCCGGCAGGCATGTCGTCACCGCCAACAAGCACAGGCTTATTGTCGAGGCGATTGAACGCAAGGATGCAGACGCGGCATCGGCTGCGATGGAGCAGGTCATCAAGGACGGCTTCGAGCGGATATCGACAAAGCTTCTCTGAAGCCTGACCGGCTGCAGCCGTCACTCCCCGGCCTGATGGCTTACACCTTTATCAAAGCACCACGTTCGCCAATCACACGGGCGGCCAGCGCAGCGCCGGCGGCCATCGAGTCGTCCAGGTTCCCGGTGTCGAGGTAGGTCGCCAGAAAACCTGCATTGAAGCTGTCGCCCGCAGCCGTCGTGTCAACGACATTTGCCACCTTAGGCGGTGTGAAGTGGCTTAGTTGAGCGCCGCGAAGGCATGTGGCTTCGTTCCCGCCGTTCTTGACGACAACGAGCGGGGCGCCTGCATCAGCGTATCGCCGGGCTGTGTCATCCGGCGTCGCATCCCCGAAGAATGTTGCTTCGTCGTCGAACGAGGGAAGCAGGATGTCGCTGACGCCTGCGGCTGTCATGATCGTTTGCTGCATTGTCTCGTGGCTGTCCCACAACCGGGGCCGCAGATTGGTGTCGAACACCACAGTGGCGCCTCTTTGCCGTGCGGCGGCAAGGGCGTCAAACAATGTCAGCCGATGCTGGAGCGGCAGGATCGCCAGGGTGATGCCCGACAGATAGATCACATTTGCGGCGGCGAAAGCGGCATCGAGCCGGGCCGGGTCGTCGGCCAATCGGCGTGCCGCTGAATCCGAGCGCCAATAGGCAAAACTGCGTTCACCATTGTCCAGCTGGATCAGATACAGGCCAACCGTGCAGTCCGAGCGCCTTTGAACCAGATCGGTCTTGATTCCGGCACCGGCGATAAACTCCACCATCCGGTTGGATATGGCGTCTTCCCCGACGGCGGTGAGGTAGGACACGTCCCACTCCTCGCCAAGGAACTGGCGTGCGTACCAGGCCGTATTCAGCGTGTCGCCGGCGAAGCCGAGGCTGTAGTCGCCCGCTGCGGTCGGCGCCATTTCAACCATGCATTCGCCGATCGAGAGGAAGGTCTGGGTCATGCGTCTATCTCATCGGCAAAATATTGTTGATGGTCAGCCCGGATACGGACGATCTGCTTCTGGATCCGGGAGAGATGTTTGCGCATTTGCTGCATGGCCTTGTCTTCGTCGCGCGCCCGGATCGCGTCCATGATTTCCAGGTGATCGCCGAAAGCGTCTTGCGAGGCAAATGACAGCGAGAGAAACCGTACCCTGTCCATGTGCGCCTTGTTTTCGCGGATGATGTCCCAGGCAAATCCGAGCCCGGCGCGCTCGCAGATTTCCTTGTGAAACTGGTCGTCAAAACCGTGGAAGCTGACGGGGTCCCTGGCTTCGACTGCTTGCCGCTGTTTCTCCAGAATCTGGTCCAGCGCCGCCAGGTCGTCGTCAGTCAGGACCTGGCAGGCGGTACGCACGGTTTCCGTCTCGATGGCGTTCCGGACAAAGCGTGCCTGGAGTACGGCGGTTTGGGATATCTGCGAGACGAGCGTTGCACGCTGCGGGCGGATGGACAGAAAGCCGAGTTTGGAAAGGCGATAGAACGCGTCCCGCACCGGCTGACGCGACACGCCGAGCGCCTTGGCCACTTCAACTTCCGACATCTTGGTACCCGGCGGCAATTCGAGCAGCAGGATCTGGCTGTGCAATTCGTCAAATACGGTGTCGGCCACGGACGGGCGGTTCAGGGGCTCCAGTGCCCGCAAGGGCGACGTTACGGACATGTTAAACTCCGTTGACTTGATGTGCATACTAGCATATTACATTACCAGGCAAATGGGAAGGCCCGTCAAAATAGACGGATTTGGGAGGATTAGGGTGACAATGTTGATCCCTGACAGATTGTTTCCGGTAGACCCGCAGACGCGCGGAATCGCACGCGAACTCTATCAGACGATCGCCGATAAGCCGATCATCAGCCCGCACGGGCATACAGACCCGCGCTGGTATGCTGAAAATCAGCCGTTTGCTGACCCGGCGCAATTGTTCATTACGCCCGATCATTATGTTTTCAGAATGCTGTTTTCGCAGGGCGTCAGCCTTGAAAGCCTCGGCGTGCCGCGGGTTGATGGCGGGCCGACCGAAACCGATGGCCGCAAGATCTGGCGGCTGTTTGCCGAGAACTATCACCTGTTTCGCGGTACGCCCTCGCGGCTTTGGCTGGACCAGGCCTTTGAAGACGTGTTTGGCATGACCACCGCTGTATCGAAAGCAACGGCAGACCAGACCTATGATCACATTGCCGATTGCCTGACAAAGCCCGAATTCCTGCCGCGGGCACTGTTCGAGCGGTTTAACATTGAGGCAATCTCCACCACCGAAAGTCCGCTTGACGATTTGCGCTGGCACAGGATGATCCGCGACAGCGGCTGGAAGGGCAAGGTTGTCACAGCCTACCGGCCGGATGCGGTGGTTGATCCCGAATTCGCCGGCTTTGCAGCCAATGTGGACCAGCTTGGTGCTCTCACCGGCGAAAACACAGCCACTTGGGAGGGCTATCTGCAAGCGCACCGCATCCGCAGGGCCTATTTCAAGCAATTCGGCGCGACCTCCTCCGATCATGGTCATCCGACGGCCCGGACCGAAGACCTCCCGGCCGTTGAGGCTGCGGGACTGTTTGCAAAGGCTCTCAAAGGCGCCTGCACACAGGATGAAGCCGATGCGTTTCGCGGGCACATGCTTACCGAAATGGCGCGCATGAGCCTGGAAGACGGTCTGGTACTGCAGATCCATCCTGGTAGCTATCGCAATCATTCAGATCCGGTCATGTCGGCGTTTGGCCGTGACAAGGGTTTCGATATTCCGACCCGGACCGATTATGTGAGGGCGCTCAAACCGTTGCTGGATGCGGTCGGTCTGGAGAAGGATCTCACGATCATCGTCTTTACGCTGGACGAGACCAGCTACGCCCGGGAGCTGGCGCCGCTGGCGGGCGCTTATCCGGCACTGAAGCTCGGACCGTCCTGGTGGTTTTATGACAGTCCCGAAGGCATGCGCCGTTTCCGCGAGCTGACGACGGAAACTGCCGGATTCTACAACACCGTGGGTTTCAACGACGACACTCGCGCATTCTGTTCCATACCGGCGCGCCATGATGTGGCCCGGCGGGTGGATTGCGGCTTTCTCGCTACGTTGGTCGCCACCGGGCGGCTTTCCGAGGAGGATGCATACGAGGTCGCAAATGACCTCGCTTACCGGCTTGCCAAGCAGGCCTACCGGCTCTGAGAGCCATTTCTGGGAGGATATGAATATGAAACTGACCAAGACACTGACCGGCATGCTGCTGGCCACCGCTGCGATGATGGTGACTGCTACAGCTTGCGAAACCACACTGAAGTCGTCCGACACGCATCCAGACGGTTATCCGACTGTTGAGGCCGTCAAGGCCATGGGCACGATGCTTGAAGAGAAAACCGGCGGAAAGCTCTGCATCGAGATCTATGCTTCGGCTCAGCTGGGCGAAGAGAAGGATACCATCGAGCAGACCCAGTTCGGGGCGATCGACCTGAACCGCGTGAGCCTTGGACCCTTCAACAACATCATTGAAGAGACCCAGGTTCCCTCGTTGCCTTATATCTTCCGCTCGGTCGATCACATGCACAAGGTGATGGACGGTCCGATCGGCCAGGAAATCCTCGACGCGTTTGCCGACCATGACCTGATTGGCCTGGCTTTCTATGACGGCGGTTCGCGCAGCTTCTACAACAAGGAAAAGCCGATCAAGTCGATGAAAGACCTGAAGGGCATGAAGTTCCGCGTCATGCAGTCGGACATGTTCGTCGACATGGTCAGCGCCCTGGGCGCCAATGCGACGCCGCTGCCCTATGGCGAAGTCTATTCGTCCATCCAGACCGGCGTGATCGACGGCGCCGAGAACAACTGGCCGTCCTATGACACTTCGGGTCACTTCGAAGTGGCAAAGTACTACACGCTCGACCAGCACCTGATCGTGCCGGAAGTTCTGGTGATGTCGAAGAAGAGCTGGGACAAGCTCAGCGCGGATGAGCAGACTGCTGTTCGTGAAGCCGCGAAGGCTTCGGTTCCGGTGATGCGCGAACTCTGGGTCGCGCAGGAAAAGAAGTCGGAAGACAAGGTCCGCGCCGCGGGCAGTGAGATCATCACCGACATCGACAAGACCCCGTTCATCGAAGCGATGAAGCCTGTCTATGAAAAATACGTCAAGTCCGAAAACCTCAAGGACATGGTCGCCCGCATTCAGGCAACCGAATAGTCTGACGGCTGGCCCGCGGGGGAAGCCCCGCGGGCCGTTTTCAATGGAGTGGCTGAACGTGCAGGATCAGATGAGAAAAGTGGCGCGGACCACCAGCGTCATGGCGCAAACGGCTTTGTGGGTGTCGGGTGCCGGGCTGGTGCTGATGACAGTGCTGATCGCTTGTCAGGTGTTCTGGCGCTATGTCCTCAATGATAGCATTTCATGGACCGAGCCCGGATCCGTGATGATCATGGGCTGGTTCATTTTCCTCGGCGCCGCGGTCGGTATCCGTGAGGGTTACCATCTGTCCTTCGACATCATGCTTCATCTGGTTCCCGAGCATGTGAAGCTGTGGATGCAATCCATCTCGGATCTTGTGGTGATCGCTTTCGGCGGCGGGATGATTGTCTATGGCACCCAGCTGGCGGTCAATGCCGCTCCCAACGTGCTTCCCAGCCTTGGTATTTCCGGGGCATTTGATTTCATGCCCATTGTTGCCGGTGGCGTGCTGATAATCCTGTTCTCGATCGAACGGATTGCACGGCGTCTTGCGGGAATGCCGACCGCGCTGTTCGGCGATACTGAGCTGGAGGATTAGGCCGATGGAACTCTGGATCCTTTTTGGCAGCTTTGTTGTGCTCTTGCTGTTGGGCACGCCTGTCGCATTCTGTCTTGGCGTATCGAGCTTTGCCACCATCGCCTATCTAGGCCTGCCGCCGGCGGTGGTGTTCCAGCGGATGAATTCCGGCATTTCGGTGTTCGCGCTGATGGCGATTCCGTTTTTCATTTTCGCCGGAGATCTGATGGTGCGCGGCGATATCGCGCGGCGCCTTGTGGGGCTTGCCGGCGCGCTTGTGGGCCATCTTCGGGGTGGCCTGGGGCAGGTGAATATTGTTGCGAGCATCATGTTCGGCGGCGTGTCCGGTTCGGCTGCGGCTGATGCCAGTGCGGTTGGCGGGCTCATGGTGCCGCAGATGAAAGAGCGCGGATATGACGTTGACTATGCGGTCAACATCACCGTGGTGAGCTCGATCATCGCATTGTTGCTTCCACCCTCGCACAACATGATCATCTATTCGATTTCAGCAGGCGGACGGCTTTCGATTGCCGACCTTTTCACCGCCGGAATTATTCCCGGTCTGTTGCTGGCATTGTCCTTGATGGTGGCTGCCTGGTTTGTCGCCAAGCGGCGTGGATATCCGACCGAGGCTTTCCCCGGTGGCCGGATTCTGCTCCATTTGTTTATCAACGCAATGCCGGGCATCGTTCTCATAGCCATCATTTTCGGCGGCGTCCGGTCGGGAATTTTCACGGCGTCGGAATCGTCGAACATCGCGGTGGTTTATGCGATGTTCGTCACTTTCTTCGTGTACCGGTCGCTGAGCTGGAACGATTTCGTTGCCGCCACATTCGCCGCCGTGCGAACTACGGCGATGGTTTTGATGGTGATCGGCTGCGCAGGGGCTTTCGGCTGGCTGCTTGCCTATACAAGGGTCCCGGCCTCTCTTGTGATGGCTCTCAAGGGGCTTTCGGACAACCCGATCGTCATTCTGCTGCTGATGAATGTGGTGTTGTTGATGCTCGGCACTTTCATGGACATGTCGCCATTGATCGTCATCACGACCCCGATATTCCTGCCGGTGGCGGTTGCCTTCGGCGTGGATCCTGTTCATTTCGGCGTGATCCTGATCCTCAACCTGGGAATCGGGCTGTGTACGCCTCCGGTCGGCGCGGTGCTGTTTGTCGGCTGTGCGGTGGGCAGGATCCCGATATGGCAGGCGGTGCGCACTATATGGCCGTTCTATGGCGCAGCTTTTGCCACGTTGATGCTGGTCACCTATATCCCGCAGCTGTCGCTGTGGCTCCCCGCCCAATTCCGTTGAGGTTTTCATGATCAAGAAATTTCCCGAGGTTCAGGCCGATCCCGGTGTCAGGCGGCAGGTCCTGAGTGACAGTCCGGAGCTGATGGTTGTTGCCTTCCGGTTTGAGGCTGAAGGCGCGGAAGGCAAGTTGCACCATCACCCGCATGTGCAGTCGACCTATGTCGAATCCGGGCGGTTTGTCTTCTCGGTTGCCGGTGAGAGTTTTGACGTTTCGCCGGGGGACAGTTTTGTCATTCCGTCCAATGCGGTTCATGGCTGCAAGTGCCTGGAACCAGGAACACTGATCGACACATTTGCGCCGCGGCGCGAAGATTTTCTGACGCCTAACCCTTGAAGGGAGACTACCCATGCTGACCGTTGAAACCCGGCACGCAATCGATCCGGCCACCGCAAAAGGCCTCGACACCGCTGGACTGCGGTCGCATTTTCATGCCAGCGGACTTTTTGCCGATGGCGAAATCCGGCTGGTCTATACCCATTACGACCGGTTGATCCTGGGGGGAGCTGTGCCGGGTGCGGGCAAGCTGACACTCGACCATGTCAAGGAAACCGGAACGGCAACTATTCTTGAACGCCGCGAAATGGGCATTCTGAATATCGGCGACAGCGGCACGGTGTCCGCCGGCGGAACCGATTATACGGTCAACAAGGGCGACGTGCTCTATCTGGGCATGGGCTCTGGCCCGGTGACATTTTCCGGTGCCGGCAAATTCTACATCCTGTCCGCGCCGGCGCACAGAAGCTGCCCGAGCAAACTGATCCGCATCGAGGACGCGCGGCGGGTGGAAATGGGGTCTGCCGAGACATCCAACGAACGGGTGATCCTGCAGTTCCTGCATCCCGAGGTCGCCGACAGCTGCCAGCTGTTGATGGGGTATACCCAGTTTGCCCCGGGCTCGGTCTGGAACACCATGCCGGCGCATCTGCATGACCGGCGCATGGAAGCCTATCTCTATTTCGAACTCGGGCCTGAGCAGCGGGTTTTCCACATCATGGGCCAGCCCGATGAAACCCGTCACATCGTGATGGCCAACGAGGAGGCGGTTATTTCGCCACCCTGGTCCATCCATTGCGGCGCGGGAACCGGTGCCTACACCTTCTGCTGGGCAATGGCCGGTGACAATGTCGATTTCACCGACATGGACATGGTGGCGATGGGAGATCTCCGGTGAACCCGTTTTCACTCGCCGGCAAGACAGCGCTGGTGACCGGTGCCAATACGGGGATCGGTCAGGCCATCGCCATCGCCATGGGCCGGGCGGGAGCGCGCGTTGTCTGTGCAGGGCGCCAATCCTGTGCAGAGACCGTCAGCCAGATAGATGAAGCTCGCGAGCTTATCCTGGATTTTGCCGATCCAATGGCAGCGCGTGACGTGTTCGCAAATGACCAGATCGATATCCTGGTCAACAATGCCGGCATTATCCGGCGTAACGATGCCGTCGATTTCAGCGAGAGTGACTGGGACGATGTCATCGATGTGAACCTGAAGGCAGTCTTCTTCACCTGTCAGGCATTCGGGCGGGCGCTGTTTGACCGCAAAGGGACCGGCAGCATCGTCAATGTGGCTTCCCTGCTTTCCTTGCAGGGGGGGATTCGGGTTGCGTCCTACACTGCTTCCAAACACGGCGTGGCCGGCCTGACCAAGCTGCTGGCCAATGAGTGGGCGGCCAAAGGCATCAATGTGAATGCCATTGCACCGGGCTACATTGCCACCAACAACACCGCAGCCCTGATCAAGGATGAGGCCCGCAACAAGGCGATCCTGGAGCGGATCCCCGCCGGAAGGTGGGGAGAGCCCGAAGACATTGGCGAAACTGCGGTCTTTCTGGCGTCGCCTGCGGCGAAGTATATTCACGGAACTGTTCTGAGCGTCGATGGAGGCTGGCTTGCACGCTGACCCGCAAAAATTTGGCCGTTCCACCGCAGCCCAACCCGGACCCGGGATCGTGCATCTCGGGCTGGGCGCCTTTTTCCGGGCCTTCGGGGCCATCTACGTGGAAGATGCCGTCAGGATTTCCGGTGGCGACTGGGGCATCATCGGCGTCAGCCTGCAAAGCCCGGGGACACGTGACAAGCTTGCACAGCAGGATTTTGTCTACACGGCCGTGACGCAGAATCCCGATGGCGGGGAAACCTTCCGCAAGGTCGAGATTGTTCAGGATGTGCTTGTCGCTCCGGAGAATCCGGAAGCGGTGCTGGCCGCGATGGCTAATCCGGCGATCCGTATCGTTACCCTGACAGTTACAGAGAAGGGCTACTGTCATGATCCGGCGACGGGTGCGCTGAACTTTGCCCATCCTGACATTATCCATGACCTGGAACATGCGCTTCCCCGATCAGCTCCGGGCTTTCTGGTGCGCGCTCTACAGCGCCGCAGGGATGCCGGATACCCGCCTTTCACGGTGTTGACCTGTGACAATCTTCCCGAAAACGGCAAGCTGGTTGGCCGGGCGGCGCTGGATCTTGCGCGGAAACTTGATCCGTCGCTTGCCGACTGGATCGCCTCCGAAGGCCGGTTTCCCTCGACCATGGTTGACCGCATCACGCCGGCGACCAAGCCGGAAGATATTGATCGGCTGGCGCAGAAGACCGGCTACCGGGATGAAGCTCCTGTGCTGTGCGAACCGTTCCGGCAGTGGGTGGTGGAGGATGATTTCGTTCCCGCCTATGGTGCGGACGCACGCCCGGATCTGGCTGCCGCCGGAGCGGAGATGGTGTCTGACGTCACACCCTATGAAAACATGAAGCTCCGGATGCTCAACGGCACGCACTCTTCACTTGCCTATCTGGGGTATCTTGCGGGCCATGAGAGCATCGCGGAAACCGTGGCCGATCCGGTTTTCGCAAGCTTCGTCAAGCGGCTGTGGCGGGAGGAAATCATACCATCCTTCACGCCCGCGGAGGGCGTGGATATCGAGGCTTATGCCGGCGCGCTGTATGAACGCTATTCCAACCCGGCAATCCGGCACCGCACCTGGCAGATCGCCATGGACGGCAGTCAGAAACTGCCGCAGCGCATTCTTGCAACGATTGCTGACAATCTGGCTGCGGGACGCAAATGCCCCGGGCTCATGCTGGCGGTTGCCGGCTGGATGCGCTACGTGTCCGGGCTGGACGAGAAGGGGCAGCCGATCGACGTCAAAGACCCGTTGGCGCAGCACTTGCGCGAGCTGTCGGATGCAGCAGGCACGCCAGAGCAGAAGGTGGCGGCCTTGTTGTCTGTGCGCGAGGTGTTCAGCGCCGGGCTGGCGGCTGACCTGTCAGCACCGGTTACCGAGGCATATGGTTCAATATGCGAGCTTGGTGCACGCAAAGCGGTAGGGGAAATTCTGTGAAGGAAAGCTGGCGTTGGTACGGACCGTTCGACAAGATTTCACTTGGTGAAGTTTCGCAGACCGGAGCGTCGGGGATCGTGACGGCCCTGCACGAGGTTCCTTACGGCGAAATCTGGAGCCGTGACATGATTGCGGGACGGAAAGCCGAGATCAAGTCTGCCGGCTTCGACTGGGTCGTGGTGGAGAGTTTGCCGATTCACGAACGGATCAAGCGCAATGACGGTGACCTGAGCGAACTCTTTGCCAATTACCGGCAGTCCATGGCCAATCTGGCGGCTGAGGGCATTGATACGATCTGCTACAATTTCATGCCTTTGCTGGACTGGACCAGAACCGACCTTGCGGCTCCCGTTGAGCGCGGCGGCAGTTGCCTGCGGTTCTCGGCGCCGAAAATGGCGGCTTTGGAACTCTATGTGATCGGCCGTGACCAGGCCCGCGCCGACTATCCGCGGGAGGTCATTGCAGAGGCCGAAAAATGGTTCCAGGCCTCATCCGATGATGACAGGGCCGAGCTGATGCATTCGGTGATGGCCGGGCTGCCTGGCGCTTACGACCGGTATGATGCGGACGGATTGAAAGCCGCTCTGAAACTCTATGAAGGCATCGACCGGACCGCTTTGCGGAGCCATTTGCAGCGGTTTCTGGAAGAGGTTGTTCCTGCTGCCGAGGAGCTCGGCATGCGCTTTTGTGTGCATCCCGACGATCCGCCGCGCGATATTCTCGGGCTGCCACGGATCGTTTCGGATGCGGACGGCATCGGCTGGCTTCTGAACGCAGTGGACAGCCCGGCCAATGGACTGACGCTGTGCGCGGGCTCGCTGGGCGCCAATCCGAAAAACGACGTTCCATCCATCGCCCGCAGATTTGCGGACAAGATTCATTTCGCTCACTTGCGCAATGTCCGAAAGGAGACGGACGGGTCGTTCGAGGAAGCAGCCCATCTCACCGGTGATACGGACATGGTGGAACTGGTGTCGGTGTTGTTGCAGGAGGAAAAGCGCCGCCGCGACGCCGGGGTGGAGCCCTGGGAGATTCCGTTCCGTCCCGACCACGGGCACGACCTTCTCGACGATGCGAGCCGCAAAACACATCCGGGCTATCCGCTGATCGGCCGCATGCGCGGACTTGCCGAATTGCGCGGGGTCATTGCCGGCCTGTCATATGCCCGGGCCGCGGCCGTCTGATTCCGCCTTCACTTTCTTCGACTTTGATGCCGGCATTTGCCGTTGTGCCGCCAAGGCTCAGTTGCGAAGCTCGATCATGCTTGTTTCCTTGACGGATTCCATGACGGCGAAGGAATGGGTCTGCATCACCGAGGGCAGTTGGCTGATCTGTTCGCCAAGCAGTTCCCTGAATTCGGTGATGTTGCGGGTGCGGACTTTCAGCATGTAATCAAACGGACCGGCAATCATCAGGCAGCTCTGCACTTCGGGGATCAACCGGACGGCGCGGTTGAAGTCCTCAAGCGATCTGTCGCTGGTCTTTGCAAGATTCACATGAACAATCATGACATGGCCCATATCCACTTCCGTGGGGTCAATTTCCGCGCTGTATCCGCAAATAACGCCGTCACGCTCAAGCCGTTTGACCCGTTCGGAACACGGGGTCTTGGTCAGATGCACACGCTCTGCAAGATCAACAATCGACATTCTGCCGTGCGCCTGCAGCTCATTGAGAATGCGACGGTCAATAGGGTCCAAATTCCTTTTCATCTGGTCTTTTTTCCTTCAATTCCCTGATTATTGGCCAATTGTTTTGAATTTGGACCAATAAAAGATCCATAGACTAGTCTTTTAGACTAAAGTTGTTTCACGGGGCAACCCGAATTGTAGTGGTGTTTCGATGCCGGTTTCTGATTTTCAGTTGGTCGTATTGAGTTTTGTTTCCGGCAACGGGCATGATTGTGAAAAACAATAAGAGAGGGACATGAAATGACAACAAAACTGGTTGTTGGCCTTGATGGCCACGGGTCGGGCGAGCGCGCCCTGGCCTATGCAGAGCGACTGGCAAAGCTCATCGGGGATTGCGAGCTGATGATCGTCTATGTGGTGGAATGGTCGCCCTATTCCTTCCAGACGGCTGAGGAAAACGCCCAGCGTCACAAGCGCCGCGAAGAGGAAATCTCGACCGCGACGCAGCGGATCATCGATCCGGCCGTGGCGAAGGTGCAGGCGGCTGGTCTCAAAGCCACCGGCAAGGTGCGGCATGGTGATGTCGCGTCAATCCTGATGGCGTTCGCGGAAGAGATGAACGCCGAGCAGATCATTGTCAGCCGGTCTTCGGAAGGCGGATTTGCCAAGCGCATCTTCGGCAGCGCCACCTCCAACCTTGTCATGCACGCCTCTGTGCCTGTGACCGTTGTCAATTGAGGGTTTTTGTCATGACACAATTTGGAAAACTGATGTTGTCTGTGATTGCGGCAACAGGAATGAGCAGTGCCGCGGTTGCGCAGGAAGCCATGTCCGTTGATCAGAAGGTCAACGAGATTTTTGCTGCTGTCACGGGGCCCTTCGTCAGCCTTATCTTTGCACCCCTTCCAGGCACAAGCTTTCCCTGGATCGTCATGTGGCTGGTCGTCGCCGCCACCATTTTCACACTCTATTTCGGCTTTGTGCAGTTCCGGTTCTTCGGCCATGCCATCGGACTGGTGAAAGGTGACTATTCTGATCCGGAAGACGCCGGTGAGGTCAGCCATTTCCAGGCTTTGGCGACAGCGCTGTCGGGAACCGTGGGGCTGGGCAATATTGCCGGCGTGGCCGTTGCGGTCGGCATCGGCGGCCCCGGAGCGACGTTCTGGATGATCCTTGCCGGCCTGCTCGGCATGGCGTCAAAATTCACCGAGTGTACGCTCGGGGTGAAGTACCGGAACGAATATGCAGACGGAACGGTTTCCGGCGGTCCGATGTACTACATCTCCAAGGGGTTCAAGGAGCTGGGGCTTCCCGGCGGCAAGTTCCTCGCCGTCATGTTTTCGATCTTCTGTATCCTGGGTGCACTCGGTGGCGGTAACATGTTCCAGGCCAACCAGGCCCATGCGCAGATTTCCGGCATTGTCGGCGACTATCCGGGCTGGATTACGGGCATTGTCTTCGCAGCGGTGGTCTTCGCCGTCATCGTCGGCGGCATCAAGTCGATTGCGAATGTGACTGAAAAAGTGGTTCCGTTCATGGGCGTTCTCTATGTCGGCGCCGCACTGATCATCCTGCTGGTGAACTACGACAAAATCGGCTGGGCCTTCGGCCAGATCTTCGGCGGGGCCTTCACAGGCCTGGGCGTTGCAGGCGGATTTGTCGGGGCGCTGATCCAGGGCTTCAAGCGGGCGGCGTTCTCGAATGAGGCCGGTGTTGGTTCTGCGGCGATTGCCCACTCGGCGGTCAGAACCAAGGAGCCGATCACCGAAGGCTTTGTGTCGCTGCTCGAACCGCTGATCGATACTGTCGTGATCTGCACGATGACCGCTCTGGTTATCACCATATCGCAGCAGTTGATCGTTGATCCGGCGACCGGGCTCTATCAGCTCAACGAAGCAGGTTCCTCGATCGCCACTGTCGGTGGTGTCAGCGGCGTTGCCCTGACCTCTGCGGCGTTCGGGTCGGCCATCAGCTGGTTCCCCTATGTGTTGGCTATTGCGGTTGTGCTGTTTGCCTTCTCGACGATGATCTCCTGGTCCTACTACGGTCTGAAGGCCTGGACCTATCTGTTCGGCGAAGGCAAGAATTCCGAGCTGACGTTCAAGATCATTTTCTGCATCTTCATCGTCATTGGAGCAGCAGCCAGCCTTGGTCCGGTCATCGACTTCTCCGATGCCGCGATCTTTGCCATGAGCGTGGTCAACATCTTCTGCCTCTACTTCCTCATGAAGCTGGTGAAGAAGGAGCTGCATTCCTATGCCTCCCGTCTGAGCGCCGGTGAGATCCGGAAGTTCAAGCACTAGGCTAACAGCCTTCACTGAAGGGCGCTTGCGTGCCCCTGGAAAGTCCGGTGCTGCCGCGAAAGCGGTGGCGCCGGATTGGTGAGTGAGGGAGTGTCTTATCGCCCGCCCGGCGGCCAGTTGCTTTTCATCAATTCGGGCGCATGATAGATTTGCTGTGTTTTCTTGGGCGGTGAGACAATGACCCCGTTTGGATTGACCCTGCTGGTAGGCACCACCAAAGGTGCATTTGTATTTTCTGAAAATGCTGATCGCGGCGGATGGCGCGTCAATGGTCCGTTGTGTGACGGCTGGCCGGTCAACCACATGGCCGGTGATCCGCAAACCGGGCGGCTCTGGGCCGGCGGCGGAGGCGACTGGAGTGGCGCTGCGATCTGGCATTCGGATGACAATGGCGAAAGCTGGGACAGGGTTCGCCTGACCAAAGGCACGATGGACGACTGGGCTGCAAGCGATCCCGAAGTTGCAGCGATGATTGGCTGGAGCGATGAACCGTTGCCTTTTGATGACCAGTTCTCGCAGGTCTGGTCGCTTTGCTTTGCCCACGGCAAACTCTATGCCGGCGTGAAGCCGGCCGGCCTGCTTGTCAGCGAGGATGGCGGAAAGCTCTGGAAGCGTCTGGAAGGCCTGGACAATCATCCTTCCGCTGGCAGCTGGAACCCGGGTGCGGCCGGACTTGTGCTGCACACGATCGTGCCGCATCCGGAGAATGCGGACAAGCTGTGGATCGGGATTTCGGCAGCCGGCGTGTTCGCCACCGAAGACGGCGGTGCGACATGGGAACGGCGCAACCGTCTGTCCAATGCCGGGGAGTGCGCGACGCATGATCATCCGGCGGCACCACGTGACGGCGAGACCGGCCATTGCGTGCACAACATGATGCGTGCGCCCGGCGAAGGTGATCTGCTTTACCAGCAAAATCACCATGGCGTCTGGCGTTCCTCCGATGGTGGCCGCAGTTGGGACAACCGCACCGAAGGTCTACCTTCCAGCTTCGGATTTCCGATCCGGGTGCATCCACGCGATCCGGAGACAATCTGGACCTTGCCACTCAACGGCGACTCCGCCGGACGTTTTCCGCCTGATGCATCTGCGGCGGTCTGGCGGTCGCGGGACGGCGGACAAAGCTGGCAGGCGCTGCGTGAGGGCTTGCCGCAGGAGAATTGCTTCTTCACCGTGTTGCGCCAAGCAATGGCCGGCGACCGGCGAGACCCGGCCGGCATCTATTTCGGCACCAACAGCGGCTCGGTTTTTGCCAGTGTTGACGAAGGCGACAGCTGGAATGAGATCGCCCGTCACCTGCCGACGGTCCTCAGCGTCGAAGTCCTGGAGCGAAGCTGACATTCAGCCCTGACTGTGCGGCAACCGGGGTCCGGTTTGCTGTGACGCTCCCGACAACTGTTTTCGAACGCTGTCGATCAGGCGGCGGTGAATGTGGGAGTGGCGGTTGCGCAGATGGACCGCCACATAGACCGATTGGGGAATGCTCGGCGCGTCC
Source organism: Hoeflea sp. (assembly GCA_048261205.1). Classification (GTDB taxonomy): domain Bacteria; phylum Pseudomonadota; class Alphaproteobacteria; order Rhizobiales; family Rhizobiaceae; genus Hoeflea. The sequence continues at coordinate 45,584 of JBLXGF010000014.1, forward strand.
TCGATGAAGCCGAACTGCCCGGAGGCGACCATTTCTTCGGCCGAATCCTCAAGCACGTAAGCTGTGCCACCGAGCGCGGACAGCAGGCCACACACGGTGATGTTCTGGCCGCTCGACAAGGGCGCTTCGGCAAGCGTGGCAACGACCTGACGGTGAACCTTGTCGAAGGCTGGTGAGTAATTGGTGAAGATGTAGCTCTGCGGTTCGATGTCCGCGATCCGCCTGACGGAAGAGCTGATCATCCGGTAGGCGAGCTCACCCATCAGCTCGTGATGCAGGTCCGGCAGGTTTTTCGGCGTGAACATGATCGACAGGTCGATTTCCCCCGCCAGCAGGTCGATGCTCATCTGGTTGGAGAAATCCAGCTCGATGTAGAACGCGGCATTCGGCAAGACCTTGCGGAAACCGGCGACCCAGTCGGCGATATGGCTGGAGGCCAGATCATGCTGCATGCCGATGCGCATGGATTGGGTGAAATTGCCGGTGTTCTGTACCGACCGCCTGGCTTCGGTCCACTGATGCCGCAAGGTGCGGGCGTGATCGAGAAGCCGGTATCCGGCCGGTGTCGGTTCGGTTCCCGCGCGGGAGCGGGTGAACAATTTCCGCCCGAGCGTTGTCTCAAGTGAATTGATGCGCCCCGAGACCGTTGACTGGGTCAGACTCAGGCGCTCCGCGGTGCGGTTGAAGCTCCTGGTTTCCATCAGGTCGAGGAATGTTTCAATGAGCTCGATCTGCATGGCTGGTCCTCCGGGATTGGTGCCTTTCACCCTAATCGGAATTTCCGATTAATAAAGCCTGTTTGGCGGAATTGCGAATTGCCTGTGGCGGTCAGATACTCGCTCTCGTCAGCGGAGTGCGGGAGAGCGGCGTGAGTGAGATTGCAGGGCATGCGCGGGTTGTGATCATCGGAGGCGGCGTGGTCGGCGTCTCGGCGCTTTACCATCTGGCCAAGGCCGGATGGACCGATTGCGTGCTTCTGGAAAAGAACGAACTGACGGCAGGCTCGACCTGGCATGCGGCCGGCAATGTGCCGACATTCTCGTCCTCCTGGTCGATCATGAACATGCAGCGCTACTCGGCCGAGCTTTACCGGGGACTGGCGGCTGCCGTCGACTATCCGATGAATTACCATGTCACGGGCTCGGTCCGGCTGGGCCACTCGAAAGAGCGGTTGCGGGAATTCCAGCGGGTAGCCGGAATGGGCCGTTATCAGGGCATGGACCTGCAGGTCCTGGCGCCCGACGAGATCAGGTCACGCTATCCCTTCGCCGAGATCCATGATCTCACCGGCGCTCTGTATGATCCCTATGATGGCGACATCGATCCGGCGCAGCTGACCCAGGCTCTGGCCAAGGGTGCGCGCGACCTTGGCGCGAAGATCTACCGCTTCTGTCCGGCAACCGGCGCGCGCCGCGAAAACGACGAGTGGGTGATCTCGACCGAGAAGGGCGAGATTCGCTGCGAATACGTGGTCAATGCCGCCGGATACTATGCCCGCGAGGTCGGCAAGATGTTCGGCCGCGATGTACCGATGATGGTGATGAGCCATCAATACATGCTGTTTGACGAAGTGCCGGAAGTGGCTGCCTGGAGCAGGGAAGTTGGCCACAAGCTGCCGCTGCTGCGTGATGTCGACAGCTCCTACTATCTCAGGCAGGAGAAGAACGGCTTCAATCTCGGGCCCTATGAGCGCAACTGTAAGGCGCACTGGGTGACGCCCGACGATCCGATGCCCGAGGACTTCTCGTTCCAGCTCTATCCAGACGATCTCGAGCGGCTGGAATGGTATATCAACGACGCCTGCGCGCGGGTGCCGCTGCTCGGCACGGCGGGGCTGACCAAGAATATCAACGGACCGATTCCTTACACGCCGGACGGCAACCCGCTGATCGGGCCAATGCCGGGCGTGCCCAATGCCTTCGAGGCCTGCGTTTTCACCTTCGGCATCTGCCAGGGCGGAGGTGCCGGTATGGTGCTGGCCGAATGGGTGATGCACGGCGAGACCGAGTGGGACATGTGGTCCTGCGATCCGCGCCGGTTCACTGCGTTCTGCGACCAGGACTACACAATCGCCAAGGGCATGGAAGTTTACGGCCATGAATATGGCATGCACTTCCCGCACCACGCCTGGCCTGCCGGGCGCAACAGGAAGCTGTCACCGGTGCATGACCGGATCGCGAACCTTGGCGGCCAGTTCGGCGCCTATAATGGCTGGGAGCGGGCCAACTGGTATGCGCGGCCCGGTGATGACGTGAGCGAGGAAGCGACACAGACCTGGGCGCGCGAGGGCTCATGGTTCGGTGCGGTGCAGGACGAATGTCTGGCGGTGCGCGATGCCGCCGGCATTCTCGATCTGCCGGGTTTCTCGCGGTTTAGGGTGCAGGGACCCGGCGCGCGCGATTGGCTGAACACGCTGATCACCGGCATGGCGCCGAAGCCGGGCCGGATCGGGCTCGGCTATTTCGCCGACGCCAAGGGCCGCATCGTCACCGAAATGTCGCTGATGGCGCTGGACGAGGATTTCTTCTTCCTGATCACTGCGGCAACCGCGCAGCTGCATGATTACGAGTGGCTGATCAAGCATCTGCCGGCTGGCTCGGAGATTGCGATCCAGGATGTCACAGAGGCCTTTGCCTGCCAGATCCTGACCGGGCCGAAATCGCGCGACATCCTGTCCGCCGTGACCGATGCCGATTTGAGTAAGCCATGGCTAACGCACCAATCGGCGCAGGTGGATGGAATCTGGTGCCAGCTGGTGCGGGTGTCGTTTGCCGGCGAGCTGGGGTGGGAGATCCATTCCAAGATTGAAGACACGCCAAAGATATTCGATGCGGTGATGAAGGCCGGCGAACCGCATGGGCTCAAACCCTTCGGCATGTTCGCGCTCAATTCGCTCAGGCTCGAGAAGGGATACCGCGCCTGGAAGGGCGATCTTTCGACGGATTACAGCGTCCTGCAGGGCGGTCTCGAGCGTTTCGTCAAATGGGACAAGCCGGAGTTTCTCGGAAAGCAGGCACTTGCAGCGGAAAAGCAGAGTGGCGTGACCAGGCGCTTCGTCACGCTGACGGTTGAAGCCGGAGACTGTGACGCGCCCTACATGTCAACGCTCTGGCACGACGGCAAGGTCGTGGGCGAAACCACCTCCGGCGGATGGGGTCACCGCATCGGCAAGTCGATCGCGCTGGGCATGCTGCGCGCCGACCTTGCAGACCCCGGAACACGGCTGGAGGTCGAGATCTTCGGAGAGCGCTTTGCCGCCACTGTGGAGGCCGACGAGCCGTTGTGGGATCCAAAGAATGAAAGATTGAGAGCATGAACAAGGCCGTTCCAGATAAAGCCCGCGTCGTTATCGTCGGTGGTGGCGTCTCGGGCTGCTCGGTGGCCTATCACCTGGCCAAGCTCGGCTGGCGCGACATTGTGCTTCTCGAACGCAAGCAGCTGACCTGCGGCACCACCTGGCATGCTGCCGGGTTGATCGGGCAATTGCGGGCCTCACAAAACATGACCCGGCTCGCCAAATACTCGGCCGATCTCTACGTCAAGCTGGAAGCCGAAACCGGCGTTGCCACCGGAATGCGGCAGTGCGGGTCTATCACCGTGGCGCTGACCGAGGCACGCAAGGAGGAGATCTACCGCCAGGCCTCGCTGGCCCGCGCCTTCGACATCGATGTGCAGGAGGTCAGCCCCGAAGACGTTCTGAAGATGTATCCGCATCTCAACATCTCCGATGTCACGGCGGCGGTGCATCTGCCGCTCGACGGGCAATGTGATCCGGCCAATATCGCCATGGCGCTGGCCAAGGGCGCGCGGCAGAATGGCGCGCAGATCATAGAAGGCGTGAAGGTTACGGCGATCACCAGCGCCGAGGGCCGGGTAACCGGGGTCGACTGGCAACAGGGCGAAGAAACCGGCTCGATTGCGGCCGATCTGGTGGTCAATTGCGGCGGCATGTGGGGGCGCGATCTTGCGGCGCAGTCCGGTGTGACGCTGCCGTTGCATGCCTGCGAGCACTTCTACATCGTCACCGAGGCCATCGAAGGCCTGCCGCGGCTGCCGGTGCTCCGGGTGCCGGACGAGTGCGCCTATTACAAGGAAGATGCCGGCAAGATGCTGCTCGGCGCCTTCGAACCGGTTGCCAAGCCCTGGGGCATGGGCGGCATTTCCGAGGATTTCTGTTTTGACCAGTTGCCGGATGATTTCGACCATTTCGAGCCGATCCTCGAACAGGCGGTCAACCGGCTGCCGCTGCTGGCGACCGCAGGCATTCACACCTTCTTCAACGGGCCGGAAAGTTTCACGCCGGATGACCGCTACTATCTCGGCGAAGCGCCGGAGATCAAAGGCTACTGGGTTGCCGCCGGGTACAACTCCATCGGCATCGTCTCATCAGGTGGCGCCGGTTTCGCGCTGGCGCAATGGATGAATGACGGCGAGCCGCCCTTCGACCTTTGGGAGGTCGATATCCGCCGGGCGCAGCCGTTCCAGAAGAACCGGCATTATCTGCAGAGCCGCGTCACCGAAACGCTCGGCCTGCTCTATGCGGACCACTTTCCCTACCGGCAGATGGCGACGGCTCGAGGCGTCCGCCGCTCGCCGATCCATGAGCAGCTGAAAGCGCGTGGGGCGGTGTTTGGCGAAGTGGCGGGCTGGGAGCGCGCCAACTGGTTTGCCGATGAAGGTGAAGCACGCGAATACAAATACTCCTGGAAGCGGCAGAACTGGTTCGACAACCAGAAGCGTGAGCACATGGCAGTGCGCGAGGCGGCCGGTCTGTTCGACATGACCTCCTTCGGCAAGATCCGGGTCGAGGGCAGGGACGCGCTTGCCTATCTGCAGCGGCTTTGTGCCAATGACATGAATGTCGAGCCGGGGCGGATTGTCTACACCCAGATGCTCAATTCCCGTGGCGGCATCGAGTGCGATCTGACCGTGACGCGGCTGTCGGATACGGCCTTTCTGCTGATCGTGCCGGGCGCCACCTTGCAACGCGATCTGGCCTGGCTGCGGCGGCATCTGGGCGACGAATTCGTGGTGATCACAGATGTGACGGCCGGGGAATCCGTGCTGTGCGTCATGGGACCAAATGCGCGCAATCTGTTGCAGGCGGTCAGCCCCAATGACTTTTCCAACGAGGCGCACCCGTTCGGCACCGCAAAGGAGATCGAGATCGGCATGGGCCTCGCCCGCGCCCACCGGGTCACCTATGTCGGCGAGCTGGGCTGGGAGCTCTATGTATCGTCGGATCAGGCCGCGCATGTGTTCGAGGCGTTGGTGGAGGCCGGGGCTGATCACGGTCTGAAACTCTGCGGATTGCACACGCTCGATTCCTGCCGGATCGAAAAGGCCTTCCGGCATTTCGGCCATGACATCACCGATGAGGATCACGTGCTTGAGGCTGGCCTTGGCTTCGCGGTGAAGACCGGGAAGGGCGCGTTTCTCGGCCGCGATGCGGTGTTGCGCAAGCGCGAGGAAGGCTTGTCACGCCGGCTGGTGCAGTTCCAGCTCAAGGACCCGGAGCCGCTCATGTTCCACAACGAGGTGATCGTGCGCGACGGCGAAATCGTTTCGATCATCACCTCGGGCAATTACGGCCATCATCTCGGCGGCGCCATCGGGCTGGGCTATGTGCCCTGCAAGGGCCAAAGCACCGAGGAGGTGCTGGCCTCCACTTACGAAATCGAAATTGCCGGGGAGCGCCATTCAGCAACAGCGTCGCTCAAACCGCTTTACGACCCCGGCGCGCTCCGCGTCCGGATGTGACTTGAAATCTGCTTCGGCCCTATGGAGACTTGGATGGACATCGCACCTGAAATCAACACAGCAATCGAGTCTCCGCCAGTTGAAAAGCTGAACCGGCGGTCTGGTGGCCGCGCCAACCGGGTCCTGGTCCGGACCTCGCCGCTTGCCGAAAACCTCAGGCCGATCCGCGCGGGGATGAGCGGCGGGCAATATTCGCCGCTGACTGACGCCAATGTGCTGCGCATTCACGAGGCCGCACTCGACGCGCTGGAGACAATCGGCCTTTCCCAGGCACCGCCCTCGGGCGTGGAAATCATGACCAAGGCCGGGGCTATCCTGGGCGAGGACGGCCGGATCCGGTTCCCGCGCGCGCTGGTCGAAGACATGCTGGCGCTGGCTTGCAAGGATCTGGTTCTGTTTGGCCGCGATCCGAAGTTTGATCTCGATCTGTCGGGCACACGGGTTCATTACGGCACTGCAGGGGCTGCTGTGCATGTGGTGGATGTCGAAACCCGCAGTTACCGCGAATCCACCGCGCGGGATCTGTATGATGCGGCGCGGATTACGCACGCGCTCGATAATGTGCACTTTTTCCAGCGTGCCATGGTCTGCCGCGATGTGGTCGACAATTTCGAGATGGACATCAACACCATCTATGCCTGCTGCGCCGGCACCACGAAACATGTCGGCACCAGCTTTTCCGACCCCTCGCATGTTGAAGGCTGTCTTGATCTCATCCACATGATCGCCGGTGGTGAAGCCGCCTGGCGGGCGCGGCCATTCGTGTCCAACTCCAACTGCTTTGTGGTTCCGCCGATGAAGTTCGCGGAAGAGAGTTGCATCACCATGGAGAAGTGCATCCGCGCCGGCATGCCTGTGCTGCTGCTGTCGGCAGGGCAGGCGGGCGCGACAGCGCCGGCGCCGCTGGCGACCGCGATCGTGCAGGCGGTGGCCGAGTGCCTGGCCGGCGTTGTTTATGTCAACGCCATGGCGCCGGGACATCCGGCGGTGTTCGGCACCTGGCCGTTCGTCTCCGACCTGCGCTCCGGCGCGATGTCGGGCGGGTCGGGTGAGCAGGCGCTGCTGACGGCGGGCTGCGCCCAGATGCACCGGTTCTACGGACTGCCGGGCGGTGCGGCCGCCGGCATCGCCGACGCCAAGCTGCCGGACATGCAGGCCGGCTGGGAACAGGCGATTTCCAACACCATGGCCGGATTGAGTGGCCTGAACATGGTCTATGAAGCGGTCGGCATGCATGCCTCGCTTCTGGGATTCTGCATGGAATCGCTGGTGCTCGGCGACGATCTTTTGGGGCAGGTGCTGCGCTGCGTGCGCGGTATCGATGTGACCGAAGACAATGTCAGTCTCGACGCCATGCGGGAGGTATGCCTTGAAGGTCCGGGTCATTATCTGGGGCACCCGCAAACCTTGAGCGTAATGCAGACCGAATATGTCTATCCGGCGGTCGCCGACCGGACCAGCCCGAAAGAGTGGGCGGAGATTGGCAAGCCGGATCTGGTGCAGAAGGCGATTGCACGCAAGAACCGTATTCTTGCGGACTCGACCGCACCGCAGCTTGATCCGGCGGTGGATGCGGCGATCCGGGCGGCGTTCAATATCTATGTTTAGGACCGGGCGGCCGTGCTTGGCAGGGTGATGCGTACGGTTTGCACCCGAACTTGGCGGTCGCAAGCTGTTTGGCCAAGAGTGTGACTATGCTTGTCAGGCAATGCTCGGGTTCCTGGAAACACTGGGCGGATCGGTCTCGGCCAGGTCCGCGTGCATCAGCAAATGATTCAAACTCTCGGGAGCATCACCATGCGCTATGGTTTCATCGGCTTGGGCAATCTTGGCGGGCATCTGGCCGCGAGCCTTTTGCGCGAGGGCTTTGCGGTTTCGGTCACCGATATCGATCCGGCGCTCGGCAAGCGGCTTCTCGACATGGGCATGGGCTGCATCTGGGCTGACAGTCCCGCCGCACTGGCGCGCGACTGTGACGCGCTCATCACCTGTCTGCCGTCGCCGGCCGTGTCCGAAAAAGTGCTCGCCGAGATGCTGACCACGGCCACGCCCGGAACCACATGGATCGAGATGTCCACGCTGGGCCGCGATGACATTCTCAGGCTCGCGGCGGTTGCCTCGGCCAAGGGCGTGGAAACCATGGAGGCGCCGGTGACGGGTGGCGTGCATCTGGCGGCGCAGGGGAAAATCACCGTGCTTGCCGGCGGCGAGGCGCATCTGTTTGAGAAACACAAACCTGCCTTTCAGGCGATGGGTGACAAGATCTTTCACATGGGACCGCTCGGCTCCGCCTCGATCATCAAGGTGATCACCAACATGCTGGCCTTTATTCATCTGGTCGCCGATGGCGAGGCGTTGATGCTGGCCAAGCGCGGCGGGCTGGATCTGAAAACCGCCTGGGAGGCGATTGCTGCCAGCTCCGGTTCGAGTTTCGTGCATGAAACCGAAGGGCAGCTCATTCTCAATGGCAGCTATGACGTTGCCTTCAACATGGATCTGGCGCTCAAGGATCTGGGCTTTGCGATGAATTTCGGGCGTGAATTCGGCGTGCCGATGGAGCTCGCGGGACTGACAAATCAGACCTTTATGCGCGGCAAGGCGGCCTATGGCGGTAACGCGCAATCGACGCAGATCGTCAAGCTGCTCGAGGACGCGCTGGGCACGGATCTGCGCGCGCCGGGTTTTCCGGCAAGGCTTGAATAGGTAGGACTGCAACTCACATCTTTGGAAGGCGTGATGCGGACATGATGTCGATCAATACTGTTGATCGCCAGATGTTGCATCATGTTCTGGCTGTTTCAGGCGCGGGGAGATGTCATGTTCAAGAATGCTGTCCAACTGTTCGAAATATTCGGTTTCAAGCTGAAGGTCGATCCGAGCTGGCTGCTCATCGCAGCCCTGATTGTCTGGAGCCTGTCGACCTCGTATTTCCCCGATGTGGCTCCCGGGCTGACTGCCACGGTCTACACAATGCTTGGCATCGTCGCGATGCTGGGCATGTTCGCGTCGCTGATCCTGCACGAGCTCTCGCATTCGGTTGTCGCACGCTCCTACGGCTTGAAAGTCGGCGGGATCACCTTGTTCATCTTCGGCGGCGTCGCGGAGCTTGAAGAAGAGCCGCACGACCCGAAATCCGAATTCCTCATCGCCATTGCCGGGCCTTTGATGAGCCTGGCGCTGGCTGCCTTGTTTTATGGCCTCTCCAGCATGGCGGGGCTGACGGGAGCCGTGTTTGGCTATCTGGCACTGATCAACCTGGTGTTGGCGGTGTTCAACCTGATCCCGGCGTTCCCGCTTGATGGCGGGAGGATGCTGCGGGCTGTGATCTGGGGAGTGACACAGGATCTGTTGCGGGCCACCCGGATTTCCAGCCGCATTGGCTCGGCGTTTGGTCTTTTTCTCATGCTCACCGGCGCCTTTGCTGTCTTCAGCGGAGGCGGCATTGGCGGCTTCTGGCAGATCCTGATCGGCTTCTTTATCATCAATGCATCCAATGGCAGCTATCAGAACCTGGTGGTCAAGGCAGCGTTGCGCGGCAAGACCGCCGGAAGCCTGATGAGCCGGCAGGTTCATACTGTGGATGCTGAAACCTCGGTTGCACAGCTCGTTGACGATGTCATGTTGCGCCACGGTGTGAGTTTCGTGCCGGTTCTGTCGGGTGAGCGGTTGCTTGGCTATGTTGACACAGCCGCAGCGCGCTCGATCGACAGACAGGAATGGCCGGGGCGGCAGGTGTCGGAGGTCATGCTGCCGGAGGGACCCAATACAACGGTCACACCGGATACTCCGCTCAACGAGGTGTTCAAGCTTCTGGCGGCTCATCCACGCCGCAAGCTTATGGTTGCTCAGGCTGGGCGGCTGCTGGGGGTGATCTCACTGTCCGACCTGATGCATCATCTGGCGCTTGAACAGGAAATCGGAACAAAGCTCAGGTCCTGAGTAGGCGGGGTTTTCTGAAGGGCGGCTGGTGGCCAAGTCAGGTGTTTGCCGGTCTGTGCGACTGTGCCAATGCGGCGAGCAGCCGGTCCCGGTGAAGCAGGACAGCCGCTGTTGCCTGTTCGGTGTCGAGCGTATGCATGGCGACAACGCCGATGCAGGCTTCCGCGCCGGGGCTTGGCCGGGAGCTATGCGCCAGCGGGGCTGCCACACCGATCGCGCCAGCCTGCAGCTGCCCATGGGTGAGGGCAAAACCGTTGCGTCTGGCTTCCTGAAGGTCCTTTGGATCGCTGCTTTGGGCCGGCCGCTGCATGGCGATGGCGAGGCCTGCTGCGCCCCTGGTCACCGGATGCCTGCTGCCAACCCGGTAGGACACCTTGAGTAATGGCTTTTGCGGCTCGGCAACTTCAATGGCGACACATTCGTCGCCTTGGGCGATGCACAGGAAGGCAGTGCCGCCGCTGTCTTCCGCCAGCAAACGCAGGATGGGCAGGGCTTCGGCGCGCAGCTGTGGCTGAAAGCGGTCGCTGAGCGCGACGATGCCACCGCCGATAACAATCCTGCCGTCAGCATCGCGGTTCACCAGCAAATGCTCTTCGAGAGTTGCGACCAGACGGTAAGCGATCGCCCGATGCACGCCGAGGGCTTTCGCGATGTCTGCAATCTGCAGGCCTGTCGCCGAACGGGAGATGAGTTCGAGAACCTGAATGCCACGGGAGAGGGTTTGCAAAGTGCTCATTCGAGCTCCGTGTCTTGCGGGGTTTGTTGACCGGAAGCGGGATGCTGCGTTACAATTATAGAACATATTGTGCGTTATTAGTAAATGGAATAAGGCATGACCGAACGGCATGTGAAGATCGGGGGCAATCAACAGGCTGCGGCGGGCTGCCCGATTCATAAAGGTGGTCAAGGATGTCCGGTGTCGGCCCAGGCACAGGCGTTTGATCCGTTTGCTGCGGACTATCTGGCCAACCCGGCAGATGCGCTGAAATGGTCGCGGGATCAGGAACCGGTGTTTTACAGCCCTGACCTCGGCTATTGGGTGGTCAGCCGTTACGAGGACGTCAAGGCTGTGTTCCGCGACAATGTGACGTTCTCTCCGTCCATCGCGCTGGAACGGGTTGTGCCGCCAAGCCAGGAGGCGATGGTGACCCTCAAGCGCTATGATTACCAGCTGAACCGTACTTTGGTGAACGAGGACGAGCCGGAGCACATGGAGCGCCGGCGCGTGCTGATGGAGCATTTCCTGCCGGGCAACCTTGCCGCCAAGGAAGACATGATCCGCACACTGACGCGCGAGAAGGTCGATGCGTTTGTCGATACCGGCCGGGTCGATCTGGTGGCAGCGATGTTGTGGGAAATCCCGCTGACGGTGGCGCTGCATTTTCTCGGCGTGGCGAAGGAGGACATGGATGCGCTGAAGGAATTTTCCGTCGCACACACGGTCAATACCTGGGGCAAGCCTTCGCCGGAACAGCAAGTCAAGGTGGCGGATGCGGTTGGCCGCTTCTGGCAATATGCCGGGCGGGTGCTCGACAAGATGCGCAAGGAACCTGACGGCCAGGGCTGGATGCATCATGCCATCCGCATGAATGCCGAGCTTCCGGATGTGGTGACCGACTCCTATCTGCATTCGATGATGATGGCGATCATTGTCGCAGGGCATGAGACCACCACATTGGCGAGCACCAATGCGCTGAAGCTTTTGCTGTCAGACCGCGTTGTCTGGGACCGGATCTGCAAGGATCCCGGACTTATCCCCAACGCGGTGGAAGAATGCCTGCGGCTCGAGGGCTCGGTGGTGGCCTGGCGCAGACGGGCGACCCGGGATACAGAGATTGCCGGTGTGGCCATACCTGCGGAAGCCAAGCTGCTGATTGTCAGCGCCTCGGCCAATCATGATTCCCGGCATTTCGAAAATGGCGATTTCCTCGATATCTATCGCGACAACGCGGCAGAGCATCTGACCTTCGGCTATGGCAGTCATCAATGCATGGGCAAGAATTTCGCACGGATGGAAATGCGGATTTTCATCGAGGAATTGAGCCGGCGGCTGCCGCATATGCGATTGGCCCAGGATCAGGAGTTCACCTATCTGCCCAACCTTGCCTTTCGCGGGCCGGAGAAACTGATTGTCGAATGGGATCCGGCGCTGAATCCGGAACAGGCTGATCCGGCGCTGGTTGATCGCAGCGTCTCGTTTCCGATAGGTGCGCCGTCCGGCAAGGAAATTGCCCGTACAGTGCGTGTTGCCGACATCGCCAATGTGGCCGGAGGCATCAAGGTGTTGCGTCTGGAAGATCCCGACGGCCTGCCGCTGCCAGCGTGGACGCCCGGTGCGCATATCGATCTTCTGGCTGGCGATTTTTCGCGGAAATACTCATTGTGCGGCAATCCGTTGGATCCTCATTACACCATAGCGGTGCTGCGTGAGGATGAAGGGCGCGGCGGCTCGCGCTTTATCCATGACACTGTTTTGCCCGGACAGCTGCTCCGGTTGCGCGGGCCGAAGAACTATTTCCGCCTTGAGGACAGCGCTGCCCGTCATGTCCTGATCGCCGGTGGCATTGGCATTACCCCCATCATCGCCATGGCCGACCAGCTCAAGCAGCTCAACCGCGATTATGTGATCCACTATTGTGGCCGGTCTCGCGGCGCGATGGCATTCGCCGACCGGTTGATCCGGGATCATGGATCCCGCGCCGTGCTGCATGTCACTGACGAGGGCAATCGTGCTGATCTGGCGTCAATCCTTGCCGATTGCGGTGAGAGCGGCGCCTGCATTCATGCCTGTGGACCAGCAGGCTTGCTTGAGGCGCTGAACGGACATTGTGCAGGCCTGCCGGAAGGCATGCTGCGGAGCGAGGTGTTTTCCACCGACGGTGCGGGCGCGATGCAGGCGGGTGATACCGCTTTCGGCATCGAGCTCGAGGATTCGGATCTCAGCCTGACAGTCGCTGCCGGCCAGACATTGCTGGATGTTGTGCGTGCTGCGGGGATTGATGTTCCAAGCGATTGCGAGGAAGGGCTCTGCGGCAGCTGCGAGGTGCGGGTGCTGGAAGGCGAGGTGGATCACCGCGACAAGGTTCTGTCGGCATCGGAGCGGGCCGAGGGCAGCAGGATGATGGCGTGCTGTTCCCGTGCGGCCGGCCAGAAGCTGCGGTTGGCGCTCTGACGTCCATCACCATATTGCGTGCCGGGCCTTGCCGGACTATCAGGGCAAGAACGCGCGAAACCAGCCACTCGCCAAGGCGGACCGGTGCATGCCCAAACTGCTGATTGTTACCGATGCCTGGCGCCCGCAGATCAATGGCGTGGTGCGGTCCATCGAAAATCTGGTGCGGGAACTCGAGACGCTTGGCATCGACATCGACATTCTGTCCCCGGCGGAGTTTCGGACTGTTCCCTTGCCCGGCTACCCGGAGATCCGGCTTGCGTTGGCGACTCCCGGGCGCGTTGCCCGGCGCATTGCCGCCTCCAATCCCGATTTCATACAGATTGCGACTGAAGGACCTCTGGGACTGCTTGCGCGGCGAGCAGCCCTGAAACGCAACGGCTTTACCTCGAGCTACCACACAAGGTTTCCCGAGTATGTCTCGGCCCGCTATCCGGTTCCCGAACGCTGGCTCTACCGCTTCATGCGCTGGTTCCACAACGCTGGGCGCGGCTGCATGGTCGCAACGCCCAGCTTGCGCGCTGAGCTGGAGGCCAAGGGCTTTGCCAATCTGCATATCTGGTCGCGGGGCGTCGACACCGAGCTTTTTCATCCCGGCTATCCGGCGCCGCTGGATCTGCCCAAGCCGGTGTTTGTGCATGTCGGGCGGATGGCCGTCGAGAAAAACGTCGAGACGTTTCTCGCTATGGAGCTTCCCGGCAGCAAGCTGGTCGTGGGTGACGGTCCGATGCTTGAGGATTTCAGGTTGCGTTATCCTGATGTCACGTTCACCGGCGCCAAATCCGGGGCAGAGCTGGCAGCGCTTTATGCCATGGGTGACGTGTTTGTGTTTCCATCGCTGACCGACACTTTTGGCCTGGTGGTGCTGGAAGCGTTGGCGTCAGGTGTGCCGGTTGCAGCCTTTCCGGTTTCCGGTCCCCGGGATATCATTGGCGATAGCGGAGCTGGCGTTGTCGATACAGACCTTCGAAAGGCGGCACTCGCCTGTCTGGAACTGTCCGGGGACGTTGCCCGCAGCCATGCGCTGGAATTTTCCTGGCAAGCCTGTGCCCGGCAGTTCCTTGATGCAACCTATCAAAGCTACGGGATCTCGCGATAGCAAGCTTATTGAGACTATGCGTCTCAAGATAAGCCATGTCTTACGTAAGGATCACTGCAATTTTATGTTTTTTGCTTTTTTCCAATAATTGCAATCGTTTGTTTGTCATCCGTTAACAGGCTTTGGCTAACTTGGTGCAGCGCATGATGTGCATATTGATTGCAGGATAGGTCTCTCGGTGACCGTCAGTCCGGGCTAACCGTGTGGCTATTCGTATGATGATTTTTTGATTGAATTTCTATTTGCTTGATAGAGAAAGTCTCTGCCAGTCGTGGCTTCATCAGGCAAAACCTTGGTATGGGGGCATGGCAAGATGCGCAGGAAAATTCGGTACAGATGGCTTGATTGGGGCGCGGAGTTCAGTTTCACCGTCATCTTTCTTGGCGTGCTGGCACTCGGTCTGGGCTTCAACGAGTTTTTCAAAACTGCAGATCCGGACGTAGACATTTATTCCAGAATTGTCGACGTGGCGCTTGTCGGCGGTCTTTCCGTCGTCATATTGCTGCTTGTCGTTTCCCTTCTGGATATGCGGGGAAGGTTGCGCGATCTCGGCAAGGAGCATGGGAAACTTGTTGCTGATTCCAAACGTGATGTCCTGACCGGTGTGTTCAACCGCGAGACATTCGTGGCAAACGCCAAAGCAGCCCTTGCCAACCACGGAAAGAAGAAATTCTTTGCGCTTTTCCTGATCGATGTCGATCACTTCAAGCAGGTCAATGACACTCATGGTCATCCGGCCGGTGACAAGGTTCTGGTATTCGTCGCCGAGCAGCTGCAACGGTATTTTCCAGACGCCAGCATTGGCCGGCTTGGAGGAGACGAGTTTGCAGTGCTGATCGAGCACTCCGACCCGATGACGGGCAAATGGGCACAGGAATTGTGTTCGCGGTTTGCAGCCGGATTGGCCGGCCAGGTCAACCTCGGTTCACGGCGGCTGGCAGTGTCGGCGTCGATCGGAATTGGCCTTGCGCCGTTTCACGGCAGAACCTGGAGTTCGCTGGTGATCAATGCAGATATGGCGCTCTATGCATCCAAGAATAGCGGGAGGGCTTGTGCCACGCTGTTTCAGGAAGAAATGCTCACCGATATTCGCAACGAAAAAGCTCTGGTGCGGGAACTGCGGGCAGCGATGCTGCTTCGGCACCTGCGGGTGGCGTATCAGCCGATTGTCGATTCCGATGGCCAATTGATCGCATTCGAGGCGTTGCTGCGCTGGCGCCATGCGCTCCGTGGTGTCATTCCGCCGGATGTGTTTATCCCGGTTGCCGAACGCGCCCTGATGATCGGTGAGATTGGCAATTATGTCGTTCGTCAGGTCTGCGAGGATCTGGCAGGGCTGCCGGATGTCCCGGTCAACGTCAATCTGTCAGCCAACCAGATTTCGATGCCCGACTTGAAGCAGAAGCTGCTTGATATCCTGGCGGATACCGCGACAGATCCCAGGCGGATCGTGCTTGAAATTACCGAAAGCGCGTCCCTGGCCGCCAATCAGCGTATCGCCGGACAGATTTCGGCGCTGCAGGATCTGGGATTCCGGATTGCGCTCGATGACTTCGGCATGGGCTACTCGGAGTTCAACCAGTTGCGTGCGCTGCCCTATGATGTGATCAAGATCGACAAGAGCTACATCCGTTCGCTCGGGACTGATCATGTTACCGATGTTTTCGTCAGTGCTGTGGTCGAAATTGCCAGACGTTCCGGCAAATATGTCGTTGCTGAAGGCATTGAAACCGAGGACGATCTGTTGCGCGCCTGTGCTGCAGGCTGCGATCGCTTTCAGGGCTATTATTTCGGCAGGCCTGTGTTTGTCGAGGAAGTAGACCCGGTCCGCCTCGACTACAGCATCCGCAAGACTGAGCCACAGAAGGTCTCCGGAGCTGCCTGAGAGGGATTGAGACAGATGACCGAAACCGCGAGCCGCGGGATCCGGCAGGTGGTTTCGGCCAGTTCCCGGCTTTCATAAAACCGTCATGATGGCGTCATAACCCTGTAATCATGAGCATGCCAAACCTCCATGGATTTAACACGGAGATTTCGACATGTTCAGGCTGCTAAGCTATACATCCGTTCTTGCACTGATTGCCGCCTCGGCTTCCGCTGCAGATATGAATTTCAATCGCATTTCCTCCTTCGCGACGCCGCTCAACATGGCCGCGGGCGAAGATCAGGACCGCGAAACCTCTTCTGAAATCATTGCCGTGAGTGATGACGGCATGCGGCTCGTCTACACCGACAGCCCGCTTGGCGTCGTTGGTCTGATCGACATTTCCGACCCCGCAGCTCCAAAGCCGCTGGGCAATGTCGATATGGGCGGTGAACCCACCTCTGCGGCCGTTATCGGCAATACCGCTTTTGTTGCTGTCAACACCTCTGAGGATTACGTCGCGGTTGGCGGCAAACTGCTGACCGTGGACATCGATACGAAAGCTGTCACGGCCGAATGTGATCTGGGCGGCCAGCCCGATTCAATCGCCAAGGCCAAGGACGGCTCGTTCCTGGTGGTCGCCATCGAGAATGAGCGTGACGAAGATCTCAATGATGG
This sequence comes from Hoeflea sp., assembly GCA_048261205.1. Classification (GTDB taxonomy): domain Bacteria; phylum Pseudomonadota; class Alphaproteobacteria; order Rhizobiales; family Rhizobiaceae; genus Hoeflea. Next base: position 62,096 of record JBLXGF010000014.1, read on the forward strand.
CGTGCTGCCGCAGATGCCTGCAGGGCAGGTGGCGATGATCGACATCAAGAATGGCGCCGCAGACTGCGGTAGCCTGCGTTTCACCGATGTGACCGGTCTTGCAGACATCGGAGCCGATGATCCGGAGCCGGAATTCGTCGATATCAACGGCCTGGGCGAAACTGTGGTGACACTGCAGGAAAACAACCACATGGTCGTGCTGGATCGCCAAGGTAAAGTGGTTTCGCATTTTTCGGCTGGCGCCGTCACGCTGGAGAATGTCGACCTTATCGATGAACGCGGCGCACTGAATTTCACCGAAACCCAGGCCGACCGCAAGCGCGAGCCGGATGCTGTGAAATGGATCGATGACGATCATTTCGCCACCGCCAATGAAGGCGATTATGAAGGCGGTTCGCGCGGCTGGACCATCTTCAGGAAGGATGGGACGGTGGTCTATGACTCCGGCATGTCGCTGGAATATGCCATTGTCGAAGCCGGTCATTATCCAGACAAGCGGTCCGACGCCAAGGGCGCTGAGCCGGAATCGATCGAGGTCGGTATCTTCAACGGTACACCCTATGTGTTCGTCGGCGCCGAACGCGCTTCCGTGGTGGCTGTCTATGATGTCAGCGACCTGGCCAATCCGGTTCTCACCCAGCTGCTGCCGTCGGGTATTGCACCTGAAGGCCTGGTTGCGATTCCATCCCGCAACCTGCTGGTGACTGCCAACGAAGCCGATCTGATTGAAGATGGTGGCGTGCGCAGCCATGTGATGGTGTATGAGCAGCAGCAAGCGCCTGCAGCCTATCCGCAGATCACATCGCAAGGCGCTGACAGCCTTATCGGCTGGGGTGCCTTGTCGGGTCTGGCTGCCGATCCGGAGAGCAATGGCAAACTCTACGCAATCAATGACAGCTTCTACGGCTACCAGCCGCGGATTTTCACAATTGACGCAACGCAGGCACCTGCACGCATCACAGCGGCGCTGGACATCACCCGTGCAGGATACCCGGCGCAAAAGCTTGATATCGAAGGCGTAACGCTGGACGGCAAGGGAGGCTTCTGGCTCGCGTCGGAAGGCCGCACCGACCGGCTGATCCCGCATGCGCTCTACAACGTCAATGCCAAGGGCGTCATCAAGCAGGAAATCGAACTGCCGGCCGAATTGCTGGCGCAGGAAATCCGCTTCGGCTTTGAAGGCATCGCGCGCGACGGTGATGTGCTGTGGATGCCGGTACAGCGCTCCTGGAAGGATGATGCCAAGGGCGAGGTCAAGCTGGTGGCCTACAACACCGAAAGCAAGGAGTGGGGCGCTGTGCGCTACGCACTCGACGCCCCTGCGGCTAAGGGCTGGGTTGGTCTCTCCGACATCGAAATCCATGACGGTTACGCCTATATCATCGAGCGTGACAACCAGATCGGCGACAAGGCTGCGATCAAGAAGATCTATCGCGTTGCAATGGATCAGATGGTGCCGGCAGCTTTGGGCGGTGACCTGCCGCTGGTCGAGAAAGAAGAAGTTCGCGACCTGCTTCCCGACCTGAAGGCGCTCAATGGATTTGTCGTCGACAAGGTGGAAGGCCTGGCAATCGACGCCAATGGCAAGGCCTATGTCGTCACCGACAATGACGGCGTTGACGACAGCTCGGGTGAAACCCTGTTCTTCTCGTTTGACAGCAATGCTTCGGCCTCCAATTGAAGCCACATGTCTGAAGACTGCAAACGGCTGTGAGAAATCACGGCCGTTTTGCCGTTCAGGGTCTGCCTTTTTTCCATGGTGATGCCTGCACGGTCCTGCAATCCGGGCTCTGAGGGTGGCGGATTGTTGCCCAGGATGGCCAGCATCAAACCCAGCCGCGGCCCTGCCGACAACCCGGTTTCACATTCTTGCGCTATATGCATTAGGTTCGGATCTGTGGTGACTGATTCCTGTTTCGACAGGCGCCGTCTTCAACGAGATATTGGAGTTCAGAAGAATGGCGACGGGATTGTGGCGAGCACCGTTAATCACGATGGGGATTGCCGCGATTGGCGCTGCGATTACATTTGCACTGGCATTTCCCGCGCCATTTTTGACCGGACCAGCCATAGCGGTCACGCTTGCCGGTCTCGCCGGTGTGAAAACCCAGGCGCTGCCATTGCGATTGCGCGATGCGGTTTTTGTGATTCTGGGGCTGACCATCGGCCAGGGCGTCACGCCGGAAGTGCTGAACGCCATGCAGGCCTGGCCGTTGACGCTGGCGGCCCTGGCAGGCAGCCTTTTTGCCATCATTTTGCTGACGCCGCCGGTTCTGGTCCGGTTCTGGTCGATGGATGCGGTTACGGCGTTTCTTTCGTCGTCTCCGGGTCATCTGAGCTATGTGCTGGGACTGAGCGAAGGCGTGAAGGCTGATTTGAGGACCGTCAGCATCGTCCAGTCGATTCGTGTGCTTGCACTGACCTTGCTGGTTCCAGTCGCCGTTGCAGTGTCGAACCAGGTTCCTGCAAAAGCACTTGAAATGCCGGCGGAAACCGCGCCTTTGCCGCTTGTGGCAATGATGATTGCCGCTGCTATTGCAGGCTACCTGCTGCAGCGGCTTCGGCTGCCTGCAGCCTTTCTGATCGGCGGAATGCTGGTGTCCATGATGGCGCATGTGACCGGTCTGGTCAGCGGCATCATGCCCTACTGGCTGGCATCTGCCGCCTTTGTCGCACTGGGCGGATTGATCGGGTCGCGTTTCTCCGGCGTCACCTGGCTGCAATTGCGGCGGGCCTTCAGTGCCGGGATTTTCGTGACCGTGTTGGGAGTGGCGTTGGCTGCTGTGTTCGCGGTCATCGCGCACTGGCTGACCGGGATGGACCTGATTGCCGTGCTCATCGCCTTTGCGCCGGGAGGCCTTGAAACCATGGCGGCGATGTCGGTCATTCTGGGGATTGATCCGACCTTTGTGGCCAGCCATCACATTGCGCGGCTGTTGATGTTGACCGCGATCGTGCCATTCTTTGTGCTTCGTGGCCGGGGCAAATAATCCCGCCCGGTCAGATTCGGGCGATTGAGCCATTTTATTGAGCCGGCATCTGCACTATGTGGAGGGTGTCCGAAACGACAAACCCTGGAGTGCCAAGTGAGTGTGAGCAAAGAAGAGGTTCTGGCGAAACTTAAATCCGTCAAAGGGCCTGACCTTGAAGGCAATATTGTCGATCTCGGGCTGGTTTCCGAAATTTTCATCGCCGATGACAAGGTCTATTTCTCGCTGACGGTTCCCGCCGCCCGCGCACAGGAGCTTGAGCCGCTGCGTGAAGCCGCGGAGCGCGCCAGCAAAACCATTCCCGGCGTCAAGGGCGCCATGGTGGCGCTGACGGCCAGCAAGGAACCTGGTTCAACACCTCCGCCGCCCCGGCCGGCCGCACAACCTGCGGCGCACGCACACGCGCCGGCGAAGCCTGCTCAGCCCGGACAACCGCAGGGCAAACCCAAGACCGATGTGCCGGGGATTGCCACCATTATCGCTGTTGCATCGGGCAAGGGTGGTGTGGGCAAGTCCACGACCTCGGTCAATCTGGCGCTCGGGCTGCAGGCCACGGGTCTCAGGGTCGGGATTCTCGACGCGGATATCTACGGTCCGTCGATGCCGCGGCTGCTTGGCATCTCGGGCCGTCCCGAGCAGCTTGAAGGGCGTGTGCTCAAGCCGATGGAGAATTATGGCCTGAAGGTCATGTCGATGGGCTTCCTCGTCGACGAAGACACGGCGATGATCTGGCGTGGGCCGATGGTGATTTCGGCCCTCAACCAGATGCTGCGCGAAGTGGCCTGGGGCGAGCTCGACGTTCTCGTCGTCGATATGCCGCCTGGCACCGGCGACGCCCAGCTGACCATGGCGCAGAACGTACCGCTGGCCGGCGCGGTCATTGTGTCGACACCGCAGGATCTGGCGCTGATCGATGCCCGCAAGGGGCTGAACATGTTCAACAAGGTCAATGTGCCGGTGTTGGGCATCGTTGAAAACATGAGCTATTTCATCTGCCCCGATTGCGGTGGCCGGCATGACATTTTCGGTCATGGCGGCGCCCGCGCTGAAGCCGAGCGGATCGGTGTGCCGTTCCTGGGCGAGGTGCCGCTGGCGATGCCAATCCGCGAAACTTCGGATGCCGGACGGCCGGTGGTGGCGACTGCCGCTGACGGGCCGCATGCCAAGGTCTATCTCGAGATTGCCGCCAGGGTCCGCGCCCGTCTCGAGGAGCTTGCCGGCGACGGCACACGGGCGATGCCGGACATCGTGTTCGAGTAAGCGCTGATCAGGACCTGGAGATGATCAGGCTTCGGCGCTGAGCAAGGCAAAAAGCGCCAGCAGCGGCTGGTCGAGCGCATCGCTTTGCGGCTCGTGCTGAGATGAGGTGCAGACGATCGCCGTTGCGGTGTCGGGATCGCAATAGAGAAACTGGCCGTGAATGCCCGCGGCCAGAAAGGCGTTCGAGTTGGCTCCGACCTGATACCAGTTGTTGCGGTAGCGTCCGGTCTTGAGAAAGCTGGCTTGCGTGCCGCGGGCCCAGACGCCCGCATCGCCATTTGCCTGCATGTCGGCAATCCAGCGCGGCGAGACGATCCGGTTGCCGTTGGCGGTGCCGCCATTGATCAGCATCTGTCCGACAGCCAGCAGATCATGCGGCCGGCAGGAGACACCTCCGGCCGTGCGCGGCGCGCCCTGGGTGTCGACGGTGATGAAGGCATCGGAAGAGGTGCCGAGTGGCTGCCACAGCAGCCGCGAGCACAGCTCCGGGAAGCGCTCGCCCGTCACACGCTCAAGCACGATGCCGAGCATGTCCGAGTTGGGTGAGAGATAACAGTGGTCCGTGCCGTGCGGCCCGGCTGCTTTCTTCAGGCTGCACAGGAAGGACAGCATGGCTTCGTCATCGCCTTTTTCGGAGGGCGGGTTCCAGGACATTGCGCGGCGGTAGCGGGCGTAGTCCTCCTCGGAGAGGTAGGATTCATCGAAGTCCAGACTGACCCGCATGTCGAGCAGATGCTGGACCGTCGCATCGGCATAGGCGCTGTTGCGGGCTTCGGGCACCAGATCTCCGACCGGTGTTTCGGGGTCGAGCTGGCCCTGGTCCTGCAAAATGCCTGCCACCAGCGCGGTAATGGACTTGGAGATCGAGAAGACAAGATGCGGGTCCGAGCGATCAACATTGTCAGCGTGCCATTCACAGATGATTCTGCCGTTTTTCGACACCAGCAGGCTGTCAGCCTGGCTGCGGGTCAGCAGATCCGCAATGGTGTGGTCCGTACCTGGAGCCGCCGGCCGGGCCAGCAATTCGGGGTTTCCGGCGACAGCCGGCAACGGGCGAGGGGTTGCGGTGCGGATGCGGGCCGATCGCACCATTTCCGCCACATTTCGGAAGCTCCAGAAACTGTAGGGGCGGGTGCGCCAGTTGGCGAGTGTGATTGTTTCGCGCGCGAAACCGTTCAAAGTCTCGAATTTGTTTGCATTCGCCATGAAATTTCTCGTTCTGAATCTGCTGCGCGAGATGCGCGAAAAACTTGAATGAAAGGGTTTCCTTTTTCTGGAAGCATTCTAAACTAGGTGTTCTTGCGATTGGAAGCGCAGCCTGAGGTTCGGAGCCAGAAAATGCGGTTAACACGCCAAACCAATTATGCCGTGCGGATATTGATGTATTGCGCTGCCAATGACGCACCATTGAGTCGTATCGGTGATATTGCCAAGGCGTATTCCGTGTCCGAATTGTTCCTGTTCAAGATCCTGCAGCCATTGACCAAGGCCGGACTGATCGAATCCGTGCGCGGGCGCAATGGCGGCATCCGGCTCGGCCGCGCCGCTGACAAGATCACCCTGCTGCATGTCGTGAAGGTGACTGAAGACAACTTCGCCATGGCGGAGTGCTTCGAAAACGATGCGAGCGAATGCCCGCTGGTCGATTCCTGCGGGTTGAATGCTGCGCTGAGAAAGGCTCTGGGAGCCTTCTTTGATGTTCTGTCGACCTATTCGATCGATGATCTGGTCAAGGCACGTCCCTCGATCAACTTCCTGCTCGGGCTTGAAGAGCACAAGGCAGTGCCCGCGGCATAGGGCGGGACGTTTTCCGGTTTGACGCCTTTTTCCGGCCTGTCGCAGCCTGTGGCTTGCAAGGCGTGAGAAGCTAATTTAAACGATTGAAATGACCTTTCGCCTGATGGTGCATCCCTGCTGATAACGGAGCGAGCCGTGAGCATGACACAACCCTCCGACTGGTGGCGCGGTTGCGTCATCTATCAGGTTTATCCGCGGTCCTATCAGGACACGTCAGGGGACGGTATCGGCGATCTTCGCGGTATCATAAGACGGCTGGATCATATCGCCTCCCTGGGCGTCGACGCGATCTGGCTGTCGCCGTTCTTCAAGTCGCCGATGGCTGATTTCGGCTATGATGTGTCGGATTACTGCGATGTCGATCCGATGTTCGGAACCTTGTCGGATTTCGACGAACTGATCGAGCTGGCCCATGCAAAGGGACTGAAGATCATCATCGATCAGGTGATCTCGCATTCGTCCGATCAGCATCAATGGTTCAAGGAAAGCCGGTCGAGCCGGGATAATCCAAAGGCGGACTGGTATGTCTGGGCCGACCCGAAGCCTGACGGCACCGCGCCCAACAACTGGCTGTCGATCTTCGGCGGTCCGGCCTGGGAATGGGATACCGTGCGGCGCCAATACTACATGCACAATTTCCTGGCCTCGCAGCCCGATCTCAATTTCCACAATCCCGATCTGCAGAACGCCATTCTGGACACGGTCCGGTTCTGGCTCGATCGCGGCGTCGATGGCTTCCGGCTCGACACTGTGAATTTCTATGTTCACGACAAGCAGTTGCGCGACAACCCGCCGCTGTCAAAGTCGGCGGAAGACGGAAACTTCATGGGCGTGGATGCGCCCGATACCAATCCCTATGGCTTTCAGGACCATCTCTACGACAAGTCGCAGCCGGAGAATATCGTGTTCCTTCAGCGGTTGCGGGCACTGCTGAATGAGTATGAAGGACGCACCACCGTCGGCGAAGTCGGTGATGGCCGCCGCTCACTCAAGACGGTTGCCGCCTACACCAATGGCGGCGACAAACTGCACATGGCCTATACTTTCGACATGCTGGGCGGGGAGTTCTCGGCCGAGCATTTCCGCCGCAGCATTTCCAATTTCCAGTCGGTGGTGCAGGACGGCTGGGTCTGCTGGGCCTTCTCCAATCATGACGTCGAGCGACACGTGTCGCGCTGGCTGCAGGAGGGGGACGATCCCGAGCATCTGGCCCGTTTCGCCATGACCCTGCTGTCGTCGTTCCGCGGGTCGATCTGCCTCTATCAGGGGGAAGAGCTGGGTCTGGAGGAAGCCGATATTGCATTCGAGGATCTGGTCGATCCCTACGGCATCCGCTTCTGGCCGGCCTACAAGGGGCGGGACGGCTGCCGCACGCCGATGGTCTGGGAGTGCGAGGCGCTCAATGCAGGATTTTCCGATGCGACGCGGACGTGGCTGCCGGTTCCAGACAGCCAGCGTGTGCGCGCCGTCGACCAGCAGGATCATCTCAGCGGTTCCCTGCTCAACCATTACCGGGAAACGCTGGCCTTGCGAAAATCGCATCCGAGCCTTGTTGACGGGGCGATGCACTTCCTCGACACCAACGGAAACCTGCTGGCCTTCATCCGGGGAGAGGGACACGAGCGCTTCCTTTTCGTCTTCAACCTCGACCGGCAGCCGGTTGAATGGACGCCGCCTTCGGACCTTTCGATTGCCGAAGCCGTTCGTCTGCCCGGCTTTGCGCCGGGCCACGAGGGCGGCACAGTCATGCTCTCCGGGCTTGATGTCTTCTGCGCGCGATTGGCGTGAACCGGCAGCTCCTTGTGAGCCGCAATTGCAGCGCTACGGGTCGATGATCTCGAAGGCATCGACATCGATCATGCCACGGTCGGAGATCTTGAGATGCGGGATCACCGGCAGCGGCAGGAAGGCCAGTTGCAGGAACGGCTCGTCCAGCGTGCCGCCGAGCGCCTTGGCGGCCTTGCGCAGCGGGATCAGCGTCTCGCGCACATGCTCATAGGGCTGATCGCTCATCAGACCCGCAACCGGCAACGCGATTTCGGCCACCACCTTGCCGTTCTCTGCGACCACGAAGCCGCCACGGATTTCACTCAGCCGGTTGGCGGCCACCGCCATGTCGTCTTCCGAAGCGCCAACCACGCAGATATTGTGGCTGTCATGGCCGACGGTCGAGGCGATGGCGCCGCGCTTGAGGCCGAACCCCTGAACAAAGCCGGTGGCGATGTTGCCGTTCTTGCCGTGGCGCTCGATCACCGCGATCTTGAGAATGTCGCGGCTTAGATCGACCTGCTTTTCACCATTGTCGATTGCCAGATCGAGATCGCGGCGTTCGGTGATGATCTTGCCGGGAACGATGCCGATCACCGGAGTCTGGCTGCGGTTCTTGCGAACGGTGAAGGAGGCGGCCTCGATCTTTGGCGCACGGACGCTGTCGGTGCCGACCAGTTCGGTCTTTTCGCGGGTGGCAAACAGCTCATCGGTTACGCGGCGGCCGGCTGAGAACACGATCTGCGCATTGCAGTCCTCAAGGCTGTCGAGCACCACCAGATCGGCGCGCCAGCCGGGCGCCACAAGGCCGCGGTCCTTCAGCCCGAAGGCGCGGGCAGCCGAGATCGAGGCGGCACGGTAGATCGCCAGCGGTTCGACGCCTTTCGAAATGGCGTGGCGGATCATGTAGTCGAGATGGCCATGCTCGGCGATGTCGAGCGGATTGCGGTCGTCGGTGCACAGCGCCAGGAACGGCGAATTGCGCTCGGTGATGATCGGGATCAGCGCGTCGAGATCGCGCGACACCGAGCCCTCGCGGACCAGCACATGCATGCCTTTCGACATCTTCTCCAGCGCTTCCTCGGCGGTGGTGGATTCGTGTTCGGTACGGATGCCGGCGGCGAGGTAGCCGTTCAGCCCCAGCCCACGCAACAAGGGCGCGTGACCGTCGATATGGCCGCCCTGAAAGGCTTCGAGCTTGGCCATGCAGGCCGGGTCCTTGGCCAGCACGCCGGGAAAGTTCATGAACTCGGCCAAGCCTATCACCTGCGGATGATCGCGGAACGGCAGCAGATCCGCGATATCAAGCCGTGCGCCTGCTGTCTCGAGATGGGTCGCGGGTACGCAGCTCGACAGCTGCACCCGGATGTCCATGATGGTCTGGTCGGCGCAATCGAGAAAGTACTGGATGCCTTCCGCGCCGATGACATTGGCAATCTCGTGCGGATCGCAGATCGCCGTGGTGATGCCGCGCGGCAGGACACAGCGGTCAAATTCATGCGGGGTAACGAGCGAGCTTTCAATGTGCAGATGGGTGTCGATGAAACCCGGCACGACGATCTTGCCGGAGATGTCGATCTCCTCGATGCCGGAATAGCTTTCCAGCGTACCGACGATGCGGTCGCCGCAAATGGCGATGTCGCCCTCGCGCAACGCGCCGGTTGTCAGGTCAAACAGCCTGCCGCCCTTGAGCACAATATCGGCAGGCTTGCGGCCTGTGCCCTGGTCAATCATGTCGCCCAGTCTGTCTGTCATGGCGGACCCCTCATTCTGCATACCCGAATCAAAACCGGCCGGCATTGCTGCCGGCCGGTGAAGTTTAACCCAAAAAGGATGATTACATCTTGTCTGTGATCTCGGAAGTCCAGGCGCCTGATGGTTCCTTGGTGATGATGCCCTGATCGAGCAGCGCCTTGGCTGTCCGCTCATAGGCTGCCTCGATCAGCTTGGCGTCGGGTTCCCCGATCAGCTTGGCCACTTCGCCCATCATCCGAACCTGGTGGTTCTCGTCCTGGCCGCCATTGTCCATGACGATGCCGGCTGCTTCTTCCGGATTGGCAATGGCATATTCCCAGCCCTTCATCGAGGCCTGGACAAATTTGACCATCTTCTCGGCGAAAGCCGGATCGGCGAGATCGTCTTCCATTGCATAGAGACCGTCTTCGAGCAGGTCGTTGCCCATTTCGGAGTAGTTGAAGACGATCAGATCGTCGGCGGTGTAGCCGGCGTCGATGAGCTGCCAGTACTCGTTATAGGTCATGACCGAGATGCAGTCGGCCTGCTTCTGGATCAGCGGCTGCACGTCGAAGCTCTGCTTGAGAACCGTGACGCCATCCGGACCGCCTTCGGTCGACAGGCCAAGCTTGTTCATCCAGGCAAAGAACGGATATTCGTTGCCGTAGAACCAGACGCCCAGCGTGTGGCCCTTGAAGTCTTCTTCGGTCTGGACCGGGCCGTCTGCCGGGCAAACCAGCTGCATGCCGGCCTTCTTGTAGGGCTGGGCGATGTTGACCAGGCCAACGCCCTTTTCGCGGGCTGCGAGCGCGCCGCCCATCCAGTCGACGATGACATCGGCGCCACCACCGGCAATCACCTGTTCCGGGGCGATGTCCGGGCCGCCCGGCTTGATTTCGACGTCAAGGCCGGCTTCTTCGTAAAAGCCCTTGTCCTTGGCGACGAAGTATCCGGCGAACTGGGCCTGGGCGACCCATTTGAGTTGCAGCGTCACCTTGTCGGCAGCGCTGGCAGCACCTGCCATCAGTGTCATGGTGAGTGCCAGTGTCAGTCCAAGTGTTTTTTTCATTTTTGGTTCCTCTCTGGTTGCGGCTCGGATCTATCTATCTGCGATAGCTCGGATGCCAGAATGTGACAGCGCGCTCAAGAAGTGCAAGCGCCCCGTAAAACAAAGACCCGACAATGGCGGCCATGGCGATTTCCGCCCATACCATGTCGAGGTTCATCCGACCCACTTCGGTCGAAATACGAAAGCCCATGCCGACAATCGGCGTGCCGAAAAACTCGGCAACGATGGCGCCGATCAGCGCCAGCGTCGAGTTGATCTTGAGGGCATTGAAGATGAAAGGCATTGCGGCCTGAAGCCGCAGCTTGATCAGCACCTGCCAGTGGGTGGCGCCGTAGGTGCGCATCAGGTCGCGTTCCATGTCGCTGGTGGCTGCCAGGCCTGCAAGCGTGTTCACCAGCATCGGGAAGAAGGTCATGACGATCACCACGGCTGCCTTGGACTGCCAGTCGAAACCGAACCAGATCACCATGATCGGGGCAATGCCGATCATCGGCAGGGCCGAGACCATGTTGCCGATCGGCAGCAGGCCATTGGCGAAGAAGCGGAAGCGGTCGGCGAGGATGGCAACCAGAAAGCCGGTCAGCGAACCGACCACATAGCCGAACAGCACCGCCTTGAGCACGGTCTGCTGGAAATCGGCGGCCAGGATCGATGTCGAGTTTGCGATCCGCACACCGATGGCGGATGGCGGCGGCAACAGCACGAAGGGCACGCCGGCGCCGCGGACGATACATTCCCACAGGATGACCACCCAGATGCCGAACAGGGCAGGGACGATGATCGATATGGTGCTGCTCTGGCTGCCATCGCCGGACAGCACGGTGACAAGCCGCCAGCCGAGAAGCCAGGCAGCGGCAAGCGCCGCGAAATAGCCCTGAGTGGCAGTGCCGAAAGCCTCGGCAAGGCCGGAGATCAGCAGTGCGGCGGCCCCCAGGCTCGACAGCGTCAGAACAGCGGTTTCCACGGAAAAGCTCAGCCGCAGCATGGAGGCAAGCGCACCGGCGATCAGGATCGCCACCACCATCAGCGATGCGGCCTGACTCATGCTTTCGGTAAAGGGCAGGGCAGTGAGACTGTAGAGGCTTGCCAGCAGTGCCATCAGCGCCTGCCAGTTGGGACGAAACACGCTCATTGGGTCCTGGCTCCCATGCGGGCGTTGACGAAGCGGCCGGCGACATCGACCGCCGTGACCAGCAGGATGGCAACGACCGATCCGGCAATGAGGGCTGCGAAGATGTCAACGGTCTGGCTGTAATAGGATCCGGCCAGCAGTTTGGAGCCGATGCCCGCGACCGCACCGGTCGGCAGTTCGCCGACGATGGCGCCGATAAGGCTTGCGGCGATCGCCACCTTCATCGAGGTGAAGAAGAACGGCACCGAAGCCGGAATGCGCAGTTTCCACAGTGTCTGCAATTTGTTGGCGGAATAGGTTCGCATCAGATCCAGATGCAGCACGTCAGGCGAGCGCAGGCCCTTGACCATGCCGACGGCGACCGGGAAAAACGACAGATAGGTCGAGATCAGCGCCTTGGGCAGCAATCCGGTGACGCCGATGGCCGAGAGCAGCACGATGATCATCGGCGCAATCGCCAGGATCGGGATTGTCTGCGAGGCGATGATCCAGGGCAGGAACGACCGGTCGAGCGCGGGAATATGAACGATGCCGATGGCAATCGCCACACCGAGGGCGGTGCCCATGGCAAAGCCGAGCAATGTCGCCGACAGGGTGATCCAGGAATGATAGATCAGAGAGCGCTTCGACCACGGCTTGACGGTAAAGGTGTTCTTCCACAGGTTCGATGCGACCTGATGCGGCGCCGGCATGGTCGGCTTTGGCTGGCTCATGGTCTTCATGAAGAATTCGCTGCTGCTGCGGGTAACATCCGCGCGGCGGTCGAAATCGCGCTGGAATGGCGCGTTCATCGAATAGGCCGCAACATACCAGGCGATCAGGATCACCAGCAGGATGGAGCCGACGGGGACCAGCCGGTCCTTGATGAAGCTGCTGTCGGTCATCCCTGCCTCCCTTGCGGCCAGACGATCATGCTGACCGCGATGATGCCCAGAGTAATGCCGCCGACCTGCATGGTGGACGGGCGTTCGCCGAAGATCAGCAATCCGATCAGGTTGATCAGCACCAGTTGCAGTACGGCGGACAGCGACATGGCGACGGCCAGCCCGCTTTCGCGCATCACCCGCACCATCATCAGATTGCCGGCGGTGTAAAGCCCGATGGCCAGGACCAGCAGCCAGACCGACGGCCGGTCGACATAGACCCGCAGACTGCTTGCCGCGGCCATGAAAATCACCATCACACCCGCCAGCCAGATCATCAGCGAAGCGCTCATTGTGCACCTCCGGACCAGCGCATCAGCAATGTCGGCACGCCTTCCGGAGTATCCTCCTTGCGGCCCTGTGGAACTTCAACAAGATCTTCGCGCATGTAGAAGCGAAGGGCATCGGAATTCGGCTCAAAGACGGTCAATTCGAACCCTTGCGGCCGGGCCTGTTTGGCAGCGTCGAGAAGCGCCTTGCCGAGACCGATGCCTCGGGCATCCGGGCGAAGGTAGATCGCATGAATGAACCCTGCTTCGTGATCCATCGACAGATAGCCGGCGATCTCGCCGCCATCCTCGGCCACAAACACGGTTCGCCTGTCGAGCAGATCCGGGCCGAACATGCCCTCGATGGCCGGATGATCGATCACCCGCGGCAGCCAGGAGGTGGCGGCGTCCATATAGTCGTTGATGATCGCCGCACAGGCAGGCAGATCGGCGGCGGTCGCGCGCCGGATGTGGTGCTTTGCCGATGCTGGACGGGCGGCGCTATTCGTCATAGCTGTGCCCCGCCTTGAGGCCTTCGCGGACCTGGTGGGCGATTTTCAGAAACTCCGGCGTTTCGCGGATGTCGAGCGGCCGGTCGGTGCCAAGTTCGCTGCAATCGATGATCTCGTGAATGCGGCCCGGGCGCGGGCTCATCACCACGATTTTGGTCGATAGAAACACCGCCTCCGGAATCGAGTGGGTGACAAAGACCACTGTCTTTTTGGTCGTGGCCCAGAGTTTGAGGAGCTGTTCGTTCAGGTGATCGCGGACAATCTCGTCGAGCGCGCCGAATGGTTCGTCCATCAGCAGCATGGCCGGTTCGACGGCGAGCGCGCGGGCGATGGAGGCGCGCTGCTGCATGCCGCCGGAGAGCTGCCACGGGAATTTCTTCTCGAACCCGGCTAGATTGACTAGTTCGAGATTGCTCTTGATGCGGCCAGCGCGCGTCGCCTTGTCGAGCCCCATGACTTCCAGCGGCAGCGAGATGTTGTCCTCGATGGTGCGCCAGGGCAGCAGGGCCGCCTGCTGGAAGACATAACCGTAGGCTCGCGCGAGACGCGCCTGCTCGGGTGTCATGCCGTTGACGGAGACAGTGCCGCCGGTAGGCTTCTCGAGATCGGCGATCACCCGGAGAAGCGTTGTCTTGCCGCATCCCGAGGGCCCGATCAGCGAGACGAATTCGCCCTCGGCAATGTCCAGTGTGATGTCCTTGAGCGCATGAACCGGGCCGTCATTGGTCTCGAAGGTGAGGTCCAGATTCTGGGCGGAGATGACGGTGTTTGCACTGGTGCCGTGGTCTGCCATAGTCACGCCGTCTCCATTCCATATCGGGTCCGGTGATTGCGCCGGGAAGGGCGCTGACATGTTATCATCGAACACTCCGCACTGTGTAAGGCTTCGTCCCGGCAAGAGCTATGATGGCAAGCAGGGATTCAGCTATTTTGAGGGGGTGGCGCGCGAAACCACCGGATCGCAGGCGATTTGCATGCACCTTTTGACGATCCCGCCCGGCGGACGCGCCAAGGCGCACAAGCATGACAGCCACGAGACCGCCATCTATGTGCTTTCTGGCCGGGCGATCATGTATTGGGGTGAACGGCTTGAGCACTGCATGGAGACCGCAGCGGGCGACATGATCTATATTCCGGCCAATGTGCCGCATCTGCCGATCAACAATTCCGACGATGTGGTGACTGCCGTCATCGCGCGAACCGATCCCCGCGAGCAGGAAAGCGTCACCCTGCTTCCGGAGCTCGATACGCTGATCGACTGAGTGACTGTCCATCATACCCCGCTCGCCGGGATGCCGGAGCGTTCGACCTTGCGCGGCGAGCTGAGTTCCTTCCAGGTCGACAGCGCCTTGTTGGTCGGCGTCACCGGCTGGCGCTTGACGAACTCGCCGTGGCCTTCCTGCGGCTTGACTTCGCCGTCGTCGACGGCCACCCGGCCGCGGGTCAGGGTGTAGCGCGGCAGGCCCTTGACCTGCTTGCCTTCAAACACGTTGTAGTCGATCGCCGATTGCTGGGTGCTGGCGGAAATGGTCTTGGATTTTTCCGGATCCCAGACCACCAGGTCGGCATCGGCGCCAACCAGCACCGCGCCCTTTTTCGGGTAGCAGTTGAGGATCTTGGCGATGTTGGTCGAGGTGACGGCGACGAATTCGTTCATGGTCAGCCGTCCGGTGGCGACGCCATAGGTCCAGAGCATCGGCATGCGGTCTTCCAACCCGCCGGTGCCGTTGGGGATTTTTGTGAAATCGCCAACGCCGAAGCGTTTCTGCTCGGTGGAAAAGGCGCAATGGTCGGTGGCCACCACCTGCAGCGATCCGGCCGACAGGCCGGCCCAGAGCGAATCCTGATGCATCTTGTTGCGGAAGGGCGGGCTCATCACCCGGCGCGCAGCATGGTCCCAGTCGGGGTTGGCGTATTCGCTCTCGTCCAGCGTCAGGTGCTGGATCAGCGGCTCGCCCCAGACCCGCATGCCCTTCTGGCGGGCGCGGCGGATGGCTTCGTGGCTCTGCTCGCAGGATGTGTGGACCACATAGAGCGGCGTTCCGGCCATGTCGGCGATCATGATGGCACGGTTGGTGGCTTCGCCCTCGACTTCAGGCGGACGGGAATAAGCGTGGGCCTCGGGGCCATTGTTGCCTTCGGCCATGAGCTTCTGCTGAAGCTGGGCCACCACATCGCCGTTTTCAGCGTGGACCATGGCGATGCCGCCCAATTCGCCGACGCGGCTGAACGAGGAATACATCTCGTCATCATCGACCATCAGGGCGCCCTTGTAGGCCATGAAGTGCTTGAAGGTGGTGATGCCCTTGTCCTTGACCACGGTCTCCATCTCGTTGAACACCTGCTCGCCCCACCAGGTGATCGCCATGTGGAAGGAGTAATCGCAATGGGCGCGGGTCGACTTGTTGTCCCACATGGTCAGCGCTTCCAGGAGCGACTGGCCCGGCGCGGGCAGGGCGAAATCGATCACCATGGTGGTGCCGCCGGAGAGTGCAGCGCGGGTGCCGCTTTCGAAATCGTCGGTCGAATAGGTGCCCATGAACGGCATTTCGAGATGGGTGTGCGGATCGATGCCGCCGGGCATGACATAACAGCCGGTGGCATCGAGCGATTTTTCGCCGACCAGGTTTGGGCCGATCGCGGTGATAACGCCGCCCTCGATCATCACGTCCGCCTTGTAGGTCAGGTCTGCGGTGACAATGGTTCCGTTCTTGATGACAGTGGTGCTCATGATCTGCTTCCCGTGTTTATTCTTTTGCGGTCAATCCCCCTCCCCCTTGAGGGGAGGGGTTAGGGGTGGGGGTGTGCCTCTCGTTCAATTCATCAGTCGCAGCTCCCGAAGGATCTGCTCGATACAGCCATCAAATGCGTCAGCCAGTTCACCGGTATTGAAGCGGACAATCCGGTAACCTGCATTTTTCAGCCAGTCGTCACGTCGTGCATCTTTCGCCTGTCCATCCGCCGTAAAATGATGCTCGCCATCGACTTCGATGACAAGTTTGGCGGAGTGGATGGCGAAATCGGCAATGAAGGGGCCGATCGGAACCTGCTTTCGGACATGCAGTCCGTAGAGCCTTTTGAAATCGCGGAGTTCTGCCCAAAGTCTTTTTTCGCCCTCGGTCATGGTGCGGCGAAGCATGCGGGCCCGCGGGATCATTTTCGGATCAACGGCCGTTGGTGCCATGAACAATACCCCCACCCCTAACCCCTCCCCTCAAGGGGGAGGGGGACTTTGATCACGCCCGACCTCTCCCCGGGGGGGAGAGGAACCTGGTGGCTGGCCCTGTGCGTTCTCTCAATCATGCTTCAACGCTTCTGTCTCACTCCGCATAACCCGGATTTTCCCGGTCCAGCACCTTTTTCATTTCCTCGAAATGCGAGAATTCGGCGTCCTTGTAGACCTCCCATTCCTGCGCAACGGACTCTGCGAGCTCGTCATTCATGACATTGAGCTCCTGGCCGGTTGAATAGGCCAGCACCATGGTGCGCGCGGCGCGCTCGAGGTGGTACATGGCGTCGAATGCCTCGGCGACAGTCGGGGCTACGGTGGTCACACCGTGATTGGCCATCATGACGCTGGAGTGATTGCCGATGGTGCTTGCGATGCGCTCGCCCTCTGCTTCTTCGGATGCGATGCCGCCAAATTCCATGTCCATCGCCAGCCGGTTGAAGAACCGTGCGGTGGTCTGGTCTATCGGCTTGATCGAGGGATCTTTCAGTCCGGCCAGCGCGGTGGCGTGCGGCGGATGCAGATGCAGCGCGACACGGGCATGCGGCACATTCCTGTGAATGGCGGAATGGATCGACCAGGCCGACGGGTCGGGTGCGTCTGGACGGTTCATCGTGTCGGGATCGTCCGCATCAACCAGCAGCAGTTCACTGGCTTTGGCGCGGGAGAAGTGCTTCCAGCGCGGATTGACGAGGAATTTCTTGCCATCGGCCGAGACGGCGGCGGAGAAATGATTGGCGACGCCCTCGTGCCAGTCATAATAGGCGGCGAGCCTGAGTGCGGCTGCAAGGTCTATGCGAAGCTGGCTTTCGTCGCTGGCCTCAAGAGGCACGACTTTGGCTGATGTGTTCATTGTTTACTCCACTACAATAGCTGTTTCGACAACGGCATGCATGAGAACATCGCAGCCCGCGCCGGCCCATTCCTTGGAGATGTCTTCGGCTTCGTTGTGCGAGAGGCCGTCGACGCAGGGGCACATGACCATGGCGGTGGGTGCGATGCGGTTGATCCAGCAGGCATCGTGACCGGCGCCGGAGATGATGTCCATATGGGAATAGCCAAGCCGTTCGGCGGCGTCGCGGACTGCCTTGACGCAGGCGTGGTCGAATTCCGGCGGGTCGAACTGGCCGACGATCTCGGCTTCGAAGCTGACGCCGAGCGCATCGCATAGCTTGGGCGCCTCGGCCATCAGCCGCTCGGCCATGCCATTGAGCGTGTCGAGTTCGTGGCTGCGGAAATCGATGGTGAAGACCACCTTGCCCGGAATGATGTTGCGCGAGTTCGGGTAGACATCGATATGGCCGATGGCGCCGACAGCATTGGGCGCATTGTCCATGGCGATCTGATGCACCAGCTCGGTGATCTGGGCCAGGCCGCGGCCTGCGTTCTTGCGCATCGGCATCGGGGTCGAGCCGGTGTGGCTTTCCTTGCCGGTCACCGTGCACTGGATCCAGCGCAGGCCCTGGCCGTGGGTGACGACGCCGATGTCCTTGCCCTGCGCCTCGAGGATCGGGCCCTGCTCGATGTGCAGCTCGAACAGCGCATGCATTTTGCGGGCGCCGACTTCCTCGTCGCCCTTCCAGCCGATGCGTTCGAGCTCGTCGCCGAAGCGCTTGCCCTTGGCGTCGGTCCGGTCATAGGCCCAGTCCTGTTCATGGACGCCGGCGAAGACGCCCGACGCGAGCATCGCCGGAGCAAAGCGGGTGCCTTCCTCGTTGGTCCAGTTGACCACGACAATCGGGTGCTTTGTCTTGATGTCGAGATCGTTGAGCGTCCGCACCAGCTCAAGACCGGCCAGCACTCCGAGCACGCCGTCATATTTGCCGCCGGTTGGCTGGGTGTCGAGGTGGCTGCCGACATAGACCGGCAGGGCATCGGGATCGGTGCCCGGCCTTGTCATGAACATGTTGCCCATGGTGTCGACGCCCATGGTGAGGCCAGCCTCTTCGCACCATGTGCGGAACAGATGACGGCCTTCGCCGTCCTCGTCGGTTAGGGTCTGGCGGTTGTTGCCGCCGGCAATGCCGGGTCCGATCTTGGCCATGTCCATGAGCGACTCCCACAGCCGGTCGGCGTTGATGCGAAGGTTGGCTGCGGGTGCGGACATGGAACTACTCCTTGGGTTCTTCTGCCGTAATTGCCGGCTGACTTTCGGTTAACCAGCCGCCCCATTTGATTGGGTGAATGGCGTGAATGATCGCGAAAATTGAAAATAAAATTACGCTCACGAATATTGCGCGGAATATCTTCCTGTATGTTGAGAGGATACTTGGAAGAAGTTTTGTAGAGAAGCAAGAATCTGCATTCTCTGCCGAGTGAGCGAGCCTTATCTCTTGGCCAACTACAGCAGCTAATATCGACTCGCTTTTCATTAAGTATTGTTCAGATATTTTTATAAGTTCGGAGTTTCTTGTATCAAGTCGCCAAAACATGATCGCAGCGATCAGAAGTAGAAATCCAAACCCTACTGCAAGAAGTCTGTTGTCTGAACCCAAAGAAGTTAGATAGGCTGCAGTGAGAGCGCCTTCTAGAACGAAGAAAAAATTGAACGATTTTAGTCTCTGGTCTGCATGATAAGCAAACCAGTCCCAAGCGTACTCGTGTGCCAGCCGCAGAGATTTGTCATCCGTAGTGATATTCTCAGCCATCGAAACGGTTCATCATTTTTAGCTCGGGAAGGTGAATACAGCGCCGGACTTGATGCCGTTGGGCCAGCGCGAGGTGATGGTCTTGAGGCGGGTGTAGAAGCGCACGCCTTCCGGGCCGTAGATCGAGTGATCGCCGAACAGCGAACGCTTCCATCCGCCGAAGGAATGATAGGCCACCGGCACCGGGATCGGCACATTGATGCCGACCATGCCGACCTCGATGGAATCGGAGAAGGCGCGGGCGGCATCCCCGTCACGGGTGAAGATCGCGGTGCCGTTGCCATATTCATGATCGTTGATCATCTTGACGGCGTCATCGAAGGTGCCGGCACGGACGACCGAGAGCACGGGACCGAAGATTTCTTCCTTGTAGATGGTCATGTCGGTGGTGACGCGGTCAAACAGCGTGCCGCCGACAAAATAGCCTTCCTCGTAGCCCTGCAGCGAGAAGCCGCGGCCATCGACAACCAGTTCGGCGCCTTCACTGACGCCCTGATCGATGTAGCCGAGCACCTTTTCCTGATGCATCTTGGTCACGACAGGGCCCATTTCCGCGGTGTCATCGGTGGCCGGACCGATCTTGAGCGCTTCGACGCGCGGCTTGAGCTTGGCGACAAGCGCATCGGCGGTCTTCTCGCCGACCGGCACGGCAACCGAGATCGCCATGCAGCGTTCGCCGGCGGATCCGTAGCCTGCGCCCATCAGCGCATCGGCGACCTGATCCATATCGGCATCGGGCATGACCACCATGTGGTTCTTGGCGCCGCCGAGCGCCTGGACGCGCTTGCCGTTGGCAGTGCCGCGCGAATAGACATATTCGGCAATCGGGGTTGAGCCGACAAAGCTGATGGCCTTGACGTCCGGGTGATCAAGCAGTGTATCGACGGCGAGCTTGTCGCCATGAACGACGTTGAGAACGCCTTCGGGAAATCCCGCTTCCTGGAACAGTTTCCAGGCCAGCATCGGGGCTGACGGATCACGCTCGGAAGGCTTGAGCACGAAGGTGTTGCCGCAGGCAATGGCGATCGGGTACATCCACATCGGCACCATGGCCGGGAAGTTGAACGGGGTGATGCCGGCGACGACGCCGAGCGGCTGGCGGTCGGCGATGGAATCAACGCCGGGGCCGACATTGCGGGAAAAATCGCCCTTGAGCAGATTGGGTATGCCGCAGGCAAATTCCACCACCTCGATGCCGCGGGTGACTTCGCCCAGCGCATCGTCATGGGTCTTGCCGTGCTCGCGCGAAATTTCGCGGGCGATGTCGGCGGCGTGACGGTCGAGCAGTTCCTTGAACTTGAACATGAAGCGGGCGCGCTTCAATGGCGGCATGGCGCCCCAGGCCGGCTGTGCGGCCTTGGCGTTGGCAACGGCGGCGTTGATTTCCTCGACCGTCGACAGCGGCAGCTCGGCGATCTGCTCGCCGGTTGCCGGGTTGAACACCGGCGAGCGGCGGTCCGAGGTGGAAATCGTCAGCTTGCCGCCAATGGCGTTTTCAATGATCTGCATGGTTACGCGACCCCTTCGAGGACTTTACGCAGTTTTTCGAACAATTCGTCAATCTGATCCTTGGAGATGATCAGGGGTGGCGAAAGCGCAATGATGTCGCCTGTGGTGCGGATCAGCAAGCCGTCATCATAGGCCTTGAGGAAGGCGGAGAAGGCGCGTTTGGTCGGCTCGCCTGCAATCGGGTCGAGCTCGATGGCGCCGATCAGGCCGGTGTTGCGGATGTCGATGACATGCGGGCAATCCTTCAGCGAATGCAGCTGTTCTTCCCAGTAGGGCGCGATGTCGGCAGCGCGGGTAAACAGGCCTTCTTCCTTGTAGGTGTCGAGTGTGGCGAGTGCTGCGGCCGAGGCAATCGGATTGCCCGAATAGGTGTAGCCATGGAAGAACTCGATCATGTGTTCCGGGCCCTGCATGAACGCGTCATGGATCTCCGAGGTGACAAAGACCGCGCCCATCGGGATGACGCCGTTGGTCAGGCCCTTGGCGGAGGTGATCATGTCCGGCATGACATCGTAATGCTGTGCGGCGAAGGGTGAGCCGAGGCGGCCATAGCCGGTGATGACTTCATCGAAAATCAGCAGGATGCCGTGCTTGGTGCTGATCTCGCGCAGTTTTTTCAGATAGCCCTTCGGCGGGATCAGCACGCCGGTTGAGCCGGCAACCGGCTCGACGATGACAGCGGCGATGGTCGACGCATCATGCAGGGCGACAATGCGCTCCAGTTCGCTGGCCAGATCACCGCCATGCTCGGGCTGGCCCCTGGTGAAGGCGTTCTGGGCCGGCAAATGCGTGTGCGGCATGTGGTCGACGCCGGTCAGCAAAGTGCCGAACATCTTGCGGTTGGAAACAATGCCACCGACCGAGATGCCGCCGAAATTGACGCCGTGATAGCCGCGTTCGCGGCCGATCAGCCGGGTGCGGGATCCGTTGCCCTTCACACGCTGATAGGCCAGGGCGACCTTGAGCGCGGTTTCGACCGACTCCGAACCGGAATTGGTGAACAGCACATGGTTCATGCCTTCGGGCGCGATGTCGACCAGGCGATTGGCCAGCTCAAAGGCTTTCGGATGGCCCATCTGGAAGGCGGGTGCATAGTCCAGTTCACCGGCCTGCTGCGCGATCGCCTCAGTGATCTTCGGGCGGCAATGACCGGCATTGACGCACCAGAGGCCTGCAGTGCCGTCAAGGATCTGGCGGCCGTCAGAGGTGGTGAAATGCATGTCCTTGGCAGCGACCAGCATGCGCGGGTTCTGCTTGAACTGGCGGTTTGCGGTGAACGGCATCCAGAACGCGCGCAGGTCGTTGGGGGATGTGTTGAGCCGGTTTGACATGGCTTGGCGCGCCTCCTGACGCAATGTGTTCCCGGTCGTTGGTCAATAGCCATTTCAATGGCTTTTTTTCCGCATTCGAGTTCACTGACGAAAATATTGACTGTTTGATAAAACTCTAGCAGGGTCAATCATCGGGTCAAGGCAAATTCGGCGGTGTCCGCAAGAGCTTTGCCGGAGCAGTTTCTTAGCTGGTCAATGGTGACATGGAGCGCGCAACTTGAAGGCAAGAGCCACGGAAACCCAACGCAAGACGCGCATTCAGATGGAAAACGAGGAGCGCATTCTCGACGCGGCGCTTGAAGAGTTTTCCGCCCATGGATTTCGCGGCGCAACCATTGACCGGATCGCCGACCATGCAGGCATGTCCAAACCCAATCTGCTTTATTATTTCCGCCGCAAGCAGGACATGTACGAGGCATTGATCGCGCGTCTGCTCGATACCTGGCTTGAACCGTTGCGGGAACTCAATGCGACCGGTGACCCGCTGCCCGAGCTGCAATCCTACATTCGCCGCAAGCTGGAAATGGCGCGCGATTTCCCGCGCGAGAGCCGGTTGTTCGCCAATGAGATCCTGCAGGGCGCCCCCCGCATCAAACGGCTGCTCGAAACCGAGCTGAAGCCGCTGGTCGACGAGAAGGTGGAGGTGCTGCAGGGCTGGATGACGGAGGGGCGGATCAACACCGTTGACGCCCGCCACCTGATATTCTCGATCTGGTCAACAACGCAGCATTATGCCGATTTTGACACCCAGGTGCGCGTGATACTCGGGCCGGACAGGGGCTCGGAGGGCCGTTTCGAGGACGCTGCGCGGTATCTCGAAACGCTGTTTCTCGACGGCTTGCGGCCCCAGAACAGGACCGGCGATACGCCCCGTGTCCGGACCCTCTGAGTTGCCTGCCGTCAGGTGATCAATCCGACGGCGCGGCGGCCTTCCTCGGTCTTGAGCGAAAAGTCGTCGCCGTCATAGGCCCGGCCGGCATCCGTGCTCAGCCATGCGATGGCCTTGCCGACCCATTCGGGCGAAATGTGCTGCGACCAGTCAAGCTGGCTGACCGGATTGACGCCGGAATCCTTGATCGACCGCTGCATGTCGGTTGCCACCGTTCCGGGGGAGAGGCCGACAACCCGGACATTGTCGGAGGCGGATTCCTTGTGGGCACAGCGTGTCAGCGACAGAACCCCAGCCTTGGTTGCGCAATAGTGGCTCCAGCCTTCCAGTGCGCCTGTTGCCGCGCCTGAGGAAATGTTGATGATGACACCGCCGCCCTGCTGTTTCATGACCGGGATCGCGGCGCGCAGCCCGTGATAGACCCCCTTGAAATTGACGTCGACCACCAGATCCCAGGCGTCGGGATCGGAGTCCTCAATACGGGCAATCGGATCGATCAAACCGGCATTGTTGACCAGGATGTCGAGGCTGCCGAAGTGGGAGACCGCCTTGCTGACGGCGTTGTCCACATCGGCGTAGCTTGCCACATCGCAGGCCACTGCCAGCGCCTTGTCCCCGATTTCGGCGGCAATCCGCTCGCAGTCCGAGGTGGAGCGTGCGGCCAGAACCACGTTGGCGCCGTAGCCTGCCATGATGCGGGCTGCCGCTTCGCCGATGCCGCGGCTGGCGCCGGTGATCAGGGCTGTCTTGCCGGTCAGGTCAATGCTCATTGTGGGCTCCGTTATGCTGGTGATTTCGTATCAATCGATACCGCAGGCGGTGGCTATGGCCAAGTGCAGGTGTCGCAATCAGTTTTGCAATTGCGCCGATCGGCATGTCTGCAGGACGGGCCTCTCGCAACCGAACTAATCAAGAAATCTTGATATAATTCTGGCGTTGACGAAGCACTTGCGATAAGCCGGGCTCGAACGGACATCAAGCAGAGGAACCGGTTATGGGTATCGTCATTCATCACAATCCAGGTTGCGGAACATCCCGCAACGTTCTCGAGATCATCCGGGCCTTTGCGGAAGAGCCGGTGGTGATCGAGTATCTGCAGACCGGCTGGACCAGAGAACAATTGCAGGGGCTGTTCGCTGCTGCCGGCATTACCCCGCGCGAGGCATTGCGGGTGTCGAAATCTCCTGCGGCGGACCTTGGCCTGACCGATCCCGGCGTCAGCGACGACGCGATCCTGGACGCCATGCTGGAGCATCCGGTGCTGGTCAACCGCCCCATCGTCTGCACGCCGAAAGGCGTTGCATTGTGCCGTCCCTCGGAAGCGGTGTTCGCGCTGCTTGATGTGGCTCCGGGCACCACCTACACCAAGGAAGACGGTGAAGTGATTACAGCTCCATGACCAGCGACACGCCGAATCTTGACCGTGACAGCCTGCATCTTCCTGACATCGAACGGCTGGCATTGCCTGGCGAGCCCGGCCATCCGCCCCGTGTGCTGATGCTGTGCGGCTCCTTGCGCACCCGATCCTATTCACGCTTTTTGAGCCTGGAGGCGAAGCGCGTTCTCGAGGCGCTCGGCGCGGAAGTGCAGCTGTATGACCCGAGCGGGTTGCCACTGGTTTCCGACGAGGCCGAAAGCCATCCCAAGGTGGCTGAACTGCGCCAGCTGTCGCTCTGGTCGGAAGCCCAGGTCTGGTGTTCGCCGGAGCGGCATGGCGCCATGACCGGCGTTATGAAGACGCAGATCGACTGGCTGCCGCTGGCGCCGATCGGCGGGGTGCGGCCAACGCAAGGGCGGACGCTGGCGCTGATGCAGGTCAGCGGCGGATCGCAGAGCTTCAATACGCTCAATCAGATGCGCATTCTCGGCCGCTGGATGCGGATGATCACCATCCCCAACCAGTCATCGGTGCCAAAGGCGTTTGCCGAGTTCGATGAAGAGGGCCGGATGAAACCGTCGCCGTTCTACAACCGCATGGTCGATGTGATGGAGGAGTTGATGAAGTTCACACTCCTGACCAGAGGCCGGGCGGGCTATCTTGTTGATCGTTATTCCGAACGGGTGGAAAGCGCCGAAGCGCTTTCCGTGCGGGTCAACCAGCGTTCGATCTGACGATCCGCCGCCGCCGGATGGTTCAGACGGCTCCGGTGTATTCGCCGCGGGCCGGATAGTCGTTCTTGATGGCGAAATCCAGCGCGCCGACAAGTTCTGAAAAATGCGGGCGAACGAAGGGCATGGTCTGGACTGAACCGTAATAGAGGGTCTGCTCCGGCGTCACCATGAACAGGCCAGGCTCCGAGAACAGAGCCGGTTCCTCGATGCCGATCGAGGTCTTGCCGCGTGAGGTGGAAATGTAGAGCCCCCATTCGCGTGCCTTGGCCAGCGGCAGGTCGTAGCCGAAGCGCAGGCTGTCGGCGCCGATCTTGTCGGCCATCTGGCGGGTCCGCTCTTCGCCGTCCGAACTGATCGCGATGGTGGCGACGCCACGTTCGGCAAAGTCGGCAACGCGTTTCTGGAACTCGGTGAGGTAGGCGGCGCAGATCGGGCAGTGAAGGCCGCGATAGAAGCAGATGATGGTTCCACGCTCCGACGCGTCCGTGCTGAGGTCGAAGTCGCCGTGAGCAAGGGTCGGCACTTTGAGGTCCGGTGTTTTCTGGCGGGGCAGGAGCATGGAAGAAGCCTTTCAGTGTGGGGTTGTGAAAACACAATATCGGAAATAAAATCTGAAAAATCCGATTTAACTGATGAAAACACCGATATGAGCAAAATCGACAGACTTGCAACGCTGATGGAGCGGTTCACATTGCAGGTGACGCCTGCGGCGCTCGATTCGGCGACAATGGTGGTGACGGCGGGTGACAGCGGCGGATCCGGTCAGGTCTGGTTCGGACATGCGGGTGTTGGCAGTGCGTTTCCAGCCGCAACCGTGTTGTTTTCGGCCGAAGTCGACTGGGGTGGGGCGTCGAATCCGCTGCTGGCTGCGTTGCCGGAGACATTCAGTTTCGACCTGGCCAGCGACCCCGAGGCTGCAAGCCTGGTCAATCTGATGCATTCAGAACTTGCTGCGGCACGATGCGGATCCGCTTCCGTCGTCAACCGGCTGGGTGAAGTGATGGTGGTGCGATTGCTTCGCGCCCAGATCGAGGCGGGCTCAACCGGGCCGGGATTGCTTTCCGGGCTTTCGGATTCGCGGCTGAGCCGGGCCATCGTGGCGATGCATGGCAATCCGGGGCGCAACTGGCGCAATGAGGACCTTGCCGAAGTCGCCGGCCTGTCCCTGAGCCGGTTTGCCGAAACCTTCGCCGGCACTGTCGGCGAAACCCCGGCTGCTTACCTGCGCCGCTGGCGGCTCCTGGTGGCACGGCAGGACCTCCAGAAGGGAGACCGCGTCGACGCTGTGGCGCGGCGTTACGGCTATCAGTCAGCGGAAGGCTTCGCGCGGGCGTTTCGTCAGCATTACGGACAAAACCCGCTCGCCATGCGTGGCGCGCGGCCTGTCGAAGCGGTCCCGCAGACTGCGCCGGCCTAACGCTGACGGGCAGCCCAGTTCTCACCAATGTCGTTTGCCAGGTCGGCAATCGAGCCTTGGCTCCAACCGTTGGAATCCCCTTTGATGTAGCCGACGAAGGCAAGGGCCCGGTTCTTGCCGATCGCAGAAACAGCCACGCTGTCGGGCATGATCGTTCGGACCCCGTAGATTTCGATGATCGGCAGATCAAGCTGTGGCATGACACGGTGAATGAGCTCGGTGCAGAATGTGCAGTCGGGGGAGTCCACGTCAAACAGGAAGTCGAACTTCATGCCAATCGCACTGAAGTAATCGAGAGCGGCCCTGCGCTTTTGTGCCAGGCTGCTGAAGCGCGGGCGCAGAATTGCCACGGCATCCGTGTTGAGCACGACAGACGCCTTGGACAGATGCACGCCCTCCGCACCGGCTTCAATGAAAACCTGACCATTGCGAATGCCGGCACTGTGTGGCTGGAGTTTCGGGGATGACCAGACCCCGAGGCGCTGAAGCTCCTGCTGTGTTCCGAGATAGACCGCGGCATGACCGAACAGGCCCGGTATCATCTGGCCTGATCGCTTGCCCTTGGAACTGACCAGCACAATGTCGAGAGGCTGAAGCACATCGAGAATGGCTTGCTGTGCAGCCTGCTTCGATTTGAGGTAGCCGCTACGCCAGGCGACGTGGCTCAGCACTGTGCCCAGTGGAGGAGCAACAGTGCGCGCCATATCGACAAACCAGGGCGGATAATCCTCCATATTTGTGCAGCAGGCATGAAGGCTTGCCTTGGCCGGCTTGAGAGCCGCGGTCCCGGTGTTGAGCTGAACGCATCCCTGGGCAATTGCGGTGAGAAACAGGAGAAGGACAAGACACAGCCGATGAGCGGCAAGCAATGAAATGGAAGAACTCATAAACATGACCAATGATCAGAGGTATTCGGCCATGTGCGAACGCCAGGCCAGACACGGCCGCTCCTGAATGGCTTGATGTCGACCTCTGGTCAATGCGGATTGCCGAAACGCTGCCTTAGACATTGGTGCTACCGCTGACGGCCACGGCGGCACCCTTATTGCGACACAGGGACGGCGCGATAGCGGAAATCCGCCATGTCATCTTCAATGCGGCGCAATTCGGATTGCTGGCGGCCGATGTCGCGTTCCATGTCGCGGATGCTGCGATGGTTGTCATCGATCCGCCGTTCGACGCTGCGACGGTCGTTGGTACCGGCGGCCAGCAGCTTTTCATCTTCACGGATAGCTTGTTCCAGGCTCCGGATACGGGCTTCCAGCGAGTTTATCTCGCGTTTCTTGCCATAATATACCCGGCCAAGTTCGTAACCCTCACGGAAGCCCGCTTCAAGATTGGCGGGGCAGACGTTGGCATAAGCCTTGCCCTGGCTGCCGACGCTCAAACCATTGAGCGGTGTACAATAGCGCGGCAGACCCTGCTGATAGCCTTGATACCAGAGCGTCTGGTCAGCGGCCACGCCTGCCTTCGAGCAGGCCTTGACGTGGCGGGCGAAGCGGTACTGGGGATTGTAACCGGCTGCACCGTCCTGCTCGCCGATGACGCTCCAGTCGGCGACCGCGCATTCCTCTTTCGACATGGTTTGGCATGACGCAAGAAACAGGCATGCAAGCAGAGCTAGTGCTGAATACAATTTCATGATTATCCCCCGGCAACCATCAGACCCGGCTGTTTGATAGCAACTCGAGGTTCGGTAGACAAGCAACTATGAGGTCATGCCCGGGAGCTTGCTGGTTCCTGACCGCAACACGCAACGGGACCGGCCTTACTTGCATGACCAGGAAAAAACCGGCCGTCTGAAGCGGCCGGTTTATCACGGTATGACTGATCGAGCCGGGTAACTTACTCGGC
The DNA here is from genome assembly GCA_048261205.1 of Hoeflea sp. Lineage (GTDB taxonomy): Bacteria > Pseudomonadota > Alphaproteobacteria > Rhizobiales > Rhizobiaceae > Hoeflea. The sequence goes on from JBLXGF010000014.1 coordinate 90,538, forward strand.
GGCCTGTTTGGACATCGGATTGTTGGGATGCGTCGTCCAGTTGGCATAGTCATGATCGATCGGCTTGCCGGTGCGCGGGTCAGACCCTTCGGTCATCTCGACCATGGTGATGCAATCATCGACCGGGCAGACATTGACGCAGAGATTGCAGCCGACACATTCGTCATCCATCACTTCGAAGTGCCGGACACCATCCACCATCGAGGTGATCGCCTGATGTGACGTGTCCTCGCAGGCAATGTGGCAGCGGCCGCACTTGATGCACAGATCCTGATCGATCTTGGCCTTGGTGACGTAGTTGAGGTTGAGATACTGCCAGTCGGTGACATTGGGTACCGCGCGGCCCTGGAAATCGGCGATGGTGGCGTAGCCCTTCTCGTCCATCCAGTCGGACAGGCCTTCCGCCATTTCCTCGACGATCTTGAAGCCATAGGTCATGGCGGCTGTACAGACCTGAACCGTACCGCAGCCGAGCGCAATGTATTCCGCGGCGTCGCGCCAGGTCTGAATCCCGCCGATGCCTGAGATCGGCAGGCCACGGGTTTCCGCATCGCGGGCGATTTCGGCGACCATGTTGAGCGCGATCGGCTTGACCGCCGGTCCGCAATAGCCGCCATGCGAGCCCTTGCCGTCAATCGTCGGGACGGGCGCGAAATTGTCGAGATCGACCGAGACAATCGACGAGATCGTATTGATCAGCGACACCGCATCGGCGCCGCCGGCCTTGGCGGCGCGCGCCGGATAGCGGATGTCGGTGATGTTGGGCGTTAGCTTCACGATGACCGGCATCTTGGAATAGTGCTTGCACCATTCGGCAACCATCTGGATGTATTCCGGCACCTGGCCGACGGCGGCGCCCATGCCGCGTTCGCTCATGCCGTGCGGGCAGCCGAAATTGAGCTCGATGCCGTCAGCGCCGGTGTCCTCGACCCTTGGCAGGATCGCCTTCCAGCTTTGCTCTTCGCAGGGCACCATGATCGAGACAATCATCGCCCGGTCGGGCCAGCGTTTCTTGACCTCGGTGATTTCGCTGAGATTGACCTCGAGATCGCGGTCGGTGATCAGCTCGATATTGTTGAGGCCGAGAAGCCTGCGGTCGGGACCCCAGATCGCGCCATAGCGGGGGCCGTTGACGTTGACGACGGGCGGGCCTGCTTCGCCCAGCGTCTTCCAGACAACGCCGCCCCAGCCTGCTTCAAAAGCGCGCTCGACATTGTAGGCCTTGTCCGTCGGCGGAGCCGAGGCGAGCCAGAAGGGGTTGGGGGATTTGATACCGAGAAAATTGGTGGAAAGGTCAGCCATGAATCTTATCCTTCCTCAAGCCATCAAGGCTTTGTGAATGCTTTCAGCAGCGACCTTGCCGTCCTCGACGGAGGCCACGGTCAGGTCTTCGCCACCGGCGACGCAGTCGCCACCCGCCCAGATTTTCGGGTGCGAGGTGCGGCGATGCTCATCGACACGGATCCGGCCCTTCTCCAGCTCGATCGAGGAGCCTTCGAGCGGGGCAGGGTCCGGGGTCTGGCCAATGGCCTTGAAAACCTGGTCGGCTTGAATTGTGACCATTTCTCCGGTCCCGGCAAGTTTGCCGGACGCGTCGAGTTCGGTCTTTTCCATGGTGATGGATTTGACGGCCCCGTCAGAAACCTCGAGGCTCGCCGGCATCATCCAGTGGCGGATGCTAACACCATGGGTCTGGGCCAGCTCCTGTTCATAAAGCGAGGCGTTCATGTGCTCCTGGCCGCGGCGATAGGCGACGGTTACCTCTTCAGCACCCAGCAGCTTGGATTGCATGGCCGCATCGATGGCGGTCATGCCGCCGCCGATGACGACGACACGGCGGCCGATTTCAAGCTGGGAGAGGTCGTCGGCCTGGCGCAGCACGGCAATGAAATCGACAGCGTCGATGATGCCGGCGGCATCCTCATTGTCGAGACCCAGCGCATTGACGCCGGGAAGGCCGACGCCGAGGAATACTGCATCGAAGTCGGCGGACAGCTGATCAAGGGTAACGTCGCGGCCAAGCGCCTTGCCGTTCTCGATGGTGATGCCGCCGATCTGCAGGATGAATTCGACTTCATCCTGGGCGAAGTCATTGGTCGTCTTGTAGGACGCAATGCCATACTCGTTGAGGCCGCCGGCCTTTTCACGCGCTTCGTAAACGGTCACGTCGTGGCCGTGGGTGGCGAGGCGATGGGCGCAGGACAGTCCAGCCGGGCCGGCGCCGATGACCGCAATTTTCTTGCCGGTCGGGGCGGCGCGGGTGAACGGATGCGGTTGCTCGCGTTCCATGAAGGTGTCGGTGGCGTAGCGCTGCAGCAGGCCGATCTTGACCGGCTTGCCTTCCGCTGTCTCGCGCACGCAGACCTCTTCACACAGGGTCTCGGTCGGGCAAACACGGGCGCACATGCCGCCCATGATGTTCTGCTCGAAGATTGTCTTGGCGGAGCCTACCGGATTGGCTGCCTGGATCTTGCGGATGAACATCGGAATGTCGATCGATGTCGGGCAGGCCGTCATGCAGGGGGCGTCGTAGCAAAAATAGCAGCGGTCCGCCTCGACAAGCGCTTCATGCGGCGTCAGCGGCGGATGGATGTCGGAAAAATTATCGATGTAGTCAGCGCTGGAAAGGCGGTTTGCCTTCACATCGTTTGTCTCGGACGCAGTCATCAGGACCCCTCTCGTTTGCGAGAACCTCGTCTTGCGGTCTTTTCAAGGGGCAACTCCTCAGCGCCCCTTTCGCCGCGATTTGGGCAGAATGGGGCCGTTTTATCAAAAGGTCAAATTTTTTATCAAATGATCAAAAATTGACTTTTTGCCTCAACATTGCGCTTCGCTCAAAGCCCGGTAAATATGCTGCCAACCAAGGAGCTTGCCGTGACAGATTACCCGATTGCCGATTACGATGATGCATATGCCAATGGCGCTTACATTGAGGGGGCGTCCGATTATCCGCCGCGCTGGGCTGCCAAGGCGCAGGCCTTCCGCGAGGCGTTGAGCAAGGCGGGGAAGGCGCGTCTGGATCTCGAATACGGGACAGCAGCGCGCAACCAGCTCGACCTTTTCCTGCCGCAAGGCGAACCCAAGGGCTTGGCGGTGTTTGTTCACGGCGGATACTGGAAGGCATTCGACAAATCATACTGGTCGCATCTTGCGGAAGGGCCGCTGGCGCACGGCTTTGCTGTGGCGATGCCGGGTTACACGCTCTGCCCTGAAAACCGGGTCGCGGGGATCGGCCGCGAAGTCGCGGCGGCAGTCAGTCTGGCGGCAGGCGAGATCGCCGGTCCGATCCGGCTGACAGGGCATTCCGCGGGCGGGCAGCTGGTCACACGGCTGATCAGCGGTTCGCCGCTGTTGCCCGGTGAGGTGCTGGGACGTGTTGCCGGAGTCACGTCGATTTCCGGTGTCCATGACCTGAGGCCCTTGCAGCGCACCGAGATGAACGAGGTTCTCAACATTGATGCAGCGGAGGCCCGGGCGGAAAGCCCGGTGCTTCTGGCGCCGCTGGCACCGGTTGCGGTCAACGCCTGGGTCGGTGCAGACGAACGGCCGGAGTTCGTGCGCCAGAACCGGGCGCTTTACGAGGTCTGGCGCGGGTTTGCGACGCCGATGCAGATGCATGAAGAGCCAGGCAAGCATCATTTCAATGTCATTGACGGGCTGGCTGATGCCGATCATCCGCTCTGCCGTGCATTCCTGGGGCTGTAGGACTGGTCCCATTGAAGCTGAGCGGCCCTGCAAGATAACGGGATTAAGCCTTTTTTCATGGCAAAACCCTAGTCTGGCCGCATCAGCATCTGCCTTGCCCTCAACAGGGCCGCCGTTCTTCCCGATCACGCAATCCGGAAACAGCCATGACGCACTCGAGGGCCATTACCGGTCTATTTGCCTTGCTGGCAGCTCATGCCATGCCAATGACCGCAGCAGCAGACGAGATGCTGCCTGACCCGGCTTTCGCGCAATCGGCAATGGCCGGAGAATGGTGGGCCACGCAAAACGTCAAGCTCGAATACCAGGCCGGCGCGCTGTGTGGCCTTGTGGCTGGCGGGACCGTGAACCCGTGGGATGCCATCCTCGGTCTCAATGGCCTGAGCTTGAGAAAAGGCGAGCACTATCGTTTGTCGGTGACAGTGTCGGGAGATCCGGGCGGGCCGATGCGGGCGCTGGCGCAGCAGGGCGTGGATCCCTGGACGCCGGAGGGCGAGATTGTTCGGCGCCTGAGCCCGGACAAGCAAACCGTGAGCGAGGATTTCACGGCCGGGGACTCGCACGACCCGGCGCAACTGACGTTCCAGCTTGGCGGTGCGGACGAGAGCTGGCGGTTTTGCCTGCATGCGGCGTCCCTGCAGTCCGGCCAGGAGCCGGCAGCAGAGACGGCAGTTGCGCCCACATCGGCGATCCGGGTCAATCAGCTGGCCTATTTTCCCGATGGCCCGAAACACGCCACGCTGGTGCGCAAGGATCCTGCACGCGTCCGTTGGCAACTTCAGGCAGCCTCGGGTGAAACCGTCCTGAAGGGGAGCAGCAAGGTGCGGGGCTTCGATGTGTCGTCGGAGCTTGCGGTGCACGATATTGATTTCAGCGGGTTCAGGGCCGCCGGTGATGGCTATCGGCTCGTCGTGGACGGCGAGGCAAGCCCACCCTTCTCGATTTCGAGCAACGCCTATGGCAGCCTGCGCGCCGATGCGCTGGGATATTTCTACAAGGTGCGCAGCGGCATCGAGATCAAGCAGGACTATGCCGGAGAGGGCTATGGCCGTCCGGCGGGGCATCTGGGCAAATCGCCCAATCGGGGGGACACATCGGTCGGATGCGTCGATACCCGGACGGCACGCAAGGTCTATGGCACAGCCTGGAGCTGTGGCTACAAGCTCAATGTCTCCGGCGGCTGGTATGACGCAGGTGATTTTGGCAAATATGTCGTCAATGGCGGCATAGCTGCGGCGCAGTTGCTTGGCGTGTACGAGCGGGCACTCAACCAGACACGCGGAAAATCACCGGCGCTTGCAGATGCTGTCGCGCGTATTCCGGAGGCCGGAAACGGTATTCCGGACATTCTCGACGAAGCCCGGTGGGAGCTCGATTTCCTGATGTCGATGCAGGTGCCGGAAGGCGAACCTGATGCCGGCATGGCGCACCATAAGGTGCACGGCGCCAATTGGGCGGCATCGCCCAGTTTTCCGCATCGCGACCGGGAGCTGCGCGTGCTGCACCGGCCTTCGACCGCTGCAACGCTCAATCTGGCAGCAGCGGCGGCGCAGGGCGCGCGGCTGTTTTTGCCGTTCGACAGGGAATATTCTGATCGATTGCTGTCGGCCGCAGTCCGGGCCTATCACGCTGCAGAAGCCAATCCGGCGCTCTACGCCCCTTATACCGACGGCAGTTTCGGCGGCGGTGACTACCAGGACGATGATGTCAGCGATGAATTCTACTGGGCAGCGTCGGAGCTTTATCTGAGCACAGGGGACAGGACCTGGCTTGATCGTGCCAAGGCTTCACCCCACTGGGATGGACCGGTTTTCCAGGCCGCAGGCTTTGACTGGCGCTCGGTCGCGGCACTTGGCCGTCTGCATCTGGCGTCTGTTCCTTCGCAATTGCCGATCCGCGATTTGAAATCTGTCCAGTCGTCGGTCAGGGACGCGGCTGAGTCCTATCTGCGGAACCAAAGGGCCGAGGCATTTGGCTTGATGTATAATCCCGGGCGTTTCGGCTGGGGGTCGAACCATCTGGTTCTCCAGAACATGATCGTTGTCGCAACCGCCTATGACATAACCGGCGACAAGCGCTATCTGCAGGCCGTGCGGGAAAGCATGGACTATATTCTCGGACGCAATGCCCTGGGGATATCCTACGTTACCGGCTACGGCACGACCTACGCCCAGCGGCAACATTCCAACATGTTTGCAGCCTCGATCGATCCATCCTACCCCGCAGTGCCCAGAGGCGCGCTTGCCGGCGGGCCAAACAGCGGGCTTGCCGATGATTATGCCATCAGCAAGCTGGAGGGATGCGCGCCGCAAACCTGTTATGTCGATGATCCGCGATCTTTCTCGACCAATGAAATCGCCATCAACTGGAATGCACCCCTGGTGTGGATGGCTTCTTTCCTGACTGATACACAGTAAGCAGGTGACAGGCCGCCGATATGACGGGCATCGCTGTCTGGCCGGTTGGCTGCAGCCGCCTGGCCTGGATCTGTCACCAGGGCAGCGAGTTGCCCCGGTAATCGTAGAATCCGCCGGTCTGTTCCGGTGTAAGACGCTCAAGCACGGCGCTGAGTTGAGCGGCGGCTTCGCCCGGCTGGCGCACGGTCAGGCCAGCCTTGGCGAAATCCGATGACAATCCGGTGTCGACGGTCCCGGGATGCAAGGCGACGCAGATTGCTTCGGGTTTCTGACGCGCCAGCTCTATTGCCGCAGTGTGAACCAGCTGATTGAGCGCCGCCTTGGAAGCGCGGTAACTGTACCAGCCGCCCAGCGCATTGTCGCCGATCGATCCCACCTTGGCGGAGAGTGTCGCGAAAACCGATCGGCCGTGCCGGGGCAAGAGCGGCAGGAAATGTTTCATCAGCAAGGCCGGGCCCACTGCATTGACGGCGAAAGCGTGGAGCATGTGCTCCGGGGTGATGGCGGCAAGGGATTTTTCCGGTCCGAAGCCATTGCCGTGCAGAAAGCCGGTTGCGTCAAACACGAGGCGCAGATCGGTTTTCCGTGTTTTCACCCATTTTGCGGCGCGGGCAGTGCTTTGCTCGTCCAGAAGATCAATCGCGGGTTCGGAGCTGCGCGAAAAACCAATGACCTCGGTGAAGGCCCCGGACTGCTCCAGTGCTTCCATCATTGCAGCGCCGATTCCGCCGGTGCCGCCGATGACAATTGCGGTTCCATCGGCCAGGTGCTGTTTCATGATGATGCTCCCCTCGCGTGGTCCGGTTTGCTGCCCGGTGTTGCCACCTTATCCGGCGTGGAGGGTCATCACCTTCATGTAGTCGGCCATGAACATCTGCGGATCGGTGTCGATCATCACCATATGGTCAGGTCTTCCGTCAAAACAACGGGCGCGGCTTTGCGTGCCGCCGGGCTGGAACAGGGTCTGGCCGATGGCGGGGCCATCGGTGACAACGCCAAGAGCGCCCTTCTGCAACCGGAACGCGCCGGCAACCGTCAGCCAGGACAACGCCATCACGTCGTGTGGGACACAGCCGCCGAGGCCCTGGTGGGACCGGTAGAACCGGGCGTAGAATTTGGCCATCTCTGCCAGCGGTTTGCCCAGTTTCGGATTTTCGTCGGCAAGGGCCTGCATGAAGTCAGGGGTGAACAGGACGGGCATGGTGCAATCGAGCGGCGCCAGGACGAGGGGCCAGGATGCGCCCAGAACCTTGTCCGCCGCGTGCGGATCGTTCCAGAAATTTGCCTCGGCAACCGGCGTGACATTGCCCTTGCGGTGCACGGCACCGCCCATGACCACCACGGCCCTGACTCGCGAGACCACGTCTGGGTCGCGCTCAAGCAATCTGGCCAGATTGGTCAGGGGACCGACGGCGCACAGCACAATTTCGCCGGGATGGCGTTTTGTGGCCTCGATGATGTAGTCGACAGCACCAAGTGCATGCTTGCTTCGGGTGGAGGCGGGTATGTCGACTTCCCCGAAACCGTTGCGGCCGTGCACCAGATAGCCCGGTTCATTGGCGGGCATGGACAGCGGGGCGGCTTCGCCTTCTGCGACATCGGCGCCGCACTCCCAGTGATCCAGCAAAGCCAGCGCGTTGTGCGTGGCTTCGTGGGTCCGGACATTGCCAAAGATGGTGGTCAGGGCCAGCAGCTCGATATCCGGGTGAGCGATGGCATAGGCTATTGCCATGGCATCGTCGATTCCGGGGTCGGTATCCAAAATAACTTTGTGTTTCATGAGGTGCTTCCTGCTGTCCGGGATCTCCCTTGCCACGGCAAGCGCTCAGTCACAAGACAACAGCTCTGTGAGGTAAGGCCGGTGCAAGATTGTTTGTGCATTTTCCCCAGCGACCGGCGGCATGGCAGGGAATTTCCTGTCGTCGCTTGACGGGCGTTGTCCTCGCCGGACAGCGCCCGTCTGCTTTTGTACTCATGTGATTGGTAATCACGCCCGCATGATTCCGCCGGCTCCGCCTTGATGTCTCACCACTCATTCCCTGAATGATTCGCCTGTCGCGCATTTCAACCCGTTTGGCGCGCATGCGTGATTCGGACATGGCGCAGCTCTGTGTATTCTTTGTCGACAATTCGAAGTTGCCTTGTGCCTAATGCTCGCGCATTGGGTGCTGTAACATCAAATGGCGGTGTTTTTTTGGGCAGACAGGGGGCGAAATTTAACTGCGCATTAAAATAATGGGTCCAATTGTTTGGAAAAGGAGACAAAAATGGCCCTCGCAAGAAGCATATTCGCCGCTGCAGTTGTTGGTTTGATGGTTTCGCCGGCATCGGCTCAGACAGCCAAGCCCAGCACCGAAAGTCTGATCACACCCGCGATGTTGGAAGAGATGCGGCAATGGATCGAGACGGATATCGTTCGTATCGCAATTCAGGCGCAGAACGACCGGCTGCAGAAGCAGACCCAGGATCAGATTGATGCGCTGGACAAGCAGTGGGTCGCCGAGCGCGAAAGCGATGACAAGCCGTTGATCGCGGCCACGCTGTCCAATCCCTTGTCGATCTATCTCACCCGTTTGCAGGGCCAGTCCCTTGGCCTTTATGCCGAAATTTTCGTGATGGACCAAAATGGCCTCAATGTCGGCCAGAGTTCGATCACCGGTGATTACTGGCAGGGTGACGAGGCCAAGTTTCAGAAGACCTACGATGTGTCGGCGGACGCGCTGTTTATCGACGAACCCGAGTGGGACGAAGACAACAAGATCTGGCGGTCACAGGTGAGCTTCACCTTGACGGATGCAGACAAATCGATCGGCGCCGTAACGATGGAGGTCAATCTGACCGAAGCCGAACGACGTGTAGCCGCTGGTGCATGACGCAAGCCAGATTATCAGCGACGTGATGCGCCTCATGCCTGAGACCGCCGCACAGCAGACACAACAGGACTTCCAACATGCTTAAGAATATCTCAGTCAGCACCAAGGGTTTTGCGGCCTTCGCAATTCTGGCCTTTATTGCAATCATCGCTTCCGGGTACATCTTCACGCGGGTGATGACGGCAGCCGAACAGGTTGAACGCAGCCAGGTCATGGCAAACCTGTTGGATGAAACCGGTAACCTGAGCGAACATGTCAATGCGACCAATCTCGCTCTGAAGAACTTCCTTCTGACCGGTAACCGGGATTTCGTCACGGGCTATAACGAAGCAAGCGCTCAAGTAAATGAGCAGTTTTCCTTGCTGGAATCCCTGTATTCGAAGCATGCGGCTGAGGAATTGTCCAAACTGGATGCGGCAAAGTCCGTGATCGCTGACTGGCAGGGCTCCGTGGCTGACCGTCAGATCCTGCTGATGCGTGATCCCATGACCGTCGAATTGGCACGCGTACTTGAGTTGACCGGATCGGGCACCAAGCTTCTGGGCGATTTCGATGCCGTGACCAACGAGATTATTTCTGATGTCCAGCAGCTGACCAATGTTGCACTGGCTGACCAGAAAGCAGCACTCACATCTGTGGAATTCACTGCTTTGGCTGCTTCAGTTGTCGTGGCGCTGGTAGCTGCCATCATGGGCTTCCTGAACTTCCAGCTGGTTTCGCGTCCCCTCGGTCGTCTTGCCGATGCAACGGCAAGGCTCGCCAATGGCGAACTTGATGTCAGCATCGAAAGTGGCGGCAAGGACGAGATCGGCAAAATGGCTGAGTCCATGCAGGTGTTCCGCGAAGCCGGCATCGCCAACAAGCGTTTGGAGACCGAGGCCGAGGAAAACCGCAAGCAGGCCGAAGCGGACCGCATCTCGGCACAGGAGAAAGCCGAAGCTGATGCTGCAGCGCGCCTGAAGATCGCGACTTCCGGTCTGGCCGCAGGCCTGAAGAGACTTGCCGCCGGAGACCTGTCCTTCCAGCTCGAGGAAGCCTTCGCGCCGGACTTTGAAGCTCTGCGCCATGACTTCAACCAGTCGATCAGACAATTGAGCTCGACGATGGGATCCATCAGCGACAGCGTGTCGATGATGGAAACCGGAACCCGGGAAATTGCAAACGGTACGGATGATCTGGCAAAGCGTACGGAACGCCAGGCGGCTGCTCTTGAAGAAACAGCGGCTGCTGTTGAAGAAATCACCGCCAACGTCCAGAACTCGACCCAGCGGACAGAGGAAGCGCGCGGCGTAGCCTCGCAGGCGAATTCCTCGGCCACCCAGTCCTCCCAGGTGGTTGGCCAGGCTGAGGATGCGATGCGCCGGATCGAAGAGAGCTCGAAGCAGATTTCGAACATCATCGGCGTGATCGACGAAATCGCCTTCCAGACAAACCTTCTGGCGCTTAATGCCGGCGTCGAGGCAGCCCGCGCTGGTGAAGCCGGCAAGGGCTTCGCGGTCGTCGCTCAGGAAGTGCGTGAACTGGCGCAGCGTTCAGCCAACGCGGCCAAGGAAATCAAGGAGCTCATCCACAACTCCTCGACCGAAGTTTCCAGCGGTGTTGACCTGGTCCGGAAGGCCAGTGAAGCGCTCCGGACCATCGGTGGCTTCATCACCGAGATGAACACCCATATGGACGCGATTGCGATTTCGGCCAAGGAACAGTCCACCGGCCTTTCTGAAGTCAATCAGGCTGTCAACTCGATGGACCAGACGACGCAGCAGAACGCCGCAATGGTGGAGCAATCCAATGCTGCCTCTGCGGAACTTGCGGCCGAGGCCGGAAAGCTGCGCGAACTCATCTCGCAGTTCACCATCGATGGCTCGGCAACAGCGCAGTCGAGTGCCTTGCGCAGCACTGCTCGGACAATGGCCCAGGCTGGTCACAGCGAAGCGCGCCGGCCTGCCGCACAGGCTGCACGGCCTGTCGCGCGGAGCCAGGGCAATGCCGCCGTGGCCCAGGACAGCTGGGAAGAATTCTGAGCCGGCCAATCGGCTCAGACACCCGCTTGCAAATTGCCAAAGCCCGCTTCTCCGGAAGCGGGCTTTGAGCGTTTGAAGGGGGCAGGTTGCGGCATCAGCTTCACAAGACCGCGGTTAATCGCGTGCGAAGCCGGTTTCCATCGCGCCATGAGGGCGGAGTTGGTGCCAACGCTGAGCGATGAAAATGCCATCGCAGCTGCGGCACCAGCTGGAGGTCAGGACGCATGAGAGTAATGGCCGCCGGTGGTTTTCATCAGGTCGCGGATGATGCCGGCCAGCTGATCGGCGGCCGCGACCCAGGCCAGTGTCCCGGTTCGCTTCCGGTTCCGGGACGAGGTGGCTATCTCAATTGCAATAAATGGACGAAAGGGTTCGCAGCATCTGGAGGACAGGCTCGGAGTTGATCGAATAATAGACCGCCTGCGCCTCGCGGCGGGTCTTGACCAGCTGGCGTGTTCTCAATTTGGCGAGGTGCTGGGAAAGAGCTGACTGGCTCAGATCCACTTTTTCTGCGAGCATTCCCACTTGCATCTCTCCGCCGGCGAGATTGCAGAGGATCATCATCCGCTTTTGATTTCCCATGGCTGACAGCAGGTCAGCAGCTTCTTCAGAGTGATTTTCCAAACGATGTGCATCTATCATGGCTATCTTCCGTGGTCTTCCCCCGCTCCCGGCGGTCCTCAATAAATCAACTAAATGCTCAAAAAAAGACGTCGCTTATATTTCAACCATAAAAGGGTGAATGTACACCCCTATTTTCTCATAGTGTACGCGAGAGTTCGGTTATTTTTGCTCGCAATGCGGCAGTATGCTCAAGAGGGGTGTCGAATTCAATGCGCAACAATTGGTCCGCGTTGGAAAGGTCGATTCCCGCGCAATCGATTCCGCATATTTTCCAGCCTGTTGTCTTGGATTTTCCGTGGAGCCTGGCATAGGTGTCCACCGCATCGGGATGGTCAGTGTTCATGTGGGCGATGGCTTCCGCTTCGATTTCTTCCAGATCACGTATTGCGGCTGAAGCGATGAGAAGATCCGAGGCCTCCAGCACGAAGGCCTTGCCGAAACCGCCATTCAGGCTGGCTGATTCGGGGCGCATGCGGAAAAATGCAAAGTCAGGAAAGTCAGCATAAAGTGCTGCCTTGGGATGCCTTGCAATGAAGCGAGCGCGCAAGCGCGCGTGTCTGGGATCATCGCGGGCAACAGCTTCTGCCCGGGTTCGCACCGTGATGCGGGGATGGGCAAGCGGGTCGCCTTTTCCCGGTTCTCCGAAAAGCAGCGATGCGCGCGGATCCGCGGCCAGCGCGCCGGTGTGAACGGAAAGCGCCGAGACCAGGATCAGCGGCGTGCCGTCGACATCGGTCCCGGTCAGGACCCTGCTGGTAAACGGAAAGCCGGTGCCCGGTTCAAGCACGCCGATGGCACCGAACCTCGCTCCACGGATCAGACGCCGCGCCAGGCGCCGTGCCTCATCATCCGTGTCGCGAATGGTTTTGACCGGTTCTTTCATCTAAGCTGGATGCCCCTTACTTCGGCGCCATGCGGATGGCGCCGTCCAGGCGGATCGTTTCGCCGTTGAGCATGGCATTGCCGATGATGTGCATGGCGAGGCTGGCATATTCCTCCGGCTGACCCAGCCGCGACGGGAAAGGTACGGATGCACCAAGGCTGTCCTGAACTTCCTGAGGCATGCCCAGCAGCATCGGAGTGGCAAAGATTCCCGGTGCGATGGTCATCACACGGATGCCGAAGCGGGCAATTTCACGGGCGATCGGCAGGGCCATCGCATGAACGCCACCCTTGGAGGCGGAATAAGCTGCCTGACCGATCTGGCCGTCGAAGGCTGCGACCGAAGCGGTCGAGATCACCACGCCGCGCTCGCCGTCGGCAAGCGGCTCGAGCTTGGAAGCCCGGTCTGCGAAGAGCCGCAGCATGTTGAAGCTGCCGATCAGGTTGACCTCGATGACCTTGCGGAACAGTTCGAGATCGTGCGGGCCTTCGCGGCCGACAACGCGAACGGCTGGTGCAATGCCGGCGCAATTGATCAGGATCCGGGCTTCGCCGTAGGCTTCGGCGGCTTCCGCAAATGCAGCTTCCGCTGCTGCGGCGTTGGAGACGTCACAGGCAATGGCCTTGCCGCCGATTTCGGCAGCCACTTTTTCGGCCTGCTCGAGATTCACATCCAGCAGCGAAACCTTCGCGCCGGCCTTTGCCAATGCCCGTGCGGTTGCCGCACCGAGGCCTGAGCCTCCACCGGTTACAATGGCGGCCTTGCCCTTAACGTCCATATTCCGATCTCCATGAATGCACTGTTCTGGTTGTCTGTTTTTTGGCGGTCTCAGCGGCGATGCCGTGTCAGACCGCGGATAATATCGTCGGATGTGATGGAGCCTGTCACCGCGCCGTTGTCAATAACGCCGATCGTGCCATTGCGCCGCGCCAGCGCCTCCATGACCTCTTCAAGCGGTGTGTCGGGTTTGACCGAAGCCGAGAGCGGCGATTGGCCGCGTGATGCATCCGGTTTGCCGGCGGTCATGACGTCGCGTGCGGTGAGCATGGCGATCGGGTTCATGTTGGCGACAAAATCGGCGACGTAGCTGTTTTCCGGCGAGTTGACGATTTCGCGCGGGGTGCCGCACTGGATGATCCGGCCACCTTCCATGATGGCGATGCGGTTGCCGAGCTTCATGGCTTCATCCAGGTCATGGCTGACGAAGACAATGGTTTTGCCCAGACGCGCCTGAAGCTCAAGCAGCTCGTCCTGCAGCCGGGTGCGGATCAGCGGATCGAGGGCGGAAAACGGTTCATCCATCAGGAGGATCGGCGCGCCGGTGGCAAAAGCACGGGCCAGGCCGACGCGCTGCTGCATGCCGCCCGAGAGTTCGGCAACCATGCGGCCGGACCAGTCGGAGAGGCCAACGAGTTCGAGTTGTTCGGCCACCCTCTGATCGCGTTCCTTTTTGGGGACACCCGAGATTTCCAGGCCGAAGCCGACATTGTCAGCGACCGACCGCCAGGGCAGCAGCCCGAATTGCTGGAACACCATCGACACGGTGTCCATCCGCAACTGCTTGAGCTGCTTGTCGTCGCAAGCGCCAACGTCGAAGGTTTCGTCCCCGCATTCGACAATCAATGTGCCGCGGCTGATCGGATTGAGCCGGTTGATGGCGCGCAGCAGCGTCGACTTTCCTGATCCGGAAAGCCCCATGAGGACGAGGATTTCGCCCTCGTTGATGTCGACGGTGCAATTGTGCACGCCGAGCACGTCGCCGGTCGCTTCCTGGATTTCGGTGCGGGATTTGCCGGCATCGGCCAGCGCCAGGCTTTCGGCGGTGTTTTCGCCGAAGATGATCGAGACGTTTTCAATGCGGACAGAGCCGCGATCGGCAGCAAGGCTCATGATGTGGCTCCGATGCGGACGCGGCAGATGCGGTCGAGAATAATGGCGAGAATGACGATCGCAATGCCGGCTTCAAGCCCGAGCGGAATGTTGACCGTGTTGAGCGCGCGGACCACCGGTTTGCCCAGCCCGTTGGCGCCGATCAGCGCCGCGATGACGACCATGGACAGCGACAGCATGATGCATTGGGTGAGGCCGGCCATGATGGTCGGCAGGGCGGCGGGCAGCTCGACCTTGCGCAACAATTGCTGCGGCGAAGCGCCAAAGGCCATGCCGGCTTCAACCATCGGCTTGGGAACCGAGGTGATGCCGAGATAGGTGAGCCTGATCGGGGCCGGGGATGCGAAGATGATGGTGACCAGCAGGCCGGGCGCAAGACCGAGGCCGAACAGGATAAGCACCGGGATCAGATAGACGAAGGTCGGCATCGTCTGCATCAGGTCAAGCACCGGCTGAAGATAGGTGTAAAGCCGGGGCCGGTGCGCCAGCCAGATGCCGATCGGCACGCCGATGAGCATCGACATGAAAGCAGCTGAAATCACCAGCACCAGGGTTTCGACCGTTTCTTTCCACAGGCCCTGATTGATGATGAAGGCCAGGCCAAGAACGATGCCGAGCGCCAGCTTCCAGGATTTCTGGATGCGCCAGCCCAAGAGGGCGATTGCAAACACAAAGATCAGCGGCGGCAGCCACAAGAGCCCGTCAATCATCCCGTCGAGCAGGAATTTCAGAGAGTCGGCGATAGCGTCGAAGGCAAACTCGAAATTGTCGGTGAGGAAATTGAAGAAGCTCTTGCCCCATTTCCCGACCGGGATTTTCCATGCGGTGATAAAATCCGCCATTCCATCCATGCCCTGTCCCCCGACGCACATCATGATCCGGGGCCGCGTTATGGCAGCCCCGGATCCGATTTCAAGTCAATAGTATTACATGCCCAGCTTGGCTTGGACAGCTGCAGCTGCGTCGCCACCGTCGAAGGTGGTGACACCTTCAAGCCAAGGCTTGACCGCGTCAGGATTTGCCTTCAGCCAGGCAAGTGCCGCCTCGTTGGCGTCTTCACCCTTGAGGATGTCGTCCATGATCTTGTTTTCCATCGACAGCGAGAAGCTGAGATTCTTGACCAGCGTTCCCACGTTCGGGCATTCGGCAGTATAGCCGGCGCGCACATTGGTGTGCACGGTTGCGGCGCCGAATCCGGAATCGCCCATGCCGTCGAGATAGGCGATCGACATCTCACCCATGATCGGATGCGGGGTCCAGCCGAGGAATGCAATCCACTCTTCGTTGCGGATCGCCTTTTCGGCCTGTGACAGCATGCCGGCTTCCGAGCTTTCGACCAGCTCAAAGCCGTCAAGGCCATTGGCCGGGTCTTCGATCATTTCAAGCACGATACGGTTGCCGTCATTGCCCGGCTCGATGCCGTAGATCTTGCCGTCGAACTTGTCCTTGAACTTGCCGATATCGGCCAGGCTCTTGACACCGCCTTCGGCAGCATAGGTCGGCACCACCAGGCCGTAGCCGGCGCCGTCGAGGTTCTGGACGATGGTTTCAACGGAGCCGTCATCGAGGAACGGCTGAACGTCCGCGGCCATGGAGGGCATCCAGTTGCCGAGGAAGACATCCATGTCCTTGTTCTTGAGCGACTGGTAGGTGACAGGCACGCTGAGGACCTGAACGTCCTGCTCATAGCCGAGCGCGTCAAGAACGACGCCGGCGACGGCAGTGGTGGCCTGAATGTCGGTCCAGCCAACATCAGCGAAGCGGACGGTCTTGCAGGATTCGGCATCTGCAGCCTGAACGGTTGCGGTGCCGGCGAGCAGAATGGCTGCGAATGCGAGGGTCATGTTTCTTGTCGTCATCGTTTTTCTCCCGTGTTCGAAGTGCAGAAACAACCACCTATGGGCTGTGAACTCAAGCGGCAAAGCCGTCTAAATTTTCAGGTCCGGATAAAAACGGCTGTTGAAAGCGGGCGGCAGGGGTGGAATTCAGCGGCAACGGGCGGCAATAGATATTGTACCGGTGGCCGTGCTGCCGCCGGGCCTATCCGGGATGAAAACCGGAGAAACATCAGAACCGGCGATAAATCGGGAGCCCAGCGTGGCCAAGCTCTATTTCAGCTACTCAACCATGAATGCGGGCAAGTCGACGCTGTTGTTGCAGGCCTCCTACAACTACCGCGAACGCGGAATGCGGACGGTGCTGTTCATCGCAGCTTTCGACGATCGTGGCGGGGTCGGGCGCATCGCATCACGCATCGGACTCGACAGCGAGGCGCACACATTCCGGCCGGAAGACAATCTCTATGAGGTGCTTGAGGGCTTGAAAGCCGAGGGCGACATTGCCTGCGCGTTCGTTGATGAAGCGCAGTTTCTCACGGAACAGCAGGTCTGGCAGCTGGCGCGCGTGGCCGACCGGCTGAAAATTCCGGTGATGACCTACGGCCTGCGCACGGATTTCCGCGGAAAACTGTTTCCCGGGTCCGAGGCTCTGCTGGCACTGGCGGATGAGCTTCGCGAGGTTCGCACGATCTGCCATTGCGGACGCAAGGCGACGATGGTGGTGCGGATGGACGGGCAAGGCCATGTGATCCGCGAAGGGGCCCAGATCGAAGTCGGCGGCAATGAGAAATATGTGTCGTATTGTCGCCGTCACTGGGATGATGTGATGAACCCCGGGGCTGTAAAATAGCGTTTTTTTACGGATTTGACGCTGTTTTTCTTGATTCTGATGTGATCGTGACGCCTCGTCCGGGAAACGGGTCATTGCCCTCCAATGAGACTGCGATATAACAAAGGCATCTGAATAACCCGTACGGAGACAGTCTATGCGCATTACACTTTCCATGTTTTTTGGGGCGGCAATCGCTGCTGTTGTTGCTGTACCAGCTGTAGCGCTGGCCGATGGCGACGCAGCCAAGGGCGCCAAGGTGTTCAAGAAATGCGCCGCTTGCCACACCGCAACGGAAGCAAAGAACAAGGTCGGACCGCATCTGGTCGGTATCATCGATCGCCCGATGGCGTCGGTTGAGGATTACAAATATTCAAAAGCCATGACCGAGCATGCAGCAGAAGTGCCGGCCTGGACAGTGGAAGCGCTGGACGCCTATCTGCGCAATCCAAAGGGCGTTGTGAAGGGCACCAAGATGGCCTTTGCCGGCCTGAAGAAGGATGACGATGTGGAAAACGTCATCGCTTATCTCATGGACCCTGCTGCCGCCGAGTAAGCAGCAGCGGCAGATCCGGATGCAAAGACCGTTCCTTCGGGGGCGGTCTTTTTTTTCACCTTCATCGTACTTACGTCTTGCTACGGCAAGGTTTGCGCACCACGCTACCGATGTTACTAAAGCTTTGGTGTCCGGCACGACTGGACGAGTTGTGTGAGCGTCTTTACGAACGGCGCAGAAAAACAGGGGATTTGGACATGGCCGATATCAAGGCACTCGATGCGGAAATCGAGAAAACACGCACCGCCGTCAACGATATGCGGTCGAAAATCGAGGCATCGGGTACTGTGCTCGAGAAAATGTCGGAGGCCGACGCCCAGCTTGGCGATCCCCAGTTCGATATCGAAAATGCCCGTATCCAGGACGTATTGCGCCAGCAGCGGATGATGGAAACCAATATTGCCGATCTGATTATCGGACTTGAAGATGCGACCAATGTCTTTGGCGCCGAGTTCGAAAGCATGAAGGGCTATTCCGGCATGGAGAGCTTCATTGCTATTTTCTCCAAGAGCCGGGCCCAGCGCATGCGCTCGGATCGGGTTCGCAACATGTCGCTGTCGGGCAATCTGCAGGAACTCCTGAAAAAGTCCGACACCATCACCGGCATTCTCAAGGACCAGAAGGACATCCTCGACGCCCGTTACAAGACCTCGGAGGCCAGCCTGATCAAGGTGATCGAGCGCCGCAAGGTCACCATGGCCAATCTCGAATCCACACAGCAGCGGATCGAGGAACTCAATCCACTGTTGATGGACATCGAAAACCAGATCGCCGCATCGACGGACCAAAAAACCCGAACCGACCTTGAAAGCGACCGCTCGAAGCTCGCCACGGAATACAATGAACGGCAGGCCAAGGAGCAGGAACTGCTGGCCGAAAGCCAGACGCTGGAGCGCTACACTTCTATGTTCCAGACTTTCGTGGATTCGCTCAACAACCAGATCGCGGCGCAGAACACGCTGATCAACAAGCTGACCATCGATACCGAGCAGCGCATCGTGCTCTACAAGGCGCTTGAGGATTCATTGAAGACAGCCGCGCAACAGGATGTCGCTCACAAGATCAACACGCTGGGAAGCCGGGTCGACACGGCGGCGG
This sequence comes from Hoeflea sp., assembly GCA_048261205.1. Taxonomy (GTDB): domain Bacteria; phylum Pseudomonadota; class Alphaproteobacteria; order Rhizobiales; family Rhizobiaceae; genus Hoeflea. The sequence goes on from JBLXGF010000014.1 coordinate 109,272, forward strand.
AAGAAACCATGGCCGGAATTGGCGCCGCAGCGCAGACCCATATCGGTGACCTTCTGGAAATGCATGAGAAGAACATGCTGTCGACCAAGGACATCCAGCGCCGCAAGCAGCTTGCTGACGATGCGTTTGCCAGACGGTTCTCGGAAGTTCTGGAAAAGCACAATTCAGCCAATTACGTGAAGTCCTGAGCCGGATGCTGAAGCCGAGGGAGTGTCATGCGCGCTGATACCGGCGCTGCCGGATCCTATTTCAGGTCGATGCATGCGGCCCTGAAAGGCCTGCGGGTCTATCTGGCCGACGAAAACTCGCCGCTCTACGCCCATGGTTTGGTCGGCCAGGTCATCATCCCCTATGTCGACCGGCTGGAAGCGACGTTTTCGGCCTGGGAAAACCGCGTCGGCTTTCTCGAGCGCTTCCGCATCAGCCAGGCCGACAGCGGCTTTCCGACGTTCCAGAATGTGCTGACGCTGGAAAATGACCGCGCAACGGCCGAAGAGCGGCTGGCGGCGATCCCGGACGTCGAGACGCTGAAGGCGGAGATGGCGGATTTCATCCTGCGCCACAAGGAGTTTCCGGGCACGCTGCAGGAGCAGATCGCCGAACGTCTTTATCTCGAAGACATCGGCAAGGACGCAGTGTTCGCACCGTTCATCCTGCCCGAAACCATCCGGGTGTCGGTCAATCCCAAGAATGGCCGGCCCTATTATGTGGTTCACTGGGGCGTGTTCGACGGAAGCCAGACGCTGCCAATGGTCTATATGGCAACGATTGAGGATTCGAGCGACTCCATTGCCAAGATGCTGGTGACCAAGGACGGCAAGCTCAATCCCGAGATCGATATCCCGCTGCCGGTGGGCGGGCTGCTCAATCCAGAATTTGCCCGCGCCTTCGATGCCTCGGCTGAAAAGAACGGCGCCTACTCGCTGTCGCCGGTGACGATCGCACAGAATCTGGATGCGGATTTCGAGCACTTGCACCCCAAGCAATTGCGCCGCTTCGTGCTCGGACCATTCTATTCGGCCGGCGTAACCGACAATTCGGACCGGATCTCCACCATCCTGTCCAAGGTGCGCAAGGACGAGAATGCATGGCTTCTGACCTGGACCATGCAGGAGGTGTTTTCCAAGACCGAGCGCCCGGCAAAGCGGGGGCTGTGGAGCTCCGAGCCGGCGCGGGACGAATACCACATCGAAACCGACGATCTCGAAGCCACGCGGCAGGGTGTGAGCGCTTACCAGAAGCACGCGCTTGTTCCGCACGAAGCCTATCAGGCGCTTTATGCGTCAGGCGAAGCCGAGAGCATCTTTTCCGGCTTCACCGTGCATGTGATCTCCGGCAACCAGGTCATCAGCGAGGTATGAGAGCATGAGCCAGACGACAGGCCTGACGACGATTTCGGAAGACGACATCGCAAAACACCAGGCGGTGGCGCAATCCATGGTGAGCCGGGTTGTGGTCCTGGTGGCGCAGGATGGCGGGTCCACGACGCCGCTTGCGGGAACCAACCGGCGCTTCGTTTCCACGGTGTCGACCCGCGGCATGCGCAGAACCCGCGAGATCGAACTGGGCAAGACCATCCAGTCTGTGCGGGCCAACGACCCGATGCTGTCTATCCAGCAGCACACACTGCTCTACCGGACCCGGCGGGGCATCTCCGTGGCGCTGGCGGTGGCGGAGATGTTTGCCCAGCAGACCGATCTCGAAAGCCTGCAATCGCGCAACACGAGCGCGCCGTTGCAAGGCGACGAGGCCGAGCGGTTCAAGCGTCTGCTGTCGGCTTCGGCCTATGTGGCGGCATTCACGCTTGCCGCCTATATCCTGCAGACGGTTGACGGCGAAAGCGAGCCGGCCAATGACACCGAAGAGCCGGATTTTCAATTCGACACGCCGCAGGACGCGCTGAAATCGATTGTCGCAGCCCTTGATGAGGCGATCTCCGGCGCGCCGGACGAGGTTGCGATGACCTCGCGGGCCCGCGCCTTGGCCAGGGTCGCGATTGAAGGCCTGATCAGCCGCCGCGCCCGGTTTGATGCGCTGAGCAGTTTCGCGCAATCGCATCTGCGGCTGGAGAGCGACAATTTCACGCTCGACGGTTTCGATGTGGCGCCGGGGCAGCGCCGCAAGCCGCTGGTGATGAGCTTCAAGAAGCCCAACGAGATCATCGGCAACCATCTGGCCAAGCATCAGGCGATACGGCTGGCGCGCATGGTCATGGCCTATGATTTCGACCGCCAGCTCAATCCTTTTGTCGAGCTCGGCGGCTTCCTGTTCACCTTCATGGGCGATGGTGCGCCCGGAACCGGCAAGACCATCCTGATCCAGATGCTGGCCGGCATGATCAATGATTACTGCCAGGTCGCGGGCTATCCATTCCATTACGAGAATTTCGGCGTCGACCAGATCTCCTCCTATCAGGGCAAGTCGGGGCAGAACTGCAAGGCATTCGTCGACAATGTGCTCAATCCGCGGGCCATCGGCTTAGGCACCATCGACGACATCGACCAGGTTGCCGCCAAGCGCTCGGACGACCGGGCGTCGGCGGGCCAGCAGGAAGTCACCGCCGTGCTGATGGAGAGCTTTGCCGGGGCTTCCACCGTGGTGCGCGGCAATTGCAGCTTTGGCATGTTCTCCAACTATCCGGAGAATGTCGATGATGCGCTCAGACAACGCGCCGGCGCGCGCTGGCTGGTCGACGGGCCGCAATCGCTGGACGACTACATCGACATCTTCGCGCTGCTGGCGGGCAAGAACCATTCGATCCCGCTCGGGTCTCACGATCTCTTCGCCAGCCAGGAGATCAAGAAGGCGGTGGCGCGGTCCTATGACGGGCATGACCAGCCGCAGGAAGAGGGGTTGCTGTCGGTCTGGGAGCGGTTCGAGAAGGACCACGGCAAGGTCAAGTCGATCTCGGATATCGGCGCTTATCTGCACCAGATCAAGCTGGCCGAGCCGCGGTTCACCGGCCGGGCAATCAAGAACATCACCGACGCCATCAAGATGCGGGCGATGGATATCGATCTGCCGGATGAATGGTTCGAGACGCCTGAAGCCTTCATGCACAAGTCTTACGACGACAAGATCGCGATGATCTCGGAGCTGCGCAAACCCTTCACCATCGAGATGGTGCTGCAGGAGATCAACCGCTACGCCGATTCCGAGTTCCGCTACACCGACCGCTCCGATGCGACGGCCGTTGATGACATCATCCGGCGCGAGCGCCAGCGGGAACGGGCAATCCGGGAGATCGAGGTAATGAAACGGGACGGGCGCTGGCAGCAATGAAGCGGCTTGTCGACAATGAACTGATCTATGGCCGGCTGCTGCCGGTGGCGGAGCCGCATCTGGTTGCGCGCTACAACAAGGCGCTCAGGGCGTTCGGGCTGAAGGAAACCAGACTCGATAGGTTCCAGATAGACATGACCGGGTTCTCGCCCGAAATCGCTGAGGAACTTGGCGATGTGCAGTATCTTGATCCCAATGGCGTCAATCGCCGTTTCATAGTGCTGACGCCGGAACAGGAAAACCTGCCGGTGGTTCACACGCAGTTCTCAAACACCGCCGGGCTGATGCACCAGTTCTTCGACGGCAATCGCCGCGCAGTCCATGCGGTGACGATCAAGGATGCGTTGTTCGGTGAAATCGAAGAGCCGATCGATGTGGTCACCGGGGTCGAGGATCTGCTGTCGATCACCGAGATCCGTTTCCGGGTGATGTCGGCGGAAAACATGTTGGGCAAGGCCACCGAACTGCGCGCGCTGGTCGACCGTCTCAAGTCATCCAGGGATGGCTGGCGCGACGACGACATGCTCAACCGGATGGTCGAGCTGGCGCGGGAAACCGGCGACATCCGGCAAAATGCGCTTGTGCCCGACAAGCTGGTGTTCCCGCACACTTCGTTCTGGGCCAATCATTTCGGCGGCGTGTTCGTCTTCCGCGATGACCGCACCACCACGGTGATCTGCGACAGCCATGCGCCGGGGTTCCGGCGGTCGCGTCCCTGGGAAGTCAGCTATATCGACATTGGCGATCACGCGCGGATTTTTGATTTTCTGACCAAATCCGAACGGCTGCAATTGCCGCGCGCGTCGTGGGTCGAGCCGTCGGGCTTTTTCGCGCACCGCGCCGAGATGGCGGTTGACGATCTTATCCGCCGTGCGGATCCTTCCGTCGATCTTGCGGGAACCGACCGGATCTGGCTGCAGACCTGGATGCACCGCAATTCCGCGCTGATCGCCGAGGAGGGAACCTATCCCTTCCTGCAGGAGGCCATGCGCGAAGTGGCCAGCACCGGGCAGGTGAAGATGCGGGAGGTGCGGACAGACAGGAAACTGATGTTGTGCCGTGCAAATCCCGGCCATCCGGACCAGTGGCTGATCAACAGGCTGCTGTCGCGGCTGGCGCCGTTTGACTTTGTCAGCCGCTTCATCTTTGACAAACACGGCTTTTATAAAGCTTATGAAGGTTACTCCGAGAGCTACCGCGCCCATGTTGTGGATGTTCTCGGGTCGACCTATCTGAACAACAAGGCAGCGCTCAGGTCGCGGCTTTACGGACTGGAAGGATACCAAGACGATGCTTGACCCGGTGATCGAGTTTTTCGAGCGGATATTCCACGCCATCGGGCGTGGCATCGGCATGGCGATCTCGTTCCTGCTCTGGCCGTTTGTGGCTGTGGCGCGATGGTACCGGGGGCGCAACTGGCTGATCCGGGTGCCGATCTTGATTGTTCTGCTTCTGCTCATTGTCGGCTATGGCCAGTTCATCTGGGTCGCGGAGCGCTGGGTGAACTGGAATCCCGACTATCCGGAGCGCTACGATGTGAGCGCCAGCAGCGGAACTGTCGGAGAACCGGTCAATGCCGCTGATCAGAGCGTCTGCGTGCCGTCGCAGATCGTGCAGGTGACGCGTGACCTGATCGACTTCAACGTAAACCAGAATAGCTGGATTCCTTCGCACCCGCTGTCGAAGGCCGGTCTCTTCGGCGTGGACTGGAAAAACACGCCCTTCATGGACAACAAGGCTGCCTTCCAGCTGGGCATAAACACGGTCATTCGCAGGACCACCATCGAACTCGCCGACAGACTTGGCCGGGTGCGCGGAACCTCGCAGATCAATCAGAATCTGCAGGATGCGAAGCAGGCCATGTCCTACAATGAAGATGCCTGGTGGCTGACGTTCTCGCCGCCTTTCATCCAGCCTTCGACGCCCGAACGGCACCGCACGGCGATCGACGCGCTTGACGGCTTCAACAAGGAGCTGGTCGCCTGCGCCGGGCAGTTCGATGCGCGAACGGACAACCTCCTGCAGTTTCTTGACCGCATAACCGGCGACATCGGCTCGACGTCCGACATTCTGCGCAGCCGCATGGAGGCAAGCGACCTCGGCTGGTTCGACCCGCGGGCCGATGACCGGTTCTGGTTCACCTACGGGCAGCTCTATGCGTATTACGGGATCCTCGTCGCAACGGAGGCCGATTTCAGCGAGGTGTTCGCTGACCGGCGTATCGGAAACGTCTGGAGTGTGGCGAGAGAGCAGCTTCGTGCCTCGCTTGATATGACGCCGTTCATCATCTCGAACGGAAATGAATCGAGCTGGATCATGCCGTCGCATCTGGCGACCATGGGGTTTTACCTGTTGCGCGTGCGGTCCAATCTGGTGGAAATGCGCGACATTCTCGACCGCTGATTGACCGGCAATCCGGAACAGATGTCCGGAGGCGTGATCAGGAAATCAGATGCAGCCTGAGCGCCTTGGCGACGAGCTGGGTTCTGTTGACACAATCAAGCTTGCGAACGGCGTTGTTGATGTAGGTGTTGACCGTGTGCTCGGACAGCGAAAGGATTGACGCAATCTCGCTGGATGTCTTGCCGTTGGCCACCCAGTGCAGTGCTTCGAGCTCACGCATGGTCAACGTCGCTTCGCTATCCGGACGCCGGTTTTTCAGCTTCGAATAGATGTTGTAGGCGTGTGTGGCGAAGATACCCAGTTCCCCGAGTTCCGCATGCGACAACTGACTGCGGTCGCCCAGAAAGCCGAATGTGGCGCGGGCGCCACCGGGGCAGTGGACAGGGAAGAATGCGGCTGTGGTGATGTGGTAATCCGCGAAAAAACGTGCGGCTGTCTCGGCCTCACCGGATGGGCGCTTTTGGTTTGATGTCTGTATGTCGAGTGTGACCGGATTCGTCGAGCGCCGCAGCATTTGGAAGACCTGCGAGTTTTTCAGCAGGCCAAGTTCATCATAGGTTTCTATAAAACCGTCGGGCAGGTCCGACAATTCGATCCTTGCAAGAAGGTTTTCATCGGTCACCACCGGTATGCCGGCCAGCATGAAGCCGGCGAAATCGAAATGTTTGGCAAGCCTTTTGAGAAAAATGGCCAGTTCGATTTCCGAACCGATCGTTTCCATGCTCTGAAGAAGCTGGAGGTGATCCGCCATCAGCTAATTTTCGTCATGGCAAGGAGTTTCGCGCAATAGGTGATGTTGCGTGTTCTCCGGCCAAGGCTGAGGTCGTGCTGCGTCATCTGTCTCGCAAACTGTCTTCAGTGTATTGCTTTAGGTCTCAAGAAGTAATCAATCGTTCAAACCGGGAGTTTGCCGGTGTTCTTGACTTCTTCCATGACTGGATATGTATGTGTTTCACGAACGCCGGGCAAGGACAGAATAATATCTGAAAGAAAAGTCCGGTATGCTTCCATGCCCTTGACCCGGGCTTTGACGAGATAGTCAAATCCACCGGCGACCATGTGGCATTCCATTACATCGTCCGATTGACGCACGGCCTTGGAGAATGCGTCGAAGACGTCGGGGGTCGTGCGGTCGAGTTTGACTTCGACGAAGACCAGCATGCCCCGGTCCAGTTTCTCCGGCGAAAGCTTTGCTGTGTAACTCTGGATGTAGCCATCACGGTTCAGGCGCTTGAGCCGTTCTGCAGTGGCGGTGGGCGACAGCGAGATCTTGTCAGCGAGCTCGAGATTGGTCAGTCTGCCATTGTCCTGCATGGCGCGAAGGATCTTTCGATCGATGCGGTCTATTTCCTTCACTTAATCCCCCTGAATTGCCAAAATGCCAGAGAATAATCTAATTCTTTAATTTCAATATAGTGAGAAACTCGGTCAGACAAGGGTTATGTTGTGTCATTCACGGGGAGAATGCCATGACCGTCAAAGCCGCGCCAGCCGTTACCGCCTTTCATGCCTCACATGCTCCGGACGATGATCGTCTGATCCGCGACTTCAGCGAGCGTCTCAGCTTCAGCACTGCCCAGGACCGGGCGATTGATGCCCGCGCGAGCAAGCTTATCCAGGCCATTCGCTTTGATTCCGGCCAGATTGGAGGGGTTGAGGATTTTCTGCGTGAATATGGATTGTCAACACGCGAGGGCCTGGCCCTGATGGTGCTGGCCGAGGCGCTGCTCCGGGTGCCGGATGCGCTGACGCAGGACAGGCTTATCGAAGACAAGCTCAAGGAGGGCGGCTGGAGCGACCATGAGACGCATGGCGACACCTGGTTCGTATCCGCCTCCGCCTGGGCGCTGGGAATGTCTGCCAGGGTGATCAAGCCGGGCGAAACCCCTGAAGGGGTGATGCGCGGGCTGGTCAAGCGGATGGGCATGCCGACGGTGAGAACCGCGACACGGCAGGCCATGCGCTTTCTGGGACATCATTTTGTGCTTGGCGAAACCATCGAGGACGCGCTGGGCCGTGCAGCCAAGAACGAAGCGCGCGGCTACCGTCATTCCTACGACATGCTGGGCGAAGGCGCGCGCACCCGGGCTGACGCCAAGACCTATTTCAAATCCTATGCGGATGCGATTACGGCAATCGGCAAGGCTGCGAAAAAGGGATCCGTCGGACGCAAGCTGCCGGACCGTCCGGGGATTTCGGTCAAGCTGTCGGCGCTGCATCCGCGCTACCTGGCGACCCATCGCGAGCAGGTGCTTGAGGAGCTGGTTCCCGATCTGGTTGAACTGGCACAGATGGCCAAGGCGCATGATCTCAATTTCACCGTTGATGCCGAAGAAGTGGACCGGCTTGAACTGTCGCTCGATGTCATCGACCGGGCATTCGCCGATCCATCGCTCGCAGACTGGGATGGTTTCGGTCTCGCCATTCAGGCCTATCAGAAGCGGGCTCCGCAGGTGATCGACCACATTGCCGGACTGTGCCGCAAGCACGGCCGCCGGATGATGGTGCGGCTGGTCAAGGGCGCTTACTGGGACACCGAAATCAAGCGGGCGCAGGAGCGCGGGCTCGAAGGCTATGCGGTGTTTACCCGCAAGGCTGCGACCGATCTGTCCTATCTCGCCTGTTCCCGGCAACTGCTTGACCTGCGCGATGTCATCTATCCGCAATTTGCCACACACAATGCGCTGACGGTCGCCACCATCATCGAAATGGCCGAGGACCGCAGCGGTTTCGAATTCCAGCGCCTGCATGGCATGGGCGAGGTGGTATATGACAGCCTGCACAAGAGCAACGACCGCGTGCCGTGCCGGATCTATGCCCCGGTCGGCGGCTACCGCGATCTTCTGGCCTATCTGGTGCGCAGGCTTCTGGAAAATGGTGCCAACTCGTCCTTCGTGGCGGTGGCCGGCGACAAGAATATTCCCGTCGCGTCCCTGCTCGAGCGGCCGGATGCAAAGCTTGGGCTGGCCCGGGGGCAATCGGCCCGCAACAGCCAGATTCCGCTGCCGCTGGCGATCTATCCCGACCGTCCCAATTCCCGCGGCATCGAGTTTGGCGATCGTTTGCAGCTGGCTTCGCTGATGGAGGGCATGAAGCGGTCCGGCGCGCCGCTTGAAGCAGGACCGCTGGCGCCAGGCCTGAAGGGCGGGGCGGCACAGGAGGTTCGCTCCCCCTCCGATCCTTCGAAAATTGCCGGCACGGTGCGCTTTACTGATCCCAAGGATGTCGACAAGGCCGTGGGCATTGCGCAGCAGGGGTTCAAGAGCTGGTCACGGACAGACCCCGGTCTTCGCGCGGCAGCACTCGACAGGGCGGCAGACCTGATCGAGGACCGGCGCGACCGCTTCATGGCATTGTTGTCGATTGAGGCAGGCAAGACACTCGACGACGGAATTGCCGAAATCCGCGAGGCTGTCGATTTCCTGCGCTATTATGCGGCGCGCTCCCGCGAGATGTTTTCCACGATGCAGCCGATGCCCGGCCCGACCGGTGAGGAAAACCGGCTCGGCTGGCGTGGCCGCGGCGTTTTCGTCTGCATCTCGCCGTGGAATTTCCCGCTGGCGATCTTCCTCGGCCAGGTTTCCGCCGGGCTCGCGGCAGGCAACGCAGTGATCGCCAAGCCGGCCGAACAGACTTCGCTGGTTGCGCATGAGGCGATCTGCCTGATGCATGAGGCAGGTGTGCCGAAGGATGTGCTTCTGTGCCTGCCGGGTGAGGGCGATGTCGGCGCGGCGCTGACCTCGCATCCGAAGATAGGTGGTGTGGCCTTTACCGGATCGACCGACACCGCGCGCGCCATCAACCGGACGCTGGCCGCCAAGGACGGACCGATCGTGCCGTTCATCGCCGAAACCGGCGGGCTCAATGCCATGATTGTCGACGCCACCGCTCTTGCCGAACAGGTGGCCGACGATGTGGTGATGTCGGCGTTCCGCTCCGCCGGCCAGCGCTGTTCGGCGCTGCGGCTGTTGTTCGTGCAGGACGATGTCGCCGATCACATGCTGGCGATGATCGAGGGCGCGGCCCGCGAACTCAAGCTTGGTGATCCGTCGAAACCGTCAACCGACATCGGGCCGGTGATCGATGAAGCACAGCGCGAGATGCTGGCGGCGCATATTGCAACGATCTCGAAGACCCAGAAACTGGTCTATGCCGGGGATGCGCCGAACGAGGGATTGTTCTTCGCGCCGCACATTGTCGAATTGAAGGACGCCGCGGCGCTCGACCGCGAGATCTTCGGACCGGTGCTGCATGTGGTGCGTTTCAAGGCGAAGAAATTCGATGCGGTGCTCGACGCCATCGATGCCACCGGCTTCGGTCTGACGCTCGGGGTGCACTCGCGCATCGAGGCGACTGTGCGGAAAGTCATCGACCGGCTCGACACCGGCAATGTCTATGTCAACCGCAACATCATCGGCGCTGTGGTAGGCACCCAGCCGTTCGGCGGCTCGGGGCTTTCGGGCACCGGCTTCAAGGCCGGCGGCCCGCATTACCTGATGCGCTTTGCGGTCGAGCAGGCGGTCTCGGTCAACACGGCGGCTGCCGGCGGCAATGCCGGGCTGATTGCCATGGGCGACGGCTAGAAGGATCTCAACGAGGCGGCTGACATGTGGCGGCTGCCTCGGAGGGAAATATCAGCGCCGGTATTGCGGGCGCGGTTCGGGGATGAACTCTATCGAGGCGGTGACACCTTGCGCGGCGATCCTCAGATCCAGTTCGCATCGGAGTTCCATGCAGGCGATTTCGGCGATCTTCATGCCGAGGCCGCCGGACTGGGTGGAGATGTCCGGGGTCATGCCCGCGCCATTGTCGGAGCAGGTGACAGCGATGCTGCCGGGGGAGGGAACGGACAGTTCAATCCTGACAATGCCCTGGCGTTGACCCGGGAAGGCATGCTTGAATGAGTTGGCGACGAACTCGTTGACCAGGGTTCCCACCGAGACAGCCTGCTGGGAACCGACGATGACCGATACCGGGGCAAACTCCATGGTGACGTGGGCGGGTGCGGTTTCGGTCAGATAATCGACAATGTTGGATAAATAGACACCCAGGTCGACATTCGATCCTGCATCGGTCTTGTAGAGATACTCGTGCAGCGTCGATACCGCGTCGATGCGGGTCATGACTTTTGTCATCGCCTGTTTGGCCTCATCGGATTGCAGGCGGCGTTCCTGGATGCGAACGAAAGCGGAGAGCGACTGCAGCGAGTTCTTGACCCGGTGATCGACCTCCTGGCGCATGGTGGCAGCCGACCCAAGGGCCTTGCGCATCTCGAGTTGCACCATGACCTGGCGGGCCAGAACCTTGATTGCGTCGCGCTGCAATGGCGTCAGCTTCCTAGGCTCGTAATCAAGCACGCACAGCGTTCCAATCGGCAGCCCGTCGGGTGTCTTGAGCAGTGCACCGGCGTAAAACCGCAAGCCTGGATCCGAGCAGCAGAGCGGATTCTCGATCATCCGCGCATCCTTCATGGTATCCTCGACTTCGAGGAATTCCTCTTCGAGGATTGCATGGGAACAGATCGCATTTTCGATCGGGGTTTCGCGCATGTCGAGGCCGACTGAAGCCTTGAACCACTGGCGTTCGGAATCGACCAGGCTGACAAGCGCTATGGAGGTTCCGCAAATGGAGGCGGCGAGTTCGACGATGTCGTCAAAATCCTTCTCCGGATCTGTGTCGAGCATTTCATAGGCATGCAAGGCCCTCAAGCGTTCGTCCTGTCGGGGATGTAATGGGGCCTTCATACCGGTGTCTTTCCTGAAATTCATTTCGTTCAATCAAATAGCTTGTCGATATTGGTTTGTTCAATGAGCAATGCGGATGATCTGGCGTACTGTCTGTGTCAGAGCAGTTTCGCCGGGCTGCGGCAGGACCTTGATCGAAAAGATATCGGATTGCGGCTCCGCAAAGCTCGTGGTGCGCGTGTAATCAATGGGATGGATAAACCGTCTGGCGTCCGGGTTCTTTAACCTGTCATATGTTTTTGGAATTTTATTCGTTCCGGCAATCCACAGCTTTGAGAGGGGTGCTGGTCTTCGATGTGTCGCAATTGGCGTATTGGGTGTCCCGTTTGATACAAACATTGGCCGGTCTTTGGGTTTCTATCTGAATTCAAAGGCTACGCGGGAGACGTGGTCACGTCGGGAAGAGGAAACAACACATTGGCTGAGTACAGATCCGATATCGAAATTGCCCGCGCGGCGCACAAGAAGCCGATCATGGAGATTGGTGACAAGCTCGGCATTCCACCGGAAGATCTCGTTCCCTACGGCCACGACAAGGCCAAGGTCTCGGCCGATTTCATTGCCCGGCAGAAAGACAAGCCCAACGGCAAGCTGATCCTGGTAACCGCAATCAATCCGACACCGGCGGGCGAGGGCAAGACCACCACGACGGTCGGGCTGGGGGACGGTCTCAACCGCATCGGCAAAAAGGCGATGATCTGCATCCGCGAAGCCTCGCTGGGGCCGAATTTCGGCATGAAGGGCGGGGCGGCCGGCGGCGGCATGGCGCAAGTGGTGCCAATGGAGGAAATGAACCTGCATTTCACCGGCGATTTTCACGCCATCACCAGCGCTCACAACCTGCTTTCGGCGATGATCGACAACCATATCTACTGGGGCAACGAGCTGGAAATCGACGCGCGCCGCATCGTCTGGCGCCGGGTGATCGACATGAACGACCGGGCGCTGCGCGATATCGTGGTCAATCTCGGCGGCGTTGCCAACGGCTTTCCGCGCCAGACCGGGTTCGATATCACGGTTGCATCCGAGGTGATGGCGATCCTGTGTCTGGCCAGAGACCTTGAGGATCTGCAACAGCGGCTGGGAGCAATCGTCGTCGCCTACCGCCGCGACAAGACGCCGGTCCATTGCCGCGATATCAAGGCCGACGGCGCGATGACCGTGCTCCTGAAAGATGCGATGCAGCCCAATCTGGTGCAGACGCTGGAAAACAATCCTGCCTTCGTGCATGGCGGGCCGTTCGCCAACATCGCCCATGGCTGCAACTCCGTGGTGGCCACCACCACTGCTTTGAAACTGGCTGACTACGTGGTCACCGAAGCCGGGTTCGGTGCCGATCTGGGGGCGGAGAAATTCTTTGACATCAAGTGCCGCAAGGCCGGGCTGAAACCCGATGCAGCGGTGATCGTCGCCACGGTGCGGGCGATGAAAATGAATGGCGGTGTCAAGAAGGATGACCTCGGGGCTGAAAACATTGCGGCCGTTGAGAAGGGCTGCGCCAATCTCGGCCGGCACGTACAGAATGTGAAGATGTTCGGCGTTCCGGTGGTGGTGGCGATCAACCATTTTGTCACTGACACCGACGCCGAGATCCAGGCGGTCAAGGATTATGTGGCAACGCTCGGGGTTGAAGCGATCCTGTGCAAGCACTGGGCGCTTGGCTCGGCCGGTATCGATGAGCTGGCCAACAAGGTGGTGGAACTGGTGGAATCCGGCCACGCGCAGTTCGCGCCGCTCTATCCCGACGAGATGCCCCTGTTTGAAAAGATCGAGACCATCGCCAAGTCGATCTATCATGCGGGCGAAGTGACCGCAGAGAAATCGGTGCGCGAGCAGCTCAGGCAGTGGGAGGCGCAGGGCTACGGCCATCTGCCTGTCTGCATGGCCAAGACGCAGTATTCCTTCTCGACCGACCCCAATCTGCGCGGCGCACCGACCGATCACACCGTGGCTGTGCGTGAAGTGCGGTTGTCGGCCGGCGCCGGGTTCATCGTTGTCATCACCGGCGAAATCATGACCATGCCGGGCCTGCCCAGAACCCCGTCGTCGGAGAAGATCTGCCTCAATGACAACGGTCAGATTGAAGGGCTGTTCTAGAGCCGGTCATGTCTGGCAGGCGGCCACCGGTTTGACGGCGATGGATATCCGGTCGCATTGCTGCCGCCTTGCCTAATTTGCCAGTTGACGGAAATCAGGCGCGCAGACGCTTGCTGCCAATCAAGGGTCGATCGGGGGCGTGCTGCCACAGATGATGCGGGGCTGGCGGGAACGCCGGCTCCGTTTTCGCTTCGAAATCCGGTTGCCGGTCATTGCGGTCTCCGGAGAAGCCGGGCGGAGGATGATTTCGAAATATATGTTGACTCAAATTGTCATGTTTAATATGTGGCGGGAACAAGGCGTCATGACGGCGCCCGATGTAACTCGTACGACAAGCCAGCCACCCGGGAGCGTGCCTTCCTGCAGCCAGCCAGCGACCCTTTGAAAGGATCCGATTATGGTTGCCGGAAGTCTTCGCCGCACTCTGTTCGCTGGCAGCGCGCTTGCCCTCCTCATCTCCACCCCATTGGCTCTGGCGCAGGATACATCCAGCGCCGGGTCAGCTACACTGCTCGACCGGCTGATCCTGAGGAGCGGAGACAGCGCCAAGGGTGTTGCCGACACGCCACTGGCCACCGAGACCACCAGCGAGGAGCTATCGCAGTCGCAGATCACCAGCATTGACGAACTCGGGCGTGCGCTTGAGCCGGGCGTGAGCTTCAATGATGCCAATGGCAGCGTCAACATCCGCGGCCTCGACGGTCCCCGGGTGCTGACAACGGTCGATGGCATCCAGATACCCTTTCTCGAAGATGGCGCCCGTGGCGCCAGTGGCGGCATCAACAGCTTTGACTTCAACTCGCTCGACGCCATCGATATCGTGCGCGGCGGCGATTCCAGCCGCGGCGGTTCGGGAGCGCTTGGCGGAGCCATGGTTCTCAGCACACTGGAGCCGGAAGACCTGCTTGAAGACGGGCGCGATACCGGCGGCTACGTCAAGACAATCTTCGACAGCAAGGACATGAGCATCGGCGGCTTCGCCGGCTTCGCCAGCCGCATCGGCGGCACCTCGGTGCTGCTGCAGGGCGGTTACCGGATCGGCAACGAGACCGAAAACAACGGCACTGCCGGCGGCTATGGTCCGACACGCTCGCAGGCCAATCCGGCCGATTACGACGAGAACAACCTGCTGTTCAAGATCCGTCAGGCCACCGGGACCGGTCATACTTTCGGCCTGACGGCGGAACGCTATGACATTGATACGGACACCGACCTCATGAACGCACAGACGCCGACCGGCAATTACCGGCCCGGCAACTGGATGGGCTCTGAAGGAACCCGGCGCGAACGGATCTCGTTTGACTACGACTACGAGGCAACAGGGGACGACTCCTTCCTCGATACGGCCAATGCCGTTGTCTACTGGCAGCGGCTTGGCCGTTCCAGTGGCAATAACGGCTATCGCTACACCTCGGTGATCGGGGACTATACGCGGCTGAGCGAGGTCACCAATGACTCCTACGGCCTGTCGGGCCTGGGCGAGAAGACGCTGGATCTCGGAGGTTTGAGCCACCGCTTCACGCTTGGCGGAAATTTTGCCAGCGGCACGACCAAGCAATATTCCTCGGGACAGGATTCCTGCGCTGCTGTACCGCACCCTTCCTGCAACTTCCTGCACACCAATCAGTCGGACATGCCCGACGTCGATTCCACCCAGTTTGGCATTTTCGCCGACGACGAAATTGCCTTTGGCGACAGTGGTTTCTCACTGACGCCGGGCCTTCGCTATGATTGGTATGACCACTCCCCGAAGGACACGCCGTCCTACCGGGCAAACCCGAACTACACCGGCCTGCCGGCAGGCCAGAGCGAAGGCCGGTTTTCTCCCAAGCTGCTTGGAAAATATGAGGTCACACCGGAGTTTGATGTTTTTGCCCAGTGGGCAATGGCGTTCCGTGCGCCGACAGCCGCCGAACTCTATCTCGACTACGGCGCACCCGGCACCTATCTGCGCATCGGCAATGCGAACATGAAGCCGGAAACCAGCAACGGCTTCGAAGTCGGCGCCACCTATGACAATGGCAGTCTGCGCGGGCGGGCGACCGGCTTTTACAATCGCTACAAGAACTTCATCGACACGCGCAGTCTGTCAGCGGCTGAACAGACGGCTCTGGGCATTGCTCCGGGCACCTACCCCTTCGGTGTCACGCAGAGCTTCAACCGGGCGAATGTGGAGATCTATGGCGCCGAGTTGAGCCTCGAGAAGCAGTTTGACAACGGCGTTATCCTGCACGGTGCATTGGCCTATGCACGAGGCGTTGACATCGATAGCGGACAGCGGCTGGGCTCGGTAGCACCGCTGAAGGCGGTTGTCGGTGTCGGCTACGCAACAGAGACCTGGGGCACCAATGTCAACTTGATCAATGTCGGCAGTGTGCCTGGCAATTCGACCGCGAACTACAAGGCCTCAAGCTACAGCATCGTTGACGCCACGGCCTGGTGGAAGCCGGAGCAGTTCAATGGTCTGAGCGTCCAGGCAGGCGTCTACAATCTGTTTGACGAGACCTATTATGACGCTGTCAGCCTTCGGGACGTGACGATGTCGCAGCCGACTGCCTACTATTCCGAGCCGGGCCGGACCTTCAAGCTGTCGATCACCCAGCGGTTCTGAGGCTTCGGCGCCGGTCTGGGCGCCGGATAATTGTCGCGATCGATCACTCGCAGAGGCGGTATCCGCCCCTGCGGGCGATCACGTCGAGATGCAGGTGATCGGCGTGGCTGGCATTGGTGCCGGGGCCGAGCACGGTGGTGAAATGCAGGCAGGCGCCGCCGCGGACGGCGCGCTGGAAGGCTTCTTCCACCGTGCCATCACCGGCACGCGGCGACACCGGAATCGGGTCGCGCCCGTCGAACTCGAAACTCATGATGTCAACCGCATTGCCGATGGCGTGTTCCGACATCTTGCCGGTGGCGCTGTTGTTGCGGCGGCGGCAGACATAGGTTGAGCCGTGATTGATGCGGGTCAGCGTGACCGTCTCCGGCAAGGCCTTGGCCGCCGGGGCCACCACGGTGCTGGTCCACTGGGCCAGCGCCAGCGCTGTTTCACACCGCATCTGGGAGGAAGGCGACAGGGCAACGCCGCGGATGATCTCATCCAGCCTGTAGGGCGCTTCCATGCCACAGCCATTCTCGCCACGCAGCGGCTCCTGGCGCTCGAAGACCGCGCCCAACTTTCTCAGCTCGGCTTCACAATGGGCAAGCGCGGCCTCGTCGGCCTTTGGTGCACTTATGGCCGGTTTTGGTGCGGGCTTGTCTGCGCTGCCGGTATCCTGTTTCGACGGCTTTCTGTCTTCCGCATTTTGCGGGGATGGCGTGTTTGCAGTGTCCTCGGACGGTTTTGCGGTCGGCACCGGAGCGCTGTCCGTTGTCTGCTGCGCGGGCCGCGGATTGAGTGTTGGGACCGGCCCGTCTTCAGGCAGGGTGACGCCCAGTGACACAGCGACCAGCAGGGGCAGGGCGATCAAACGTTGCATCCGCTCAGTCCCTGAATTCCACGGTGACACCCTGGCTGACCATGTGGGCCAGCTCCCTGGCATCCCAATTGGTCATGCGCACGCAACCGTGACTGCTGGTCTTGTCGATCTTGGAAGGATGCGGCGTTCCGTGAATGCCATAGGTCGGTTCCGACAGATCGATCCAGACATCGCCCACCGGTCCGTTTGGTCCCGGCGGCAGTGTCAGCGGTTCGGTGTTGTTGCCCTGAACGAAATTATTCGGATTGTAACTGTAGGTGGGATCGATGGCGACGCCGTTGACCGTGTGGACGCCGGTCGGGGACGGGGTGCTGGCGCTGCCGATGGTGACGGGATAAATCGCGATCAGGGTCTGTGAAGCGTCATAGGCGAGCAGACGGGCCTGGCTCTTGACGGCGACGAGGCTTGCGATTTCGGCTTTCTGATCTGGGCCGGGATCAGCAACGAAAATGGTCTCACCGGTGATGAACTGAGTGCCGGGATTGAGTTCGGCGAGGAAATCCTCGTCCATGTGAAACCGTTCGGCCAGCTTCTCCCGGACGCTGGTAAACCCCAGCCGGTCGAGTTTGGCGAGCTCGGCGTAATCGTCCGGCAACTGGGCCGAAATCCCCGACACGTCTTCACCGGTGATGGTGTAGGAGACGATCACGTCACTGCCCATCGCCTGCAATGTGTCCCAGACCATCTGATCCACCAGGCCGTCATCGGGGATCTTGTTGACCTGTTCGAAGCCGCGGATTGCCTTTTGCATGTTCTCGCCGGAGTAACCGTCGACGACGCCGGGAGACGCGCCGGCCCGGTCGAGCAGGATCTGCAGCCGCGCCGCCAGCGGGCTTTGGCCTTCCGGCAATTGCTGACCGGTAAAGATTGCGGCATTGATGGCGGCCGGATCCATCGGCGCCGCGTTGGCCTTGCCGAATGTCACCGCGGCAGCAAAAGTGGCTGCGGCGACGGCGAGAATGACATGAATGGCGTCCATCGAAGGTATTCCCCGTATTGTCCACATGATGCGCTTGAGGGCGCTTTATGCAGGGACAACGCGCGAAACCCGGGAAAGATGCATAGCGGCTGTTGGAACGGGAATAATAATGCGGGACGGAGCAGATCTTCGGTCCACGATCCCGCCCTGGATCGAGGCATTGCGGCCGGCGTCTGGTTCAGAATGGACGTGCCCGGACCATGGCAAACGGTCCGGGCCGCCCTGAGCGAGCTCAGGGTCTTCCAAAGTCCCTGCTGACCTTGCCCCAGGCGCAATGCGGCAGGTAGGGATAGCTGTCGGTAACGAAGTAGACGAATTTGCCATTCAGGCTTCCGCCGTTGCATTTGTCGAGTTTTCCCGACCCGCCGGTGTATTGCCAGTCCTGCACATAGGTGCCGTCATGCTTGCCGCCGGGACCGCTCTTGCGGGTTCCTGATTTGAGCGTGTAGCCGGACTTGGCGCGCGCGCCGACATAATGGATCTCGAAGCCATCTGCCGCGAAGCCGACGAGGCTCGACTTGCTGCGCTCCAGCAGGCCGGTCGGGCTGGCGTGGTAATGATAGAGACCCCGTTGATCGACATGGGCATTGTTCCTGTCGAGGCCGAGCATCGAACCTGCGCCCTTGCCATCAAGCTGCCATCCCGAAGAGCGGTCGCGGCTGAACCCCCGCGGCGAGGAGGGATCGTAATAATCGGCAGTGCCCGGACGTAACAGGACACCGTTCAGGGCAAAGCCGGTCGCCCCGCGCAGTTGGGTTGCGTGGGAGGTTTTGACGGGATTTTCCGGAACGCAAACCTCAATGTGCTGGGCCTTGATCCGGTGCGGGTTTCCCGAATTCGGAAATTTGCCGGTTGAGTGATTGGGAAGGCCATTCGAGACCATGCAGACCTCGCCGCGGCTCTTGGTAATGGACACCGACCCCGACGCGGCTGCGGCGGAGACAGTGGTTGCGACAATGCCGGCAATGGTGACGCCGGCGATAAGAAGATAGGATTGTGGACGGTCCATGATGTTCCCTTTTGCTGTTCGATTGGTTTGGACAGCTCCAGAATGAAGACTGCGACCTTTCCGTGCGATGACGGGGCGATTACGAAATCGTAATGGTCAGGCGTGCTTTCGTTTCCAATTATGGAACGAAGCGGCAGCTGATGTGTTCATGGTAAGATTGAATGGTGGGGCGACGGACCGGCATGGCAGGCAGAATGATTTCGGAAAGACTGAGAAGCTGGCTGGTCCGCGGACTGAAGAACGGGAATGCCAATCGTCTACCGGTGTTCCTGCTCGGGGTCCTCACCCTGGGGGTTTATGGCTTTATCCAGATCGCCGATGAAATGGCCGAGGGCGAAATCCGCAACCTCGACGAGACGCTGTTCCTGATGATGCGGGTTGCGGGTGACCCATCCCGGTCAATCGGTCCAGGATGGTTGCAGGAGACGGCGCTTGAGGTGACCGCGATCGGAGGCTATCCGCTGATCATTCTGACGCTTGCCGCGGTTTCAGGCTTTTTCATTGTGACGGAGCGCTACGGCGCCGCGCTCTATGCAGTGCTTTCGGTCGGTTCGGGTGCGGTGTTGAGTTATTCCCTCAAGCAGTATTATGCGCGGCCGAGGCCGGATCTGGTGGATCATCTCGATACGGTTCACACCGCCAGTTTCCCCAGTGGTCACGCGATGGTGACAACCGTCGCCTATCTGACGCTCGCAGCCATTGTTATCGGCTATCTCGAGACCAGCCGGGCGCGGGCCTATGTGCTCAGCGTCGCTGTTCTGGTGGCCGTGATGGTGGGCGTCAGCCGGGTTTATCTCGGGGTGCACTGGCCGAGCGATGTGGCCGCGGGGTGGGCGCTGGGCGCTGCCTGGGCAAGCTTTTCCTGGCTCGTCGTCCACATGCTGCAAAGACGCCGCGGGAGGATGCTGTGATGCCTGGTTCGGTGACTGCCGACACAAGCTGGCATGACTGGTTCAAACCCTTTGCGCGGCTTGGTTATGGTGCCCGCGGCCTGGTCTATCTGGTGCTGGCCTTCTTTATTGTCAGTGCCGCGCTGACCACCGGCAGCGGCGGCGATTCAAAAGACGCGGTCCGGTTCATCACCCAGTCCACCGCGAGCGCGATTCTGGCGCCGCTTCTGATTGTCAGTCTGGCGGGATATTGCCTCTGGCGTCTCGTGCAGGCGCTGTTCGACACCGATGATCACGGCTTCGATCCGCTCGGCCTTGCGGTGCGCGCCGGTTTGATCGGCTCTGCGGCTTCCTACGGTTTCCTGATGGTCTATACGTTTTCGCTGTGGTGGGGCAGCAGGTTTTCAGCCGGCGGCGGCCCCGGAGATGGGTTTGCCCGCACAGCTGCAACCTTTATCGGCGCCGGGCCGGTTTCGCTGACGCTGAGTGTCCTATTCGCCATCATCGGCGGAGCGCATATCTGGAAGGCTGTCAGCCGCAAGTATCGCGATCATATCAAGCCTTCGCCAATGGTTGGATGGTGGGTTGATCTGGCGGCCATTGGCGGGTTGTGCGCCCGTGGCCTGGTTTTCCTGATCATTGCCTTCCTGCTGTTTCGCCATGGATTGGCCGGGGAAGAGGGCCGCGCCGGGCTTGCCGATGCGCTCGATTTCATCGCCGGCCTGCCATTCGGGGTCTGGTTGCTGGGGGCGACCGGCGCGGGGTTCTTCCTGTTTGCGGTCTACTCCTTTGCGGAGTCGGTCTGGCGGCGCATCAATGTCGAAGATGCCTGATCAAAACTGCCCGCGGACATCATTTTCCAATGCTGTCTCTTTGCCGTGACTGGCCTCGACCACGGTCAAGTCGTGGATCTGGCCGTTTCGCGTGGCGTAGCTGATCGACTGTCCGGTCTTGAGACCAATCAGGGCAGTGCCGATAGGTGTCGTGATCGATATCCGTCCGTCTTCTATGTCGGCCTGGCCCGGATAGACGAGCGTGACAGTTTTGCTGTGGCTGCCGTCGACCATGTAGGTGACTGTCGATCCCATGCGCACGACGGAAGGTCCTATTTTGCCGTCGCTGACGATGCGTGCACGGTCGAGCTCTGTGGTCAGGCCTGCTGCTATTTCCGGGTTGCGGTGTTCGGCAGCGGCAGCAAGATTGCTGAGCTTGTCGTAGTCTGTTTGACTGATGGTGATCCTTGGCTTGCGCCGGGTAATGTGTTGCATTGAATTGTCCACGCAATGGTTTTGACCGGAGGATGTCCATCCGGTCCAGGTTCATCTGACTATTTCGAAATTGCGCCGTTAAATGCAGTGTCTTCGAACAGCTTTCAGGCCGTTGGACATCCGTTATGAGCCCCCTCGATCCGGAGGGCGCTGGTCACCGAACCGGGGGGTAAAATCCTGCGATGGGAAACGCCCTGAAACAAGGAGCGATGTGTGTTCGATACATCTTCATGGTTGAAAGGTGGGATAAGGCCATCGCATTGTCAAGCCATCCGGGTCTGCAGCAAAGCGCCCCGGGAAACGGCGGTTGCGGCACAGAGAATATGCCGGATCGTGTTTCGTGCGCAGCCTTAGGCAACTGCAAGTTCATGGCAAACGGAGCCGGGCTGAAGCAAGCGGGGATGCCCTAAGTCTTCATGCCCACTTGAAGCATCGCATCGCCTACGCTAAGAGCATGGGCATGACGATGCACGTGGCACAGAACAATTGGTGGTGGGTTCGCTTCTAGGCGGCCTTGACCACGCATGCGCGTTTAAGATCAACAAGCCGCCCGGGACCTCAAGGTCCGGCGGCTTTTTGTTTGACCGCTGGACGAAAAGACCGGGCTGGTTCAAACGGAGCTTGAAAATGGGCACGACGGTACTTTCAGACAGCGCGGCGCAATACATCACGCGCGGCGGTGTGGTGGTGACGCGGCGACGCCGCGAAACGCCTTATGCGGACGCCATATCGAGCTATATCGATGCGCTCGACAGCCGGCGCGGCGCGGTGTTCTCGTCGAATTACGAGTATCCGGGCCGCTACACCCGCTGGGATACGGCAATCGTTGATCCGCCGCTGGGTATTTCGTCTCAGGGCCGGTCGCTCAAGATCGAAGCCTATAACGGGCGCGGCGAGGCGCTGATTGCCATTCTTGCAACCCGGCTTGACGGGCATGCGGAATTCGCGATTGCCGAACGCGATGCGAAATGCATCAAAATCGATATCGCGGAACCCGACCGTGTTTTCGCCGAGGAAGAGCGCTCGCGGGCGCCGACCGTATTTTCGGTGCTGCGTGTCATTGTCGATCAGTTTCATTCGGCTGAAGACGGCAATATCGGATTTTACGGCGCGTTCGGCTATGATCTGGCGTTCCAGTTTGACTCAGTGCCTCAGAAGCTTGACCGGCCCGAGGATCAGCGCGATCTCTTGCTTTTCCTTCCGGATGAAATCCTGGTGGTGGATCATCATGCCGCCAAAGCCTGGATCGACCGCTATGACTTTGCCTTCGACGGAGTGACAACGGAAGGGCGCGACGCGGCAATCACGCCGGAGCCGTTCAAGGCTTCAGGCACCATTCCTCCGCGCGGCGACCATACGCCGGGCGAATATGCCGAACTGGTCAAGCGCGCCAAGGAGAGCTTCAAGCGTGGCGACCTGTTCGAAGTGGTGCCGGGTCAGACCTTTCTCGAGCGCTGCGAAGCCAGCCCGTCGGAAATAAGCCGGCGGCTGAAAGCCATCAATCCGTCGCCCTATTCGTTCTTCATCAATCTCGGCAACCAGGAATATCTGGTCGGCGCATCGCCGGAGATGTTCGTGCGGGTCAATGGCCGCCGGATCGAGACCTGCCCTATATCCGGCACCATCAAGCGCGGCGACGATGCGATCTCGGATTCGGAACAGATCCTCAAACTGCTCAATTCCAAGAAGGACGAGTCCGAGTTGACCATGTGTTCGGATGTCGACCGCAATGACAAGAGCCGGGTCTGTGAACCCGGTTCGGTCAAGGTGATCGGCCGCCGCCAGATCGAGATGTATTCGCGGCTGATCCACACGGTCGATCACATCGAAGGCCGGTTGCGCGACGGCATGGACGCCTTTGACGCATTCCTGAGCCACGCCTGGGCGGTGACCGTGACCGGCGCGCCGAAGCTGTGGGCGATGCGGTTTCTGGAAAACAACGAGAAGAGCCCGCGCGCCTGGTATGGCGGCGCTGTCGGCATGGTCAGTTTCAATGGCGACATGAACACCGGCCTGACGCTTCGGACCATCCGCATCAAGGACGGTATCGCCGAGGTGCGGGCGGGCGCCACGCTGCTGTTTGATTCCAATCCGGAGGAAGAAGAGGCCGAGACCGAACTCAAGGCCTCGGCGATGCTGTCGGCGATCCGCGACGCAAGGCTCGGCAATGCCGGAACCTCGGGACGCGAAACAGCCAAGGTGGGCGAGGGGGTCTCGATCCTGCTGGTCGACCATGAGGATTCGTTCGTCCATACGCTGGCCAATTACTTCCGTCAGACCGGAGCCAGGGTAACCACCGTGCGATCGCCGGTGGCTGACGAGATGTTTGACCGCGTGTCCCCTGATCTTGTGGTGCTTTCACCGGGGCCGGGAAGCCCGAAGGATTTCGATTGCGCCGCCACCATCAAGCAGATCCGCTCCCGCGAGCTTCCGGTGTTTGGCGTCTGTCTGGGGTTGCAGGCGCTGGCTGAAAGTTTTGGCGGCACCTTGCGGGAACTGGCGGTGCCGGTTCACGGCAAGCCGGCGCGGATCCGGGTGTCGCCCGACGGGATCATCTTTTCCGGTCTTGGAAAAGAGGTGACGGTGGGGCGCTATCACTCGATATTTGCCGACTATGCCACAATGCCAAAGGAATTCCGTGTTACCGCGGAAACCGATGACGGGGTGATCATGGCAATCGAACACGAAAGCCTGCCCATCGCAGCCGTGCAGTTTCACCCCGAATCGATCATGACATTGGGTCAGGATGCAGGCATGCGGATGATCGAGAATGTGGTCGCGCATCTGGCGCAACACAAGAAAGCAGGAGCAGATTGATGCGGAAGCTCGGTATGAAACTGGTTTTGACAACGGCAGCCCTCGTTACCTCGGGGCTGTTCATCGTAGCGGGCGCAGACCCGGTGCGGGCCCAGTCGTCGACAAACCTGGATGAGGGCCGGCAATTGGTCGAGACCAATTGCGGCTCGTGTCATGGTGTTGGCGAAACCGATGCGAGTCCGCACAGGTCGGCGCCACCTTTCCGCCTGCTGTCGAACCATTTTCCGATGGATGCGCTCGAAGAAGCCTTTGCCGATGGCCGGATCTATTCCGGTCACCCTGACATGCCGGAATTCATTGCGACTCCGGAACAGTTGGATGCGATCATCGCTTACATTGCCTCGCTGCAAGGTTAGGTCCTGTGGGCAGTTATTGTTGTGATGCTGGTTTGGTCAGAATGGTTCATGGCCGCGGCCTGAGGAGGAAGGACATGCTGAGCATATTCGACGACGAAGGCTGCGCCACCACCGCAACAATAACAGTCCACAGGACCTAGACGGATGCCGCAGGCTTCAAAGATCATTCGCAAGCTGGCGTTCTGGTCCATCCCTCTGGCTTTCGGAGTGATGGGTCTGAAATTTGTTGCCTGGTATGTCACCGGTTCGATCGCGCTTTACTCCGATGCGCTGGAATCCATCGTCAATGTCATCGCTGCTGTGGCGGCCTTTGTCGCCATCGGCTATGCCCAGAAACCGGCGGATACCGGTCATCCTTACGGTCACCACAAGGCCGAGTATTTCTCGGCCGTGCTTGAAGGCGTCCTGATTGTCGTCGCGGCTCTGCTGATCGTGAATGAGGCTGTCGGCGGGCTGATCGCACCCGAACGGATCGAGGCGCCGGCGCTGGGCCTTGCCGTCAATGCGAGTGCTGCGGTCATCAACGGGATCTGGGCGGCCATCCTGTTGCGGGTCGGGCGTCTTCACCGGTCGCCGGCGCTGCAGGCTGACGGGCATCATATCCTCTCGGACGTGGTCACTTCGGTCGGCGTCATTGCCGGTCTGGGTCTGGCGCTGGCGTTTGATCAGCCGCGGCTGGATCCACTGCTGGCGCTGATCGTGGCCTTCAATGTGCTGTGGCAGGGATGGAAAGTCATCGCATCGTCTGTCGACGGGCTGATGGACCGGGCGATTGATCCTGTGGATGAGAAACGCATCCAGCAGATCATCAAGGCGGAAGCCGTTGGCGCCATCGAAGCCCATGACATCCGCACCCGGATGGCGGGGCGGGTGTCCTTTGTCGAGTTTCATCTGGTGGTCGATGGCGACATGAGCGTCGAGGAATCTCACGCCATCTGCGACCGGCTGGAAACAGCGCTCAGACAGGAAGTCGAAGGGGTGCGGGTGATCATCCATGTCGAGCCCGGCCACAAGGCCAAGGACGAGGGCGTCGTGCTGGGCTGAGCACAACCGCCGCACTCAGGCTTCAGCCACTGTAACGGGGCATCGTCGCGGCCTGTCAGCCCAACCGGTCCAGCGCCATGCGAAACACATCCGGATCGACATTGCCACCGGAGATGGTGGCAATCACATCGTCGCCTTCGATCTCGCGGGAATGAAACAGGGCGGCCGCCAATCCGACGGCGCCGCCGGGTTCGGCGACAAGCTTGAGCCTGGAAAAGGCAAGTGCGACGGCGTCCAGCGCCTCCTCTTCGCTCACCACAAGTCCCGGACCCGCGAGCCGCGCCAGAATCGGAAAGGTCAGCTTGCCTGGTTGCTGGGTCAATATGGCGTCGCAAATCGAACCGGAGACGCGGCTGTTGCGCTCGATGTAGCCTGACGCCAGGCTGCGGGCCATGTCGTCAAAGTCTTCCGGCTCGACCGGCCGCACCCGCAGGCCCGGGGCGTCGGCCTCAAGCGCCAGCGCTACGCCGGAGGCAAAGCCGCCACCGCCGCAGCAGACGAGTACATCGGCCCGTGTGATGCCGTGTTCAGCCGCCTGTTCGGCGATTTCAAGGCCGCAGGTGCCCTGGCCGGCGATCACCTGCGGCTCGTCAAACGGCTTGATCATCGTCAGGCCCCGGTCGGCTGACAACCGCGCGCCGATCTCGTCGCGATCGTCCGTGGCGCGGTCATAGAGAACCACCTCCGCACCGAGGCCGCGGGTATTTTCGATTTTCATCCGCGGCGCATCGGACGGCATGATGATCACCGCCGGCGCGTCATGCCGGGCTGCCGCCAGCGCCACACCCTGCGCATGATTGCCGCTGGAAAAGGCGATGACACCGCGCTTGCGGACGTCCTCGTCCAGCGCGGAGACGGCCGACCAGCCGCCGCGAAACTTGAAACTGCCGGTGTGTTGCAGGCATTCCGGCTTGATCCAGACCCGCCGGCCGGCGATGTCATCCAGAAACGGTGAGTTGAGCAAAGGGGTGCGGCGGACATGGCCTTCAAGCCTGGCACTTGCCGCGCGGATCATCTCGATGTTCATCCGGTTCTCCATGGGAATCGCCTGGCGGAACGCTAGCCTCACCGGAGCCGGTTCGCCAGGCCTTTTCGCCGCTTCGGTGGGCTTCGGGCTGGTTCGCTATTTCGCCCGCTCGCTGACGCCGGGCAAGTCGATTCGCAGTGTTGCCGCCAATATTGCGATCGATGGCGAAGGCGCACCGCAACGTTAAGCTTGTTTGCTGCGATGCAGCGGAAATATCCGGGTTTGCCTTGACATGAGCACATTTCTCAGGCCTAAGGGGCGCAACTGGATAGGGGCCAATTCGGCCGCTGCACGCATCTTCATTGACTGGCGTGTTCTGACTTCCCCTTACGTCCACCCTTAAATTTTCGCGTCGGCCAGCGGCGATGCGCCCAACCCGAACTCCTCCGATTGCGGTTTTGTCCGTAGCCGGCGGGATATTTGTTATCGGGCATGGTCCGCGAATGGCAGCGCACGAGCGCTCCCCGACGTATTGCCCAAAATTTGAAAGTTATATCATGTTGTTTTCTCAACTCGGCCTCTCCAAGGCCCTTCTCGACACGCTTGACGGTCTGCATCTGACAACGCCGACCCCGATCCAGGTGCAGGCGATTCCGCCGGTTCTCGAAGGCCGTGACGTCATCGGCCTGGCCCAGACCGGCACCGGCAAGACCGCAGCCTTCTCGCTGCCGATCCTGCACCGCCTGGCGCCCGGCAAGAAAGCCGCACCGAAGAAGGTGCGTGCGCTGATCCTGTCGCCGACCCGCGAACTCTCCGCCCAGATCGCCCGCAGCGTCAAGGATTACGGCCGCAAGCTGCACCTGACCTCGGCCGTGGTGGTTGGCGGCGTGTCGATCCGTCCGCAGATCAAGGCTCTGGCCGGCGGCATTGATATCCTCATTGCCACCCCGGGCCGTCTGATGGACCTGATCGAGCAGCGCGCTGTCTCGCTCAACGAAATCGAAGTGGTGGTGCTCGACGAGGCTGACCAGATGCTCGACATCGGCTTCATGCCGGCAATCAAGCGGCTGCTGGCGATGACACCGCAAAATCGCCAGACGCTGCTGTTTTCGGCAACCATGCCGAAGGAAATCCGCCAGCTCTCCGATCGTCACCTGAAGGATCCAATCGAAGTCTCGGTGATCCCGGCCAAGAAGACTGCCGACCGCGTCGAGCATTCGGTCATGCACATGCAGACGCCTGCCAAGATGGGCGCGCTTGCCGGCCTGATCCGTGAACGCAAGGGCGAACGCGTCATCGTCTTCACCCGCACCAAGCGCGGTGCCGACAAGGCGGTCAAGCGGCTTGAAACCGACGGCATCAACGCCGCTGCCATTCACGGCAACAAGTCGCAGGGCCAGCGCGAGCGGGCATTGGCCGGTTTCCGCGCCGGTACCGTGCCGGTGCTGATCGCCACCGACATTGCCGCCCGCGGCATCGACGTGCCGGGCGTCAGCCTGGTGGTCAATTACGAACTGCCGAATGTGCCTGAAGTCTATGTTCACCGCATCGGCCGTACAGCGCGCGCCGGCGCCGAGGGCACGGCCGTGACCTTCTGCGCGCCCGACGAACGCTCGCTGCTGCGCGACATTGAAAAGATGCTGAAGACGGAGATCCCGGTCGAAAAGGCGCCGGAAGGCACCTATGTCGATGCACTGGCTGATCCGGATGGCGATTTCGCTCCACTCAACCGCACCCAGCGTCCGCGCCAGGGCGCACGTCCCCAGGGCCAGGGCCGCAAGCCCGGTCAGGGTGGCAAGCCGCAGGGTCAGGGCCGCAATTCCGGCAATGGCCAGCAGGCAGGCAAGCCCGGCGGCAACCGGCATCAGCCGGCAGCAGCCGCCAATCAGAATGGCGACCAGCCGGCGGCCAAGTCGCGCCGCCGCCGCAGCGACCGCCGCCCGCGGCCGGAGCAGGCCGGCGACAAGGCCGTCGCACGCGGCTGACAGGCCTTCGCCTGATCGCGGCAATGGTTAATTTCCGGCCGGTGAACTTGATTTGACAGGTAAACGGCGCTGCATTTTTTGCGGCGCCGTTTGCATGTTGGCAACCCATTCGCCGTACAGCCATTGTTTCGCGCGCCGGTTCGTACTATCTGCGAGACATGCAAACACACGGAGACTGCCTTATGAGCGACGAAGAAGAAAAGACGACTGAACTGCCGCTGGGCAAGGAAGCGGAAGCAAACCTGTTCAAATCGCGCTCGATCTTCATCTATGGCGGGATCACGCAGGAGCTGGCGCACAAGGTCTGCGCGCAATTGGCAGCCCTTGCCGCAGCCAGCGACGACGATATCCGCATCTTCGTCAACTCGCCGGGCGGCCATGTCGAATCGGGCGATTCGATCCATGACATGATCGGCTTCATCAAGCCCAAGGTCTGGATCATCGGTACCGGCTGGGTCGCCTCCGCCGGCGCACTGATCTATGTGTCGGTGCCCAAGGAGCAGCGCCTTTGCCTGCCCAACACCCGCTTCCTGCTGCATCAGCCATCGGGCGGCACACGCGGCATGGTCTCGGATATCGAGATCCAGGCACGCGAGATCATCAAGATGAACGCGCGGCTCAATGCCATCTTCGCCAAGGCCACCGGCCAGAAGGTGGAAAAGATCGCCGCCGATACCGACCGCGATTACTGGCTGTCGGCCGAAGACGCCAAGGAATACGGCCTGGTGGGCAAGATCATCACCAGCCAGTCCGAGATCTGAACCGGTTTCAGACCTGGAACGAACGAAGCCCCGCTGGTGCAAACCGGCGGGGTTTTTCGTTGGCTATTTCGATTTGTGCTTCTTGGCCTGCTTGATCATCTTGCCAAAGGCCTTGTCCTTGGAGCGGCGCTGGGCAAGGCTTGCGGTGTTGTGCTGGTCTTCGGCCACCAGCTTGCGCCAGCGCGCCAGCCGCGGCTGGTCAATGTCCCCGCGCTTCAGTGCTGCCTGAACCGCGCATCCGGGTTCGCTGACATGGGTGCAATTGTTGAAGCGGCATTCGAGCGACAGCTCATCGAGATCCGAGAAAACTTCGGCCACGCCTTCCTCGGCATCGGTCAGCTGCAGTTCGCGCACACCGGGCGTGTCGAGCACGGCGCAGCCATTGGGCAGGATGTGAAGCTGGCGGTGCGAGGTGGTGTGGCGGCCCTTGGCGTCGTCTTCGCGGATCGCCTGTGTGGCCGCGACCTCGGTCACAGACAGCGCATTGGTAAGAGTTGACTTACCTACGCCGGAGGAGCCGAGAAAGGCGATGGTCTGCCCGGGTTTGCACCAGGGGGCGAGTTTCGTCTTTGGCTCGTCGCTCTTGGCGTTGAGCGTCAGCACGGCGACATCACGGGAGATCGCTTCGGCCTCCGCCACATAGGCGGAGGGATCCTCGCAAAGATCCGCCTTGGTGAGCAGCACCACCGGTGTCACCCCGGCGTCGAAGGCCAGCGCGATGTAGCGTTCCAGCCTTGCGACGTTGAAATCGAGATTGCAGGAGGTGACGATGAAGGCGGTGTCGATGTTGGCGGCGATCAGCTGCACCGAACGGTCGTGGCCGGCGGCGCGGCGCTTGATCAGGCTCTTGCGGTCCATCAGCCGGCTGGCGCTGGGCAGACCGGTATCGAGCAGCAGCCAGTCGCCGACGGTGGCATCGGCGCGGGGCGGGACCATCATGTCGATGCCTTCGCCCAAGACCCGAAGCCCGCTGCGGTGCACCTCGGTGACCCGGACCGGCGGCGTTGCGCTCATCTCGTCGACGCTGATCTGCTGGGCGAAGAAATTTTGCCAGCCGAGGCTTTGCAAAAGCGGGATCTTCCGGTCCGTGGCCTCACCCGTGTCGGACGATGGTTGGAACGCAGACAGATCAGGCGTCATCGAGTGTGGCTTTCATGCTCCGGGCCTCAAAAGCTGTAAATGCAAAAACAGGTCGTTGTTCAGAGACAGTCCCGCAAGGGGATGTCATGCGTTGGCTACAGCGCTATAGGGTAGCACTCTATGGCATGACGGTGGAAAAACGATTCCGTTTTTGCATTGGATGCCGAAATAATGTGGGACCAATCCTTGATACCGACACTTGAGACCGACCGGCTGCTGCTCAGGGCGCAGACCATGGATGACTGGCAGGCCTATGCCAGCCTGATGATGTCCGAAGATGCCGCGCAGATGGGGGGGCCGCATACGCTGGAGGATGCCTGGGGCCTGTTCTGCCACGATCTGGCGCAATGGCCGCTGCTAGGCACCGGGGCGCTGATGATCGAGGCCCGCGACAGCGGGGAGTGTCTGGGCCAGACCGGCATCAGCTACGGCCCGCTGTTTCCCGAGCACGAGCTGGGATGGTTTCTGTTTCCCGGCGCCAAAGGCAGGGGCTATGCCTTTGAGGCGGCCTGCGCTTTGCGCGACTGGGGATTTGGCGTGCGCGGGCTCAAAACGATTGTCAGCCATATTGATCCGCAAAACCATCGCTCGCGCAAACTGGCCGAACGGCTGGGCGCCGAGCTGATGACCGATCCGGATCGTCCGGGGCCCGAGGTTCTTGTGTACCGGCACAAGCCGTAGGCCCTTAACCGGGTGCGACGCCGCTCAAGTGTGCTTTCCGAATCGCAAGCGCAGCTTCATCTGCTCAAAACCTAGACAGCTCTCTTGCGTTCACCGGCAAAGTGGCTGAGGCCCAACCAGGTCTGCATCTGTGATGAAATGGCTTGATCGCCATCCAGTCGGACAGTGTCTTGTTCGATCTGGCTCTTGACAGTCGACAAGCCCATCCAGATCGCTGTCATCGCGCGCAGGTCTGCAGTGACAAACAAATCCACCTCGAATCCCGGGTCAACGGAACACAAATCAACCACGCCGGTGGGGTCGACGATCAACCACCAGTATTTTTGGGAATGCGGCAGGTCACTGTAGATGAAGTTGATGACGCTGCGGGCTTTCGGCAGCGGCGCAGTGTTGAGATTGCGGCGCATATCCCACATCAGAAGTGCCGGATCGAGGTTTTCGAGACTCAAATCGGTATCGACCCAGCGTTGGCCCCAGATGCCGACCGCCTCTATAACGGCGCCCAGATCCCGACCCGACTCGGTGAGTTGATATTCATGCAATCCCGGTCCGGCTGAATCGACATTCATATCGATGATGCCGGCCGCTTCCAGCTCTTTGAGACGACTGGACAGGAGCGTTGGCGACATCCTCGGCACGCCGCGCCGAAGGTCGTTGAAGCGTGTCGATCCAGCGATCAACTCCCGAAGCAAAACGATGGTCCACCGCTTGGAGAGAATTTCCGCCGCCATCGCGACGGGGCAAAACTGCTTGTAACCGGACGGCATGGCGATGCTCTCCCAATTTCAGATACGGGCATCGCGCGACAGGCCGATGCCTTTTTCAGTCTTGCGGAGGTCCAGAAACTGAACTGGACAGCCAATTCGTCCCGGCGTTAACTCGCCTTTGAAGGGCCGATGCTTGATTAGCCCTCAAAACCCGCGAATTTGAAAGGACAAAGTCATGTCCGACTCGCTTTATTCCCGCCTCGGCGGCGCCGAAGGGATCACCAAGATCGTTTCCGATCTGATCGACAACCATATGGCAAACCCGCGGATCTCTGCCCGGTTTGCCGGCAGCGATCCGGTGAAAATCAAGAAAATGGGAACTGAATTCGTGTGCCAGGGGACCGGCGGACCAGAGGTTTACACGGGCAAGGACATGTTGAGCGTGCACAGGCACATGAACATATCGGACAATGAATTCATGACCGTCGTGGACGATGCTATGAAGGCACTTTCGAGTTCCGGCATCGGGGACCGCGAGAAGGCCGAAGTGCTGTATATCTTCTATAGCCTGAGACCTGAAGTTGTCGGCGTCTGACTAATCGCACGGCACTCCAGATGTGAGCCCCGTACCGGACACTGCCATCGCGGCATGCCAATAGATCCCAAAAAAAGCCCTCGCAAGATGACCTGCGAGGGCTCTGAGCTCTAACCGAATTTTGCCGCTGATCTACCCGTGATCAGGAAAAGTCGAGCGCGCGGTCGCCGTTTTCGTCCTTGATGCGGGTCGGCAGGCCGTTGTGGTTGAGGATGTTGAGGAACGGCTTGGGGTCGAGCTCCTCGACATTGGCCATCTTTTTCACATCCCATTCGCCGGTGGCGACCAGCATGGCGGCTGCAACCGGCGGCACGCCGGCGGTGTAGGAAATGCCCTGGCTGCCCACTTCGTTGTAGGCGTCCTTGTGGTCGGCGACATTGTAGATGAAGACTTCGCGCTCCTTGCCGTCCTTGGTTCCCTTGACGAAATCGCCGATGCAGGTCTTGCCGGTGTAGTCCGGCGCAAGCGAAGCCGGATCGGGCAGGCAGGCCTTGACCACCTTCAGCGGCACGACTTCGGAGCCGTCGGCGAGCTTGACCGGCTGTTCCGACAGCAGGCCGATGGATTTGAGCACGGTGAAGACATTGATGTAGTGATCGCCAAAGCCCATCCAGAAGCGGACATCGGCGCCGTCCATGTTCTTGGCCAGCGAGTGGACCTCGTCATGGCCGCAGAGATAGGCCTTTGACGGGCCGACCACCGGCAGGTCGTAGGTCTTGCCGATCTCGAACATCTTGTTGGTCTGCCATTCGCCGTTCTGCCAGGAATAGACCACGCCGGTGAATTCGCGGAAATTGATTTCCGGGTCGAAATTGGTGGCGAAATACTTGCCGTGGCTGCCGGCATTGATGTCGACGATGTCGACATCGGTGACCTTGTCGAAATAGTCGTTCTTGGCCAGTGCGGCATAGGCGTTGACGACGCCCGGATCGAAGCCGGCGCCGAGGATGACGGTGACACCCTTTTCGGCGGCTTCGTCAGCGCGCTGCCATTCGTAATTGCCGTACCAGGGAGGGGTCTCGCAGATCTTGCCCGGCTCTTCATGGATGGCGGTGTCGATATAGGCCGCACCGGTGTCGAGGCAGGCGCGCATCACCGACATGTTGAGGAAAGCGGTGCCGACATTGATGACGATCTCAGAGCCGGTCGACTTGATCAGCGCCTTGGTCGCCTCAATGTCCATGGCGTCGAGCGCATGGCCGGCCAGCACGCCTTCCTGCTTCATGGCGCCCTTTTCGGCGATGGAAGCGATGATCGCGGCGCATTTGGCCTTGGTGCGCGAGGCGATGTTGATGTCGCCGAGCACGTCATTGTTCTGGGCGCATTTGTGGGCGACAACCTGGGCGACGCCGCCGGCGCCGATGATGAGGACGTTCTTTTTCATGATGGGGGACTAACTCCTGTGTCCAATCGTCAGATGCCTCACGAGAGGCTGTGTTCGAAATCCGCGTAATCAAATTCACGGACCGTTCTGATGCTGCCATCCAGTTCGCGGATGGCGATTGACGGCATTTGCACGCCGTTAAACCAGTTTTTCTTGACCATTGTATAACCGGCGGCGTCCTGGACCGAAATCCGGTCGCCGATCGCCAGTCTGGCCGGGAAATTGAACTCGCCGAAAATATCGCCGGCGAGGCAGGACTTGCCGCAGATCATGTAGCGGTGATCGCCCGTATTAGGCTCGATCTTGGCGGTTTCGCGGTAGATCAGCAGGTCCAGCATATGGGCCTCGATGGAGGAGTCGACAATGGCGAGATCCTTGCCGTTGAACAGCGTGTCGAGCACGGTGACTTCCAGGGTCGTCGATTTGGTGATCGAGGCCTCGCCGGGCTCGAGATAGACCTGCACGTCATACGCGCCGGCAAAGCGCTTGAGCCGCTCGGCGAATTGCTCCAGCGGGTAATCGTCGCCGGTGAAATGGATGCCGCCGCCGAGGCTGACCCATTCGGCCTTTTTCAGCAGCGGCCCGAATTTCTGTTCGATGTCGCCGAGCATCTGGTCAAACAGCGTGAAATCGCCGTTTTCGCAATTGTTGTGGATCATGAAGCCGGAGATCAGATCCATCACCGGCTCGACCTTGGCGAGATCCCATTCGCCCAGCCGCGAAAACGGCCGGGCCGGATCGGCGAGATCGAAGGTCGAGGAGCTGACGCCGGGATTGAGCCGCAACCCGCGGGTGATGCCTGACGCCTTGTCAGAAAAGCGGGTGAGCTGACTTATAGAATTGAAGATGATCTTGTCGGCGTGGGAGACCACCTCGTCGATCTCGTGATCGGCATAGGCGACGGAATAGGCGTGCGTCTCCTTGCCGAAGCGCTCGCGGCCGAGGCGGACTTCGTTGAGCGAGGACGAGGTGGTGCCGTCCATATAGTCGGCCATGAAATCGAACACGCCCCAGGTGGCAAAGCATTTGAGCGCCAAGAGCGCCCTGGCGCCGGAGAGATCGCGCAGCCTCGCGATCTTCTCCATGTTGATCTGGAGCTTCGACTTGTCGATCAGATAATAGGGGGTCTGGATCACGGTCTCATCCATCCTGGTTGGGGCATCCTGGTTATGAGGCATCCCGGTCATGGGGGAGGGGCGGTGTGCGCATGCAAGCGGGTTCGGGCAACAGGTTTCAAGCGCTGGTCCGGCGCTGCCGGGGTGTCATGCTTACGGGGGAATTAGGAAAATCCGCTGTCATAGGCAAGGGCGAAAGCTGGATTTGGTGAAAAAGGGGGGGGGTGATGCTGGTTGATGTCCAAGAACCCCTCCCCAACCCCTCCCCACAGGTGGGAGGGGCTTAACCCGGCAGCGCTCACCTTTACGACACAGACTTTGCGAAGCTGGCACACTCTGTTGATCTGGACAGAATGCCTGACGCGCGGAGCCCCTCCCCCTTGTGGGGAGGGGTTGGGGAGGGGACCTTTCTTTGATCCGCACCCACGCCAAAAGCCCCGCGCGGAAACTCCGCCGGCGGGTTTCGGTGATGGTCGGGTCCGGAGGGCCGCACGCGGGCTTTGCCTCTGGGATAGTAAGTAAGAACGGTGGCGCGGCTCGCGCGCGGCCCGAGTCTCGCCGGATGATGTCCGCATCCGACAGGCGGCACCTTGCAGCACACGGAGCCGGCTACCTCACCTGCCCCTCTTCAGGGCTCTCCGCCCGTGTTGCCACGGCCGCGATCC
>JBLXGF010000015.1:0-124942 GCA_048261205.1 Hoeflea sp.
CCGCTTGTTCAGGCGCATCCCGGTGGAGCCGCTGGTGTTACGGCGGTGCTGATATCTCGAAAGGAAAAATCATGGCTAAAGAAGCCACACGCGTTAAAAAGCGCGAACGCAAGAATATCTCGACGGGCGTAGCCCACGTGAACTCGACCTTCAACAACACGATGATCACCATCACCGATGCGCAGGGCAATGCCATTTCGTGGTCGTCTGCGGGTTCGAAGGGCTTTAAGGGCTCACGTAAGTCGACACCGTTTGCAGCCCAGATGGCTGCTGAAGATGCTGCCAAGAAGGCGCAGGATCACGGCATGAAGACTCTGGAAGTCGAAGTTTGCGGTCCCGGTTCGGGTCGTGAGTCGGCGCTCCGCGCTCTGCAGGCTGCCGGTCTGGTCATCACCTCTATTCGTGATGTAACGCCGATTCCGCACAATGGTTGCCGTCCGCGCAAGAAGCGCCGCGTCTAACCGACTGCCGAATTTCAAAGGGCCTGGCGTTGTCAGTGCTCATTTGATCCTCTTCTCACTTAGCCGCACGATTGGATAGTGCGGCAACAGGAAGGCAACACACATGATTCAGAAAAACTGGCAGGAATTGATCAAGCCGAGCAAGGTCGAGTTCAACACTTCGGGCCGCACCAAGGCGTCCGTCGTTGCTGAACCGCTCGAGCGTGGCTTTGGCCTGACACTGGGCAACGCCCTGCGTCGCGTACTTTTGTCCTCGCTGCGTGGCGCTGCTGTCACTGCAGTGCAGATCGACGGCGTTCTGCATGAATTCTCCTCGATCCCTGGCGTTCGTGAAGATGTCACCGACATCATCCTGAACATCAAGGAAATCGCCATCCGTATGGAAGGTGATGAAGCCAAGCGCATGGTTGTCCGCAAGCAGGGCCCCGGTGTGGTCAAGGCTGGCGACATTCAGACCGTTGGCGATATCGAGATCCTCAACCCCGAGCATGTCTTGTGCACGCTCGACGAGGGCGCTGAAATCCGCATGGAATTCACCGTCAACAACGGCAAGGGCTATGTGCCGGCTGACCGTAACCGCGCTGAAGATGCGCCGATCGGTCTTATCCCGGTCGACAGCCTCTACTCGCCGGTCAAGAAGTGTTCCTACAAGGTGGAAAACACCCGTGAAGGCCAGGTTCTTGATTACGACAAGCTGACATTGAGCATCGAAACCGATGGTTCGGTGAGCGGTGAGGATGCCGTGGCCTATGCAGCCCGTATTCTTCAGGACCAGCTCGGTGTGTTCGTCAACTTCGACGAGCCGCAGAAGGAAGTTCACGAAGAGACTGTTGCAGAACTGGCTTTCAACCCGTCGCTTCTCAAGAAGGTCGACGAGCTGGAACTGTCCGTCCGTTCGGCAAACTGCCTGAAGAACGACAACATCGTCTATATCGGCGACCTGATTCAGAAGACCGAGGCCGAAATGCTCCGGACTCCGAATTTTGGCCGCAAGTCGCTCAACGAGATCAAGGAAGTTTTGGCTTCCATGGGCCTGCATCTGGGTATGGAAGTTCCGTCCTGGCCGCCGGAAAACATCGAAGATCTCGCCAAGCGTTACGAAGACCAGTATTAAACCGTCAAACGGCAGGTGTGCACCTGCATGTGAAGGAGACTAGCCATGCGCCATGGAAATTCAGGTCGCAAGCTGAACCGTACCTCAAGCCACCGCAAGGCGATGTTCGCCAACATGGCGGCTTCGCTCATCGTACATGAGCAAATCGTGACCACCTTGCCGAAAGCCAAGGAAATCCGTCCGATCGTTGAAAAGCTCGTCACGCTCGGCAAGCGCGGCGATCTGCATGCTCGCCGTCAGGCGATCTCGCAGATCCGCGACAACGATGCCGTTCGCAAGCTGTTCGATGCCATCGCAACCCGCTACGCCACCCGCAACGGCGGCTACATCCGGATCATGAAGGCTGGTTACCGCACCGGCGACAATGCTCCGATGGCTGTTGTCGAGTTTGTCGACCGCGACGTAGACGCCAAGGGCGCTGCGGATCGTGCGCGCTTGGCTGTTGAGGCTGCTGCCGAAGAAGAAGCCGCGTAAGCGCTTCACAAGGCCATTGCCGATGATTGAAAGGCCGGGTGCTTCATGCGCCCGGCCTTTTTCATGTTCATTCTGCAAGTGTCTTTGGACGATGGATCTGCCGCCAACCGGCCTACTCGGTTTGCGGCTGTTGTAGGCCCGGTCCGCCGCGCACTTGGCGCTGCGCACGCTTGCGCTCCATATAGCGTGGCCGAACCAGCCGCCAGCTGATTAGAATTATGATCAGCGCCGCATAGATCAGCTGTTCCGGCCCGATTACCTTCACCGATAGGCAGTAATGCAGCGCGCCGGCGGCCGCGATCGGATAGATCAGTCGGTGCAGCTTCACCCAGCCCGCTCCAAGCTTGCGGATCGACCAGCGGTTGGATGTCAGCGCCAGCGGGATCAGCAGAATGAATGCGGCCATGCCGATGGTGATGAACCAGCGTTTGATGATGTCCTCGAAAATCACATCGAGTGCCAATCGTTTGTCGAGGATCATGTAGGTGAGGAAATGCAGTGCCACGTAATAGAATGCCAGCAGGCCGAGCGCCCGGCGATAGCGCACCCAGTTGATGCCGAAGATATCCCTGATCGGCGAGATCAGAAGCGTCAGGATCAGAAACCGCAAGGCCCATTCGCCGAGCAGATGCTCGAAGATCTTGACCGGATTGCCAACCAGCTGGCCGGTGGCGCCGAGATAAAACGTCCACACCGCAGGCACCGGGCCAAGGGCATAGAGCGCCCAGATAGACGCGGCCTGAAACCGTTTCGGCAAAGCCGGCAGGTTGATCATCAATAGTTCACTTTCAGATCCATGCCGTCATAGAGGCTCGCCACCTCATCGCCGTAGCCATTGAATGGCAAGGTCGGCCGTTCGTTCGAACCGAAAAATCCGCCGCCACCGATGCGGTTTTCCATCGCCTGGCTCCAGCGCGGATGGTCGACTGCCGGATTGACGTTGGCGTAAAAGCCATATTCGTTCGGTGCAAGCCGGTTCCAGGTCGAGGCCGGCTGATCTTCCGTCAGGGTAATGCGGACGATCGACTTGATACCCTTGAAACCGTATTTCCACGGTGTCACCAAACGCACCGGCGCGCCGTTCTGGTTGGGCAGTGTCTTGCCATATAGACCCATCGCCAGAATCGTCAGGGGATGGCGCGCTTCATCCAACCGGAGACCTTCGACATAGGGCCAGTTGAGCGGCTGGAAGACCCCGCGTTGACCCGGCATTTCCTCGGGCCGCACCACAGTCTCGAATGCCACATATTTGGCACTGCCCAGCGGCTCGACCCTGTCGAGAAGGCTGGCAAGCGGAAAGCCGATCCACGGGATCACCATTGACCATGCCTCCACGCAACGCATCCTGTAGATGCGCTCTTCAAGGCCCAGTGCCGTCAGCGCATCGAGATCAAACTCGGCCGGTTTGCCCACCAGGCCATCAACCTTGATGCTCCAGGGGCGAGGGGTGAAATCGCCGGATTTGGCTGCGGGATCGCCCTTGCCGGTGCCGAATTCATAGAAATTGTTGTAGCTGGTGACATCCGCTTCAGGTGTCAGTTCTTCCTTCGGGTCATAGCCGCCGGATTTGTATTCAAGTGCCTCGGTACCGAAGGCCAGCGATGGCGCGGCAAGCGCAAGCCCGCCCATTGCGGTCATCCGTAATATGTCGCGCCGCTGGAAATAGCTGCTTTCGGGTGTAATCTGTGAGCCGGGGATGGCGGTAGGGCGGTAACGGCGCATGGCTTGATGGCTCCTGAAGGTTGCTAGCCAAAGAATGGCGCGGGTGTGTGAGGTCTGCTTCCAAGGATATACCATTGCCGGCCGACGCAAAGGTCACGTTCGGCCACAATTTCGTGTAGACGTGGTGATCAGAGCATTTCAGCGGCATCTATTAGCGCCCGCGTTTGCTGTCGGGTTCTGATGATTATCAAAGACCGGCCTCGCTGCCATGAAGCTGTCAAACTGATGATGACTTTGCTGTATCAGTCAGGTCATAGTGGCCCAAATCACTGAGGATTGTTGTCATGATTCCATATCGCGCGCGGTTACGCGTCGTTCCGCTTGTTCTTTTGGCCATTTGCGTTCTGACATTGCCCATTCTGGTTCCGGCGATGGCACAGACCAAGACCGAAGATTCGTTGACCGACAGTATCGGAAAGATTTTCCGCGATGTAATCGGTGGTCCGGAGGATAAGACAGCGTCAAGAACACTTCCTGCGGCGACCCAGGATCAGCCACAGCGTGAAGTGCCGAGCTCGCGTGCTGGCCTGATGCAGTCCTTTTCGCCTCTGGTGAAAGCCACGGCACCGGCCGTCGTCAATGTCTATGCCGACCGTCTGGTCCAGCGCAGCGCGTCACCGTTTGCCGGAGATCCATTTTTCGAACGGTTCTTCGGTCAGCAAATGCCCAACCGCACCGAAAAGCAGTCCTCACTCGGGTCCGGCGTGATCGTCCAGGCCAACGGCATCATCGTGACCAACTATCACGTCATCGAGGGGGCGGACGATATAAGGGTGGCACTTGCAGATGGCCGGGAATTTCAAAGCCGGGTTCTGCTCAAGGATGAGCGGTTCGATCTCGCCGTTCTGAAGATTGACGGCGACGGGGCATTTCCGGTCATCGAGTTCGGCAACACCGATTCCATTGAGGTGGGTGACATTGCGCTGGCCATCGGCAATCCGTTCGGTGTTGGTCAGACGGTGACCAGCGGCATCGTCTCGGCGATTGCCCGCAACGGCGTTGGTGTGTCCGACTTCGGTTTCTTCATTCAAACCGACGCAGCGATCAATCCGGGCAATTCGGGCGGCGCACTGATTGACATGAACGGCCGTCTCATGGGGATCAATACCGCGATCTTCAGCCGCTCCGGTGGATCCAATGGCATCGGCTTTGCCATTCCCGCAAGCCTGGTCCGCGCCGTGGTTGAAACGGCTGAGTCCGGCGGCGAAGTGTTTGAACGTCCCTATATCGGCGCGACCTTTGAAAGTGTTACATCCGACATCGCTGAAGCGCTTGGGCTTGGGCGTGCAGCCGGAGCCCTGGTTTCTGATGTTGTTGACCGCGGACCTGCGGACATTGCCGGTTTGCGAGCCGGAGATATCATCGTAGGCTTTGATGGTCATCCGATCGAACATCCTGATGCCCTTGGCTACCGTCTCGCCACGACCGGCGCGAATACCTCTGTCGCGCTTGATGTGTTGAGCCGCAACGGAAACAAGACTGTTTCAATCGCGTTGCAGGCGCCCCCCGCTGACGATCCGCGTGACCGCCGCACACTTACAGGCCAGAATCCGTTTGGTGGCGCTCTTGTGTCCAACATCACGCCGCGTCTGGCGGAAAAAATGCGTATGCCCTCATCGCTGCGTGGCGTCGTCGTAACGGAAGTGCCGCGCCAGTCACTCGCCGGGCGATACGGATTTCTTCCTGGAGATCTGATTGCCGTGATCAATGGTGTCGAGATCGCCAATGTCGATATCCTCGAGCAGGTGCTGGCTGAAGGTGCAAGTTTCTGGCGATTTGAGATCATCCGCGGTGGCCGGCGCATCCGCCAGATCATACGGTAGGGCAATGAGTGATCTATTCGCCACGCCCGGTGCCGCGCCAAGCGGGCATCGCCCACTCGCCGACCGGCTGCGTCCCGCTACCCTGTCCGAGGTTACCGGCCAGCCACATCTGACCGGTGAGGACGGTGTGATCACCAGAATGATCGCCGCAGGCAGTCTCGGATCAATGATTTTCTGGGGCCCGCCAGGCACCGGCAAGACCACCGTGGCGCGATTGCTGGCGGGTGAGACGGATCTTGCCTTCGATCAGATTTCGGCAATTTTTTCCGGCGTGGCCGATCTCAAGAAGGTGTTTGAGGCAGCCCGCGCCCGGCGCATGGGTGGCCGCCAGACATTGCTGTTCGTGGACGAGATCCATCGGTTCAACCGTGCCCAGCAGGACAGTTTTCTGCCGGTCATGGAGGACGGCACAATCGTGCTGGTTGGCGCGACCACGGAAAATCCCTCGTTTGAACTCAACGCCGCGCTTTTGTCGCGGGCGCGGGTGCTGACCTTCAAACCCCATGATCAGGACAGCCTCGAAAGCCTGCTGGTGCGTGCAGAGGAAGAAACTGGCAAGCCGCTGCCACTCGAGCCCGAAGCCCGGCTGAGCCTGCTGGGCATGGCCGACGGAGATGGCCGTGCAGTGCTGACGCTGGCCGAGGAGGTGTGGCGTGCAGCGCGGGAGGGGGAGGTGTTTGACACCGAAGCGCTGGTCAAGGTCGTCCAGCGCCGTGCGCCGGTCTATGACAAGGGCCAGGACGGACACTACAATCTGATTTCTGCCCTGCACAAGTCGATACGCGGATCCGATCCCGATGCAGCGCTCTATTATCTCTGCCGGATGCTCGACGCCGGCGAAGATCCGCTGTTCTTGTGCCGGCGGTTGGTCCGCATGGCCTCGGAAGAGATTGCCATGGCCGATCCACAGGCGCTGGTGATCGCCAATGCCGCCAAGGACGCCTATGATTTCCTCGGTTCGCCCGAGGGTGAGCTGGCTCTGGCGCAGGCCTGCGTCTATCTCGCCACCGCGCCCAAATCCAACTCGGTCTACACGGCCTACAAGGCCGCAATGCGCGCCGCCAAGGAGGGCGGTTCACTGCTGCCGCCCAAGCATATTCTCAATGCGCCGACCAAGCTGATGAAGGCCGAGGGCTACAACGAAGGCTATCGCTACGATCACGATGAGCCCGACGCCTTTTCCGGCCAGGACTATTTCCCCGAAGCCATGGGCCGCAAGACCTTTTACGATCCGCCCGAACGTGGCTTCGAACGCGATATTCGCAAACGGCTGGATTTCTGGAACAGGCTCAGGAAAGAACGCGGCGGCAAGGGGTAGAATATGATGGGCAACGCTTCGGATGACACCGTCCTGAAGATTGGCATCATGGGGGCCGGGGCTATCGGGCTGTATGTCGGTGGCATGCTGGCCCAAAGCGGTGCACGCGTGATCTTTGTGGCCCGAGGCCGGACGCTGGCGTCGGTTCAGCGCGGGGTGTCGCTGTCACGCTACGATGGCTTCAAGGCGACGTTGAAGCCGGAGCAGTACGAAGTCGGCAGCGCCGGAGATCTTGCCGAGTGCCAGATTGTGCTGTTCTGCACCAAATCCGGCGACACAGAGACTGCGGCGCTTGAGCTTGCCAAGGTACTCAAGCCGGGCGCCACGGTTATCAGCCTACAAAACGGTGTCGGAAACGTCGAATTGCTCAAGCACTTGCTGGCACCGCATGAGGTGGTGGCAGGAACCGTGCCCTTCAACGTGGTGCGCCTGTCGCCCAATGCCGTCCATTGCTCGATGGAGGGGCGGGTTCTGGTGGGACCGTCAAACGCCTCCACGCAATTGGCCAACCTGGCAGCAGCCTCGCGTTTGCAACTGCAAATCCATGACAATCTCGACGCCATGCAATGGGGCAAGCTGCTGCTCAACCTCAACAATGGCCTCAATGTGATCAGTGGCCTGCCTCTGCGCCAGCAGTTCAACAAGCCCGGCTACCGGATTGTTCTGGCAATGGCCATGGAAGAACTGCTCGCGGCTCTCGACGCCGCCGGAATTCCGGTTATTGGCGCCACCCGCACCAATCCGCGGTTGATTCCGAAAGTCTTGCGTCTGCCGACCTGGCTGTTCCGCATCGCCGCGCGCCAGCAGCTCAAGATGGATGACACCGCCAGATCGTCGTCATGGGATGATCTCAAGGCGGGCAGGGAGCCTGAGACCCGGTTCCTTAATGGAGCTGTCTGCTCTCTGGCCGAGGCGCATGGCCTGACGGCGCCGGTCAATGCTCTGATCTGCCGGCTGGTAAACGATGCCTTCGCCGCCGGCGCGTCGCTTCAAATGCCGGGTGAGGAACTTCTGGCGCTGGCACGGAAGGCTGCGGCCTGATCAGCAGTCGCGGCACGACTTTGGCTCACTTTGACTTGCGTCAATGCTGATCGGGCGGGCGCGGCGCATGCTGGCCTCATGTCATCAAGGAGGATAGATCCATGACGGTTCTGGTATTATACGCCACGATTGAAGGCCATACCCGCAAGATTGCCGAACGTGCTGCCGCAAAGCTTGAGGCAACTGGTCAGGCAGTGGTTCTCGGTGATGTCCGCGAACCCGGTTTTGCCATCCCGGGCCGGTTTGACGGTGTCCTGCTTTGTGCGCCGATTCACATCGGGCGCTATCCTTCATCGGTGGCCCAGTTCCTGATCGACTGGAAGGATGCGCTTGCGCAGGTCCCCACGGCTTTGGTGTCGGTCTCGCTCGCTATTCACAGCGACAACGTCGAGGAGCGAGCCGAGGCGGAAACCTACCC
Source organism: Hoeflea sp. (assembly GCA_048261205.1). Taxonomy (GTDB): domain Bacteria; phylum Pseudomonadota; class Alphaproteobacteria; order Rhizobiales; family Rhizobiaceae; genus Hoeflea. Next base: position 8,372 of record JBLXGF010000015.1, read on the forward strand.
CGCCAAGCTGGAGAAGAAAACCGGGTTTCATATCCCCAAGGTCCATCATGCGGCCGGTGCCCTGAAATATCTCGAGTATGATTTCTTCAAGCGCGCATTGATGCGCCAGATCGCGGCAAAGGAAGGCGGGCCGGTCGATACCAGCAAGGATTATGAGCTCACCGACTGGGCGGCACTTGATGCCTTCGTTCAAGACTTCGCCGATGATGTTGCCTTGGCGACCAAGGCATAGGTTCCGGACGCATCGTTGACAGGAGCATGATTTTGAAAGTGTCGCAGCGCCGCGAATCCGATTGGATGGGCGGCGCTGTAATCACCGATGGTGTGCCGGATCCCTTTATTGCCCTGCGGTTTTCCGCTAAGCGGTAGGGATGAACTCTCTTGTGCTCGTCTTTATCGGTGGTGGCTTCGGGGCTGTGTCGCGGCATCTCAGCGGGATGGCGGTGATGCGGGCTGCCGGGCCCGGGTTTCCCTGGGGCACGATGGTGGTCAATATCATCGGATCCTTCATCATGGGCTGCCTGATTGCCTGGCTGGCGCGGCGGTCATCGGGCGATGCGGACCTTCGTTTGCTGCTGGCAACCGGTTTTCTCGGCGGTTTTACCACATTTTCCGCCTTTTCGCTCGATGCGGTGACGCTTTACGAGCGCGGCGCGTTGACGGCGGCGGCTGCCTATGTGATTGCCAGCGTCACAGTTTCCATTCTTGCGTTGTTTGGCGGGCTTTGGCTGGCGCGCCAGCTCTGATGCGCAGATCAAAGAGATAATCGATATGGCGGGCGTACAGCTCAAAAAGGTAGATCCGGACGAAGCGGGCATGCGGCTCGATCGCTGGTTCAAGGTGCATTTTCCCGGTCTCGGATTCGGGCCGCTGCAAAAGCTGCTCAGATCCGGGCAGATCCGTGTCGACGGGGGACGGGTGAAGTCCGACGCACGCGTGCAGCCGGGCCAGACAGTGCGGATACCGCCGATGGATGTCGACGAGAAGGCCTCCGGTCCGCTGACCGCCAAGACCATGCGCAGTCAGAATGACCACGAAGTGCTCAGCCAGATGCTGCTGCATGAAGACCCGAAGGTGCTGGTCTTCAACAAGCCCGCCGGTCTTGCCGTGCAGGGCGGATCCGGCGTCACCCGCAATGTTGACGAAATGCTGGAAGCCTGGCGCAACAAGAAGGGCGAGAAGCCACGCCTTGTGCACCGGCTCGACCGCGATACCGCCGGCGTTCTGGTGGTTGCGCGCACCCGAGGTGCTGCGCAGTCGCTGACTGCGGCCTTCCGCGAGCGCACCACCAAGAAGACTTACTGGGCGCTGGTCAAGGGCGTGCCGCGCGATAAGGAAGGCAAGATCTCCACCTGGCTGATCAAGGAAGCCACCGAAGATGGCGACCGCATGCGCATCGCCAAGCATGGCGAGCAGGGCGCCGATCACGCGGTGTCCTATTACCGCATCATCGACAAGGCCGCCCAAAATCTGGCCTGGCTCGAATTCGAACCCTACACCGGCCGCACCCATCAGCTACGCGTGCATGCTTTGCATCTGGGGCATCCGATTATTGGCGATCCCAAATATTTCGAGTTCGACAAGAACTGGGAGTTCCCCAGCGGCATGCAGAACCGTCTGCACCTGCTGGCGCGGCACATCTCCATTCCTCACCCCGATGGCGACCGTCTCTCCGTCACCGCGCCGTTGCCGCCGCACATGGTGCAAAGCTGGAACCTGCTCGGTTTTGAGGAATCAACTGCCGGGGAGCCCGACGAATGAAGCTGGTCCTGTTTGATTGCGACGGCACCATCGTCGACAGTGCCGCGGTGATCCATGCCTGCATGGCCCGGACATTCGAGGATTTCGAGGCAGAGCGGCCCTCGTTCGATCTGACCAAGTCGATCATTGGCTTGACGCTGGACATCGCCATTGCGCAGATGCTCAACCGCCCGGTGGATGCCCAGATCCTGGCCATGACTGCCCGTTACAAGGAGCATTTCATGTTGCACCGTCAAAATGGCGGCGCACTGGAACCCGCTTATGACGGTCTGCTGCCATTGATTGAAGCCCTCGCCGCCCGTGACGATGTGATACTTGGCGTTGTCACCGGCAAATCCCGCCGCGGGCTTGATGCGATTCTGGCTCATCACGGCCTGACGAAAGCATTCTTCACCACCCGCACCGCCGATGATTGCCCGTCCAAGCCGCATCCGGCGATGGTGCTGGAATGTTGCGCGGAAGCCGGCATCGATGCCAGGCAGACCACCGTGATCGGTGACGCCATCTATGACATGCAGATGGCGGTCAGCGCTGGCGCGCGGCCGCTGGGCGTGTCTTGGGGCTATGGTCCGGCGGAAGCCCTCAAGGCCGCCGGTGCGGCACATGTGGCCAACAATGCCGGCGAACTGGCCGCCCTCATCTGACGACAGGAGACACGATCATGCGTGACATACTCAGCGACCTTGATCTGGGAGACGCCAAGCCGTCCGATCCGGTCCGCGAAATCCAGGCAGGCATGAAGAAAAAGCTGCCCAAACGGTTCTACAAGCTGGCCGCCGTCCAGCCGGGCGACATTGGTGAATTTGTCATAGCTCTTGACGGCAAACCGGTGCGCACGCCGTCCCGCCAGCCGCTCCAGGTGCCGCATCGCGACTTGGCCGATGCACTGGCTGCCGAATGGGAATCGCAGGAAGAGCAGATCGATCCCGCCACCATGCCGCTGACCCGGCTGGTCAACACGGCGCTTGATGGTGTCGCTGCGGCCCAGGAGGAAGTGTTCGAGGACATCCTGCGCTATGCCGGATCGGATTTCCTGTGTTACCGGGCTGCTGCCCCTGAAGCCCTGGTGGCGCGTGAAAGCGAATTCTGGGATCCTTATCTTGACTGGGCGGCCAACATGGGCGCACGGATGGTGTTGTCGGAAGGCATTGTCCATGTCGAACAGCCTCCGGAAGCAATTCGCGCCATTGCCGTGCTGCTTCGCCGCTACGCCACACCGCTGCAGTTGACTGCGCTGCACACCATCACCTCGATCACGGGCTCGCTGATCCTGGCACTTGCATTGGCTGAGGGGCAGGGCGAGGCGTCAGAGATCTGGAAAGCTGCTCATGTCGATGAGGATTACAACATCGAGAATTGGGGCGAAGATCATGAGGCTGCGGCACGCCGGGCCAAAAGGTTGATTGATTTCGAAGCCGCAAACTTGATCCTGTCGGTGCACCGGACCTGAATAAACCAGGCGATGTCCCTGTGACCGGTTGACCTCATTAAGCGGCAGTGTGACTGGCGCTGGTTGATTTGCCATGTCTAAATTTCAATCATCTTAACCATCCGCTAACTATAAAATGTGATTTTCCGGGTAGTGGAACAGCCCCTCCCGGAGTATTGGCATGCAGCAAGATCAACCGATTTCTTTACGTTTCTTGCAAGCGTTGCTTCTGATTTTTCTCGCTGCCGCGCTTTCGGCTTGCGCCGGCAGGCCGAAGCCGATCAATCCGAGCCAACCCTATACCGTGACGGAAGTGCGGGTCATCGCAGACAGGATCGAGAACAGCTATTTCGCAGAGCGCCTGCAGACCAGGCTGGAGGCCAGCCTGGGCCGTGCAACGGCGGATGTCGGGCAGACATCCACCCTCAGGATCCGGGTGCTTGACCGCCGCGAGGACAGGTCACCGGTCTATTTCCTTGGCGGTATGTCGCAATCGGTCAGTCTGGATCTGACGCTCGTCGATTCGAACAGCGGACAGGTGCTGCTCTCAAAGGTCTTGAATCTGAGTTTCATGGACTTCAATGGATCGAACGCCGAAACCGTGCTGATAAGCCGGCTGACAGACGACATTCGCCACCTTCTGGGTTTGTCTGGCTATACACCGTACCCGGTCGGTGGCGCCAAACGTGACGTGGTGCGGCCGGCCAGCAGACCTGCTGACGGTGATGTCAGCAGTGAGTCCCGGTCGGTTGATCCGTTGCTCAATGGCACAGTCACTCCCACAACGATGGTGCTAGATGAAGAACCTCAGACCGCGCCGGTCATCGACTATACCAAGCCGCTGCTTGAGGCCCAGTCAGCAGTAAAGCCGGCTGTTCCGGCGTCGGCTGTGACGCCGGCCGCGATAGCTGGTGATGACGCGGACCTTGATGAGCCCTGTGTGATAACGCTTGAAAATGATTGCAGCGATCCCGGCAGCCAATAAAGACATCTTGACGCCCATGACGCAAAAAAAAGCCGGGACCAATGGATCCCGGCTTGTTTCGTTCTGCCTCGGGTTTGTCAGCCCAGCCGCTCGGCGTGCCAGGCGAGGTGGTCTTCCATGAAGGTCGAGATGAAATTGTAGGAGTGGTCATAGCCCTCCTGCATTCTCAGCGTCAGGCCGATGTCCGTGCCACGGCAGGCCTCTTCGAGAAGCCAGGGGCGCAGGCCGTTTTCAAGAAATCCGTCGGCAGTTCCCTGATCCACCAGAAACCCGGGGAATCGTGCGCCGTCCTCGATCAGTTGCGTGGCGTCATAGCGCCGCCAGGCAGCCTCGTCGGTGCCGAGATATTTTTCCAGTGCCGGCCGCGACCAGTCGGCGGTTGAGGGCTGGACGATCGGCGCGAAGGCTGAGCAGCTCTTGAACCTGTCTGGATGCTTGAGCGCCAGGGTCAGCGCCCCGTGGCCGCCCATGGAATGTCCCATAACACCCTGGCGTCCCATATCGGCTGCGAAATGCCCGGCGATCAGTTCCGGCAACTCCTCAAGGATGTGGCTCTCCATATTGAAGTGCTTTGACCATGGTGCCTGCGTCGCATCGAGATAAAATCCCGCACCCTTGCCGAATTGCCAGTTGTCCGGCTCATCGGGCACATGGTCGCCGCGCGGGCTTGTGTCCGGGCAAACGATGATCAGTCCGAGCTCCGCCGCCATCCGTCGGTACTCGCCCTTGTCCATCACATTGGCGTGGGTGCAGGTCAGACCGGACAGAAACCAGACGACAGGACACAAATGCTCCTTGGCAACCAGTGGCCGAAACACCGCGAAAGTCATGTCGCAGCCGCAGGCCTCCGATTCCATTGAATAGACGCCCTGGCGTCCGCCATGGGCCTTGGCTTCAGAGATGATTTTCATGGGTCCGCCGTCCGGTTTTTTGATGGGTGTGCAGGCAGCAGCAGCTCCGCTGCCGGTCAGTAGACCACGACGCTGCGGATGCTTTCGCCCTTGTGCATCAGGTCGAAGGCCTCGTTGATGCCCTCAAGCCCCATGGTGTGGGTGATCATCGGGTCGATCTCGATCTTGCCTTCCATGTACCACTCCACGATCTTCGGTACATCGGTACGTCCGCGCGCGCCGCCGAAGGCGGTGCCGCGCCAGGAACGGCCGGTCACCAGCTGGAAGGGCCGTGTCGCAATTTCCTGCCCGGCGCCCGCAACGCCGATGATAATTGATTCGCCCCAACCCTTGTGGGCGCATTCCAGTGCGGTGCGCATCACGCCGACATTGCCGGTGGCGTCAAAGGTGTAGTCAGCGCCGCCCTTGGTCAGATCAACGAGATAGGGAACCAGATCACCTTCGACTTCGTTCGGATTGACAAAATGCGTCATGCCGAAACGTTTCGCCATCTCGACCTTGGATGGGTTGAGGTCGACGCCGACAATCATGTCTGCACCGGCAAGACGCAGGCCCTGCAGCACGTTGAGGCCGATACCGCCCAGGCCGAAGACGATCGCCTTCGAGCCAATTTCCACTTTCGCGGTGTTGATCACAGCGCCAATGCCGGTGGTCACGCCGCAACCAATGTAACAAACCTTGTCGAACGGTGCGTCCGGATTGATCTTGGCCAGCGCGATTTCCGGCAGCACGGTGTAATTGGCGAAGGTCGATGTGCCCATGTAATGAAAAATCGGCTTGCCATCGAGCGAGAACCGCGATGTGCCGTCCGGCATCAGGCCTGCGCCCTGCGTGGTGCGGATCGACTGGCAGAGATTGGTTTTCGGGTTCAGGCAGTACTCGCACTCGCGGCATTCAGGCGTGTAGAGCGGAATGACGTGATCGCCCTTTTTCAGAGAAGTCACGCCGGGTCCCACATCAACCACCACGCCGGCACCCTCATGACCGAGAATGGCCGGAAAGATGCCTTCAGGGTCCGCGCCTGAAAGTGTGAACTCATCGGTGTGGCAGATGCCGGTGGCCTTGATCTCCACAAGCACTTCGCCTGCGCGCGGGCCGTCCAGTTGAACTGTGGTGATTTCCAGCGGTTTTCCCGCTTCAAAGGCGACAGCTGCGCGAACGTCCATTTCCGTACTCCCGGCGTAAGATATGAAGAGAGCCGAAACTGCCAGAGTGGCAGGTCCGGCTCAAGCCTGTAATTCGGGTATTTAGTCGTTTGCAGCTTTCGTCAACGTCACAAGTCTGCTTTCGAGCGTTTCAACGCAGGTAGTGATTTGCAACGCGAGCTCACGCAGCCGGTTGATTTCACCAGACATTTCATCAACAGCGATAGATATTCCGGGCGATTGCGGGGCTTCGCCGGCACCGCTGATCAACCAGGCCGGCGAGACGCCGAGAACACCGGCAAGAATCATGATCTTGTTGGCGCGCGGCTCGGAGCGGTCCGATTCCCATTCAGCCAGGGTCTCGTCCGTCACGCCGATCCGTGAGGCTGCGTCCTCGACTGTCAATCCTGCGAGATCGCGTGCGCGTGTGATCCGGCCACCCAGCGTGTCACCATCGTCATAACTCTCGTCATAGGTTTCCGTTACCATGTCATCCATTGATGTCGTTCCTTTGGTTTCTGGCCGGGCGACCACATATGCGCGACTTGAGGCGCGGGCGGCAGACCCGTCTTGTGTGTAGAGCCTATGCATGGACCATGTCGTTCCTGTGAACTTTCAGTCGTTCGACATGCATTGGCCTGTTAGACTTGGTGATCCATCACCGCCTCAATATCGGCAGCGCCCCTGGATCGTGTCTCACGCTCAAGTGAAAGCCGGAATCATCGAATCGGGGAAAAATTTCGGTTCCGTCGGCTTCATTATCGGCAATTGTCGGCACGGCGTCCAGTGCAACTGCCCGTTTTAATCAAGTTGATGCTCTGATGCAGACATTCAAAGGATATTCTGAATGTATCATTTCAATGCTGTGTCCGGCTGCAGCTGCAGAGTGAGCGGCACTGGTGGTGCCGCACGGTCATGTACTGGTTGATCAACCTGATCATCAAGAGTTGGACCAAAAACGGCCTCGAATGCGTCGCGCAGCCGGATGTCGGCCTCATGCATCGGAACCGGTAGCCCCAGATCGACCAGGCTTGTCACCCCGTGCGCCCGCACGCCGCATGGCACGATACCGGAGAAATGCTCGAGATCCGGATCCACATTGAGGGCGAGACCGTGAAAGCTCACCCATTTGCGCAAGCGAATTCCGATGGCTGCGATCTTGTCTTCCGCCATTGATCCGTCGGCAAGGCGGGGCTTGTCGGGACGGCGTACCCAGACCCCGACGCGGTCCTCGCGGCGTTCACCCGTGACATTCATGCTCTCAAGCGTCTTGATGATCACCGCCTCCATGGCCGAGACAAAAGCGCGGACATCCTGTCGCCTTCGCTTCAGGTCGAGCATCACATAAGCCACCCTCTGGCCCGGGCCGTGATAGGTGTATTCACCGCCCCGGCCCGTTGTGTGAACCTCGAACCGGTCAGGTGCAACAAGGTCTTCGACCTTGGCGCTGGTTCCGGCGGTGTAGAGCGGAGGGTGTTCGACCAGCCAGATCAGCTCATCCGCTTCACCAGCGGCTATGCGATCGGCTTCGGTTTCCATCAGGGCCACGGCATCGGGGTAGGGGGTCAGTCCCTCCGATATACGCCATCTGACCGGCGGGCTTCCGGCTTGCGCAAAAAAGCCGGTTTCAAGGGTGTCACGTGGTTCCATTCGCCCTGTTTAGATCCGTTCGCCCGCAAATGGAACAGCCCGCCCGCATGGATGCGATCACCTCTTCGTGCGCCAGGCCGGTGCCGAGGTGTGCTGGCAAGTGTTTCCCTCACGCACAGCCGCCGCTTGAGAAGGGAATCGCTTGATTGGCACGGCGTGGAGGCAGTTTGAGTCAGCCACGACGGTCACTCTGATCTCGGACGTGGTCTCATGAACGCACTAACTTCACAAAGTGGTCGGGATACAACCCAGCATTTGGCCTTGAAAAGGCCGGTTTTCCAACCGCTTTCATCCCATGTGATTTTTGTGACGAATGCGCTTGTGCAGTGCATGTCCATTTGCTACATGCAGCGCGCCGGACAGGTTTCGGCTCTACCACGTGCGGTCGTGGCGGAATTGGTAGACGCGCAGCGTTGAGGTCGCTGTGGGGTTAAACCCGTGGAAGTTCGAGTCTTCTCGACCGCACCATAAAACACCCGCTTCGGCGGGTTTTTTTATGTCCTCGGTCTGCACAAACCAAAAGGGCAGAGGCCGGTTGGCCTCTGCCCCTGAAAGGACCGACAGATGCATGCTTGTCAGTCGGCGATGACGGCGCGCAGCATCCAAAGGGCCTTCTCGTGGAAGGTGAGGCGGGCGGTCAGCATGTCTTCGGTGACATTGTCGCCATTGTCACCGGCATCGCCGGCAGCCTTGCGCATGTCGCGAACGGCCTGCTCATGGTCCTTGATCAGATCCGCAACCATGTCGTGGGCCGAGGCCTGATCAACACTGGATTCGCTCGGCGCAAAGGATTTCGCCATGCTGAGACTGACCGGAGCGAGATGGCCGAGTGCACGGATCCGCTCGGCAATGATGTCCGTTGCGCCGAACAGCTCATTGTAATGCTCTTCGGTCAGCTCATGAATCGGCTTGAAGATCGGGCCGACCACATTCCAGTGATAAATATGGCTCTTGATGGTCAACCTGTATGTGGCCGCAAGGATGTCGGAGAGATCCGCGGATATCGATTTGCGGTAGTCCGCCTTCAGGCCGGTGTTGATCCGGTCATTGGAGGCTTCGGGCGTGAGGCTTGCGATTGCTGAATTTGCCATGGTCTGCATCCTTTCCTGGGTAATTTGCTGTTGGTGTCATTTCTTAAAGTGTTGCGGGCGGTTCCGGCGCAGGCTGTTCGAGCGTGATGGCCGCGGCATCAGTCATGCTGGCGTCAGTCTCTTCAGCAATGACGCCCCACAGCACCCAGCCCGCGATGATGGCCAGAACCATGCTGACAGCCAGAATCAGCAGAACTGGCTTGCCCTGGCGGGCCTGGCGGGCCTTGATTGGATCGATTGGTTCATTCATCTTGATTGCTCCTGCAATTGGAACGGCAGCGGTTGCCGCTAGTCTTTCGGCGACCGCATCATGGTGCCGGCGACAGCGCCGATAACCAGTCCGGCAATGATCGCCGTCGATTTGTTTCTGGCTATGAGGGTCGCGGCCGATGTGACGGCCAGCGTCGAGGCGCGGCCTGCCATTTCCGCATTCATCCGGCGCCGGGCTCTGCGGCGAAGCAGCATGCGAATCCCGATTGCCAGCAGCGCCAGAATGAGCGCCAGGCCGGCGGCCGCCAGCAGACCATGGATCAACCCGTAGGTCTCGGACACGGCCACAGCAAAGGCGCTGAAGAGTGCTGCGCTTGCCATCAAGGCCATCAGACACACAAATCCGAATAGAACGGCGTCACGGCGCAATTGACGGGCCTTTGCCCCGGCATAGGCCGAGACAAGCGATGTCAGGGGAAGGGCAGGTGACATCATGATTTAGCGGCGCATAAGGAATGCGGCCAGGAAGCCGGCGGCAACCGCGATACCCAGTGACTGCAGCGGCTTGTCGCGCACGGTGGTGCTGACCCGCTTTTCGGCGCGCGAGTACTGATCGGAAAGGTCGGCAACAATCTTTTCGCCGCTCTTCAGCAGCTCGTCGATCTTGTGTTCAGCAGCTTCGCGAGCAACGCCTGACTGAACTGAGCCGGCGCCGGCAAGAGCGTCACCAAGTGCAGCGAGGTCCTCGCGGATGCGCGCAGCGCGCTCTGCGATATCATCGACAACCGGGTTGGCGTTGCCATTCGAACGTGTGGATTTGCTGGTAGCAGCCATTTTCGATGTCTCCTTTTGATTTCACAACACCAACGCGCTTCGGCCCCGGTGGTTCCATTTCTGTCGGTCAAATTGCAAAAAAAAGAGGCCGCCGGATTTATCCGGCAGCCTCTAAGGCATGAAGATCGTTTGATCTTTAGCCAGCTGGAACAATGAGGATCACACTGTCACGCTCGGCTTCCCAGCTCTCCTGCGAGTATTCCTTCTGGGCTTCCAGCTGCTCCTTGGTGAACGGCGTGAAGACCGTCAATTCACCATCAGCATCGGCACGGATGTCGAGGTTCTCCGGGGAAATGGCGACCTGCTTTTCACCCATTCCGAGGAAGCCGCCAACGTCGAGAATGAAGCCTTCGACTTTGTTGTCGGCTGTCAGCAGCACATCACCGACTTCACCGATGTTTTCATCATTGGCGCTGTAGACCGTGCGGCCGATCAGATTGTCGGCTGTGAGCTCTTCAGTCGTCACCTGGGTCATCGCTGAACGATCGATTCCCATGGTCTTTTCTTCAGCCATCTCGACGGCGCTGTCGCCGTTCTCAACCTTCTCGGCCGTCATGTCTTCCGCTGCCATCTGGCCGCTGGTGTTCATGTCCTGGTCGGTTGAGCGAGCCTCTGTGTAAAGGTTTTCGCGGTCGAAGGCGGGAGCCGCTTCGAGCTGCTCGCGGGTCATGTTGGCAACGAGCCAACGTTCGCCGTCGCGATCGACCCATTCGATGGTGTCGTAGTTGACGGAGACGTCTTTCTCGCCAATTCCAAGAAAGCCGCCAACGCCGACGATGATGGAAGCGACGTCGCCTTCCGGCGTAATCACGATATCGTTGATATCGCCGATCATCTCAGCGTCTTGTGAAGCCGAACCATAGACAGCCGAACCGATCAGGTTGCTGGCCAGGTTGTTGCCGTTCATCGTGGCATTGGCGTCGGTGGTTACAACGGTTTCGGAACCGGTTGCGGTTGTCGTTGTTGTGGTGCTTGCCGCCATCACGGATGTGGTAACAAACGTCGCGAGTGCGGTGCTAGCCAAAAGCATCTTGAACATGGTAATTTCCTCTTTGCATCGAAAGGTGCCCGCCGGGCTGGGCCGTGTGTGAGAGCGCTGGACCGGCTCGGCGGCGTTTACAGGGCTTCAACGATCTCGTCTGGTCATGGTTCCCGGCCGGATCAATTTTTTTTGACAGCTTTTTGCGCGAGATGAGGGGCGGCGGGTTGAGCCGGAAATGCATTCCGGATTACCGCATAGGCGACCAGCAGGAAGGGCACTGCGAGCAAGCCGCCAACCGGGCCCCAGAGCCAGATCCAGAACGCCAGCGACAAAAACACGAAAAACGGATTCAGTGTGACGGAGCGTCCGATGACCTGCGGCGTTACAAACTGCGCCTCGATCATGTTGAGCGTCAGATAGGCACCGACCGGCAGGAATATCGCAGGCGGGTTGTCCCAGGTCGCAAGGCCGACTCCGACGAGAATAACCGCCATGACTGCCGGTCCGATGTAGACAATATAATTGAGGCAGAACGCCAGCATGCCCCATAGATACGGCTGCGGTACATCAAGCAGCCACATTGCTGCGGTGGTTGCGATGCCGAGGCCCGCATTGATAACGGTAATCGACAAAAGATAGCGTGAGACGAACCATTCCGCGTCCCTGAACATCCTTGCGGTTCTCAACCGCGAGCGGCGGCTGAAGCACAGCGACAGCACGCTTGTCCGGATTTCATGGCGCGTCGCGATGAAGAAATAGAGGCTGGCCAGAAACAGAACGATCTGTGCCATAAGTGCCGGCGCCAGCGTCGCGATCTCCTCGACTGCAGAGTTGTCTGCAATATCAACCGTCATCTCGGCCTTGCCGCCGGCAATTGTCCGGATCTGTTCCTGAACGCCGCCAAGCGTGTCGAGCGCTGTCCGCCAGTTGATCAGATGGCGCTGCATTTCGTGCCAGATCTCGGGCAAACGCTCGGTCCAGATCGACATCGGCATGGAAAACAGCGCCACTGCAGACCCAATCAACGCGAGAAACAGAATAACAACCGTTGCAGCTGCCAATGGGGCTGGAATGACCCGTTCGAGAGCCGAAGCGACAGGTGAGGCCATCAGCCCGGTGATAACAGCAAGGCAGACGGGTGCCAGCAATGGTTGGGCTTGATCCAGCGCTGCAAGCGTCAGGATCAGCCCCGTTATGATAATGGCGATGCGAGCCGTCGATTGCAGCCCTGCATCCATACCTGATTTGGCGGCAATCCGCACGACCGGCGGCTCCATACGGTACAGACGCTTCATTCACTTGCCCCTTTGTAAAAAACGACAACGCCGGGCAGGCACAATCGTTCCGGCAAGGACTGCTGTTGGGTCTGAGAGGTGTTGCAGCCGTACCGGGGATCTCTCCGGCTAACTTCCGGCGGGAAGCGGCCGCCCGTTATCGGTTTGAAGATACGGAGGGCTGGAAGCTTGCCTTGACGCGGTCGTAGGACACGGTGATGGTGACATCGATGCCATACTCGTCGGGAACGATGGTGATCGAACCGCCCAGCTCCACGCGCATGGTGGCATCCAGCAGTTTCGTGCCGAAGCCACCCTTTTTGGCAAGCGCACTTGAGTTCTGTTCGTCAAGTGGAGTGTCGCTGCGCTCCCGCCAGCAAAAAATCAGGCACTCCCGTTTGTCGGTGTCAGGCTCGACCCGCCACCAGATGTCGAGTTTTCCTGAGTCCGATTGCGCTGATCCGTATTTGAGGGCGTTTGTCGCAAGTTCGTGGAAAGCCAGCCCGAACGCTTGAGATGCGGCTTCATTGAGTTCGACTGCCGGACCCTTGAGTTTGGTCTCGTCCATATTGCCGCCAAACAGCTGCCGAAGTTCCTGAGCAAGAAGTGTTTTGAGGTCGGCGCTTTGCCAGGCGGTGCGTGCGAGAAGATCCTGAGACGCGGCCATTGCCTGCAGCCGGGCCGTGAAGGACTCGGTAAAATCCGTCAGGTCTTCTGCGGAGCGCGCCGTCTGTCGCGACATTGCCATGACCCGGGCGATCATGTTCTTGATACGGTGCTTCATTTCCTGCAGCAGGAATTCCCTGTCGCTCAACGCCCGTTCCGATTGCTGCCGCAGGGCTTCGCCCACCTCGATAGAGCGTTGCTGGGCGCGGGACGACGCGGCAAGAGCACCGGCCAGCAGCAGAGCGGCAATCGCCAGCATGATGGTCCGGGTCTGGTCGACCGGTGGACGGTAGACTTCGGAGGCCCTGATTTCCACAGTCCAGGTGCGGCCGGCCACTTCGATTGAAATCAGCGACGCCGGAGGCGCATCCATGCGTTGGCTGAGCCTGGTGGCGGATTCATAGATCAGGCTTGCGTCACTTGGTTCTCCGTCCCAGGCCGTCAGGTGGATCGGCAATGCCGGCGACCGGTTGAGAGCAGATTCGAACAGATCGGTGATGCGAAACGGCGCGTAGATGAATCCCAGCGGCCGGCCGGAGTTGGGGGCGAAGAAAGGCGTGTACATCAGGAAGCCCGCCTGTGGATCCTGCTGGTCCTCCTGGACGAGCTTCACGGTCCCCGATGCACGCAATCTCTGCTCGGTCAACGCGGCCAGTATGGCCGCACGGCGGGTCGGCTCGGAGTACATGTCATATCCCAGCGCACGGCGATTGAGGCCGTTAGAAGGCTCCAGCATGACGATCGGCGTGCGGTAGTCTTCGCTGGTCTCGGGCCAGGGAGAGCGGGGCAGTCCGTAGTTGCGCTCCAATTCCGCGGAAATTGCCTGATCAGATTGCACCCCGGTTTGCACATAGCGAGCAAAACCAAGTCCCTGTACGCCGTTGAATTGTTCCGTTTTTTGCAGGTAACTCACAAATATCTTGAAGGCGCTGACACTGGGCACTTCCCCGGTGGCCTGGAAGTGCGCCTCTACCGATTTAATCAGCAGCATATGGTTTTCGATGCGGTCTCCGACCCGTTGCACGGCATCGTCAGCCATTCCCAGGAATGTCAGCCGGTTGGCTTGGTGAATGGTGTACCATGAAGCAATCGCCGTCAGTATGCCGACAAATGCGACAACGACAAAAACCAGAACAGGCTGCAATCGGTAAAACAAATCGGGGTCTTTCGATGTGATGCAAGATTCACCCGCCAAGCGGGTAATGTTGTGGTGCAATTATTGAGAGGCAAAGCCGTATACAATACGCGTCTGCGAACCGCTGAAATTCGCGGTTGCGCGTCGTCGCGCAAGTCAAGTTCAGTGCCTCACAATAAGTCTGTTTCGAAGTCCGTCTATTACACAGGTTAAGCTGCCGGGCGCGTTTATGAAATCCGCTTGTTTGATCCAACTCCATCCGCTTTGGTTGCGAATTCCATCAGAAAGCGTTCATCAAAATCTGCAAACCGGATTGACCGGGATACTTCGGGGAACGTCACCATGCCCTTCTCGATTTTGAGCAGGCGTTCCTTGCTCAGCCGGCTGAGCGAACGATTGACGTGAACCGTGGACAGACCCATGCAGTCGCCGATCTGTTCCTGGGTGAGTTCCAGCTCGAAGCCCTTGTCATTGGCCAGTCCCACTTGTTCGAGCCGTATCCAGAGCTCCAGCAGAAAGTGCAGTATCCGCTGAGCGGCCGTGCGTGCGCCCAGGGAAACCTTGTGCTCGGCCAATATGTTGGCATGGCGCATCGACATCCAGTCAAGTCCGGATGCAAGCACTGGAAATCGGCGGTGAATTTCAAGAATCCGCACAGGTTCGATCAATGCGAGCGAGCTGTTGGTGAGTGCCGCGGCTGAGAAAATCGAGGAATGGCTGAAATTGACATGCAATCCGATAAAGTCGCCTGGCAACGACACGCCGATGATGAGGCGCCGCCCCGAGGGCGTGATCCTGTATCTGATCACCCAGCCGCGCCGCACCAGGAATGTCACCCGCAAGGCCTCGCCATCGTGGATGAACTCGTCACCCTTGCCGATGGCTGCCTGATTGATCTGCATGGTTTCGAGATAGTCAACTTCTTCGGAAGTGAGAAGCACGGATCTACCAAGCCGGCGCACAAGCGGACTGGCGTCCTGAGGGATGGCACTCTGATTTTTGCCGGGCATGCACGCGCTTTCATAAAGTAAAGGCTCGGTCACCGAAGTGCCGAGCCTTTACATACTGGATGATTACTTGTTCAGCCAGTCTTCAATTTCGCGCTCGGCTTCGTCGCGTGTCTTGCCGTAGCGGGCCTGGATCTTGCCGGCCAGCTCTTCGCGGCGGCCTTCGATCACGTCCAGATCGTCGTTCGTGAGCTCGCCCCACTGCGCCTGGGC
Organism: Hoeflea sp.; assembly: GCA_048261205.1. Classification (GTDB taxonomy): domain Bacteria; phylum Pseudomonadota; class Alphaproteobacteria; order Rhizobiales; family Rhizobiaceae; genus Hoeflea. The sequence goes on from JBLXGF010000015.1 coordinate 23,665, forward strand.
TTTGCCCTTGTATTCGTTCCACTTACCTTCAACGATATCCCAATTCATATTAATTCTCCTTGGTTTGAAACTGTATGGCCGTTCGGCAGTATTCGTTGCCGACCTGTTGATAAAACGCGGAGGCGGCGGATTGGTTCCCGCTCTTTTTGGTCAAATCAACCCTGCGCGGTTGGCCGTGCAGGCGTCGCAGCCGGAAACACGACGTGGGTCTTTTCACCGACATCGGGTTGTTCGTCCGTCAGATTGGCCTTTGCCACTTCCCAGGCAAAACGGATTACGCTGTCCGAGGATGCCCAGATGTCCGCTTCTGCCGGATCAAAGCGAAGTAGAATGAGGTTTGCATCATCCTTGCCGCCTTCGAACCAGGCAGCCACGATCGGCGACCAGAACTTGTCGATCAGCGTGCGGTCTGCTTCTTCACTCACCGCACCTGAAATGCAGGCGTGATAATCATGGTCCGGGCTGATAGCGCAGATCCGTGCCCGGTTTGCGGCGCTGTTGGCGCTTGCGCTGCCCAGTTCGGAATCGCGTTTGGTGAAAAACCAGATGCCGCGCCTGTCCTCGTCGACCTGGGGGGCCATCGGCTGCATCGAATGTCCGGTTTTGTCGAGGCCGAGCATGACCGCGTGCGTGTCATCGAGAATGTCAAAAAGCTGCTCGATCGGTTGGTGTCGTGTTTTGTGAAGATCTGTCATGGGGGAGCCCTTTCGTTTGGTGGCGGGGGTTAACGCCCGAAACGGACACAGGTTCCTGCCGCTGGTTCGTAGTCAGCAAGGTGACTGGTGAACAGGGCGCGAAAGGTTGCGCTGATCGGCAGCGCAATGGCAGTTTTCGACAGCTCAACGACCCGTCTATTGAAAAATCTGCCGCTTTGGGCCCACCCGGTCATGGACGGTTGCCCCGTGATTGCCTATTTCACACAGACCTTTACGGTGGGCAGCAGGCAGAGCCTCTGTTCCACACCGCTGTTCGTTCGCACCGGCTCCTGTTCCGCTCGCGCCCAAGGATGTTTTTATGAAAGTCTGGTCGCTTCTGACGCTTAACGGTCTGCTCGGTGTGCCCGGAGCCATCGCCATCGGCTTGTGGGTGCTGGCCTTTCCGATGATCTGGGTCGATACGCAGTTCACCATCATCGGGGATCCGTTGCCGTTCTGGCTCGCCATCTCCGAGGAAACCGCACGATCGCTTCTCTCCACCATTGCGACGGCGGCGATCACGACGCTCGGCATGGTCTACTCGATCATGCTGGTGGTCTTCACGCTCGCGGCTGGCAACATTGCGCCACGGCTGCTGCAGCGCTTTTCCCGCGACCGGGTCAACCAGATCACGGCAGGCCTGCTCGGCGGCACATTTCTCTATGCACTGACCGTGCTCCGGGCATCCGGCCCCGATCTGCGGCCCGAGTTTTCCATCACTTTGGCGTTTTTGCTCGCCGCAGCGTCGGTGATGCAGGTTATTCACTTTGTGCACTCGGTTTCCCGAAGCGTGACGATTGATGCGGAAGTTGCGAAGATCTCGGAGCAACTTGAAGACCAGATCAACGCGCTGCTCGTCAAAACCGGGGAAGGGGCGAATGAGCTGGATGAAGCGGGTCTGGGCACCAGGCTGTTGGCGCAGCGGTCTGGCTATGTGACGATGCTGGACGAGGACGCCCTGATACGGATTGCGCAAAAACAAGATACGTCGATCGCGGTTCGGGTCGCGCCCGGCGATTTTGTGCTGGCCGGACAGACGCTCGCGGTGGCAGGCTTTGACGAAGACAGCGAGGACGCAGCCGCTGCCGTTCATTCAGCCATCGTGCTGCAATCCTACCGGGGCGCGGTCAACGACATCCGGTTCTCAGTCAGCATTTTGCTGGAGATCGCTCTTCGTGCGCTGTCCCCGGGGGTCAATGACAGTTTCACCGCCGTTGCCTGCGCTGACCGCATTGCTGCTGCCCTCGTGAAACCGGTCTCGAAGGGCCTGCGTGGTGATGTGCGATGTGATGATAACGGCGTTGCGCGGCTCAAGGTGCCCGGCCTGTCACTGGAGGATCTGCTCAATATGGCATTGCATCCACTGCGTCAGGCCTCGAGAAGCAACATTCTCATGCTCGATCATATCGGTGTGGTTCTCAACTCGCTGTATGCAATCGCAGGAAGCGACGCCAAAGAGCTGATTGTGGCTCATGGCAAAGCCCTGATAGAAACTGCCCGCGCCGGTAATCCAATCAACTCGGATCTCGAGTTCTTGCGTCAGCGCCTCGATTTCGAGGTTGAAGACCGCCCATAATGACCTGACCGCCGTCAATTGACGGAGTTGTTGGTGCCGGGACGCTCGACGCTGGCAACGGACTGAAGCGACATATGTGGGTTCACGACTTCGAGCGTTACTTCAATGCCGCCCTGATGGGTCACGTCCCAGACGATTTCAGCATCCTCGTACAAAAGTGCCGGATCGATTTCGACGCACTTGCCGTAAGTCTTGCCCTGCTTTGCCGGTATCGTGCCGATTGCAGGTGTCAGTTCAGCCTGGCACTGTTCGACGGTTTCGTAGCCGATCGCAGGAGCAGGGTATTCCTTGCATGCCTGCAGATCTTCGCTACAGGCGACCAAAAGCATGAATGCAGCAATGTGTTCCATGACGCTTCTCCTTTGGCAGTACAACGTCAGGGCATCACGGAAGTTCCGCAAAAAGAAAGGATAGGTTAACAGTTTCGTCATGCCGGATGCGGGAAGCGATTGACAGGCGATGTAGCTTGCAGGGCCGGTTGAACCGGTCGCGATCCGTAAGGATAAGACGTAAGCAATTGTTTTTATATATGAAAAATATGTCCGGGTGGTGCGAGCGCTTGCTGGCCGGTCATGAGGATGAATAGGGCGCATGCACCTCATATTGGGTGTCGGGAATTGTGAGCTGATAAATCATGAAGCCCGGTTCTGTTTCATGGCGTACGCTGGCCGACAGAGCCTGCGGCACGATCCGTCCCAGAACGGTTCCGCTGAATCCGTTTTTTGACTTCGATGCAGTTTCAGGGGTCTGTTGCGGGTTCGCGAAGGTTTCGCGCCAGGTCAGGACCAGCTCGGAAACATCATGCTCGTTGCGGCGGTCTTCTGCCGAAAGCACCACATTGCCGCCAGCCGGCCCCAATGCGCCTCTGGCAAGCGAGTCGATGGTCAGCTCATGCAGGGCCAGGCCGAGGTGCAAGGCGGCATTCGGGAACAGATAAGCATCCTCCCCCTTCAACGAGAAACCCGATGGGAGATCCCCGATCAGAGGCTGTAATTGCGATTTTGTCAGGGCAAAAAGTTCCGCCCCTCGCCAATCCGATGCTGTGACAAGATCCTGCGATTGGGCCATGGATTGCACGCGGTTGCGGAATGCCAGGAGAAAATCTTCAAGCCCCTGTGAATGGCGCGCGGTTTGCGATGCGACTGACTGGATGATTGCCAAAAGGTTTTTCGAGCGGTGGCTGAGTTCGCGCAAAAGTGTTTTGAGAACCGTTTCCCGGTATTTGAGGTCATCGATATCGATGATCGTTGTGAATACGCCGATGACTTTGCCGCCGGCGTCCAGATCGGGTTCGATGTTGAGCATGTACCAATGCCGTTCCTGGTCGCCATCGCGATGAATTTCAAGCTTCGTCGCTTCGCCGGTTTCGATGACGCGATGTTTGGCTTGAATGACCTTGGCAGCATGTTGCGGTGTGAATACGATTTCATCGGTACCGCCCTCAAGCAATGGGCCAAGTGGCCATGTCTCGGGAAGATTGGCGGCAAAACGGATAACCAGACTGACATCCTGATACATCATCGACACGCCTGCGCTGCGCAAGCCTGCCAACACGAATCTCAGCCGGTCAGATTCGTTAACAGATGTTGTGGTCATGGTGGGTTATTCATCCGCTTGGTCGTCTGGTTATTTACGCAACAAGGTGCCGAATTTGAAATCCGGCACCTCAAGCACTCACAAAAGCCGGCCTTGATAAGAATCAGACTTTCCTGACAAAATTCATGACCAGCGAAATCACCAGAAACGCCAGGAACAGGAAGAACAGGACCTGAGCGATACCGGCGGATGCACCGGCGATTCCGCCGAAGCCCAGAACACCTGCAATAATGGCGACGACGAGGAATACGAGACCGTAGTACAGCATGGAAAAACTCCTTTTTGTCCACTGCTGCTACAACGTCCGGTAGCCTAGTTGGTTCCGGTCATCTCCAGTTTTTCGCCCGCAGTGTTGAAAAACAGCGCCTGGCTGATCAGCGCTTTGACCATATCCGGGTTGAACGGCTTGGTTACAAGGAATGCCGGCTCGGGCTTCTCGCCTGTCAGCAGCCTTTCTGGGAACGCGGTGATGAAAATCACCGGCAAGATTTCGTCTTTCAGGATATCGTTGACCGCGTCGATGCCGGAACTTCCGTCAGCCAGCTGAATGTCGGCGAGAACCATTTTCGGCTTGGTCCTTTTGTAAAGCTCTATCGCTTCACTGTGTGTTCTGGCCACGCCGGTCACCCTGTGGCCGAGCGTTTCGACCATGTCCTCGATATCCATGGCAATTAGCGGCTCGTCTTCAATAATCATGATGTCGGTGGCCACCTGCTTTGAGATTTCCTTCGAGGCGGTCTCAAGAAGCTTGCTGAAGTCAGCCTCGTCGACATCGAGAATTTCGGCGGCCTGGGAAGGGTTGAAGCCTTCGACCGAGACCAAGAGGAAGGCTTTGCGCGCTTGCGGTGTCACAGCTTCGAGATTGTTGGCGGCCCGTCTTTCCCAACCGAAAGGCGTCTGGGTTTCCGGTATTGGAACCGAAAGCGTATCGAAGAGTTGTGAGAACAGCCGATACAGCGAAACCCGGTCATCAGCAGTTTTGGGAAAGATACTCAGATCGGCAATCAGGGCTTCGAGCGTCGCGGCTACATAAGCGTCGCCGGAAGTCTGCGATCCGGTAACCGCACGCGAGAAGCGGCGGAGATATGGAAGGTGCGGCGCGATGCGCATGGACAGTGTCGTCATTAGGTACCCCTTTGTAGTCCACTCAGCGTGGCAACGAACTCAAAACGCGCAAACCAAAAAAAAGTTCCCGCCTCTTGGAACTTTTTTTCATCTGAAACATTCTCAGCAATATGTGTGCATTCTGAAAGGGCTGGCAAGGGCATGATTGATCGAGAAGACAAAGGCGCAACTTCAAAGGGAGCGCGGCGAGGCGATCTCGGTTTAACCGACGCGATCGCTTCGCAGTTGAAGCAATATTACACGTCGGTTGAGGAGGAGCCGATTCCGGACAACCTCCTGAGCCTTCTTGAAAAGCTGGATGAAGCCGAACGCTCCGGTGGCTCCAATGGTGCAAATTAACATGGGTACACCAGAAGCAATTCCAACGGCAGAATCGACGCCGTTCTCCTTCAAACGCGAGATGCTCGCGGTTTTGCCGAGCCTGCGTGCGTTTGCGGTTTCGCTGGCTCGCCGCCACGACAAGGCCGACGATCTTGTGCAGGAAACCGTGATGAAGGCCTGGGGCAAACAGGAAAGTTTCCAGCCCGGCACCAGCATGCGGGCCTGGCTCTTCACCATATTGCGCAATGAATTCTACAGCCAGATGCGTCGCAAGGGCCGTGAGCTGCCCGATCCCGACGGTGTCTTCGCCGGAAGTCTTGCCACCCATCCCGAGCAGTATGGCAAGCTCGATCTGGCTGATTTCAAAACGGCTCTCAACACATTGCCTGACGATCAGCGTGAAGCCATCGTGTTGATCGGCGCGTCCGGATTTTCCTATGAGGAGGCGGCCGAGATCGCAGGTGTTGCTGTCGGGACCATCAAGAGCCGGGTCAATCGGGCGCGGTCCAAACTGCAGGAACTCCTCACGATTGAGGGTGAGGCAGATTATGGCCCCGATGAGACCTCGCGTCCATTGGTCAACAAGGCCTTCCCGGGCCGCTAGGATATGAATTTCGGGCCGGGCCTTGAAGCCCGGTCAGTGTCCGGGAGTTGCCCGGAGTAAGCACATAATCTCAAATGCGTCGATAAAGAAACCGTGCCCGCCACCAACTATATGGCGGGCACGGTTTTTGGCTCTTCGTCGTGTCACTGAACTCAAAGAATGAGAGCCGCTGATCGACTGCCACATGAAATTGGCTCGGCGTGTCAATATTCCAATACACTGCACCAAAAACAGCGCGCCGGGAGATCATATCCTGGCGCGCTGTGATGAAATTTGTGGCCTCTGCCGTGAACTCCGTAAACCCAATTGAGGGAGGATCACCGGTTGCTAAGTACTGGCCGTTAAGCGGTCCGGGTGTTGCCCTTCGGGCCGGCAAGAAACCAGATAATCAGGCCGATGACCGGCAGCACGATGATCAGTACTGTCCATAATGCCTTTGCGCCGGTGGAGGCGGAAGACTGAAAGATGTTGTAGATCGCCCAAACCACGGCGATGAGAAGAATAAGGCCCAGCAGGCCGCCGACTTCGATACCCATTGTCATGCTCCTTGAATAACGCGCTTGGCGCCTCCTCCTGGTGCCTGTGTCAAACAGAAACCGGAAAAGGGCGGCAAGCACCGCTCTGGCGGAGCAGTGGTGCCACCGCCTTCGCTATTCAAACGCCCAAACGCCACAATTGTTCCAGGGCAACCAAAACCATCGCTTCAGGCGTTACCAAGTGAGAACGGAATACGGCCGGTTGTTGGTTTGACTTCGCGGACCAAGCTGTCAGAAATAGGCTCCCGGGCCCATCGTCCTGGGGCAGGGAGAGTCCTTTCAATGCGGCTCACCTGATGGACCCGATCGGATGGGCGGCAAAGGACGGAAACGAAACGTGATTGATCCCCGCAAGAAAGAATTTCTCAGCCAATTGTTTCATGCTGCTGTGGAACGTGCTGATCCGAAGCGCGCGCTAAGTGAGGCGTTGCCGGAAAAACCGGCGGGAAAAACGGTGGTCATCGGGGCCGGAAAAGGAGCGGCCCAGCTTGCCGCTGCGTTCGAAGATCTGTGGGACGCTCCGCTGTCGGGAACCGTCGTCACCCGCTACGGTTACGCATCGCCGTGCAAAACCATCAAGGTTCTTGAAGCCAGTCACCCGGTGCCCGATGAGGCTGGACTGGCAGCGGCAAAAGCCCTGTTTGAAGCGGTTTCCGGGCTGACAGAAGATGATTTGGTGGTGGCGCTCATCTGCGGCGGCGGCTCGGCGCTGCTGCCGGCGCCGCCGGACGGCTTGACGCTTGCCGATGAACAGGAACTCAATCAGGTGCTGCTCGCCTCGGGAGCCCCGATCGGCGTCATGAACGCGATCAGGAAACATGCAAGCCTCATCAAGGGCGGACGGCTCGCCGCTGCGGCCTGGCCCGCCCGGGTGGTGTCGCTGGTCGTCTCCGACGTCCCCGGCGATGATCCCTGCCAGGTGGCGTCAGGTCCGACCGTACCGGACGCGCTGACAATGCCCGACGTCCGTTCGATGATTGCTGCCCACAACATTGCGCTTCCCGAAAAGATCCTTCAGCATTTTGACAGTGGCAGAGACTTGCCTCCGCGTCCCGAAGATCCGGTTTTCGCGCGCAACGAAGTCCGCGTAATTGCGTCAGCCGGATTGTCGCTCGAAGCCGCCGCGCAGATGGCCCGTAACGCTGGGATCAGCGCCGCGATCCTGTCGGACGCCATTGAGGGCGAGGCCCGTGATGTCGGGCTGGTGCATGCCGCCATCGCGCGGGAAGTGGCCGGTCGCGACCGGCCGTTCAGCAAACCGGTGGTTATTCTTTCCGGCGGGGAAACCACAGTCACGCTGAGGGGCAAGGGCAAGGGAGGTCGCAACACCGAGTTCCTGCTGTCGTTTGCCGCGGCCATCGACGGCATCGATGGTATCACAGCGCTTTCTGCCGATACCGACGGCATCGACGGTTCGCAAGACAATGCCGGAGCGTTTGCCGGCGCCGCCTCGGCTGCCCAGATGCGGGCGCAGGGCATTGATCCGCTGGTCTGCCTGGCGTCCAATGACGCCTGGTCGGCCTTCAATGCAATCAGCGAATTGTTCGTGACCGGGCCCACAGGCACCAATGTCAATGATTTCCGGGCTGTTTTTGTCGGCGATCTTCCGGCCTGATTGAGGACGCGCCTGTCTTCAGCAGGGAATGCCGGGACAGGTTCGTCTAAGCGGCAGTATGAACACGAAGCGAAATATGGCTTCCAACATAACTGCGCAGCTGAACGAGTTCGTCATCCAGTCTGGCCGCTTTCTCAAGCAAGTCATAATTGCCGGGTTCGGCCGATATTTCGCCGTACAGGATAGCGGACAGCTGGCACATATTGTTCAGGCAGCCGTAGATCACTTGCTTTTGCCGGGTCGGGGTGTTCGCGTCTTTCGCCAGTCGAACAACGTCGGACACCTTGGCATCGTGCATTTTCTTAAGATTCGCGAGGCGGAGTGAAACTGTCATTTGCAATTGTCCTGACAGGAGTTGTTTGAAGCACTCAGATCACACGTTAAAAATACTTTTTTACAGCAACATTTGGTATAAAAAGCCATGATTCGCACCGAAGTGTCCAGTTCTACGTGTTCAGGTAAGAACCTGAAGCAAAACAGGTGCCCGCTGACATGTTCGTTTTCGAGCCGCAGTTGCCTGCCTCGAGATCCGTCACATAGATAAACCGCTCTGAATTCCTGTAAGGGCTCCAGCCAATTGGTCTCTGATGCTTGGTCAATAAGAGATTTGCATGCGGTGGCGGCGGTAGCAATTCATCCCGGCCTGACCCCGGCCATGTTTCCACAGTTAAATACACCTGTGCTTTAGAACCCGCTTGAATTAGATGGTTATTCCTGCACCACCCGTGTCGATTCGATTTGGTCGCTCCAAGCAAAGACACTATGGTGGCGCTGTCACCCCGACTGAAACCCGTTGTCCTGTCATCGGCCGACAAAAACCTGCCCGCGAGCCCTGTCCATGACCGAACCCGCTGACCGCGATGAAGACATCCCTGCGTCCTATCCGTCTTCGGAAGCGATGGGTAATGACGATATATATGGTGATGACGGCTCCATCCGGCAGGACTATCTGACGGCAGTCGGAGCGGCCATCGCGGACCGTGACGTGCTGTTTCTGCGCGAGCATGTGGTGCGTTTGCATGAATCCGAACTCGGCGACCTTCTGGAGTCGATCAGCGCGCCGCAGCGCCATGCTCTCGTTGCACTGCTCGGCGATGATTTCGATTTTGCCGCCCTGACCGAGGTCGATGAGGCCATCCGTCTCGATATCATCGAGGCGCTTCCGAATGCCCGGATCGCCGAAGCCCTCGGCGATCTTGATTCCGATGACGCGGTCTACATTCTCGAAGATCTGGACGAAGCGGACCAGCAAGAAATTCTGGCCGCTTTGCCCTTTACCGAACGGGTCAGGCTGCGCCGCTCTCTGGACTACCCCGAAGACACCGCCGGCCGCCGCATGCAGACCGAGTTTGTCGCCGTGCCGCCATTCTGGACGGTCGGACAGACCATCGACTACATGCGCGACGAGGAGGATTTGCCTGAGAGTTTCAGCCAGATCTTCGTCATCGATCCGACCTTCAAGCTTGTAGGTGCAGTGGCGCTCGACAAGATATTGCGCACCAAGCGGCTGGTTCGCATCGAGGAGGTGATGGATGAGACGCGCTATCGCATCGATGCCGAAATGGACCAGGAGGAAGCCGCGCAGCTGTTCGAGCAGTATGACCTTCTCTCCGCCGCCGTGGTCGACGAGAACGAGCGCCTCGTCGGCGTTCTGACCATTGATGACGTGGTCGACGTCATCCATGAAGAGGCCGAGGAAGACATCAAACGCCTGGGCGGTGTGGGCGACGAAGAACTCTCCGACAGCATCCTGTCGACCGTCCGGTCGCGCTTCAGTTGGTTGCTGATCAATCTTGGCACGGCCATTCTGGCGTCAGCGGTGATCAGCCTGTTTGATGCCACCATCGAGCAGATGGTGGCTTTGGCAGTGCTGATGCCGATTGTCGCCTCGATGGGCGGGAATGCCGGCACCCAGACCATGACCGTGACCGTGCGTGCATTGGCCACCCGCGATCTCGACATCTACAATGCCGGCCGGATCATCAGGCGTGAGGCGGCGGTTGGCCTTATCAATGGTTTTCTGTTTGCCGTCATTATCGGTGTGGTTGCCGGCGGATGGTTTTCAAGTCCCGGACTCGGCGGTATTATTGCCGCGGCGATGGTGGTGAACATGCTGGCAGCTGCGCTTGCCGGCATTCTGCTGCCGTTGTTTTTGGACAAGGTCGGAGCCGATCCTGCCATTGCATCGGCGGTCTTCGTTACCACGGTTACCGATGTTGTGGGCTTCTTCGCATTTCTCGGTCTGGCCGGATGGTGGTTGTCGCTCGCATGATTTGTCACCGCAATGCGGTGGTAACGATGGTGATTTTGACTTATACGTAAAGGTAAGACGTCATAAGAGATTTCAGGATCATTCTGTTTTGGACAAGTACTACACTATCACCGAGTTGACCCGCGAGTTTGGGATATCGACACGGACATTGCGCTTTTATGAAGACGAAGGCCTGATCCACCCCGAGCGCCGCGGACGGACCCGGCTGTTCCGGTCGACAGATCGCAGGCTGATCCAGGAGGTGCTGCGCGGGCGCCGCATCGGTTTTACCATCGCGGAAATCCGCGAAATCATACAGGTCTACAAGGACCCTCCGGGCGAGGCCGGTCAATTGCGGCTGCTGATGCGCAAGGTTGAGGAAAAACGCGAAGACCTGCGTCAGAAACGCAAGGATATCGATGAAACGCTTGTCGAACTCGATCACATCGAGGAATCCTGCCTGACACGGCTTGCGGAAATCGGCGTCAACACCTGACCTGCTCCACCGCGCATCCATTGGGATGCGTCAAGTTCGCCGCAGCACTTTGAAATGATGCAGGTGGCGCGGCAACCCGTTGCGTCAGATCCAGCGCCTTACTTTGCGGCAATAGGCTTCGAACTGGTATCCGAACCTGGCCAGCAGGTGGGTTTCCTCGCGTCTGACGGCAAGAAAATGCGTCATGATGCCGTTTAACGGTGCCAGCAGCAAAAACCAGGCGTTCATCGACAAACATCCCATGCCGAACAGCAGCACCATGTTCGCGGCATAGATCGGGTTTCGGCTGAAGCCGAACGGGCCGCGGGTGACAAGATGGTCGGATCCGCGATTGGGCAGCACCGTTGTGCGGGCCTCATACAGGGTCTTCATTGCCCACAGATCGACGACGATCGCAGCAACGATCAATATGATGCCGAGCGGCCTTGTGCCGCCAAACTCCAGCGGCAGCGGGACGAAGTGGTTCGCCACGATGGCAATCAGCGTAAATGTCACCAGCAGCAAGGGTGGCCATGGAATACGATTGGGTTTTTCCCTGTAGCTCTTCATAGGTCTGGTCGCCCATTGGGGTTGGGACGTGCAAAAATGCTTTGTTGCTCCAGGCCCGAGCTATCTGAACCTTGCAGTGCACTGATCGGCAATAGCGGGAATGCGGGCATCTGAATCCTGTGTGATCTCGCCCGCAATGAAGGGCTGGAAGAGGTCTTGTGAAAGCAATTCATCAGTGACACAGCTGCAAAACTGTTCGCAGAACAGCGCGCTGTTGTTCGCCGCGCAACCGGTTCTGCACTCCGAGACAAAACCCGGGATCGGATCAACCGGCGGGGCCGGGTTGATCTGCGACACGGCCCAGACCAGTGACAGCAGTAAGGGTTGATGCAGCAGATAAAAGGCCAGACTGTGACGTCCGCAAAATCGTGTGGCCCGGGCAATGGCAGTGTCGCTGGCCCGCAGTGCCGCCAGACGACCGGTCAGGCCGCGCGAAACCGCGTAGCGCGTAAACCCCATGCCGATCAGAAATGGCCCGAGCCACGGCATCAGCGGCACGAAATCATTGGAGCGGGGCGGTACTGTGAACAGTCCGATCCAGGACAACCAGGTCTGGTTGAAGGCCTCATTCTGGTAGAATTGGGGCGCTGCCAGGCACATAACGCCCGCCAGAACCGTCAGCGGAGCCGGCACCCGCAGGAAGGCGAGCCCGATCACGCTCGATGCGGCGATCGCATGCAGGATTCCGAAATAGATAAAGCTGTCCGGCATGGCGAAATAGGTCGCCAGGCTGATCAGCCCGGCAGCGCCGGCGACCATTGCCATTCGTTTGAGAAAGGCATCCGGGCGAAACTGCCTGCCATGTGCCAGCACAAGACTGACCCCGGCCAGAAACAGAAAACTTCCCGCTATTGTCCTTGCATAGGCCTTGAGAAAGCCTTGCGTGCTGGTGCCCGGTTCAAGGTAGCCGAAAAACTCCAGGTCCCAGGAGAAATGGTAGCTCGCCATGGCGAAGAGTGCCAATCCTCTGGCCAGATCGAGCACGTGGATGCGCCTGGCCGGGCTTGGAGACGATGGCGGGGTACCGGCAATATCATTCAAACTTGTTGCTCCATTTGACCCATCGGGCGGTGCCGCCGATTCGGCATTCTATTCCATGTCCAGACCAGCCGGAAACGCCTCGGAGGGATAAGATGTCCCAAACCCATGACGATCAAATCCGTTTCGCGTGCACTGCCATGCGGAACGCGTAGCGGTCCCTGTCCGCGCGAAACGAAATAACTTGCTGCATCAGCAACCGGAGCGTTTTGCCTGCTTGATAAGGCATGGAGAATCAAACCGGATCCGGCTGAGGCTTCCTGCCCCTGCTGCTCACATACAGACCTGCCAGCACCAGCCCCAGCGCCGCAACCAGATTGACCGACAGCGGTTCACCCAGAATGGCCACCCCCAATGCCACACCAAATACGGGGACCAGATTGATGGAGAGCGAGAACCGCGTGTATCCGATTGCTCGGATCAAAGAGAACCGCAGAATGTAGGCAATGCCGGTGGGAAACAAACCGAGAAAGACGAGGGAGCCGATCGCCGAAGCGGAATAGCCCTGGGTGGGAAGCCCATCGGTGAGGAGAGCCAGCGGAAAAAGCACCGCCGAACCGATTGCCAGAGCAAGCGTGGCGAGCCGCACGGGTGGCATGCTGATCCGCCGGATCAGCAATCCTGCGCACACATAACACAACGACGCTCCCAAAGCTGCGAGCTTGCCGAGCAGCGGCCCGCCGGCAAGTCCGCTGAATATGCTCGGTCCCAGCAGCACGACGATTCCGGAAAAGCCGAGGATCACCGACAACAGTTTGCGTGGCGTCATTCTGTCGTCATCGGTCATCAGATGACTGCCGATGAGGGCCAGAAACGGCCCGGTGCCCATCAGCAGGGCCAGAACGCTGCCTTCTACGGTCTTGCCGGCCCAGGCGACGAGAATGAACGGCACCACCACATTCAACAAGGCCATGCCGATCACGAGTGCCCATTCGACAGGGTTTGCAGGCCAGGTCATGCCACGCCAGATCGCGTAGGGAAGCAGGACGGAAAATCCGATGCCGACCCGGATGGCTGCAAGCCAGATCGGGCCGGTTTCTGGAACCGCGATGCGAATGGCAATAAATCCCGATGCCAGCATCAAGGACGTTATGATCATCAGGCCAACGTCGAGACGCGTCGGTTCCCGTAACGCCTGGTTGACCGGACTCATACGGGGGCTGAACTGGCGTCATTGCCTGAAACAAGGGCGAGCCGGTAGACACCGCGGAAGTCTGAGGGATCCGCCGGCTTGCCCTTGCGCAGGATCACGATTTCGCCGTTCTGCGCCATCTCCACTGCGACAGAGCGCAACGGTTTCATCAACCGGCTCCATTGCCGCTCATCGGAACCCGAGAGTGATCGTGCGGCTTCGGTCGGAGAAATGCTCTTGCCCGGTTGCAGGTTGTTGAGCAGGTCGAGAATGGCGTTGCGCAACACCTCGGGCGAATGGTTTTTGGACTGGGTCACGGAATAATGGTGTCCTTGAGGATCGCATCGCGGGCATTGGAGAAGAACTGGCGCCGGAGCAGCACCAGAATCACCAGCGTTGTTGTCGCCATAAGCACAAATGGACCCGCAAACCAGCCGAGATATCCGATCGACAGGAAAATCGCCCTCAGGCCGGCATTGAAATGCCGCCCCGCCAGAACATTGAGCGAGGCTGCCCGGTTGGCTGCTGCTTCGAGCTCTATCTGGTCATCGGGCAAGTCAGCCTTCATCGGGATTGCGCCGAACAGGATCGATGAATAGTTGAACAGCCGGTAGGACCAGCCGAACTTGAAGAATGCATAGGCAAAGATGCCGATCAGCCCGAACACCTTGAGTTCGAAAGCGACCGGGTCCGCAACAAGCGTGATTGGCAGGTCATCGGCAATCGCCAGCACGCGCTCTGTTGCGCCGAGCAATGCGAAACATCCACCGATGGCAAAGATCGTGGTCGAGGCGAAGAATGCTGTGCCGTTCTGCAAACCCGCCATGATGGCTGTGTCGATCATGCGCAGATCGCGCTTTGCCGCCACCATCATCCAGCGTTTGCGGTGCTGGTTCATGGCAGTGGTCAGACTGACGCGCTTGATCGGCAGGTGGTTGTTGGACGCCAGCGAAAAAGCGAACCATGAAAACGCGAACCAGCCGATCGCCAGATAATCAAAATTTGTCATGGCGTGGTTTTGCCATGAAGCGGGGTTGGACGCAAAGCCTCTGTGAAAGCATTGCATTTTAATAAAATCTTCATGTCCGTGGCCAAACTGTGGGTGAAACCGGGTGTCCGGATTCGGTGGTTTCTAGCTAACCTGTTGATTTGATATGAAGCCATGCACAAACGAGAGAACTGATATGAAAAATCAGCCACAGAAATGCCTTTTTTGCAGTTGCGAAAAGATTACCATCTCGTTAAACAGCCCTTCCTGCGCTGAGCGCGTCCATATGGACCGCGCAGCCTGATACACAGTTTCAATAACCGGAGTGATCATGGAAGAGACCGTACAGAAGTCCTGCTGGGGCATAACCGCCCGCGCAGTGATCGGTTTTTCGGGAATTCTCGCATTGGCCTACCTTTTCGGCGGCATCTGAGCGAAGGTTTGATCTTACAAGAGCAGCGCCTGACCCACCGGTCGGCGCTGCTTTTCTTTGTCCATGTGCCAAGCTTTCACTGTGAGCTGCCAGGACTGTCGTTGAAGCGGCATCGGACGTCGGTGGATTGACGGGTGAGGGCAGGACCCGCATGTAAGGTGGTCGTTCTCACCGGAGCTGGCCCTAATTATGTTTCTTTCAGTTTTTGATGTCTTCAAGATCGGCGTTGGCCCTTCGAGTTCCCATACGATGGGGCCAATGTCGGCTGCAGTGCGCTTCCTGGACGAGATCGCCGGTCCCGACTGGCCGCGTCCGGCCGGCGCCAAGGTCGACCAGATCAAAGTGAGCCTGCACGGCTCGCTGGCCTTTACCGGCATCGGCCACGGCACGGGCAGGGCAGTGGTGCTCGGCCTCACCGGCGAATTGCCCGACCAGGTCGACCCGGACCGGATGGACGCGATCATCGCCGGCGTCGAGCAAAGCCGTAAAATTAACCCTCCCGGTCATCCCGGTTATCATTTCGACCCGAAGACGGATCTTGTCTTTGACAAGAAGCAGCCTCTGCCCGGCCATGCCAACGGCATGACATTCTCCGCCCTCGACCAGGATGGAAACATGCTGCTGCGCCGCATCTATTATTCGGTCGGCGGCGGCTTCGTGGTCTCCGACACAGAGCTGGAGGCGATGAAGAACGCCAAAAAGGCCGCGGTCGACAAATCCGTGCCCTATCCGTTCCGCAATGCCAGGCAGATGCTGGAAATGGCTGCTTCATCCGGTCTGTCAATTGCCCAGATGAAACGCGTCAACGAGGAAACCCACATGTCGGCTGAAGAGCTCGACGCCGGGCTGGACCGGATATGGAGCGCAATGAGCGGCTGCATCGACAGGGGCCTGGAGGGCGAGGGCATCATGCCCGGTGGACTGAAGGTCCGGCGCAGGGCGCGCACCTTGTTTGACACGCTGCAGGAGGAGTGGCGGCAGAACCGCCGCAACCCTCTTCTCGCCAATGACTGGCTCAGCGTCTATGCCATGGCTGTCAACGAAGAAAATGCCGTTGGTGGCCGCGTGGTAACCGCTCCAACCAATGGAGCCGCGGGCGTGATCCCGGCGACCATCCGCTATATGCTGCAGTTTCACGATGGTGCGGATCAACAGGCGGTCCGTGATTATCTGCTGACGGCCGCCGCGATTGGCGGGATCATCAAGCACAATGCCTCGATCTCGGGCGCGGAGGTTGGCTGCCAGGGCGAAGTCGGCTCGGCGGCGGCCATGTCCGCGGCAGGCCTTGCAGCAGTTATGGGTGGCACGCCTGAGCAGATTGAAAATGCAGCGGAAATCGCGCTGGAGCATCATCTCGGCATGACCTGTGATCCGGTCGGGGGCTTGGTGCAGGTTCCGTGCATCGAGCGCAATGCCCTGGGGGCGGTCAAGGCGGTCACCGCCGCGTCGCTGGCGATGAAGGGCGACGGCACACACTTCGTGCCGCTTGATGCCTGTATCGAAACCATGCGCCAAACCGGCCTCGACATGAACGAACGCTACAAGGAGACCTCGACAGGCGGTCTGGCGGTCAACGTGGTCGAGTGTTGAATGCGCCATAGCGGCGCCTGTTGAGGCAGGCCTGCTGGGGCTGAGCCTGTGGACGAGGTCGGGTTTCGGTGTTTGCCGGGTTGACCCGGTGCATCCGCCGCCCGATGTATTGCTGTATGGCTCTACATATTCTGAAACTATGTGTCGGCGCTGAAAGTGTCGAAGACCAGCGCGACTGGATGCAGCGCCGCCTCGACATGATGGCTGCAGCGGGACAAACGCCGGAACAGTTCCACACAACGCGAATGGTTCCCAAGCGGGCAGCGGAACTCATAGACGGCGGATCGCTGTACTGGGTGATCAAGGGCAATATTCAGGCCCGTCAGCGCTTGCTCGAAGTCCGTCCCTTTGTCGATACTGATGGCATATCGCGGTGCCATCTGGTGCTGGAGCCGGTTTTGCACGAGACGTCCTGGGCGCCACGCCGGCCGTTTCAGGGCTGGCGCTATCTTGATCCCAAAGATGCGCCGCCCGATTTGGGGGGCGCGGGATCGGACGGCGAGGATTTGCCGCCGGAGCTCAAGCGCGAATTGGCCGGATTGGGGCTTCTGTGACGCCAAGCTGAAGCGCATACTCTTGTGTTGTCCGGATAAAGCGCCACATTGAAGTTGAACCGAGCAGCGAGTGAGTTGATAGCCGATCCCCATGGCCAAAGACAAAACAGGATCTGACAAAGCCTTGTCCAAGCGAGGCGGAGCCGCGCTTCCCGACAGCGCGCCTGTATCTTCCCGCTCCGAGATTGCAGCTTTCCTTTCCGCCGCCAAGTCGGTGGTTCCCGCAGGCAGCGGGTCGGGGCGGCTGGCCTTTGCGCTGGACGCGACGATGAGCCGTAAACCGACATGGGACAGCGCCTGCAAACTGCAGGCGGAGATGTTTGACGCTGTGGGCAAGTCAGGCGCATTGTCGGTGCAGCTGGTCTATTTCCGCGGACTGGGAGAATGCCGCGCCTCACGTTGGGTAAATGACACAGCGCAGCTTGCTGACCTGATGACCAGGATTGATTGCCGTGGCGGTCAGACCCAGATCGGCAGGGTTTTGCGCCACGTCGCGGATGAAGCGCGCGCAAAGCCGGTCAGCGCCGTTGTCTATATTGGCGATGCGATGGAAGAAGACATCGACAAGCTGGCAGTGGTCGCCGGCGAGCTGGCGCTCAGAAAGGTGCCATGTTTCATGTTTCATGAAGGCCATGATCCGGCCGCGGCGATCGGCTTCAGGGAGATCGCCCGCGTCACCGGCGGCGCTTATGTCCGGTTCGACCAGAACGCGGCTTCCGAACTTGCTCAATTGCTGCGCGCTGTCGCTGCCTATGCCACCGGCGGGCGATTGGCGCTTGAAAAGGCCGGTGGGAAAGCAGCGAGGCTGTTGTTGGAACAATTGGGGCCTGGAAAACCTGGCAGCGGAGGAGCCAAACGCCCATGAGTGCAATTGCGGTGTTTTTCGGCGGGGCATTGATCCTGCTGGCGCTTTTGGCAGGCGTCCTCAGCGTCAAGCCATCGGCGCTCGCCAATGCGTTCCGCTACGGCCTGCCGATGGCTGCCGCCGGTGTCGGGGTTGTCCTCACATTGATCGGACGCGCCGGCATCGGCATTCCGCTGCTGGCTTTCGCCGTGGCGCTGTTTTCGCGCGCCCGTCGAGCCTCCCGCGCCACACGCCAACCCGGTGGGCAATCCTATGTCCGCTCAGCAGCACTGGAAATGGAGCTCGATCTCGACACCGGAGAGATGAATGGACTGGTTCTTGCGGGCAGCTTCGAGGGCCGCGAGCTCGACGATATCGACGAGCCCGACCTCATGCAATTGCATTCCGAAATGACCGGCGATCCGGAAAGCCTCGGTCTACTGGAAGCGTATCTTGACCGCCGCACGCCCGACTGGCGTGCCGGCTTTGACATGGACGACGACGCGGGTCTGGGAGCTTCTCCAGGCTCGGGCGCCATGACACAGAAGGAGGCCTACGAGGTCCTTGGTCTTGGCCCGGGGGCGGGTGAAACCGAGATCCGCGAGGCGCATCGCCGCCTCATGAAGCGGATGCATCCCGATGCGGGAGGCTCTGCTTTTCTTGCTGGCCGGATCAACGAGGCCAAAGCTGTTCTCTTGAGTCGACATGACTGAATTCCCCGAATACGCAGTACAAAAAACGTGGATGTCCCGGAACTGGGATGTCCGGACGCAGCGCTAAACAAACGCTGCGCTTCTTCAGTTGGCTGTTGCCCAGCAGGCATAGCCTTTCTTCTTCAGTGTGGCGCAGGCCCGAGTGGCGGCAGCCTGTCCTTCAAATCCACCGAAACGCGCCCGGTAGAGCTGTTCATTGCCCTTGGCATAAGCCATCGTGAACGGCTCGGTACCTGACAATATGTTGCCGCCAGCGCCCTGTGCCTGGGCCAGAAGCGCGACCGCTGCGTCCCGGTCAGGCATCGCGCCGATCTGGATCACCCAGCCGTCGCGTGGAGCAGTAGAGGCAGTGGTGACCGGGTCGACAGCCTCATTTGCTGCGACTTGAACCGGCATCGGCGGAACCACGGCCGGAGCAGGGGTGGGGATCGCCACCTTCTGCGCGATCAGCGAGCTGACCAGCGCCTGGCGTCCGACAACAGGCTCAGGAGTGGGCGCGGCATAGGCGAACGCCAGGCGCTGATTGCCTTCATGGCGCTGGGACGGGACGGGCCCGACCTTGGGCAGTTCGAGTGAAGCCACAGCCACTGCCATGTTTGTCGTCGCGCCGCGGGCTATCAGGTTGCCTTTGCCGCGGGTCGAGGCTTTCGGCAGGTAGCGGGCAATCAGATCTTTCATCTGTGCGTTACGGCTGGCGCCAGTGCGTCCGCCCATGACAACAGCGACGATTGAACGGTCGCGATCAACAACCGATGACACCAGGTTGAAACCGGAAGCGCGGGTGTAGCCGGTCTTGATGCCGTCGACACCGCGAACAACGCCCAGCAGCCGGTTGTGATTGCCCATCCGCGTCTTGCCAAAGGTAAACGAGCGGGTGGAGAAATATTTGTATTGCCGCGGGAAGTGCTCGCGCAATGCGATGCCCAAGGTTGCCATGTCCCGCGCGGTTGTTGTCTGCTGGGAGTTTGGCAGTCCATGCGCGTTGCGGAATGTTGTCCGTGACATACCGAGCGAACGGGCCTTGGCGGTCATCATGCTGGCGAATTTCGCCTCGCTGCCACCCAGGTGTTCGGCGATTGCCGTTGACGCGTCATTGGCTGACTTTGTCACCAGCGAGTAAATGATCTGCTCGACCGTAACCGAACGCCCGGCGCCGACACCAAGCTTGGTGGGCGGCTCTTTGGCGGCATTGGCCGAGAACTTGATGCGTGTGTTCAGCTTGATGGTGCCGCGCTCAAGAGCTTCGAACATCATATAAAGCGTCATCATCTTGGTCAGCGATGCAGGATAGCGCAGCTCGTCTGCATCATTGGCATATAATGTCTTGCCGGTTTTGGCGTCGATCACAATGCCTGCATATTTCGGATTGGCGGCAGCCGGCGCACTTCCCAGCGACAATGCGATGCCGATCAGGACAAGCAGTTGGAACGCGGAGGTGGAAAAGGCGGCAAACCGGTCGATTACGCTGGATTTACGCTGATACACGATAACTCACTCATAAACTGGCGGTGGAAGGGTTTCTGACTGACGCCCTCCTTGATCAGTCATTGTGGTCGATCTTAGTCCAGCGTCGTTACCAATCCGTTTATGATGAACCATTCCTTTATGGGATCTGTGCTGAAAAGAGCCGAATCCGGACTGAATTGTTGTTTCATTGTGAAACGTGGGGTCTCCTCAGGCATATGGTGCACTGCACAATATGCTTGACATTATTGTGCAGTGCACCTATGTTTGGTCAATCAACTTCCCAAACGAGAGGAATCCTCGACATGATGAACTTTGACAGCACTTCGAAGATGAGCAAGGAAGCCATGGACAGCATGCTGACCACGGTTTCGTCCATGACCAAGGGTTTCCAGCAGATCGCTGCTGAATCCACCGAATATTCCAAGAAGTCCTATGAGGACAGTGCAGCTGTTGTCGAGAAGCTGGTTTCGGCCAAGAGCCTCGACAAGGCCATTGAAATTCAGACCGACTACGTCAAGAATTCCTACGAAACCTTTGTTGCCCAGGCCACCAAGATGAGCGAACTCTACGCTGATATGGCCAAGGAAGCCTACAAGCCTTTCGAACAGGCTGCCGCCAAGGTGTCTGCCTAAGCGCTTTTTAATCTTGGCCGCGTTTAGCGGTTGAGCGAAATTATGATAACCCGGTTGCATAGCTATGCGGCCGGGTTTTTTCGTGAATTGACGCGCCGCGGGAAATCTCTTCCTTCCACGCTCAAGGGGGCTTAAAATCCCTGCAGGAAAGACTAAGTTAAGGGCAAGGCTCGGTGCTTCGTTTTGCGCACGCCGGGCGCACATGACAGGATTTGGCCAGAGTGAATGACAGCATGAATCTTACACGCTTGCAGGCGGACAAGAAAAACGATGACGGAGACACCGAAAGAGGCACATCCGTCATCACGCGCACAAAGCCGCAGGTCAAAAAACCCAGCATGTACAGGGTCCTGCTGCTTAACGATGACTACACCCCGATGGAATTTGTGATTCATGTTCTTGAACGCTTTTTCCAGAAGGACCGCGAGCAGGCGACCAGAATCATGCTGCACGTCCACAATCACGGCGTCGGCGAGTGCGGTGTATTCACCTACGAAGTGGCTGAAACCAAGGTGACCCAGGTCATGGACTGTGCACGCGAAAATCATCATCCGCTGCAATGCGTGATGGAAAAGAAATGAGGACCTGAAATTGCCTAGCTTTTCAAACAGTCTCGAAAAGGCGATCCATCAGGCGCTGACCTATGCCAATGAGCGGCATCACGAATATGCCACGCTTGAGCATTTGTTGCTGGCGCTGATCGAGGATCCGGATGCCGCAGCAGTCATGAGTGCGTGCAATGTCGACATCGACCAGTTGCGCCGCACTGTGAGCGATTATGTCGACAAGGAACTCGGCAATTTGGTCACCGGTTATGATGAGGATTCCAAACCCACCTCGGGCTTTCAGCGCGTCATCCAGCGCGCGGTGATCCATGTCCAGTCGTCGGGCCGCGAAGAGGTCACCGGAGCCAATGTGCTCGTGGCGATATTCGCCGAGCGCGAGAGCCATGCCGCCTATTTCCTCCAGGAACAGGAAATGACCCGTTACGACGCGGTCAATTTCATTTCGCACGGCATCGCCAAGCGGCCCGGCGCAGAAGAAGCCCGGCCTGTGCGCGGCGCCGAGGAGCCGGAGCCCGATTCAGCCAAATCCGAGGGGCCGGGCGAAGAAGGCGGCAAGAAAAAGGGCCAGGACGCGCTCACCTCCTATTGTGTCAATCTCAATGAGAAGGCCAAGACCGGTCGCATCGATCCGTTGATCGGCCGTATGGAAGAGGTCAACCGGACGATCCAGATCCTCTGCCGCCGCTCCAAGAACAACCCGCTTTATGTAGGGGATCCCGGGGTCGGCAAGACCGCCATCGCCGAGGGCCTGGCCAAGCGTATTGTCGAGGGCGATGTCCCCGACGTGCTCTCTGATGCGGTGATCTATTCGCTCGACATGGGCTCGCTGCTGGCGGGCACCCGCTATCGCGGTGATTTCGAGGAACGGCTCAAGCAGGTGGTCAAGGAGCTTGAGGATCTGCCCGACGCGGTTCTGTTTATCGACGAAATCCACACCGTGATTGGCGCCGGCGCCACATCCGGCGGGGCGATGGATGCGTCCAACCTGCTCAAGCCGGCCCTGTCGTCTGGCGCAATCCGCTGCATCGGGTCCACCACCTACAAGGAATACCGTCAGTTCTTCGAAAAGGACCGGGCTCTTGTCCGGCGCTTCCAGAAGATTGATGTCGCCGAGCCGACGATTCCCGATGCGATCGAGATCCTCAAGGGCCTCAAGCCCTACTTCGAGGAGTATCACAAGGTCGGCTACACCGATGAGGCGATCAAGGCGGCTGTCGAGCTGTCGGCGCGCTACATCACCGACCGCAAATTGCCAGACAAGGCGATCGACGTGATCGACGAGTCGGGTGCGGCGCAAATGCTGCTGCCCGAAAAGTCCCGCAAGAAAATGCTCACCGACGTCGAGATCGAGAACACCATCGCCACCATGGCGCGGATTCCGGCCAAGACGGTGTCGAAGGATGACGAGACAGTTCTTGCCAATCTCGACAAGGAGCTGCGCTCGGTCGTCTATGGTCAGGATACGGCCATCGATGCACTGACCGCGGCAATCCGTCTGGCTCGTGCCGGGTTGCGTGAGCCTGACAAGCCGATCGGCTCCTATCTGTTCTCCGGCCCCACCGGTGTCGGCAAAACCGAAGTTGCCAAACAGCTGGCCTCTTCGCTGGGCGTGGAGCTGCTGCGTTTCGACATGTCGGAATATATGGAGCGTCACACCGTCTCTCGGTTGATTGGTGCGCCTCCCGGCTATGTCGGTTTCGACCAGGGCGGACTGCTGACCGATGGCGTCGATCAGCACCCCTATTGTGTGCTGTTGCTCGACGAGATCGAGAAAGCCCACCCGGACCTGTTCAACATCCTGTTGCAGGTGATGGATCACGGCTCGCTGACGGATCACAACGGCAAGAAGATCGATTTCCGAAATGTGATCTTGATCATGACCACCAATGCGGGCGCAGCTGATGCGGCCAAATCGGCCATCGGCTTCGGATCGTCCAAGCGTGAAGGCGATGACATGGAAGCGATCAACCGGCTGTTCACGCCGGAGTTCCGCAACCGTCTCGATGCCATCATCCCGTTTGGTTCGCTGCCGGTGGCGGTTATCCACATGGTCGTCCAGAAATTCGTCATGCAGCTCGAGGCCCAGTTGGCCGAGCGAAACGTCACCTTCGATCTGGGAGAAGACGCGGTCGCCTGGCTTGCCGACAAGGGCTATGATGAACGCATGGGGGCACGGCCACTTGGCCGGGTGATCCAGGAGAACATCAAGAAAGAGCTCGCCAATGAGCTTCTGTTCGGCAAGCTCAAGCATGGCGGTACGGTCAAGGTCACGGTTGGCGAGAAGGCTGATGGCAGAAATGGCCTGATCCTTGAGGCAATTCCGGCGGAAGTGCCGGTCAAGCCGAAGAGGGAAAAGGTTGCTGCCAAGAAGCGGGCTTCAGCCAAGGCCAAGGCCTCCGGTACGACGGCCAAGACCACGCGCAAGCCACCGGCTGGCAAGGGGCCGGCGAAAGCCAAGGAGCCCGAGCCGGATGAGTCTGGTGACGCCGAGGCAGCTGTTGCCGAAAAGCCGGCGCCCAAAAAGACATCCAGCGCCGTGCCAAAGGTGCCGCGTAAGAAATAGGCCCGATCAGGTCTGCTTTTAGCCCAACCACCCCGGTCATGCCGGGGTGGTTTGCGTTTTGACATGGCAGCCATGCAAAAATTGCTACATCTGGAAGCCTCAAAAACAGTTTGCAGTGCTGTGCAAAGCCTCTAACAAAAGTGGATGAGCATTTCTTCAGGCCAATCCGGCGCCTATTGGTTTTTCAAGGGTGCGCGCGGCATCGCTTCACTTCCAGCCATCATCCTGATGAGCGCCTTTGTCGGCTTCTGTGGTTTTGCCGTCGAGGCGGGGGTACCGCTCGGGGAAGCTGTTTTCATGACCGGAATGATCTGGGCGCTTCCGGCCAAGGTGTTGCTGGTTGGATCCATTCTTGCCGGAGTCTCTCTGCCGGCGGCCTTCATCACCGTGGCGCTGTCATCGATCCGGCTGATGCCGATGGTAGCGGCGCTGATTCCGGAAATCCGTACCGAGAAAACCCCGACATGGCTGTTGCTGCTGCTGTCGCACTTTATTGCGATCACCGCCTATGTCTTCACCATGGAGCGTATCCGCGATGTGCCGCGCGAGCACCGTGTGTCATTCTTCGCTGGTTTCGGAATGACCGTGACCACCGCCAACATCATTCTGGTTGCGGTGATCTACTCGACCGTCGCCAATCTGCCGGCGATGGTTGCAGGCGCACTGTTTTTTCTCACGCCGGTCTATTTCCTTACATCGATCTGGGCATCAACCCGCGACAGGGCAGGGCACATCGCAATGATTGTCGGTTTGGCGCTGGGTCCTCTGTTTCATCAGGTCGCGCCTGAGTTCGATATTCTCTATGCCGGCCTTGTTGGCGGCACGCTGGCGTTTGTCATTGACCGCTTCTGGAAAGCCGGTGCGGGCTCATGATCAACTATCAGTCCTTTGACACCTGGTGGTGGCCCTATGTGTTCATTGCCATAGCCGGCTGGCTCGCCACCGACATCTGGCGCTGGCTTGGAGTCCTGATAGGCAACCGGCTCGCCCAGGATTCCGCAGCTCTGACATGGGTCCGTGCGGTGGCTACCGCGTTGCTCGCAGCCGTCATCGCCAAGCTCATTCTTTATCCGGTCGGCGAGCTGCAAAATGTTCCGGTCGCAATTCGGGTTGCTGCCGCTGCCGTGGGATTCGCAGCCTTTTTGATGGCCGGAAAACGGACCTGGGTCGGAATTGCCGTTGCGCTTGGCTGTCTGTTCGGCGGTCAGGTGTTGGCTGGGGCAGCGGTCGGGTAGCCGGACCAGGCATCGATCTTCCGCTAACGTTCTGCGCCGGACATACGCTGGCCTACTTCTCGAACCGCTGAATCACCCAGGAATAGCTGTCTGTGACGACGTGAACCGGTTCGCTGACCAGCGCCTTGACGCTGGCTTTTTCGGGCAGTGCTTCCTTGACCAGATTGAGAACCCGTGTCGTCATCCCCGGTTCTGCATCTGATGCAGCTGCAACGGCGGGCTCTTTGCCGTCAGGATCCGCGATCTCCGCTTCGGGGATGTCGGCTCTTGGTATCGGTGTGGCCGATGTCAGCGATGTGTCGGCGTCCGGGGCCGCCGTTGCAACAAGGTCCTGCTCCGGCTCGTCAACCACTTCCGCAAGTCCAGTGTCGCCCGGGGTCTGACAGACCGCGACAATCACCGGATAATCGAGGTTGGAATAGCCTTTAAGCCTGTCTTCCGAAGCTGCATCGCAGGCTTGCACGGTCGCCCAGCGTTCATCGCGCATCTCGACATAGTGGCACTGTGTTGCGCTGTCATCGCAACCAAGAATGGTCATCAATATGAGTGCAGTCTGCATGGGTGCCTCGTTGACGTAAAACTGAACCAGACGCGCTATGCCCGTGCAATGCCGCAAAAACAAGGCAGCTGCCTCCGGCCTTTACCCGCACTTCCGCGATGCAGTGGCATTTGGGTGACTGATCGGTACTCAATTCTAAACCAGGTGAATCTGCGTCTACAAGTTGTCATGTGATCAAGATGCTGATCATCGTACACACCTGCCGGTAATCCAATTCGGGAGTCATGGTTTTGGGCGTGCACAACATCGTTGTCATCGGTGCCGGTATTGTTGGTGCGTCCATCGCGCATCATTTGAGCCGCGCGAATGTAAATCTGACCGTGATTGATGCCTTGGAAGGTCCGGGGCTTGGGGTAAGCGCCGCGTCATTCGGATGGATCACCTGTGCTGCGGGCGCTCCGGATTTGCCAGAAGAGGTTTATCAGTCCCGGCTCCAGGCAATCGACGATTACGAACGCCTTGACGATGAGTTCGGCGGCCAGATCTGCGCGCCGTCGAAAGGAGCGCTGGTATGGGGTGGGAACGAAGCTGAAACGCTTGACTGGGCGCAGCAGCACGAAGCCAGAGGTAGCGTGGTGCGGCTGGTTAACAGCGCGGCGCTTGCCGCGATGGAGCCGATGATTGGCGATCCACCAGCATTGGCGGCGCATTTCCCGCGCGAGAAGGCCGTGGATGTGCAGGATGCTTGCGCCTTGCTCACGAGGTCCGCATATCGCGCGAATGCTCAGCTCATCTTCGGCCAGAAAGTTTTTGGTTTGGAGGTGGCGGGCGGCCGGGTCAAGGGCGTCAGATTGATGGACCGGACCATCGCTGCCGATCACGTGGTGGTCGCAGCCGGTGCGCAAAGCCCGGAAATTCTGGGGGAAGTCATGCCGGATCACAGTATCTCAATGTCCCCGGCAGCGCTGGTGTCCCTGCGCGCTGACGTTTTCGGGCTAACCCACATCATTGACGGCGATGGCCTCGAAATACGCTCCCGGAGAAATGGTGAATTGATCATAGCCAGTGGCGTCGAGAACGGGCCGGAGGAGCAAATCAAGGCAGACCTTGCACAGCACATGCTCGCCAAGGTTTGCCGCGTTTTTCCAGCCATCATCAATCCACGGGTAACAAGTGTCGAGATTGGCCGGCGTCCGTTTCTCGCCGATGGGCGTCCGCTTGTCTCCTCCGCCGATGGTGTTGAAGGGCTCATCCTTGCTGCGAGCCATCCCGGTGTAATCCTCGCGCCCGAGATTGCCCGCCGGGTTGTCAACATCGTGATCGGGTAGCAACGCCTGCGGCGATATCCATTGCCGGTCCATCTTATCGGCGCGATCGCTCAACAGGTGTGGACATCAGGCATTTAGAAATGTTGAATGTATTGATAGAGCACCGTGATGGAATGTCGGTCCCAACAGGAGTTATGCACATTGACCCAATTGACCGAGGAAGGACGCAAGGCTCTTGCCGATATAGCTGGCCGCCACGGCGTCAGTCCGGGTGCCGTCGAGCACGTGGCGATGGCGCTGATGGCCGGGCAGGGAACCCAGGCCCAGTTCAACCATCCCGATCTCGGCGGCATGGGGCAATGGTCGCTCGGCGGCATGACCATGGTCGGCGACATGTTCAACAATTCACTCAAAGCCCAGGTGGATGCGATCTGCTCCGATGTCGCGCAACTGATGCGCCAGTCTGAATTGCTGTACGCGCCCTCGCGGACGTCGTCGCAATCGCAGTCTCAGGGTGACACCGTCAGCCTTTTTGTCGGTGCAGGCTCGGGCGGCAACTGGTGGCCCGCAGGCCTCGGTCATGCTGCGTCGACCGGCGCCCAGAACCGGATGCGCTACGCCTGGTTTCCCGACACCGCGCGCCTCGCCATCGATGCGGGGGATGGCAGGGTCCGTGTCTATGACACTGCCGACCACCAAATCGGCGGCTTCTCCCAGCAGCAGTCCGGTGACCAGTCTCTCAGCTTCACCTCCCAATACGGGCTCGTCAAACTTGCCGAACTCAGGGAAGTGGATCTTGAGCAACCCGGTGATGCCGGAACCAGATCCGTCACCGAGAAAAGTGCGCCGGCTTTGTCCGATGCGCTTCTCAAGGCCGCGACCGAATCCCATGCGGCGGAGCCGTCTTCTGAACAGATCGACCCTGCGCCTTCCGCGCCTGAACAGATGCAGCCTGACCCGCAGCGGATTGATACGCCAAAAGCCTCACCAGCTGTGGAGGAGTCTGATATCTTCGCCAAGATCGAGCGGCTGGCGGACCTGCATGCCAAGGGCATTTTGAGCGACCAGGAATACCAGTCCAAGAAGGCCGAACTGCTGGCGCGCATCTGAATTCCAGGCCGCTATTCCGGCCGCAGAGCGCTGTCAGCCGCGTTGCGGCAGTTCAGCTCAGCGCCGCACGGATTTTCTCCGCATTGGCCTTCAGCACGCTGCCATCTTCCATTGTGCCGGTATGCGGCTTCATCGCGACGCCGTCAAAGCGCGGGATCACGTGCACATGCAGGTGAAACACCACCTGGCCGCCGGCGCTTTCATTGAACTGCTGCACCGTCACACCGTCCGCGCCAAATGCCTTGATCACCGCGCGCGCCATTATTTGTGTTGTTTCCATCACATGCGCCAGGCTGTCTGTGCCGACGTCGAGAATATTGCGGGCAGGGGCCTTGGGAATGACCAGGCAGTGTCCGGGTCCGCGCGGCATGATGTCCATGATCGCCAGCGTATGCTCGTCCTCGTACAACCGCTCCGCGGGCAGTTCCCCACGCAGGATTCTGGCAAACACATTGCTGTCGTCATACTGGGGCGCGGTCATGGGGAAGCTCTCCGGTTGGTCCAATTGGTTCGTTTGTACCGGCTGGCCTGCAAGCGTCAAGCGCCGCGCGTCGTCAACTCTCTTCGCCGCGCGGTCTGCCGTCTCCCTTGCGGAACGGTCCATATTCGCTCAGCACCTGGCCGATATGTTCGACATCGCGCCGTTCACGTTCGAGATAGTCTGCAACGGCACGCCTCAGTCCGGGATGATCGATATAATGCGCCGAATGCGTTGTCGCCGGCAGATAGCCGCGCGCCAGCTTGTGTTCGCCTTGCGCACCGGCTTCAACGCGCGCCAGTCCCTTGGCAATGGCGAAATCGATCGCCTGGTGATAACAGACCTCGAAATGCAGGAAGGGATGATCCTCGACGCAGCCCCAGTGACGCCCGTAAAGGCAGTCGCCACCGATGAAGTTGATCGCACCGGCAATGTATCGGCCCTCGCGTTTCGCCATCACCAGGAGCACATCTTCGGCCATTCGCTCGCCGATCAGCGAGAAGAATGACCGCGTCAGATAGGGCCGTCCCCATTTGCGTCCGCCGGTGTCGATGTAGAACTCGTAGAAGATGTCCCAGACGCTTTCGGTCAGGTCCTTGCCGGTCAGCCATTCAATCGTGATGCCGTTTTCGAGTGCCGCCTTGCGCTCCTTCCTCAACTGCTTGCGCTTGCGTGAGGCGAGCGTGTCGAGAAAGGCGTCGTAACTTGAGTAGCCGTCGTTCCGGAAATGGAACTGCTGGTCGGTGCGGTGCAGATAGCCCTCGGCCTCGAAGGCGTGAATCTCAGCTTCGGGAACGAAGGTGGCATGCACCGAAGACAGGCCGAGCTGCGTGCAAAGTGAGCGCCCGCCGGCCGCCAGTGCCCGCCTGCGGCTTTCCGCTCCGGCACCCGGCAGGACCATCAGTCTCGGCCCGGTCGCGGGCGTGAACGGGGCCGAGCATTGCAGCTTCGGATAGTAGCGCCCGCCCGCCCGCTCGAACGCGTCGGCCCAGGCATGGTCGAACACATACTCGCCCATCGAATGGCTTTTGATATAGGCGGGCATCGCGCCTTCAAGCGATCCGTCAGGCGCCCGCAGGACGATGTGTCTCGGCAACCAGCCGGTCTGAGCCGAGACCGAACCGGACTCTTCAAGTGATGATAAAAAAGCGTGGCTCACGAATGGGTTATAGACAGTTCCGGACTCAGATTGCGAGGCGCTTGAATCGGACTGTGAACGCCGTGAAGCGCCGCCGAGCTTGCTCCATTCGTCAGCCGTAACGGCAGTCATTCCCTCGACGGTCGACAGCGTGTGGTCGGGTGTGTCAGTGCTCATGCGTCTCCGTCCGGCCCGCGGTTTTGGCCCGCGGCATCGCTGCCCTTGCATGTATGAAAGCGGTCGGAATTGACAAGGTCACTCGTCTTCTATGCTGTCCGGATCAAAGCCTTCGAATGTCATCTGATCGGCATAGGCCCGGGTCTTCTCGCGGGCTTCCGCATCGCGCACCGTCCAGGTGATGATTGGTATCCCCTGTGCCCGCTGCGCTTCGACAAAGGCGCTGGGCAGATGGTGGACGCAATAGGAGATGAAGTTCAGGCCCAGCTGCATGGCTTCTTCGTGAATGAAGAATGTCTCCGGCTTGACGCCCTCGGCGGTCAGTCCGAGCGGGCAGGTTGCGCCGCTCTCCTTCAGGTCACGCAGCAGATGGTGGTCGAAACTCATCAGCGCCACCGGCCCGTCATAACTTTCCAGACATTCCACCACGGCGTCGGCGAAGCCGTCATCATCGCCGGGACGGCCCTTCAACTCGATGATCAGCGGCACCTTGCCCGCCACCTGTTTGAACAATTGCGGCAGTGACGGAATCCGGTCGCCGGTGCCGCCGACAGTCAGCTGTCCGAGTTCCTGCGAGGTGCGCGCCCGCACATCGCCGCGCAGACCGCAAAGCCGTTCCAGATCATCGTCATGAAACACCACCGGCACCCCGTCTGCGGCGACGTGGATATCGCATTCAATGGCATAGCCGGCGTCGATGGCCCGCTGGAACGCGCTTGGCGTGTTCTCCCAGATACTCCGGTTCATGTCGTGATAGCCGCGATGGGCAATCGGGCGATTGGTCAGCCAGCTCAGATCGGTGATGGTCTGCGGCATGGTCGTCTCATCCGATCTCGATGATGGCGTCGATTTCCACCGCTGCATTGAGCGGCAGGCAAGCCATGCCGACGGCAGCCCGGGCGTGTTTTCCTGCCTCGCCGAGAATTTCCGCGATCAGGTTCGATGCACCGTTGATCACCAGATGCTGGTCGGTAAAGGACGGTTCAGAAGCAACAAAGCCGCTCAGTTTGACCACCCGGACAATGCGTCCGAGATCGCCGCCGAGAGCCGCCTTGGCTTGGCTCAATATGTTGATGGCGCACAATTCCGCGGCCCTCTGTCCGGTCGCCACATCGACATCGCGGCCGAGCAACCCCTTGACTGCAATCGCGCCGTTTTCCATCGGCAGCTGGCCTGATATGAACAGTAGCGAACCGGTAATGACATAGGGCAGGTAGTTGGCGGCCGGTGCGGCTGCTTCCGGAAGCACAATGTTGCGTGCGGCCAGGCGGGATTCAATCGTGTCGGTCATCATGGGCTCCAAAGTCGGCTCTGTTAAGGCTGCTCAAACGATTTGGCGGTTCTTGCAAGTTCCGCCTCGCTTTTGCCACCTCCGGTCATATAACATCGGTTCAGGATTCGACAGGAGAAAACCTGATGCGCATGCTTGCGATTGCATCACTTGCCCTATTGGCGACCACAACGGTACAGGCTGCACCCGCCGCAGGAGCGGGCGGGCTCGCAGCACACCGGGCGGTCTATGATCTGTCGCTCAAGGACGCCTCCGAACGGTCCGGCATCTCGGGCCTGGCCGGCAGAATGGTCTATGAGTTCAACGGGTCTGCCTGCGAGGGTTACACTGTGAGCTTCCGCTTCGTCACCGAGATTGCCACGGGCGAGGATTCGCGGCTGACCGACCAGCAGACAACCACCTTCGAGGACGTACGCAGGGGCCGGTTCAGTTTCGTTACCCGGTCCTATGTCGACCAGAAACTTGACCATGAAGTTCGCGGATCGGCGGAAGTCAAGGGCGACGGCCTGGCGGTCGATCTCGATCAACCCGAGAAGCTTGCTCTCGATATCGCCAAGGCGCGGTTTCCCACCGAGCATATGATCGAACTGATCGACAAGGCTGTTGAAGGCGAGCGGTTTTATGAATCGCGCATCTATGATGGCTCCGACGACGGCGACAAGGCGATGATCACCACAACGATCCTGGGTGACAAACAGCCGGTCGAGGCCAGTGACGTCGAAGCGGAGCGGGCTGGCGAGCTTGCCGATGAGGCCTACTGGCCGGTCTCCATGTCCTATTTTGAAGAGAGCGCTGAAGGGGACGGCCTGCCTGTCTATTCCATCGCCTTCAAGCTGTATGAAAACGGCGTCACCCGCGATCTGACAATGGATTACGGTGACTTCGTGCTGCAGGGGCAACTGGCTCAACTCGACATCTTTGAACCGGAGCCCTGTGCGGAACAATAGAGCCGGCGGATTGGAAGGGAGCATTTGATGCCAGAGAGCACCAAACTGCATTTCCAACCACTCCAATTGCCTAGCGGCACAGTCTTGACGAACCGGATTGCCAAGTCGGCCATGTCGGATTCGCTCGGCGACGGGTGTGGAAATCCAACGGATGCGCAGATGCCCGACATCGATACGGCGATGAGGGCGTATGAAGCGCGTGACCGCATTCGAGCGGGTCTGTGGAACCATCGGTTCCTGGGCTGACGCCAGCTGGCTTCGTCTATTTTCTCAAGAGTTCGGCAATCACCGGATGGGGGAAGTTGCGGCGCACGGTGACCGCATAAAAGCTCTCGACGATGTCCAGATCGAATGTCGCCGTCTCGATCAGCCCCGATGCGATTTCGTCCGCCAGCACAACGGATGGCGCGATTGCAAGTCCCATGTCCTCGCGGGCAAGCAGCCGCACCATTGCCATGTCGTCGACATCGGCTGCAATGCGGGGCGTTACACCCAGCCGGGCAATCAGGCTCTCAAACCCGGTTCTGATCGAGCTGTCGGTCGGCACGATCAGCGGCTCGTGTTCGAGCAGATCCCGCAGCGTGTCATGGCGCAGACGGTGCGCCGCGCCGTGGAGGCCGACGGTCTGTTCGGCAATCCGGTGGGCGGTGAAATCGCTTCCGAAAGCGCCCGGCGGCGGCTCTGTGGTCAGCACCACATCCAGAGCGAGCGATTTGAGCGCTTCGAACAGGACGCTCGCGCCTCCCGATTTCAGGATTATCTCGACATTCTGCGCCTGCAATAAAGGCCGGAGGAAATTGAGCTGAAAGTTCCGCGACAGTGTCGAAAGCGCGCCGACCCGGAATGGCGGCGATGCAGCGCCGGTGCGTAGCAACGTGGCGACAAGCTCCTCACCGGTTCCGAATATCCGGTCTGCATGGTCGAGCACGATCCGGCCGACTTCGGTCAGCACCAATTGCCGGCCCACCCGGTCGAACAGCGGATGCCCCAGCCGCTCCTCCAGTTTGCGGATCTGGCTGGAAAGCGCGGATTGTGACAGGTTCACCCGGTCCGCCGTTCGGGTCAGATTGCCGTCATTGGCGACCTCACGGAAATAGCGCAGGTGATGATAGTTCAGGTGGTCCATGGTCGAGCTGTTCTCTGGTTCGGAGGTCGCCAGAATTATAGTTCGATAAAACAGAACGAAAAGTCTTGAAAGATATATTTTATATCTGTCACTTGATGCGCCATATCCGCGTCACCGATCAACCCAAGGGGACAGGATATGGACTACCTGATTGAAATCGCCGCCACACTTCTCTCGCAATTTCAAAAGCCGACACTGGCCTTCCTGATGGGCGGCATGCTGCTCGCAGCTCTGGGCAGCAAGCTCGAAGTGCCAGAACCCGTCTACAAGTTCATCGTCATGCTGCTGCTGTTGAAGGTCGGTCTCAGCGCCGGTATTTCGGTGCGTCAGGCTGATCTCATCGCTCTTGCCGTCCCGGCTGTCTTCGCTGCAGTCCTTGGCGTGGCAATTGTGCTGCTGGGTGGCCGTACGCTGGCGCTCTGGCCGGGTGTCTCCAGAATGGACGGGATGGCGACAGCTGGCCTGTTTGGTGCGGTATCTGCCTCGACACTGGCGGCTGGTATGGCATCGCTTGATGCCGAAGGCGTGGCTTATGAAGGCTTTATTGGCGCTCTTTATCCCTTCATGGATATTGCAGCACTGGTGACGGCCATCATTCTGGCGCGGATGAGTGCGGAGCGGCATGCGGCTGGCGTTTATCCGAACGGTGGCGCCGCGACCATGACAATGGGGTCCGGTCCCGGGGGCGAGGCCGGCGTTGACGGTGACATCGTCCGCGGCATCCTCACCGATACATTCCGGAGCCCGGCGATCTCGGCGCTGCTTATCGGTCTGGCGATCGGCATTTTTGCAAAACCCGATGCGGTGTTCGAGAGCTTCTATCAGCCGCTGTTTCACGGCTTGCTCTCGATCCTGATGCTGATCATGGGAATGGAGGCCTGGTCGCGGCTGTCGGAACTCAGGAAAGTCGCGCATGCCTATGTCATTTATGCGGTCGCGGCGCCGATCGTGCATGGGCTGATGGGATTTGGTCTGGGGCTTCTCGCCCACCATCTGACCGGGTTTTCTGCCGGTGGGGTCACATTGCTCGCGATCATGGCGGCTTCGAGTTCGGATATTTCCGGACCGCCAACCCTGCGCGGCGCCTTGCCTGAAGCGAACCCATCCGCATATCTTGGTGCCTCAACCGGACTGGGCACGCCTGTAGCCATCCTCAGTATTCCTCTGTTCATGGCTTTGGCGGACGCGGTGATCGGTTTCTGATCGTCCGGCTCAAAGACCTGCGTGCCGCAATCCGTTGCGGCACGCCATCGGTTAAATCAATCTAAACGATTGTTTTGCAACCTGGGGGCGGTTCGGGGCATTCGAGGGGAGCTGAACCTGATTATGAAGCAATTATATATAAGCAATTCAAAATATTGGATTTATGCTGTCTTTGCAATCACGGGTCTGGTCCTGGCAACCTGTCTTAGCGTGACCTTCGAATTGCCATTGGGCGAGAGCTTTTGGGATACCTACATCTATATCGACGGTGCCTATCGTCTGTCCGTCGGGCAGGAGATCTACACGGACTTCCACGCCCCGGTCGGCGCGCTCAATTATATCCTCTTCAGCCTGCTCTCCAGCCTGTTTCCCCATGGCAATGTCGCTCTGGTCATTCAATGGTGCCTGATGCTGGTCACCCTGCCGGTGATGGCTGTCATCTGCCACCATGCGCTGGAGCGTGGAGCGTTCGCGGCATTTGCATTGCTGCTGCCCTATCTGATGTTTTCGATCCTTCCGTTCAACATCACGTCCTGGAACGCGTTTCCCGGGGTCGATGGCTTTGGCTATTACAACCGCCACAGCGCGGTGCTGTTGTATCTGCTTGTCGCCACCTTGTTCTTTGTGCGCGCGCAATTGGCTCTTGTCGGATTGATCTCAGTGCTGCTGCTGACGCTGGCCTTCGTCAAGATCAACGGCTTTGCCGTGGCGGGTCTCATTCTCGCCATGGCTCTGGCCACCCGTCGCATCGGTCTTGCCACCTCTGTGATCGTCGCAGTGGTGTGTCTGTCCGTGGTTGCCTGCATTGAACTTTTCACCGGCAGTGTCTCGGCCTATCTGGCTTCGCTCATGCGGCTGCTCGACAACAACGAGTCCGTGTTGCTGTCCAATCTTGTCACCACCGTCAGTGCAAGGTTTGACGCCATCTTTGCCGCTTCACTGCTCGCGCTCTATCTGATCGGGTCCCGCTACTGGGGCGGAACAAATCTGCTTGCGGCGTTTGACCGGGATCATCCGCGCACACCGGCGCCAAACCGGCTGGATCAGGACTGGCTCTGGCTCGCCGTCATCATCCTGGCCGACATCCTGTTCGAATCGCAAAATCTGGGCGGTTCTGCCTTTATCTCGGTCTGGCCCTTCCTGCTCGTGCTGTTTCTTGCCACTGCGCCGGAACGGCGGGGAAGGCTGTCGCCCCTGATTGTGCTGATCGCACTGGTGTCGCTGCCGACAGTCACCAAGATGATCCATTCGACGGCGCGAGCCGCTGCGACATCAATCAGGGACGTCTCGATTGGCACGGACAACCTGCCGCCAAGCATGCGCTTCAGCGCCAAGACATTGACAGTCGAGGGGGCCGAGAAAGCCCGCCCGGTCCTGGTCAATGGCCGTGACACCTACGAAAGCTATGCGGAATCCAACATTCTGCCGGCCTATTGGCTTTATTTCGATCACCGTTTTCAGGTCACCGTGCTCAAGACCATGGATGAGGTGATCGAAGCCATTCGCGCGCGAGAAGCCAGGCTTGACCGTCATTACGAGGTGATCGACATGCGCGATTTCGCCAACCCCGTAACCGCCGTGATGGGGCGCACCCCGGCGCGCGGCGTGTCGATTGGCGGCGATCCCTTCAGGGCGGTGCTGCCATTGACCGATGAGGAGGCCGTGGCGCTGTCGCAGACAGACATTGTCCTGCTGCCGACCTGCCCGGTGACGGTGGCCCGCAACAAGCTGCTCAGAAATTATCAGCGGGCCTATGAGGGCTTCAACCGCATCACGCTGACCGATTGCTTTGACGCATTGGAACACCCGCGTTACGCACTGCAGTAAGTGATTGCGCTCTGGCTGATTGTTTGGGCTTATTCACCTTTGTCGTTACGGTTTGCTGAACTTATTCTCCCGGCAGGGCATTCGGACAGCCCGCAGGGATAGACTGGGCCGTCACCCTGTGGCATGAGGCCCGCTCTTTCGCGGTCGCCTCACATCAACGCACCGCATCATTCCACCCCTAAGATATGTTGGAGCAACCGCTATGGCGACTGCGCTTGGGCTTGATTTTGGCACGACGAACACTGTTCTTGCCCAGCAAAGCCAGGGATCGGACACCACATCTGTGACCTTCAATTCACCGGCCGGGACCAGCAACACCATGCGCACGGCGCTGTCCTTCATCAAGGATCCGCAGCTTGGCGCCAGCGCGCTTCAGGTGGAAGCCGGGGCCGCAGCCATCCGCGCCTTCATCGACAATCCCGGCGACTGCCGCTTCTTGCAGTCGATCAAGACCTTTGCGGCCTCTCCCTTGTTCCAGGGGACGATGGTCCATGCCCGCCGTTTTCAGTTCGAGGATCTGATGGAGGTCTTCCTCAAGCGGCTTGAATATTATGCCGGCGACAACTGGCCCTCACAGGTAAGCCGTGTCGTCACCGGCCGTCCGGTGCATTTCGCCGGATCAAGCCCCGATGCCGATCTCGCCATGCGGCGCTACAATGAGGCGCTGACCCGGCTCGGCTTCCCGGAATTGCACTATGTCTATGAGCCGGTGGCCGCTGCCTTCTATTTCGCGCAGAACCTCGACCACGATGCCACGGTGCTGGTGGCCGACTTCGGCGGCGGCACCAGCGACTTTTCGCTGATCCGTTTCGAGACCAGGGCAGGGCGCATCAGCGCTGTTCCCGTCGGCCAGTCCGGTGTCGGCGTGGCCGGCGACCAGTTCGATGCGCGCATGATCGAACATCTGGTGGCGCCGGAAATCGGAAAAGGCAGTCAGTTCAAGAGTTTCGGCAAACGGCTTGATGTGCCGGCAAGCTACTATCGCAATTTCTCGCGCTGGAATCAGCTGTCGATCTTCAAGACCACCAGGGAATATGCCGATCTCAAGGCGCTGGTCCGCCAGGCCGTCGAACCGGAAAAGCTCGAGCTTTTCATCGATCTGATCGAGCACGACGAGGGCTATCTGCTGCATCAGGCGGTCTCGGCGACCAAGATGGCTTTGTCTGGAGCGGAAGAGGCTGAGTTTCACTTTTCGGCGCTTGGCAAGGCTGGTGAGAAAACTGTCCAGCGGCGGGATTTCGAAAACTGGATCTCCGATGATCTGGCCAGCATCACCGGCGCACTCGATGATGTGCTGGAGAAAACCGGCACAGAGGCAGGATCGGTCGACAAGGTCTTCCTCACCGGCGGCACCTCGTTCGTTCCGGCGGTTCGCCGCATTTTCAGCGACCGTTTTGCCGCTGACCGCATCGAGACCGGCGGAGAGCTGATCTCGATTGCCCACGGCCTGGCATTGATCGGCGAACGCGACGACATCGACCAATGGACCGTTTCCGTGGGTGTGTGACAGTCGGCTGTCTGCAGTCGCGGGCTGCAAGTCTGCTGTTCTGCCGCTTTCTATAACGGACACGTAAAAAGGGCGCCACATCGGGCGCCCTTTTCAATTATGCGGCTGTTTCGACTTACTTCTTTGTGACGAAGAAATAGACGAGGCCACCCAGGGCCGCGCCGATGACCCAGGAGAAGCCCGATAGGAACTCCAGCGACGGCGCCCATACGGTTGCTACCGAGAACAGCGAGGTCAGGCCGAAAGCGATCAACGCCCGCCTGTTCCAGCCATTGTCGTAGAAATATTCGCCCTTCGGATCAGCCGAGAACAGATTCTGAACGTCAAGCTTGCCGTTCTTGATCATGTAATAGTCGACGATCATGATGCCGTAGATCGGCGCCAGGATCGCGCCCAGCGTATTGACGAAATTGAAGATGCCGATCTGGCTGATAACCGAGACCCACAGCCCGCCGATAACAAGTGCGAAGCCCGAGGTGATCAGCCCGCCGATACGGAAATTGATCTTGCTCGGATAGAGGTTGGCAAGGTCATAGGCTGGCGGGATGAAGTTCGCCACCAGATTGATGCCCACTGTCGCCGCAAAAAACATGATGGCGGCAATCACCGTCAGCGGCAGCGAGTCGACCCGGGCGATGATGTCGGTCGGGTTGGTCAGGGCTTCGCCCCAGATGGCAACCGTTCCGGCGGTCACGATCAGCGCGATGGCCGAGAAGAAGGCAATATTGAGCGGAAGCCCGGTAAAGTTGCCTTTCTTCATTTCGCCCTGGCTTTTCACGAAGCGCGAAAAGTCACCGTAATTGATCACCACCGCGGCGAAATAGGCGATCATGGTGCCAACAATGGCGAGGAAGGCCGTCAATGAACTCCCCTCGTAATTGCCCGTGCCCTGGAAGATGGTTCCCAGTTCCGCGAACAGGCCGCTGCCCGCCTTCCACCAGATGATGCCGGCAAGAATGATCATCACCGCATAGACGAAGGGACCGGCAAAATTGAGGAACTTGGTGATCCACTCGATGCCGTTCCAGAACAGCCAGATCTGGAACACCCAGACCATCAGGAAGGCGACCCAGTCGAGCCCGCCCATGCCGAGGAAAACAGCATCGCCCGACGCGCCGAACAGCGCTTTCAGCAGAAGCGCCACGGCAGTGGAGGCAAAATATGTCTGTGCTCCGTACCAGAAGATCGCAACGATGGCGCGCAGCACTGCTGGCAGGTTGGCACCGCGGATGCCCATGCTGGACCGCGCCATCACCGGAAATGGAATGCCGTATTTGACGCTGGGTTCACCCATCAGGTTGACCAGCCACATGACGAAAATGCCCGCCACCATGATCGCCGCGAACACGGTCCAGCCATTGAGGCCGAAGGTCAGGAACATCGATGCCGCCAGGGTGTAGCCGAACAGGCTTTGCACATCGTTGGCCCACACATTGAAGATCTCGAACCACCCCCAGGTTCTGTCCTTCATGGCAATGGGTTTCAGGTCTTCATTGTACAGGCTTGGATCGTGATCCTTGATCACCAGGTTCTCAGTCATGGTAGTCCCCCTCTTCAATATTGCTGTGCCGGTTTCGCCGGGTATGAAAGTTTGCAATACTACTACAGCCGTGCATTATGCCGTGCATAATAACGTCCGTAATGCCGTGCAAAATGTCAACCGAAATCATATCGGGTGCATGAGCACCGATGATGATGCTGACTGGAGGTCTGCAAGGAGTGGGAGTGAAAATCGGGTACGCGCGGGTTTCGACCAAATGGTATCAAAGCGAGGTTCAACTGGCGCAGCTCGAGGGGCAGGGCTGCGACAAGGTCTGGAGCGAAACCAGCTTCGCCCAGGACGGGTCTGATGAAGGCTTTGAAAAGTTTCTCGCCGAGGTTTCTTCCGGAGATACGGTTGTCACCACTCGCCTGGCATCGCTGGCTGATTCAGCTGCAGACCTGCTCAGGCTGCTCGAAAAGATCCAGAAAAAGGGCGCCTATTTCCGGTCGCTGGCTGAGCCTTGGGCCGACACCACGACCGATGGCGGCGACCGGGTTATCGAAACCATTCGCGGCTTGATTGAGTTCGAGATCGCCGTGGCGGATGTCAAAAGCCGGGTGGATCAGGACCGGCCGAAAACATTCGGCGTCTCCGCCGGCCGTCCGGAGAAGCTCTCCAGCCACCAGAAACAGAAAGCTCTCTCTCTTCTCAAGGTCGGAAAATCTGCTGCCGCCATCGGCCGCATGCTCGGTGTCAGCCGTTCCACCATCTCCCGGCTCAAGAGCGGCAAAACTGCATCGGAGGAGTGATTTTGGCTGAGCGCGGCCGCTGCGCCGGTATGGTGGTATCCTGCGGATGCCTGCCGGACTGATCCGGACTTTGCCCCGGCTTGCCTGGCCGTTTTGCGGCTTTCCTGTCCTTCGCGCTTGCAAAACCGCCTCAGTGCCTGTAAGCGACGCCTATTCCACACGTGGGGCATGGGTTGGTTCGGGAGAAATCCGGACCGGTCCGCCGGTGGCGCATAGCGCTCACGCCCTGCGGAGGTTCAACCGGAAACAGGAGTAAAAGGCATGGCATTGCCGGAATTTTCCATGCGCCAGCTGCTTGAAGCAGGCGTACACTTCGGACACCAGACTCACCGCTGGAACCCGAAAATGAAGCCGTACATCTTTGGTGCGCGCAGCAATCTTCACATTCTCGATCTCGGCCAGACCGTGCCGATGATGAACCAGGCTCTCAAGCTTGTGTCCGACACCGTGTCCAAGGGCGGCCGCGTGCTGTTCGTCGGCACCAAGCGTCAGGCGTCCGAGATCGTTGCCGATGCTGCAGCCCGTTCGGCGCAGTATTACGTCAACGCCCGCTGGCTCGGCGGCATGCTGACCAACTGGAAGACCATTTCTCATTCGATCCAGCGTCTGCGCAAGCTCGACGAGATCCTCGCGGCTGAAGCATCGGGCTTCACCAAGAAGGAACGCCTCAATCTCGAGCGTGAACGTGAAAAGCTCAACCGCGCGCTTGGCGGTATCCGCGACATGGGCGGCACCCCGGACCTGATGTTCGTCATCGACACCAACAAGGAAGGCATTGCCATCCAGGAAGCCAAGCGTCTTGGCATTCCGGTCGTTGCGATCATCGATTCCAACTGCGATCCCGACGTTGTCGATTACCCGATCCCGGGCAATGATGACGCCAGCCGCGCCATTTCGC
The DNA here is from genome assembly GCA_048261205.1 of Hoeflea sp. Classification (GTDB taxonomy): domain Bacteria; phylum Pseudomonadota; class Alphaproteobacteria; order Rhizobiales; family Rhizobiaceae; genus Hoeflea. The sequence continues at coordinate 64,545 of JBLXGF010000015.1, forward strand.
TGTATTGCGATCTGATCAGCCGCGCCTGCATCGACGGCATTGCCCGCCAGCAGGGCGCTTCCGGCGTTGATCTCGGTGCAATGGATGCGCCTGCAGAGCCGGCCCTTGAAGCCGCTCCAGAAGCTGCTGCGGAAGCTCCCGCACAGGCATAATTCCGGGTTTCGGACAAGAACCGGCCCGGCCAAGCCATTGCGCTTTGCCGGGCTGTCACATTTCAATGGCATGGTTGAATGCCGCCAGGTGATTCCGGGTTCCGCGCCGATGTGATGGCCGGACAGGACGCCCAAAGAATAAAGAGGCTGTTATGAGCATTACTGCTGCAATGGTGAAAGAGCTGCGCGACAAGACTGGCGCCGGCATGATGGACTGCAAGAAGGCACTCGCCGAAAACAATGGCGACATGGAAGCGTCAATTGACTGGCTGCGGGCCAAGGGCATTGCCAAGGCCGACAAGAAGTCGGGCCGCACCGCCGCCGAAGGCCTGATCGCAGTCGCCTCGGAAGGCAAGTCGGCTGTCGTCGTCGAAGTCAACTCCGAGACCGACTTCGTTGCCCGCAACGATGGCTTCCAGGATCTGGCCCGCTCAATCGCAGCCGTTGCCCTGTCCACAGACGGTTCGGCTGAAGCTGTCAGCGCTGCCACCGTGGCATCGACGGGCAAGTCGGTCACCGACACCGTCAAGGATGCGATCGCCCATATCGGTGAAAACATGAGCTTCCGTCGCTCCACCAAGCTGACGGTCGACAATGGCATTGTCGCCACCTACGTGCACAACGCTGTCGCCGATGGTCTTGGCAAGCTCGGCGTTCTCGTTGCCGTCAAGTCGACCGGCAATGCCGACGCTCTGGCTGCAATCGGCCGTCAGGTCGCCATGCACATCGCCGCCACCAACCCGCTGGCATTGACCTCCACCGATGTCGATCCGGTAATCGCAGACCGTGAGCGCAGCGTGTTCATTGAACAGTCACGCGAATCGGGCAAGCCGGAAGCCATCATCGAAAAGATGGTTGAGGGCCGTATGCGCAAGTTCTACGAGGAAGTGGCCCTTCTCTCGCAGGCTTTCGTCATCAACCCGGACCAGACCGTAGGTCAGGCCGTCGAGGCTGCTGCTGCCGACGCTGGCGCACCTGTCGAAATCGCCGGCTTTGTCCGCTTCCAGCTCGGTGAAGGCATCGAGAAGGAAGAGAGCGACTTCGCAGCTGAAGTCGCCGCAGCCGCAAAGGGCTGATCCCGATCGCCATCCTGGCGCATTGTTGAAAAAACCGGAAGGGCATCGCGTGACAACGCGATGCCCTTCGTGTATCCGGGCTGATACATCAAATCCGGAAAAATCCATGTCTTCACAGCCCCTGTTCAAACGCGTCCTCCTCAAAGCCTCCGGCGAAGCCCTGATGGGCGGACAGGGATTTGGCATAGATGTCGCGGTGGTCGACCGGATCGCCGCTGACATCGCCGAAGTGCGCGGCATGGGCGTGGAAGTCGGGGTTGTCGTCGGCGGCGGTAATATCTTCCGCGGTGTCGCAGTGGCCTCCAAGGGCGGCGACCGGGTGACCGGCGATCACATGGGCATGCTGGCGACCGTCATCAACGCGCTGGCGCTTGCCACGTCACTGCGCAAGCTTGGTATCGATACAGAAGTGCTTTCCGCGATTTCGATGCCGGAAATCTGCCAGAGTTTTTCCCAGCGTGCCGCGTTGCATCATCTGGAAAAGGGCAGGGTGGTGATTTTCGCCGGCGGCACCGGCAACCCGTTCTTCACGACCGATTCAGCAGCTGCATTGCGCGCCGCTGAAATGGGAGCCGAGGCCATTCTCAAGGGCACCCAGGTCGATGGCATCTATTCCGCCGACCCTAAGAAATTCCCCGACGCCACCCGCTATGACACCATTACCCATGACGAAGTGCTCAACAAGGGGCTGGCTGTCATGGATGTTGCAGCCGTCGCGCTGGCGCGCGAAAATCAGATACCGATCGTCGTCTTTTCGATTCATGAAAAAGGCGCATTCGCAAAGATCCTGGTCGGCGAAGGCCGGGCCACCATCGTTCGCGATCATTAACCGCGATTGGCGCGATGAGCGCGCCCGCGATAAATACAGGCCTATTTGCAGGGAGAACTGTCGATGAGTGCAGGCGCTGACTTGAAAGAACTCAAACGTCGCATGGAAGGCGCAATTGCAGCCTTCAAAAGCGATATCTCATCATTGCGGACCGGCCGTGCAACGCCGAACGTGCTCGATCCTGTGATGGTTGAAGCCTATGGCTCACGTGTGCCGCTCAATCAGGTGGCCAACGTCACTGTGCCCGAGCCGCGCATGCTCGGTGTCTCGGTCTGGGACAAGCAGATGGTCGGCGCTGTCGATCGCGGCATTCGCGAAGCCAATCTGGGCCTGAACCCCATTGTGGATGGCACCAATCTGCGCATACCCTTGCCCGATCTCAACGAAGAACGCCGCAAGTCGCTGGTCAAGGTGTCCCACGGCTATGCGGAAAACGCCCGCGTGGCGATCCGCAATGTGCGCCGCGACGGAATGGACACGATCAAGAAAGCGGAGAAGGACGGCGACATCAGTCAGGACGACAGCCGCCGTGAATCCGATCTGGTTCAAAAGATGACTGACGAGACGATTGCAGAGATTGATCACTTGTTGGTCGAGAAGGAAAAGGAAATCATGCAGGTTTAGGCGCGACTCGCGTTACAAGTCGGGAAATGGTCAGAACAATGCAATCTGAAGTACCCATCAGCACCCCGCGGCATGTCGCCATCATCATGGATGGCAACGGCCGTTGGGCGAAAGCAAGGGGTCTGCCGCGTACCGCTGGTCACAAGGCCGGTGTGGAGCGCGTTCGTGAAGCTGTGCGCACCGCAGCAGAAGCAAAGATCGACTATTTGACCCTGTTTGCTTTCTCGTCGGAAAACTGGAGGCGGCCTGAGCAGGAAGTCTCGGATCTGATGGGGCTCTTGCGGTTTTTCATTCGCAAGGATCTGGCTGAACTGCACCGCGAGAATGTCCGCGTCAAAGTGATTGGTTGTCGCCAGAGCATCCAGCCCGACATTCGGGCATTGCTCGTTGATGCCGAGCAGCGCACCCGGGAAAACACCGGCATCACTCTGGTGATCGCCTTCAATTACGGTGCGCGCGATGAAATGGTGCGTGCGGTCCGGCAGATTGCCGAAGCGGTGCAATCTGGAGAACTGGAGCCGGCGTCGATAGATGAAGCGGTGCTCTCAGCGCACATCGACACTGCAGGCATCCCCGATCCGGATGTGGTGATTAGAACCAGCGGCGAGCAAAGACTTTCCAACTTCCTGCTCTGGCAGGCTGCCTATTCCGAATTTGTCTTCCCGTCGTGCCTTTGGCCGGATTTTGATCGGGCGGCTTTCCACGAGGCTCTGGCGGAATATGCCCGCCGTGACCGGCGTTTTGGCGCCGTAACCGCACCTGACCTTGTGGTCTGCTCCTGATGTCGCGCGAACTCAGGTTGCGCATTGTCTCCGGGGTGATCCTCGGCATTCTTGTGCTGGCCGCCACCTGGGCGGGCGGCCTGTGGTTCAGAAGTCTTGCCGTCCTGATCATGGTGCTGATGCACTATGAATTTTCCACCATCAGCAATGCGCGGACCACGGCGCCGCTCGCCAACACCATAGGCTGGTTGGCAATTCTCGCCACAGCCGGTTTCATCCTGGCATATTTGCCTCAGATGGCCCTGGCAGCGATCCTGATCGGCGGCTTGGGAGCGGTTCTGGCCGGCGTCATGCGCGGCGGCGGCCTCTGGTCGGCGACTGCGGTGTTCTATGCCGGTCTGTCCGGTCTGGCGCTGGCGGAAATTCGCGGTGAGGGGCATTTCGGACTGTTCGCCATGCTGTTTGTTTTTGCCATTGTCTGGGCGACCGACATTCTGGCCTATTTCTTCGGCCGCGCTCTGGGTGGCCCCAAACTCGCGCCATCGATTTCGCCTGGGAAAACCTGGTCGGGTGCGATTTTCGGCACCGCCGCTGGTGTGGGAGCAGGGGTGGGCGTCGCGCTGATCGTGCGTCAGGGCGGCGGTATGATGATCCCGCTGATTGCGTTGCTCCTGTCGGTAGCGTCTCAGATTGGCGATCTTTTTGAATCCTGGCTCAAGCGCCGCTTTGGCGCCAAGGACTCCGGCCGTCTGATTCCCGGCCACGGCGGCGTCATGGATCGCGTCGACGGTCTTGTCTTTGCCGCATTTGCAGCTTTCTTGCTGGCTAACCTGCTGCCTTTTGCTGGTCAAACAGGTGGTGTTGATGAGCTTGCGGCAAGGTTGCTCGGTTTATAATACGTCCAGACAGGCGGTACTGCCGCGCTGACTCAATTGGACGCTAGCAAGCTTGCGTCACGAAAGGATCCGATCAAATGGAATTTCTGACCTCCTCGGCTGGAAACATCCTCAGTGCCTTGCCACCGTTTCTGCTGGTGCTGACAATCGTGGTTTTCTTCCACGAGCTGGGCCACTATCTGGTTGGCCGCTGGTGCGGCATCCACGCCGATGTTTTTTCTGTCGGTTTTGGTCCTGAACTGATTGGCCGGAACGACAAGCATGGCACAAGGTGGAAGCTTTCGCTGATCCCGCTTGGCGGTTATGTCAAATTCCGCGGCGACGAGAACGCCGCCAGCTTGCCTTCAGGTGCCGGTGCGGACTTGAGTGAGGCCGAGCGTGACGGATCCTTTCCGGGTGCCGCCCTGTGGCGCCGCGCCGCGACGGTGGCCGCGGGCCCGGTCGCCAATTTCATTCTAGCGATTGCCATCTTTGCAGTCATGTTCGCCACCAATGGCCGGGTCATCTCCGATCCCGTGGTTGCCAGGGTGCTGCCCGCAAGTGCGGCCGAAGCTGCAGGCATTTTGCCAGGTGATCGCTTTGTCGCCATTGATGGGATTGAAGTCGAAATCTTCGATGATGTTCAGCGCTATGTCAGCGTCCGTCCCGAAGTGCCGATAACCGTTACCCTCGAGCGTGAGGGCGATATGGTCGACGTGACGTTGACCCCGGAGCGAACCGAGATCTCCGATACATTCGGAAACAAAATGGAAGTTGGCCGCATCGGAGTTGCCACCAGCAATGATTCCGGTAATTTCCGGGTCCGGGAATATGGACCGCTGGAAGCCGTCGGCGAAGGCGTTGCCCAGAGCTGGTACATCGTCACAAGGACCGTGGATTACATCGGCAACATCATCACCGGACGCGAAAAGGCTGATCAGTTGGGTGGCCCGATCCGGGTTGCCAAATATTCCAAGGATATGTCGACGCTCGGCATCGGCGCGCTGATCCAGCTTGCGGCTGTTCTGTCGGTCTCCATTGGTCTGCTCAACCTTATGCCGGTTCCAATGCTTGATGGCGGGCATCTGGTGTTTTACGCCATTGAGGCGATCCGCGGACGCCCGCCCGGGGCCTTGGCTCAGGAGTGGGCCTATCGCTTTGGATTGACGCTTGTTTTGGCTTTGATGCTGTTTGCCACCTGGAATGACGTTTCCATGCTGATCGGTTGAATTTCAGGGGGCGACCGTGCTAACACTCTGTTTACCCTGATTTTGGGTAGGCGTGGCTAAATCGCCACGAGTTGGAATGAAGTAAACAGAATTTAACTCCGTCCCTTGCTTGTATGGCAAAAGCGGGTAAAACGGGCACCAGTCATGACTCACGTTGTGTGTCACCGCATGGGGCATCCGAGTAAAAAAAGGTAATAAGATCAATGAAGGCCGGTTCAAACCTTTTGAACGCTGTATCAGCAGTCGCGCTGACGGCGGGGATCGTTGTGACAGGCGCGAGTGCTGTTATGCTTGCGGGAGTGACAGTTGCAGAGGCGGCGGTCGTAAGCCGCATTGATGTCCGCGGAAATTCCCGCGTTGACGCATCCACGGTTCGGGGCAATCTGACGATCTCTCCCGGTGCCAGCTTCAGCAACAATGACATTGATGAATCGGTGAAGCGTTTGTTCGCCACCGGCCTGTTTTCCGATGTTCAGATCAGCGTCTCCGGCTCGACCCTGATTGTTACAGTTTCCGAAAACCAGATCATCAATCAGGTGGTTTTCAACGGCAACAAGAAGATCAAGGATGCGGCTCTTAGCCGGGCTGTCCAGAGCCGCCAGCTTGGCGCTTATAACGATCTCATCCTTCAGGCAGACGTTCAGGCCATTCGTGATGCCTATGCGGCTGTGGGGCGCAGCGATGCGACCGTGACCACCCGCCTGGTTCCTCTTGATAACGGTCGCGTCAACATCGCATTCGAGATCAACGAAGGAGATCGCACCAAGATTTCCTCGATCAACTTTGTCGGCAACCAGGCGTTCGGCGACGGCCGTCTCTCTGATGTGATCACCACCAAGAAGTCCGGTCTGTTGTCGTTCCTGAACCGCAAGGATGTCTATGATGAAGACAAGCTGCGCGCGGACGAAGAGCTGCTGCGCCGGTTCTATTACAACCGCGGATACGCCGACTTCCGTGTGATTTCGTCATTTGCCGAGCTTGATGAGACCAACAACGAATATGTTGTCACCATCACCGTGGAAGAGGGCGAACGCTATGTCTTCGGTGATGTTTCCGTCGAGAGCACTGTGCCGGGCATCGATACCGATTCGCTGCAGCGGCTGATGGAGACACGCAGCGGCGCTGTCTACAGCGCCGAGGATGTCGAAGACACGATTCTGGCGATCTCCGACCGCGTAGCGACACAGGGTTATCCTTTCGCGCAGATTACCCCGCGTGGTGATCGGGACTATGCCAATCGCACGATTTCGGTGGTTTATCTGGTCGACGAAGGCACGCGCGCCTATGTCGAGCGCATCGAGATCCGTGGCAACACGCGAACCCGTGATTACGTGATCCGTCGCGAGTTCGACCTGTCGGAAGGTGACGCCTTCAATCAGGTTCTGGTTCGCCGTGCCAAGAAGCGGCTTGAGGATTTGAAGTTCTTCTCCTCGGTCGATATTTCCACCCAGCCTGGCTCGCAGCCTGACCGCGTGGTTTTGATCGTCGACGTGAAGGACCAGTCGACCGGCGAATTTGGTATCGGCGGCGGCTACTCGAACACAGGCGGATTTACAGCGACCGTTGATGTCACCGAACGCAATTTCCTTGGCCGTGGCCAGTTCATTCGCGGTTCCGTGGGCGGCGGCGTCGATACGCGCGAATATTCGCTGTCCTTCACCGAGCCCTATTTTCTTGGCTATCGCCTTGCTGCCGGGTTCGATGTCTATAAGAAGACCGACAAGAGCTATACGGGCTTTCAGTCAGCCGATCAGGGCATTAACCTGCGACTTGGTGCGCCGATCACCGATGAACTCTATCTGACGACAGCTTTCAGATATAACCAGACCAAGTACACCGGTGTCTCGACGGTTCCCTCCAATCCGGAGCTTGCTGCAATCAATCGTGCGATCGCCGGTGGCGGCCATGATGTCGGCGCACTTTCCTACAGCTTGTCCTACAATACACTCGACGACACGACTCTGCCGCGTGAGGGTATTGCCGCAAGTTTCACGCAGGAATATGCCGGTCTCGGATTTGATGCCAACTATCTCAAGACCACGGCCAAGGCGAGCTATTTCCATATGCTGTCGGAATCGGCAGACATTATCGGTCAGGTCCGCGTCGGCGCCGGCAACGTCTTTGCGACAAGCGGTAATCTGAGCGTCTTTGATCACCTGTTCGTTGGCGAGGAAACAATTCGTGGCTTTGACAACCGGGGCATCGGCCCGCGTGTTTTCAACGGCACTTCTTTTGTCGGTCCTGCCGGCGGCACCACCTACTTCAACGGATCGGTGGAAGTGTCCGCACCAATGCCGATGATCTCGCGTGATTTTGGCCTGCGGTTCACAGCCTTTGCCGATGCTGCCACGCTTTATGGCAACGATATCACCGCAGCTGATTTCGGCGGACAGACTCTGGTCGGCAACAACATGGACTGGCGCGCTTCGGTTGGCGTCGGCATCACATGGGCTTCGCCTTTTGGCCCGCTTCGCGTGTACTACGCCGAACCCGTTGTCAAAGAGAGCTTTGACGACGTCAAGAAGTTCGGCTTCGGCGCCTCGACACGTTTCTGATTTGACACGGGTGGCGGCAACGCCACCCGGTCTACCCATCTGGTTTCTTTATGGACAATCACAGTTTTTTCCCTCCGCATGAAGGCATGTCGCTTTCAGACCTTTCCGGTCTTTGCGGGGCGGAACTGGCTGACCCGTCTTTTTCCGGCCGAATAGTGACTGGAATTGCGTCCCTGTCGCGCGCCGGCGAGGGTGAGCTGACCTTCGCGAACTCCGCCAAATCTATCCCGGATCTCGAAAAATCCCGTGCTGCGGCTGTGTTCGTCACACAACGGCTGGCATCGCATGTGCCACCGGATGTTGCGGCTTTGATTGTCGCGGCTCCGCAATCGGCTTTTGCCCACGCGACTTCTGTGTTGGTGCCCTCGGCTGTCAAGCCGCTCCGGTTTACATCAGGATCTGGAGTGTCCGAAGCCGCGCATGTGGATCCATCCGCACATCTGGAAGACGGCGTTACGGTTGAGCCATTCGCTGTTGTTGCGGCGGGTGCCGAGATTGGTGCTGGCTCGGTCATCGCATCGGGCGTTGCCATCGGTGCGGGGACACGCATCGGCCGTGATTGCCACATAGGCCACGGAGCAACCGTGCAGCACGCGCTTGTGGGCAACAATGTCGTCATTCACCCTGGCGTGCACATCGGTCAGGATGGTTTCGGCTATGTCCCCGGTCCCAGAGGTCTGGACAAGGTTCCGCAGGTTGGTCGGGTGATCATACAGGATTACGTGGAGATTGGCTCCGGCACGACGATCGATCGTGGCGCGATTGACGACACTGTCATTGGTGAGGGAACCAAAATCGACAATCTGGTTCAGATTGCGCACAATGTTCGCATCGGACGGCATTGCGTTATCGTTGCCCAGGTCGGGATTGCAGGCAGCGCCACGCTTGGTGATGGTGTAATGATCGGTGGCGGTACGGGCATCAACGGTCATGTTACTGTGGGTGATGGCGCCCAGATCGCGGCATTGAGTGGCGTTGCAGGTAATGTTCCGCCCGGTGCACGCTGGGGTGGACAGCCGGCGCGTCCGATGAGAGGTTTTTTGCTTGATGCGGCAGCAGCCAATGCACGTGCATTTGGCCGCAAGAATGGAAAAAAGGGCGGAAAAGACACATGACGGAAACCGCAACGGCCACACTGGAATCAGCTGATATCAGGCAAATCATGGCGCTTCTGCCGCACCGGTATCCGTTCTTGCTGGTAGATCGGATCGTATCGATCGACGGCGACAATTCGGCCATTGGAATCAAGAACGTCACTGCCAGTGAACCACATTTTACCGGCCATTTCCCCGGCAATCCGATCATGCCGGGTGTGCTGATCATCGAAGGAATGGCGCAGACTGCAGGAGCGATCTGTGCCAAGGCCACCGGTGGCGGCAAGAACATCGTCTATTTCATGACAATCGATAACGCCAAGTTCCGTAAACCGGTCGTTCCCGGTGACAGGCTTGAGTATCATGTCACAAAGATCAAGCAGCGCGGCAACATCTGGCGCTTCCATTGTGAAGCGCTGGTTGACGGCGTCAAAGCCGCCGAGGCGGATATCGGAGCCATGCTGGCTCCCGGAGAAAGCGAATCCTGATGACAACGCCTGCGCCCGCCACCCTGCATCCAGCCAGAATTCATTCCGCTGCCATTGTCGAAGACGGCGCGCAGATCGGAATGAATGTCGAGATCGGCCCGTTCTGCCATATCGGCCCCAATGTTAAGCTGGGTGACAATGTGCAGGTGATGAGCCATGTTGTCATTCAGGGCAACACCACCATCGGCGAGGGCACCATTGTGTTCCCCAATGCCGTTCTTGGCTGTGCTCCGCAGAATATCCACTATCATGGTGAGGACACAGAACTGATCATCGGCCGGTCGTGCACCATCCGTGAAGGTGTGACGATGCATCCCGGAATGCCCGATGCCGGCGGCAAGACCACCGTCGGCGACAATTCGATGTTTCTGGCCTATTCCCACGTTGCCCACGATTGCCACGTCGGCAGCAATGTCATTCTGTCAAACAATGTCATGCTGGCGGGACACGTCACCGTTGGTGACAGGGTGATCATGGGTGGCGGGGCTGCGGTGCATCAGTTTGCCCGCATCGGCCATCATGCCTTTATCGGCGGACTGGCCGCCGTCAACAATGATGTCATTCCCTATGGCATGCTCAATGGCAATCCCGGCGTCTTGATGGGCCTCAATATCATCGGCATGCAGCGTTCCGGATTTGACAAGCCTTCCATTCATGCGGTCCGGCGTGCCTTCAAGGCGATCTTTGATTCCTCTACGCCGATCCGGGAAAACATTGCCCGCGTTCGCGAGCAGACAGATATGAACGCCGCTGTTGCCGATATTATCGCCTTCATCGATGCCGAGAGTGACCGCGCGCTGTCTTCGCCGGCCCGGGGTCAACGGGGCTGAACCCGGTGAGCGCTGAATCCGCTGCGCCGGACATCAGCGGACGTCTGTCACTCCTGGCTGGCAAGGGGAAATTCCCGCTGCTGGTCGCACATGCGGCGCGAAAGTTGGGGCATGATCCCTTTATTTTTCAGATAAAGGGAGAAGCCGATCAGGACTGGTCCGGTTTTTCCAGCATCCGGATCAGCATAGCTGATCTGTCGGGATTTTCCGCTGCCGCCCGCCGCGAAGGCATAGGTTCGGTCGTTCTTGCCGGCGGTATCGGCAGGCGCCCGGAGGTTACTGAAATTCGTCCCACCTGGCGCTCGCTGATTGCGTTCCCGTCATTCTTGGGCGTCTTCGCGTCCGCCGGAGATGACAAGCTGTTGCGTTTTGCCATCAGGGTGCTGGAAAACGAAGGTGTCCGGGTGCTCGCCGCACAGCAGGTGGCGCCCGATCTCCTTTGCAATTTGGGGCCACTGGGTCATATCAAGCCGGGCAGGGCCGATCACAAGGACATTATCGCAGCATCCGGCGCGGCATTGGCGCTCGGCGGGCTCGATGTCGGGCAGGGGGCTGTTTCCGTGGGAGGGCGTGTGGTGGCGCTTGAGGGCCTGGAGGGCACAGATGCGATGCTGGAACGGGTTGCGGGTCTGCGCGCCAGCCAGCGCTTGTCCTCGCGGCATGCCGGGGTTTTGGTCAAACTGTGCAAGCCGGATCAGGATGAACGTGCTGATTTGCCATCGATAGGCCCACAGACTGTGATCAAGGCGCATTCGGCCGGACTTGCCGGCATTGCCGTCGAAGCGGGGCGGGCGCTTGTTCTCGAGCGCGAGCGCGTCATTGCTGAAGCTGATCGTCTGGGGCTGTTTGTCACCGGCATTGCACCACGTCAGGAAAAAGTGAGCCCATGAGCGCGTTGAAGCTGGCCGTTATCGCGGGAGAACCGTCTGGAGATATTCTCGGCGCCGGGCTGGTGCGACAGCTTGCCATTCAAACCGGCGAGCCGCCGCAATTGATAGGCGTCGGCGGCGAACGGCTGACCGCCGAGGGGCTGACATCGCTGTTTGATTTCACGGAATTGTCCATCATCGGGTTTTCCGCTGTCATTGCCCGGCTGCCCAAACTGATCAAGCGTATCAATCAGACGGCAGAGGCGATCATTGCCGCCCGGCCTGACTGCCTGCTGATTATCGACAGCCCGGATTTCAGTCATCGGGTTGCCCGCAAGGTTCGCGCCGCGTTGCCTGGCGTCAAGATCGTCAATTATGTCTGCCCCACCGTCTGGGCCTGGAAGCCTGAGCGGGCGTCGGCGATGACGGCCTATATCGACCACGTGCTTTCCATTCTGCCGTTCGAGGTCGAGGTCGTCAGGCAGCTGGGTGGTCCGCCATTGACCTATGTCGGACACCGGTTGATGGAGGATCCAGGCCTCGAGGCGGCCCATCAGGCGCAGATGGCCTACCGGCGCGATCATTCAAGCCGGCGTCCGCCGATGTGCCTCATCCTGCCCGGTTCGCGCCGCAGCGAGGTTAAGCGTCTCGGCCCGGTCTTTGGCGAAGCAGCTAGGGCGCTCGCTTCCATCAATCCGGACATGACCTTTGTGCTGCCTGCCGGAGAGCATGTCCGCAGGGAAATCCGCGACGAGATCCTCGGTTGGGATGTTGTGTGTCAGGTTGTTACCGGCGACGCTGCCAAATGGCAGGCCTTTGGTGAGGCAGATGTGGCGATTGCCGCGTCAGGCACAGTGCTGCTTGAGCTGGCGCTTGCAGGTGTGCCGCATATATCGTGCTACAAGCTTGATCCGGTGTCGCAATTGCTGTCCCGGCTGGTCACCTCCTGGACCGCAGCCCTGCCCAACATGATCGCCGACAATGTTGTCATTTCCGAATATTACGACAGTCAGCTCCGCCCGGCACGCCTGGCACGTCAGGCCAACCAGCTGGCCGGAGATACGCTGTACCGTTCCGCCATGCTGTCGGATTTCGACCTGATCCGGTCACGTATGGAAGTGGATGTGCCTGCGTCACACAAGGCTGCCGCGACGCTGCTTTCCGTCCTCGCTGACAAATAGACTGTTTCAAGCCCGCTCAAGCCAGGCTCGTGCAAGACAAGCCCGGCCGGTCAGTCGCGCCGCCATTCGCGGAATGTTGTGAACGGCCGCACGCGGCACGGCTATTCCCGCTCGCCGTGTCTTCCAGAATCAAAAAAGCGCCCGAAGGCGCTTTCTCGATGGCGCATGACGGGAAACGCGTTAGCGCTTCGAGACCGGCACGTAATCGCGTGAAGGCTCGCCGATATAGAGCTGACGCGGGCGGCCGATGCGCTGGCCCGGATCTTCGATCATCTCGCTCCACTGGGCAATCCAGCCGACTGTACGCGCCAGCGCGAACAGCACGGTGAACATGGTGGTGGGGAAGCCAAGCGCCTTGAGCGTGATACCCGAATAGAAGTCGATGTTCGGATACAGCTTCTTCTCGATGAAATAGGGATCGGTCAGCGCGATACGCTCGAGCTCCATCGCCACTTCCAGAAGCGGGTCATCCTTGATGCCGAGTTCGTCGAGCACTTCATGGCAGGTCTTCTGCATGATCTTGGCGCGCGGATCGTAGTTCTTGTAGACCCGGTGACCAAAGCCCATCAGACGGAATGGATCATTCTTGTCCTTGGCGCGGGCCACATATTCGGGGATCCTGTCGACGCTGCCGATTTCCGACAGCATGTCGAGCGCGGCTTCGTTGGCGCCGCCATGTGCGGGACCCCAGAGACAGGCAATACCAGCTGCGATACAGGCAAACGGATTGGCGCCCGAGGAGCCGGCCAGACGCACGGTGGATGTCGAGGCGTTCTGCTCATGATCGGCGTGCAGGACGAAAATGCGGTCCATGGCGCGCGCCAGCACCGGATTGACCTCGTAGTCCTCACACGGCACGGCAAAGCACATGCGCAGGAAGTTCGACGCGTAGTCGAGATTGTTGGTCGGATACACGAATGGCTGGCCGATGTGGTATTTATAGGCCATCGCAGCCAGCGTCGGCATCTTGGCGATCATCCGCATCGAAGCCACCATCCGCTGGTGCGGATCGGTGATGTCGGTTGAATCGTGATAGAATGCCGACAGCGCGCCGACGCAGCCGCACATGACAGCCATTGGGTGCGCGTCGCGGCGGAACCCGGTGAAGAACCGGCTCATCTGCTCATGCACCATTGTGTGGCGGGTGACGCGGTAGTCGAAATCCGCTTTCTGTGTGGCGGTTGGCAATTCTCCGTAGAGCAGCAGATAACAGACTTCCAGGAAGTCGCCATGTTCGGCCAGCTGGTCGATCGGATAGCCGCGATGCAGCAGGATGCCTTCGTCGCCATCGATAAAGGTGATCTTGGATTCGCAAGACGCAGTGGATGTGAAGCCCGGATCGTAGGTAAAGGCTCCGGTGTGCTTGTAGAGCGCGCCAATGTCGACGACGTCAGGACCGATCGTGCCGGTCTTGATCGGCAATTCGACCTCTTTGTTGTCCAATGTGAGTTTTGCGTTCTTGTCTGCCATGGGCATGTCCTTCCACAAATGCAAACGCTCGGCCTTGGCCGGCGTCTTGGATGACCGTCAGGGATTTAGCTATATGATTTGCGTCACCCTGCCAAGCTATGCGGATGGCTAATTGCAACGGGGTGGCGCGATGTGCAAACCCCTGTGATTACAGGCTTCAGGAAGTATTAACATTCTGGAATTGCAGAATAAACACTATACGGTCTGCCGCCCCGGATGGCAGCTTTTGGGTTGCAACCGGCCAATAGACATCTCAATTCATGGTGGCAGTCCCGGGCGTTTCGGTGGTAGTCTTTCAGGCCTCAAGCGAGGCGTGCATGACGCAGGCAAACCGCAAATACTTTGAGCACGATACAGCAAATGTACCGGGTGCTCTCAATCCGTCTCTCCGGCAAGGCGCCGGGCATGGCGTGCCTGCAGTGCTTGGGCATGCGCGGCGTTTGACAGCCCCTGCGCGCAAACCCGCTGCAAGCCGCATCGCCACCGCACTGCCGCGCTTGCGCGATGCGCTGTTCGCAGCCGCTGACGCAGAGAGAGACCAGGGGCTGGCCTTCCTGTTTCTGCCGGTGGCTATGGGGGCGGGCGCCGGGCTGTTCTACATGGCGTCCACCAATCCTTCATCCGCGTTGCTCGCTGCCGGATTTGTGATCTCGCTGCTGCTGGCTGCCCTTTCAGGCAGGCATCACCTGACCACCGCCCGGGCTGCAACCTATGCCGCCGCCATCTGTGCCGGCGCGCTGGCAGCGGATCTGGAGGTGTCGGGCGGTCCAATCCTGCTTGATTCTGATGTCACAACGACGATTTCGGGAACGGTCGAGGCACGCGAATTCGATGCCGCCGGCAGGGTGCGATATCTCATTCGCCTTCAATCCACAGCCGATCCGCAGATCCGGCGTCCACCACTGCGTGTTCGCCTGACCGCCCGTAGCGCGCACGAGCCGGTTGCCGTTAGCGCCATGATCTCCGGCCGGGCCCGGTTGTCGGCACCCTCAGGGCCGGTGATCCCGGGCGGCTATGATTTCGCGTTCCGCGCTTTCATCGATGGCATCGGCGCGCATGGCTACTTCTACCGTGCTCCGCAGCAGCAGCCTTCGGTTCTTGATCAGGACACGGCAGCAACTGGTAACGTCCAGCCCTTCAAGGACGGGTTGCGGCGCATGCGCGAACATATCTCGCAGCGGATCCGCACAGTCCTGCCGGGGGATCCGGGCGGCATTGCCGCTGCACTGGCGGTGTCTGACCGGCGCGGCATCAGCCAGCCGACGGTTGAGGCGCTGCGCGCCACTGGCCTGGCCCATATTCTTGCCATCTCCGGTCTGCACATGGCGCTCGCCGCCGGGACGCTCTATGTCGGAATTCGCAAGAGTCTTGCGGTCTTTCCCGGCCTTGTCGAGGCGTTGCCGGTCAAGAAATTCGCAGCCGTCGGCGCGATCATAACCGCGACCGCCTATTTGCTGATCTCCGGCGGCAGCGTCTCCACGCAGCGCGCTTGGATTATGCTGACCGTCATGCTGGTGGCTGTGCTTGCCGACAGGCCGGCTTTGACCATGCGCAATGTCGCGCTTGCCGCCATTGTCATAATTCTTGTGTCGCCGTCGGCTGTGGTCGGCCCCGGCTTTCAGATGTCGTTTGCCGCCACCGCCGCGCTGATTTCGGCCTATGCGCTGATTTCACGCCGCAGCCGCGAGAACACGCAAATACAGGGCGCTGTAAACCGCCGGTCCCGGCTGGCGGGCGGAATGATGGTTTTGGCAAAGGGGCTCGTCGGGCTGGCCATCACATCGCTGGTGGCGGGCTTTGCCACAGGGCTGTTTTCGGCTCACCATTTCCACCGGGTTGCGACAGGCGGATTGTTGGCCAATCTGCTCGCCATGCCCCTGGTGACGCTGGTGGTAATGCCCGCCGGTCTGGTGGCCATGCTGCTGATGCCGCTTGGGCTCGATGCATGGCCGTTGCAGCTCATGGGGCAGGGGCTCGGCGCGGTTGTCGCGGTTGCCAATTATGTCCAGGCTCTGGGTGGTGACGTCAGTGTCGGGCAGATCCCGCTGCAGTCCACGCTGATCGCCGGAACGGGCTTCGTGATCCTGATATTGCTGAGAAGCTGGTTGCGGCTCGCCGGCCTTGTGCTGATCGGTGCCGGTTTTGCGCTCGCGACTCCTCTGTTTGCCGATGCCGCCCCTGATATCCTGATCAGCGAGAAAGGGGGGCTTGTCGGATTGGTGGATCAAGCCGGCTTGGCGAGCAATGCGGCCCGGCCTTCGGATTTCGTGTTCAGCCAATGGCAGACTGCCATGCGCGGCGTGCCGCATCGCCCGCCCGCCGCCGTTCCCCAGCTGATTGCTGACACCCGGCCGGATCCGGAAATGCCGCAGCATGGCGGCGTCCTCGACCGGTTGCTGATGTCTGCCGCCGCGCAGCCCTCGCGCTTTCACTGCGCCAGCCGCGGGGTCTGCACGGCCATTCATGCCAATGCGGTGGTTGTGGCGATTGATGACGCAGCTCTCATTGGCGCGGCCTGTGACCGCGCCGATCTGGTGGTGGTGTCGATTCCGGTCTATCTCGGCGCCTGCCGCTCTGGTGCCACCCTCGTGACATCGAGAACCCTGCGCCGAACCGGTTCACTGGCAATCTCGGTCGGGCAGGGCAATGCCGCCCCCCCGGAGCCGTTGCCGTGGCTGCAAAAGAGCCGCAAGCGCGCATCCCTGCAGATCGAGGCTGCCCTGCAAGGTGTGATCAGGCCATGGACGATTCAGCGTTACTTTGACTGGCGCACCGGAGTCTATGACGTGCCGCGCTGATCAAGTTCACACAGGGTTTCAAGCTGCTAGATCAATCAATCAGTCGAACGACGCTACAAAGCAATGCGCATTCGGCCTGATTGAAGTCCAGCATTCAAACTGACGCCGAACTCCCTGAACTTGCTGCCGCTCCGGTTTCCACCGGAGCTGTTAGTGATAGCGCCGGATCAGACCGACAAGCTTGCCCTGGACCTTGACCCGGTCCGGTCCGAAAATGCGTGTTTCATAGGCCGGGTTGGCGGCTTCCAGCGCGATCGACGCACCCTTGCGGCGAAACCGCTTCAATGTGGCTTCTTCATCATCGACCAGTGCGACGATGATGTCGCCGGGATTGGCTGTGGTCATGTTGCGAATCACCACCGTGTCGCCATCGAAAATGCCCGCATCGATCATCGAATCGCCTTTGACCTCAAGCGCATAGTGGTCGCCGGGGCCGATCATTTCGGCTGGTACTGTGATGTTGTGGGTGATGTTCTGGATGGCCGAGATCGGAACACCGGCTGCAATGCGGCCCATCATCGGAACTTCCGCCACCTGCGACGGTTCGTCATTTGCGGGCTCACTGCGGCGCACAGGCTCGGGCTGCTTGCCTTGTCCGCCCTCGATGACGCTCGGCGAAAACCCGCGCCTGGGCTGCAGATTGGCCTGATAGCTGTCGGGCAGCTTGATCACTTCCAGCGCTCGCGCCCGGTTCGGCAAACGGCGAATGAAGCCCCGTTCCTCAAGCGCGGTAATCAACCGGTGGATGCCGGATTTCGACGCCAGATCAAGCGCATCCTTCATCTCGTCGAATGATGGCGGAATCCCGCTTTCCTTCATGCGTTCATTGATGAAAAGGAGAAGTTCGTGCTGTTTGCGCGTCAACATTGGTGATTTACCCCGGTGGCCGGCTCGATGGTCCGGATGAAACAAAACCAGAACTTAACTATCATGTTCCATATGTGTTCCACAAGGGGTAAAGAAACAATAAAGGAACATTGGGCGCGCGAAACATAAACAGGAGCGGAACATGCATGATTGAGATGCGTGAATGGCAATCAAATTCGCCCTAATCCGTTGATTTTGTTAAGAGCATTAGATCCCCAATCCCCGATTGGAAACCCGCAAATAGGACTGTTCCCGATCAAATAAGAAGTCGTTGGATTCAAAGAGTTTTTTGGATTACCAATGAGCAGCATGAGTTCCGTGACCTGAAAGGATGGACCTGTTATGGACATTCTTTCTCGGAGCGGCTCTGGATGGCTTGATGGCGATTCGACGAACCCGAAGCGCCCGCAATTCGGGAAACTGCATCCTGCTTGTCCGTAAAGTTTGAAATGCGGGCAAACCTGAAAACACCAGCTGAACAGCTTTTATTGGGCCGTGCCGATGATCTCCTTGACACGGCGCCCGGCGATTTCACGGGCATTTTTGCTCCTGAAGGTTCCCGGAAACGACCAATCGGGTTTGTCCCCGGCAAACAGATCAAGGAATGCAATCGACAGTGAGGGGTCTTCCGCACTGTTTTCCTTGAAGCTCCACCATGTGCGAATGTCATTGATGTCATCGTTCAGATGCTGTTCGCCATGGAAGTCTTGCTCTATTATCAGTCCCCGGACATTCAGGCAGAAGACCACATAGAGATATCCCTCCGGCCAGAAATGGGCAGGCTTGGTTTGGTCCGCATCTTTGGCCTTGTCCGTGACTTTCACGGGCTTGTGGCTCAAAAGTCCCCGCAGCATTAGTCCTGCGGCAAACCCCACATAGGCAAGACGGTCAGAGTCCTGCGTTGGCTTGTGGGCGTCAAAGGCTTTTTTCCAGTCGATGAACACTTCCGCAAGAAGTTGCTTGTCAACCTCATAGCGGGTGCCGGTCTCCATGGAAGTGCGTTCGACCTGCTGTTCAAAAGAACGTATGAACCAGCGCAAGTGCTGCGCAGCCTTCCGGACCGGCTGTTTGTCAGCGGGAGCTTTGAGAACGTCGGTCAATTTGACTGGCCCCTAGAGTTGCTCGGCAAGGCCCTGCAGGGACATCGCAAGTGCTTCTCTCGCCTCAAGACTGGATGTCACCGCTTCTTTTTGCGCCATGGTAAAGGCAAAGGCCAATTCCAGAAGCCGGTTTTCCTCAGCGATATCACCCTCACGGTCGGCAAGCAACCAAAGCACGGTGGCATAAAGGGTCAAGTCGATGTCGGACTGCTCTTCCGGGCTGGCCGGGAAGGGAGTTCCGGGAAAACGTCCCGCGGCGCGCATTTTGCGCAGGCTCAGGATGATATTTGCGGCTGTATCCTGGGGCGTTTTCCCGGGCTTGATCCAGCCGCGTTCGAAGCCGCTGACAACAACGATTTCGCTTACGATGACATGCTTCGAAGGACTCAGTAACAGCAATCGCGACCACGCCTGATAAAGGACCCGGCAAAACATCAAGCGATCCACCTGCTGCTTGTCCTGTGCTTTCAGTGCAGCAGAAGCGGCGGCGATTTCGGCTATGTCAATTTCAATGTCGGCAATACGTGCACTGGCCACACCCACCGCATCATTGGCCAGCAGGAACGGTGATGGGATCGAAAACGGCAGCGCAGGCCCGGCCGGCGTCATGGCCTCATTGGTGGCAGCGGCAAACGCCGAAACGCCGCGCAGCAAATCCCGAAGCGGCATTTTGATGGCGCTCTTCAATGAAAAGTCGTTGCGATCGCGCATCTTTGAGCTGATCCTTGTTCACGTTCCATCATAGCATTTCAGCGGGGTCTGTTCCATGAATTTAAGTGTTTCTTGAAGCGACAAAACGCCTGCCTGTGAGCCAAGGCCAGTGGCGTTCTGGGCGGAACTGGCCTGACCGAACCGGATGCAGTCGTCGATCGGTTTTCCCAAATGCAACCCGGTCGCGAATCCGGCATTGAAGCAATCACCGCATCCGCAGGTGCAAACCGCTGTTATGTCGTACGCGGGTATGTCAATCCGGCCGCCCTTCTGGTCTCGGTAGATCGCGCCCTGTGCGCCAAGCGTTAGAATGACCGCGCCGGCGCCCTTGTCCAAAAGGAACTTGGCTGCATCTTCGAAATCGGCAATTCCGGACAACGCCATAGCTTCCTCTTCTGAGGGCATGAAAAAGTCGGTATGCGCCAACAGCGGCTCAATCAGCGCCAAATCATCAGGCGTGGAGGCAAAGACATCGAGAGTGGTCACGCAACCCCGTTTTTTTGCTTCCGCCATAATCTCGGCATTGCGGCCCTTGTCCATCCGATCCATGAGCCCCACGCCTCCGACATGCAGGATCTTGGTCCCGAGAACACGGTCGACATCATGGTCCTCGACATAGAAACCCGCCGTCGCGCCCAGTTTGTGAAGCGCTGGACGGGCCCCGTCCGGGCGTGTGGTGACGATAGAAGACGACGTCGAGTAGCCCTCGCATCGTTGCATCAGTTCCACGTCAACGCCATATTTGGCGAGCTTCATCAACACCCAGTCGCCCATGTCATCATGGCCGATGCCGCCGACGGCCTGAACTTTCAGGCCATGTTTGGCCGCAACGATCGAGGCGCTTCCCGCTGCCCCTGACACTGCCAGCGTGAAATCCTCAACAAACAATGTCCCGCCGCCTGGCGGCAGATCGATGACCGGTCTGCACAGAGCATCAAACGTGTAGAACCCCATGGAGGTGTAGTCGAACGTCATCGCAAACTCCTACCGGATGCGGGCACCGCTTGCGCCATCAAACAGGTAAATCCGGTCAGGATCAAACCGGACAGCTTCCGGTTTTCCCAGCTCCGCACGATACCCCCTGTCAGCCTTTACCTCGATCAGCTTGTCGCCGGCGCGAAGGGTGAGATAGGTCATGTCACCGGTGGGTTCGACGCCGTAAACTTCGGCGCTCAGGTGAGCGCCTGCGTCAGAGACCGCGCAATCTTCCGGGCGTATCCCGAGGATGACATGCCCGCTGAGTTCCGTGGACAGTCCGCCGACCTTTACACCCGGAGCACTGAATTCGCCATTATCAATTGTCCCGTCGATGAGGTTCATCGGTGGCGCGCCGATAAAGCCGGCGACAAAGGTGTTTGCCGGATCATTGTAGATTTCGTCGGGCGTTCCGGTTTGTTGAATGGCCCCCGACTGCATGATCACGATCCGGTCGGCGAGGGTCATGGCCTCGATCTGGTCGTGGGTAACATAGACCGTGGTGATCTTGAGCTGCCGTTGGATGTGCTTGATCTGGACCCGCATGGCCTGGCGCAGTTTGGCATCCAGATTGGAAAGCGGTTCATCCATGAGGAAGACGCGCGGCTGGCGCACAATGGCGCGCGCCAGCGCGGCGCGCTGCCTCTGGCCTCCGGACAAGGCGCCGGGCTTGCGGTCAAGATATTCGCCCAGTTCAACCAGCTCCGCCGCCTCGCGAACACGTGCGTCATGCTCTTGTTTGGGAACCCCGCGCATCCGCAGCGGAAACCGGATATTTTCGTAGATCGACATGTTGGGATAAAGCGCATAGCCCTGAAACACCATGGCCACATCACGATCACGCGCGTCGACATCATTCATGACGATGTCATCCATGCGAACTTCGCCCTCCGTCGGATCTTCGAGCCCAGCGATCATGCGCATGGTGGTTGTTTTCCCGCAGCCCGAAGGGCCCAGAAAAACGATGAATTCCTCATCCGCAATATCGATATTGACGTCGCGAACACCGTAGATGTTGCCCCACCGCTTCTGGATGTTGCTGAGTTGAATTTGCGCCATTTTCTAACCTTTGACGGCGCCCATGGTCAGGCCACGGGACAGATGTTTCTGGATTGCGACAACGACCACGAACACCGGCACAAAAGCCAGGAACGAGACAAGCGCTATCGCGTTGTAGATGACGCCGTCCGAGCCGCCGGTGAAGTTGGCCAGCGCAACCGACATTGTGTAGGCATTCGAGGTGGACGCGATCAGCAAAGTGAACAGGAATTCGTTGATTGCGAAGATCATCGCAATGACCGCAGCGGTGATGATGCCAGGCAGGATCGCGGGGATGATGATCTCCCACAGAATGCGCAGGTCACTGGCGCCATCGGTTCGCGCGGCATCCTCCAGTGCCTTGGGGATATCGAGCATGTAGGACCGGATGATCCAGGTGACGAAGGACAAGTTGATGGCCGCATAAACCAGCATCAGCGCCCAAATCGTGTCAAGAAGCCCCATGTTCCTGAAGAGAAAGAAAATCGGGATTGCCACGATGGCCGGCGCCATCATGCGGGTCGACAGAATGTAGAACCCGATGTCATCCCGCCCGCGATACTCATAGCGTGTCAGTGAGTAGGCAGCCGGGATCGCAAGCGCCAGACAGATCAACACCGATCCCAAAATTGCCGCCACCGAATTGAACAGGAAATTTGCCATCGGCCAGTCTTCCCAGATCATACGCCATGCATCGAGTGAGAAGGTGGGCAGGTAGATTGGCGTAGGGGTGATGATCTCGGTTCGCGGCCGCAGACCGATGCTCAGAAACCAGACCACCGGAAGCAGACAGATCACCGCCCAGGAGCCAAGCACCAGATAGCGAACCAGAAGACTTTCACCGCGGGATTTTCGAACCGATGCCATGGTTTCAGCTCCTCGCCGATACGAATGCGCGTTTGACGATCACCTGGGCGACAATGATGGTGATGGCCAGCATGATGACCGATGCCGCCGAGGCATAGCCAAAATTGAAGAATTTGAAGCCCGTTCTGTAGATGAAGAAACTGATTGTTTCTGTCCCAAAGGCCGGGCCACCCTTGGTGATAATGAACACATTGGCGAACATGGTTGTGATGTCGATTCCGCGAAGGACAAGCGCGACGGCGATCACCGGCCGCATCAACGGCAATGATATGTTCCAGAAGATCTTTGGCCAGGTCGCGCCATCAAGTCTGGCAGCCTCTTCGATTTCTTCGTCCTGGCCCTGCAGTGCCGCAACGAAGATGATGAACAGGAAGGGGGTCCATTGCCACACATCGGCCAGGATCAGCAGCGACCGGCTCATCCAGATTGATGACTGGATTGCCAGGTTTCCATCAATCAGGCCGATACGGATAAGGATGTCGGAGAAAACCCGGGCATCAAGAAAAATCAGCTTGAACATGAACGCCACGGCCGATGGCATGAATAGCATGGGCACCAGAAAAATGATGCGCCAGCCCTGAACCCATTTGTCACGGTAAGCGAAATACGCAAGTGCCAGTGCAATAAGGCATTGCAGCACAAGCGAAATGGATCCGATGACCAGGGTGTTCCAGAGCGCACCCCAGAACTGATAGTCGTAGAGCAGCGTCGCGTAATTTTCTAAACCGACCCAGCGCCAAGGGCCGAACTTGACCGCGTAGAAGCTCTGGATGAGTGCATAGATCCCGGGATAGAGCGTGATCATCAGCAGATAAAGAACTGCTGGTGCGACCAGCAGATAGGGAAACCAGGCCTTCAGACGCTTGCTGCGACGCCGTATGGGTGTCTTGGCCGGGCGAACCGGGGCGACTTGCGTCGCCCCGGCTCCCGACAGGGAGGGATTGTTCATAGAATTTCTAACCTGTCAGTTGTTAATCCCGTGGGGAGATTAAAATGGCAGCTTCTTGCCTTCGCCAACATAGAGGCCAGGCGCTGCAGCAGCATAATCCACAGGGTCGTTGCCCTGATAGAAGCCGTTGTCCGACATAATCTTGCGCACTGCAGCGGCCGCGTTGTCCAGAGCCTCCTTGGCCGAGATCTGGCCAACAACGGCACGGTTGATCTCGTTACCAATGGCCTGTTCCATTGGGAATGCGCCGGGAAGCCGTGGCGAGCACCATGCATGCTCCAGAGAATCGCTCCAAACCTTGGCTGGCTGGGAGACTTCCTGAAGATTCGGGTTGGTGAGCACTGACTTGTAACCCGGAGCCACGCCATTTGCGTTAGCTTCGTTCATCGCCATGATGGAGGCGGTTGTCAGGAAGGCCAGCATCAGGAAGGCGCCCTCAGCATTCTGTGCAGAGGCAGCAACGCAGGATGTCGAGCCGGCAATGTTCGGAGGCGCAAAACGGCCCCCGGCAATGCGAGGCTCATAAATCGTTACGAAGTCATCGACAATCTGAGACTGGTCGGGGCGCATGGCCTGCGTTCCCGAATCCTGCCAGCTGATGTTTGTCGCCACCTGACCACCGAGCCATGCAGCGCGGTTTTCAGGCCAACCTGCACCGGCGAAGCCTTCATTGGCGTTCCGGGTGAGTTCGAGAATGATCTCGAGGCCCTTCATTCCTTCTTCACCGTTGAAGATCGGCTCCCAGTTTTCATTGAAGAGCATCATGCCGGCCTGGGCCGAGATGTGTTCCCAAGTATAGGTGGACCAGAAGCCAGGAGCGCACATCATTCCAACGCCGGAAACGCCGGGCTCGACCTTGTTCAACTCCTTGGAGACGCGGATCAGCTCATCATAGGTCGGGATAGAGTTGACACGATCAACTTCACCACCGAGCAGCTTCTCCATATATCCCTTGCGGACGTGTACCATCTGAACATCGCAGTCAAACGGAATGCCGTACATCTTGCCGTTGAAGAAGCCGTAATTCAGGCGGTATGTGTCGTAGAAGTCGTCAAGCGGCAGCTTCCATTTGTCGGCAAAATCATCGAGTTCATGCAGGAAGCCGGGTGCTGCAAAGTCGCCCATCCATGGCGAGAAGAACTGAAGCGCATCGAAGGATGTGCTGCCGGAGATGAACTCTGCAAGAACCTTGTCGTACATGCTGTCGTCCGGGATCGGCACAAGCTCGACATTGATGCCGGAGAGCGCCTTGAAAGGCGCCAGGCCTTCAGCTGCTGATTCGGCATCAGCCGCGCCCACTGCAAACCGGACGGTCGTGCCGGCCAATTCGCTGCGCACGGCCTCCCAGTCAACTGTACGGATCCAGTCCTTGCTGTTGTCCCAGATCGGCTTGCTGTCGGCCATGCCGTACAGTTCCTGGTAGTCTTTGCGGACGTATTTTGAGATCGAAATGTCATCCAGAATGGACTGCGGGTCCGGCAGGTCCGACGCCGCGAACGCGTTTCCGGACATGCCTGGATACATTGAAACTGTTGAAAGTGCGCCGAACGCGGCGCCGGTTTTCAGCAACTTACGCCGAGAAATTTTGAAATTTGATCCCATCGAGCTTCCTCCCTGATGGCTTTGGCCTCAATCCACACCAATTAAAAAGGCCCGAGATAGTCTGGACCACTTGGCTGCGTTTCGGTGTGCGAACAAATAAGTGTTCCAACTAACAATTGTACAGTCCTTAATGCATGTCAATAGCCAAATATGCCGCGTGCAGTGCGAAAATCTGTGGGCATTGCGGAAATTTGCGCCGCAATGCGCAAAAATTAGATGAACAAATATGTTGACATGAGAACATTGGTTCTCGATGATATGGCTCATATTTTCAGAGGACAGACTAATATGACTTCTAATGTTGCGCCGACCGGCTTGGCTCGGGATCTTCTGGATCGCGCCCAATCGGGCAAGCCTGTCAGAATCGGCCTGATTGGTTCAGGCGAGATGGGAACCGACATCGTGACCCGGGCTTCTATGATGGACGGGGTTGAGGTGGCGGCAATTGCCGACATCCGGCCTGAGGCAGCCCACAAGGCTGTTGACATTGCGCGCCGTGAAGCTGGGCACAGCGTGGATGCTTCAACAGTCGACGCACTGAACTCGGCAATCGAAAGCGGCAAGACCGCCATAGCCGACAGCGCCGATCACATTCTCAACTCCGGCCTTATTGACGTTGTGATCGATGCGACCGGCATTCCGGCGGTCGGAGCTGAAATCGGTCTTCGCGCCATGGAGCATGGCAAGCATCTCGTCATGATGAATGTTGAAGCCGACGTCACCATCGGAGCCTACCTTCGCCGCGAAGCTGATCGGCTGGGTGTCGTCTACAGCCTGGGGGCAGGCGACGAGCCGTCTTCCTGCATGGAGCTGATCGAATTCGTCTCCGCAATGGGGCACAAGGTCGTCTGTGCCGGCAAGGGCAAGAACAATCCTCTCAACATCGACGCAACGCCGGACCAATATGCTGCCGAGGCGCAGGAACGGCATATGAATCCCCGGCTGCTGGTCGAATTCGTCGATGGCTCCAAGACCATGGTCGAGATGTCGGCGATTGCCAATGCAACCGGCCTTGTGCCTGATTGCGATGGCATGCACGGCCCGGCGGTTGGCCCCAAGGAACTTGCAACCACCCTGATTCCCAGCCGCGACGGCGGAGTCCTGTCGGGGATTGGCCGCGTCGACTACACGATCGGCAAGGGTGTCGCCCCCGGAGTGTTCGTTGTCATTGAGGCCGAACATCCGCGTATTCGCGAACGCCTGACGGATCTGAAGATGGGCGAGGGGCCGTATTTCACCTTCATCCGGCCGTATCATCTGACGTCGCTCGAGGTGCCGCTGACCTGCGCTCGTGCGGTGCTTTACGGAAAAGCCGACATGATCCCGCTTGATCGCCCGGTGGCGGAGGTTTGCGCCGTGGCAAAGCGTGATCTCAAGCCCGGAGACACGCTCGACCAGATCGGCGAATACACCTACCGCGCATGGGCAATGGAAGTCTCCAGAGCCCGCCAGGCCGGAGCGCACCCGGCGGGTCTGCTGACCGGGGCAACGGTTACCCGGCCAATCAGCAAGGGTGAGTTGATCACCGGCCTTAACACCGCCCTGCCTGCGAATTCGCGCATCGTCGAATTGCGCAGGCGCCAGGACGAGATGTTGTACGGAAAAATCGCCCGTGAGGCCGAACATGCTTGAGGCGAACGTTCCCTACGCTATCCGTGCCTACAGCCCCGAGCAGCTGCGCGGGGCGCTTAAGAAGATGATGCTTATCCGCAAATTCGAGGAAGGGGCCGAGGATTCCTACACCCGTGGGCTTATTCACGGCACCATGCACCTGTCCATTGGCCAGGAAGCAAGTGCCGTCGGTTCCTGCATGTCCCTGAGCGACGAGGACAAGATCACCTCGACCCATCGCGGACACGGGCATTGCGTCGCCAAAGGCGCGGACCTCGGCAAGATGTTTGCCGAGTTCTTCGGCAAGGAGAGCGGCTATTGCCGTGGCCGTGGCGGTTCCATGCATATTGCCGATGTTTCCAAGGGCAATCTTGGCGCAAATGGCATTGTTGGCGGCGGCCTGCCAATCGCAGTCGGCGCCGCGCTGTCGGCCAAAAGGCTCGGCACCGGCGCAGTGACTGTCTGCTTCTTCGGTGATGGCGCTAACAATGAAGGCGCTTTCCACGAAGCGCTCAACATGGCTTCGGTTTGGAAGCTTCCCGTCGTCTTCGTCTGTGAAAACAACAAATACGGCATGTCGACTTCCATCGAACGCTCAACGGCCGTCAAGAACATAGCTGATCGCGCGGTGGCCTATTCCATGCCCGGACTGACCGTGGATGGAAACGATTTTTCGGCAGTCACCGAGGCCGTGGATGCAGCCGTCGCCCGTGCACGGAGCGGCGACGGCCCCTCATTGATAGAGAACCTGACATATCGCTGGCGGGGTCATTCAAAATCCGACCGGAACCGGTATCGCACCAAGGAAGAAATCGCTGACTGGATAAAGCTCGATCCGATCCTGCGCATGAGTGAGTTGCTCGTCCAGCATGATGTTTGCTCTCGCGAGGACATTGAAGCGATGGAAATCGAAGCGGCTGAAATCATTCAAGACGCTATCGAATTTGCCAGCAATGGCGAAGATCCGAAAGTCGGGGATGCAACCCGCTTTGTATACACCGATGAGGCCGCGGCATGAATGTTGATGTGAAGGCTGAGACACGTGAGCTTTCCTATGCCGAGGCAATCCGGGAAGCCATGGATATCGCGCTCGAAAGCGACCCGCGGGTGATCCTGATGGGGGAGGACATCGGAGTCTATGGCGGCGCCTTTCAGGTTACCGGCGATCTGGTGCACAAATACGGCACGGACCGGGTCATGGATACGCCCATCTCGGAACTTGGAGGCGCTGGCGTTGCCGTTGGCGCGGCCATGACCGGATTGCGTCCCATCTTCGAATTTCAGTTCTCGGATTTCGCCGCGCTGGCGCTTGAGCAGATTGTCAATCAGGCGGCAAAACTGCGGTACATGCTTGGCGGCGCTATTTCCGTCCCGCTGGTGATGCGGTTCCCTGCCGGGTCCGGAACAGGAGCGGCCGCGCAGCATTCACAAAGCTTGGAAGCCTGGTTGGCGCATGTGCCTGGTTTGAAAGTGGTTCAACCATCCACACCCGAAGACGCCAAAGGTCTGTTGCTTGCCGCGCTCGAAGACCCAGATCCGGTGATGATCTACGAGCACAAGATCCTCTACAAGATGAAGGGGCATGTTCCAGCCGGGCATTACACCACACCGATTGGAAAGGCTGCAATCCGCAGGCCGGGCAAGGATGTGACGATCGTCGCAACGTCGATCATGGTTCACAAGGCGCTTGAAGCGGCAAAGACACTGGCAAATGAGGGCATTGAAGCGGAAGTCATCGACTTGCGCACGATAAGGCCGATTGACCGGGAAACGGTTCTTGCTTCCGTTCGAAAGACAGGTCGCATGATATGCGTCTATGAGGCGGTCAAGACACTGGGGATAGGGGCCGAGATTTCCGCCATGGTCGCTGAAAGCGACGCCTTTGATTATCTCGACGCCCCGATCATCCGGCTTGGCGGAGCGGAATGTCCGATTCCCTACAGTCCTGAGCTTGAGAAAGCCGTCGTGCCGCAGGTCCCGGATATTCTGCAATCCGCAAGAAATCTGACCAAAGGCCGCCTCTGATGCCAGTCGAAGTGATCATGCCGAAAGTCGATATGGACATGGCGACCGGTAAAATTGCCGTCTGGCACATCGAGACCGGGAACATGGTCGAAAAGGGCGCGCCGCTATTCGATATCGAAACAGACAAGGCCGCGATGGAAGTGGAGGCGCCGGCAACGGGCTACCTCCATCATACTGTGCCTGAAGGAACGGAGGTTCCAATAGGCGAGCCGATCGCATGGCTATACGCAGAAGGCGAGGCCATTGGCGATCCGCCCAGCGCCCCTCCATCCACGAGTGTCAACAACGGCCGGGACCTGGAAGCCGAGCCGGAACCCGCACAAGGCCTGGATGATCCGGTGGATGCCCCGGAGGCTGCCACTGTCCGATCGGAGGGCGTTCGTGCTACGCCGCTTGCCCGTTCTCTGGCACGTGAAGCAGGTCTTCAGCTGGAAGACATCGCAGGCTCTGGTCCCAGAGGCCGCATTCAAGGTGATGATGTCCGCGAGCTCCTCGGTCGCAGCGATAGGCATGTCAACTCCGCCGCGATCGGCTTTGAGGACGAAGCCGGTCCTCTGGTGGTCACACGCACGGGCAGGGGAGCCGGGATTCCGATTCTGCTCATCCATGGATTTGCCAATGATGCAACCGGTTGGCTGCCTCTGGAACGCAGCCTGCGCGACAGACCCGTCATCCGGCTAGATCTTCCATGCCACGGCAAATCGCCAAAACGCCGCTACAGGGATTTTCAGGGGCTGGTAAGTGACGTGCGCCGGGCACTCGACAGCCTTCCGGAAGAGCGGGTGCACATTGTCGCCCACAGTCTCGGCGGGGCCTTGGCCATGGCCCTGGCGGACACCCGCTCACACCGGGTCGAAAGCCTCACATTGATCGCGCCTGCGGGGTTGGGAGCTGATATCAACTCGGATGTGCTCAATGGAATCCTGCGTGCCACCCGGCCCGAAAGCCTGGCTCCCTGGCTCAGGATGCTGGTTGCCGATGAAAGCCTGGTAAGTGATGGCTATGCCAGGTCCGCCATGGCAATGCGCAACAATGAAAGTTTGCGATCGGCGCAGACCAGCCTCGCCGACACCGTTTTCCCCGATGGCGTTCAGGCTCATTCGCTGGTTCCTGCGCTGCACCGTCTTGAGATGCCGGTCCGGATCCTCTGGGGCAAGAAGGATGCCATCATTCCCTGGAGACATGCCCTTACCGCTCCTGGCCGCGTGGCGCTTCACCTGTTCGAAAATCTGGGGCATTTGCCTCATGTCGAGGCACCTGAGGAAGTGGGATTACTTTTGCGCGCTTATTTGTGATATTCGCGGGCAATCATGCAACGCAATCGGGAGGAATCTCGCGTTGAACCAGCCAGTGGATATTATTCAGGACCCGGGGCGCGAACGCGCGTTCAGTGATCCGCACGAGCAGACCCGCATCCGGGCTGCATGGCTCTATCATGTCGAAGGCATGACGCAGTCTGAGGTCGCCAAGGCGTTGGGCGTTAACCGGATCATGATCACTCGATTGTTGTCTGAAGCGCGCAAACGCGGCGAAGTCGTGGTTCGGATCAAGTCTGAATTTGCCCCTCTGGTCGAGCTCGAGCGCAAGCTCGAACACCGATTTGGCATGAAGCGTGCGATTGTCGCGCCTTTTTCAGATCCGATCGCCGATCCCACCAAGACGATCGCTGCGGCGGCAGGCGAGCATGTGTCTTCGCTCATGGACCACAATCTGACGGTTGGCGTCGGCTGGGGCCGGACCATGCATACCATGCTTCCCTTCATCGAAGGCAAACCCCTGAACGGTGTCCGGGTTATTTCCCTGCTCGGCGGCATTGCCCAGGCGCGACGCTTCAATCCGGCAGAATTTGCCTGGCAGTTTGCCGAGCTGTTCGACGCGGAAGGCTACCTTGTTCCCGCGCCCGCCATCGTCGATTCGGCGGAAACAAAACACACTTTGCTGGAACATTGCGGCCTCGACCAGATCTTTGACCTGGCAGAGAATTGTGATGTCGCCTTGCTGTCCTGCGGGGGCATCTCAAGCCTGACAACCTCCTACCGGCTCGGGCATGTGTCTGAGACAGAGCGGGGCTCGCTCAAGGAGGTCGGAGCGGTGGGCGACATTCTCTACAATTTCCTGGGTATTGACGGAAACCGGGTTGATCATCCCGTCAATGACCGCAGCGTATGCATGCCGATAGAGCGGCTGACGCGGGTCAACAACAAGGTCTTGATTTCTGGCGGGCCGGAAAAGACCGATGTGCTCAGGGCGTCCATTCTGGCACTCAAGCCGACCACCTTCATAACCGACGAGCAGACCGCAATCAGATTGCTCCTGCCAGCCGGGAGTTGACTGAAAAAGAATGCTGCCAGGGTCGTCATTGACGATTATCTCTGGGCCCAATCGCGCACCAGCCGGGCTGAATAGTGCTCGGCGTGCCCGATCAGGGGCAGCGAGTTCTGCTGTCGGGTGGAGACCTTGGACAACCTGTTGAGGTTCCACCTCTAGCCGTGAAACACTCAAGTTTTCGAAGAGCTGGCCCTTCATAACCTGGCGGCAACCGCCAAATACCGCCGAATCCCGGGTAAATGCCGTCGTTCCCGATTGCATATGACGGCGACACCATCCGCGGCTGACTATGGCAAGGTTGGTTTGCCGTGCGTGCCGGGAGGCGGGTCAGGGCGGACTGTTGCCCCACACCACGGCGTCCTCGTGGCGTTTGATCAGCTGGCGCAGATCATCAAAGCGGGTAGAAATATGGCGCGCCAGTTTTTCCGCTGCCGGTATCCTCGGGCGTCCTTCCAGACGCAATATGCCCAGCGTCCGCGTCGGTTGCGGGATTTCTACAGGCAGGACGGTCACCTTGCGGTCTTTGCGGTGGGCGAAGACGACCGAATGAGGAAGCACGGTCAGCGCATCGGTTTCTTCGAGGAAATTGAACACCGACAGCAGCGAACCGCCGGAATAGCGGATGTTGATCTCCGTCATCCCGATCGACAGCAGAATTGCATGCAGGTCTGCAAGCAGCGGCGAGCCGGGAAGCGGTGCAATCCATGGGTAATCGATCAGGTCGCTGGTGCTCAGGCGGCGCCGGTTCAAGAGCGGGTGCGTGACGCGGCACGCGACAATATTCCGGCCAGGCAGGATCGGGGTGAAGGTCAATCCCTTGGCTGCATCAACCAGCCCAAGCGGACAGATGGCAAGATCGAGCTGGTTCGCAACGATGCCGCTGCTCAGTTCCGGCAGGTTGCCGTAGGACTGGTCGATACGGATATTCGGCTCATGCACCTGAAACTCGCCGATCATCCGGCTGATGAAGGCATCCATGAAGAACGGCACACCGGCGATGCGGATGGTGCCGACGGACCCTGCGCGGAAGCCAAGGATCGTTTCCGATGCGCGGCGCGAAGCTTCCAGGATCACGCGGCCATGTTCGGCCAGCTGGTGACCCAAGAGTGTAGGTTCAAGCGGCCGTTTTCCGTGTTTGAAGAGAGGTTCTCCGACCCGCTTTTCCAGCGCCGACAGGGTGCGTGACACTGCCGGCTGCGACAGGCCCAGCAGCAATGCAGCCTCTGTCACGCTGCCCGTTTCCACGACGGCGGCCAATTGCGTCAAATGCTTCTCATCAAACTTCATATCAAAATGATATATTAAACCCGAAGAAAATAATAGCGAGGCTGCTCCATCGGCTTATACTTTGTTTCGGAGGAGGAGTTTGCGATGGATGTCCGGTCAGCTGACAAAGCCATGAAAAGTGCGGCTGATGCATTCGCAGCGCGCCTCCACAGCGCGCCGGACAAGCGTCTGGCCCGCTTCATGAGCGAGTTGATTCATGATGTCGCCGACCTTGCCGACCGGATGGAGATGACCCGGGAGGAAATGCAGGCAGTCATCGGTTTCCTTACGCAAGTCGGAGAAGCGTGTTCGGAACGGCGCCAGGAATGGGTGCTGCTTGCCGATGTGCTCGGGCTGAGCAGTGCGTTCGAGCGCCGCCATGCCCGTCTTCCCGCCAATGCGACCCCGAACACCCTGGTCGGCCCGTTCTACAGACCCGGGGCGCCGCGGCGGCGTGACAATGAAAGCATCTGCCTCGACGGCAAGGGCATGCCTCTTGAGTTTACCGCGCGGCTTGCCAACCGCGATGGTGAGCCCGTGGCCAGTGCCCGGATCGAGGTCTGGCATGCCAACGGAGAAGGCGTGTATGAGAACCAGGCTCCTGACATGCAGCCTGAGTTCAATCTGCGTGGGACCTACACCACAGGCCCGGACGGAAGTGTACGTATTCGCACTGTGCGTCCCTGCGGCTACCGCATCCCGGAGGATGGTCCGGTCGGAAAGCTTCTGCGCCAGCTCGGGCTTCCGGCCACACGTCCGGCCCATCTCCAATTCAGAATTTCGGCCTCGGGCTACCGGACACTGACCACCCATGTCTTTGACAAAAGTGATCCGGCCATCCGCATGGACCCGCTTTTTGCCGTCGATCCGGCGCTGCTCGGTGATTTTACGGAGTCCGATGGCGGTGGGGTCGCGTGTTCCTTCAATTTCATCCTCGCACGGGATGAAGATATTCAGAAACAGACATGAAAACTTGGGAGAGAGACAATGTCGGCAATCAGCGGATATCACCATTTGACAATGAGCACCGATGGGGCTCAGGAGGATTTCGACTTCTTCACGAAGGATCTGGGGCTTTATTCAGTCAAGAGGACCGTGCTTTTTGATGGCACCATCCCGGTTTATCATCTCTATTACGGGGCGAAGAACGGCGATGAATCGACCATCATCACCACCTTCCCGTTTCGCAAGCCGGGGGTTTATGGCCGCCGCGGCACCAATCAGTCCAAAGTTGTCCAGCAGGCAATCCCGGTCGGCGCATCCGACTTCTGGTTGAACCGTCTGGGCGAACGCGGCATCGAAGCGCGCAAGACCAGCCGCTTCGGCATTGACCGGGTGGAGTTCCGGCATCCTTGCGGCATCGAGTTGCAGCTGGTTGAAAACCCTGCCGACAATCGCATCCCGATCGTCAACGAGGCACAGGGCGTGTCCGCCGAGCATGCCATCAAGGGTATCTATGGCGGCGTCATCGCGGTCACCGACCGCAATGCCATGGACGATTTCCTGACCATTGCCCTGCCGCTCAAGAAGATGGCCGATGATGCCGACGGCATGGCCTACGAAGTTCCAAATGCAAATGGTCCCACCAGCGTGGTGGAAGTCACGGAAATCAGGGACCAGCCGCAGGGAACATGGACATTGTCGGGCGGCACGATCCACCATTTTGCGCTCAACACCGGCAATGAGGAAAACCAGCTCAAGCTTCGGGCCCATATCGAAGGTCTCGGCTTTACCGATATTTCCGAGCAGAAGGACCGCAACTACTTCAAATCCTGCTACGTGCGCTCGCCCGGCGGTGCCCTGTTCGAGATCGCCTGGACGGTGCCTGAAGGCTGGGCCAAGGACGAGCCGGCTGACGCGATCGGCACCACGCTGGTGTTCCCGCCCTGGTTTGAAGACCGCCGCGAAGAACTGATGGCCGGTCTCGAGCCTGCCAGCTTTCAGGACGCCTGAGCCATCATGATGCGACCAACCCTGACAACAGGAACTCCGGCCCAGACCGCCCGTGCTGTCTGCGTCTTCCTGCACGGACGTGGCCAGAGTGCGGAGCAGATGGTGACGGAGGTGATTTCATCACTGGATGCGCCGGACGTGCATTTCGTGCTGCCGCAGTCGCCCGGAATAGCCTGGTATGATGCCAAGGCAGTGGATGAAATGACAGAAGACACCGCCGCCCAGCTCGCGGAGGCGTTGACCCTTGTCAGGGATGCAGTTGAGGCGGCCCGTCAGGCGGTGCCAGACGGGCCGCTTGTCATTGCCGGGTTTTCGCAAGGCGCCTGCCTGGCAATCGAGTATCTGCTGCGTGGCGGCAATGCGGACGCAGCGGCAGTTCTCACCGGGTGCCGGGTTGGCGCATCCGGCGAGGATCTGCCGGAAGAGCTCGCCGCGCCGGTCCCAGTCTATGTCTCAAACGGTGACGCTGACCCATGGATACCGCTATGGGCATCGCAAAAGGCCACGGAAGCCCTCATCCGTCGGGGGGCAAGGGTGCATTCCGAGGTTTTCGCCGGCCGCGAACATCTCGTCTCCAAAGCTGAAATCATAGCCTTGTCGAACCTGCTCAATGCAGTTGTCGCAGGCAAGGAACTTGCGGAGTACCGGACATGAAGTTGCCTGCAGATGGTTTCACATTTCCCGGGATTGGCACGCGCGTTGTGTTCGGATCGAAGACGCTTGCACGGGTTGGCGAGGAAGTGGAGCGGCTTGGCGGCAAACAGGCCTTCGTTCTGTCAACGCCGAACCAGGCCGAGGATGCCCAATCACTCTCAACGCAATTGGGTTCATTGTCGGCCGGTACCTTCAACGAAGCCGCAATGCACACGCCCGTGGAGGTCACGGAAAAGGCGCTTGACGCCTTCAGGCAGAGTGGAGCCGATTGCGTGGTGTCGATTGGCGGCGGGTCGACGATTGGTCTTGGCAAGGCCATCGCCACCCGCACCGGCGTCAACCAGATCGCCATTCCCACCAGCTATGCCGGCTCCGAAATGACCGACATTCTCGGAGAAACCCGGGATGGAGAGAAAACCACCCGGCGGGATGCATCGATCCGGCCGGAAACGGTCATTTATGATGTCGACCTGACGCTGACATTGCCCGCGGATATGACGGTGAATTCGGCGCTGAACGCCATCGCCCATGGCGTCGAAGGGCTCTATGCACCGGATGCCAACCCGGTGATGAGCCTGATGGCGGTGGAAGCCATGGAGGCGTTCAAGGCGGGTCTGCCGGTCTTGCGGGATACGCCGCAGGACCAGGACGCGCGCAGTCTGGTGCTCTATGGCGCGTGGCTGTGTTCGACGGTGCTCGGCTATATTACAATGTCTTTGCATCACAAACTTGCCCACACCCTCGGCGGCTCCTTCAACACCCCGCACGCAGAGACCCACGCGATCCTCTTGCCGCATACGGCGAGTTTCAATGCGGTTGCGACCGATGCGCTGGCGCCGTTGCACGACATTTTCGGCGCCACACCGGGTGCGGGGCTGTGGGATTTCGCCAAACAAGCCGGCGCGCCCCTGGCACTGGCGGATCTTGGATTGAGCGAATCCGATCTGGATCGGGCGTCTGAAATTGCAGTGAAGAACAGATATTCAAATCCGCGGCCATTCTCGCAGGGCGATATTCGCGCCCTGCTGCAGGCCGCCTGGGAGGGGCGCAGGCCCGAACACTGAAGCAATCGTTCATGGGAGGATAACCGGATGATTTCACGCAGACGCATTATCAAGACTGCCGCCGCCGGCGGCCTCATTATCGCTGCTGGCGGGCTGTCGATGCCCGCCATCGCGCAAGGCAGGAAAATCCGCATCGGCTATGTCAGTCCGCAGACCGGTCCGCTTGCAGGTTTTGCCGAAGCCGATGCCTTCACCATCGCCATGTTCAACAAATATGCCGCCGAACAGGGGATGGATGTCGAAGTCATCGTCAAGGACAGCCAGTCCAACCCCAACCGGGCCGCCGATGTGGCGCAGGAACTGATCATCGACGACGGCATCAATCTGATGCTGGTCGCTTCGACGCCGGAAACCACCAATCCGGTTTCCACCGTCTGCGAAAGCGAAGGCGTGCCGACAATTTCCACCAAGGCGCCCTGGCAGCCATGGTTCATCGGTCAGCAAGGCAATCCGGGGGACCCCGGCAGCTGGAAGCCGTTTGATTTCACCTACCATTATTTCTGGGGCCTTGAAGACGTCATCGCCGTGTTCACCAACATGTGGAATCAGCTCGACACGAACAAGCAGGTCGGGGGATTGTTCCCCAACGATGCCGATGGCAATGCCTGGGGTGACCCGAATGTCGGCGTGGCGCCGGGCTTTGCCGCTGCCGGCTACGAGACTGTGGATCCGGGCCGGTATCAGAACCTGACGGATGACTTCACGGCGCAAATCAACGCCTTCAAGCAGGCCAATGTGGACATCGTCACCGGCGTGGTGATTCCGCCCGACTTCACCACCTTCCGCAATCAGGCAACCCAGCAGGGTTTCACGCCCAAGGCGATGACCGTCGCAAAGGCGATCCTGTTCCCGCAGTCTGTGGAAACGCTGGGTGAGTCGGGCCACAACCTGTCGTCGGAAGTCTGGTGGTCGGCCAATCATCCGTTCAAGTCATCGCTGACCGGCGAAAGCTGCGCCGAACTGGCGGCCGGATTCACCGAAGCAACCGGACGTCCGTGGACACAGCCGATCGGTTTCGTCCATTCCCTGTTCGAAATGGCCGCCGACGTGATCAAGCGGTCTGAGGACCCGACCAACGCCGAAGCCGTGGCCGAGGCAATCGCCACCAGTGACGTGAACACCATTGTCGGGCGCGTCGCCTGGAATGGCGAGGGCGTTCCGCCATTCGCGGCCAAGAACGTCTGCAAGACGCCGCTGGTCGGTGGCCAGTGGCGCCGCAAGGATGACGGCACCTTCGACCTGGTGGTCGTGGACAACAAGACCGCGCCGAACATTCCGACACAGGGCGTCATGGAAGCACTGTCCTGACGATAAACAGTGCCGCCCCGCAAGCCGGAGCGGCACACATCCACACAGCCGAAACCCGCGTGAAAGCCACATCAATGACGACAACGGCAAAGCCGATCCTGAAGCTGCAAGGCGTGTCGAAGAGTTTCGGCGCGCTCAAGGTCACGGACGATGTGACGTTCGAGGTGTCTGCCGGTGAAGCGCTGGGCATCATCGGTCCCAATGGCGCTGGCAAGTCGACGCTGTTCAATCTGATCACCGGCAATCTGCTCCCCGACACCGGATCGATTGCCTTCATGGGCAATGATGTCACACGCGTGGCGCCGATGCAGCGCTGCATTTCCGGAGTAGGGCGGTCGTTCCAGATCCCGCAGCCCTTCGACAAGCTGACGGTGTTCGAGAATTTGCTGGTCGCCGCAACCCACGGCCGGGCTTGCAGCGAGCGCGAGGCACAGCAGCAGTGCGGTGAAATCCTCGAGCGCACCGAGCTGATCGGATCGGCGAATGCGCTCGCCGGCAGCCTGTCGCTGCTGCAGCGCAAGCGTCTTGAGCTGGCACGCGCCATGGCCACAGGGCCAAAGCTTTTGCTGCTTGACGAGATCGCCGGAGGATTGACCGAAGGCGAGTGCATCGCACTGGTGGAGACAATCCGCTCGATCCACCGCGAGGGTGTGACCATCATCTGGATCGAGCACGTGCTGCATGCGCTCAACCGGGTGGTCGAGCGCTTGCTGGTGCTCGATTTCGGCAAGATGATCGGTCTGGGTGAACCTGAGGCAATCATGGCGTCGAAGAACGTCAAGGAAATCTATCTGGGGATCGAGGTCTGATGGCTCTGCTTCAAACACGCGGGCTGACTGCCCGCTACGGCGATTTCCAGGCTTTGTTCGGCGTCGACATACGGCTCGACCAGGGCGAATGCGTCGCCATTATCGGGGCCAATGGTGCGGGCAAGTCTTCGCTGTTGCGCTCGCTCTCGGGTGTGCTGCGGCAAGAGCCGGGAATGGTTGAGTTTGATGGCCAGCAGATCGGCGCAATGCCCGCTGATGACATCGTCGAGCTGGGCATCTCGATGGTGCCGGAAGGCCGTCGCCTGTTCCCGTCGCTGAGCGTTGAGGAAAACCTGCTGATCGGCTCCTACCGCAGCCACGGCAATGGCACCTGGGACCTCGACAAGGTCTACGGGCTTTTTCCAATTCTCAAGGAACGCCGCAACAGCCCCGGAAACGCCCTTTCGGGAGGGCAGCAGCAGATGGTCGCAATTGGCCGCGCGCTGATGAGCAATCCACGCGTGCTGTTGTGCGATGAACTCTCACTTGGTCTGGCGCCGGTCATCATCCGCGACATCTACAAGGCCCTGCCGGAAATCCGCAAAGGTGGAGCCTCCGTCATTCTCGTCGAGCAGGACATCGGCCAGGCGCTGAAGGTCGCTGACCGGGTCTACTGCATGATGGAGGGCAGGGTGACGCTTGAGGGGACGCCGGCCGATTTGAGCCGCGATGCGATCCACAACGCTTATTTCGGAGTTGCCGCATGATCTGGGTGGATACGATCGTGCAGGGGATCTTGCTGGGAAGCCTCTACGCTTTGTTTGCGGCTGGCCTCTCGCTTGTGTTCGGCATCATGCGGCTGGTCAATCTTGCCCATGGCGACCTGATCGTGCTGGCAGCCTATCTGCTCCTGGTCATCGTCTCGATGCTGGGGCTCAATCCGTTTCTTGCGGCACTGGTGGCAATGCCGGTCATGTTTGTGGTCGGCTACGCGCTGCAACGCTATGTGCTCAACCGGGTGCTTGGCCCGGATATCCTGCCGCCCTTGCTCGTCACCTTCGGCCTGTCCGTGGTCATCCAGAACGTGTTGCTGGAGGGCTTTTCGGCCGACAGCCGCCGCATTCCGGCAGGCGCTCTGGAAACCGCGTCGCTTCCGCTTGGACCGGTCACCGTCGGGGTTATGCCGCTTCTGACATTGTTGTCTGCCATCGGCGTGATCCTCGCCTTGCAATGGCTCTTCTTCCGAACCTCGCTTGGCCGCGCCTTTCGCGCCACCTCCGATGATCCGGTGACCGCCAGCCTGATGGGCATCAAGCCACAGCGTGTCTTCGCGCAGGCCACCG
The DNA here is from genome assembly GCA_048261205.1 of Hoeflea sp. GTDB lineage: Bacteria > Pseudomonadota > Alphaproteobacteria > Rhizobiales > Rhizobiaceae > Hoeflea. Next base: position 103,747 of record JBLXGF010000015.1, read on the forward strand.
GTATTGCCATGGTGGTGGTCACAATCGCGGCACTGTATCTGGGGACGCGTGCCAATTTTGATCCGACCGTCGGTCCGGCCCGTCTGATCTACGCCTTCGAAGCCGTCATCATCGGCGGGCTCGGTTCACTCTGGGGAACACTTGCCGGCGGCATCATCATTGGCGTTGCCCAGACGCTGGGCGCGGCGATCAGTCCTGAATGGCAGATCCTTGGCGGCCACCTGGCCTTTCTGATCGTGCTTCTCGTGCGGCCGCGCGGGCTTTTCCCGAGGGCCACAGACTGATGCGCACACATTCCTACACCGTCACCACCCGCACCCGCACATCCGTGGTCACTGCCATCGCAGCGGTCATATTGGTAATCGCCGCCGCTCTGGTTCCGGCCTTCGCCGGTCGCGGATTGATCCAGGATCTGTTTTTCATTTTCACCATGCTCGTTCTGGCGCAATTCTGGAACCTGCTGGCCGGCTATGGCGGGCTGGTCAGCGTTGGACAGCAGGCCTTTGTCGGCTTCGGGGCCTATATGGTGTTTGGCGCCGCCATCCTGTGGGGGTGGAACCCGGTCGCCGCCCTGCTGCTCTCCGGGGTTGGCTCGCTACTGATTGCCATACCGACAGCCTATTTCGCCTTCCGCCTGCAAGGCGCCTATTTCGCCATCGGCACCTGGGTCGTCGCCGAAGTCGTGCGGCTTCTGGTGGCCCAATGGCAGGCCGTCGGCGGCGGCACGGGCACATCGCTGCCCCGCGACGCCCGTGCTGCAACCTGGGGGCTGGACTGGGTGCAGTCGGCCTTCGATGTGCGCGCTTCCGCAGCACTCGACATTCTGGCCTATTGGCTGGCACTGGCGCTGGTTGTGGCGACAATCGGCGGCATCTACTGGCTGTTGAGGACCAAGCGGGGCCTGGCGCTCGCCGCCGTGCGCGACAACATGGAAGCGGCGAAGTCGGTCGGCGTGGATGCGGCGCGGATGAAATGGGCGGTGTTTCTGATCGCGGCTTTCGGAACCGGGATCGCAGGCGGCCTGATCTTTCTGCAGAATGGCCGTATCAGCCCGGACAGCGCCTTTTCGGTTATCGACTGGACCGCCTTCGTGATCTTCATTGTGGTGATCGGTGGGATCGGCACCATAGAAGGCCCGATCATCGGGGTTCTGGTGTTCTTTGCGCTGCAGACTTTGTTCGCCGACTACGGCTCCTGGTATCTGATCGCGCTCGGCCTGCTCGGCATCATCATCATGCTGTTTGCGCCGCGCGGGCTGTGGGGCCTGATCAGCGACAAGAGCGGTATTCAACTTTTTCCAATCCGGCGCCGTCTTTCAGGCGGAAAAATTGCCGGGCAGAATGACACATCCAGGGAGGACTAATCATGGCGGATATCACGACGGACGTATTGATCATCGGGACGGGGCCCGCAGGCTCGGCCACCGCGGCGCTGTTGTCGTCCTATGGCGTCGAGAACATGGTGATCAATCGCTATCGCTGGCTGGCGAACACGCCGCGGGCGCACATCACCAATCAGCGCACAATGGAAGTCCTGCGTGACCTCGGACCGGAGGTTGAGGCGGAGGCCTACATGCATTGCTCCGAACAGGACCTGATGGGCGAAAACGTCTTCTGCGAGAGCCTGGCGGGCGAGGAGATCGGCCGCATGAAAAGCTGGGGCAATCATCCGCTCTCCAGGGCGGAGCACCGTCTGTCATCGCCAACGATGATGAATGACCTGCCGCAGACCCTGATGGAGCCGCTGCTGTTCAAGACAGCCTGTTCGCGCGGCACCCAGGCGCGGATGTCGACGGAATACAAGTCCCATGTCCAGGACGCTGACGGGGTGACGACAACCTGCCTCGACCGGCTCACTGGCAAGGACATCACCATCCGCTCGAAATACCTTGTCGGCGCCGACGGCGGCAATTCAAAGGTCGCCGAGGATCTCGGTCTACCCTTCGAGGGCCAGATGGGGGTCGGCGGCTCGATGAACATCCTGTTCCGGGCAGACCTGTCCAAATATGTGGCCCACCGTCCTTCGGTTCTCTACTGGGTCATGCAGCCCGGCGCGGATGTCGGCGGCATCGGCATGGGACTGGTGCGCATGGTGCGGCCATGGAACGAGTGGCTGATTGTCTGGGGCTACGACATCAACCAGCCTGCGCCGGAGGTGACGCCGGACGTCGCCACCGAAGTCGCGCGCCAATTGGTCGGCGATCCGGAACTGGAGATCGAGCTGCTGTCGGCCAACACCTGGACCGTCAACAACATGTTTGCCACCCACATGCAGAAGGGCCGCGCCTTCATCATGGGCGACGCCGCGCACCGGCACCCGCCGTCAAACGGACTCGGATCCAACACCTCGATCCAGGACGGCTTCAACCTCGCCTGGAAACTGGCCGCCGTCATCAAGGGCCACGCTGGACCTGCCTTGCTCGACACCTACTCGCAGGAACGCGCTCCGGTTGCCCGGCAGATCGTCACGCGCGCCAACCAGTCGATTGCCGAGTTCGGTCCGATCTTCGAGGCGCTGGGCATGGATGGCGGCACCGACGTGGAGAAAATCAAGGCCTCCATGGATGCGCGCTGCGATGCCACCGCTGCAGCGGAGAGCCAGCGCGAGGCGCTGCGCAAGGCGTTCGAATTCAAGAAATACGAATTCGACGCCCACGGCGTGGAAATGAACCAGCGCTACGCATCGGCGGCCGCGGTGACGGACGGTCAGCCGGAGACGGAGTTCACACAGGACAAGGAACTGCACTATCAGCCGACCACATGGCCGGGGGCGCGCTTGCCGCATGCCTGGATCTATGACCAGGACGGCAAGCAGCACTCCACGCTCGATATCACCGGCAAGGGCCGCTTCACCCTTCTGACCGGAATTTCCGGTGAGCGGTGGGTGCAGGCCGCCGAGACCGTCGGCAAGGCGCTTGGCTTCGATATTGCAGTGCATGTGATCGGCCCGCGCCGGAGCTTGGTCGATCATCACGGCGATTGGGCAAGGGCGCGCGAAACAGAGGAAAGCGGCTGTGTTCTGGTGCGTCCCGATCACCATGTCGCCTGGCGCGCCATGGCACTGCCGGATGATCCGGCAGGCGAACTGATGCGGGCATTCTCCTCGGTCCTCGACCGGAATTCAAACAGCACCCTTCAGGCCGCGGAGTGAGCGACATGAGCAAAGCACCGAATATCGACTATTTCACCGAAGAGAAATCCGTTGAGGCCGTCAACGCCCGTGTCGCCGAGGACGCAAATCCCCGTCTTCGCCAGGTGATGGCTTCGCTCGTCCGGCATCTGCATGACTTTGCCAAGGACGTGAACCTGACCCAGGAAGAATGGGGCACAGCCATCGACTTCCTGACCCGAACCGGACAGATGTGCGATGGCAATCGCCAGGAATTCATCCTGCTCTCAGATGTGCTTGGCTTCTCGATGCTGGTCGACGCCATCAACAATCGCCGACCGTCAGGGGCGACCGAAAACACCGTGCTCGGCCCGTTTCATGTGGAGGGGGCGCCGGTTCGTGCCATGGGCGATCAGATCTCGCTCGATGGCAAGGGCGAAAGCTGCCTGTTCGAGGGCCGCGTTCTCGACCTTAACGGCAATCCGGTGGCGGGCGCGAAACTGGACGTCTGGTGCGACAACGCCGATGGCTATTACGATGTCCAGCAGCCGGGTATCCAGCCGAAATGGAACAATCGCGGCGTGTTCGTGACCGGCGCGGACGGCACATACGCGTTTCGCGGCATCCGTCCGGTGTCCTATCCGATCCCCGACGACGGGCCCGTCGGGCAGATGCTGGCAGCACTTGGCCGTCACCCGAACAGGCCGGCGCACATGCATTTCATTGTGTCCGCCGAGGGTTACGAAACGGTCATAACCCACACCTTCGTAGCCGATGACATCTGGTTGACATCGGATGCGGTGTTTGGCGTCAAGTCATCCCTGCTGACCCAAATAGAGCCGGGGAACAGCGGTGACACGATGTGGAAATCCCGCTTCGATTTCGTCCTGAACGCGTCGGATGGCGATTGAAAGCCAGCCGCTCCTGACCACCGGCATTCTGAATTGTCTGGACCGCTGGGCTTGGCGGCTCAGGCCCGCAACACCAGCACGTCGCAGATCGAGCCGGCTTTGGCCGGTGGCGCGAATGGTGGCCTGATGATCAGGCAGCGGGCGTCGGCGAACACCTTCATCAGCGACGAATCCTGCCGCGGCGACGGGGTGGCGACGCGCTGGCCTTCGACGTTGGTTTCAAGATCCCCGCGCAGATAGTCCTGGCGCAGGTCGTTCTCGGGCAGGTCCTTGGCTAGGATGGCGGTCTGGATGCGGTTCGGATCCGGCAGGCCGGCAAGCCGTGTGATAAGCGGTTCGAGAAACAGGTGCGCGCAGACCAGGCTCGAGGCCGGGTTGCCGGGCAGGCCCAGCACCCGCATGGAGCCGAGCTTGCCCGACATCAGCGGTTTGCCCGGACGCATGGCGATCTTCCAGAAATCGAGCGCCATGCCACGCCCGGTCAGCGCCTTCTGCACCAAATCATGGTCACCGACGGAAGCCCCGCCGATGGTCACCAGCACATCGGCTTGCTGCGCGATGGCGGAATCGAGCGCTTCATCCAGCGCCTCCATGCGGTCAATCGCAATGCCAAGGTCGATAATGTTAGCGCCGGCAGCTTTCGCAAGGGCAGCCACGCCAAAGGTGTTCGAGGCGATGATCTGTCCCGGACCCAGTGTCTGGCCGGGCAGGCGCAACTCGTCGCCGGTGGCGAGAATGGCGACCCGCGGCTTGCGCACCACCGGCAGATGGGCATGGCTCATGGCGGCGGCAAAGGTGATGGCGCCGGGATCGAGAAAGCGGCCTTGGTCCAGCCCGGTCTTGCCTTCGGTAAAATCAATGCCTGCGGGGCGGATGTAACGGCCCGCCTCCGGGGCCTCGTTGACCAGCACCAGGCCATCCTCGAGCTTGTCGGCATTTTCCTGGATCAGGATCGCATCGGCGCCCTCGGGCACCGGCGCGCCGGTAAAGATGCGGACGGTAGAACCGGCTGCCAGCGGTCCGTCAAAGGCATGACCGGCGGCGGCTTCACCCTGCAGTTTCAGCTGCGCGCCGGCCACGGCCTCGTCGGCGCGCACCGCATAGCCGTCCATGGCGGACGCCGCAAAGGGAGGGTGGGTCCGCAGCGCCAGCAGGTCGCGGGCCAGCACCCGGCCGTAGCACTGGGCCAGCGGCAGCAGCTCGGGTTCCGTGGCGGGTGCTGCGCCATCGAGTATGCGCCCGAGAGCCTCGTCTACCGGCATCAGTGCCATCGGTCGTTCCTTCAGCTGTCGAGTTTCCAGTCGCCGGATTTGCCGCCGGATTTGGCAAGCACCTTGATGCCGCCGATCTCCATGCCCCGGTCCACCGCCTTGGCCATGTCGTAGATGGTCAGACAGGTGACCGACACAGCCGTCAGCGCTTCCATCTCGACGCCGGTCTTTCCGGTCAGCTTGGCCAGAGCCTGAACCCGCAAGCCGGGCAGGGCCTCGTCGGGCTCTATCTCGACACTCACCTTGGTCAGCGCCAGCGGATGGCACAGCGGAATGAGATTGGCGGTCTGCTTGGCTGCCATGATCCCGGCAATGCGCGCCGCCCCGATCACGTCGCCCTTCTTCATGTTGCCTTCAAGGATAAGCGCCAGCGTTTCCGGTTTCATCCGCACATGACCGACGGCCTCGGCAACGCGCACGGTATCGGCCTTGTCGCCGACATCGACCATCGCGGCAGAGCCGTCTTCGGCAAGGTGGGTGAGGCGTGAGTCCGGTGCGTCAGCCATCTAGTGTGCCGCCGTCGCCGGTTGCGCACCTGTCAGCAGGGCCTTGGTCGCGGCGGTCACATCTCCCTGCCGCATCAGGCTTTCGCCGACGAGGAAGGTCGAAATCCCGCATCTGGAAAGCCGCTGGCAATCGGCAAACGAACCGATGCCGCTTTCGCCGACCAGGATGCGGTCCGCAGGAACCATGGGCGCCAGCCGCTCGGAATTGGTCAACGACACCTCGAAAGTGCGCAAATTGCGGTTGTTGACGCCGATCAGGCGGCTGTCGAGTTTCAGCGCCCGTTCCATTTCGGTCTCGTCATGCACCTCGATCAGCGCCGCCATGCCGAGGCCATGCGCCTCGTCCTCAAGCCGCTTGGCATCGCCGTCATCCAAGCACGCCATGATGATCAGGATGGCATCGGCGCCCCAGGCACGCGCCTCATGCACCTGGTAGGTGTCGAACATGAAATCCTTGCGCAAAGCGGGCAGGGCACAGGCGGCACGCGCAGCGGTGAGAAACTCCGGCGCCCCCTGAAACGACGGGGTGTCGGTGAGCACTGACAGGCAGGCAGCCCCTCCGGCCTCATAGGCGCGAGCCAGTGACGGCGGGTCGAAATCCGGGCGGATCAGGCCTTTCGACGGGCTCGCCTTCTTGATTTCGGCAATCAGCCCGAAGCCGCCTTCGCTGCGTTTGGCCTCGATTGCGCCGACAAACCCGCGTGGGGCTTCCATGTCGCGCGCCCGGGACTTGATCTCTGCGAGCGGCAGCGCGGCCTTGGCCGCGGCGATCTCGTCGCGCTTGTAGGCTTCGATCTTTGTCAGAATGTCGCTCATAGCCTCAGCCCGCCTTCGGTGCCGGTGCGTGCGCCTGCGAGACCTTGACCAGCCTGTCGAGGGTTGCAAGTGCAGCACCGCTGTCAATCGCGTTTTCGGCGATGCCGATGGCCTCGCCAAGCTCTTCTGCCTTGCCGGCAATCACCAGCGCGCCTGCCGCGTTCAGCACCGCGATATCGCGATAGGCATTCTTCTCGCCCTCGAGAACTCGTTTCAGTGCTGCGGCATTGTGAATGCCGTCGCCGCCCTTCAACTGGTCAATCGAAACCCGTGCCAGCCCCAGCTCTTCCGGTGTGATCTCAAATCTGCGGATCTTGCCGTTCTCCAGCGCGTGAACCTGGGTTACGCCGGTCGTGGTCATCTCGTCCAGCCCGTCGCCATGCACCACCCATACGGTTTCCGAGCCGAGGTCGCGCAACACCTGCGCCAGCGGATCAAGCCATTGCGGCGAGAACACGCCGAGCAATTGCCGCTTCACACCGGCGGGATTGGAGAGCGGGCCAAGCAGGTTGAAGATTGTCCGCGTGCCGAGCTCTACCCGGCTCGGGCCGACATGGCGCATCGCCGAATGATGCGCGGGGGCGAACATGAAGCCGACCCCTGCCTCGTCGATACAGGCGGAAATGCCCTTCGGATCCAGCTCGAGCGAAATTCCGAGCGCGGACAGAGCATCCGCCGTGCCGGATTTCGACGACAGCGCCCGGTTGCCGTGCTTGGCCACCTTGACTCCGGTGCCGGCCGTGATGAAGGCTGCGGCGGTGGACACGTTATAGGTGCCGGTCCCGTCGCCGCCGGTGCCGACGATGTCGACCGCATCCGCAGGCGCGGATACCGGCAGCATCTTTTCGCGCATCACGCTGACGGCGCCGTAGATTTCATCAACGCTTTCGCCGCGCACCCGCAGCGCCATCAGGAAACCGCCGATCTGCGACGGCGTGGCATCGCCCGACATCATCACGCCAAAGGCTGACCGGGCTTCGGCCCGGTCCAGCGCTTTCCCCTCGGCCACTTTGCCAAGGAATGACTTGAGATCAGCCATTTTGGTCGCCCCCGTTTTCCCGAACCTTAAAACGCCAGTGCCCGTTCGGCCAGCTCGCGGTTGATCGACACACCATAGTCAGCCTGCAGCCGCGCCACCAACTGGTCGAGAATATCGTCAGCCATCTGCTGGGACACCCGTGTGCGCTGCTCCTGCGACACGGAACCGGCTGTCACGGTGGAGGCGTCGTTGACCGATGTCACCTTGAGCAGGATGCGGTTTTCACCCGAGGCGTCATTTGCCACTTCGACAAGGCCGTTCGGGCCGGAGAACGCCGATGCCACGGCGGCTTCGCCGAACACCGCATCCACGTCACCGCGCGTCAGCGCGTATTTGGTTTCCACCGCTGCGGAGAGCTCTTCGGCGATCGCCGGCAACTCAGCCCCTTTCTCGAGACGCTGTTTCAGCTCCTCGGCCTTGGCGCCCAAAGCCTCGGCGGTCTTCATCGCGGTCCAGTCGGCCACAACCCGGTCGCGCACTTCATCCAGCGTCCGGTCGCGGGCAGGGATCACGTCATTGACCTCGAACCAGACAAAGCCTTCTGCGCCGATATTGATGGGCGGGGTTTCGACACCGATTTCCGTGTCGAACGCGTCCCTGAGCAGAGCCTGCGATTCCGGAATGTCGCGCACCACCGTGCCTTCCGGTGTCTGACCACTGCGGTCGATGGCGTCAATCGTCACCGGCGTCAGCTTCTGCTGGGCTGCGGCCTCGGCGAGTGTCATGCCGCTGGCGCGGGCATCCTCATAGGCATCATGTACGTCCAGAAGCACCTGGGCGGCTTCCGCCAGCGCCAGTTGCTCACGAATTTCCGGCTCCATTTCCTCGAAGCTTTTCGAGGATTCAGGCGTGATATCCGAGACCCGCAGGATCACCGGGCCGAACTGACCGTCGACAACCGGCGTTGTTCCGCCAGCTTCCGACACGGCAAAAATGGCATCGGCAAGCGATTGATCCGGCACGGTGGTCTTGGCAAAGCTGCCGATCCGCACGTCAGAAGCTGTGCGGCCCTGATCCGTGATCAGCTCGTCAAAGCTTTTGCCGCCGGCAAGCTCGGCAGCCGCCGCATCGGCAGCCGCGCGATCGGCAAACACCAGCTGGTCGATCGTGCGTGTCTCCGGCGTGGTGTAGCGATCCTTGCGTGCCTCATAGTCGGCGCGCACGGTTTCCAGCGATATGGCTGCAGGGTCGGCAATGTCCTGGTTCTGCAGCTTCACATAGGTGATCTTGCGGTATTCGGGCGCTGCATAACGGCTCTTGTTTTCCTCGAACCAGGCTGAAAGCTCGCTGTCGCTGGGTGCTGCAACCGGGTCGATTGCCGATTTGGTCAGCAGCAGATAATTCACATCACGGGTTTCTGCATCATACTGCGCCAGCGCCTTGATCAAGGCGTCGGGGGCTGCAAAGCCGTCGGATACCGCTTCAACGATCTGGGTGCGCACGGCCACCTGGCCGCGGCTCTTGAGATAGTCTTCCTCGCTCATGCCGACCGAGTTCAGCACCCGGCGAAAATTGTTGCGGTCAAACCGGCCGTTGAAATCATGAAACGCCGTATCATCGGCGATCAGGGCGGCAAGCCGCTCGTCCGACAGCCCGAGGTTCATCTCGCGCGCCTGCTCGTCCAGCAGCGCGCCGGCGATCAGTTGCGAATAGACCTGGTTTTCAATGCCGAAGGCACGGGCCTGTTCTGTTGTCAGCCGCTGCCCGATCTGCTGGCCCACCGCCGAGACCTGGCGGTCATAGGCGAGGCGGAATTCATTCGGACTGACTTCCGTGTCGCCAACCGTGATCACAGCGGTGCCGCCGGCATTCAGGATCGAGCCCGAAATGCCCCACACGCCAAACGAGGCGACCAGCATGATCAGAAGAAATTTGGCAACCCAGCCTTGGGCACCCTTACGCAAAATATCAAGCATCAAAGCTCCTGCGGCATCAACATTATCGGCTGTGGATCGGCGCTGTGCCAAGCCCGCAGACCTCTCATCCGTTCCTTTAGACCAAAGCTTGGGCGAAATGAAGAGCAGTGAGAGAGATCAGAGAGAATGGAGCGGTCGATGAAGGAAGCCGTTGCGGATGCAATCACATGGAAGGGCCCGGCAATGGGCAGGCGGCCTGACGGCGTGTCCACTGCCGCTGACTGCCGGCCTCCGCGGGTGAGCCGCCTTGCGTCTGATTAATCGCACGACGCTCGAAACAGTTTCACGCGAGGTGGCGAGGACGCAAAAGAGCCCGCACGAGGGCGGGCTCCTTCAGGCTTTTGTCCTGGGAGATCAGAAGAAGCCGAGTTTGTTGGGGTTGTAGCTCACCAGCATGTTCTTGGTCTGCTGGTAGTGATCGAGCATCATTCTGTGGTTCTCGCGGCCGATGCCCGACTGCTTGTATCCGCCGAAGGCAGCATGGGCCGGGTAGGCGTGGTAGTTGTTCACCCACACCCTGCCGGCTTCGATGGTGCGGCCAAACCTGTAGGCGCGGGTGCCGTCGCGTGTCCACACACCGGCGCCAAGGCCGTACATCGTGTCATTGGCGATCGCCAGTGCCTCTGCCTCGTCCTTGAAAGTGGTGACGCTGACAACCGGTCCGAAGATTTCTTCCTGGAACACCCGCATCTTGTTGTGCCCCTTGAGGATGGTCGGCTGGATGTAATAGCCGCCAGCCAGATCGCCATTGAACCGTGCTGAATCGCCGCCCACCAGCACTTCCGCGCCTTCCTCGACGCCAATGGTGAAGTAGGACATGATTTTTTCATGCTGCTGCTTGCTGGCTTGCGCGCCAACCATCGTGTTCATGTCGCGCGGGTCACCCTGCTGGATGGCCCGTACCCGGGCAATGCAGCGCGCGATGAACTCCTCATAGATGTCTTCCTGTATAAGCGCCCGCGACGGGCATGTGCAGACTTCGCCCTGGTTGAAGGCAAACAGAACAAAACCTTCCACCGCCTTGTCCAGAAACGCGTCGTCCTGGGCCATCACGTCGGAGAAGAAGATGTTGGGTGACTTGCCGCCCAGTTCCAGCGTCACCGGGATCAGGTTGACTGTCGCGGCTTCCATGATCTTGCGTCCGGTGGCGGTTGATCCGGTGAAGGCGATTTTTGCAATGCGATTGGAGCGCGCCAGGGCATCGCCCGCTTCCGCGCCCAGGCCGTTGACGATGTTCAGCACACCGTCCGGCAGCAGATCGGCGATGAGTTCCATGACAACCATGATCGCTGCCGGTGTCTGTTCGGCGGGCTTGAGAACGATGCAATTGCCCGCCGCCAGCGCCGGGGCCAGTTTCCACGCGGCCATCAGGATGGAAAAGTTCCAGGGGATGATCTGACCGACCACACCCAGCGGTTCCTGGAAATGATAGGCAACCGTGTCGTTGTCGATTTCCGACATCGACCCTTCCTGGGCGCGCAGAACGCCGGCGAAATAGCGGAAATGGTCAACTGCCAGCGGAATGTCGGCATTCACGGTTTCACGAATCGGCTTGCCGTTATCCCAGGTTTCCGCAGTGGCGATCAGCTCGAGATTGGCTTCGATCCGGTCGGCGATCTTGAGCAGCAGGTTCGAGCGATCAGCGGCGGAGGTCTTGCCCCAGGCCTCTTTGGCGCTGTGAGCCGCGTCGAGAGCCAGGTCGATGTCTGCGGCATCCGACTTGGCGACCTTGCAGACAACCGCGCCGGTGATCGGCGTGATGTTGTCCATGTACTGCCCGTTGACCGGCGGTACGAATTTTCCACCGATGAAATTGTCGTAGCTGGTCCCGAATGGCGAGCCCGTCAGGGACGCGTTCTGAATCATTTCGTTCATGATATCCTCCTCATCTCCCGGGCCCTCCGCCAGGGAATGATGCGAGGGTGATGAGATCAGGGCGCTCTGTCAGCCCCGTCAAAACCGCAGGGAAGGCAAAGTGTCTCAAGTTTGAGACAGATCATCCGTGGAATCGCCGATACCCAGCCGTTTCATTCGGCGATAGAGGGTCGCACGGCCGATACCAAGGTCGCGCGCCGCCTGCGAGACATTGCCGCCGGTTCGCGTCAGAGCGCGGATCACAGCGGCGTGCTCGGCTTTTTCAAACCCGCGCAGCCCGCCACTGCGACCGAACAGATCAGTTGCAGGGACCGGATTGATCAGGCCGGTTGCGGACAACCCGAAAGCCCTGCGCGCCCCACGTGTCGCCCCGATCACGATATCATCGGAATCGACCGCCAGCAGGGTGGCTGCCTCGGTGTCGTCCGTGTCGGCATGCAGAATGCGGGCGCCGGGGAAGGCGGCGCGAAACGTGTCGGCCTCAATTTGTCTGGCGGTTTGGGTGACCATGGCGGCAATCAGGCGGTTGAAGGCCTCGGTTTGCTCTGATCGCGCTGAAGAGACATCAAGTGCCCCGGCCAATTGTCCGTCCGGCCCATAGATAGGCGCATCCATGCAGCTCATCGCGGTGTTGCGCGCCAGAAAATGATCGCCCTGATGAATGATGACCCGCCTGTTTTCAGCCAGGCAGGTGCCGATTCCGTTGGTCCCCTCGGCCGCCTCGGACCAGTTCGCTCCCTCCGTCAGGCCCCAGCTCTGGAACACGTCGCGGTCGGCATCCTGGCATCGCCGGTCAAGCACCACGCCATCGACATCGCAAAGCAGAACCGCGCATCCTGATTGGCCGACGAGCCCGAAGAGCTGATCGAGCTTTGGCGCGGCAACCTGCAGGAACTGTTCCATTGCCTGTCGCCGGTGCGAGAGTGCATTTTCGTCAATCCGGTCGATCGGCGCATGCCGGCCCGGGTCAAGGCCGTGAACCGTGATCGAGCGCCGCCAGGAGGCGACCAGCCGTGATCGCGCCGAGGCGGACGCGGATTCCGATGCTGACAGCACCTTGTCGATATGGGCGTTGATCCGTTTCATGTGTCCTCAACCGGATAATTTGCGGCCCGCGCAACTCTACTCCGTTCCCGTGCATCATCGAACACTATCTCAACCCGGCACGCAAGGTGGGGGCCGTGCGGACCGGATCGCCAAGACACCATCATCTGCATCCCGGCTTCAAAACCCGTCTGGCAAGCCACACTCACGTCTCTTGAGACCGAGCCTTGACCGCAATGTGGCGTAACGCGGGCGGTGGCGTGATGTGCAAATGTTTGAAATCCATCGGTAAATGGCGGCCTGACCCACCGATGGCGGGACCGCATCGGCAGGTCGGACAGATGCGGCCCATGCCTGGTGACGCCGCGACGGAACCCGGGCCGTAAGCGGGCGGTTAGTTAGCGAATTCTCAATGTGTATTGTTCAATATGCGTGCAATTATTATTGCTTTGTTAGGTGACTTGCGTCGTGGACCAGTTGGAGAATGTTGACGGTATCGATCCCGCATCAACGGTTATTATCAAAATGCGGGAGCAGGGCATCTCATCGCTGCCGCGCAACTACGAGCTCGTCTATCAATTCCTGAACACGTCCAACGCCGCGCTCATTCGGGAATTCGCGGCGCTCGGCGGTCGCCCGACGCAGTCGCAACTTGATGAAGTGGGGAGAAAATACCTTCCGCATCATCATGGTATGAGCGCTGTCGCGCAGACACGCGAACGCATTTCCGATGAAATGCAGGGTGTCATAAAGCTGGTCAAGCAGGATCAATCTGCGCTCCGGAAATATTCAAACCTGCTTGGTGAAACCTCATCACGCATGTCGGATGGTGACGCGTCCAGTTCCGAAGTGCTGCGCGGACTGGTCAAGGTTCTTTCGTCCGCAACTGGCGATACCATGGAAAAAGGCGGCGCTGTCATCCACCAGATGATCGAGCGTGCCAAGGAAATGGCGCAGCTCAAGGCCGAACTTGAAGAATACAAGCGCCTGGCCACCATTGATCCGATCACCAGGCTTTCCAATCGGCGTGCCTTCGATGAACGGCTGTCAGCGATTTACGATGGCCGGCAAAGCGGCATGCACCATGCGTTGATTGTGGCCGATATTGATCATTTCAAGACATTCAACGACACCTACGGCCACCAGGTCGGTGACCGTGTCCTCTGCGTGGCGGCGGCCGTCATGAAAAACGCTCTGGACAAGGATACCTTCCTTGCGCGCACCGGCGGCGAGGAGTTCGCCGTCATCCTGCACGGAATCAGTCTGGAACAGGCCATAGGAACTGCCGAACGCATTCGGCTGGCGATCGAATCAACCCCGTTGAAGAACCACCATGACGGGCTGGATTGCGGCAGTATTACCATGAGCTTCGGACTGTGTATGGCAACCGACGCCACCGGCCCCGAAGACGTCTATCGCAAAGCAGATGCGGCGCTCTATGAATCAAAAGGTTCCGGCCGCAACCAGTTGAACATTCATACTCCCAAAACCAGCAGATGGCCCTTCTTCAAGCGGTGATGTCTGAGGCGCGCCGCCTGATTGCGTGGCAGGTCCGGGGACCCTCGGCACCGTAAACAGGATGGGACCATTTTTGCAGTTTAGAATATCTTCATGCAACTTGAGCAATCTGCAGCAAATCCCCGGATTGCAGTTGGGAGCGGAGTTGCATGGCTTCAAACGTCACGAAAGTGACTGATCAGTCTCAAGGCACTTACATTCGCAGCTCGGATGTCCGTTACGGCGCCCATTGTCCGGGTGTTGTGGAATTGATCTTCAAGGACAGGAAGCATTACATTGCCCTCACAGGGGTAATCGTGAACCTGTCTGTGACAGGCTGTCTTTTTTCCAATGACCAGATGCCCTGGGCCGGCATGGATGCCGCCAGCCCGCTTGATTCGATTTTTGATGTGATCGATGAGAGATGCCGCGTCTATATCCCATGGATCAATACCCACGCGGCCGGCAAGATCAGGCGAATCGGCTTCTTCATCATCGGTGTCGAGTTTGATGAGCCGCTCAGCGAGGTGCTGGTAAAATCAACCGCCATGCTCGAGCCGAACCGGGAGCGCCGCTTCAAGCCAAGAAGATCCGGCAAATACAACCGTGTCCTTCCGCTTGTTCGCGGTTGATCTGCGTCACCCGGACAGGCATGGCCGCTGTTTTCCGTCAGGCCTGGTGATTGGCATAGGCCGGGATGCGGTCGCTGTTTGCTCCCTTCCTACCTCCCGCGGCGTTTGCAAACCAGTCCCGGTCTGCTAAGCCCCGTCACAACACATCAGCTACGGGGAAATCCGATGACACCTGACATTCGCCCGCTTGTGGCAGGCAACTGGAAGATGAACGGCACGCGTGACAACCTTGATCAGATCAAGGCCATTGCCGAAGGTCTGGGACCGGATCTTGCCGGCAAGATCGACGCGTTGATCTGCCCGCCCGCAACGCTTCTGTATGTGGCCACCGCGATCGCCGAGCAAACCCCGCTGTCGATCGGCGCACAGGATTGCCATGACAAGAAAAGCGGCGCCTATACCGGTGACATCTCCGCCGAAATGATTGCCGACTGCCTGGGCGATTACGTTCTCGTTGGCCATTCCGAACGCCGCACCCTGCATGGCGAGAGCAACGAAACCGTTCGCGCCAAGGCGGAAGCCGCCAAGGATGCCGGCCTAGTCCGCGTCATCTGCATCGGAGAAACCGAAGCCGAGCGCAAATCCGGCGACACACTCAAGGTTCTCGGGTCGCAGCTTGCGGGCTCCGTACCCGATGGCGCGACCGCCGCGGACACCGTCATTGCCTATGAACCTGTCTGGGCCATCGGCACCGGTCTGACGCCGACTGTCGCCGATGTCGCTGAAGCCCATGCCTTCATCCGTTCGGAGATGAAGAGCCGGTTTGGCGGCGAGGGGGCTTCCATGCGGCTGCTCTATGGCGGTTCGGTCAAGCCTGACAATGCAGCCGAGCTTCTGGCCGTCGCGCATGTCGATGGTGCGTTGATAGGCGGCGCAAGCTTGAAAGCGGCCGACTTCCTCGCCATTTGTAAGGCCTGCGGCAGCCTTTTGAGCTGACCGGACACCGATATTATCCGCCCGCGGGTTGCCGTTGCGCCCTAACGGGACTTGGAAAGCTGGCTGCCCTCGTGTAAAGAGCCGCCAAACCGGACTAAGATTGCGCCCGAAAAGGGCAGGAAAGAAGCCGATGCAAACCGTTTTGATTGTTATCCATCTCATGATCGTGCTGGCGCTTGTCGGCATCGTGTTGATTCAGCGCTCCGAAGGCGGCGGCCTTGGTATCGGCGGCGGCTCCGGCCTGATGTCGGCGCGCGGTGCGGCCAACGCACTGACCCGCACCACTGGCATTCTCGCCGCGGCTTTCTTCATCACCTCGCTGGCGCTCGGCATCCTGGCCCGCTACGGCGACAATCCCACAGACATTCTCGACCGGATCCCGAGCCAGACTCAGGGCACCGGCTCGGGCGTTCTCGATCAGCTCGGCGGCGCGGCCGCTCCGGCAGCCGGTGACATCCCGGCTGCACCCGAGGCCCCGGCCTCCGACGTTCCTTCCGGCCAGTAAGGCCAAAGTCTTCGCAAACCGGCGGATGGCACTTTAGCCTCCGCCGGTTTTTTCATGTGGTTTTCATGGCAATTGAATTGTTATGCACCGCTAAAATGCGTCATCAAAATTTTATGGTGGCGGAATCAGCATTCTGAAGGTATCGGTTCGATCCCATGGCGCGATATGTTTTCATTACCGGCGGCGTGGTCTCCTCGCTTGGAAAAGGCATTGCCTCAGCCGCCCTTGGTGCGTTGCTGCAGGCCCGTGGTTACCGGGTGCGGCTGCGCAAACTCGACCCCTATCTCAATGTAGATCCGGGCACCATGAGCCCGACGCAGCATGGTGAGGTGTTTGTCACCGACGATGGCGCAGAGACCGATCTCGATCTCGGCCATTACGAGCGCTTTACCGGGCGTTCGGCGGTCAAGTCCGACAACATCACCACCGGCCGTATCTACAAGGACATCATCGACAAGGAGCGGCGCGGCGACTATCTCGGCGCAACCGTCCAGGTGATTCCGCACGTCACCAACGAAATCAAGAACTTCGTGCTTGAGGGCAACGAGGATTATGATTTCGTGCTGTGTGAAATCGGCGGCACCGTCGGCGACATCGAGGCGATGCCGTTCATCGAGGCGATCCGCCAGTTGGGCAACGACCTGCCGCGTGGCAATGCCGTCTATGTCCACCTCACATTGATGCCGTGGATCGCCGCTGCCGGCGAGCTCAAGACCAAGCCGACCCAGCATTCGGTCAAGGAACTTCAGGCCATGGGCATAGCGCCCGATATCCTGCTGGTCCGCGCCGACCGCGAGATTCCGTCCGAGGAACGCCGCAAGCTCTCGCAGTTCTGCAATGTCCGGGCCTCCGCGGTCATCCAGGCGCTTGATGTGCCGTCGATCTACGATGTGCCGATCGCCTACCACAAGGAAGGCCTCGACACTGAAGTGCTGGCCGCTTTCGGCATCGAACCGGCGCCGAAGCCGCGCATGCAGGCCTGGGAAGCGGTGTCCGAGCGCATTCACAATCCCGAGGGCGAGGTCACCATCGCCATCGTCGGCAAATATACCGGCCTCAAGGACGCCTACAAATCACTGATCGAGGCGCTGTATCACGGCGGCGTCGCCAACCGGGTCAAGGTCAAGCTCGAATGGATCGAATCCGAGATCTTCGAGAAGGAAGATCCGTCACCCTGGCTTGAGAAGGTCAACGGCATTCTCGTGCCCGGCGGATTCGGCGAACGCGGTGCCGAGGGCAAGATTTCCGCGGCCCGTTTCGCCCGCGAGCGCAAGGTTCCCTATTTCGGGATCTGCTACGGCATGCAGATGGCGGTGCTGGACGCTGCGCGCAATCTGGCAGGCATCGAGGACGCGGATTCCTCCGAATTCGGCCGCAAGACCGGCACCCATGTCGTCGGCATCATGACCGAATGGCTCAAGGGCAATCAGCTCGAAAAGCGCGCCGCCGACGGCGATCTTGGCGGCACCATGCGGCTGGGCGCCTATCCGCATCCGCTGAAATCCGGCTCGCTGATTGCCGGCATCTATGGCTCCAACGAGGTCTCCGAGCGCCACCGCCATCGTTACGAGGTCAACATCGCCTACAAGGACCAGCTCGAAAAAGCCGGTCTGGTGTTTTCCGGCATCTCGCCCGATGGCCTGTTGCCCGAAACCATCGAATATCCGCAGGACGTCCATCCCTGGTTCATCGGCGTGCAGTATCACCCCGAGCTCAAGTCGCGTCCGCTCGAACCGCATCCGCTGTTCGCAAGCTTCATCGAAGCAGCCCTCGAGCAGTCGCGTCTGGTCTGAACCAGCAGCGCCTGCCGCCGCGGTCTCCGCAGCCAACAGCGTTGGTGGCTGTCCTATGGTGTCATCCAGGCCATCAACATGATCGCCGCCGGCACCGGTGCGACGGCAATCGATATCGTGGCGAGAAATTGCCTGACCGGCATCAGCTTGCTCAGTCCGGTCACCAGCGCGATGCCGCCACCGCCGCCCAACAGCGTGTTTCCCGGCAGGTTGATCAGCACAATCAGTGTGATGGCCCGGTGACGGGTCAGCCATGGCACCAGCCGGCGCGGGGCATTCTGGGTCAGGTAGTGATCGCGTCCGGCGGGATCCAGCCGAGCGAAAGTCTCGATCAGCCCGGCTGTCCTGTCAAAACCGTGCCGCGACAGCCAGGCCGCCAGTTTCCGTTCAGGCACCAGACGCCCCAGCGCAAATGCCAGCGTCAGCGCCGATACCGTCGACAGGTAGACGATGAGGGCCACCTGCGCCCCGAACACCATCAGCAGCGCCAGACCGATTTCCGTGCCCGGAACGAAAGGGATGGCGGTGAGCAGGATGTAGAGCAGCAGGATTGCGGCAATGGCGCCGACATAGGGCATGCCGGCCTGTCCCAGGCGTGAGACCTGCAGGCTGTCCTCGATGGTCTGCTCCAGCCAGCGGCCGCCGAGAATCAGGCACAGGTATAGCGCCGCGAGCAGCACCAGCTTCAGATAGTTCCGGGGTTTGCTTCCGCGTGTAGTCATCCCGGGTCCTTCGCGATTGTGCTGCCTGTTTCGCCCGCCGGCAGACGCTGAGAATGTGCAGCCTACATGCTTTACCCGGAGGTGAAAGCTGTTGTTTGGGATGCGGCAGGGGCCATTGCCGGCGCACGGGCAAAATTCCGGCTGCTGACCCGTTGGCTGATGCGCATGGCTTGGTTAGATTGGCCATCAACAGTTCCTGCCCGGCCCGGTGTGCTGCGCAGCCCCCACCAAGTGGCCGCCAGGTCAGGAGCATCATGATGCGCAGCAATCGGTCCTTCTCGCAGCCGTTACTCTGGAGCAGCCTGTGCCTTGCCATGATGCTTGTCATGCTGGGCCTTGCGCTTGCGCCCCGCCTTGCACTGGCGCAGGAAACCGTCGCCCCCTCCGGCCCGACCATCGAGATCGGCGAGCGCGTTATCTCCGACAATGAAATCCGCAGCCGCATTCAAAAGATCTTCCGCGAGATCGAAGGGCTGAACCGGATCTTCGTGTCTGTCAGCTCCGGTGTCGTCACCCTCAACGGACAGGTGGAGGAGGCAACGCTTGCCAGGAAGGCGGAAGATCTGGTCAGCCGGGTGGCCGGTGTCGTTGCCATCGAAAACCGGCTCACCGAGCAGACTGCTGTCACCGAGCGTCTCAAGCCGGTGATCGGCCGTTTCGAGACACGGCTGCAGCAATCGCTCGACTACCTGCCGCTGCTTCTGGTGGCAGGTCTTGTCTGGCTGCTGATCGGCGCTGTCGGCTGGTTCGTCACCACCCGCAAGCAGCCCTGGGACTGGCTCACGCCCAATGCCTTTATCGCCGATCTGTTGCGTCAGACCGTGTGGCTGGCCTTCCTCATGTTCGGCGCCCTGATGGCGCTCGACATTCTCGGCGCGACGGCTGTTCTGGGCACCATCCTCGGAGCGGTCGGCATCATCGGCCTGGCCATCGGTTTTGCGGTCAAGGACACGGTGGAGAACTATATCGCCTCGATCCTGTTGTCGGTTCGTCAGCCGTTTCAACCGCGGGATTTCATCGCGCTCGAGGGCATGGAAGGCTTTGTCATCCGGCTGACCTCGCGCGCCACCATCCTGATGGATGTTGACGGCAACCACATACGAATCCCCAATGCGACCGTGTTCAAGGCCAATATCGTCAATTACTCCCGCAATCCCGAGCGCCGGTTCCTGTTCGAGCTCGGGATCGATGCCGGCAGCGTGCTGCATGAGGCGCTGGCCGTGTGCCATGACACGCTTGATGGGCTGGGCTTTGTGCTGCGCCATCCCGAACCGGGCGCCTGGATCGAGAAAGTCGGGGATTCCAATGTCCTGATCGGTGTTTCCGGCTGGATCAACCAGACCGAGACCGACTTCATCAAGGCCCGATCCGAGGCGATCCGCACGGTCAAGACCGCGCTCGAACACGCTGGCTTCGCTCTGCCCGAACCGATCTACCGGCTGCGCTTCGACAATGCTGTGCCGGTCCCGGCCACCGGGCCGTCAAAACCTGGCGCCAAGCCGGATGCCGGGCGGAAACCCGCCGCAACCATCACACCGGTGCCCGAGTCGCAACCGGCCGACGCCGAGCCGACGGAGCAGGTCACCGACACCGGAGTTGACGAGGCCGTTCTCAAGAAGGTTGATGATGAGCGCCAGCAGGAACCCGGCGGCGATCTGCTCTCGACGAACGGCAAGGATGAACTGGGCGAACGGCCGGTGGTGTGAGGCCGCGGTTCAATCCACGGAAAAGCAAGTGGGCAATCTCAAAGCCTTGCCCGGGGGGCAGGGCCGGCGCCGGAGTTGACGAGGCCGTTCTCAAGAAGGTTGATGATGAGCGTCAGCAGGAACCCGGCGGCGATCTGCTGTCGGCGAACGGCAAGGATGAACTGGGCGAACGGCCGGTGGTGTGAGGCCGCGGTTCGATTCACTGAAAAGCAAGTGGGCAATCTCTGAGCCTTGCCTGGGGGCGGGGCCGGCGCCGGAGATCAATGATCCCGGAACTTTCAAACAGCGCATTCGGAAGAACGACAGGACGGCCGGCGTGTCCTCGCGGCAGCTGCGTGACGTCAATCTACAGCCCGACCCCGTTCTATAGATAACGGCAGTCGCGTCCCGGATGGCTTTTGGCAGATCCCGGTGGCGCCGTCCAGAGTGGTAATGCCAGGATCAGGGGCAGGGTGGTGACCTTGTCTCTCTCCCCAGGTGGAAGTGAGCGGGACGTTGCGGGTGCCAAAGCGATCACCTGTCCGGTCTGGACAGCGTTTTCTCCGCGCCCCTTGCGGGATAGGCTTGGAAGCGAATGCCATAGGCAAGAAATCAACGAAGTTGATTTCAGCGAACGAAGGCCTGAGCGCGACGCCGAACTTTACTATTTCGCCAAATCATAAGGCGCGGCCACGGGGTGTGGGGCTGGCATCAATCTCCCTTCTCCCCTTGTGGGAGAGGCTTCGGAGCGGCGGCCCCGGGCCGGAATTCAATGAAATTGATTTCAGCGCACGAAGGCCTGAGCGCGACGGTCTCCCTCTACCCTTGTGGGAGAGGACGAAAAATCATGGTCTGGGTGCGAGAGCGCCAAGTCATAGATTTTTCAGGTGAGCGACTGTGCGGTCAGTCAAGCATTTTTGGGTTGCCATGGTTTGTTTTC
>JBLXGF010000016.1:0-122362 GCA_048261205.1 Hoeflea sp.
ACCCATGCCCGGCTCCCAGTGTCCGTTTCCGTAACAGGGAGTTTTGAAAACGCATGACAACCCAGCAGAAAAAGCCTTCACAGAGACAGGGTTTCAAGACCGGTGAATCGATCGTTTATCCAGCCCATGGCGTTGGGCAGATCGTTGCTATCGAAGAACAGGAAGTCGCAGGACACAAACTTGAATTGTTTGTGATTGATTTTGAAAAAGACAAGATGCGCCTCAAGGTGCCCGTCGCCAAGGCGCTGACGATCGGCATGCGCAAATTGTCGGAAACAGATTTCGTCGAGCGCGCCCTGAAAGTTGTTCAGGGCCGGGCCCGCGTCAAGCGGACCATGTGGTCGCGCCGTGCGCAGGAATATGATGCAAAGATCAATTCCGGCGATCTGATTTCGATCGCGGAGGTGGTTCGTGACCTCTATCGCGCCGAGAACCAGCCGGAGCAGTCATATTCGGAGCGCCAGCTCTATGAAGCGGCTCTCGACCGGATGGCCCGTGAACTCGGTGCCGTCAACAAGATGTCCGACACCGAAGCGGTGCGCCTGATTGAGGTCAACCTCAACAAGGGGCCGAAGCGCGGCAAGGCCAATGATGAAGACGGCGCTCAGGAAGAGGCAGCCTAAGCCTCACCACGCGTCATCTTTAAGATCGAGCCCGGGCCGTTCCACGTGCCCGGGTTTTTTTGTGCCTGGTGTTTTGCCGGCGGTTAGAGCGCTTCATGGTTCCATCTAACCATGAAACGCTCTAGCGTTGCGGATCGCTGTCTGTGCAGACGCAGCTGCATGAATGCCGCGCCAGTGGGGCGCAGACAGATTGTCTGCAGGGCCCGCCAGAGACAGATCCTGCATACGCAAAGTATGAAATATCCTTGTTTTCGACTGATATTTCGAGATTCTGTGGAACCATTCGGGATTTCAGATCTTTAGCTTAGGGAGTTGGCAATGATGCCGTTCAGCGGCGGGCGATCACGTCTTTATCATCGGGTGTGATGATCTGTTTTGGCCTAGCGCCCGTACACTCAAGTGAACCGCAATAAGCCGGAGGGTGTCATGAAAGCGATTACCGCAAACAGACAGATGGTGCGTGCAGCGATGGCGGCACCCTATCTCGAACGCGAAGAAGAACACGACCTCGCCGTACGCTGGAAAGACCAGAAGGACCAGGATGCGCTGCATCGCATTACAATGGCCCACATGCGGCTGGTGATTTCCATGGCTGCCAAGTTCCGCAACTTCGCCCTTCCGATGAGTGATCTGATACAGGAAGGCCATGTCGGCCTGCTGGAGGCGGCTGCCCGCTTTGACCCCGAGCGGGAGGTCCGGTTCTCGACCTATGCGACCTGGTGGATTCGGGCGTCGATCCAGGACTACGTCTTGCGCAACTGGTCGATCGTACGTGGCGGCACCAGCTCGGCACAGAAATCCCTGTTCTTCAATCTGCGCCGGCTCAGGGCGCGACTTGCTCAGGATGATCCGTTTCTTTCCGAAAGTGCAATTCAATCCCAGATCGCCAACACGCTCGGGGTTCATGCCAAGGACGTCGAAGTCATGAATGCGCGGCTGTCAGGCTCGGATTCATCGCTCAACGCCCCGATGTCGGGCGGCGACGAGGGGTCCTCGTCCGATCGTATCGATTTTCTCATGAGCGACGAGCCCTTGCCCGACGAGCAGGTGTCGACCATGATCGATGATGAGCGCCGGAGCGTGTGGCTTGGCGACGCGCTCAACACGCTAAACCCGCGCGAGCTTCGCATCATCCGCCAACGACGATTGAGCGAGGAAGGGGCTACCCTGGAATCGCTTGGGTCGGAGCTCGGCATATCCAAGGAACGGGTGCGGCAGATCGAAAACAGGGCGCTTGAGAAGCTCCGGGCTGTGTTGACGACCGAGACTCCGGAAATCGCAAGCCTGTAAACATCAGCCGGAACCTGATGCAGGACCGCAGCCGGTCATGGTTTACCGGTCAGTGACGATCTTGACCTTCTGGCCCGGCGTCAGCGCTGTCCCCGGCGCAACCGCGTTCAGCAGCTTGAACAATTCAACCTTGCGTTCCACACCCCGCATCCGTGCTGCCAGTGAGGCAAGGGTGTCGCCCGGTGCTATTGTTACGATGCTGATGCGCAAGGGTTGAAGCTGCTTGATCTCGCGGCTGGACATTTTCCGGAAACTGCCCCGAACCGCGGAAGCCGTTGCCTCGAGTCGACCGCTGCCGCTCTGGGCTGCCGTCAGGAACCGGTAGATCCGGTCTTTCAACCTGATTACGGTGATGTCGAAATCCCAGCGGTCGGCACTGGCGCGCGCAGTTGCTGCCGGCAATCCATCAATACGGGTTTGCCTGATTGAACTTGGATCAAGTCCGGTGACCCATCCGCTGGCGACGTAGTCTGTCAATGACTGGCTACCGTCGTCGGTGACGCCGTCAAAGCGGATTGCCATTTCATCGGGACCCGTGGCAATCACCGCTTCGGCATTGTTGTCGATCCTGAAGCCTTGGGGCACGCTGAATTTTACACCCAGCACAGGATGAAGAAACTCGGTGCCGCGGACATAGCCTTCATTGGGGCTGTCGCCGAACAGCAATCCATCTATGCCGTCGAGGTAATAATCGCGCCCGCGATCGCCAACACCTTCAGGACCAAAGGCCCTGGCATGGTTTCTGGCAAGTTCGACCCGCTGCGGCGCATTGGGGTGGCTGGCAAGAAAGTCGAGGCTGGAATCAGCCTCCGGATCGACCGCACCAAAACGCTGGTTTGCATTCATCGATTCCAGAAAGCGTGGCGCCGCGTAGGGATCGTAGCCTGCTTCACCAAGCATTCTGACTCCGATGACGTCCGCCTGCAGTTCCTGGTTGCGGGAGAAGGCGGCAAGCGACAGCTTGCCCCGGGCCACAGCCTGGCGGCCGTCTATGGAATTGGCGAACAGCTCCTCGGCGACCTGGCCGGCGAGTTCGACTTCCTTCTCGCGGCGTTGGCGCTCAAGGCCGTGATTGGCGGTGACATGGGCCATTTCATGCGACAGCACAGCGGCAACTTCCGAGGCGTCATTGGCAAGAGCCAGCAGACCGCGGGTGACGTAAAGATAGCCGCCGGGCAGGGCGAAGGCGTTGACCGCGGGCGAATTGAGCACGGTAATCCGGTAGGCTTGGCTGGGATTTTCAGAGACCAGCGTCAACGCGCCGACGATGCGCGCCACCAGACGTTCTGTCTTGGCGTCGCGGAATTCCCCGCCATAGCTGGCGATAATGCGCGGATGCTCAAGTGCGCCGATGCGGGTGCGTGGATCGGATGCCCCGGCCTTCTGGGCTGTCTGCGGCGTGGAAGACGGCTTCACCGATGGCTCGTAGACATCCACGCCAAGTGTCTGGCAACCGGACAGCAACAGCAATCCAGTACCGACAAACAGCGCGGCGCGAAGCTTGTTGGTGACGGTCGTCCTGATCTTTGTGCGGGGCGCTGCTATCTTGGCCATGGTCCGGTTTTGTGTTCTGTGATCTTGATGCCGGGACGGAAGCTTCATGTCTCGCAAGCCGGAACATATGGCACCGGTGTATCCCAATTCGCGCCGCTTCTCCAGTGGCAAACGCTCGCGTCGAAATTGTGGCGCGGTCTCAGTTTCCGGCTGCACCGCCAAGATAGGTCAGCAGATCCGGCAGGTCGCGGCGGTCGAAGAATCCGGCCGCCGGGGCATCCGCAACGATGCCGCCCTTGGCAATGAACAGGATTTCATCGGCTGCGGCGCGGGCTTCGTCGGGGTCGTGGGTGACCATCAGCACGGTTGCGCCGACTTCCGCGCGGATTTCGAGCATCAGCCCAAGCATGTCTGCGGCAAGGCCGGGGCCGAGGCCGTCGAATGGTTCATCGAGCAACAGAAGCGGGCGGCGGCGGACGAAGGCGCGGGCGAGCGCCACACGCTGCCGTTCGCCGCCTGAAAGTGTCGCCGGCATGCGGGTGCCAAACCCGGCGAGACCAACCCGTTCGAGGGCCATCTCGACTTGGCTCCAGGCTGCTGCATCGAGCCGGAGGGAAGGATCGAGGCCGAGGCCGGTATTGGTGCGGATATCGAGATGGGCAAACAGGTTGTTGTCCTGAAACACCATGGATATGCCGCGTTCGGACGGCGCCAGACCGGCAACGTCCCGGCCGTCGAGAACGATCCGTCCGGCTGCCGGGTTTAAAAATCCGGCGGCGAGATTGAGCAATGTCGATTTTCCGGCTCCGGAAGGACCAAGAATGGCGGTCACCGAGCCGGCCTCCCGGCGGAAGGAGAACTCGGCGCGGAGGTTGCCCATGCCACAGACAACGCCGTCAAACAGAACCGCAGGTTGCCGGGTCATCGTCGTGTGATTCCGTTCCAGTTGCCCAGCCTCTCGGAGATAATCATCAGGCCCATGGTCATGCCTCCCAGCAACA
The DNA here is from genome assembly GCA_048261205.1 of Hoeflea sp. Classification (GTDB taxonomy): domain Bacteria; phylum Pseudomonadota; class Alphaproteobacteria; order Rhizobiales; family Rhizobiaceae; genus Hoeflea. Next base: position 4,409 of record JBLXGF010000016.1, read on the forward strand.
ACGCAAGCCCTGCTGCGTCATTTGTGCGGTAGCTTCCCAGTTTCTGATACAAAAGCCAGGGCAGCGTCATGATGCGGTCGCTGCCAAACAGTGCGATGGCTCCCAGATCTCCCAGGGACAGCGCCACGGCGAAGACGAAGGCTGTTGCCAGCGCTTGCAACATGGCCCGAAGATCGATCTGCCACAGCCGGTTTGCTCCAACGACGCCGAGTGACACAGCCAGCCGGCCATTGCGCTCCATGGTGCTCAGATGCGCCGGTTCCAGAACGCGGATGACGAAGGGCAGCGCCATCAGTGCGTTGATCAGAACAATCACCATCAGGGGGGCGAACAGCTGGCCTGTTCCGCCGCCAAGCATGAGAAACCATCCGGCGCCAAGCACGACGGGCGGCACCAGCAGCGTCAAGGACCCTGCGGCGCTAGAGAGTCCTGACAAGAGACTCAGCGCCGGCGAGCCGGGCCGGTCGTCTGCCGAGTAGCGTGCGCGCACCAACAAAAGCGCCAGCAAAACCGACAGGGCCGCAGCGGCAACGCCGATCGAAAGGCTGGTCGCTGCCGCCCGCCAGAACAGGGTATCTGCGAGCAGGCGGGGCAGATCCGCACTCAATCCCGACACAATCACGGCAGCCATCGGTGCGCTGACAAAGAGACCGCCCAGTCCGATCAGCACGATGTCGGGCAGGGCGTTCAGGCCGCCTTGAACATCGGGGCGGCTGGCTTCTCCACCCTTGGTGTCGCCGGCCTCGGTGGGGGCCGAAATCAGCTTGAGAGCCAGCATGACAATCAGGGTCATGGCTACCTGTATCAGCGAAAGCAGGACAGCCCGGCCGGGATTGAAATCAAACCGCAGCGCCTGATAGATCGCGACTTCCAGCGTGGTTGCCGCCGGGCCGCCTCCCAGCACCAGAACAAGCGTGAAGGATGTGGCGCAGAGCATGAACACCAGCCCTGCAGCACTTGCGGCTGAACGGCGCATGGCCGGCCATTCGACAAGGCGAAACAGCGAGACGCCGCCCATGCCGAGATTGGCCGCGGTCTTCCAGTATTCCGGTGGCAGGCGTTCCAGTCCCGGAAGGATCAGCCGGACGGCCAGCGGCAGGTTGAAAAACACGTGAGCGATGAGAATACCGCTCAGGCCATAGATCGAAAACGGGGTTTCAACACCGAGGATGGAAAGTCCCTTGTTGGCGACACCATTGCGGCCCCAGACCTCGATCAGGCCGAGGGCTGCGACCAGCGGCGGCAGACCCAGCGGTACGGCAAAAAGATTGATCAGCCAGCGCCGCCCGGGAAAGGCCGGGCGGCGAGCCAGAGCGCGGGCCAGCGGAACGGCAAAGACAAGGCTGAGCAAGGTTGACAGGCCCGCCTGCAACAAGGTGAACTGGGTGATCCGGAACAGGTAATTGCCCTGGCCGGCAGACAGGCCGGCAGCGTCTCCGTGAGAGAGGAGAACTGCGACAGGTACCGCCAAGGCCAGGCCAACGCACATCAGCGCGGCAAGTCCTGCCATGCGCGATGTGCGATGTTCACTCCGGGTCAGCATGATGGTGGTGCTGTCCGGATCAGCGGCTCATGGCCCCGAGCCACTCCTCGACCCATGCGGCGCGGTTCTCAGCAACTTCCTCCGGCGAATAGAGGAAGGTCTTTTCCGGTGACACCAGTGTCGTAAAGGCTTCAGGAAGCTCCATGGTGACGGGAGCGGCGGGCAGCATCCAGTTGTTGGTGGGGATCTCGTTCTGGAAGCCAGGCGTCATCATGAAGCCGAGGAACGCACGTGCCAGATCCTTGTCCGGTGCGGCGGCGAGCAGGCCCGCGACTTCGATCTGCAGGTAGTGACCTTCTGCAAACTCTGCCGCCTGATAGCGGTCCGTGTCTTCGGCGACCATGTGGTAGGCGGGCGAGGTGGTGTAGGACAGAACCATCGGCGCTTCACCCGAGGTGAACAGGCCGTAGGCTTCGGACCAGCCAGGCGTGACGGTCAGCACACGTTTTGAGAGTTTCTCCCAGGCTGCCGCAGCATCGTCGCCATAGACCGACTTCATCCAGAGCAGCAGCCCCAGACCCGGGGTCGAGGTGCGCGGATCCTGAATGACGATCTTCTGCTCCGGATCACCCTCGACCAGATCCTTCAGGCTTGCCGGCGGATTGGAAATCGCCTGGGTGTCGTAGATCACGGCGAAATGGCCGTAATCATAGGGGATGAAAGTATCATCGCTGAACCCGCCGGGAACCGAGATGGCTGTTGTGTCGAGACCATGGGATTGGAAAAGGCCGGTGGCCTTGGCTTCGGCGACGAGATTGGTGTCGAGGCCCAGCACGATGCCGGCTTCAGCCTTGTCGCCTTCGAGCTTGAGGCGGTTCAGCAGTGCCACGCCATCGGCGACGCCGACCCATTTGAGATCGCAATCGCATTCGGCCTCAAAGGCAGCTTCGATCTTGGGGCCGGGGCCCCATTCTGCAATGAAGCTTTCATAGCTGTAGACGGTCAGTGTCTTGCCGGCGCTGCTGGCGGGGCTGGCGAGGAATGGGACAATGGCTGCCAGGGCAACAGGAATAAAACGAGATATGCGCATCGGTCGCGCCTCCTTGGTTCAGAAAAAACAGGAATAGGCGCGATGGGCACGTCTAATCCCTCCGCCGGTACAAACCGGATCAGGTTCTTCGGGTTGGCCATCAGACCTCTCAGCCTGACGCAATCGTCAGGCACCCCGTTAGAGCGAGACAAGACATAGAATTTCTTCCAGACGCTGGCAAGTGCGGCCAAAACTGCTATTGGCATGCGCGATGACATCCAATTCAACATTCGCAGTCCTGCTTGGCGGGGCGCTCGAGATCGATGACCGGGTTCTGACCCTGATGCAGGGCGTGCGCGTTATTGCCGCCGATGGCGGCATGCGTCACGCACAATCGCTCGGCGTATTGCCGGAAATTTGGGTCGGCGATTTCGATTCGACACCGGACGGCCTGTCGGAATTTCATGCCGCCACGCCGCGGATGCCGTTTCCGGCCGAGAAGAATTTCACCGATGGCGACCTGGCAATCGAACAGGCGATCGAGCGTGGCGCCACCCGGCTGGTGCTGGTCGGGTCTTTCGGCGGCCCGCGAACCGATCATGCATTGTCGCATCTGCTGCAGGCGGTAACGCTGGCCGAGCGCGGTTTTGATGTGGTGCTGACATCGGGTCTGGAGGAGGCGGTGCCGTTGCTGCCCGGTTCGCGGGTGCTGGATCTTCCCGCCGGATCGTTGTTCTCTGTCGTTGCCTTTACCGCTTTGACCGGGCTCAGCCTGGCTGGAGCGAAGTACCCGCTTGATGAAGCCGACATTGCATTTGGCGCATCACGCACCATCTCGAATGTGGCCGAGGGGCCAGTGACCGCCAGCCTTGGCTCCGGTCGCGCCCTCATCATTGCCCGCCCTCACGATTTTTCAGGAGCCTGAGCATGGCGCCTCCCATTTTGAAACTCGACGATATCCTGCTGTCCTTCGGGGGGACGCCGTTGCTTGACGGTTCCGAGCTGCAGGTCGAACCCGGCGACCGGATCTGCCTTGTCGGGCGCAACGGCTCCGGCAAGTCAACATTGCTTAAGATTGCCGCCGGGCAGGTGGAGCCGCAATCGGGCGAGATCTTCCGGCATCCGTCATCGACCATCCGCTACCTGCCGCAGGCGCCGGATTTCGACGGCTTTCAAACCGTTCAGGCCTATGCGGAAGCAGGGCTTGGCCCCAATGACGATGTCTACCGCGTGACCTATCTTCTTGAACATCTCGGGCTTGATGGGGAAGCTGATCCGCAGACGCTTTCGGGCGGCGAAGCACGGCGCGCTGCACTGGCACGCGTGCTGGCGCCGGAACCCGACATTTTGCTGCTTGATGAGCCGACTAACCATCTCGACCTGCCAACCATCGAATGGCTGGAAGAGGAATTATTGAGAACCCGCAGTGCGCTGCTGGTGATCTCCCATGACCGGCGTTTTCTCGAGCGGGTCAGCCGGATCACGATCTGGCTTGACCGCGGGCGCTCGCTGCGGCTTGATCGCGGTTTCGGCAGCTTTGAAGCCTGGCGCGACACCGTGCTGGAGGCTGAAGAGCTTGAACAGCACAAGCTCGGGCGGCAGATCGAGCGCGAGGAGCACTGGCTGCGCTATGGCGTGACGGCGCGGCGCAAACGCAATATGCGGCGGTTGTCCGACCTCAAGACGATGCGGGCCGAACATCGCGGCCACAAGGGTCCGCAGGGACGGATCAACGCGCAAGTTGCCGAGAGCCGGGATTCCGGCAAGCTGGTGATCGAGGCGGAAGGCATTTCGAAAAGTTATGACGGCGCGGATCCGGTGGTGCGCGACTTCTCGATGCGGATCAATCGTGGCGACTGCATCGGTATCGTCGGCCCCAACGGTGCGGGCAAGACCACGCTGTTGAAAATGCTGATCGGCGAACTTGAAACCGACACCGGCTTTGTCCGGCATGGTTCGAAGCTCGATATTGCCGTGCTGGACCAGCGCCGGGAGGTGCTCAACCCTGACGAGACGCTGGCGCATTATCTCACCGACGGGCGCGGCGACAGCCTGATCGTCAATGGCGAGGCCAAGCACGTCACCGGCTATATGAAGGATTTCCTGTTCCAGCCGGAGCAGGCGCGGACTCCGATCCGCAATCTTTCGGGCGGCGAGAAAGCCAGGCTTGTGCTGGCCCGGATCCTGTCGCGGCCATCAAACCTGCTGATCCTTGATGAGCCGACCAATGATCTCGACATGGAGACGCTGGACCTGCTGCAGGAAGTTGTGTCTTCCTATCCGGGCACCGTGATCCTGATCAGCCATGATCGTGATTTTCTCGACCGCACGGTCACCTCGACACTTGCGCCGGCCAACCCGTCGGACCCCGACGGGCGCTGGATTGCCTATGCCGGTGGCTATTCAGACATGCTGACGCAACGCGGTGCCGAAGCGCGGGAGAAGAAAGCTGCTCGTTCCGTGCAGGAAGCCGCCAGCCGGTCTGCCGCTGCTCCGAAGCCACAGGCCGCAGGCAGGGACAGTGCGCGCAAGCTCTCCTACAAGCAGAAATTCGCGCTGGAATCACTGCCGGTGAAGATCGAAGAAGCGCAAGCCAAGCTGGCGAAAACCGAGGCTGAAATGGCGGATCCGGCGCTGTTTGCCAATGATCCGGACGGTTTCGCCGCCCGCGCCAAGATCCATGATGCGCTGAAAGCCGAGATCGAGGCGATGGAAGGCGAATGGATGGAACTCGAGATTCTGCGCGAGGAGATTGAGGGAAGCTGATGCGAATTGTAGCGCTCAGATATTCGCATCTGAGCGCTACCTGTATTTGCTGAACCAGACGCTGCTGGCTCAGGCCGCCTTGGTCACCGAGTCAATGACGAAAGTGTGCATCTCGTCGGCGCCGTGATCACGAATGGAGATGTATTCTCCGGTCTTGAAGATGTGGTTTGAGAGCCGGAAGCCGGTTTCATCATCATCGTCATCAGCGGGGTCGTAATCAAATGCCCAGCCGCCTTTCGGATGATGGACCAGATAACCCAGTTCCGAGCGTTCACCGTCCCAGAACCGCACGACTGTCGAAGAGGAGGGCGACTTTTCCCAAGCCTCCTTGTCGAGATGGCCATCCGCATCCAGCGGTGCATGAATGTCGTAGCCGCGATGGAGATTGCCGTCCGGAAATTCCTTGTTGCGGGCCATGACCAGATGGATGTGGTAAAGCGTCATGTCATTCTCCAATTGATGCTGTTGGACGTTTTGAAGTGATCTTGGCCTGCTGGTCCCGGCCCCGCCTTGATCTGGCGCAAACCGTTGATGTGGCTGCCGGGTTGCGTCCCGGGCCCGAGTGTGGTGTTGAAGACGATATGGAACCAAGCCGCCGGAAATGCGGCACATGGAGGACGCATGCAGTTTGAAGGCACTTCGGCCTATGTGGCGGAAAAGGATCTCACCGTAGCGGTCAATGCGGCCATCAAGCTCGAGCGGCCACTTCTGGTCAAGGGCGAACCGGGCACCGGAAAAACCGAGCTCGCCATCCAGATTGCCCAGGCGCTTGGCCTCGACCTGATCGAATGGTCGGTGAAATCCACCACCAAGGCGCAGCAAGGCCTGTATGAGTATGACGCCGTGAGCCGCTTGCGCGACAGCCAACTGGGTGACGAGCGCGTCAACGACGTGGCCAACTACATCCGCCGCGGCAAACTCTGGGAAGCTTTCGCGGCCGACAGGAAAACGGTTCTGCTGATCGACGAGATCGACAAGGCGGACATCGAGTTTCCGAACGACCTGCTGCAGGAACTCGATCGGATGGAGTTTTTCGTCTACGAGACGGGTGAAACCATCCGTGCGCGGCACAGGCCGATCGTCATCATCACGTCAAACAATGAGAAGGAGCTGCCTGACGCGTTTCTGCGCCGGTGTTTCTTCCACTACATCCGCTTTCCCGACATGGAAACGCTGCAGCGCATTGTCGATGTGCATTATCCGGGCATCAAGCAGACGCTGGTGCGTGAGGCCCTGACCCAGTTCTACGAAGTGCGCGAGACGGCGGGGCTGAAAAAGAAGCCTTCGACGTCGGAAGCGCTCGACTGGATCAGGCTTCTGGTGTCTGACGATGTCGAGCCGGAAACGCTGCGTGGCGACGCCAAGAACGCGTTGCCGAAACTGCACGGAGCGCTTTTGAAGAATGAGCAGGATGTGCATCTGTTCGAAAGGCTGGCATTCCTGGCGCGGCAGCGCGGGGGCTAAGGATCTCGGAGCGAAATCGTGCCGGAACTGCGCAGGCAATATCATTTTCGGCCGAGCCCAAACGGCTATTTCGCGTGGGATGTGTCTCGCCTCATTGATCTTTCGGCAAACCTGCCGGTGTTCGAACTGAGCTTGGACAAGATCGCTGAAATCGACGAAATGTGGTGGTTCCAGACCGAGGACGATCGCCCCACACCGCGGGCAATCTGTAACCATTTCCGGCTGATGCAGCAGGCCGAGCTGGATTTTCCGGTCATTGTCTGCCCGCAAGGGCGGATCATGGATGGTATGCACCGAATTGCGAAGGCTCTTACCTCTGGGGCTCAATCGGTCAAAGCAGTGCAGCTGCTGCAGATGCCCGACCCTGACTACAGAGATGTTCAGCCGTCAGATCTGAAAACCTGATGCCTTGAACCTCAGCAAGCCGTCACGTGGACAAAAGCGTGAAGCCCGCAACTGTTCTGTTCGACAGGCGGGGTTTTGGTACGGCAGCGCGGAGATCAGTTTTCACTGGTAATTATTTGGCGAGGTTTGGCTGCTAGCGTGTCCCGGTTCGCATTGTTCACAAGGCCATTTCAGTTGCAGTATGCCTACCTTTCTTATGAAGTTCTCGGGCCCGCAATTTTTGCGTCGGCCGGTGGCGCTTTCCTGTTGCTTTATCTCAATGACCGGAAACAGCTGGCAGCTCTGAGACTGGCCGGTGCCTATTTGCTGTCGATAATCGGGTTTGTCGCAGTCATGCTGGGAGACGCCGACCTCCACAAGGGGTATCAGGTGGCCATCCTGCTTTCGCTTTTCTCCGGCCATTTCCTGCTGATCTGGGGTGTTGCCTCGCTTTTCGGCAAGGATGTGCCGCAGTTGGCCTTCTGGCTTGCGGCGGTTGTTGTCGCAAGCATTGCAATCTATTCAAGTATCAACGGATCGATGTTCTGGCTTCGATATACAGCTGTGAGCGGGTTCATCGCGTTTGTGGATCTGATGTGCTGTGTTCTGGTCTGGCGGGCAAGAAGCCATCGCGTCGATGCCGTTGTCGCCGCGCTGTTTTTGTTCCAGACGCTTGTCATCTTGAACCGCATCTTGCTCGTGCTGTCTTCGGGCCTCGACCTGTCCACCCACCACGCCTTCAAGAAATCTGCCTTTGCAGCCTCGATGCAGACCGAGAACGCGATCTTCGCCATTGCAATCGGCCTAGCCTTGTTCGCGCGTTATTCCGTGACGCTTGTCAAGCGGTTGCAGCTTCTTGCGGAGACAGACCCTTTGACGGGGCTGCTCAACCGCCGCGCCTTCGAAGACAGGGTGCAGGCGCTCAGAGCGTCGTCAGCGCCGCTTTCCACCGGCCTGATCATCTGCGATATCGATCACTTCAAACGCGTCAATGACTGCCATGGCCATGAGGTCGGGGACCGGGCGTTGGAAGCCTTTTCCCGGCTGCTGGAGCGGGAGACCCCTGAGACAGCTATTTGTACGCGGCTTGGTGGAGAAGAGTTCTGCATTCTGCTTGCCGGGGCAGCGGATGAGACGATCTGGCTTCAGGCGACACATCTGCGTGGCGCGGTTGAGCGATTACAAATCCCCACGAAGAACGGATGCCTGCGTCTCACGGCAAGTTTCGGGTTCTGCCGGCTTGATCCCGATTGTGACCTGATGACGGCGATGGCTGACGTTGATGCCGCGGTCTATCAAGCCAAGAATGACGGCCGCAATCTGGTGCGCCGGGCCGCTCCGGCCGTTCATGATGCGGGACTTTTACAAGAAACGGCCTGATTGTTGTGTCCGGTTTCGCCGGGGCATTGACCCGTGTCAAAGGGCACGGTTCACGGGGGAGATTGACCCCACCACCGGGCGGAACTAGATTGCGCATGTGGTGATTTGGCCGGCCGGCTTGCAGCCACGTTAAACAACTCGCTAAATGGCCGAAGGGCTTGTTCCCAGCGGACCGGTAGCGTTGTATTCGCAGCCGGTTTTTTGTTGGAGTGAGCGTCATGCCGATCCGTATCCCCGATGGCCTTCCTTCCCGTGACGCACTGGTGCGCGAAGGTGTGCAAATCCTCGATGAATCGATTGCCGTGCGGCAGGATATTCGTCCCTTGCATATCGGGCTTTTGAACCTGATGCCCAACAAGATCGCCACCGAGACGCAGATCGCACGGCTGATAGGCGCTTCGCCGCTTCAGGTGGAACTGATGCTGGTGCGGATCGGTTCGCATGTTGCCAAGAACACGCCGGAAGAGCATCTGATCAACTTCTATCACACCTGGGACGAGGTGAAGCACCGCAAATTTGACGGGTTCATTATCACCGGCGCGCCAATTGAAACCCTGCCGTTCGAGGATGTCAGCTACTGGCAGGAAATGGAACAGATCCTTGATTGGACGACCACCCATGTGCATTCGAGCTTTTTCGTCTGCTGGGGCGCAATGGCTGCCGCATGGCATTTTCACAAGGTTCCCAAGCGGGCGCTCGAGGAAAAGGCATTTGGCGTCTACCGGCACCGCAACCTCAATCCGTCATCGCCCTATCTGATGGGGTTCTCGGATGATTTTCAGGTGTCGGTGTCGCGCTGGACGGAGGTGCGGCGCGAGGATCTGACGCCAGATTTCGATGTTCTGATGGAAAGCCCGCAGACGGGGCTCTGCCTGTTGCACGAAGCTTTCGCGAACCGGCTCTACATCTTCAATCACATTGAATATGATTCCGGTACGCTAGCGGAAGAGTATTTCCGCGACGTTGAGGCCGGCAAGCCGATCAAGCCGCCCTACCATTATTTCCCTGACGATGACCCTAAGAAGAAGCCCTCAAACCGGTGGCGCAGCCATGCATTCCTGTTGTTCGGCAACTGGATCAACCAGGTTTACCAGACCACGCCCTTCGACATTGAGGAGATTGGCGAGGACCGGTTGCCCGGCCAAGCCTGATGCATGAGGCGATCAAATGGTTTCATTTGACCGATAACCGGCATGCATGATTACAAGGCGTCAGGATGTGCTTTGCGCATCCCGTTGGCTGGTCTGCAGCTTGAGGAGAGACTGAATGGCCGGGGAAGTCGAAATACGTCCGATCACCATTGCCGATGAACCCGAATGGCGCCGGCTGTGGACACTCTATCTCGAATTTTACGATTCGAGCGTGCCGGAAGAGGTGTATCAGAGCACGTTGTCGCGGATTGTTGGCGCGCATGACCCTGGCGAAGCGTCGTTTTACGAGCCGCGAGGCATGCTGGCGCTGGTGGATGGAAAGCCTGCCGGTCTGGTGCATTACTTCTATCACCGGCATGGCTGGAAGATCGAGCATGTCTGCTATCTGCAGGATCTCTACGCGGCACCGGAGGTCCGGGGCACAGGTATCGGGCGGGCACTGATCGAAGCAGTCTATACGCAAGCCGATGCCGATGGCTGCCCGAGCGTCTACTGGATGACGCAGGAGTTCAATGTGACCGCCCGCAAGCTCTATGACCGGATCGCCACGCTGACGCCTTTCGTCAAATACAGCCGCTGAAGATTGGCTTGATACCCCGCACTTGAGTATTTTGGCCAAATTAGCTATTTTAGCTGAAATGGCCAAGCCGGCCACTTTTGACCAGGAGACGGTGATGAAAGTCATGCAGGCAAGTGAAGCCAAGAACCGCTTCGGTGAACTTCTGGATAGTTCCGCAGTGGAGCCTGTTGTCATTCGCAAGAATGGCCGGGATGTCGCTGTCGTTGTGTCGAAGGTCGAGTACGATCGCAGGCTTGCCCAGGTTTCCAAGCAGGAACTGGTGCGCCGCTATCACGAAGAAAGCATCGAGGAGTTCGGCGGTCTCTACGAGGAGCTGGCCAAGTAGCCTCTGACCGATGAGCGAGATCCTCTATCTGGAAATGCACGACGTGCTGGCTCTTCACGCACGTCAGGTCGAAAGATTCGGTGGCGCTGACGGAATTCGCGACGCCGGATTGCTGGATGCGGCAGTCAATCGCCCGCAATCCGGCTATTATGCCGATGTATTTGAAGAGGCGGCGGCGCTCTGGGAAAGCCTGACGATGAACCACTGTTTTGTCGACGGCAACAAGCGGGTCGGCTTTGCCAGCGTCTACGTGTTCCTGCGTCTCAATGGGGTGCGCATCGTCGCTCCGGAAGCAGATGTTTTAAGTTTTATTCTGCGAAACATCGAATCCGGAACCTTCACAAAAGACACGCTCGACGCATGGCTCCGGGTTAACACGGCCCCCTCCTGAACCGGCGACAGAATCAGCCGCTTGCACTCCCTGCAGGCGACCGGAGTATAGCATTCAACTCAATCTGGCGCGTTGGATGCGAATGTGAGAAAATTCCGTCTTGAGCACAAGATCAGTCAACGGCTTGAAAGCTGCGGGCATGGCTGCAGGTGAAGACAGGACATTCGAAAAAGTGGTTGCCGGGGCCATCGCCGTGGTGATCCTATTGTTCGGGATCGGGTGGCTGACGCGCGAGGATCCGGCGCAAAAACCCTATGTCCGGGTTGCCGGCGGCGGTTTCATCTATAATTACCGCGAGGCGGATGTGTATTACGGGTTCACCGCCCATGTCCTCAAACCGGTTCCGATCTGGTCATGGCTGATTGCCGATTTCGAGGATCCCGGCGGCGGGCCTCCGCTCACCGTTGAAACCCGGTTGCACGCCCGCAGCGTCCGCTACGGGGTCCGTTCGCCCAGCCTGCGTGGGGTTAAGGCCGGCAAGCCCTATCGGGTCTCCATCCGTCTGTATGACCGGACCCGCAGCGAATTGCTCTGGAGCGCCGAAAAGGAGTTCACCAGCCAGATCGACGACACGGTGGTGCCGGACAAGCCCTTGACCATCGGGCCGGGTTATTTCCCCAATCCGGAGCTGAACGGCAGCTAAACCGGTTGGCAAGCGATCTGCATTGCGGCTAATGTCGCGCGCATGTTTCTGCCATTTTTCCTAGAACTCAAAGCCGCCAAACTTCCCGTCTCGCTGCGGGAATATCTCACCCTGATTGAGGGGTTGGAGGCCGGGCTGTCTTTGTATGATGCCGAAGGGTTCTATTATCTGGCGCGGGCGGCGCTGGTGAAGGACGAACGGTATATAGACCGGTTCGATCAGGTGTTTTCGCATTATTTCCGCGGTGTCGAGGCAATCGGCGGCGAAGCCGGGGTTGATGCGCGCAACCTGCCCGAAGAATGGCTGCGGCGGATGGCTGAAAAACACCTCAGCGAAGACGAGAAGAAACTTGTCGAGAGCCTCGGCGGCTTTGACAAGCTGATGGAGACGCTCAAGCAGCGGCTTGAGGAACAGCAGAAGCGGCATCAGGGTGGCTCGAAGTGGATCGGCACGGCGGGAACCTCGCCATTCGGGGCCTATGGCTACAATCCCGAGGGTGTGCGGATCGGCCAGAAGGAAAGCCGGCACCGCCGTGCGGTCAAGGTCTGGGACAAGCGCGAGTTCAGGAACCTCGATGACACGGTGGAGCTCGGCACGCGCAACATCAAGGTGGCGCTGCGGCGTTTGCGCCGCTGGGTGCGTGAAGGTGCGGCCGAAGAATTCGATCTTCCCGGCACCATCCAGTCGACCGCGGAACATGGCTGGCTCGATGTGAAGACAAGGCCGGAACGGCGCAATGCAGTCAAGCTGCTGATGTTCTTCGATATCGGCGGCTCGATGGATGACCATATCAAGGTGGTCGAGGAGTTGTTCTCGGCTGCGCGCGCCGAATTCCGCCACATGGAATATTTCTACTTTCACAATTGCCTGTATGAAGGCGTCTGGCACGACAACCGTAGGCGCCGCCAGGAGTTGCTTCCAACTGCGGAAGTGTTGCGCACCTACGGGTCGGATTACCGGGTGATCTTCGTCGGCGATGCAGCCATGAGCCCCTATGAGATCGTCTCAACCGGTGGATCGGTGGAGCATTGGAACGAAGAGCCCGGGCAGATCTGGCTGACGCGCGTGCTCGACCATTTTCCCAAGGTGGCCTGGCTCAACCCGACGCCGCAAGCCTATTGGCAGCATACCCATTCCACCGCGCTGATCCGGCAACTTTTTGGCGACAGGATGTTCCCCATGACGCTTTCGGGACTGGAAGCGGCGACACGCCAACTGACACGCTGAAACTGCCTTGCGCCGGATCGAAAACCGCGCAACAGCCTTCTTTAAGACGACCAGACCTGATTGACGGGAGACAGCCATGACTATCGAAGCTTTCGGCCAGACTGCAGCCGGCGAGACTGTGCACAGGATAACGATCGAAGGCGGAGGCCTGACTGCAAAGATCATGACCTGGGGGGCAACGCTGCAGGATCTCAGGCTTGAAGGTCACGCAGCACCGTTGACGCTGGGGTTTCCTGATTTCGAAAGCTATCCGGCGCATTCGCCCTATTTCGGGCAGACTGCCGGCCGGCATGCCAACCGCATCGCCGGCGGGCGGTTCGTCCTGGATGGAAAAGCCTATCAACTTGAATGCAACGAGCACGGGATCAGCCATCTGCATGGCGGCAGCGCCGGGATCGCCAAACAGCTGTGGACACTTGAAAGCCATGGCAACGACCATGCGGTGTTTTCCATTGTCGATCCCGACGGCCAATCGGGCTATCCCGGCACCGCGAAAATCGAGGCGCGGTACGAGCTGCGTCCTGGCGGCTGCCTGGCGATCACCTTTACCAGCGTTACCGACCGGCCGACGCTGGTGAACATCGCCCACCACAGTTATTTCACGCTCGACGACGCAGCCGATATTCTTGACCATGAACTGATGATGGCGGCAGATCATTATCTTCCGGTCGATGCGGATCTGATCCCGACCGGAGAGATCCGGCCCGTCGAGGGGACGGATTTCGATTTCCGCGAGCTGCGCCCGATCCGCCGTGAAGGTCCCGACGGTCAGCAGGTGCCATATGATCACAATTTCTGCCTGTCGTTCGAGCGGGAAGCGGTGCGAACCGTTGCGCTGGTGCGGTCGATGCGGTCGGGCCTTGCCATGGAGCTTCGCTCAACCGAGCCGGGCCTGCAATTTTACACGGGCTTCAAAGTTGCCACGCCGGTGCCCGGCCTGACCGGAAAACCCTATTCGGCCTGCGCAGGAATGTGTCTCGAAACCCAGAGCTGGCCCGACAGTCCCAACCATGCGGGCTTTGCCGGTGCGGTTCTGCGGCCCGGTGAGAAACGGGTCCAGCACACCGAACATGTGTTTATCCGGAGTTGAAGCGCAAGCGTGAAGACTTGACAGACGCGGTGAAATAGAAGCCCATGGCATGGGTCTTATATAAGACTTGTCGTTCTGCTTTGGCGGATGGCTCTGGGGAGGACCAAGACCATGACGGTTATTCTGGCGTTGCTCAAGCCGCTGGCGGCTCTCAACACAGCGCTGTTGCGCCTGGGCCGCACCTTTGCCTGGGTGGCAATGGGACTGATGGTGCTGATCATTATCCTGCAGGTGTTCTTCCGCTATATTGTCGGCAATGCACTGGCCTGGCCGGATGAGGGCGCGCGCTTCCTGATGTTGTGGATGACGGCGCTGATCGCGCCTTCCGCCTATCGCTGGGGCGGCTTCGTTTCCATCGAAATGGTCAAGGATTTGCTGCCGGCGCGGATCGGCTCCTTTCTCGGTCTGTTGCTGCTGGCGGTGTCGTTGACAGTGCTGGTTTACGGCTTTCAGCTCGGACTCAATCATGTCAAATCGGGCTGGCTGTTCAACTCGAGCTCACTTAAGCTGCCGCTCGAATTCATCGGGCTGGGTCTGGTCCGGATCAAGCTGGCCTGGATGTATATGTCGCTGCCGGCCGGGCTGGCGCTGATGACCCTGGTCAATATCGAGCTCTGCCTGAAGTCCATTGCCCATCTTGTCGATCCTGCGGCTGAACTGCCGGAAGATCATGATCGTGTGATCGTGGCGGTGGAATAGGCCATGCTGTTCTTCTTCCTGCCGCTGTTTCTTGTTTTCCTGATGATCGGCCTGCCGGTGTTTTTCGGCATGCTCGCCGCTCCGGGGATTCTGCTCTGGCTCAATGGCCAGGAGCGCGATATCGCGCTGCTTTACCGCAATGTCTTCACCGGCATGGACTCGTTCCCGCTGATGGCGATTCCCTTCTTCATGCTGGCGGGCGAGCTGATGAACCGCGGCGGCATCACCATGCGGATCGTCGAGTTCAGCCAGGCGATGATCGGACATCTCAAGGGCGGGCTCGCACATGTGAACATCCTGTCCTCGATGCTGTTTGCCGGGTTGTCCGGCTCGGCGGTGGCGGATGTTTCGGCACTGGGTTCAATGCTGATTCCGGCGATGGAGAAGAACGGCTACACCCGCAAGTTTGCGGCGGCGGTGACGGCAGCCTCATCGGTGATCGGGCCGATCATCCCGCCCTCGGGCATCATGATCATCTATGCCTATGTGATGGGGGAATCCGTCGCGGCGCTGTTTCTGGCCGGGATCGTGCCGGGCATTCTGGTCGGTGTCGGGCTGATGGCCGTGGTTGCCTTCATGGCCGAACGGCACGGCTTTCCCGTGGCCGCGCGCAAGGCGAGCTGGCCCGAACGCGGGCAGGCGAGCCTGAAAGCCTTCTTTCCGCTGCTCACGCCGGTGATCATTCTGGGCGGCATTCTCGGCGGTGTGTTCACGCCGACCGAGGCGTCCGCGGTGGCTGCGGTCTATGCCTTCATCGTGGCGCTGTTCATTCTCAAGACCATGGGCTGGGTGGATCTGCCGAAGGTCCTGACCAAGGCTGCAATGACAACCTCGGTGGTGCTGCTGCTGGTGGGGGCGGCGATGGCGTTCAAGACCGTGGTCAGCCTGTCACACACGCCGGAAATTCTCGCCAATTTCATTCTCGGCCTGTCGGACAATCCCTATGTCCTGCTGTTCCTGATCAATGTGCTGTTGTTCATCGTCGGGATGTTTCTCGATGCCGGACCGGCGATCATCATTCTGGGTCCGATTCTCGGGCCGATCTTCACCGACCTCGGCGTTCATCCGGTGCACTTCGCCATCATCATGAGTGTCAACCTGACCGTTGGGCTGGCGACGCCGCCGATGGGACTTGTGCTGTTCGTCACCTCCAGCGTTTCGGGCGAACGGGTGGAAACCATCGCCAAGGCAATTCTGCCATTCCTGCTGGTCGAGGTGGCGGTGATTTTCATGATCACCTTTATTCCGCAGATTTCGCTGTTTGTGCCGCAGCTGTTCGGCTTTGCACGGTGAGTGTCATGCGGGTGACATCGAAGATCTGCGAAAGCATTTGGTTGACAAGACCAGATGCGTCATCAATCCTATGTCTTATATAAGACAGCAACGGGAACAGTATCAAAGGGAGGGTTATCGATGATCTTGAAACGGGCAATGAAGACACTGACTGCGGCGGCACTCGGGCTTTCGGTTCTGGCCGGCGGCATGATTTCGGCCGCGCAGGCTGCCGACATCAAACTGCGCGCGACGGCAAACTCCAATGAAAATGACGAGGACTATGACGGTCTCGTGGTGTTCAAGGATTATGTCGAAAAGGCCTCGAACGGCGCCATCGAAGTGGAGCTGTTCATCGGAACGCAGCTGTGTTCGACAGGGGCCGAATGCCTGCAGGGCATTGCTGACGGATCGATCGACATCTACATCTCGACCTCCGGCGGAGCCTCGGGGATCTTCCCTTACGTGCAGGTACTGGATCTGCCCTATCTGCTGCGCGATGACCGCATTGCGGAAGCCGTGCTGACCGAAGGCACCTTCACCCGCGCGATGCGCGAACAGATGCTGGCTGATTCAGGCGACATGATCCGGTTGATGACTATCGGTAACACCGGTGGCTGGCGCAATTTTGCCAATACCAAACGCGAAATCCGCTCGCCGGCCGACATGGAGGGTCTGAAGATCCGCACCGTGGTTGCGGACCTGCCGCAGGAGCTGGTCCGGTCGATGGGCGCTTCGCCGACCCCGATCCCCTGGCCCGAGCTGTTCACCTCGTTCCAGACCGGTGTGGTCGAGGGCACACAGAACGGCATCACCGACATTATGGGCATGAAGTTTCCCGATGCGGGCCTCAAATATCTGACGCTGGATGGCCACTCCTATATGGGTGCGCTCTGGTACATGAACAACGACCGCTTCATGGGGCTGGACGAGAACCTGCGGCGTGTCGTCGTCGATGGCTTTGCCGCCCTGCAGCAGGCGACATTCGCCTCGCCGAAGCGCAAATCGATCGATGCCTACAAGGCGTTTGCCGAGATTGGTGGATCGGTTTACGTGCCGACGATGGAAGAGAAGGCGCAGTTCAAGGAAGCCGCAGCGCCGGTGTTCGAATGGTTCAAGACCAATGTTCAGGGCGGGGCAACCTTCTATGATCTGCTGGTCGCGGAAGCCGCGAAAGCCTCGGAGATGATCGACGGCGGTGCCATGAAAGACATGCAGTAAGGCCACCCTGCCAAGGCTGAGACGAGAAGCCGCCCGGGTCACGCCGGGCGGTTTTTATCGTCCCGGATGATCAGCGAAACGGATACATCCAGGGCCGGTAATCATTGATCAGGATTTCGGCGCGGCGGATCTGCTCCGGCGTCATCTTCTTCGCCACTTCCTCGATCGAAATGGCTGCGTCCGGATCGCCGCCTATGGCCGACAGACCGTACCAGAGATAGGCGCGCACCAGATCGACCGCCGTCCCGCGTCCGACCTCGAAATACCAGCCGATGCCCGATTGCGCACCCGGGTGGCCTTTCATCGAGGCGCGCAAATACCATTCGAAGGCGCGTTCATCGTCGCGTTCGACGCCGAGACCCATCGCATACATGACGCCGATAAGTTCCTCGGCATCTGCGTTGCCCGAGCGGGCGGCAGGCAGGAACTCTTCCATGGCTTCCTCAAACCTGTGGCTCTCCATCAGCACGCGGCCGGTTTCGATCTCGGCCTTTGCAGGCAATGCCATGGCCAGCACCATGCCAAGGGCGGTCAGGCCATACGCGGTGTTTGCAAGCGGAACATTCATTTGTCATTCTTTCGATCTGCAATCCTGACGCCGACAATAGAGTCGGTGCATCAGGAGTGGCAAGACGGCTTGACGGCTGTCGAAGGGAGGAGCCTGGGAATGAGCAGAAGGGAGTATCCGGCCTGGCGAGGTCATTCGCCCCATTGTCTTGCGGCTGCTCGTATCCTGCTTGCCGCAAGTCTGCTGGGTCTGGGAGTTTTGTGCCCTGGGGGTGCCACCTTGGCAGATGCCACCGGCATCGCACCGCTGCCCAAGCCGCTGACGGTGGCGGATTTTCATGATTTTGATCCGAAGCTGGCAGAGATCGGGCGGCTGTTGTTTTACGATCCGGTGCTGTCGGGAAACCGCAATATTTCCTGCGGCACCTGCCATCACCATGATCTGGCCTCCGGTGACGGGCTGGCGCTGGGCGTTGGCGAAGGCGGATCGGGGCTCGGCGTCCGGCGGACCACCGGCCAGGGGGCCGGCCGGATCGAGAAGCGGGTGCCGCGCAATGCACCTGGGTTGTTCAATCTCGGCGCCCGCGAGATCCGGGTCATGTTTCATGACGGGCGGCTGAGCATCGACAATATCTTCGGCAACGGGTTCAATTCGCCGGCCGAGGAATATCTGCCGAAGGGCCTCAAGGGCATTCTGGCGGCGCAGGCGCTGTTCCCTCTCACCTCCGAAACGGAAATGGCCGGCAACCCGGAGGAAAACAAGATCGCCGGGGCGGCCTATGACCGGATCGACCATGTCTGGCCGCTGCTGGTCGAGCGGGTGCGTGGCATTGCCGGATATGTCGAGCAGTTCAGCGAGGCAAACCCTGAGATAAGCGGCCCGGGGGATCTGAGCATCGTTCATATCGCCAATGCGCTGGGGGATTTCATCAATTCCGAATGGCGCAGCACCGACAGCGGCTTTGATCGCTATCTTGCCGGGGACGATACAGCCTTGGGTCCGGACGCGCGCGCCGGGATGGAGCTGTTTTACGGCAAGGCTGGATGTGCAACTTGTCATTCCGGCAAACTGATGTCGGATCAGGGGTTTCATGCGCTGGCATTGCCGCATTTCGGTCCCGGCCGGACGCGGCGGTTCGATCCCTATGTGCGCGATGTCGGGCGGATGGCCGAGTCAGATCGTCTTGAGGATGCCTACCGGTTCCGCACACCGATGCTGCGCAATGTGGCGCTGACCGGCCCGTGGGGCCACAATGGCGCCTACGCCACACTGGAAGGCATTGTCCGGCATCATCTCGATCCGGCCGCGGCGCTGGATGCGTGGAGGCCGGACATGGTGCGGCTGCCGCCCGACGAGCGGTTTGCGCAAGTGGATTTCATTTCCTTCGAAGACAGCCGTGAGCGGGCACGGCTCAGGGCAAGGGTCGATGTCGAGCCGGTGACGCTTTCCGATCAGGAGGTGAAGGCGCTGGTTGCCTTTCTTGAGGCTCTGACTGGCGAAGCCAAGGGTCGGCTGGGGCGGCCGGACACGGTGCCGAGCGGATTGCCGGTGGATTGAGACGCGGCTTGCGGCCATTGAATGGTACAGAAACAGCCTCTTTCGTCTTGCGTCTTATATAAGACTAGATAGAGTCCTGGTGGGGTGGAGCTCTTCCGTGCCGAAAACATGCCAGGGATAAAGATTGCAATGACCAGAATCGTAACCACCGGGGTCGCCGTGGTGGATTTCGTGTTTCATCTCGACGAGATGCCGAGATTGGCAGAGAAATACCGTGCCAAGGGTGCTGAAATCACCGGCGGCGGTGGTGCGGCCAATGCGGCTGCTGCCGTCGCCCGGCTGGGCGGTCATGCGATGCTGGCGAGCCGTCTCGGATCGGACCAGGTGGCGGACATGATCGCGACGGGTCTTGAGGCCGATGGCGTCGATTGTGCCATGCTGCGGCGGTTTGACGGGCGACGGTCCTCGTTTTCGTCGGTTTTCATCGACAACACCGGCGAACGGCAGATCGTCAATTTCCGCGATCCCGAATTGCCCATGGATGCGGGATGGCTAAAGGATGCATTGCCTGATCAGTTCGACGCGGCTCTGGCTGATACAAGATGGCCAGACGGGGCCGAAGTGCTGATGCGTACCGCGCGCGAGCGTGGCGTGCCCGGCGTGCTTGATGGCGAAGCGCCAATCCGGGAGGCGGAAGCAGCGCTGCATCTGGCCAGCCATATTGCATTTTCGGCGCAAGGCCTGCGCGACTGGGCCGGCCATGACGATCTCGGCAAGGCGCTCGCGGATATTGCCGTTCACACAGGTGCGTTCGTTTGCGTCACCGACGGAGCCAAGGGTGTGACCTGGCGGCAGGGCACAGCGTCAGGCTTTGAGCCGGCATTTGCAATTACGCCGCTCGATACGCTGGGCGCCGGGGATGTCTGGCACGGGGCCTTTGCGCTGCGGCTGGGCGAGGGCGCTTCGCCGCCGGAGGCGATCCGCTTCGCCAGCGCGGTGGCGGCGATCAAATGCACCCGAAGCAACGGCCGTGCCGGGTATCCGACCCGCGCTGAAACCGAAACCTTCCTGAAAGAGGCTCAGTCATGCAGCTAAGCGCGGGCAAGCTATGGGGCACGCGCCGCATGGCCGACGACAAGGGATTGTTCAAGATGACGGCGGTGGACCAGCGCCCGCCGATCAAGGGGCCGATTGCCAGGCACCATGGGGTGGCGGAAGCGCCCTGGCAGGCGGTGGCCGACTTCAAAACATTGCTGATCGAGACCCTGCAGGGGCAATCTTCGGCGATGCTGCTCGACCCGCATTACGCCATACCGCGCGGGATCGGCAAGCTCTCTCCTGCCAAGGGCCTGATCGTGACGCTGGAGGATTCGGTGTTCGAGGAGACGCCGGACGGGCGGCTGTCGAGCGAAATCGATGACTGGTCGGTGGCCAAGATCAAGCGCATGGGTGGCGATGCGGTCAAGGTTCTGGCCTGGTACAGGCCGGATGCGCCGGAGCACAATCGTCAGAAGCAGAAGGATTTCACCAAGCGGATCGGCGAGGCCTGCGCGCGTTACGATATCCCGTTCCTGTTCGAGCTTCTGGTCTATCCGTTGGCGAGTGATGAGCACCAAACCACGGATTACATCGAGATGACCGGCAAGCGCACTGACCATGTGCTGCAATCGGTGGCGGATTTTGCAGCGCCCGAGTTCGGTATTGACGTGTTCAAGCTGGAAAGCCCGGTTGCGGCCAGGGATGTGCCAGAGGGTGCAGACCGGGACGTGCAGGCGGCATTCGACGAGATGGGCCGGCTTGCCGGGCGACCCTGGGTGATGCTTTCAGCGGGCGCCGGCAAGGCCGAATTCCGCAATATTCTGAGCCACGCCTACCGGGCGGGCGCATCAGGCTATCTGGCGGGACGCGCCATCTGGCTCGAGCCTTTCGGGCTATATCCCGACTGGGACGCGATGCGGCAGGGGCTGGAGACCGGGTCGGTGGACTACATGCGCGATCTCAACGCGCTTACCGAGAAGGCGGCAACGCCGTGGGACCGGCATGAGGTGTTTGGGCCGGATGGCGCGCACTTCGCTCCGGCGGACCAGAGCTTTCGCCACAGCTATGGCGATTTCGATTGATGCCGCGGCGGCTCTCAGTCGAGCAGCAAGCGGTTGACGACGCGCGGCTTGTCGCCGGGTTTGGCTCCCGGTGCGATGATGACGGCTTCGCCCTGGCGCGGGATGGTGCCGGAGATTGCCTTGATCAGTTCCGGATGGGTGACCATCAACTGGTTGCCGGCACCATAGAATTCTTCGACCGCGATAATCAGCTCGGCGGGGATCTCATCAGGATCTGCGCCGCCGACAATCGAATTGAGGTAGGCTCTGGTCTCGATGTTGGAGCTGCCGAAGGCAAGTTCAGCGGTTTCGAGCGCGCGGCAGAATTCGCCCGAATAGACTTGGTTGATCGAAACCGCGCGGGCGGCAAATCGCATGCCGATGCGGCGGGATTCCTGGATGCCCCGGTCGGTCAGGCTCTTTCGCTTGTCGCAGTTGCCGAGGTCCGCCCTGAGCGGCTCGCCTCCGCCGGGTGTGCTCGAATAGCTCAGCAGGATGGTGTATCCGCCCTGCGCCAGACGCGCCCATGCGGCCTCGGTGGCCGCACTTTGAGTGACAGGGGCAACGGCAAACAGCGCCACTGCAAGGATGAGGGCCGCTGGCCAACGTCGCAGATTCAGGTTCATGTCTGCAATCTAGTGTTTTTACCCTGTGATGTAAGGGGGCATGTCGATGTCCGTTGAAACTCTGACCCTGGGCGTTCTGCCGCTTGGCCGGCCTACCTTCGATGTGGCGTTCGCGGAAGAGATGCTGGCCGGGATGATGGACGACCTCAAGGCCACCGGCCACCGTCTGGTCGGGCCTAAGAAACTGCTGATGGACGCGGCCTCCACGGAGGCCGCAATGGCGGAGATCGCGGCTGCCAAACCGGACCGGATTGTCGTGCTGCAGGTTACCTTTACCGATGCGGCGATGATGTGCCGCATCGCGGAGACTTTTGACCAGCCGCTGTCGATCTGGGCGGTTCCGGAGCCGCGGCTCGGCGGGCGGCTGAGGCTCAACGCATTCTGCGGCCTCAATCTGGCATCGCATGCGCTGGGGCTGCGCGGACGGCTGTTCTCCTGGCGTTATGCATCGCCCCATACTTCGGGTATTGAGGCGTTGCTTGGTGAAACGCCGATGGTCGACCCGCTTGTGCCGGAAGCCGCGCAGGCTGATCCGGCAACCGGAAAGGCTTTGCTCGCAGCACTTTCGGGCAAGAGCATCGCCCGGATCGGGGCGCATCCGGATGGCTTTGATACCTGTGGCTATGACAGCGCCAAACTGGCTGCGCTGACCGGAATGACTGTGACAGGCTTCGAGCTTTCGGATCTTTTTGCCAGGGCACTGGCTGCACCCGAGGCTGCTGCGCGCGATCTGAAGGTCGCGGTTGAAGGCCATCTTTCGGGTATGGAGGAGGTCGATCAGGTGGAGCTCGACCGGTCGCTGCGGCTGAAGCTGGCGCTGGATGACATGAAGGCTGACGCGGGCTTTGATGCCTTTGCCATTCGCTGTTGGCCGGAAACATTCACCGAGTATGGTGGTGCGGTGTGCGGGCCGGCGTCAATGATGGGGGAGGGCCGGGTGCCGTGCGCCTGCGAGGCCGATGTCTATGGCGCGGCCACGCAATTGCTGCTGCAGGTTGCCAGTGATCAGCCGGTGTTTCTGGTTGATCTGGTCGACATGGACGCCAGCGATGACACCGCTGTGGTCTGGCATTGCGGGCAGGCGCCTATCTCGATGGCGGATCCGGATGCTGTGGCGCGGGCAACGATCCACACCAACCGGAAAATGCCGTTGCTGTTTGAATTTCCGCTCAAGCCAGGGCCGGTGACTTTTGTGCGGCTCAGTCAGGCGCGCGGCCAGCAAAGCCTGATGATCGCGCGCGGCGAGATGCTGAAGCGGGAGATGGCATTTACCGGAACCTCCGGTGTTGTGCGGTTTGATCGCCCGGCGGGCGAGATGCTCACCCGGGTCATCGACAGCGGGCTCGAGCATCACATGGCGCTGGCCTATGGCGATCATGTTGCGGCGCTGGAAAGCTTCGCTACCGCGGCTGGTCTGCCGGTGGTTCATCTTTAGATTTTCCCTCAATTTCAGGGCTCGGCCATGGCAGATATCAGATACGGCATCATCGGCTCGGGCATGATGGGTCAGGAACATATCCGGACCATCGGGCTGCTCGAGGGCGCGCGGGTGACAGCCGTATGTGACCCGGATGAGGGCATGCGCTTGAGTGCTGCGCATATGGCCGGTGCAGGGTGCGCCGTGTTCACCGGTCATGCGTCGCTGCTGCAATCGGGACTGTGCGACGCGCTGGTGATCGCGGCTCCCAATCATCTGCATCACCAGATCTTGAAGGATCTGTTGCCGGCGGATCTGCCGATGCTGGTGGAGAAGCCGCTATGTACGGCGCTGGCTGATTGCGAGGATATTCTGGCGCGTGCCGCCGGACGGAGATCGCAGGTCTGGGTAGCGATGGAGTATCGCTACATGCCGCCGGTCGAACGGTTGTTGCAGGCCGTCCGTGCGGGCGAGACAGGGACGCCGCGGATGATCTCGATCCGCGAGCACCGGTTTCCGTTCCTCAAGAAGGTCGGCGACTGGAACCGTTTTGAGGCCAAGACCGGCGGCACGCTGGTGGAGAAATGCTGCCATTTCTTCGATCTGATGCGGTTGATCGCGCAGGCCGAGCCGGTCCGCGTCTATGCGTCGGGCGGCGCGGACGTCAATTTCCTTGATGAAGAGTATGACGGACAGCGTCCCGATATTCTCGACAATGCCTTCGTGGTGATCGATTTCGACAACGGCGTGCGCGCCATGCTGGATTTGTGCATGTTTGCCGAAGGCTCCGGCTGGCAGGAGGCGATCGCGGTGACGGGCGACCTTGCCAAGGCCGAAGCTTTCGTGCCGGGTCCGTCGCGGTTTTCCGTTGATGGGAAGGAGCGGCATTCGGAATTTGTGCTGTCGCCCCGCACCAGCAAGCGCGAGAACCGCGAGATCATCGATGTGGATGCCGCTATTCTGGCGGTGGGGGATCACCATGGATCGACCTTTTTCCAGCACCGGAAATTTCTCGACATGATCCGCAGCGGCGGGGTTCCCGAGGTGTCTCTCGAAGATGGGCTGAAGGCCGTGCGGATCGGGCTTGCGGCGGAACAGTCCGCAAAAACCGGTATGGCGATCAAACTCTGAATTCTATCGCAGATTGACCGCATAGTGGATGTCACGGGTGATGCATCGCGACCATCGCAATTCCACCGGCCGGTTTTCCAGATCGCGCGCCAGCCGGCTGATCAGCAGCAACGGTTCGCCCGTGTCGCACCCCAGCTTGCTGGCGTCACGTGCGCTGGCGGAGATGGCCTTGAGCCGTTCTTCGGCGCTGCCGATGGTGATGCCCCAGCGGTCGGAATAGAGCCGGTAGACATTGTTGGGGATGATGGTCAGGTCATCGAAACCGGGAAAGCGGCTTGCCGGCAGTGTGATCGTTTCGATCAGCAGCGGCTGGCCGGACAGCGAGCGAATGCGCTCAATGCGGATAACTTCATCGGTGTCTTTCAGGCCGAGCGCCTCTTTCTCCGTCTTCGTCGGGTTGGCGGTTCCTGTGCTCAGGACCTTGGAGTCAGGAAAGCTGGCGCTCCCCTCGTCCGGTGCCAGCCGGAAAAACTGGAACATGATGCGGCTTTCCTCAGGCTCGGCAACATAGGTGCCGCGCCCCTGACGGCGCAGCAGCAGATTGTCCGCTGTCATCGAATCGAGTGCCTTGCGCACCGTGCCCTGACTGACATTGAGCTGACGTGCGAGCTCCATTTCGCTGGGCAAGAGCATGCCGGGCGACCAATCCCCGTCCACCAGACGCCGCATCAATCTGTCCCGGACCTGGGCATAGAGTGGCTTGAATCCGATTGGCTCGCGGTTGTCTGTGTCTGCCGCGTCCGCTGCCTGTTTTTTCTCTTCCATGCTCTTCCCCGGTTGACTTGCATGCATGTCACGTCTTATGTCTTATATAAGACTTGTCGATCGACCGCCATCAGAATACACTTTATCCACACTGGAGGACAAACGTGACCACCCCCCATTTGCTAGTTCATGACCATGCGGACAATGTCGGCGTCGTTGTTGTCGAGGGCCTGAAGGCCGGGACCAAGATGCTCTGTGTTGTCACGCATGACAATTCAAGCTTCGAACTTGAATCAAAGGCCGATGTACCGATCGGGCACAAGATCGCGCTCAAGGATATCAAGTCGGGTGATACCGCGATGAAATACGGCGAGGACATCGGCAAGTTCGTCGCCGATGTGGAGAAAGGCGCCCACGTGCACACCCAGAACCTCAAAACCAAGCGCTGGTAGGAGCTCCACATCATGGCATCGAAATATTCCAACATGACTTTTCATGGCTACCGGCGCGAAAATGGCCGGGTCGGCGTCCGCAATCACGTTGTCATCCTGCCGGTTGACGATATCTCCAATGCGGCCTGCGAGGCTGTTGCCAACAACATCAAGGGCACACTGGCAATCCCCCATGCCTATGGCCGTCTTCAGTTCGGTGAAGACCTTGATGTCCACTTCCGCACCATGATCGGCACTGGGGCCAATCCGAATGTGGCGGCTGTGGTGGTGATCGGCATCGAGCCGGGCTGGACCAAGAAGATCGTCGACGGCATTGCTGCAACCGGCAAGCCGGTGACCGGTTTCTCGATCGAGCAGAATGGCGATCTCAAGACCATCATGGATGCTTCCCGGTTGGCCAAGGAATATGTCCACTTTGCTTCGGAACTGCAGCGCGAAGAATGCTCGATCTCGGAGTTGTGGGTTTCGACCAAATGCGGCGAGAGCGACACCACGACGGGCCTGAGTTCTTGCCCGACGGTCGGCAATATGTATGACAAGTTGCTGCCCGAAGGGATCACAGGCTTCTTCGGCGAAACTTCGGAGATTACCGGCGCAGAGCATATCTGCAAGACGCGGGCGATCAACGAGGAAGTCGGCGAGCGCTGGTACAAGATGTGGGAAGCCTATCAGAACGAAGTCATCTTCGCGCATCAGACGGATGACCTTTCTGACAGCCAGCCCACCAAGGGCAATATCGAAGGCGGCCTGACGACGATCGAGGAGAAGGCGCTGGGCAATCTTGAGAAGATCGGCCGCACATCGCAGTTCATCGACATTCTGGAACCTGCCGAAGCCCCACAATCAGGCAAGGGGCTCTATTTCATGGATTCGTCGTCGGCTGCGGCTGAATGCGTGACCCTGATGGCTGCCGGTGGCGCGGTGATCCACACTTTCCCGACCGGGCAGGGCAACGTGGTTGGCAATCCGATTGTGCCGGTGATCAAGATCTCAGGCAATCCGCGCACCCTGCGCACAATGAGCGAACATATCGACGTGGACGTGACCGGTGTGCTGACGCGCGAAATGACCATCGACGAGGCCGGCGATGCGCTGATCGAAATGATCGTTCGCACCTCGAACGGGCGCGCCACCGCTGCGGAAGCGCTGGGTCATCGCGAATTCTCCATGACAAAGCTTTATCGTTCCGCTTAACTCGGCGAAACAACAGAGGTTCTTCATGGCAGATATCGTCATTACCGAATTCATGGACGAGGCGGCGGTTCGCCGCCTCGTCGACTCTTATGACACGATCTACGATCCCAAGCTGGTTGATGATCCGGCGGCTCTGCATGACCACCTGACATCGGCGCGGGCCCTGATCGTGCGCAACCGTACCCAGGTGCGCGAGACGCTTTTGAGTATGGGGCCGAAGCTGCGGGTGGTTGGGAGGCTGGGCGTCGGGCTCGACAATATCGATGTTGCGGCCTGCAAGGCGCGCTCGGTCAAGGTGATTCCAGCGACCGGGGCGAATGACTTGTCCGTGGCGGAGTATGTGATCACGACGGCGATGATGCTGTTACGTGGTGCGTATATGCGCTCGGCTGAGGTGGCGGCGGGCGACTGGCCGCGCCAGTCGATGATGGGCCGCGAACTTGCCGGCAAGACCATCGGCCTTGTCGGCTACGGCTCGATTGCCCGGGAAGTGGCCTGGCGTGCGCACATGATGGGTATGCAGATCGTGGCCTATGATCCCTATCTGATGGCGGATCATCCGGGCTGGCAGATTGCGCGAAACGTATCGCTGGATGCGGTGCTGGAACTCAGCGATGTGGTGTCCCTGCACACGCCGCTGACCGATGCGACGCGCAACATGATCGACGCAAAGGCACTTTCCAGCATGAAACCGGATGCGATCCTGATCAATGCGGCGCGCGGCGGTGTCGTCGAGGAGGCAGCGCTTGCCGAGGCTCTGAGGGCAGGTAAGCTTGGCGGCGCGGCGCTTGATGTGTTTGAAACGGAACCCCTGACCGCCGAGGCGGGCGCGAAATTCAAGGGTTTGGCCAATCTTGTGCTGACGCCGCATATAGCCGGGGTTACGGTTGAATCCAACGAGCGGGTCAGCCATCTGATCGCTGACAAGGTGCTTGAAGTGCTGGGGAGCAAAGCGTGAGCGACAGGCTGACAATGACGCCAGAGGCCGTCATCGAGTTGATCAGCGCAGCCCTGATGCGCAGCCGGACTTCTGAAGACAATGCGGTCTCGGTGGCCCGCGCCTTGCTGGCGGCGGAACTGGCCGGACAGAACGGTCACGGTCTGCGGCGGGTGGCGGCCTATTCGGCTCAGGCGCTGGCCGGGAAGGTCGATGGCTTTGCGGTGCCGGCATCCGAACAGACAAGGCCGGGCGCGCTGGCGATCGATGCCGGCAACGGCTTTGCCTACCCGGCGATGGACCTGGCTCTAGACTGGCTGCCGTCGGCAGCAAAGGCGCAGGGCATTGCCATTGCGGGCATTCGCCGCTCGCATCATTGCGGTGTGGCCGGGGTGATTGTCGAGGCGCTGGCGGAGCGTGGCGTTGCCGCGCTGATGGTGGCCAATGCACCGGCGGCGATGGCGCCCTGGGGCGGCCGGCGGCCTCTGTTTGGCACCGATCCGATTGCATTTGCCGCGCCGCTTTCCAACGGCGCACCTGTGGTGGTTGATATTTCGCTGTCGAAAGTGGCACGCGGGAAAATCATGGCGGCGTCCCAGAAGGACGAGCCCATTCCGGAAGGCTGGGCGCTTGATCCCGACGGCAATCCAACGACGGATGCCAAGGCCGCGATGGCGGGTACGATGATCCCGCTCGGCGACGCCAAGGGTACGGCACTGGCACTCATGGTGGAGCTGCTCTGCGCAGGGCTGACCGGGGCAAACTACGCCTGGCAGGCCACATCGTTTTTCGATGATAAGGGTGATCCACCCGGAACCGGTCAGGCGATTATCGCAATTGATCCGGATGCATTCGGCCCGGGTGGCGAAGAGCGCATGGCGCTGATGGCCGATATGGTTGCCGGCACGGAGGGCGCCCGCGTGCCCGGCCGTCGGCGGCAGCAGATCCGTGCCGATTACCTTGCAAACGGAATTCCGGTGGATGCCGATCTGGCAGCATCCATTCGCGCTATCGGCGCTTGAGCCACGGGCATTCTCGCCGGCGTCAGTAAAGCAATCTGACGGCGACGAGCGTAATGGCCGGGAACATGGTCAGGATGGCGACCCGGATGATATCGGTCATGACGAAGGGGAACACGCCGCGGTAGGTTGCCGACAGCGGCGTGTCCTTTGCCATCGAGTTGATGACGAACAGATTCATCCCAACCGGCGGTGTTATCAATCCAACCTCGACGACGATCAGCACGATGATGCCGAACCAGAGGGCGAATTCCTCCGGCGTCAGGCCGAAATCCAATGCCGACATGATCGGGAAGAAAATCGGCACGGTGAGCAGGATCATCGACAATGAATCCATGATGCAGCCGAAGATCAGATAAAGCAGCAGCACAGCGACCATTACAATCCATGGATTGAAACCCTGGCTCCCGACGAAGGCGGCAGCGGTTTGCGGCAACTGGCTGAGCGCCAGAAAGGCATTGTAGACGCCTGCGCCAAAGACGATGAGAAAGATCATGCCGGTGGCGCTGGCTGTGGCCAGAATTGACGTCTTCAGGGTCGAGCGGCTGAGCCCGCCATTGACGAGTGCGATCAAACCGGTGCCAAATGCACCGATGGCTGCGGCCTCGGTCGGGGTGAAAATGCCACCATAAATGCCGCCGACAACGGCGATGAACACCACCAGCACAGGCCAGACATCGACGAGACTGCGGAAACGTTCGGCGTAGGGCGCGCGTTCCCGCTGCCCGGCAGAGCCGGGTTTGAGGCGAACATAAATGGCAATGGCGATCATGTAACCGATGGCCGCCAGAATGCCCGGAATGAAAGCGGCGACAAAGAGCTTGGCGATATTCTGTTCGGTCAGAATGGCGTAGATGACCAGGATGACCGAGGGCGGAATGAGGATACCAAGAGTGCCGCCTGCAGCCAGCGCACCGGTGGCCAGTTCCCCCGAATAGCCGTAACGCTTGAGTTCCGGCAGGGCGACTTGACCCATGGTCGCCGCGGTGGCCAGGGAAGAGCCGCAGATCGCGCCAAAACCCGCACAGGCGCCAACAGCTGCCATGGCGACGCCGCCTTTCCTGTGCCCCATCCAGGTTTCAGCTGCCTTGAACAGCGCCTGGGACATGCCGCCCAGGGTGGCGAACTGACCCATCAGCAGAAACAGGGGAATGATCGAGAGCGAATAGCTGGAGAACGTGCCCCAGGTCAGGTTCTTGAGCTGGGCGAAAATCATCAGGAACGAGCCATTGATGAAATAGCTTCCGCCAATGCCGGTGATCAGCATGGCAAGGCCGATCGGCACCCGCAGAAAGATCAACGCCAGAAGAACCGGAAAGGAGAGCAGGGCGATGTCGATATTGGTCAATGTGCCGTCTCTCCATGGGACTGGTTCTGGCCGCCGAGCTGGTCCTTGCCGGTGATCAGCGTCCTGATACTCAGGAACAGGCACCAGAAACTGACCAGCACAAAGCCAACCGCACCGACGAGGCCCGAAGCGTAGGCCCACCAGATCGGATACTGGATAATGAAAGTGGTTTCGCCGTAGGCAAATTTGTCGAGTGTTCCAGCCCAGTGCTTCCAGGTCAGAAGCACCGCAATGGCGAACATCAGAAGATCGGACACCATGTCAATCAGCTTGTTGGCTGTGTCGCCCATGTGCATGGTCAGTATTTCCACCGACGCATGCTGGCGATTGATCTGAACCCAAGGCAGGAATGCAAAGACTGCGAACCCGGTACCGAGTTCGACAAGCTCGAAGTCTCCGCGAATCGGTCCAAGCCCTGCCCAGAGCATAGCTCGCCCGGAGACCGAGGCAACGGTGGACAGGATCACGGCGATCAGCGCCAGCCCGCCCAGTATGGCGAGGAGCGTTGCAAGGGATCGCATCAGACGGTCAATCCGGTCTAACATTTGAAATCTCCCGGTATCGCCGCGAATGCGGTCTGCTGCAGATGTCAGTGGCAAGTGGAAAAGAGCTGCTGAAGTTCCTGGAGCCCTTTCAGAGTTCCGACCCACCGTCACCGGAACCAGATAGTCACCGGCGGGATTTGCCTTGTCTGGCAACCCCGCCGGCATTTCAAGGTTGATCGTGTTACTTGGTGTATTCCGCGATCAAGGACTGGGCTTTTTCGTAAAGGGCTTCGCCGTCGATGCCCTTGGCGTTCATTTCCTCGAACCAGTTGTCGAGAACGGTTTCGGATGCTGCCTTCCAACGAGCCACTTCAGCATCATCCAGAACAATGATCTCGTTGTCGGTGGCTTCAGCGATGGCGCGGCCGGGCGCATCGTAGGAGGCCTGGGTCAGACCGGCGAAGGCAGAAAACTCCGCGCCGGTATTGTCGTCGAGGATCTTCCTGAGATCGTCAGGCATGCTGTCATATTTGGCCTGGTTCATCGCCAGCACAAAAGCGGCGGTGTAGAGGGCCTTGTCGCCCGAGAACTCGGTGTGGGTGTCCACCAGTTCGGCAACCTTGAGAGCCGGCGTGACTTCCCAGGGTATCACGGTTCCGTCGATGACGCCCTTGGAGAGCGCTTCCGGGATTGCCGGCACCGGCATGCCGACCGGCTCGGCGCCGAGTTCGGCAAGCATGCCGTTGATGACGCGGGTCGGGCCGCGCAGCTTCTTGCCCTGCATGTCCTCAAGCTTGCGGATGCCTTCACCCTTGGCATGAATGACGCCGGGGCCATGGACCCAGGCGGCGAGAATCTTGACGCCCTTAAATTCGGTGGCTTCCATGTCGGACTTGAACAGGTCCCAATAGGCGCGCGACGTCGCTTCCGCGTTGGTCATCATGAAGGGAAGCTCGAACACTTCAACGCTCGGGAAGCGGCCGGGCGTGTAGCCGGGCAGGGTCCAGACGATGTCGACCACGCCGTCGCGGGCCTGGTCCATCAGCTGCGGAGGTGTGCCGCCAAGCGACATTGCGGAAAATACTTCGACCTTGATGCGGCCGCCCGATTCCGTGCCGATCTTTTCGGCCCAGGGGATGAGAATGCCGGCAGGCACATTCGCCTGCGCAGGCAGGAACTGGTGCATGCGCAGGGTGACTTCCTGCGCTGCAGCGCTGATCGACGACGCCCCCATTGCGGAAAGGGCGAGCGCTGCAACAGCAGCGGATTTCAGGAAATTGCGTTTTTTCATTGTATCCTCCCAGATTGATCTTACCGGTCAAAGCCTCGGTCACCGCAGAAACTAAGGGTATTTTTTGCAACTGCATAGGGTTCGACACACATCATTGCGTGGCCGGTGCCCTCCGAGTCTATGTCATTGTCAGACTGGCTTCGGAAAGCTGCTGCTGGAATGGTGCCATTAGCCTTTCAAATTAACCGACCGATCGGTCAGTCTATAGGTGGAAATGGAGCTTCCGACAACATGTTTTTGAAGTGGATCGCTTCGTGCAGCAGGATTCTGGTTGGTCTGAAGGCCAATGCCAACAAACAGGCTTTGGTTTGATGTGATCACTTGCCGGCGGAGCCGTCCCCTGTCTTTCTCCAGCAGGCATTTGCCATGGACCCCGGTGTGCCGTCGGGGCAGGTGACGATAATTCCAAGTTTACCTGTTGATCCTTTTCCAAAAAAAGAAAATGATGCCTTCAGGGTGAGTGAGGTCTGTAACACCCAGGGAGGAATTTATGGCGAATGTATCAATGACGGTGAACGGACGCTCCGTTACCGGCCAATGTGAGGATCGGACTCTTCTTGTCCAGTTCATCCGTGAGAATCTCGGGCTGACAGGAACCCATGTCGGGTGCGACACATCCCAGTGCGGCGCTTGCGTGGTTCATGTGGATGGCAAGGCAGTCAAATCCTGCACCATGCTGGCTGCGCAGGCGGACGGATCGGAGGTTCTGACGATTGAAGGCCTGTCATCGGGTGGTGAATTGCATCCGGTCCAGGCGGCGTTTCGCGAGCATCATGGTTTGCAGTGCGGATTTTGCACTCCCGGCATGATCATGTCGGCTGTCGACATGATTGCACGTCATGGTGGTCAGCTTGACGAGAAAACCGTTCGCGCGGAACTCGAAGGCAATATCTGCCGCTGCACGGGCTACCACAATATCGTCAAGGCAGTGCTCGATGCCGCGTCAAAGATGGGCGACGGAGCGAAGGTCGCAGCTGAATAGGCATGCCTGAACAGGCAGTGGCGAAAGGCTAAGGACTATGCGGATGACCGAGAGGCGATAAGAGGACCGGGATACTGAAGCGCTTGGGCCGGAGAAAACTTCCGGCTTGTGTGTCAGCTTCGGGTAGCGTCCAGGCAGCGCAGCCGCAAATTCCGCAGCAGCTTTTCTCCATCACCCAACCGGAGGAGTTTGAGACATGGGAATGGAAGGCATCGGCGCCCGCGTGGCGCGTAAGGAAGACAAGCGGTTCATCACCGGCAAGGGCCGGTACACCGACGACATGGTCGTGCCGGGCATGAAACAGGCCCATTTCGTGCGCTCGCCGCACGCGCATGCAAAAATCAAAAGCATTGATATCTCGGCAGCGGAAAAAATGCCGGGCGTCATCGGCATTCTCAATGGCAATCAGCTGGCCGAAGATGCAATTGGCAATATCATTTGCGGCTGGATGATCCATTCCAAGGATGGCTCTCCGATGAACATGGGCGCCTGGCGCCCGCTGGCGCAGGATACGGTGCGCTATGTTGGTGACGCGATTGCCATCGTGGTGGCCGATACCAAGGCGCAGGCGCGGGATGCGGCCGAAGCTGTCGTAATCGACTATGAAATGCTGCCGGTGGTGACATCTGCCGTGGAAGCGCTCAAGGACGGCGCACCGCAGCTTCACCCGGAAGCAAAGAACAACCAGATCTTCGACTGGGAGATCGGCGACAGTGCTGCAACCGATGCGGCGATCGCATCGGCGGCGCATGTCACCGAGATGCAGATCATCAACAACCGGCTGGTTCCCAATCCGATGGAACCGCGTGCGGCGCTGGGTGTCTATGACGAGGGCGAAGATCATTTCACGCTCTGGACCACTTCTCAGAACCCGCATGTGGCACGCCTGGTGCTGAGCGCGTTCTACAATGTGGCGCCCGAAAACAAGCTGCGGGTCATCGCACCCGACGTTGGCGGTGGCTTCGGCTCGAAAATCTACATCTACCCCGAAGAGATCGTCTGCCTCTGGGCGTCCAAGCGCACCGGTGTTCCGGTCAAGTGGACCTGCGACCGGACCGAGGCGTTTTTGACCGACGCGCATGGCCGCGACCATGTCACGTCGGTCAAGATGGCGTTTGACGCCGACAACAGGATCACCGGGCTCAAGGTCGACACGATCGCCAATCTCGGCGCCTATATGTCGCTGTTCTCGAGCTCGGTTCCGACCTATCTCTACGCAACCCTGCTGTCGGGCCAGTACAATATTCCCAACATCCACGCCAATGTGCGCACGGTCTACACCAACACTGTCCCGGTGGATGCCTATCGTGGCGCCGGACGGCCGGAGGCGACCTATCTCATGGAACGGACCATGGAAACGGCGGCACGGGAGCTCGGGGTCTCGCCGGCGGAGTTGCGCAAGACCAATTTCGTCCGCGAATTCCCGCATCAGACACCGGTGATCATGTGCTATGACGCCGGTGATTTCGAAGCGTCTCTCAATGCGGCGATGGCAGCCTCCGACTATGACGGGTTCCCGGCGCGCAAGGCGGAAGCCAAAAGCCGTGGCAAGCTGCGCGGCATCGGCATGAGCTGCTATATCGAGGCCTGCGGCATCGCGCCGTCGGCAGCTGTGGGCTCACTCGGTGCCGGCGTCGGGCTCTGGGAATCGGCGGAGGTGCGGGTCAATGCGGTGGGCACGATCGAAGTGCTGACCGGCTCGCACAGCCATGGCCAGGGCCATGAAACCACCTTCTCTCAGCTCGTCGCCGAGCGTTTCGGGGTTGGCATCGACACGGTCTCCATCGTTCATGGCGACACCGACAAGGTGCAGATGGGGATGGGCACCTATGGTTCGCGCTCCGGTGCTGTCGGCATGTCGGCGGTGGTCAAGGCGCTCGACAAGGTGGAACTCAAGGCCAAGAAACTTGCCGCGCATTTGATGGAAGCCGACGAAAGCGACATCGTCATCGAGAATGGCGAACTCAAGGTCGCAGGCACCGACAAGAGCGTGCCGTGGTTCCAGATGGCATTGGCCGCCTACACCGCGCACAGCATGCCCGAAGGCATGGAGCCGGGACTGAAAGAGGGCGCGTTCTACGATCCGTCCAATTTCACCTTCCCGGCAGGTTGCTACATCTGCGAAGTGGAGGTTGATCCCGAAACGGGCAAGACTGAAATCATTCAGTTCGTGGCCGCCGATGACTTCGGCAAGATCATCAATCCGATGATCGTTGAAGGCCAGGTTCATGGAGGAGTGGCGCAGGGCATCGGCCAGGCGCTTTTGGAAGGCACCCATTACGATGCTGAAACCGGTCAGCTGCTGACGGCGAGCTACATGGATTACACCATGCCGCGGGCCGACGATCTGCCGTCGTTCCAGGTGTCCACCACGGAGACTGCATGCCCGTCCAACCCGCTCGGCATCAAGGGCTGCGGCGAGGCCGGCGCAATCGGGTCTCCGCCGGCACTGATCAACGCCATCACCGACGCAATCGGCAACAATGACCTGACGATGCCTGCGACCCCGCAACGGGTCTGGGCAGCGCTCGGGTCGGCACAGTAGGAAAGGGAGGCAGACATCATGTATGCAACCAATTATCACCGCGCCTCCTCGGTCGAGGACGCAGTCAAGCTGGCTTCGGCAAATGACGAAGCCAAATATCTCTCGGGCGGGCAGACGCTGCTGCCAACCATGAAGCAGCGGCTCGCCGCTCCTTCGGATCTTGTTGATCTTCGCCATATCGCGTCGATGAAGGGGATTTCGGTCAGCGGCGGCTCTATCCGTATCGGAGCGGCGACACCGCATGCAGGCGTTGCGAGCTCGTCAGAGATCGCGGCCGTGTGCCCGGGGCTCGCCCATCTGGCCGCCCATATCGGCGATCCGCATGTGCGGAATATGGGCACGATTGGCGGCTCGATCGCCAACAATGACCCGGCGGCGGACTATCCCGCCGGGCTCGTGGCGCTGGGTGCGACAATCGTCACCAACAAGCGTTCGGTCTCTGCCGATGATTTCTTCACCGGCATGTTCGACACGGCACTCGATGACGGCGAACTGGTGGTGGCGGTGGAAATCACAGCGCCATCGAAGTGTGGATACGCCAAGTTCCCCAACCCGGCCTCGCGCTATGCGATGACCGGCGTGTTCGTTGCCAAGCATGGTGACGGTTCGGTGCGGGTGGCGGTCACCGGTGCAGGTTCGGACGGCGTCTTCCGGCATGCAGGCATGGAACAGGCGCTGGCTTCGGATTTTTCCGCCGGGGCGCTTGATGGCGTCACCATCGATGATTCCGATCTGATGGCGGACATTCATGCTTCGTCAGCTTATCGGGC
Source organism: Hoeflea sp. (assembly GCA_048261205.1). GTDB lineage: Bacteria > Pseudomonadota > Alphaproteobacteria > Rhizobiales > Rhizobiaceae > Hoeflea. The sequence goes on from JBLXGF010000016.1 coordinate 40,521, forward strand.
CAATCTGGTCAAGGTCATGGCAAAACGGGCTGTCACAGCAGCTGGATAAGGCGTGGCCCTTACAACTGCACACAAGGGCGGGTCTTCGGATCCGCCCTTGTTGCTTTGGCGGGACGGTAAAAGTCAGGCGGATTTGCGCAGCAGTGAAGAAGCCACATCGCGCGCATCGCGATCCGCGGCATAGACGTCTTCGATGGTGTGAGCCGTCCGGCCGTCATCCAGCCGGTCCATCGCCTCGGCGACGATGTCGGCCATGTCGAGAAAGCCGATCTGACCGGCGATGAAGGCTTCCAGCGCGATCTCCTTGGCGCCGTTGAGAACCGCGCCCTGAAGACCGCCGCGCTGCATGGCGGTGCGGGCGAGACCGAGGGCCGGGAAGCGGGTCTCGTCGGGGGCGTAGAACTCGAGTTGCGCCAGCCTGGCAAAATCAAGCCGTTCGACCGGCAGGCTGGCGCGCCTTGGATGAGCGATGGCGTATCCGATGGCGTGACGCATATCCGGTGCGCCAAGCTGGGCGAGTACCGAACCATCGGTGTAGCCGACCATCGAATGGATGATCGATTGGGGATGGACGATCACTTCGATCTGATCCGGGCGCATGCCGAACAGATGCCGTGCCTCGATCATTTCGAGCGCCTTGTTGAACATCGAGGCGCTGTCGATCGAGATCTTGAGGCCCATCGACCAGTTTGGGTGCGCGGCCGCCGTTTCGGGTGTGACAGCGGCCATCTGTTCGCGGCTAAAGTTGCGGAAAGGGCCGCCGGATGCGGTCAGGATAATCCGGTCGACCGCGTGGCGTTGGTCCTGCTCCAGCACCTGGAAGATGGCGTTGTGCTCGCTGTCGACCGGCAGAAGCTTGCCGCCGCCTTTGGTGATGGCCTGGTGAAACAGATCGCCGGCCGAGACCAGGCACTCCTTGTTGGCCAGCGCGATGTCTGCCCCGTTCGCGACGGCTGCCAGTGTCGGGGCCAGGCCCGCGATCCCGACTATGCCCGCCATCAGAAGATCGGTCTCGCGCGCACCGGCCTCGATCAGCGCCGAGGGGCCTGCGCCGGCCTCGATGCCGGATCCGGCCAGTGCTGATTTGAGATCGTCATAACGGCCGGGATCAGCCGTGACGGCAAATTGCGCGCTGGTCTGCCGGGCCTGGGCGGCCAACAGCCCGATATTTCCCATGCCGGTAATGGCGGGAACTTCGAACACGTCCCGGCCGCCGAGATGGGTCATGACATCCAGTGTGTTGCGGCCAATGGAGCCGGTGGCACCAAGAATGGATATGCGGCGTTTGCGTGTCACTGGACTGCTGTTCATGCTTTACAATCATGGGCTCGGGTTTTGCGGTCAAACCGCCTGGATGACTTGAGGATTGGCCAGATCAAGGTGAAGCTTTGCCGCAGCCATTCTCTCGATCTCATTTCACTGTGGCTGCCGCTGGCAAGAGGCTGTTCAAACCAGAGGTCTTCTAGACCGCCCGTTGAGATCAAGCAATTCGACAAACAGGGCAGAGTGGTCAAGACCGCCTCCGTCGAGTTCGTCGGCCAGCCGCACGAAGCGATCGCGAACGGCCTCGACCATCGGCAGTTTGATGCCGAGGTCGCGTGCTTCGATAAGCACGTTGTCGAGATCCTTTATCTGCACGGCAACCCGGCCGCGGGCGACGAAGTCGTCTTCCTGCATCCGCTGTCCATGCACCTGCAGGATCGTCGAATCGGCGAAGCCGCCGGCAAGGGCTGCGCGAAACGCGGTCAGGTCGCCGCCACCGTCGGAGACAAGGAGGGTGGCTTCGGAGACGGCGCCGATGGCGATGGCGACGATGGCCTGGTTGGCGAGTTTGGCGAGCTGACCCGCTCCGCTGGGCCCGACGCGGATGGCGCGGCCCATAGGCTCCAGCACCGCCTTGGAACCGTCGAACACCTGCTCGTCGCCGCCGGCCATGATGGCCAGCGTGCCGGCTTCCGCGCCGCCGGTGCCGCCGCTGACCGGCGCATCGAGATGAAAGACGCCAAGTGCCGATAAACGCTCGGCATGGGCGCGGGCCTGGCTTGGCTGGATCGAGCTCATGTCGATGACAGTCGAACCGCGGCTGAGCGCTTCGGCCAAACCGGATTGAAACAGCACATTTTCCACAACACCGCCATCGGTCAGCATGGTGATGATGTGGGTTGCGTCTTTCACGGCTTCCGCGGCGCTTTCAGCCAGACGCGCGCCTTCGCTGCCGAGCGGTGCGGCTTTCGACTGGTCGCGGTTCCAGACCGTCAGCTGATGGCCTGCGCCAAGCAGCCGCCGCGCCATGGGCAGGCCCATCAGCCCGGTGCCGAGCAATGCAATCGAAGTCTTCATGTCCGGTGTCCTCTTCCACATTCCATCCTGCTGGAAGCAGTACAGATGCCGGAGCGACGTGGCAAATTCCAATCATGTTGTGGCCGTAAAGCCTGTCTCACGGTCCCGTAGCGCATTAGGCTATACAATCTCCATTCTCCTCAATAACGTGCCCGGCATGAGTGAGTCTGCAACCCTTGATAGCCGCTATTCCTGGACGCGGCTTGGCATAACCCTGGCCATTGCCGTGCTCGGCAATGTCGGCATGTGGTCGATCATTGTCATCATGCCGGCGGTGCAGGCGGAATTTGGAGTTGCCCGCGCCGATGCATCACTGCCCTACACTCTGACCATGATCGGTTTTGCGCTGGGCAATCTGGTGATCGGGCGCGCCGTCGACCGCTTCGGTGTCACCAGCGCCCTGATCGGATCGGCGCTGACCATGGCAGCAGGTTTCGGGCTGGCCGCCGTCAGCGGATCGATTGTTTCGCTGTCGGTGATGCAGTTTGTCATCGGCTTCGGCACCGCGGTCGGGTTCGGCCCGCTGATTGCCGACATCTCGCACTGGTTTTACCGGCGCCGCGGCATTGCTGTGGCGATTGCCGCAAGCGGCAACTATCTGTCGGGCGCGATCTGGCCGCTTTTGTTGAGCGGCGTGCTGAGCGAACATGGCTGGCGCACCGCCTATATGGTGCTGGCGGTGGTGCCGGTGGTGCTGATGATCCCGCTGTCGCTGCTGCTCAGGACACGGGTTCCGGAGGAGGCGACAGCGCATGCCAACCGGATGTCGCTCAACAATGCGCGCTCGGTCAGGTTTTCGCCAACGGCGCTGCAATGGATGCTGGGCCTGGCCGGTATCGGTTGCTGTGTGGCGATGTCGATGCCGCAGGTCCACATCGTCTCCTACTGCGCCGACCTCGGCTACGGGCCCACAGTCGGCGCCGAGATGCTGTCGCTGATGCTGATGGGCGGGGTGGTGTCGCGGCTGATCTCGGGGCTGGTCGCCGACCGGCTGGGCGGGGTGATCACGCTTCTCATCGGCTCGACGCTGCAATGCATCGCCCTGTTTTTGTATCTGCCGTTTGACGCGCTGGTGCCGCTTTATGTCGTCAGTCTGATCTTCGGGCTGTCGCAGGGCGGCATTGTTCCGAGCTATGCGCTGGTGGTGCGCGAGTATCTTCCGGCCAGGGAAGCCGGCGCACGGGTGGGCTTTGTCATCATGGCGACCATCCTGGGCATGGCTTTGGGCGGCTGGATGTCGGGATGGATCTATGACCTTACCGGATCCTACCGGGCGGCTTTTCTCAACGGCATCGCCTGGAACTTCCTCAACATCGGCATCATGATGCTGATCCTGCTCAAGTCGCGCGCACGGCGCGGGGATGCTGTGCCGGCGTGAGATGCCAGATGCGGCCTGAGTGAAAACATCTTTGGGAGGGTGGTGATCCCGGAAGGATTCGAACCTTCGACCCCAGGATTAGGAATCCTGTGCTCTATCCCCTGAGCTACGGGACCACGCGAGAAAGTGCATACAGAAAACCGGGCGGTTCTTCAATACGAAGAACCGCCCGGTTTTGATGTTCCGGCGTTGGGCCGTCAATCAGGCGGCGAGCGCCTTCTCGGCCAGCTTGACCCAATAGGACACGCCGACCGGAATGGCGTCGTCGTTGAAGTCATAGGCCGGGTGATGCAGGCTTGCGGTATCGCCATTGCCCATGAAAATGAAGGCGCCGGGACGGGCTTCAAGCATGAAGGAGAAGTCCTCGCCACCCATGGTCGGCGGCTGCTTGCGTTCGACCTTGCCGGATCCGGCGACGCTTTCGGCGATGTCGGCGGCGAAATCGGTCTCGTCGGAATGGTTGAAGGTCACCGGATAGTTGCGGATATAGTTGAACGTGGCTTCGGCGCCGTGGGCCGCTGCGACGTTGTGGACGATCTCGCTGATCCGGGTTTCAGCCATGTCGCGCATTTCAGGCGACAGGGTGCGGACGGTGCCGGCCATTTCGACGGTTTCCGGGATGATGTTGTAGGCCGATCCGGCGATGAACTTGGTCACCGAGACCACCAGCGATTCCAGCGGATTGGCATTGCGCGAGGCGATGGACTGCAAAGATGTGACGATGGCTGAGGCAGCGACAATCGGGTCGATTGTCTGATGCGGCATGGCGGCGTGACCGCCCCGGCCCTTGATGGTGAGATCGAATATGTCGGTCGCGGCCATGATCGGGCCTTTGCAGATGGCGAACTCGCCAACAGGCAGGCCGGGCAGATTGTGCATGCCGAAAACCTTGGTGATGCCAAAGCGATCCATCATGCCGTCATTGACCATTTCGCGGCCGCCGCCGCCGCCTTCTTCCGCAGGCTGGAAGATCACGGCAACGGAGCCGGTGAAATTGCGGGTGGCGGCAAGATGACGCGCCGCGCCCAGCAGCATGGCGGTATGGCCGTCATGACCGCAGGCATGCATCTTGCCCGGCGTGCGCGATGCCCAGGGAGCGCCGGTGATCTCGTTGATCGGCAGCGCGTCCATATCGGCGCGCAGGCCGATGGCGGGGCCGTTGCCGCCTGGGCGGCCGTGGATGATGCCGACAACGCCGGTGCGTCCGATGCCGGTGACGACTTCGTCACAGCCGAAGGATTTGAGCTTGTCGGCAACGAAGGCTGCCGTGTTGTGTACGTCAAAGAGCAATTCCGGGTCGGCGTGAAGTGTGCGGCGCCATTCCGCGACTTCGTCTTTTGTGGAGACAACTTCATCGACAAGCTGCATTTTATACCTCGGTGGCTTTGTGATTGTGATGTCCGGCAATCGGATAAAACTTGGAGTCGCCTTTTGCCATCTGACTGCCATATAGGCTAAGTAAGGGGCCATGACGAGTGAAAAGCGGCGCATTAGCGACCGCGAACATAGTCTCGTCGGTCCAAATCGCATCGGGACGCTGTTTGAAACACTGGATAATCGGAAGCCCGGAATGAGCTTAATGTTACAATCGCGTCGCATGGCCGCTGCATTGGCGATGACGGTGTTTGCGGCAGTGTCCTCGACAGGCGCAGACGCCAAACCGATGATTGCTGTCGACGTCGGCTCAGGCCGCGTTGTGGAGCACGGGCAGGCGTTTCAGCGCTGGTATCCGGCTTCGCTGACCAAGCTCATGACCATCTACGTCGTTTTCAAGGCGGTCAAATCAGGCCAGCTGACGATGGAAACGCCGGTGACGATGTCGGTTCATGCCGCCAAGGAACCGGCGAGCAAGATGTATTTCAAGCCCGGAGAACGGTTTCCGCTCGATTCGGCGTTGAAATATCTGATGGTCAAATCCGCCAATGATGTGGCTGTTGCCATCGGCGAAGCCGTGGCAGGGACAGAGGAAGCTTTTGTCGCCGAAATGAATTCTGCCGCGCGGCAGCTGGGCATGAGCTCCTCGCGGTTCGTCAATCCCAACGGCTTGCCCGGGGACGGGCAGTACACCACTGCCCGCGACATGGCATTGCTGGCGGTGGCGCTCAGGCGCGAGTTTCCCGAATTTGCGCATTACTTCGCTTATGAGGGATTTACCACCGGCAAGAAGAGCTACACCAATTACAATCTGCTGGTCGGACGCTTTCCCGGCGCGGACGGCATGAAAACCGGGTTTATCTGTGCGTCGGGTTTCAATCAGGTTTCTTCGGCAACGCGCAACGGCAAGACCGTGGTCAGCGTCGTGTTCGGGGCGCCGTCGCAGGAAGAACGCGCGGAGGAATCGGCGCGGCTTCTGCACAAGGCTCTGACCACCACGGCCTGGGGCGGCGCCAGCCTGCAGACACTTGCGCCTTACGGCGAGGGCCGTGATCAGGTGGCCGATATCTCCGGCGAAATCTGCACGGCGAAGGCGCGCTCCGAGCGTTATGAGGGCCGCGATGTCGAAGGCAAAATGGTTCTCAACTCACCGTATCTGGTGCCGATGACGCGCGAACCGCGTCTGGTTCAGGCACCGTACGGGATGCCGGGTGCGAGTATGGAAATTGCCCTGTCGCGGATCCCTGTTCCCGTGCCGCGGCCGGGCGGAACACTGTCCGGGCAAGTCGAGCCTTTTGCCGCATCGGCATTCACAGCGCCGGCCAACGCAGCCGAGATGTTTCCGCTTCGCCCCGGTGTGCCGATTCCGGTTCCGCGGCCAGAAATCTGATCCCGAGAAAGCCTCAAAGAATGACTGTGGAAACCCAACCAGCGCGCGCCTGGATCGCCCCGAGCGGTGTTCCCGTCTCGATCCTTACCGGCTTTCTGGGAGCTGGCAAGACAACGCTGCTCAACCGGTTGATTGGTGATCCGTGGCTCAGCGATGCGGCGCTGATCATCAATGAATTCGGCGATGTCGGGATCGATCATCTGCTGGTCGAGAGCTCAAGCGATGGTGTCATTGAGCTGTCGGACGGCTGCCTGTGCTGTACGGTTCGTGGCGAGCTGGTTGATACGCTGGCCGATCTCATGGACCGGATGCAGACCGGACGGATACGGCCATTCTCGCGTGTGGTGATCGAAACCACCGGACTGGCTGACCCGGTGCCGGTGATGCAATCGGTGATCGGCCATCCCGCATTGGGCCAGTCCTACAGGCTCGAGGGCCTGGTAACCGTGGTTGATGCCGTCAATGGCACCGTCACGCTGGAAAACCACGACGAAGCGCGCAGGCAGGTGGCGGTGGCCGATACGCTGGTGCTGTCGAAGACCGCACTGGCTGGTGATTGCACGGCGCTGCGCTCGAAGCTTGAAGCTCTCAATCCGCTGGCGCGGGTGGTCAACTCCGATGATCCGGATTTGAGTGCACAAGGCCTGTTTGATACCGGCGCCTATGACCCGGTCGCGCGCAGTCTTGATGTGGCGCGGTGGCTGAGCTCAGAACAGCAAGAGCATGCTCACGGCCATGAGGAACATCATCACCACGGACATGCTCACGCGCATGATGTGAACCGGCATGACCAGCATATCCGGGCTGATTCACTGGTATTCGATAGAGCGATTTCGCCCGAGGCGCTTGCGATGTTTCTCGATCTGATGCGCTCGGCGCACGGGCCGAAGCTTTTGCGGATGAAAGGCATCGTCAAGCTTGCTGATGAGCCTTCACGGCCGCTGGTGCTGCATGCTGTCCAGTCACTGATGTCCGAACCGGTGCGGCTGAGGGCCTGGCCGGAAGGGGCAAGGGAAGAAACCAGACTGGTGGTGATCACGCGCGACATGCCGGAAGGTTTTGTCGCGGAACTGTTTTCAACTTTTGCCGGCGAACCGGGCATCGGCCGTCCCGACCGTGACGCACTGACGGCCAATCCACTGGCTATTCCGGGGATGCCGGCCCGGCGTTAGAGCCGGTCAAGCGGAAGCCGGCAGGCCTTTTTCAATGACGAAGACATGGCCACCCTCGATGGCAGCGCTGTCGAGCAATTGATGCCCGTCCTCACGGCAGAAGTGCGGCACATCGATGACTGCCAGCGGATCGGTGGTCTCGATGCGGATGCGGGCACCGATGGCCAGATCACGCATGTGCTTGCGGGTCTTGAGCACAGGCAGCGGGCACTTCAGGCCACGAAGGTCAAGCGCACTCTCACTGCCGTCACTCAATTGCTGCTCCATATTTTCCAGAATGGTTTGTCCGACCGACCGGGTTGCGGGGATTGTCCGGCGTTGAGCTGTGACTGGACCACCGGATTTGGTGCCGGCACAGGGACGCCGGTTGTGGCAACTGCCGGTACCGTTTGCCTGGCCTCGTCCGCAGTTGCGGTGGGGGCAGGGAGAGGGGCGTTGGTCTGCTGGGTAGCTGGCGCTGTGCCCGGGGTCAGGGCCTGGAGAGGGTTTCCGGTCGAAAAAAGACTGAGAACGGGAGCCGTTGCGGATTGCCCGCCATTGGCCGCGATGCGTGCTGCGATTTCAGCTTCGCGCTCGGCCTGCTTTGCGTCGGCTTCTGCACGGGCTTGACTGGCGGCAATCTGCTGGGCTTCCTCGCGGTCCAATTCTGCAACCGCTTTGATGAAGTTCTGATTCCAGGTCTTCTCATAGGCGAAATAGGCTGACGCCAGCGTAGTGGGCAGACTTGCGGGGGGACAGGCTGCGTTTGCCTGGAAACTGGCGTTCTCGACCTCCGGGACCTGATTGAAAACATATTGCCGGTTGCAGACATCGACCTTTGGTGGACGCCTGGTCAGTTCGAAATGATCGTAGCCGACCTTCAGCATTTTCCAGAATTCGAAATGTTCGTTGTTGCGGTGTTTCGCCATGTTTTCGGGCGTCATGCGGAACGGCAGCGCCTCGACCATGAAAAACTCCTGCCCGCCCTTGAAAGCGTCACGGGCAAAACCGTAAATCTCGAGGACCTGTTCGTCGGTCATCGAGTAGCAACCAGCCGACGAACAGGCGCCGTGAACCATCAGATTGGATCCGGTGCGGCCATAAGACCGGTCGTAGCTGTTGGGATAACCCATGTTGAACGACAGATAATAGCTCGAATTCGGATTCATCTGGTAAGGATAAACCCGATAGTAGCCTTCAGGCGCCTGGCGGTCGCCTTCCTTGAATTTGGGGCCGAGTTTTCCTGACCATTTGCAGATTTCGTAGGAGGCAATGATGTCGTAACGGCCATTGCCCTTCTGCTTCCAGACCTCGAGAACGCCTTCTTCCTTGAAAATCCGCATCATGATCGGCGAGCGCGTGCTCATGTCATGCGCTTTCATCTTGTTGACGAGCTTCGCAGGCAGCGGATGTTCGACCTTGTTGGAAACGGAATCGAGCGCATCCTGGCAGCCGGTCAGGCCAAGAAGCAGAATAGGTAGGAAACGCAGCGTTCGGATCGGAGTCATTGGGTCTCTTGGACTTTGCGGTTGCAAGTTCTAGGGCCTCTTGGTTCGCATTCGACGCAATCCCGGGCCGGGCATTTCAACGCAATAATACTACCAACATGGTTCATGAAGCATTACCAAACTGATGGTGGTGCATCATGCGGGGTCTCTGGCCGGTCAGGCAGAAGTCTGCCGGAACAGCCCGCGCCGCCGAAATGCGGCTCTTCGTTTCACATCCACCCGTACCGGAAATCCTCAGGACTTCATGGTGTTGCCGGGACAATTTGTTTATTGGCGTGGAAAATGTGGCCCGAATGCGGCGATGATCATCCGATGTGGCGTCCAATCTCCAGGAATTTCTTGCGGCGATCGGCGCGCAACTCGTCTCCGGAGCGGCCGGCCATATCCTTCAAGGCGGATGAAATGGTGTCGCCTGCGCGTGCAATCACGCTTTCGGGATCGCGGTGGGCGCCACCGACCGGCTCGGGAATGATGCCGTCAATGATGTGGAGACCGAGCAGATCTTCCGCTGTTATTTTCATCGAAGTCGCCGCATCACGCGCCCGTGTGGCATCGCGCCAGAGGATCGAGGCAGCCCCTTCGGGAGAAATGACCGAGTAGATCGCGTGTTCGAGCATGTAGACCTTGTTGCCTGTGGCAATCGCAATGGCTCCACCGGAACCGCCTTCGCCGATGACAATCGAGATCAAGGGTGCGCGGAGATTGAGGCAGGTTTCGGTCGAACGGGCGATGGCTTCAGCCTGGCCGCGTTCTTCGGCGCCCACACCGGGATAGGCGCCAGCAGTGTCGACAAGGGTGATTACCGGGATCTGAAACCGGTCAGCCATTTCCATGATGCGGATGGCCTTGCGATAACCTTCCGGCCGGGCAGACCCGAAATTGTGCTTGATGCGGGTCTTGGTATCGTGACCCTTTTCCTGGCCGATGACGACGACCGGCTGACCGCGGAAGCGGGCAAAGCCTGCCTGAATGGCGGCGTCCTCGGCGAATTTGCGATCACCGGCGAGCGGTGTGAACTCATCGAACAAGGTCTTGGCATAGTCATTGAAATGCGGGCGGTCGGGATGGCGTGCAACCTGGGTCTTCTGCCACGGGTTGAGCTTGCTGTAGATTTCGGCCATGGCATCGCGGGCCCTGGTTTCGAGCCTGGCGATTTCATCGCCTGTGTCGATGCTCTCGTCTTCCCCGGCGAGCTTCCTCAGTTCGAGGATCTTGCCTTCCAGGTCGGAGATCGGTTTTTCGAAATCAAGATAATTGTGCATTGAGTTTTTCCACGCGGGCCATCGCATTTTTCGTCGCCAGAACCAGTCAAGCCTAGTCTGACATGTCTGTCACGCATTAGTTGGCGTGTTGCGAGCGGGCTTAATCGCGACTTTTTGTGGCTTTTGCAAGGGGGTGATGCTCATTGACCAGTTGCCGCAGGCGCTCGTCGAGCACGTGCGTGTAGATTTGGGTGGTGGAAATGTCGGCATGACCCAACAATTCCTGAACGGCGCGAAGATCGGCACCACCTGCCAGCAAATGGCTGGCAAAAGCGTGGCGCAACACATGCGGAGAGACTTTTGCAACGGGAATGCCTGCACGGCCGGCCACTTCTTTCAGTTCACGGGCGAACACCTGACGTGACAGGTGCCCATCGGCAGAATTCGCGGGGAACAGGAAGCCGGCTTCTTCGGCAGTTTCTCCGATCTCGGCCAGCCAGGTCTCAAGAGCCGCGCGGGAGGGGCGTGACATCGGGACCATGCGCTCCTTGGCGCCCTTGCCGCGAATGATCAGAAACCGGCCGTCATCGGCAAGCACCCGGTAAGGCAGGCTGACCAGCTCGCTGACACGCATCCCCGTGGCGTACAAGAGTTCGAGAAGGGCGCGAAACCGGATGCGTCGCGCCGCTTCGTCCTTGTCCTGGGCCATCGTAATGTCGGCTTCCGCCTGAGCCAGCAGCCGCGACACGTCGTCGATGCTGAGCACTTTCGGCAGGGCCCGGGTTTTTCGCGGGGAGTCGATCACCCCTGTCGGATCGTCTGCGCGCAGGCCTTCGGCATGCAGAAATTTGTAGAACTGGCGCAGTGCCGAGAGCCGCCGGGCCTGTGATGCCGGCGAAAACCCGCGGCTGGCCAGATCGCCGATAACACCCCGGATGTCATCGGCCTGGGCTTTGAGCAATGTGGTTCCAAGCGATCTGAGCACATCGGAGGCATCGTCAAGGTCGCGGCGGTAGGCCTCAAGCGTGTTGTCGGCAGCGCCACGCTCGGCGCTCATCATTTCGAGGAAGGCTTCGGCGTTGGCAGCGCTGAGGTCGCGCATGTGATCACCGGGTCCTGTCAGTTGTTGAGTTTTTCGGTGGGGACGCGCACGGTGACTTCCCGGTCAACCGGTTCAACATAGATAATCAACGCGAACATGGCGCCATAGACAATGCCGGCAAGCACGGCGCACAGGAAAAGGAACCGAAACAGTGATGGCATAAGTACTCCGGCGGACTGATGTTGAAGTGTTATGCGGCAGCCAGCGCGCCGTTTCAAGGCCGATGCGGAATCCGCGGTGTGCTTGACGTGCCGCCAGACATGGCCAATAGAGGGCGCGGATCATTGGCCCGAGGGGCGGGGGAGACAGTTGACTGAACCGCAGGCTATCGCGCCGGAACAGGATATCGAGAAGGCGCGGCGAGTGCTCGGCCATCGCAATCTGGTGTTTGTCGGTCTGATGGGCGCCGGCAAGTCGGCCATTGGCAGGCTGGTGGCGCAGACGCTCGATATTCCGTTTGTCGATTCCGATCATGAAATCGAACGGGTGTCCCGCATGACCATCCCGGAATTGTTCGAAGCCTATGGCGAATCTGAATTCAGGGCTCTGGAGGCGCGGGTGATCAAGCGGCTGTTGAAGACCGGGCCTCGCGTGCTGTCGACCGGCGGCGGGGCGTTCATGAATGACACCACCCGGACAATGGTGCTTGAGAAGGGCCTGTCGGTGTGGCTGAAAGCCGACCTGGATGTGTTGTGGGCGCGGGTGTCCAAACGGGACTCACGGCCGCTGTTGAAGACCGCCAACCCCCGGCAGACGCTCTCTGATCTTCTTGATCAGCGCTATCCGGTCTATGCCAAGGCCGATGTGACAGTAACGTCACGTGATGACGACAAGGAAATTATCGCCTCCGAAACAGTCATGGCGCTTGCGCGGCTGGACAGGGGCCAGGACACGGTGCCGACTACATGACCCAAACCTCTCCCCGTGAAACTGTTCGCGTAGATCTTGGCGAGCGCAGCTATGATATTGTCATCGGACCGGGTCTGATCGCCGAGGCGGGGGCGCAGATCGCTGCCCGTAATCCCGGCATCCGGTGCGCTGTTGTGACCGACCGTAATGTGGCGGCAGCACATCTCGACGCATTGCTCGAGAGTCTGGCTGGCAGCGGAATTGAGGCGGCGCCGCTGGTGCTTGAGCCGGGCGAGAAAACCAAGAGATTTGATGAGCTCGTGCATGTCTGTGACCACGTGCTTGCTGCCCGGCTCGAACGCGGCGATGCAGTGCTGGCCTTGGGCGGCGGTGTGATCGGCGATCTTTCCGGCTTTGCCGCCGGTATCGTGCGGCGCGGCATGGGGTTCATTCAGGTTCCCACCAGTCTCCTGGCGCAGGTTGATTCTTCGGTTGGGGGCAAGACCGGGATCAATTCCTCCCACGGCAAGAATCTGATCGGCGTGTTTCATCAGCCGGAGCTGGTGCTGGCCGATACCGACGTGCTGGACACCCTGCCTATCCGGGAATTCCGGGCGGGCTATGCCGAAGTTGCGAAGTACGGGCTGATTGACCGTCCGGAATTTTTCGACTGGCTGGAGAAAAACTGGCGTGAGGTGTTTTCCGGCGGCGAAGCGCGGATCAAGGCGATCGCCACGGCCTGTCAGGCCAAGGCCGAAGTGGTGGCTGCCGATGAGCGGGAGCATGGCGCGCGGGCGCTGCTCAATCTAGGCCATACATTCGGCCATGCGCTGGAGGCTGCCACGGACTACGACGGGCGGCGGCTGGTGCATGGCGAGGGCGTGGCCATCGGCATGGTGCTGGCGCATGAATTTTCAGCCCGGATGAATCTTGCGAGTCCCGACGATGCGGCCCGGGTCAGACACCATCTTCACGCGGTGGGCCTGCCGACCGGGATGTCGGATATTGAAGGTGAGCTGCCGCCAACCGATATACTGATGAAGCATATCGGTCAGGACAAGAAGGTCCGGCGCGGCGCTTTGACCTTCATCCTGACGCGCGGCATCGGCCAGTCGTTTGTTGCCGACAATGTGCCGGTGGATGAAGTGTTTCGATTTCTGGAGGACAAGCGGGCATCATGATTGTGGAAACGGTACTGGCAATCCTTGCCGAGCATGGCCTGACCATACTGGCAATCCTGGTCCTGATCGGCTTGTCGGGATTCTTTTCGGGGTCGGAGACGGCCCTGACCGCAGCATCACGGGCCCGGATGCATTCGCTGGAAACCAGTGGAGATGAACGCGCGGCCACCGTCAATGCGCTGATTGAACGCAAGGACAGGCTGATTGGCGCACTGCTGATCGGCAACAATCTGGTCAATATCCTCGCCTCGGCACTGGCGACGAGCGTGTTGCTGTCGATTTTCGGCGATTCCGGTGTGGCGGTGGCAACGCTGACGATGACCCTGCTGCTGGTGATCTTTGCCGAAGTGCTCCCCAAGAGCTGGGCAATCTCGACGCCTGACCGGTTCGCGATGACCGTCGCGCCGATCGTCAAGGCCTTTGTTGTCGTCGTTGGTCCGTTGTCGAGCTTCGTCAACGGGATCGTCCGCCATATCATGGCGCTGTTTGGTGTTACCTTCGCGTCGGAGACCTCCATGCTCTCGGCGCATGAGGAAATCCGGGGCGCTGTGGATCTGCTCCACCGGGAAGGGTCTGTGATCAAGGCGGATCGTGACCGGCTGGGCGGAGTGCTGGATCTGGGCGAGCTGGAAGTCTCCGATGTGATGATCCACCGCACCTCGATGCGGATGCTCAATGCCGACGAGACGCCTGAAACCAATGTTCGTGCGGTTCTCGAAAGCCCCTATACGCGAATGCCGATCTGGCGCGGGTCCACGGACAACATCATCGGCATCGTTCATGCCAAGGATGTGTTGCGCGTGCTGGCTGAAAACCCCACTGAGCCGCACCGGATGGATGTGGTCAAGATTGCCCAGAAACCCTGGTTCGTGCCCGATACGACCAGTGTGCCCGACCAGCTCAATGCCTTCCTGCGGCGCAAGGCACACATCGCCATCGTGGTTGACGAGTATGGCGAGGTGGAAGGTCTGGTAACGCTCGAGGATATTCTTGAAGAGATTGTCGGTGACATCGCGGATGAGCATGACACCGAGGTGCAAGGGGTCAGGCAGGAAGCCGACGGCTCTATCGTGGTTGACGGCTCAGTTCCGATTCGCGATCTCAACCGGGCGCTGGACTGGTCGTTGCCCGATGATGAAGCGACAACCGTGGCCGGGCTGGTGATTCACGAATCACAGACGATTCCGGAGGAAAAGCAGGCGTTCACCTTCCACGGCAAGCGCTTTATCGTGATGAAGCGCGACCGCAACAGGATCACACGGCTGAGAATCCGGCCGATGGACAAGGCCTGACAAGCCGGGATTGAACAGGAGGTCTTACCAGCGTGTCGGTTCGCCCGGCGCTGATGCCTCGACTGCCATTGCATGCAGGCCGCTGTCCAGTTCATCCTTAAGCAGTTCGTTGACTGCACGGTGGCGCTGGATACGGCTCATACCGGTAAATGCAGGCGCCACAATGCGGATGCGGAAATGTGTTTCGCCGGTTCCGTCGAAGGCCTCGTGATGGTCGCTGCCAGAATGATTGTGGCCGGCGTGGAGGTGGCTTTCATTGATCACGATCAGCCGTTCGGGGACAAATTTTTCAGTCAGAGCTGTTTCAATGCGGTTCTGGCGGGACATGAAGATGCTCCTGATGTATGGTGCGCGGTCACAAAATTCGACTGTTGCGATTTGCATGGTGGCATTCGAAGTCGAGACGGGGTACGCAGCTTGAATCACCCTTGTCAATCCTTGTTCGCTAACCTGTAGAGCACCATAACTGTCGCTATGAAACTCGATTCCAAATATTTTGACCGCATTCGGGTTCGCCGCAAGGGCGCAAAGCCGGCTGAGCCAACGGCACCTGAATGCCAGTGGGACGGCTGCAACAAGCCCGGCACTCACCGTGCGCCCGTCGGCCGTGATGCCGAAGGGCAGTATTTCATGTTCTGTGTCGACCATGCGCGGGAGTACAACAAGGGCTACAACTATTTTTCCGGCCTGTCCGACGGCGAGATCGCTCGCTATCAGAAAGAGGCGCTGACGGGGAACCGTCCGACGTGGAAAATGGGTGTGGACCGGGCGGCAGCCAGCGGACCAAATCAATCGACTGCGAAATCCGGCTCGGCCGGGGCCCAGGCGCAGATGCGTGATCCGCACGGCTTTTTCGAGACCCGCCGACCGAACCGGCCGTCTCGTGCCCGGAAGCTCAAGCCGCTGGAGGGAAAGGCCTTCGATACGCTTGGTCTCGCCGGAAATGCGACATCGACAGAGATCAAGACCCGCTACAAGGAATTGGTCAAGCAGCACCACCCCGACGCCAATGGCGGCGACCGCGGTTCCGAGGACCGTTTTCGCGCCGTTATCCAGGCCTACCAATTGTTAAAGCAGTCTGGTTTCTGCTAAGCGAACAGTCTAAGCAGGACCGGACAGGAGAGACGGCCCGCAGGCATATTAGCCAGGCCTTGGAGACATGATGAGCAAGATCGACCTCGATATCACCAACCTTCCCGACACCACCGTCAAGGTACGCGACGTGTTCGGCATCGATTCGGACATCTCTGTTCCGGCCTACAAGGAGCGGGACGCCTATGTGCCTGACCTTGATCCGGATTATCTGTTTGACCGCGATACCACTCTCGCCATTCTGGCCGGTTTTGCGCACAATCGCCGGGTGATGGTTTCCGGCTATCACGGCACCGGTAAATCGACCCATATCGAACAGGTCGCGGCCCGGCTCAACTGGCCTTGCGTGCGCGTCAACCTCGACAGCCATGTCAGCCGTATCGACCTTGTCGGCAAGGACGCGATCGTCGTGCGCGAAGGTATGCAGGTCACCGAATTCAAGGATGGCATCCTGCCATGGGCTTACCAGCACAATGTGGCGCTGGTGTTTGACGAGTACGATGCCGGCCGTCCGGACGTGATGTTCGTGATCCAGCGGGTGCTCGAATCATCGGGCCGCCTGACGCTGCTCGACCAGAGCCGCGTCATCAGGCCGCATCCGGCGTTCCGCCTGTTTGCGACGGCCAACACGGTCGGTCTTGGCGACACCACGGGGCTCTATCACGGCACCCAGCAGATCAACCAGGCGCAGATGGACCGCTGGTCGATCGTCACCACGCTGAATTATCTGCCGCATGACCAGGAGGTCGATATCGTCGCCTCGAAGGTCAAGGAATTCGCCAAGGGTGATGGCCGTGACGCGATCTCGCGAATGGTGCGAGTGGCCGACATGACCCGCTCGTCGTTCATCAATGGCGACCTGTCGACGGTGATGAGTCCGCGGACGGTGATCACCTGGGCGGAAAACGCGGAAATTTTCGGCGATGTGGCGTTCGCCTTCCGCCTGACCTTCCTCAACAAGTGCGACGAGCTGGAGCGCGCGCTGGTGGCTGAACACTATCAACGGGCGTTCGGCGTCGAGTTGAAGGAAAGTGCCGCCAATATCGTTCTCAGCGCAACCGGCTGACGGGTATTCCCATGGCTGGACGCGGCGATAATTCGCGATCAAAACCGAGTGGTACAGTCGACGCCGAGCCGTTCCGGCGGGCGTTGACCGGATGCGTGCGGGCAATTGCCGGCGATCACGAGCTTGAGGTTGTGTTCGGCACCGACCGGCCCGGGATTTCCGGTGAGCGCGCCAGATTGCCGGATCTGCCGAAGCGGCCGACACGGAATGACTTTCTGGTCACCCGGGGCCTGGGCGATTCGATGGCATTGCGAAAAGCCTGCCACGATGACGCGATTCATACGCGCATGGCGCCCGAGGGGCCGGATGCGCGCGCGGTCTATGATGCGGTCGAACAGGCCCGGGTCGAGTCGATCGGCGCGCGGCGGATGACCGGGGTTGGCGACAACCTGACCTCGATGCTCGCGGATAAATACCAGCGGGCCAATTATCAGGGAATCGTCAACCGCGAAGATGCGCCGCTTGAGGAAGCTGTGGCGCTGATGGTGCGCGAGAAGCTGACCGGCCGCAAGCCGCCTGAATCTGCCGGCCAGGTGGTCGAGCTGTGGCGCGATTTCATCGAAGACAAAGCCGGCAGCGTGCTCGATACGCTTGAAGGGTCCGTCGAGGATCAGCAGGCCTTTGCCCGGGTGGTGCGTGAAATGCTCTCGGCCATGGAAATGGCTGAGGATTATGGCGACGACGACAGCGAGCAGGACGAACAGGACGAGGTCTCGGACGAGGATCAGCCGCGCAGCGACGAGGACAATGATCAGTCCTCCCAGGAAGAAGCCGGCTCTGATGCTGCTCCGGCGGAGGAAAGCGAAACCTCCGAGGAGCAGATGGACACCGGCGAAATGGACGGCGCGGAAGCCGGCGACGATGATACCATCGACGACAGCGACGAAGATGCCGACACGCCGGGTGAAACGCGCAAATCGAGTGATCCTTTCGACGATCTGAACCAGAAGATCGATTACAAGGTATTCACCACCGAGTTTGACGAGGAGATCTCCGCCGAAGACCTCTGCGACGAGGCCGAGCTCGACCGGCTGCGTGCCTTTCTCGACAAGCAGCTGGCGCATTTGCAGGGTGTTGTCGGACGGCTTGCCAACCGGCTTCAGCGCCGGCTGATGGCGCAGCAGAACCGGGCCTGGGATTTCGATCTCGAGGAAGGCTATCTCGATAGCGCGCGGCTGACCAGGATGATCATCGACCCGATGCAGCCGCTGTCGTTCAAGATGGAGCGTGACACCAGTTTCCGCGATACGGTGGTGACGCTGCTGATTGACAATTCCGGCTCAATGCGCGGCCGGCCGATCACTGTTGCCGCGACCTGCGCGGACATTCTTGCCCGCACACTCGAGCGCAGCGGCGTCAAGGTGGAATTGCTGGGCTTTACCACCAAGGCGTGGAAGGGCGGTCAGAGCCGCGAGAAGTGGCTGACCGGCGGCAAGCCGGCAACGCCCGGCCGTCTCAATGACCTTCGCCACATCATCTACAAATCCGCGGACGCGCCATGGCGCCGCGCCCGGCGCAATCTGGGCCTGATGATGCGTGAAGGCCTGCTCAAGGAAAACATCGACGGCGAGGCGCTGATCTGGGCCCATTCGCGGCTGACGCGGCGGCCTGAACAGCGGAAGATCCTGATGATGATTTCCGATGGCGCGCCGGTTGATGATTCAACCCTTTCGGTCAATCCGGGCAATTATCTCGAGCGCCATCTGCGTGCTGTTATCGAAGAGATTGAAACACGGTCCCCGGTGGAACTGCTGGCTATCGGTATCGGTCACGATGTCACCCGCTACTACCGCCGTGCGGTGACGATTGTCGACGCAGAAGAACTGGCCGGTGCGATGACCGAGCAGCTGGCGGCGCTGTTTGCCGATGAGGCAGGCGATCCGCAGGCCCGGCGCGGACGCAAGCGCGCGTGATGTCCTTGGGGATTTCGCGGCTGTCGCTGTTTGTGAGCTCGGTTTGCCTGCTGGCCTGCTCCACCGTGTTTCCGCTTCATGCGGCCGATGAAACATTGCAGATCAAATCGCGGCTGATCCCGAATTTCAAGGTCGGTTCGGATGAGACCCGGTTTGGCAATTTCGAGTTTGTGGGCGGGCTTGAGCTGAGCTCGTCCAGTGCCTCGCTGGGAGCCATGTCGGCCATTCGGCTTTCAGATGACCGGCGCAAGTTCCTCGGCGTCATGGACACCGGCTTCTGGTATGCGGGCCGCTTCGAGCGCGGGGCGAAGGGTGAGCTGACGGGTGTGGCCGATTTTTCGATCTCGCCGATTCTTGATGCAAACGGTGAATTGTCAAATCAGAAATGGCGGGTTGACGCTGAAGGTCTTGCCCTGCGCGGCGATGAGGTGCTGGTCAGTTTCGAGCGCAACAACCGGGTAGATGTCTACCCTGCGAAAGCGCCGGGCAGCTCAAGCCCCTTGCGCTCCCTGCCCTTGCAGATCCCGGCCGGCGAACTTCGCGGCAACCAGGGACTGGAAGCCATCATGGTCGCCCCTGATGCCTCTCCGCTCAAGGGAGATGCAGTCGTCGTGTCCGAGCATAGCCTGAATGCTGCCGGAGATATCTATGCGGCTGTTCTGACCGGGCCGATGAAGGGTGTTTTTTTCGTCAAGCGGCACGCGCCTTACGATATTACCGATGGGGATTTTTTGCCCAATGGTGATCTGCTGCTGCTTGAAAGGCGGTTCTCGATCGCCGGTGGCATCGGCATGCGCATTCGCCGCATTGATGGCAGCCGGCTGGGGCCGGGAAACCTGGTTGACGGGCCGGTTCTGCTGGAAGCGGATTTCGGCAATCAGATCGACAATATGGAAGGCCTCGACGTCAGCACCGACGATGCCGGCCAGATTTTCGTCACCCTGGTGTCGGACGACAATCATTCCATCCTGCAGCGCAATCTGGTTCTGGAATTCCGCTATCTGGGCGACGGCGAGTAGCCTGACGACAGGATAACCGGTGCGCCGTCTCCGGAAGACCGGTTTTTGTCAGACGCGGCTCTGAGGCGCGAGCACCGGCATCAGCACGCCGTAGGGCAGCAGCATCGACAGTCCAACAATCAGCTTGACCGCAAGGTCGCCGAGCGCCCAGGAGAGCCAGCGTGGGGCTTCCATGGCGAAGACGCCGAGCAGCGGGGCCGCTTCGCTGGCGAAAGCATCTCCAGGGCCGATGACGTTGGCCGCCTGGGAGAATGCCAGGCCGAAGAAGATCAGGGTGTCGAGGCTCGAACCGATGACGGTCGAGACAAGCGGCGGCAGCCACCAGACACGGTTGCGCAGCCGGTCGAAAATCGAGACATCAAGCAATTGTGCCAGCAGGAATGCGGAGCCCGAGGCGACTGCAATGCGCGGCGTGGCAAGCCAGACCGACAAGGCGACAGCAATGACGAAGCCGCAGAACACCACCAGACGGGCGGTGGCCGGGCCAAAGCGGCGATTGGCAAGGTCGGTGATCAGGAACGCCACCGGGTAGGTAAACGCGCCCCAGGTCAGCAAGTCGGCGAGATTGAGCGCGCCAAAAGCGTAATCGACCGGGAACTGAACCAGATAGTTCGACGCCACGACGACAGCGGCCATTAGGGCCATGAACGGCAATACAGAAGGGATCACTCGCATTTTTTTATCCTGGGTTGATGCCACCAGTTGAAAAACATGAAGGCGGGCTCAAGGCCCGCCTCATAGTCGAGAAGCTGTCAGCCTGGTTCAGGCAGCAGCTTTTTCGTCGATCTTCTTGGCGATCTGACGCTTGAGAAGACGAGCGCGCATCGACAAGTCGCCGTCCTTGGCCTTTGCCAGGAACGCGTCGAGGCCGCCGCGATGTTCAACCGTGCGCAGAGCGTTTGCCGAGATGCGCAGACGGTAACGCTGGCCGAGAGCATCGGAAATCAGCGTGACGTTGCACAGGTTCGGCAGAAACCGGCGACGTGTCCGGTTGTTGGCGTGGCTGACATTGTTTCCGGACTGTACAGCCTTGCCGGTCAATTCACAGCTGCGTGACATTTTGCACCTATATCTTTTCGCCAACGGACGGGCCGAGCCAAGTTGCAGGCTCACCCAAAGGACCGCAGGCCTTTATCGGAAGTCGCGTGTCTATAATCAGACCAGCCAGCCGCGTCAAGCCGGGACGGGCGTTGAATCGGGCTTATGTGGTGTTCGGAGGCCAACATAGCGCATTTTTACCGGCGCGGGCATCGAATTGTCGCATTGTGCGCCACATTTGATTTGCATCAGACCGGCGATCGTCGCCGGACAGACACATCATTCAGGGGTTTGGAATGTTCGGTAGCCGTTCGGTCTTTTCTATGATGACGATGGTGTTTTCGCTGGTTCTGGGCGGGCAGACCCCGGTCAGCGCCGAGCCGGTCAAGGTTCATACGGATTATTCAGTGACCCTGGTGGGGTTTCCGGTGGCCTCTGCGAACTTCGTCACACAGGTTGATGGTGATGCCTACAAGATAACAGGTGAAATGGCGACGTCGGCGTTTACCGACATCATTTCGAAGGTGCGTGGCAGCGCCAGTGTTTCTGGCACGCTTTCGGCTGACCGGCTGCTCGCCGAAACCTTTCTGGCGACCTATTCCAGTGGAAAGGATGCTCACCGCACCGAGATCAAGTTCAGCGGAGGAAATGTCAAATCCGCGACCAATACCCCAAAACGCAAGGAAACGGCCAAAGACTGGGTTCCGTTGTCGGCGGCGGATATGCGCACCGTGCTTGATCCGCTTTCCGGCATGGTGTTTCCGTCTGGCTCCAAGGTCTGCCCCCGAAGCTTGCCGATTTTTGATGGGCAATCGCGGGTAACGTTGCATCTGTCGCCTCTCGGCGTGCGGCCCTACCGGACCAAAGGCTTTGTCGGCGATGCGGTTGTCTGCTCGATCCGGTTCGAACCGAAATCGGGTTACCGCAAGGGATCCTCCGGGATCAGGTATCTGCGGCAGCTCAAGTCGATGGAAATCTGGTTCGCCAAGCACGAGAGTGGCGGGTTCTATGCGCCGGTCTATGCAAAGGTGCCAACCAAGATTGGTCAGGTTATCGTTGCCGCAACCCGTTTTGGGGGGTAAAGCCGTCATTCATTGATGATTGACCGGGAGCTGCGACAGATGCTCCCGGGCTCGGCAGGCGGGGGCGGAAATTGCAGACTATTCCAACACTCATTGGCTTCTTGGCGGTAATGATGTGGTCAGCTCTGGCGGTGCTGACCGCAGCTTCGGGAACAATGCCGCCATTTCAGCTTTCGGCGATCTGCTTTCTGGTCGGATCACTGATCGGGCTGATTGCTATGGCGCGGGAGCCGATACGGTTTCGTGCCTTCCGGCAACCGGCGAAGGTCTGGGCACTCGGGATGTTCGGCCTGTTCGGCTATCATTTTCTCTATTTCACCGCGCTGAGAAATGCGCCGGCGGTGGAGGCCGGTCTGATCGCCTATCTCTGGCCGCTGCTGATTGTTGTCGGCTCGGCGCTGCTGCCGGGCGAGCGGCTGGGCTGGCATCACGTTGTCGGCGCGATGATGGGGCTGTCCGGCACCGCACTGATCCTGATGCGCGGCGCCGAGGGCGGGTTTGGCGGCGGCAGCCTTATCGGCTACGGCGCTGCAGTCCTCTGTGCGTTCACCTGGTCGGGCTATTCGCTGATGTCGCGGCGTTTCGGCGCGACGCCGACCGATGTCATAGCCGGTTTCTGTATCCTCTCCGCAGTGCTTTCCCTGATTTGCCACCTGCTGCTTGAAACCACCGTCTGGCCGGGTACGACCGGTCAGTGGCTGGCAGTCCTCGGCCTTGGTCTGGGACCTGTGGGGCTGGCGTTTTACGCCTGGGATCACGGGGTCAAGAGGGGCGATATCCAGGTGTTGGGTGTTGCGAGTTATGCCGCTCCGTTGCTGTCGACACTGATCCTGATCCTGTTTGGCCATGGCAAGCTGAGTGTCGGCATTGCCGTGGCCTGTCTTCTGATCACCGGCGGTGCGTTTCTGGCGGCCAAGGATCTGCTCAAGCGGAGGGCTAATCATCAGCAGCTTTCTTGATCGTCTGGACATGATCTCGATCAGCATGCTGCTGATCTCTGCTTTGGGATTTGCGGCCTATCTGGTGGTGCTCGGCCAGCCCACGTCCCTGAAGCGGACAGTCGCCAAGACCGTGGCGGTGGGAGCACTCGCGGTTCTGGCGTTGCAAGCCGGTGGGCCGATGCTGCTGGTGCTGGCTTTGGCTTTGTCAGCGGCAGGCGACGCGTTTCTTGCCCATGAGGGAGATCCTGCGTTCCTGGGTGGCCTGGGCAGCTTCCTCCTGGCGCATATTGCCTATGCGGTGCTGTTCATCGGGGCAGGTCCCGGGCTGGCGGCAGCACCGCTGCCCGGCCTGGCCGCGGTGGTTGTGTTTGCCCTGGTCATGGGAACACTGATGGTCCGCAATGCAGGTCCATTGGCGCTGCCGGTGGCGGTCTATGTGTTGGCGATCGCAGTGATGGGACTTGGTGGTGTGACGCTTGGCGGTCTGGTGCTGCTGGGGGCCGCGCTGTTCATGGCATCGGATGCGATTCTGGGCTCGGAAAAATTTCTCATGTCCGAAACCAGTTCAGTGAGACGGCTGACGAGTCCGGCGGTCTGGGTGCTCTACTATGCCGGTCAGGCGCTGATCACGCTCGGCCTTTTGGTTTGACCGGCGCACCTTCAAAGGGTGACGGCCGCCAATCCGGCGGCGCCATTTCGAAGCTTGAGAATTCAAAACCCGGGGCGACCGTGCAGCCGACAAGGGTCCAGACGCCAAGCGAGGCGGCCGATTGCCAGCAGTTGGCGGGCACCACGATCTGCGGCCGCTCGCCTGACGCCAGATTCATGCCGAGCCGGTAGGACTGGGCATTGCAGCCATCTTCCGACAGTGTAAGGGCCAGCGGCCCGCCGCCGTGCCAGTGCCAGATTTCCACGGCGTCGGTGACGCGGTGCCAATGCGAGCAGTCTCCGCCTTCAAGCAGATAGTAGATGGCGGTTGAATTGCCGCGCTCACCACCTGCGGTGTCGCGGAAGGTTTCACGATACCAGCCTCCTTCCGGGTGCTCCTGCATCTCCAGAAGGGCAATGATCTCGCGGGCCGACAGGTCCTTGTTCATGCTCAGAAACTGTCCTTACGCCGGCGCAGCTCGGTGAAGACCTCGACGTCGCTCGATGTTTCCATCCCGAGCTGATTGCGGATCGCCGCATCCCCGGTTCGCATGAAGGGGTTGGTCCGCTTCTCGAAGCCGATGGTGGTTGGCAGGGTCGGCAGCCTCTTGGAGCGCAGATCGGCGATATCCTCCATGCGCTTGGCCAGGGTTTCATTGTCGGGATCGACCGACACGGCGAAACGTCCGTTGGACTGGGTGTATTCGTGTCCGCAATAGACCCGGGTCTCGTCTGGCAGCTCCGCAAGGCGATTGAGCGACCCGAACATATCTGCCGGTGACCCTTCGAACAGCCGTCCGCAGCCGAGCGCGAACAGCGTGTCGCCGGCAAACAGCAGTTTCTCATCGGGAATGTAGAAGCAGATATGGCCTGATGTGTGCCCGGGCGTCGAGATGACCTTGACGGTTCTGCCGGCAAATTCAAACGTATCGCCATCGCCCACCGTCTGGGTCAACCCATCAATCTTTGCCGCCTCGGCCTTGGGGCCAATGACCTTTGGCGCATAGGCCTTGGCAAGTTCGGCGATGCCTTCGACATGATCGGGGTGGTGGTGGGTGATGAAGAGATGGGTCAATTTCCAGCCACCCTGACCCAGGCGGTCGGCAATCCTTGATCCATCCGGCGCGTCGATGCTTGCGGTTTCACCGGTTAGCGGGTCGTGCAGAATAACGCCGAAGTTGTCCTGTCTGCAGGTGAACTGCTCGATCATCAGACTGGTCATTATGATTCCTACGGAAATTGTTGAATTAGCGGTGACAGCATAACCGGCAGCCCGGGTTTCGTCACCTTCTGAGGCGGCAAAATGCCAGCGTTTAATCCCGCATGCCGCATGACATTGCCTAAATGATGGTCTTAAGTGCTGCCACAGGTGTAAGGTCGCCTTGGAAACATGTTGCAACACCCGGGTCCACCGCCATGCATGCCGATATTGTTGACTTGAGACAGTTTTACCATTCCCGGCTGGGCATGCTTGCGGAGCACTCGGTCGCCATGGCGCTTTCTTCCATCTGGGCCAATCTTCCCGGAGAACGGCTGATGGGGCTCGGCTATGCGACACCCTATCTCGACCGGTTTCGCCCCGACACCGAGCGGACATTTGCATTCATGCCTGCGGGGCAGGGAGCGGTGAACTGGCCAGCGGGTGGACCATCGGCCACCGCACTGGTGTTTGATGAGGAATTGCCACTGCCAGATGCATCACTCGATCGCATCCTGATGGTTCATTCGCTGGAGTTTGCAGAGAACCCGCGCGAGACATTGAAAGAGCTTTGGCGGGTGCTGGCGCCGGGCGGGCGGCTGGTGATTGTCGCGC
Source organism: Hoeflea sp. (assembly GCA_048261205.1). Taxonomy (GTDB): domain Bacteria; phylum Pseudomonadota; class Alphaproteobacteria; order Rhizobiales; family Rhizobiaceae; genus Hoeflea. The sequence goes on from JBLXGF010000016.1 coordinate 65,900, forward strand.
CCAACCGGCGCGGTGTATGGGCGCGGTTCGAACATACCCCCTTTGGTGCAGGCCGGCCCTATTCGCGGGGGCAGCTGGTGACGATCCTGCGGGAAAGCAATTTCACGCCGGGCGCTTTCGCCGAAGCGCTGTTGTTTCCGCCCTCGAAGCGCGGTGTGGTCTTGCGCATGCAGCGGATTTTCGAGCAGTTTGGCCGGAAATTGTGGCCGGTGTTTTCCGGCGTCATCATCGTTGAAGCGCAGAAGCGGTTGTATCAGGGCCTGCCGGTGGCGGCGCGTGCGTCGCGGCGGGTTTTCGTGCCGGTGCTCTCGCCACAGACCTCGCGCGCCTCACGCCGGCAGGCCAAAGCCTCCAAGCCCTCGCTCTGAGCGAAAGCCGCTCTCGACAAGATAGCTGCAAGAGGCTATTTCCGCAGGCCTGACCTTGGTTTTTTGTTTGCAAGGAATTTTTCATGAGCAGCTCCGACATGCCCCGCGCGAAACCCGGCGTTATGGATATCGCGGCCTATGTGCCAGGGCGTGAAACCGCCGATGGCGCCGCCAAGGTTTACAAATTGTCCTCCAATGAATCGCCGCTGGGGCCAAGCCCCAAGGTCGCCGAAGCGATTGCCGCAAAGAGCGCGAACCTGGCACTCTACCCGGATGGATCTGCGCATGTGCTGCGTGAGGCGATCAGCCGGGCCTACGGGCTCAATCCCGCCAATATCATGTGCGGCAATGGATCGGACGAGTTGCTCGGCCTTTTGTGCCAGACCTATCTTGCTCCCGGTGACGAGGGGCTTTTCACCGACCACGGCTTTCTTGTCTACAAGATCCAGATCATGGCTGCCGGCGCGACCCCGGTTTCGGTTCCCGACACAGATGATCTGACGGCCGATGTCGACCGGATTCTGGGTGCGGTGACCGAGCGGACCAAGCTGGTGTTTCTGGCCAATCCAAACAATCCGACCGGCACCTATCTTCCGGTCAGCGAAGTCCGGCGGCTGCATGCTGGCTTGCCGGGTCATGTGATCCTGGTGCTTGATGCGGCCTATGCCGAATATGTCAGGCGCAATGATTACGAGGCGGGCATCGAGCTGGTGTCGGCCAATGCCAATGTGGTGATGACGCGGACATTTTCGAAGATTCACGGGCTGGCAGGCCTGCGGATCGGCTGGATGTATGCGCATGAAGCCATCATCGACGCCTGCAACCGCGTGCGCGGCCCGTTCAATGTCAACGCCCTGGCGATTACCGCCGGTGCGGCCGCGATCTCTGACCGCAAGCATGTCGAGGACGCCGTCGAGCACAATGAGATATGGCTTGCCCGGGTGGTCGAGGCTGTCGAGGCAATGGGCTTGTCGGTGACGCCGTCGGTTGGCAATTTCGTGCTGATTCATTTCCCCACTACACCTGGTAAGACTGCAGCCGAGGCAGACGCGTATCTGGGCAAGCGCGGTTACGTGTTGCGCCGTGTGGCGGGCTACGGCCTGCCGGATGCGCTCAGAATGACAATCGGAAGTGAGGAAGCCAATCTCGGCGTTATCGACGCGCTGAAGAGCTTTATGGCCTGAACAATATGACCAAACCGCTGTTTGAGACTATCGCGCTGATCGGCATCGGCCTTATCGGTTCGTCCCTGGCGCGGGTGATCCGCGCCGAGGGACTGGCCGGTCACATCGCCATCGCCACACGAAGTGAAGCGACGCTGGAGGCGGCGCGCAATCTCGGTCTGGGCGACAGCTATTTCAGCTCCAATGCGGAAGCTGTTGCCAATGCCGATCTGGTCATTGTCTCGGTCCCTGTCGGTGCCTCCGAGGCGGTGGCGCGTGAAATCGGGCCGCATCTGAAGCCCGGTGCGATCGTTACGGATGTTGGCTCGACCAAGGCGTCCGTGGTGCGGCAGATGCAGCCTTACATGCCGGAGACCGTTCATTTCATCCCGGGGCATCCGATTGCAGGTACAGAGCAGAGCGGTCCGGAAGCAGGCTTTGCTACGCTGTTTCAGGGCCGCTGGTGCATTCTGACCCCGGCAGCGGATGTCGATCCCCAGGCCATCGCAAGGCTGGCCGCGTTCTGGGAGGCCTGCGGATCGACGGTCGAGCAGATGGATCCGGATCACCATGACATGGTGCTGGCGATCGTTTCGCACCTGCCGCATATCATTGCCTACAATATCGTTGGCACAGCTGACGATCTGGAAGCCGTGACGCAATCCGAGGTGATCAAGTACTCGGCATCGGGTTTTCGCGATTTCACCCGCCTGGCTGCGTCCGATCCGGTGATGTGGCGCGACGTCTGCCTGCACAACAAGGATGCGATCCTTGAAATGCTGGCGCGGTTTTCCGAGGATCTGTCCTCGCTGCAGCGGGCGATCCGCTGGAGCGACGGCGACAAGCTGTTTGAGTTGTTCACCCGGACCCGTGGCATCCGCCGCTCCATCGTTGAAGCCGGGCAGGATACCGATGCGCCGAACTTTGGCCGAAACGTCAGCAAACCGGATGTGCCCGGTGCAGCTGAGTGAGCCTTGAGCGGCTGAACAGGTCTTAGAACGACGGCAGCTGGCCAAGCGGCAGGAAGCCCAGCGAGATCAGGTTGCTTCTGATCGTCAAAGGCAGGGTTACCGCATCATCATCGGGCTTGGTGTCGAGTGCGGCAATCATCGGGCCGAACTGCCGGATCATGCCGGCACTTTCGGGTCTGTAGCGTTCCAAAAGCTCTGAAAGCTGACGGACATTGCTGATTGTCAATTCCAGCGTGCCCGAAACCCGGTTTTTGGCGTCGATCTGTACAGGGCCGGTCAGCTCAAGAGACGAGGTTTCATCCAACTCGATTGCCAGGCGATGCAAAACCGCATCAAAGGGACCATGCAGCGGAATGAAGGGGACTTCCAGCAGGCTCGACCGGTTTGACAGTGTTGCTTCAAACGCGAAGGCTTTGGCCGTCAGACCGGGAACGAGATCATTGCGCAAGTTCTCGATATAGGCCGCCAGGTCGAGATTCCGGTCATTTTGCCGGGCATGTGCCGTCATCCTGTCGGCCTGCACTGCAAAGCGTTGAACGAGGCCGGCTCCGTCAATGTCAAAACTGACGCTTTTTGCGTCGATTGATCCGCGATCAAGCCCGTTTGAGATGGCCTGTGCGCTGGCTTGCAGTATTTGCCAGTCGGCGCGGAAGACCAGACCCGGGGTGTTGACGATCAAGGGGCCGTCGATTTCGGCAACCGCATGCTGCGGGCGGTAGACCTGGGCTGCCGAGCGAAATGCTCCGGCATTGGCGGTAATGCCCTCGGAAACGTTCTCGTAGCTCAGTGTCTCGCAGAACACGCCGAAGCGAAACGGATATCCCCGGACATCGGCATCTGTGCATTGCGCACTGGCGGCAGGGCCGGCAAGCTGCGCCAGTGTGGAGGGCAGGCCGGTTTCAACCTTTGCGGCAAAGAAATACCAGCCGGCAGTCCAAAGAACGCCGCCTGCCACGATCGCGCCTGCCAGCCAGGCGAATTTTCGTGATGTCGGGGATGAGGCGTTGGCGGGTGATGGCATTGCGTTCTCCGTGTGCGGCCTGCAATAAGGGCCGACAAGCAGTCAGGGCCGTGAAGTGGGGCTGTGGCGTCTGGATGACAATATGGGCATGGATATGGACGATTTTTGGGTGTTTGGCTATGGATCACTGATGTGGCGGCCAGGTTTCGATCATGAAGAATCCCGTCAGGCACAGCTGTTTGGCTATCACCGGGCATTGTGCGTGCGATCCTTTGTGCATCGGGGCACGCCTGACCGGCCTGGACTGGTGCTGGGGCTCGACAGAGGCGGCTCGTGCCATGGAGTGGCATTCCGGGTTCGGCCGGAAGACCGGGACAGGGTCACAGAGTATCTGCGTGAACGGGAACTGGTCACCAATGTCTATCTGGAGACAACACGCAAAGTGAGGCTCGACGATGGCCGCGATGTGCGGGCGCTTACCTATGTGGTTGACCGGAGCCACACGCAATATGCCGGCGCGCTGTCGATTGATGATGCACAGTTGCAGGTGTCTGGCGCGGTCGGGCAGTCAGGCCCCAACGAAGAGTATGTGATCAACACGGTTGATCACCTCAGGACGTTGCGGATTCGCGACCATCACCTCGAGGCGGTTGTCCACCGGCTCAACGCCCTGTAACGCCAGCCCCTTGCACTGTTACTGAAGGCGCGGGTCTGCCGGCAGCGCACCAAGCTCGCGCAGCCTGCGTTTCGCATCTTCGCGCAACGGTAGTTGCGGATTGGCCTCAACCGTCTCGACAAGCAGCTTGTCGCTGGCCGTTTCCATAACCTCGACCAGCTTTTCCATGAATGCGTCGGGATCCATGCCGGGTTGAATGGGCGGCAGGATCTGCACCTTGAAATGCCCCGGAAAGCGCAGGAACTTGCGTCGTGGCCAGAACAGGCCGGGGTGCATCACCACAGGCACCACGGGAACCTTGAGGTCGCGGTATAGCCGCGCAATACCGTATTTGTAGGCAGGTGGTGCGCCCGCCGCGCGCCGCGTTCCCTCGGGATAGATGATCAGCTGGCGGCCGCTTTCAATTTCGTGTTTGGTGCGTTCGAGCACGTCGGCCATGACCTTGCCGCGGGCACCGCGATTGACCGGAATCATCTTCATCTTGGAGACATATTGGCCAAAAAGCGGAATCCACATCAGTTCACGTTTGAGGATATAGACCGGGTCGTCGAGCCAGGGAAGCAGCGCATAGGCATCCCAGAAGGATTGATGTTTGGGCGCGAAGATGTAGCCGCCTTCGGGGATGTTCTCGAGACCTTCGATCTCGAACGTCGTCCCGGCGATCCTGGCCTGCAGCCAGTGATTTGCGCGAACCCAGTTCTTGGGCACGCTCCACGCAGCCTTGCGCTCTGCCAGGAAGTAATAGGGCGAGAACACGATCATCCGGCCAATCAGGTTGATGTAGAATGCGAGATTGAAAAGTATGGACCGAAGGGCAATCATCGAGAATTCCGGATTATCAGGTGGCTCTGCCAATCATGCTGACGAAGCCTTCGCTCCGGGTTATACCATCGGAGGGCGAGGGAAAACCTGCCGGGCTGGAAAAATCAGTCGAGACTGGCTGCGACAGGCTGTTTGCTGGCAAGATCGGCACGCAGCCCGCTGGCTGACTTGGCGCCACTCCAGTAGCGAAATCTGGCAAGAGAATATTTGGCGTATTCAACAAACAGGGTGCGCAAGGCAATCGGATCGGACAGCCAGGTCTCGGTCTTCAGATCGGAGTGAGTGACCGGATAAGCCAGAAAGGTCACGTCGGGGCTGGCCTGGGAGAGTTCGAGCAGGCTGCGCGGCATGTGGTAATTGTTGGTGACCACCAGAATGCGATTGTAGTTTCGCTGGCGTATCCAACCGGCGGTTTCGTTGGCGTTGCCAATGGTGTCGAGGGCCTCGTAGCCGATGTCGACGCAGCAATCGAAGGTGGCGGGCTTTGTTCCGGTTGCGCGGCGCAGCGCGGCTCCACTGGTGGATGGATTGACGCCGGAGATCAGCAGCCGTTCACCGACGCCTTTTTCAAGCAGAGCCAGCGCCTGATCGATTCGCTGGTATCCACCCGTCAAGGCAACAATCGCATCAACGTCCGCGACCGCTCCGCTGGTCTTGAGTTCGGCAATGGTGTCGGTGAAGCGGAAGAAACCCATTGCGATCAGAGCCAATCCAACAATTGCGGCAATGGTGGCGATGCGCAGGCCATGGTGTCCCACCCGCCGGACACGATGAATCGCACCAGTCTTTGCCGCCCCGGTCGAAGCCGGATCAGGTTGTGCGGTTTCCACGCTCATGATTCATGAATACCCCGAGATTCCGGCAAGGACCAGCCGGATTTGCGGCAAAAACCGGGCAAGCTAACCTATTTCTATCAGCGACGGATCGGCGCGCTGGCGATCAATCTCGCGAATGGTGCGGGTGACGGTCAGACGCGTGGTCACCGCTGTCATGGCGGATATCAGGATGACCAGGCCGACGATGCCGAAATAGCCTGCGCCGCTGAGCGTGAAACGCCCGAATAGGGCGGTGACCTGATCATTCAGCGCGGTGGCCATCGAGTTGGATTGCCATGCGCCGAGCAGCAGGAACCCGAGAGCGGCGAGCCCACCGCCAAAGGCGGATCCCTTGAGGCCGATCAGCAGGAAGCGCTTCTGGAATTGGGATCCGATGAAGCTCGTCTCGGCGCCGACAAAGTGCAGAACCTCGACGATATGGCGGTTTCCGGCCATCACCCCACGGGTGGCGAAAATCACCGTCAGCATGGTTGTGGCGAACATCAGCGCCAGAATGCCGACCCCGATCAAGACCGTGATCCGGGCCATCGAGATCAGACGATTGGCCCAGGCACGGTGGTCATCCAGCGTTGCCGCCGGGACCGCATCGGCAAGTTTCTGGCGGATGGATGTGAAATCCGGCGGCGCGGTCTCATCAATGGTGACGATGACAAGCCGTGGTACGGGGAGCTCGTCCATGTCGAAGCCTTCGCCAAGCCATGGCTCAAGCAGTCTTGCGGTGGCTGCGCGGTCGACGACCTCTGCCGACAAGGTGCCAGGGAAGGACAGGGCGATATTCTTCACCTCTGTGAGGGCTGCCTCCATGTCGAGGCCATCATCAGGCTTGATCTGGATGGTGATTTCGCGGGAGACGTCTCCCTGCCAGGCCTCTGCCTTTTCCTGCACCATTGTCACCGTTCCCAGCGTCAGCGCGCACAGAAATGACATGATGGCGATCACCACCATCAGCGCGTGACCGGAAACATTGACCGGCGGCACAATCGGCGCCATCGGCCGCAGGGTGACCAGGCGTTCTCTTTTCTGGCTGTCGCGGGCCCTATTGCCGCTTTGGTTGGCGGCGCGCTCAGTCATACAAGTCGAGCCGCCCTTCTGTGAGGATCATCCGGCGCGCGTCGACCCGGTCCATCAAGGTCAGGTCATGGGTTGCTATGACAACGGCCGTGCCAAGCCGGTTGAGTTCGGTAAACAGGTTGAGAAGACGCCGTGCCATCGGCGGATCGACATTGCCGGTCGGTTCGTCGGCAAGCAGAACTTCTGGTTGGTCGATCAGCGCGCGGGCGATTGCGACACGCTGCTTCTCTCCACCCGACAGGACCGGTGGCAGCACATTGATGCGCTCACCCAATCCAACCCATTTGAGCAGTTCGATCACATCCGAGCGATAGCTGGCCTCGTCCTTGCCGCGCACTCTCAGCGGCAGCGCGACGTTTTCATAAGTCGTCATATGGTCGAGCAACCGGAAATCCTGGAAGACAATACCAATCCGCCGCCGCAGCAAGGGAAGTTCCTCGCCGGGGATCACGGATATATCGCGGCCGAACATGCGAATCAGCCCGCGGGTCGGTTTGAGCGACATGAACAGGAGCCGCATCAGGGTCGTCTTGCCGGCGCCGGAAGGACCGGTGAGAAACTGGAAGGACCCCTTGGGGATGTCAAAAGTCAGGTCACGAAGAACCTCCGGCCCCATCCCGTAACGCAAACCGACATTTTCGAAATGGATCAACAGTCACTTCCTGTCCTGGTGGCCGTTTTGCGCAGCGACCGGCCCGCACACTCGCCGGACATGGTTAATGCGGAGTTAATTTGCATGGCTTCCGGCCTTATATGGGCCGTCTGTTCGCCAAGCGTTAACCATTTCCATTTACGGATCGGTAAGAGATGTTTCAATGCCTCCTGTGCGGCAGGAGTGGAAAAGGAGTGCATGATGGGCGTTTCAAGCCGCGCAACACATGCGATTGAACCGGGAATCGGCGACCTGATGGTTCCGCAGCGGAACCGGAGGCAGCATTCCGGCCGCGTCCGCGATGTCGAAGATGCCTGTTTCGAAGCTGTTTCCGCGCCGCGTGATGTGTTTTCGGCAGGCTCAAGAGGGGACAACTCCGGCAGCGTTTTCAAAACCCGGATTGTTCATCCCGAGACTGATGGTCCGGTGCCGCGCGATTTTGCGCCGAAAACAAAGACGCAGGGTGAGCGGCTTGATGTGTTCGCGGCGCGCACCAGTACTTCTGCAGCGCGTGGTATGATGTCTGCCCGAATGGCTTTTGCCGTTGCAATCTCTGCGCTGGCGGCATTCCTCGCCTTCTGGGCGGCAGGTGGGCATGCCCCGGCGCCGTCCGCTGGTGAACAGCAGTCGTCTGGTGTCAGTGCGCCGGCGGTGCAGCTAAAAAGCCCGGCCGCTGTCGTGGTCTCACCCGACCCAGTGGTGACGGCCTCGACGCCGGTGGCCCCGCCCAAGCGCGCCGCCAGCGGCTTCACGGCGCCCTTGCCGCGTCCGGCGCGGATCGAACGGGCCGGATCCATCCTGATGGTCCGCCCGGCCGGCGATTGAGACAATCAGGGGGCAGGCTGAACCGGCCCCTTATGCGGCTGGCAGAACTTTGGAAAACCGGTGTCGCGGTGCCGCCGGGGCCATTGCAGGATCAAAAAGCTTTCATTTGAAGATGAACGTCTCTAGGACTGGGCGGCAATTGTTGACCGAATGTCCTGGAGAGCGCGAATGCCGGTTGTGCGCGGAAAAATCATTGAGCCCCTGTTTACGCCGGAGGTGATCGCGACACGCAATCGCGCGATGGCAAAGGAAATCGCCGCAAGTCCGAAAAAGGACCTGCTGGTGATCTCGATTCTCAAGGGCTCGTTCATTTTTGCCGCTGACCTGATCCGTGCCTTGCACGATGCCGGACTCGCACCGGAGGTCGAGTTCATCACACTCTCGAGTTACGGCCGTGGAACAACCAGTCAGGGCGTCAAGATCATCAAGGATATCGACAGCGATGTGAAGGGCCGTGACGTCTTGCTGATTGATGACATTCTGGAGTCCGGACGGACGCTTCGGTTTGCACGCGACCTGATGTATGAGCGCGGCGCCAATGATGTCGATATCGCGGTGCTGCTCGACAAGCGCTCCCGGCGGGAAGGTACGCTCGAAGCCGATTATGTCGGATTCGAATGCCCGGACTATTTTGTCGTCGGCTACGGCATGGACGTGGCCTATGCATTCCGTGAGCTGCCATTTGTCGGCGTGGTCAAGGGCGACGCCTGATTTCCGGATTGCCGGCATCGGGGCTGCAACGCAGTCTTGAAAATGAGTCCCTTGTTCATATTGCAGCAAGATTTGCGCCCTAGTTTTGCCTGACAAGCAGGGAAAGCAAAATATGGCCAGAATTCTCATTGCCGAAGACGAAGACTCGCTCAGACGCTTTGTGGCGCGGGCGCTGGTCATGGACGGTCACGAGATCGTCGAAGCCGGCGACGGCGCCGAGGCGCTGGATCATTTGCTGGAGAGCCGCTTTGATCTGCTGTTGTCCGATATCCGGATGCCGGTGATGGACGGCATTGCATTGGCGAGCGCATCGGCTGAACACAGCCCTTCCATGCCGATCCTCCTGATGACCGGCTATGCCGAACAGCGCGAGCGCGCCGAGCCGCTGATGCGGATCGTGGTCGATGTGGTGCCGAAGCCGTTCACACTGCCCGACATCCGTCAGGCGGTTGCCGACGCGCTGACCAAGCAGGCTGCCTGAGCCAACCGGCTTGCACTACTGCAAGTCGAGAAGGCGTTCGAGATAGCGTTTTTCCAGCTCCGGTGAAAACTGATCGCCCAGCCGCTTGCGGATGGCATCGAGAATTTCGCGGGCGCGCTGGATATCAATCTCGTCAGGAACCTTGACCCGGCTGCCGAAATCCGGACCGGTGGTGGCACGCGGCCTGCCCAGCGGGTCGCGGTCATCGGCGGAGCGGTTTCCGTTGCGGTCCGGCCCTTCGCCTTCAGCTTCGCCCTGCTGGTTGCCCATCGCCTGCATCATCTGGTTCATCATGTCTTCGGCGCCCTGCCTGAGGGCCTGCAATGCCCGGCCCTGATTTCCCAGCGCCTGTCCGGTATCACCGCCTTCGAGATTGCCTGCGGCATCGCCCATGGCTTCTCCGGCTTCGCCGAAACCTTCCGATGGCTGAATGCCGAGGCCTTCCAGATCGCTTTGCAATTGGCCCAGCGCGTCGCGCAGCTGCTGCTGGCTGCGCCCCAGTGATCCCAGCATATCCTCAAGCGACTGGTCACCCTGTCCTTGCTGGCCCTGGTCCTGTCCCTGGCCGGGTTGCTGCTGCCCTTGTTGCTGGCGGTCACGGCCTTCGCCGGACTGGCTCTGGCGCTCACGGTCGGCACGCATGGTCTCATCCATCAGCTGTTGTTGCTGACGCATCAACTCGCCAAGCTTGTCCATCTGCTGACGCATCGGACCGCCCTGCTGCTGCTGGCGCTGCTGCCGCCCGGCCTGCAGGTTGTTCATCATGCGCTGCAGCTCCTGCAGCATCTGCTGGGCCTGATCGCGGGCGCCGGATCGGGCGAGGTTCTCGATCTGGTCCAGCATGTTGTCGAGATCGCGCTGGCGCAGCATGTTCTGCGGCATGGCCTGCTGATCCTGCGGGTTCTGGCTGTTCTGGTTCTGGCGGGCGAGTTCGCGCATATATTCCTGCATGGCCTCACGCAGTTCATCCATCAGCTGGCTGATCTCTTCATCTGTCGCACCATTTTCCAGTGCTTCGGCGAGCGCATTCTGGGCATCACGCAAACGGCGTTCGGCCAGAGACAGATTGCCATCCTCCATCTGCAGGGCAACGCCCCACATATAATCAATGGCTGCGCGCAGGTCCTCTACCGAGCGGGCGTAATCGAGCCTGCCGCGAACCGATTCGAGCAACAGATAGTGGGTCAGGTTGGGAATGGTTTCGTCCGGCGCGATGGTCAGCGCGTCGTGCAGGTCAAACACGCGGGGAAGGTTGTTGGCGTCGAGTGCAAGCACGCCGCGTTGCTCCACCACTGCGGCTGCCAGCGGCTCGGAAAAGCGGCGGCCCGGCAATATTGTTTCGAGCGTTTCACTGCGGCCTTGCTGACCGGCTCCGTCCGTCGCCAGCAAGGTGATCCGGACCTTCTGTCCGGCGAGAGGATGTTCGGTCAGATCATGGCTTGAGACGGCGCGGTCATCTCCTGAGGAGCGGCGCGGCAGGGTCAGGCGGTATTTGGGCGGGTCAAACAGCGGCCGGGCGTCAGACGAAGGCTCTCCTGCGGGGACAATCTCGGCTTCGGCGCTGGCGATGCCGTGATCGTCGGACAACGTGTAGTCGAGTTCGAGCGCACCGTTGACAGCCCTTCGCGGCGCCTCAACGAAGGTGGCAACCGGCGGTTCATCGGGAATCACGTGGATCAGGAAGGCCGCCTCGGACCGTCCGGCGCTGATCTTCAGCTCGCCGTCGGCATCAGGTGTGACCGTCCAGCTTGATGCGCCGTTGGGAACAGTCGGCTGGTTCGCTTCGGCAGCAGTCGGGGCAACGGGGTTCAGGCTTTGACTGTCGGCGCCCCACAGCACCTGGGCATCCGTATCGCCACCGCCGATCCGGATTGTGATCTTGCTGCCTTCGATGGCATTGACAGGTTCTCCGGGCAGGCGCGCTATGCCGGTAAGAAAAACCGGGGCCTGGTTGACGTAAGGCGGCGGTGTAACCCAGGCGTCGATCCGGATATCGGGCAGCTGGTTGTCTGAATGGCTGACAAAGACATCAGACGGCCTGCCTGCGTTTCCCGAGAAGGAATAGCCGAATGCCACAAACAGCAAGAGGGCGACGGCGACGCGGATGCCCCAGGGATCGCGCTGGGGCAGGCTTGAGCGGGGGATGCCGGTTTCCAGCGGTCCGATGGTGGCGGCCATCCGGCGGCGATGCTCCTGCCAGAGCGCCCGGGCGAAGGGGTCTGATCCCTCGATCGTGTCATCTTGCGTCGCAATCGCTTGATTGGCGATGCGGTTTTCGGCTTCCAGACGTTCATCAATCTCCTGTCTGGAAGGCTGCTTGAATCCGATGAGGGGGCGAAGTGCTGCCAGAAAACCAAGGCTGAAAAGACCAAGACCTGTCAGGCGGAGCCAATCGGGGACAATCCTGAAAACCCCGAACCAGGACAAGCTGAGATACAGCGCGATGAGGCCGAGCAGAGGGGCTGACAGGGCGAGCAGGCGGCCGAGCGACAGATTAAGCCGCATGCGCAGGCGGCCAAACGCCACCGAACGACGAGCGTCGTTGTCCGGGCTTTCCGGATCGGGACTTCTAGAGTGAGTTTGCCTGCCGTCGGCTTTGCCTGCCATCTCATATTCCTTCAGCGTCAGAGAAGAAGATAGCAGTCTTTGCGGCCAAGGCGAGGCCTGTGCCGAAAAAGTGACGGCGTATTACCGCCGTCACGGAATATATCTGCGGCTTTAGACCTTGGGATCAAGCACCGAAGGCTTAGTCGAGCCAGCCGGGCAGCGAATCCAGTCCGATCAGATCGTCATAGGAAGGGCGTGGGCGGATGACGTGAAACTGGTCGCCATTGACCAGCACTTCCGGAATGAGAAGCCTGGTGTTGTAGGTTCCCGCCTGCACCGCTCCATAGGCGCCCGCGGAGCCGACTGCGATCAGATCGCCGGCTTTCAGCGCCGACATTTCACGGTCCCTGGCAAGATAATCGCCGCTTTCGCAGACCGGGCCGACTATGTCGGCGCGGATGCGCGGTGCGTTTGCGGCGGACAGTTTGACCGGGCGGATCTCGTGCCATGCTTCGTAAAGCGTCGGCCGGATGAGGTCGTTCATGGCGGCATCGACAATGACGAAAGTCTTGTCGCCGCCGTCCTTGATGTAGATGACTTCGGAAACCAGAACACCGGCATTGGCAACAATCAGGCGGCCTGGCTCGAGAATCACCTTCAAACCCAGATCGCGCAGCCGCGCCTTGACCATGGCGCCATAGGCGTCAGGATCGGGTGGTGTCGCGTTGTCGTCGCGGTAGGGCACGCCAAGGCCGCCGCCAAGGTCGAAATGGTCGATGGTGTGGCCGTCGGCGCGCAACACGCCGATCAGCTCGACCATCAGCTTCAGTGCGTCGTCGAAGGGTTGCAGATCGGTGATCTGGCTGCCGATATGCATGTCGATGCCGGTGACGCAAACGCCCTCCAGGCTGGCGGCGTGTGCATAGACCGCCTGGGCGCGCTGCCAGGAAATGCCGAACTTGTCTTCCTTCTTGCCGGTCGAAATCTTGGCATGGGTCTTGGCATCAACATCGGGGTTGATGCGGAAGGAGATCGGCGCAACCTTGCCCATGGCCAGTGCCCGGGCATTCAGGACTTCGAGCTCGGGCTCGGATTCGATGTTGAAGCAATAGATATCGGCGGCAAGCGCGGCATCCATCTCGCGCACGGTCTTGCCTACACCGGAAAACATGATCTTCGAGGCGGGGATGCCTGCCGCCAGTGCGCGCCGCAGTTCACCTTCCGACACCACATCAACCCCGGATCCCAATTTGGCCAGAGTCTTGAGCACGGCCTGGTTGGAATTGGCCTTCATGGCGTAGCAGACCATCGAATCGATGTCGGAGAACGCGCCTGAAAACACCTTGTAGTGCCGGGTCAACGTGGCCGTTGAATAGCAGTAGAACGGTGTGCCGACCTGGGCTGCGATGTCGGGCAGACGGACGCCTTCGGCATGCAGAATGCCATCGCGATATTCAAAATGATTCACAGGGTGTGCCTATTCGAGAAGACCATCAAGGATGAAACGCCGTTCCGGAGTGGACGGAGCCGCAGTTTCGGCGTCTGCAGTTGCCGGTGCAGCTGTCACGCCGGGACGCTCCAGCGTGCCTTTGCGGCCGCAGCCTGTCAGGACCACGCCCAGTACGGCCATTGCGCACATCGTCTTGATCCAGGGACCGGTCGTCATTTGCTCTTCCTCACACTGGTCTGAAGTTTTCAAACGCGGGAACTACATACAGTTTTTCCGCGCCAAGTGCACCCGCTTTGTCGGATGCGGCTGGCTTGTTGTATTTTGGCTGTTGATCAGTTGCGGGCCCGCCACCAGGCGATCTGTTTGCGGACCTGCGAAGGGGCGGTGCCGCCAAAGCTCTGGCGGCTGGCTACCGATGCATCGACCGTCAGCACGTCAAAGATTCCGCTGGTGATTGCCGGATTGATGGACTGCAGGTCGGCGAGCGACAATTCAGCCAGTTCGCAGCCCTTCTGTTCTGCCATTGCAACGGCATGTCCGGTGGCGTGGTGCGCGTCGCGGAAGGGAAGGCCGGCTTCGCGCACCAGCCAGTCGGCAAGGTCGGTTGCGGTCGAGTAACCGGAACCGGCAGCCTTGCGCATCTGGTCGGCACGGATTTCCATATCGCTGACCATTCCGGCCATGGCTGCCAGGCACAGTTCCAGGCTCTCGGCGGCGTCGAAGACCTGTTCCTTGTCTTCCTGCATGTCCTTGGAATAGGCCAGCGGCAGGCCTTTCATGATGGTGAGAAGCGCTACAAGCGAGCCATTGATGCGGCCGGTTTTGGCGCGCACCAGTTCCGCCGCATCGGGATTTTTCTTTTGCGGCATGATTGAGGAGCCGGTGGAGAACGCGTCCGAGAGCCTTACGAAGCCGAATTGCGGCGTCGACCAGATGACGATTTCCTCGGCCAGGCGTGACATGTGCATGGCGCAGATTGAGGCGAGCGAGAGAAACTCGAGCGCGAAGTCGCGGTCCGACACCGTGTCGATCGAATTGCGGGTGGGTTCGCGGAAACCGAGGGCCTTTGCCGTCATATCGCGGTCGATGGGAAAGCCGGTGCCGGCAAGGGCCGCTGCGCCGATCGGGCTTTCGTCCATGTGTTCGATGGCGTGACGCACGCGCTGGCGGTCGCGGCCGAACATTTCGACATAGGCCATGCAGTGATGACCGAAGGTGACCGGCTGCGCCGACTGAAGATGGGTGAAGCCCGGCATCACGGTGTCGGCATGCTGTTCGGCCTTGTCGAGAAAGGCCGTTATCAGCCGGGTGAGCGCGGCTTCGGTGCGGCCCAGCTCTTCCTTGACCCAGAGGCGGAAGTCGAGTGCGACCTGGTCGTTGCGTGAGCGGGCGGTGTGCAGCCGTCCGGCGGTCGGGCCGATCATATCGGCCAGCCGCGACTCGATGTTCATGTGAATGTCTTCGAGCCGGCGCGAGAAAACGAACTTTCCGTCCTCGATCTCTGACAGGATTGTGTTCAGTCCGTGAGTAATCTTGTCGCAATCATCGCTCGAAACTATGCCAGTCTTGGCAAGCATGGCCGCATGTGCGAGGGAACCGCGAATATCCTGGGCATAGAGCTTGCGGTCGAAATCGATACTGGCGTTGATTTCTTCCATGATGGCATCTGGTCCGGAGGCAAATCGGCCACCCCACATCTGGTTTGACGCCTGTTTGTCCTTATCTGTCGACATGAGCCTGCCTTGGAGTTTGTCATGAGCCAATCGCGCAATAGCCTTTCCACCGGTGCCCTCGTTGCAATCGCAATTGCCATGGGCGCCGTTGTCGGGGCTGCCGGGATATACTGGAAAGCATCGCCCTCTGGCAATGCGCCGACCGAGGAAAGTCTGGCTGCAGCTGATGAGGTGACGTGCAAGGCGGATCCGGAGATGCTTGCCACGCTGAAGCCACTGGCCAGGGGCGAGGTGGCGGCGATGGCGATCCGGGACGCGCCGGCGGTGCTGCCGGAGCTTGAATTCGTCTCCGAGCAGGGCGAGGCTTTGAAGCTTGCCGATTTTGCCGGACAGGCGTTGCTGGTCAATCTGTGGGCGACATGGTGCGCGCCCTGCCGAGCGGAAATGCCGGCTCTGGCCGAATTGCAGTCCGAACTGGGCGATGACGGCTTCAAGGTGCTGGCAATCAACATCGACACCGGTGACGTTGCCAAGCCAAAGGCCTTTCTCGATGAGATCGGGGTCGCCAATCTGGGGCTTTACCGCGATGCGTCGATGGGTGTGTTCAACACGCTGAAGAAGGAAGGCCTGGCCTTCGGGCTGCCGGTGACGCTGATGATCGGCAAGGATGGCTGCATGCTCGGCGCCATGAACGGCCCGGCGGAATGGGCCAGCGCGGATGCCAAGGCGCTGGTCGAGGGACTAAAAGGGATCTGAACAGGGAGGCGCGGGCGGAACATTCCGTCCACGCCTCTGAACCGTATTGGCTGGTTAAGCGTCAGTTGAACGCGCAGCCCGGCTTTGCGCCGAATTTCTTGAAGATCATTGCCGCGGGGCAAAATCCGGTGAACGAGGACTGGATCAGGTTCAGACCGACAAAAACGGTCAGAAAGTGCCAGTAGGGCGACACGTAGACGCCAAGGGCGACGGATACGAGAACCATAAATCCTGCGAATGCCAAAATCATACGATCGAGTGCCATTGTGTTTCCTTTGCTTGATGCCGGGCCCCGCCCGCACCGCCGGTTAGCTGGCGGCTTCAACTTGGACTGACATATAGCATAAACGCATTATATATTCAAGATGTTTTATATAAAGGAACCCGCATGGCCGCCGCGGATTGACTGCGGTTCAGAACCGGAGCTCTCAGGGAGAGTTCAACCGCCGATGCGGTTTCTTGTATCGGGCTTGCGCCGGATATGAAGGGTCTTGGTGACGCGCGCGACAGGATCTCCGTCGCTGTTGACGATATCAACCGGGAAACTGCGCAGATATGTATCGCCTTGTTCGGAGGTGTGGCCGCGAATCTCGTCGAGTGCTTCTTCGCTGAGACGGAAGCTGGCGGAGACGGTGCCGCGCCCTGGTTTGAGAAAGTCAATCGTGGCGGATCTGTCCCAGACCGTATAGCTGCGGTCGAGATTGCGCATCACCATCAGCATCCAGAACGGATCTGTCATGGCAAACAGCGACCCGCCAAAATGGCAGCCGACATAGTTCCTGTTGTAGAACCATTCGCGAAGCTCGACATCGACGGCGCGAAAATCATCGCTGATGGTACGGATTCGAATGCCGGAAAACAGCAGCGGCGGCCACAGGTTCATACCGTGGCGGAGGGCCTTGGCTTTCATCGGGGCATTTACCGGGTGGGAACGGGTGTTTCGCCGCGATAGTCATAAAACCCACGCCCGGATTTGCGGCCCAGCCAGCCGGCCTCGACATATTTGACCAGCAGCGGGCAGGGCCGGTATTTCGAATCCGACAATCCGTCGTGCAGGACCTGCATGATCGACAGGCAGGTGTCCAGTCCGATGAAGTCGGCCAATTGCAGCGGCCCCATCGGATGATTGGCGCCAAGCTTCATGGCGGTATCGATGGCATCCACCGATCCGACACCTTCATAAAGCGTGTAGATCGCCTCGTTGATCATCGGCAGCAGTATGCGGTTGACGATGAAGGCCGGGAAATCTTCGGCAACGGTGATGGTCTTGTCGAGCGTATCGATAAAGGCCCGGGCCGTCTTGAAGGTGACTTCCTCGGTGGCGATGCCGCGCACCAGCTCAACCAGCTTCATCACCGGAACCGGGTTCATGAAATGAATGCCGATAAAGCGTTCCGGCCGGTCGGTGGCGGACGCCAGCCGGGTGATCGAGAGCGATGAGGTGTTGGTGGCGAGAATGGCTTCGGGATTGAGCACCGGACAGAGCTGCTGATAAATCTTGCGCTTGACCGTTTCGTCTTCGGTGGCAGCCTCAATGACCAGGTCCATGGCGGCAAGACCGCTCATCTCGGGGGCGAAGCTTATGCGGGCAAGCGCTGCTTCGCGCTCGGCCTCTGTGGTCTTGCCGGAGGACACCTGCCGGGCGAGATTGCCGCTGATGGTCGCAAGCATGTCCTGAAGCGTATCGGCGGACACGTCGTGAACAGTGACGTCGTATCCCGCCATGGCACAGACATGGGCAATGCCACCGCCCATCTGTCCTGCGCCGATAATGCCGACACTCTTGATCTGGTTGCCCATTTGTCCCGCCTGACTGATTTTAGGATGCCGTCCGGTGCGCTCGCTGCAGCGCACCCGAAGCAAGAACCTAAATGGCCGGGATGGAGACGTCCAGCCCGGCCATTGATCTTGACGTCAGATTTTGACGGTCAGAGCGCTTTTTCAAGCTCCGGCAGGGCTTCAAACAGGTCAGCGACCAGTCCGTAGTCGGCGACCTGGAAGATCGGCGCTTCCTCGTCCTTGTTGATGGCGACGATGACCTTGGAATCCTTCATGCCGGCAAGGTGCTGGATGGCACCGGAGATCCCGCAGGCGATGTAGAGATCCGGGGCAACGACCTTGCCGGTCTGGCCGACCTGCCAGTCATTGGGAGCATAGCCCGCATCAACCGCTGCACGGGATGCGCCGACGGCCGCACCGAGCTTGTCCGCCACCGGCAGGATGACGCTCTGGAACTTCTCGGACGAACCGAGCGCACGGCCGCCGGAGATGATGATCTTGGCAGAGGTGAGTTCCGGACGGTCGCTTTCGGCAATCGCATCCTTGACGAAGGACGACAGGCCCGGATCGCCCGCAGCGGCTGTCGTCTCGACGGACGCCGAACCGCCTTCGCCAGCGGCAGAGAAGGACGCCGTGCGAACCGTGATGACGCGCTTGGCGTCGGTTGACTTGACGGTCTGCAGCGCGTTGCCGGCATAGATCGGACGCTTGAAGGTGTCAGCCGAAATGACTTCGATGATGTCGGAGATCTGCATGACGTCGAGAAGCGCTGCAACCCGCGGCATGACGTTCTTGCCTGACGTTGTGGCGGGCGCCATCAGCGTGTCGTAGCCATCGGCAAGCGAGACCACCAGGGCGGCAAGCGGTTCTGCCAGACGGTTGGCATATTCGTCGCCTTCCGCATGCAGCACCTTGGCAACGCCATCAAGCTTGGCGGCTGCATCGGCAGCTGCCTTGGCGTCCTTGCCGGCAACCAGAACGTGGACATCGCCACCGATCTGGGAGGCGGCGCTGACAGCCTTTGCGGTCTGGTCGGACAGCGAAGCGTGGTCGTGTTCGGCAATAATGAGAATGGCCATGAGTGTTTCTTCCTTTCCCGCGCTTACAGCACGCCAGCTTCGTTTTTCAACTTGTCGACCAGTTCGGCCACCGAGCCGACCTTGACGCCGGCCTTGCGGCCGCCCGGCTCTTCGGTCTTGATGACCTCGAGGCGGGGCGCGATGTCGACGCCGTAATCAGCGGCGGTTTTCTTGTCGAGCGGCTTCTTCTTGGCCTTCATGATGTTGGGCAGCGAAGCATAGCGTGGCTCATTGAGGCGCAGATCGGTGGTGACGATTGCGGGCAGCTTGACCGAAATGGTCTGCAGCCCGCCATCGACTTCACGGGTGACGTTGGCCGACCCTTCACCGATTTCAACCTTGGAGGCGAATGTGGCCTGGCTCCAGCCGAGCAGTGCGGAGAGCATCTGGCCGGTCTGATTGGCGTCGTCATCGATGGCCTGCTTGCCGAGGATCACCAGATCCGGGCTTTCTTCGCCAACAACAGCCTTGAGGATCTTGGCAACCGCGAGCGGCTCGACAAGCGTGTCGGCCTCGACCAGGATCGCGCGGTCGGCGCCCATGGCGAGTGCTGTGCGCAGGGTTTCTTCGGCCTTGGCCGGTCCGATGGAAACGGCAATCACTTCCGTTGCCTTTCCGGCTTCCTTGAGCCGCAGGGCTTCTTCGATGGCGATTTCGTCAAACGGATTCATCGACATCTTCACATTGGCGAGATCGACGCCGCTGCCATCTGGTTTGACCCGGATCTTGACGTTGTAGTCAACAACCCGCTTGACCGGCACGAGAATTTTCATCGGTTTGCCTTCCTCACTTTGCTAGGCCTCACTGTTTCGGCCGTGTCCTGATAAGCCCGGAACCTCCAGACATCAGATCGTTGACCCGGACTTTGCCTGCGCAGACACCGCCCGGATAGCCGATTGGCGACATGGATACGCGATTTTTCTCCAAATTCAATCGCAACCGCACAGGAGATTTTGCATCGCGAAATAACTGACGTTTACGTCCGCGTCAATTATTCGCTGCTTCAGCTACCGGCCCCACTTCGGTGGCGCTGATTGCGGAGCCGCTTTTTCCGGTGCCGACTGCCCGGATTTATGGATGACTGCTTTCGGACTGTTGATGGTCCGGTCGAACAGTGGAACCCCGGAGCGGCGGAAGAACAGCACCAGAACCGCACCACACATGATGCCACCGACATGCGCCGCCCAGGAGACATCGCCGCCGATATCCGTGACCACCATGAAAAACTGGAAGACCACCCAGACCGCCAGCGGGATGAAGGCCGGCAGCGGCAGCGGGATCCGGCCAAGCACCAGAACCCAGACCCTGACCTTGGGATGAAGCATGAGATAGGCTGCGACGATTCCGGCCACTGCACCCGAAGCGCCGATCAGCGGGCTTTCTGAATCGGGCAGCAGCAATCCGTGAGCAAAGGCGCCGGCAGCAGCACAGGCAAAATAGAAAATGAGAAACTTGATGTGTCCCATGGCGTCTTCGACATTGTCGCCGAACACCCACAGAAAGATCATGTTGGACCCGAGGTGCAACAGGTTGCCGTGCAGAAAACTGTAAGTAACATAGGTTGCGTCCTCCGGTACCAGAACCAGAGATGGCTGTAATTCGGCGATGTCATTGACGACTGATGGAATGAAGCCCAATCCAAGTACGGCGGCGTTGGTGAACTCGCTGTCCGCGCCGGCGAGTTCGGTTATGCCCCACACAATCGCATTGAGAGCGATCAGGGACCAGGTCACCCATTGCAGCTTGATGTGTTTGAGATCATTGGAATCATGCAAGGGGATGAACATCGCGAGGTTCCCGTTTCGGCCGGTCCGGCTCTTGTGTGACAGTGACGGAGGCTAACGGTTTTTTCCCGGAACCCAAAGCACGTCTGTGCGGCCATGATCATTGACCCAGCGCGCGGCGACGAAAAAGAAATCGGACAACCGGTTGGCATAGCGGATCGCAGCCGGATTGACCGCCTCATTGTCCTGAGCCGCGAGCTCGACCATCAAGCGTTCGGCCCGGCGTGTGACAGTCCGGGCAAGATGCAGATGTGCAGCGGCGGCCGTTCCGCCCGGCAGGACAAAAGAGCGCAAGGGTTCGAGATCGTCATTGAGCAAGTCAATGTCGGCTTCGATGCGGTCGACCTGCGCATCGACAATCCGCAAGGGTTCGTATTCGGGTTTTTCACCGGTGTCGGGCGTGGCAAGATCAGCGCCGAGATCGAAACAATCATTCTGGATCCGCATCAGCATGGCGTCGAGATCAGGCAGCTCGGTGGTGTGAAGCCTGGCCATGCCCACAACCGCATTGGCCTCATCTACCGTGCCGTAGGCCTCGATCCGCAAATCATATTTCGGCCGCCGCTCGCCGGCGACCAGTCCTGTGGTCCCGTCATCACCGGTTCTGGTGTAGATCTTGTTGAGTTTGACCATGGAAGAGGCTTTCTGAAACTGTTTTCCGGGAGATAGGGTGCCTGGACCCGCCGTACTTAGCGGCCGCCGCCGGTCAGCCACAGCGTCGCGACAATCAGCACGATCGCGACAAATTGCAGCAAGACCCGCATCTGCATCAGCTTGTTGGAGAGATTGCCCGAGCCGCCGCGCGCCATGTTGACGAGGCCCCGGACCAGCACGGCCGCAACGGCCAGCATGACGACGATGGACAGGACATAGGTTACGGACGACATCTGGCAGTTTCCTTGTGACAAGATCAGGACTGGAACATAGGGGCTTTTGCCGCCAAGTCCATCAGTGCAGGCGGCTCAATCCTGGCGGGCGAGAAAGGGGTAAAACAGCCGTGCGGGTAACAGCCTGCGGGCGATGACACCCAGTTTGGCGGCGCGCGTGACCGGGTAGTGATATCGCGGCCGAGAAGCGGTGAGGGCGTGCATGAGCACTTCGTACACGGCTTCAGGCCCGAGTTTGCCGCTGTTCGACTGCTCCTGCTTTTCCAGGCGGCTGAGTTGAGCCTGATAATCTTTGGCGTGCACAGAGGTGTCAATGTCGATGTGGCGGTGAAAAAGCCGCAATGCATTGGCCCTGAACCTGCTCCGGATGGCGCCCGGCTCGATCAGGCTGACATGGATGCCGGAGCCCTGCAGTTCCATGGCAAGCGTTACGGAAAGGCCTTCAAGGGCATGTTTGGAGGCGTTATAGGCGCCGCGGAACCGCATCGGAACCAGACCGAGGATGGATGAACATTGCACGATGCGGCCGTGGCCCTGGGCCCGCATCACCGGGATCACGCGGCGGGTGAGATCGTGCCAGCCGAAAAAATTAGCCTCGAACTGTGCCCGCAAGGCATCGACCGGGAGATCCTCAACCGCGCCGACCTGTCCGTAGCCGCCATTGTTGAACAGGGCATCGCAGCGTCCGCCGGTGGAGTGCATGGCGCTGATGAAGAACGCTTCAATGCTGGCCGGGTCGGCATAGTCCAGATAATAGGCCTCTATGCCGTCATTGCGGAGGGCAGATATGTCTTCATCGATGCGCGCCGAGGCGATCACATGCCAGCCCTCAGCCTTGAGCGTGCGGGCGCAAAAAGCACCGATTCCGCTCGAACAGCCTGTTACCAGAATGGTCTTTTGTTGGTTATTCCCGCTCATTGCGTGATCTGCCCTGTTCCCGTGGCGTTCCAAATCCCATAATCATGAGGGGCTGACAATGCCGACCCGGCATATCTGTCAGTCAGGCAGGGAGCAAACATTGCGACGCATACGCACGGTCATCCTCGATGCGGTTACCCATTTCAACAATGATGATGGCTGGGCAATGGCAAGTCATGTCGCCTTGTCGATCCTGATGGCCTTGTTCCCCTTCATGATCTTCGGAACGGCGCTGGCCAGTTTTCTCGGCGCAAACGCTTATGCCGAGACGGCCTCTCACCTGATTTTCGATACCTGGCCCGAATCGATCGCGGCACCGATTTCACGCGAAGTCATCAACGTGCTGACAATTGAACGGGGCGGATTGCTGACCGTATCGGTGCTTGCGGCGGCGTTTTTCTCCGCCAATGGCGTGGAAGCCCTCAGGGTGTCGCTCAATCGCGCCTACCGGATGACCGAGACCCGGGCTTGGTACGTCACCCGGGCGCAAAGCCTCGGATTTGTGGTCATCGCGGTGATGGTGATCATGGCAATCAGCTTCCTGCTGGTGCTGGCCCCATTGGCGCTGAGACTGGCGCGGCAGTTCGCGCCGTGGATGGAAACGCTGATCTCGGCGGTGGATGACTGGCGCATTCTGATCGCGGTGGTGGTGCTTGTCGCAGGCCTGGTGCTGTCGCATCTGTGGCTGCCGGCAGGCAAGCGCAAGCTTCGTGATGTCATTCCCGGGATCTGCGTCACACTGATTGCCTGGATTGCCGGGGCGCTGGCATTTGCCCGCTATCTCGAAGAATTTGCCAACTATGTGTCGACCTATGCCGGGCTTGCCTCGATCATGGTCGCGCTGGTGTTTCTCTACATCATTGCGGCAATCTTCATTCTGGGTGCGGAAATCAATGCGGCGATCCTCAAGGCGCGCGTGAGGGCCGGGATCGAACTGGAGCGAGAGAAATCGGGCGAGACCTGACGCTGCGAGCGGGCAGGCTTCAGATTATCCCGGCGAGGCTGAAGATGTCCTCCGGACTGGCGCCTTGTTGCCGGAGAGACGCGATGGATGTGGAACCGTCGCTCTTTGAGAGTTTGCGGCCCTGCTGATCCCGCACAAGATCATGATGATGATAGCGCGGCACGGGCAGTGCCAGCAGATGCTGCAGCAGGCGGTGCACGGAGGTGGCGGCGAACAGATCTTCGCCGCGGATCACATCGCTGATGGTCTGGACGGCATCATCAACGGTGACCGAGAGGTGATAGCTTGCCGGAACATCACGTCTTGCCAGGATGACGTCGCCCCATGCCCCCGGGTCTGCAGTGATCTTGCCGGTCTCGCCAGACGGCCCGCTGCCGTGCTCCGCCCATGAAAGCCTGGCATCAAGACCATCAAGTGCGGCCTGCATGTCCAGTCTCCAGGCATGCGGCTCACCGGCTGCGATCCTGCGGTCACGATCGGATGGCGAAAGCTTGCGGTCGTCGCCGGGATAGTGTGGCGCGCCATCGGGGTCGCGGGGCCAGATCCGGCCGGTGCTCTCTGCTTCGGCGATTCTGGCGGTCGTTTCAGCACGGCTGAGGAATGCGGGATACAACAGTCCGAGTTTGCGCAATTCGCCCAGGGCTGCCTGATACGCGGCAAAATGCTCCGACTGGCGGCGAACCGGTTTCGGCCAATCAAGTCCCAGCCAGGCGAGGTCCTCGAAGATCGCCGTTTCGAATTCCTCACGCGCACGGGTGATGTCGATGTCCTCGATGCGCAACAGGAATGTGCCGCCATGAGCGCTGGCGAATTGCCAGTTCAGCATCGCGGACCTGGCGTGGCCGACATGCAGCAACCCGTTGGGGCTGGGCGCAAAACGGACTGTCGGAGCTTTGACAAGCGGATTGGATGTGGTGTTGTGAATCGGCATGGTGTTTCATGTCATTTTTGGCGGGCGGCGTCACGCTGCACCCGGCCTGCCAGATGGCAGAACATGATTGTCGAAGCCGGACCGCCGGCGGGAACCAGCAAACAGGACAGCGGGCATGCGCCGGATCGACAGTGCCGATGATATCGCCGACGGGCTGCTTGAGCTGGCGCGCATGGATGCACGGCTGGCGCAGGCGATCGAGCGCTCCGGACCGGTGCCGCTGCGGCGAAAACCGCCGGGCTATGCGGCACTGACGGAGATCATATTGTCGCAAATGGTCTCCAAGGCCAGCGCCAATGCGCTGTGGAGAAGGCTGGAACTTGCGGCCGGCGAGATCAGCCCGACGGCCATTCTTGCGCTGAGCCCGGAGGCGCTGCGCGAAGCCGGGCTGTCACGCGCCAAGGCCGAGACATTGATCCGGGTCGGGGAGGCGGTGGTTGCAGGTGAGCTCGATCTTGACCATCTGTGCCGGCTTGAAGGGCGTGCGGCAATCACCGCGATGACATCGATCAAGGGTGTCGGGCCATGGACCGCGGAGGTCTATCTTCTGTTTTGCGCGGGTCATCCGGATGTCTTTCCAGCCGGGGACGTGGCATTGCAAAGTGCTGCTGCCGACATTTTAGGGCTCGACGCGCGCCCTCAACCGCGGGCTCTCTATAAGCTTTCGGAGGCGTGGAGCCCTTGGCGTGGCGTGGCGGCACGGCTGTTGTGGGCGTATTATGCCGCCGTCATGCGCCGGGATGCGACCCCTGTCGTGGCTGGATAAGGCTCGGAATCGCGTTAAAAATGTTTCGAAATTCTGACGCTTCACAATCCTGACATGTCCAGCCTAATATGGTCCCTGCAGATGGAGAATCGCTCGGGAGAGTCACTTGACTATTTTCGTGTCCCCGCAGTCCTTACCGGCGCTCGTTCTGAACGCTGATTACAGGCCGCTGAGTTATTACCCCTTGTCGCTGTGGTCGTGGCAGGATGCGGTCAAGGCCGTGTTCCTGGATCGTGTCCAGATCGTCGCGGAGTATGAACAAGCGGTGTCGTCGCCGTCGTTCTCGATGCGGCTACCCAGCGTCGTCTGCCTGAAATCCTACATCAAGCCGTCCCGGTCTCCGGCATTCACGCGGTTCAACGTGTTCCTCAGGGACCGGTTTGAATGCCAGTATTGCGGGTCGCCGAACGAGCTGACCTTCGACCATGTGATCCCCCGGCGTTGCGGTGGCGAGACCACATGGGAAAATGTGGTGGCTGCCTGCTCACCCTGTAATTTGAGAAAAGGCGGGGCAATGCCAAAAGACGCGGGCATGATCCCGCAGCAAAAGCCCTATCGGCCCAACGTGCAGGATCTGCACAACAATGGCCGCATGTTTCCACCCAACTTTCTGCATGAAAGCTGGATGGATTACCTCTACTGGGATGTTGAACTGCAGCCGTAACCGGCCAAGTGCTTGCGCTGCGTCACCGCGCTGCGCGAAACGCAACGGCAGCCAGGGCAGCGCTTGCCAACACATTCCAGCCGGCAAATGACAGACCCAGAACGCGAAGGGCGGCCGCATCGCAGGATGGCGGCTTCTTCGAGCTGA
Source organism: Hoeflea sp. (assembly GCA_048261205.1). Classification (GTDB taxonomy): domain Bacteria; phylum Pseudomonadota; class Alphaproteobacteria; order Rhizobiales; family Rhizobiaceae; genus Hoeflea. Next base: position 91,782 of record JBLXGF010000016.1, read on the forward strand.
GATCGCCCAGCAGGGATCCGGCATCCTTGGTTACCGCATCAGCCGAGGTTGCACAGGATGCGGGGCCTTCCCACCAATGCCACTCGACGCCGGAATGGTAGACGCCGAGCACGAGTCCGTACAGCATCAGCAATCCGCCGATGGCCAACAAACCGCGCACGGCCCAGGAAGGGCCGCCGGCCTTCGAGATGATCGCTGCGACCAGCATTAGCGGCGCGCCGATATAATAAGGCATGCGCTGCTCCAGACACAGCGCGCAGGGGATATAGCCGCCAATATGCTCAAAACCGAGAGCCGTGCCGACGACAATCGCCATGGCGATGCCAAGAAACAGTGCAGTGTGGGTGCGGTGAGGTTGGGGGATAGCAGTTGGCATCATCTTGATCCGTGTATGGTCGTCTGGCGGTTTGTTACCCAATGGTGTCGATTGCATGGCGCGGTGGTGTGACAACGGCCGTTGTCCTCCCCGGTTCATGCTGTTTAGGGCGTTTCATGGCTAGATGGAAAGCCCTAAGCCGTCGTACCCCTGTTGAGCAGGAAGTTGACAAGAAGATAGATCAAAGCCGGGCCGCCGATCGCCAGAATGGCGACCCAAAACAGCGCCATCAGCAGGCCGAACACCACAAACAGGGCGTCGCGCTCAATCAACCCGATGGCTGTCAGCGCAACCCCGATGCCGGGCACGGTATTGGTGAGCGGAAGTGGCACGAGGATGGACAGGCATGGCACGATCAACAGAGCGCCGATGATGCGGGTCGCCTGATCGCCTGTGAAAGCTGGAAGGCGCGGGTGGGCAAACCGCTCCAGCCAACCGCCATAGCGTTGGGCACGCGTTACGACATCAAGCAGAGCTGCCACCGGCAGACGGCGTTTGCGGAGGGTTTCGGGCAGCCATGGCGCCCGCCGGCCTGCCGCCATCTGGATTGCAAGAACGACCATCGGGAGCGCCACAAGTTGCGGCAGGATATAAACAAAGGGCAGGCAACAGGGTAAAGCCAGAATCAACAGCAAGAGACCGAATGCGCGCTCTTCCATCAGATCGCTGAGGGCTCCGAGGCTGATGGTTGCCTTCTCGCCGCGCCCGGCATCTGCATGAGCGGTCTCGTGCTGCGGCTGGAGGTGCGGTTTGAGGATGGCCTCGATTTTTGCCAGCGCGCCGCGCGGGGCCGCGGAACCTTCAACTGCAGTCATGGACCGTTTGCCCTTGTTTATGTTTCACTCTTGGACAGTTCTTATCAGAGGCATCGTTCGCATTCCATCTTCATCAGCGCATGATGGCCACATCATCGTATCCAACTGCGAAAGCAGACGGATTGCGCCAAGGTCGATCTATCGGCTTGACCTGCGCGCCAGCTGATAATAATGGACTGGGCGTAATGGTTTGCCCCTTTGGCGGAATTGGTAGACGCGCCGCACTCAAAATGCGGTTCCGCAAGGAGTTCCGGTTCGAGTCCGGAAGGGGGCACCATTTTCTCCTTTGCCTTGTCCCGGTTTGGGCTGATGGCATTGAACAGGCGCCGCACGCATAAGAGCGTTCGTGGCCGCTCCCTCTTCATTCCTGCTGCTGCGCCTGATAGAGCTTTTTCGAGCTTCTGTTGCTTCGCCCCCGGGGAAGCGCGGGTGTTCAGCGATCTGTGCAGGGATTTCCAGTCATGTTGTTGCCTCCGGGAAAGACTCTAGAAGATGTATCAGCCCGGTTTTCCTGGGATGTGCCTGAGTTTTTCAACATCGGCACTGCGGTGTCGGATGACTGGGCGGCGCGTGAGCCGGACCGGATCTGCCTTGAACATTTTAATCCAGAAGGTGAGCCGGACCGGCTGACCTATGCGGAGCTGGCCAGCCGGTCCAATGCATTTGCCCGCGGACTGAAGTCCCTGGGCGTCGAGACCGGGGACCGGGTGGCATTGATGCTGCCCCAGGGATTCGAAACGGTTATTGCGCATGTCGCGATTTACAAACTCGGTGCCATTGCCGTGCCGTTGGCGCTGCTGTTCGGGGTTGAGGCTGTCGAACACCGGCTTTCCGCGTCGGGCGCAAGGGTGCTGGTGACGACAGCTGGCGGGTGCGGCAAGGTTTCGGCGATCCGCGACCGGCTGAAGGAGCTGCAGGCAATTGTTGTTGCCGGTGACAGCAATATCGGCGATGCGGTCAGCTACGACGGGCTTGAGAGCGGTCACTCCGATGCGCCGGTTGCGATCAGGACCCGGGCGGATGATCCCGCCTTGATGATCTTCACCTCGGGGACCACAGGACCTCCCAAGGGCGCGCTGCACGGACACCGGGTGCTGATCGGGCATATCCCGGGAATCCAGACGCATCACGAGTTCATGCCGCAATCTGGAGACAAGCTCTGGACGCCTGCCGACTGGGCCTGGGCAGGGGGGCTGCTCAATGTTCTGCTGCCGGGATTGCTGCTCGGGGTGCCGGTTGTGTCGTCGCAAGCGCAGAAGTTTGATCCTGAACTTGCCTACCGGATCATGGCCGAGATGAATGTCCGCAACGCCTTCATTCCGCCAACCGCGCTGAGAATCATGCGCACCGTTTCAGATCCGCTGTCGCGGCACCGGCTCAATCTGCGCACTGTCGGATCTGGCGGCGAAGCGCTGGGGCGCGAAACCTTCGAGTGGGCGCAGACCGTCCTGGGCCTGACCATCAACGAGTTTTATGGCCAGACCGAATGCAATCTGGTGCTGTCGTCCTGTGCGTTGCTTGGTGTCAGCCGCGGCGGGGCGATCGGCAAGCCGGTGCCGGGCCACGAGGTGGCGGTGATTGATGGTCAGGGCCAGGTTGTCCCCGATGGCACGTCGGGCCAGATTGCGGTCAGGCGTCCCGATCCGGTGATGTTTCTGGGATATTGGCGCAACGAGGCGGCGACTGAGGCCAAGTTCATTGGCGACTGGATGATCACCGGAGATCAGGGCGTGCGCGACGCGGAAGGTTATTTCTCGTTCTTCGGGCGGGATGATGATGTCATCACATCATCCGGTTACCGGATCGGACCCGGTGAAATCGAGGATTGCCTGACCGGCCATCCGGCAGTGGCGCTCGCGGCGGTCGTGGGCAAGCCGGATCCCATGCGCACCGAAATCGTCAAGGCCTATATCGTTGTAGCGCCTGGAATTGCGGCGGATGCGGAATTGACCGAATCAGTGCGTGACTGGGTCAAGACCAGGTTGTCGGCGCATGAATACCCCAGAGAGATCGAGTTCGTCGACAGTTTGCCGTTGACCACGACGGGCAAGGTGATCCGGCGGATTTTGCGGGATCAGGCCATTGCTGAGAGCCGCGCCGCAGCAGTCTGAAGCGTCAGCGCTTGGCCATGCCGCGGATTTTCTCGCGCAGCAGCCGGGCGATGTTGCGGGTGTTTCGATAGATGTGGAGCTGGGTTGCCACCTGGCGGACGTCGCGGTCATGCCTGGGGTCTAGACCGATGACCATGGTGCCCATGTTCTCACGTTCCGACCACAGGCGGCTCATGATCGGATGGTCTGGCACGGCGCAGGAGTCGGTGCGGCGGATGTTGAGGTCATCGAGGTGCCATTCGGTGAGCCGGTCGGTCAGCAGTTTGCCGGGCGAATATTGCGCCCAGGCCTCATTGTAGGCGGTTTTCCATGTCCACGCATCACCGGCAGACACGAACACGATCATCGACGCGATGACTTCGCCATTGAGCGCCAGCGAGTGAATGCGCACACTGTCGGTTTCAGCCAGGCTGTTGATGGCCTCGCGGGCGAAGGCCGCGCGATACCGGTCAGACACCATCGACGACTTCCCCCGGCCTTTCCAGCCGGCGTCTTCCAGGGTGAGAAATTCCTCCAGGTGATAGCGGATTTCCTCCGGCTGGCGGGCAACCATGTAGCTCAGTTCGCCATGCTCGGACAATCGGCGCCACTGCCGGCGCATTTCACGGCGGTGATGCGGGGAGACCGACTTGGCCATGTAGTCGTTGATATCGAGCGTGCTTTCAAGGAACGGGCGCTTGACCTGCTCGGTGACCACGACAGACAGGTTGCGGGCCATGGCGACGGCGCGCAGGAGACCCGCCACGGGACCGTCCAGCCGCATGTCGGGAAGCACGAGAACGCCTGGCAGACCCATTTCAGACCGGCTCAGCGCCTCGAGCATGTTGTCGAGCGTTTCGGCTGCGTCCTCGCGGTCAAGCAGCGGTGTCCCCAATGGACCAAACGGATTGGCCCAGGCACGGATGATTGATGCGCCAACCGAGAAGCCGGGTTTCTCTATCGAATAGGGCAGCAGCATCCGCATGCGCGAATTGGTTTCGGTTTCATCGCGCATCAGCATGAGGCGGATCACCCGGTCTTCCAGCCGTGGCATGGCCGGGGCCAGGAAACGGCCCGCAAAGAAGACGTTGGGTTCAAGCGCGCGGTTGGTGAGGAAGTCGAGTTCCTCCTGCAAGTCATAGCCTGCGCGGGCAGGATAGATCGCCAGGTGACGTCCCGGCCGACCGACGGCTACTTCGCGCTCGGGTACCGGACGGCCGCTTTCGACATCGGCCAATTCGCCAAGCATCGTGTTGGCCTGGCTCGCGACTTCTTCCTGGACGATGGGACTGGAGGCCATGATCTATTCCGCCTCTCGCGCAATATTATGCCGGCCCGGCAAGGCCGTGGCTGCGATGAACATGACAATGCCAAGTTGCCGCCGGACGATGATATGCAGAAGACACGCCTCTATCATCATTGCCCCGGCGGTGGACGCGGCGGCTCCATGCAGACCCCACACGGGTATCAGCAGGATGTTGAGGCCGAGATTGCCTGCAAGTGCAATTGCATAGACCGTGGCGCAGATCTTGAGCTTGCCTGCCATGGTCAGAAGCGCTTCGCCGGGGCCGATCATCGCCTTGGCAATAATGCCGGCAAAGAGGATGACCATGATCAGGTGCCCTTCCTGAAAGCCAGGGCCGAACAGCGAGAGCAGAAATGGGCCGGCAGCAATTGCCAGCGCACCGACCAGCAGTGAAGGCCAGAAGGTCCACTGCACGGTTTGCCGGGCGAAGGATGCCAATGCAGCGCGATCGGTGCCGGAGACGAGCGCTGAAAAGCGTTGAGCAGCAGCAGCTTTCACGGCGAAATAGACAAAGTGGACCAGCGCCATGGTCTTTGCGGCAGCGAAATAGACGGCCACCTTTTCGGGCGGAAGATAGATGCCGACGATGATGACGTCAGCATTGGTCAGCATGAAGTAGAAGCCTTCGATCAGGAAAATCGGAAAGGCAACCATCAGCCAGGTTTTGACGTGGATCTCGATCCGTTGGGTGGGAAACCGTTTCGCCAGCCTGGTGGTCACGACAAAAAACTGTGCCAATGTGGTGAGGTAGGTTGCGGCCAGCGCCGCGATAAGCGCGGTGTTGGCGTCCGCCATGCGTCCAAGCCAGATGGCTCCGGCAACGAAACACAGGATGAGCAAGGGGCGAATGATATAGGTGGGACTGAGTGCGTTTACGGGCCAGCCATTGGCCCGCGCGGTTCCATCCAGCACATCGCCCAGTGCAATCATCGGCAGAACGAAGGCCCCGATGAAAAGCGGCTGGACATAGTGCGCATCAATCCGGTCGCCCAGAAAGTAGATCGCCGCGACGCCTGTGGCGGCAATCAGGGTTGCCGACAACATGGCAAATATACGCGCGGTTGCCGCAAGACCGATGATCGCTTCGTCAGCGCCCGTGGTGCGGTATTGTGGCAGGAAGCGGATCACGGCGGTGTGGAAGCCGAGACAGGAGAGATTGCCCATAATGATGGCAATCACCCAGACGAACACGAACACGCCATATTCGAACTCGCCCATCATGCGGGCCAGAATGATCTGCGATACGAAGGCGATCGCTGCACTGAAAATGCGGATGGCAAAGGCTATCACGGCCATGCGCTGGGCTGCGCTGGTCTCGTCGTCGGCTGTTGCGATTGCCGAGAGATGCCCGAACACCGGCGCAAGCCGCGCAACAAAGCGAGGCGGCAAGACTTTGCCAGCGGTGTCAATCAGCGTCATGGTCAGGCTTCAATCCCGTTGTTGTCCGGGTACACTGTCATGGCGACGTTAAGAAACGGTTTGACCAATCATTTCAACGCGCGGTCTTTTCAAGACGAAGCAATTGATTGAACTCGAGGCTTTGAGAGATCTGGCCGGGGCCGCCGGGAAGCGGTCATTTATGGAGCGCGGGGCGGTGGGCCTGAGCTTCCGGTATGCAACAAAAAAGCCGGGAACGACATGCTCGCTCCCGGCCGGATTGTCTCGCCTCCACCGGCGCTCAGAAAGCGCCGTGGCAGTGCTTGTACTTCTTGCCGGATCCGCACGGGCAGGCCTCGTTTCGGCCAACCTTGCCCCAGGTGCTTTCATCCTCGGGGTCGCGGTCTTCAGGTGCGACCACGCCGGCTGCGAGCTCGAGGGGGGGCTGGCCGAACTCATCGTCGCCAGTCGTGGCGTCGATGTGGTGCGCTTCCATGCCTTCCGGCAGTTCAGGTTCCGGAGCTGCAGCTTCCCGGACGATTTCCACACGCATCAATTGCGTCATGACGGCCTGGCGCAAATTGGCGAGCAATGCCTGAAACAATTCAAAGGCTTCGGATTTGTATTCCTGCAGCGGATCGCGCTGCGCATAGCCGCGGAAGCCGACAACCGAGCGAAGGTGATCGAGATTGACCAAATGTTCGCGCCACAAATGGTCAAGCGTCTGGAGAACAACCGATTTCTCCACATAGGTCATGACTTCAGCGCCAAACCGCTCGGCTCTTTCCTTGGCGAGATTGTCAGCCGCCTCCAAGAGCCGCTTGTGAATATCGTCTTCGGCGATGCCTTCCTCTGCGGCCCATTGCTCAATCGGCAGGTCGAGGTTGAGATAGGCCTGGACGTCCTTCTTCAGGTCGGCAACATTCCACTGCTCGGCATAGGCGCGTTCAGGGATGTGGAGCTTGACCAGGCCGTCGACCACTTCATGGCGCATGTCCTCGATGGTTTCGGAAATCGATTCCGCGTCCATCAGTTCCTTGCGCTGCTCGAAGATGACCTTGCGCTGGTCGTTCATCACGTCATCGAATTTCAGCAGGTTCTTGCGGATATCGAAGTTGCGTGCCTCGACTTTTTTCTGTGCCCGCTCCAGCGCCTTGTTGATCCACGGATGGATGATCGGCTCGCCTTCCTTGAGGCCAAGCGTCTTGAGCATGCCGTCCATGCGCTCGGAGCCGAAAATGCGCATCAGATCATCCTGCAGCGACAGGAAGAACTTGGACCGGCCCGGATCGCCCTGACGGCCCGACCGGCCGCGCAGCTGGTTGTCGATGCGGCGGCTCTCGTGGCGTTCGGTGGCAAGCACGTAAAGGCCGCCGGCGGCCAGCGCCTCGTCCTTGAGCGCCTTGATCTCGGCGCGGATGGCCTTTTCCTTCTCGTCGCGCTCCGGCCCTGCCGGCATGTCGCCAAGTTCCTGGGCGATCCGCATGTCGACGTTGCCGCCGAGCTGAATGTCGGTGCCGCGGCCAGCCATGTTGGTGGCGATGGTGATTGCCCCGGGTACACCGGCCTGGGAGACAATAAAGGCCTCCTGCTCGTGATAGCGGGCATTGAGAACCTTGAAGTCCTCGACACCCGCCTTGCGCAGGAGTTCGGCAAGGATTTCGGATTTATCGATGGAGGTGGTGCCGACCAGAACCGGCTGCTTTTTCTCACGCGACTGTTTGATGTCGTCGATGATGGCCTGATATTTTTCCTCAACGGTGCGATAGACTTCATCGTCTTCGTCGATACGGGCAATCGGCACATTGGTGGGGACTTCGACCACTTCCAGCCCGTAGATGTCGCCAAACTCTTCGGCCTCGGTGGAGGCCGTGCCGGTCATGCCGCCGAGCTTGGTGTACATGCGGAAATAGTTCTGGAAGGTGATCGAGGCCAGAGTCTGGTTTTCGGGCTGGATCTTGACGCCTTCCTTGGCTTCCAGCGCCTGGTGCTGACCTTCGGAAAAACGGCGGCCCGGCATCATGCGGCCGGTGAACTCGTCGATGATGACGATCTCGTCGTTGTTGACGATGTAATCCTTGTCGCGGGTGAACAGCCGGTGGGCCTTCAGCGCGTTGTTGATGTGGTGAACGACGGCAACGTTCTCGACATCGTAAAGCGATTCGCCCTTGAGCATGTCGGCTTCGGCCAGCATGGCTTCAAGCTTCTCGGTGCCTGCCTCGGTGAATGTGGCCGAGCGCTGTTTTTCGTCGATTTCGTAGTCGTCGGGTTCAAGCTTCTGAATAAGCGCGTCGATGCTGTTGTAGAGTTCCGAACGGTCATCGAGTGGTCCAGAGATGATCAGCGGCGTACGGGCTTCATCGACGAGAATGGAGTCCACCTCATCGACGATGGCGTAGTTGTGTCCGCGCTGGACCATCTGGGCGCGGTCATACTTCATGTTGTCGCGCAGATAATCGAAACCGAGTTCGTTGTTGGTGGCATAGGTAATGTCGCAGGCATAGGCCTCGCGGCGTTCGTTATCGTCCATGCCATGGGTGATGATGCCGGTGGTCAGTCCTAGGAATCCATAGATACGGGCCATCCATTCGGCATCACGCCGCGCCAGGTAATCGTTGACGGTGACAACATGAACGCCGTCGCCCGACAAGGCATTCAGATAGACCGGTAGTGTCGCGACCAGCGTCTTGCCTTCACCGGTCTTCATCTCGGCGATGGAATTTTCGTTGAGGATCATGCCGCCGATCAGCTGGACATCAAACGGGCGGAGGCCGATGGCACGCCGCGCCGCCTCGCGTACGGTTGCGAAAGCCGGGACCAGAAGATCGTCGAGCTTGGTGCCTGCCGCAATCTGCTCGCGGAATTGGACCGTTCGTGCGGCCAGATCAGCGTCGCTGAGTGCTGTGAGTTCGCCTTCCAATGCATTGATGGCGTCAACTTTTGGCTGGTAGGCCCGGATCCGGCGGTCGTTTGATGAGCCGAAAATCTTGCGGGCGATGGCGCCGAACTTGACCATTTCAATGGTCCTTTCTTGAGGCTGCACGGTCTGCAGTGTTGGAAACCGGCGCTGGCCTGCGGCCGGAAAAACGGTTGGAAATCCCTGCCCAGAAGACTTTCATCCAGTGAAAGCCGTCTGGACGGACGGTTGGCTGACAGATAAGAGGGGGGTCGAACGATGTCAACGGCGGCGAAAGGCCGTCTTAAGGTTGCCCAAATCCGAGAGCACAGGGACGGCCAACCAGAAAAAGCTTCACAATGAAAGGTCTTTCCATGCGCCTCACGCAGCTAGCAGCCACACTCTTCCTGACTTCTGTCGCATTCCTGCCGGTTCACGGCCACGCCGCGGAGGATGCCGATCCTGTCGTGGCAACGGTCGCCGGTGTTGAAATCCGTGCATCGGAGCTGACGCTGGCCGAAGGTGATCTCGACCCGCAGTTTGCCCGCCTGCCGGATGAGCAGCGCCGGGTGGCTGCCCTTGCCGCAGTCATCGATATCAAGACGCTTGCCCGCAAGGCCGAAGCGGAAAAGCTCGATCAGACTGACGAATTCAAGAAGCTGATGGAATTTCAGCGTGACCGTGCCTTGCACAACGCCATTTTCAAGGCGTCGGTTGTTGACCCGGTCAGCGATGCGGATCTCAAGGCTCGCTATGAGAAGGAAATTGCAGCGACCCCGGCAGAAGAGGAAATCAGCGCGCGTCACATCCTTCTTGCAACAGAAGATGAAGCAAAGGCAGTTATCGCCGAGCTGGAAACGGGCAAGGACTTCGCGGAACTCGCGAAGGAAAAATCCACCGGTCCCAGTGCCGAACAGGGCGGAGATCTTGGATTTTTCACCAAGGGCCGCATGGTGCCTGAGTTCGAAGCCGCCGCATTCCAACTGCAGGCTGGAGAATATGCCAAGGAGCCGGTGAAGACCCAGTTCGGTTGGCATGTCATCAAGGTCGAAGAGCGCCGGGAAACAGCGGCGCCGGCTTTTGAGGAAGTGATTGATCAGGTCCGTCAGGTGGTGATGCGTGAACGGTATGCAGAGCTGATCCGCTCCGCGCGCAGCGAGACCGAGATTAATGTGCTCGATGCGGATCTCAAGGCTGCTTATGACACCATCAGCCAGCAGCAACAGTAAGAATATCCCGCTGTCTATCTGAAACCCGCCGCTTCGAGGATCGCTCCATGTCTTCTGACATCTCTCCCCTGGCTCCGAGCTCGTATGCCGACCTGCCGCCGATTGCGGGGGTCCGGATCGATACGGCGGCGGCGGGGATCAAGTACAAGAACCGAACCGATGTCATGCTGATGGTGTTTGACAAGCCGGCGGCTGTGGCGGGGGTCTTCACCACATCGAAGTGCCCCTCCGCACCGGTTGACTTTTGCCGGGCAAACCTTGCCGGGGGCAAGGCAAGGGCGCTGGTGGTCAATTCAGGCAATGCCAACGCGTTCACCGGACAAAAGGGCCGCGCCGCAACCGAGCTGACCGCAAAGGCGGCTGCGGCAGCGGTTGGATGTTCGGAAGGCGAAGTCTTCCTGGCGTCGACCGGTGTTATCGGTGAGCCACTTGACGCCACCAAGTTCGCGACTGTTCTGGACCAGATGACGGTTTCGGCCAGCGGTGACCGGTGGCTGGATGCGGCGCGCGCGATCATGACCACGGACACCTATCCGAAGGTGGCCACGCGGTCGGCGCGCATCGACGGTGTCACGGTTACACTCAACGGTATGGCCAAGGGTGCAGGAATGATCGCGCCTGACATGGCGACGATGTTGTCCTTCATCGTGACGGACGCCGCCATAGAACCGGCTGCGCTGCAGGTCATGCTCAGCCGTCATGTCGGGTCGACCTTTAATGCGGTGACAGTCGACAGCGATACGTCGACGTCCGACACGTTGATGGTCTTTGCAACCGGTGCTGCCGCTGACCAGGGTGCGGGGGCGATCAGTTCGGCTTCGGATTCACGTGCGCGCAGCTTTTCGAAGGCGCTGTCCGATCTGATGGAAGATCTTGCAATCCAGATCGTGCGGGATGGCGAAGGGGCAAGAAAGCAGGTCGAGATCACGGTGACAGGTGCCGCATCTGCCAAGGCCGCCGGGCGGATTGCCCGCTCGATTGCCAATTCGCCGCTGGTCAAGACTGCCATTGCCGGTGAAGACGCCAATTGGGGCCGCATCGTCATGGCGGTGGGCAAGGCCGGCGAGAAGGCAGAACGCGACAAGCTGGCTATCTGGTTTGGTGACGTGCGCGTGGCCGTCGATGGCGAACGTGATCCGGACTACAGTGAAGCTGCAGCGTCTGATGTCATGAAACAGGACGAAATCGCCATCCGGGTCGATCTCGGCATCGGTCGCGGCAAGGCCCGCGTCTTCACCTGTGACCTGACCAAGGCCTATGTCGAGATCAATGGTGATTACCGCAGTTGAGCGGGTCATCCGGAACCACCAATACAGGATTCGTCTTGCCAAACCTTGCTATCGTCAGAAGGCTTGAAGCCGTTGGATTCAGGGCGTGGCCCGCAGCTTCGATCCAGTATGACGGCAGCTGGCAGATCCGCCTGACCGCGGGCCATCCCTCAAAACGGCTGAACTCGGTCAACCCGCTCGATCCTGCCGATCATGACGGCATTGAAGTCCGTGTCGAGCGCGCCGCGCGGCGGTTTGACTCCTATGACCGGCCACTGGTGTTCCGGCAGTCGCCGTTGGCGCCGCCGCCGCTTGAATCCTATCTGGATGCGCTGGGCTGGCCCCGCTTTGACGAGACCATCGTCATGGTCGGCGCGATCGACAGTCTCGACATCGATCACGGGATGGATCATCTGCCGATGCGCGATGTCGGACGCTATGTTGATGCCTCCATCGCAGTTCATGGCCGCCACCAGTCCCTCAAGCCTGGCCTGACGGAGGTGTTGAGTGCGATACAGCCGCCCAGTGGGCTGTTTGTGCTGGAGCAAGAGGACGCCGGCCCGGTGTCGACTGCCTTGTGCGTGCATGACAATGACCTGGCTGGATTGTTTGAGCTGGCCACCCGCGCGGACATGCGGCGATCAGGCTACGGGCGGGACGTGGTGACAGCCGCACTCCGGTGGGCTCGCCTTCGCGGTGCGGAAACGGCCTGGCTGCAGGTTGAAAGTGCCAACACTGCTGCGGTTGCACTTTACAAAGGGCTTGGGTTTGGCGAGGTCTATCGCTATGCCTACCGCCAGAAGCCGGGATACTGATTTCGATGAGCGACAAGAAGATATTGCTGGTTGCTGCTTGTGCGCTGGTAGATGCGGACGGACGGGTATTGTTGACCCAGAGGCCGGAGGGCAAGAAACTGGCAGGACTGTGGGAGTTTCCCGGCGGCAAGGTCGAGTCTGGTGAAACTCCGGAGGCGGCCCTGATCCGCGAATTGGCCGAAGAAGTCGGGCTAACCACGAAGGAAGCGTGTCTTGCGCCGCTGACTTTCGCCAGTCACAGCTATGACGAGTTTCATCTGTTGATGCCGCTTTTTGTCTGCCGCCGGTTTGAAGGGACGGCCCGCGGGCTTGAAGGCCAGGCACTCAAATGGGTGCGTCCGCGCGATATGAGGGACTATCCGATGCCGCCTGCCGACGAGCCGCTCATTCCCTATCTCATCGACCTCCTTTGAGGTGATGTCTGCAATCCGGCCAAATCCTGATTGTCGTAAATAGCGTTAATGAAACTTCAATTTACTTCACGCACTATTGCCGCCAGTAGTGAATCCCGAGGGGTTCTCAGTGGAGGCGTTATGGCCAACGACGAATTTTGGACGACGGTGATGGACAGAGACGGGCAGGAGAACCCGCCGAAGAGATTCGGTGCGGTGCGGATTGCCCTGCTGTTCGGGACTGCGGCAATCGCGCTGGCAGCGATTCTGACGCCGATTGTTGCTGATCGAGATCCTTCGGCGCGGGTGGCCTGGGCCCCGGACCAGTATGACAATATCACAACCGGATCAATTCCGTCACGCTCGGTCACCACGTCCTACACTGTTCGCAAATCCATCCTGCAAGACAATCCGGGCGCGCTCTGCATCATTCGAAGCAATGGCATAAAATCGGGTGATTGTTGAGCGCCAGATTCCTGGTAACGCAAACGGAAACGGAATTGAGTCATGAAATCCTTGTTTTGCAGGTTCGTCAAAGACAGGTCCGGTGTGACCGCGATCGAATACGGTCTTATCATTGCTCTGATCGCAACACTGCTCATCAGCGGCGCCACGGTGCTCGGCGATGCCCTGAACGCGGGGATGGACAGCACCGCGAACCACCTGAAGAACTCTTTATAGGGTTGCTCAGCCTCAACGCGGCAGCTTGTGCTCCGGTGTCTTCAAGGCATCGGCAAGGCGCGTCCTGGCAGACCCGGGCCTGAGAGGTTTTTGCTGGTTCTCATGCGGCGCCCATCCGGACAGATGGATTACTGGAAAGCTGGCGCGGATCCGCCCGTCGGGATCTGAAAACCGTTCCGCGTAGATTTCGGCGGCTTTGAGAAACAGTTGCTTGTTTACCGGTTTGCGGCTCCTGCCAGCCAGAATTGAGGTCATGCCCATGGCCCGCAGATCTCTCAACAGGGCAAACATGTCGGAATACCTGACAACAATCTCGTCGATATCGACAACCGGCAATGCAAAACCCGCTCGTTGCAGCAGGGCTCCATAGTCGCGGATATCGGCAAATGGATGGACCCTGGCATTGGCGCCGCCGGTCAGTTCGCTTTCGGCAGCGAGGAGGGATTCCCGCAATTCCCCAAGCGTGCCCGTCCCGGGGGTGGATGCAAGCAGAAGTCCATCGGGCATCAAGGCGCGGCGCAACTGCACCAGCACACCGGGCGTGTCGTTTGTCACGTGCAGCGCCAGGGGGGAAACGACGAGATCGGCACTTGCCGGCTCCAGCGGAACGTAATCCGGACCGGCATGCGCCTGCTTCGCCATCTCGACGCCCGGGACATCGCACAAATCGATGTATCTGAAGTCCGACGCCTTTCCGGTTGCGCGCATCAGGTCTGCCGCATGCGGCAAGCCGCCATGGACCTGCACCGGGCTTTCAAATTGTCTTTCGACCACCGAGAGACGTTCCGCCATGTCTTCGGCAACCCTGCGGACGAGGAAGTCCGAACCTGGCTCAAACCCGGCGAGAGCACGCAGGCGGCGTTGGCGCAGCAGATTGTGATCGAAGATACGATCCATGACCCAGAGCCCTTCGGTCAGTTGCAGGGGCAGCGGAGGTTCATAGCCCCGCCGCGGCTCGCTTGTTGGATGGAACGGCTGTAAAGTCAACCGATGGATCAGGTTGAAGGATGGTATTTCGCAGGCCGATTGAAGGCTAGTCTCCGGACCACCGGGGCAGTGCTGATGCGGCTGGTTTACCCGCCGGTCTGCTCGGGATGCGGCAAGATGGTGGGTCAGCCGGCCGGCTTGTGTCCACAGTGCTGGTCGACCGTGCAGTTCATCGAACGGCCCTATTGCGAGATTACCGGAGTGCCGTTCGATCATGATCGCGGTGAGGGACTTGTGTCGCCTGAGGCGATTGCCCATCCGCCAGCCTATGCGAGGGCGCGGGCAGCGGTTTTTCATGACGGTGTCGCGCGCAAGATCGTCCATGGCCTGAAATATTCGGATCGAGCGGATCTCGCTGCGATGATGGCGGCCTGGATGATCCGGGCGGGGCGGGACGTGGTTGACGACAGCGATGTCATCATTGCTGTGCCGCTGCATCGAAGCAGGTTGTTCGCGCGGCGTTACAATCAATCAGCCGAGCTTGCGCGGTCTCTTGCGCGGCTCTCGGGCAAGCCGTTTTTGCCGGGCGTGATGCTGCGGATTCGCGCCACACGCCAGCAGGTTGGTCTGGGCTTGAAGGCCAGGCAGGACAATGTTCGCGGGGCGTTTTCCATCGAGCCGGAACAGGTGCAGCGGTTTCTCGGGCTGAAAGTGCTTCTGGTCGATGATGTGCTGACCACCGGATCAACCGTGGAAGCCGCAACCCGAGCCTTGCTGCGTGCCGGGGCAGGGCAGGTCAATGTGCTGACCTTTGCCAGGGTTGCAAGCCAGGGCGAGGAAACCCTATATGCTTGAGAGGTCAAGAAGGCCTGGAGATAATCGGAGACCCGTATGGCAGACGTAATCCTCTACACACGACAGTTTTGCGGGTTTTGCACCGCAGCCAAACGGTTGCTCGACAGCAAGGGTGTCAGTTACACCGAACACGACGCTACGTTTTCTCCGGATCTGAAACAGGAAATGATCGGCAAGGCAAATGGCCGGGCGACATTTCCGCAGATCTTCATCGATGGCGTTCATGTTGGCGGCTGCGACGAGCTGCATGCGCTCGACAATGCCGGCAGACTTGATCCGATGCTAACGGGAGCCTGAGCCATGCGTGAACTGGTTGTCGCCGCTGTTCAAATGCGATCGGGTGTCGAGCCTGAAGCAAACATAGAATCAATGGACGCGCTGGTTCGCGAAGCTGCATCGCGTGGTGCCCGCTATGTTCAGACGCCGGAAATGACCGGCGCGGTTCAGAAGAACCGCAAGGGTTTGCGCAGCATCCTCAAGACGGAAGCCGACGACACAGTTCTCAAGGCGGCTTCGTCGCTTGCCCGTGAGCTTGGCATTTACCTGCATGTCGGCTCGACCGCGATTGATGTTGGCCAGGAGATGACCGCCAATCGCGGCGTGGTGTTCGGACCGGACGGCAGTCTTCTTGCCCGCTATGACAAGATTCACATGTTCGACGTGGACCTGGACAATGGCGAGAGCTGGCGGGAAAGCGCAGTCTACCGGCCCGGTGAGATTGCGCGCACCGTTGATCTCGGCGTTGCCCGGTTGGGAATGGGCATCTGCTACGACATCCGGTTTCCTCACCTGTTCCGTGACCTGGCATTGGCTGGCGCGGATATCCTGACAGCGCCGGCAGCTTTCACGCGACAGACCGGCGAAGCGCACTGGCATGTGCTGCAACGCGCCAGGGCGATCGAGAACGGAGCCTTTGTGGTCTCGGCAGCGCAAGGCGGCGTGCATGAGGACGGCCGTGAAACCTATGGACACTCGCTGATTGTTGACCCGTGGGGCCGCGTGATTGCTGAGGCCGCGGGCGATGAACCCGGTGTCATTGTTGCCAGTCTGGCGCTTGACGAGGTCGGTGCTGCACGGGGCAAGGTACCCAATCTGAAGAACGCGCGGAGCTACCGCGTTGAAGGCGGCACACAGGCTATGGGGCAGGCAGCGACAGGAGAGAGAGTGGCGTGATCCGCTTTTCTTTGCATTGCGACAAGGATCATGAATTCGAGGGATGGTTTTCCTCGAGCAAGGACTATGACGGCCAATCCGAGCGTGGACTGGTCGAATGTCCGGTTTGCGGCTCGCGGCAGATTGGCAAGTCGCTGATGGCGCCTGCGGTGGCTGTTTCCAGGGACGCACCAGCGCCTACGCTGGCAATGGACCCGGAAAAGCGCGAGATGATGCGTAAACTCCGTGACATCGTGCAGGTGGTCAAGCAGAATTCCGAAGATGTTGGCGACCGGTTTGCCGATGAAGCGCGCAAGATTCACCATGGTGAAAGCGAAGCGCGCGGGATCATCGGGAAAGCTTCGAAGGATGACGCAAAGTCGTTGATTGAGGAGGGCATCGAAATTGCCCCGTTGCCGGAATTCCCGGACGATTTGAGCTGATATGAGCGCGCCAGCGTCCCATCTCGCCATGTACAATTTTGGCCTTCATGTTGCAGCGGCCGATGCACCGGAAGTGCAGGGTTTCGTCCGGCGTGAGCCGTTGAATTTTGCCGCCGCCGAAAAGGCATCGGGATTTGTCGGGCGATCGGGATATCGCGGCGAGCCGGGGCCGAGAAGCTGGGGTGTGATGGCGTTCCCACGGTTTCTCAAGGGCAGCGGCTTTGACAGCGGTCCTTCCTCGCTGTCTCTCTGGCAAGACATCGAAAGCCTGATGGCCTTCAGCTATGCGGGTGTCCACGCCGAAGCACTGAAAAATGCGCGAAACTGGAACACCAAGAACGACTGGCCGCCATTGGTGCTGTGGTGGGTTGAAGCGGGGCGGCGTCCGGACTGGGAAGGCGCGGCCAGGCAACTCGAGTGGCTGCATGACCATGGGCCGGGCCCGCAGGCCTTCACGTTCAAACAACCCTATGGTCCGGATGGTGAGCGGGTGGAGATTGATCGGGCGCGTGTCAAAGCTCTGATGCAAGCGAATGTAGCCGGTCAGAGCGAACTGCTTGAGCAGCTTAAGGATATTCCGGCCTAGAGGAGCCGTTCCATCTAGCCATGAAGCGCTCTAAGAACCACGTGGCTGAAGTGCTGTGCCGGCAACAGTGTCCCCGGCAATTTTGCCAGAGTGGGATTTGTCAGGCAGTCTTGGGCCGTTCCAGGAGCATCATGTAATTGACATCCATATCGCGCGACAGGTTCCACTGGTCCTGCAGGGGATTGTAGAACACGCCGGTGCGGTCGATGACATGCATCCCCGATGCATTCAACGGCGTCTCGATCTCTTCCGGGCGGACCAGTTTCTCATATTGATGGGTGCCGCGTGGCAGCCAGCGCAAGACGTATTCCGCTCCGATGATGGCCAGCGCGCGGGCTTTCATGGTCCGGTTTATGGTGGCGACGAACATCAGGCCACCCGGTTTGACCATCTCGGCGCAGGAGGTGAGAAACAGATCGACATCGGAAACGTGCTCGACCACCTCCATATTGAGCACGATGTCAAAGCGTTCGCCGCGGGCGGCCAGTTCCTCGGAGGTCACCGCCTCGTAGCGGACATCCACGCCACTTTGTTCGGCATGGATAGTCGCGACTTCGATATTGGTGCGCGACGCATCGGCGCCCAGAACTTCCGCACCCATGCGCGCCATCGGTTCGGAAAGAAGGCCGCCGCCACAGCCGATGTCGAGCAGCCGCAAACCCGCCAGAGGCTTGTCACTCCTGGGGTCGCGGCCAAAATGTGCGGCGACGTGATCGCGAATGTAGGTCAGGCGCACCGGATTGAATTTGTGCAGGGGGCGGAATTTGCCATTCGGGCTCCACCATTCCGCCGCCATGGCCGAGAACCGCGCGACTTCGTCCTGATCGATCGTTGTCTGGGCAGCTTCGGTCATGGGGCTCTCCGGCGTTGTGATTCCGACATTCAACTCGGGCGTGAGGCCTGCGTTGTCAAGAGTTGGCAGTGTCGCATCAGCGATCCGGTTGCAGCCGGGCTGATTTTTGGCTAAGAGATCGCCACCTTCCGCTCCGGTCTCCGGGGCGGTTTTTCTTGCCCGGTTTCGGGCTTGTCAGCGGATGATACAGCATGGCCCGCATAGTGATGAAATTTGGCGGTACTTCGGTTGCCGACCTTGACCGGATCCGTAATGTCGCCCGGCACGTCAAACGTGAGGTGGATGCGGGACACCAGGTTGCCGTGGTGGTGTCGGCGATGGCCGGCAAAACCAACGAGCTGGTCAACTGGGTTCAGCAGATGCCGAAGGTCGCAGGCGCCAACGCCTCGTTTTACGACGCGCGCGAGTATGACGCCATCGTTGCATCGGGCGAACAGGTTTCCAGTGGATTGCTGGCCATCGCGCTGCAGTCCATGGGCGTGGATGCCCGATCCTGGCAGGGTTGGCAAATCCCGATCAAGACCGACAATGCCCATGCAGCAGCGCGTATCGTTGATATTGACGGGTCGGAACTGATCCGCCGGTTTGAAATGGGGCAGGTTGCGGTTGTCGCCGGATTCCAGGGCGTCGGTCCCGACAACCGGTTGGCAACGCTTGGCCGTGGCGGGTCGGATACCAGCGCGGTGGCGATTGCGGCAGCGGTCAAGGCGGATCGCTGTGACATCTACACCGATGTCGATGGTGTTTATACGACAGACCCGCGGATCGAGCCGAAGGCGCGGCGGATGAAACGAATTGCGTTTGAGGAAATGCTGGAAATGGCATCTCTCGGCGCCAAGGTGCTGCAGGTGCGCTCGGTCGAGCTGGCCATGGTTCACAAGGTGCGAACCTTCGTGCGCTCGAGCTTTGACGATCCGGATGCGCCTGGAATGGGGGATCTGCTCAATCCGCCCGGAACTCTTATTTGCGACGAGGAAGAAATCGTGGAACAGGAAGTCGTTACCGGCATTGCCTACGCCAAGGACGAAGCGCAGATTTCTCTGAGACGGCTTGCCGACCGGCCAGGCGTTTCTGCGGCGATCTTCGGTCCGCTTGCGGATGCTCACATCAATGTCGACATGATCGTCCAGAACATCTCTGAAGATGGATCGCGGACTGACATGACCTTCACTGTGCCGTCAAGCGATGCCGAAAAGGCATTGGCGGTGCTTGAAGGCCAGAAACAAGTGGTCGGCTATGATGTGGTGCAGAGCGAATCAGGCCTGGCGAAAGTTTCGGTCATTGGCATCGGTATGCGCAGCCATGCCGGGGTGGCCGCCAGCGCATTTAAGGCGCTTGCAGAAAAATCCATCAATATCAAAGCAATAACAACTTCAGAAATCAAGATTTCTATTTTGATTGACGGTGCTTATGCTGAGCTGGCGGTAAGGACTTTGCATTCCGTCTACGGTCTGGATAAGACTTAGCCATCGGGATCCAAATAACCGGCAAAAGCCGACCATTGCCAACCGGCCGGGAGTATTTCCGGGCGGGACACACGAATTGGGAGAATGAAGCGCGATGAGAGACCTTTCCGCAGGTCCGCGCGTCCTTCTCAGGCGGCTACGCGAATTGATGGCGGAGCCCCTTGAGCCGCAGGAGCGCCTTGACCAGATCGTCCGCCAGATCGCGGCCAATATGGTTGCCGAAGTGTGCTCTTTTTATGTGCTGCGCGCGGATGGCGCGCTGGAGCTTTTTGCCACCGAGGGCCTGAACAAGGATGCTGTGCACCTGGCACAGCTGAAGATGGGCCAGGGTCTGGTTGGCACCATTGCGGCCAGCGCCCGGTCGCTCAACCTGTCCGACGCCCAGTCGCATCCAGCCTTTACCTACCTGCCGGAAACCGGGGAAGAGATCTACAACTCCTTCATGGGCGTTCCGGTTCTCCGCGCCGGGCGGTCCCTGGGTGTTCTGGTGGTGCAGAACAAGGCGCATCGCAAATACCGCGAGGACGAAGTCGAGGCTCTTGAAACCACCTCGATGATTCTTGCCGAGATGATCGCCGCAGGTGAACTCAAGCAGATCACCAGGCCCGGACTCGAGCTTGACCTCAACCGTCCGGTGACGATTGAGGGCGACGCTTATGGCGATGGCATTGGTCTTGGCCATGTCATTCTGCATGAGCCGCGGATCGTGGTTACCGAACTCCTCAATGATGACATCGATGCCGAACTTCAGAGGCTCGAAGAGGCTTTGGGGTCGCTGCGCATTTCCATCGACAACATGCTGTCGCGGCGTGATGTCTCGATGGAGGGGGAGCACCGGGCTGTGCTTGAGGCCTACCGCATGTTTGCCCATGACCGGGGCTGGGTCAGAAAGCTCGAGGAAGCCATCCGGAACGGGCTGACCTGCGAAGCGGCAGTGGAAAAAGTGCAGAGCGATACCCGTGCCCGCATGATCCACATGACCGATTCCTATTTGCGCGAGCGGCTGCACGATTTCGACGATCTGGCAAACCGTTTGCTCAGGCAGCTGACCGGGTTTGTGCCGGGCGGCAAAGGGTTGCCGCAGGATGCGATCATCGTGGCGCGCGCCATGGGCGCTGCGGAACTGCTTGATTATCCGCGTGAAGCAATCCGTGGCCTCGTGCTTGAGGACGGCGCGGTGACAAGCCATGTGGTGATCGTCGCCCGTGCGATGGGGATACCGGTTGTCGGCCAGGTGATCGGTATCGCCTCGCTTGCAGAAAACCGCGATTCCATCATCGTTGATGGCGAGGACGGTGTCGTGCACCTGCGTCCGATCTCTGACGTTCAGGACGCCTATGCAGACAAGGTCCGCTTCCGGGCCAAGCGGCAGGAACAGTTCAGGGCGCTGCGCACGGTTGAGCCGCGCACACGGGACGGGCAGGACATCACGCTGCAGATGAATGCCGGGCTGCTGGTCGATTTGCCGCAATTGAGCGAATCCGGCGCCAGCGGCATCGGGCTGTTCCGGACAGAGCTGCAGTTCATGATTGCCTCGACGATGCCCAAGGCTGATGAACAGGAAAGCCTGTATCGCAACGTGCTGCGGCAGGCCGCCGGCAGCCCTGTGACATTCCGGACCCTGGATATCGGGGGTGACAAGGTGGTGCCTTATTTCCGGTCTGCGGAAGAGGAAAATCCGGCGCTGGGATGGCGCGCCATCCGGCTGTCGCTGGATCGTCCGGGATTGTTGCGGACCCAGTTGAGAGCGCTTCTGAAGGCTGCTGCCGGAGCCGAGCTCAAGCTGATGCTGCCGATGATCACCGAGGTCAACGAGCTCCGCCTGGCGCGTGAGCTGTTGAACAAAGAGGTCAGGCATCTCTCCCGCTTCGGCTATCAGCTGCCGCGCAGTTTGCAGTTTGGCGCCATGCTGGAAGTGCCGAGTCTGCTCTGGCAGCTCGAAGAATTGATGGAAGAGGTGGATTTCGTCTCCGTCGGATCCAATGACCTGTTTCAGTTCCTGATGGCGGTGGATCGCGGCAATTCCCGCGTCGCCGACAGGTTCGACACCTTGGGCCGGCCGTTCCTGCGTGTGCTCAGGCAGATTGTCGAGGCGGCGAACAGGACCAATACCTCATTGACCCTATGCGGCGAAATCGCCGGCAAACCGCTCTCCGCAATGGCGTTGCTCGGGATCGGCTTCCGCAATATTTCCATGTCGCCGGCGGCTATCGGTCCGGTCAAATCGATGCTGCTGTCGCTTGATCTGGGCAAGCTTGAGGAAGCGCTGCTGCCGATGATTGCCGATACGAGCAGCGAAAAAACCGTTCGCGAATTCCTGATGGACTTTGCCGACGCCAATGGCGTGAGCCTTTAGGATCAAACATGGCGCGATTGCCGACCCAGAAAATCCGTGAACTTGAACGCCGTTTTGGTGAAGTCGAGGCCCGCATGTCGGCGGGGCCGGATGCTGAAACCTATGTGAAGCTGGCGTCCGAATACTCCGAACTTCAGCCTCTTGTCGGAGAGATCCGCGAGCTGTCTAAAGCTGAAGCCGAGCGCGCCGATCTGACAGCAATGCTGACCGACAGCTCGACCGACCGCGAGATGCGGGAGATGGCCGAGGACGAGCTGAAAGCGCTCAAGAGCAGAATCCAAAAGCTGGAACAGCAAATCGAGATCATGCTTCTGCCCAAGGACGCAGCCGACGAACGCAGCGCCATTGTCGAAATTCGCGCCGGCACAGGAGGCTCCGAGGCGGCCCTGTTCGCCGGCGACCTTTTCCGCATGTACGAGCGCTATGCTTCGGCGCAGGGGTGGCGCGTGGAGGTGCTGTCAGCAAGCGAGGGCGAGGCTGGCGGCTACAAGGAAATCATCGCCACCGTCTCCGGAAAAGGGGTGTTTGCGCGCTTGAAGTTCGAATCCGGCGTCCACCGGGTTCAGCGCGTGCCGGAAACCGAATCAGGTGGCCGCATCCACACATCGGCAGCGACTGTGGCGGTGCTGCCGGAAGCCGAGGACATCGATATCGAGGTCCGGCAGGAAGATATCCGGATCGATACGATGCGGGCATCGGGCGCTGGTGGGCAGCACGTCAACACCACGGACTCGGCGGTGCGCATCACCCATCTTCCCACCGGCCTGGTTGTGACGTCATCGGAAAAATCCCAGCATCAGAACAGAGCCCGGGCGATGCAGGTGCTCAGAGCCCGCCTTTACGACATGGAACGCCAGAAGGCGGATGATGAACGCTCGCAATCGCGCCGCAGCCAGGTTGGGTCGGGCGACCGGTCGGAACGTATCCGCACCTACAACTTTCCGCAGGGCAGGGTGACTGATCACCGCATCAACCTCACCCTGTACAAGCTTGATCGAATGATGATGGGCGAGATTGACGAGATTGTTGATGCGCTGATCTCCGACCATCAGGCTGGCCAGCTTGCGACCCTTGGCGGTCATGACCAAGCCTGATCAGGCGGGAGCCGAGACTTTGGGCGCGGCCTGGCTTGCGACGCGCAATGCATTGCGGTCTGCTGGTTTTGACACTGCCGATCTTGATGCCCGCATTCTGGTGGCAAATCTGGCAGGGGTTGAGCCGCATCAGCTGGTAACGGCCGGCGATATCCCATTGACACAGACAGTCCGCGACCGGTTGGACTCGGCGTTGCAGGACAGGCTGAATGGCAGGCCGGTTCACCGCATATTGGGCGCGCGGGAATTCTACGGGCTGAATCTTGCCCTGTCCCCGGCAACGCTGGAGCCGCGGCCCGATACGGAGACGCTGATTGAAGCCGTGTTGCCACTGGTTCGTGAAACCATAGAGGCAAGAGGCATGTGTTCGATTGCCGATCTGGGAATCGGAACAGGAGCCATCGGCCTGGCGCTGGTGGCTGAGTGTCCGGATGCGCGTTGTCTCGGGATTGATGTCTCGGCTGAGGCCGTAGCCACTTCGCTTGAGAATGCAAAAGCCCTTGGTCTGGCCGGGCGCTACAGTGCGATGACGGGCGACTGGCTTGCGGGCATTGAAACGCGGTTCGACCTGATCGTTTCCAATCCACCCTACATCCCGACCGCCGATCTTGCTTTGCTTTCGAGGGAAGTGACGGATCATGATCCGATGCTGGCGCTGGACGGCGGGCCCGACGGGCTTGATGCCTACCGGGTGATCGCTGCCCAGTCGGGTGAACGGCTTGAAGACAAGGGGCATCTGGCGCTGGAGATCGGGATTGGACAAAGTCAGTCCGTGACAGCGCTTTTTGCGGCCCGCGGATTTCAACGGGTGGGCATTTTTTCTGACCTGGGAGGCGTTGACCGGGTCCTCCTTTTCAATAGGCCAAGCAGGCCGATAGCGGCCCAGCAGGTGTTTTAATCGTGCCCTCAAAGAAAAGGCTTGGAATTGCAGGCAAATATGGCTAGTTTCCCGGTCAGCGCCGGATATGAAGTCTTGAAACAGATTCGATCCAAACGGCTCGGCTCTAGGAACCCGCTAAATTTAGACGTTGGTTCACAGGAAAGCCTCTGGCGCGGGTATCTGAATTTGAACCCATAATGGTGACGGGATCCGTGAATGGTCCTTTGTCGCGGCGCAACCTGCGAGCCATCTATTTTGGCCAAAGCGCCCAACAGATTTTTTCAGGAAAACAACCAGGTGACTATCGAATGAGGCCAGGACAGCAAAACAAGCGCGGTCGCGGACGCAGCGGAAACAACAATAATAGCGGTGGGGGCAATCGCAAAGGTCAAAACCCGCTTTCGCGCTCCTATGACAGCTCCGGTCCCGACGTGAAGATTCGCGGCACCGCCCAGCATGTGGCGGAAAAATACATGAACCTTGCCCGCGATGCGCAAAGTTCCGGCGACCGTGTGATGGCCGAGAACTATTTGCAGCATGCCGAGCACTACAACCGGATCATCCTGACCGCCCAGGCCCAGATGCAGGAGCGGTTTCAGCGCGATGACAACCAGTCGCAAGCTCGCGAATCGCAAGATCAGGACGATGATGATCGCGACTCCGATGATGAGAATGACAACAACTCCCAGGATCAGCGCAGCGACCGTAACGAGCAGCAGACCCGCTCCGAGCGGCAGCCGCGCCCGGAGCGCTCAGAGCGTCAGGATCGTGGCGAACGTAATGAACGTCAGGATCGCAGCGAACGGTCAGAGCGGCCTGAACGCAAGCCGCGTCCGGAGCCGAAGCCAAGGCCTGCCTATGATGCAGATGCGCCTCAGCCGGTGATCGAAGGGCTTCCAGCCGAAGTGGCTATCGGTCAGGACGGCCCTGAAGAAGCGGCTGCGGCAAAGCCGGCGCCACGGCGTCGCGGACGCCCGAAGAGGGTTCCCGCTGAAGACCGCGCGGATGCTGCCGGTTCGGCCGACGACAAGCCGGCCGCTGCTGAACCTGCTGCGGCAGAGTAAGAACAAGATTTTGAGTGAGTACAAAACCCCGGTTGTTCGCAACCGGGGTTTTTTATTGCGCGGCGTGGTCTTTATCACGCAGTTGTGAATACCCATATCTGGTTTATCAATCGGGCTTGCCGCTAACGGGAGCTCGTCCGGACCCGCTGCTCCACGCCGCCAAGGGTGGGGCATGTAAAGGAGAAGACCATGAATATTGAAAAATACTCGGAACGCGTTCGCGGCTTTATCCAGTCGGCGCAATCCTATGCGCTTGCCGAAGGCCACCAGCAGTTCATGCCGGAGCACCTGTTGAAAGTCCTTATGGATGACGAACAGGGTATGGCATCATCCTTGATCGAACGCGCCGGCGGTAGACCTGCCGATGTGAAGCTTGCCAATGAGGCGGCGATTGCGAAATTGCCAAAGGTCTCGGGCGGCAATGGTCAGCTCTACCTTTCACAGCCAGTCGCGAAAGTGTTTCAGTCTGCCGAAGAAGCCTCCAAGAAGGCCGGCGACAGCTTTGTCACGGTTGAACGGTTGCTGTTGGCCCTGGTGATCGAAGCCTCGGCCGAGACGTCGAAGATCCTGAAGAATGCCGGTGTTGCGGCCCAGGCTCTGAACCAGACAATCAACGACATCCGCAAGGGCCGGACAGCTGACAGTGCTGGCGCCGAGCAGGGTTTTGATGCCTTGAAGAAATATGCCCGTGATCTGACCGAGGCCGCGCGCGAGGGCAAGCTTGATCCGGTGATTGGCCGCGACGACGAAATCCGCCGCACCATTCAGGTGCTGTCGCGCCGGACCAAGAACAATCCGGTGCTGATAGGCGAACCGGGCGTCGGCAAGACCGCTATTGCGGAGGGCCTGGCGCTCAGGATCGTCAATGGCGACGTGCCTGAATCGCTCAAGGACAAGCAATTGATGGCGCTCGACATGGGCGCGTTGATCGCCGGAGCGAAATATCGCGGCGAGTTCGAAGAGCGGCTCAAGGCCGTGCTGTCGGAGATCCAGGCCAACAATGGCGAGATCATCCTGTTCATCGACGAGATGCACACGCTGGTCGGCGCCGGCAAGTCCGACGGCGCGATGGATGCCTCCAACCTGCTCAAGCCGGCGCTTGCGCGTGGTGAGCTGCACTGTGTTGGTGCAACCACGCTCGACGAATACCGCAAGCATGTGGAAAAGGATGCAGCTCTGGCCCGGCGGTTCCAGCCGGTGATGGTGGAGGAACCCACTGTCGAGGACACGGTGTCGATTCTTCGCGGGCTCAAGGAAAAATACGAACAGCATCACAAAGTGCGGATCAGCGATTCGGCGCTGGTTTCTGCGGCCGTGCTCTCCAACCGCTACATCACCGACCGGTTCATGCCTGACAAGGCAATCGATCTGGTGGATGAATCGGCAGCACGCCTGAGGATGCAGGTCGATTCCAAGCCCGAAGAGCTTGATGAGCTCGACAGGCGCATCATGCAGCTCAAGATCGAGCGCGAGGCGCTGAAGAAGGAAACCGACCAGGCGTCGAAAGACAGGCTTGAGCGTCTCGACAAGGAGCTTTCGGACATCGAGGAAAAGTCCAGTGCGATGACGGCCCGGTGGCAATCTGAAAAGCAGAAACTTGGCATGGCGGCGGATCTCAAGCTGAAGCTGGAAGAAGCACGCAACGATCTGGCCATTGCCCAACGCAGCGGCGAGTATCAGCGAGCCGGGGAATTGGCCTATGCCGAAATTCCGGCGCTCGAGCGTCAGCTCGAGGAAGCGGAGGCTCACGGAGAGAGTGAGGCGGCCGGCATGGTCGAGGAGACCGTCACGCCTGATCATATCGCTCATATCGTTTCGCGCTGGACCGGTATTCCGGTCGACCGGATGCTGGAAGGCGAGCGTGACAAGCTGCTTCGGATGGAAGACGAGATCGGCAAACGCGTTGTCGGCCAGGGCGAAGCCGTTCAGGCTGTGTCCAAGGCTGTCCGGCGGGCCCGTGCGGGCCTGCAGGATCCGAACCGGCCGATGGGGTCGTTCATCTTTCTCGGACCCACCGGTGTCGGCAAGACCGAACTGACCAAGGCTCTTGCGGAATTCCTGTTCGACGACGAAACCGCGCTGATCCGGATGGATATGTCCGAATATATGGAGAAGCACTCGGTTTCCCGTCTGATCGGAGCGCCTCCGGGCTATGTCGGCTATGACGAAGGCGGCGCGCTGACGGAAGCGGTGCGGCGCAGGCCTTACCAGGTGATCCTGTTCGACGAAATCGAAAAGGCGCATCCTGATGTCTTCAATGTGCTTTTGCAGGTGCTTGATGATGGCCGCCTGACTGACGGCCAGGGCCGCACGGTCGACTTCCGCAACACGCTGATCGTCATGACCTCCAATCTGGGGTCCGAGTATCTGGCGGCGCTGACCGATGATCAGGATGCGGATGCCGCGCGTGATGACGTGATGAATGTGGTCCGGTCATCCTTCCGTCCGGAATTCCTCAACCGGATTGACGAGATCATCCTTTTCCACCGTTTGCGGCGGTCGGAAATGGGCGCGATCGTCGACATCCAGCTCGGCCGTCTGGGCAAGTTGCTGGTTGACCGGAAAATCGATGTCACGCTTGACGAGGAAGCCCGCATCTGGCTTGCCGACAAGGGCTATGATCCGGCCTATGGTGCGCGTCCGCTCAAGCGCGTCGTGCAGAAATATGTGCAGGACCCGCTGGCCGAAAAGATCCTGCTTGGCGAGGTTGGAGAAGGCTCCCATGTCATCGTCGGGGCAGGCTCGGACCGGCTGGTGTTCTCGGTCTCGAGCGCTGAGACCGCAAATACCGGTGATGAACAGGGCGAAGCTGCCTGAACAGGGTAGAGACAGAAGGCGGGTCCGGGTTATGGGACCCGCCTTTTTCCTGAAACCGTGACTGGATGAAGCATCAGGGGCAGAGCCGTTTGGATACATTCTCTATGGAGATACACGAATTTTGCCTTTCCCTGTTGGGAGTGACGCATGTCGTGCAATGGGGCGGCTCTGACGTCTACAAGGTCGGTGGCAAGGTGTTTGCCATCATCAGCACGGATTCGGACAATCAGCCGCGGGTTACTTTCAAAGCGTCGGAGATGAGTTTCGAGATGCTGAAGAGCGAACCCGGAGTGAGGCCGGCTCCCTATCTTGCGTCTCGTGGCTTCAAATGGCTGCAGCGGTTTGATGACAGGACGCTGGATGACCAGGCTTTGCGCGATTATATCCGTCAGTCCCACGCCATGGTGCTGGACGGGTTGAGCAAGAAGAAGCGTCTGGCGCTACAGACCCCGGCATCGCTGGGCTGAATCCGGAGACTGCTGCGTAGCCATTACCGGCTGGCGAGCTCCTTGTTCGCCATCTCTATGTCAAGCAGGGCGTTGATGCGATCGCGCTCGCGGGCAAACATGGCATAGGCATCACCCTCGAGGGACTTGCCGTCGGGGAGGCGGATGCGCATCGGGTCGACCTTGTTGCCATTGACGATCAATTCGTAATGCAGGTGCGGTCCGGTCGACAGCCCGGTCGATCCGACCGTTCCGATCACCTGGCCCTGACGGACCCGGGCACCTGCGCTGACGCCCTTGGCAATGCTGTTCTGGTGAGAATAGCTCGATTTGTAACCATTGGCGTGGCGGATGATGGTTTGCCGTCCGTACCCGCCCGAATCCCAACCGGCCTTTTCAACGATGCCGTTGCCTGAGGCAATGATCGGTGTGCCCCTCGAAGCGGACCAGTCGACGCCGGTGTGCATGCGCGAATATTTCAGTATGGGGTGGCGGCGCATGCCGAAGCCGGACCGGAACTTGCCGTTGGGGACCGGATTGCGCAACAGGAACTGCCGGGCGCTGCGGCCTTCCTCGTCATAGTAGTCAATGGAATTGTCTTCGGGGTGCTGGAAGCGGTAGAGCCGGATGGTGTTGCCGCCGAATTTGGCGTTGACGAACAGCAGTTCGGATTCCTCGGTCGCGGTGCCGCTGTCGTCGGTCACGGAGAAAAAGGCCTCGAGCGTGTCGGAGGGGCGCAGCTGCGACTGGAAATCGACATTGCTGGCCAGCATGCGGATGATCTGTCCGACCATATCGGCAGACATTCCGTACAGCAGCGCCGAGCGGTAGATGCCGTCATAGATATTGGGCAGGTCGCGGGCCGTTGCCACGGGGACGGCGGTCTCATCGAAGGCGGAGCGGACGGCGGGTGTGGGCGGCGGCTCGTTGCCGACAACGAAACCGTTGTGATCGGACAGCGCCACGGTGATCATGTGGCTTGAGTTCTGGTAAACGCTCAGGCGGATGATCCGCGCGCTTTCGCCGGTCTGCTCGACCCCGACACGAATCACCGCCTGTGCAGGAATCTTCTCAATCTTGATCTGCCCGGCAAGGGTACCCAGAACCGCTTCATATTGTTCGGCCGCATAACCGGCGTCATCCAGGATACCGGAAAGTGCTGCGGCCTTGCGCACCGGAATGATGTCATCAATGTAATCGACGCGCTGCTGTGTCTGGGCCGAGTAGGAGGCGACCGAGACATTCTCGGCAATCACGCGGGCATTCAGGCTGGCGCTGAAATCCAGCTCAAGGCGGTTGGAGCCGAAACGGCGCGGATCGACATAGTTGAGCGAGGCAAACTGCACCGAGCCATCGGTCAGCACCGATCCGTTGGTCCGGACGGTTTCTTCGGCCTCGTCCAGTGTCATGGATGCGGCGAAGGGGTGTCCTGGTGCTTCAAGCGGGAAATCGACCGAGCGAAGGCTGATCTCCGAATCCACCTCGGCGCCGTAAATGACGCCGGTTCGGACGCTGGAGACGGCCTCGGCATCGCCGGCCGAGAAGATTTTGAGCGGATTGAACTTGGGATAGCTCTTTGCACTGGCATTGGGGTGGTTGGCCGCCAGGGCGATCTTGACATGCGCGAAGGGCTGACGCCGGACAACGTCCCGGTCGCCATCACGGACCATGGTGGAGACTTCCATGATGCTTCTGTCGGCCGGCTTGGCCGTGACCACGGACTGGACAAGGCGGGAGCCTTTTTCCACAGCGGTCAGGCCGCCGTCACCCAGATCGATCGAGGCCAGTGCTTCGGCCGGTATTGCCAGCTGTTCGCGCCCTTCCATGGCTCCGAACAGAGCCACCCCCATCAGCAGGCTTGATGTGATGCCTGTCATGAATGTACCCGATAGCCAGCGCAGCGAAATCTCGCGCTTGTCCGGTGGCTTGCGGCCTCCGGCCAGCAGGGGCGGCTGATCGCCCATCTGCCTTGCAAGAAATTCGTCGCTTGGCATTGTTCCTCCGGGTGCAGGTTGTCATGTCATTCATGCGGCGGGGCGCAATGCAGATGTGCCCTGCAGTTGGCCGCGAGTCAAATCAGACACTGAAAAAACGCTTCCGTTCCATCCGCTTGCCGGAGAGACCGTAGGCCACTGTCATCATGGGGAAAGCTTGTAGTTTGAAATCCGGCGGCCGTATGGCGAAAACGCTTCAAAACCGCACTTTATATATATAGGCGGTTTCAAAACGCGGCGTGGCCGAAGACCCATGCAGAAAAGTGAGAAAAATGACATTTTTGTAAAAAAGGGAGTTGACTCATTGGGAGGGTGGCCCCTATAAACCGCTCACACAACGAGGGCGGCGCGCCGCTGGCGCCAACGAGTTCGCCCTCAAGTTAGCAGAGAGGACCGGGTCACC
>JBLXGF010000017.1:0-99022 GCA_048261205.1 Hoeflea sp.
CAAAGGGCGGGCGGTCTTCCATCCGCCACCGCAGGAAACACAATATCACACGCGGCGGAATTCAAGTTACAAGGGAGATCGTTGCCAGCCTGACGCCCCGTAGCCGCTGCTTATGATTTGGCGAAATAATAGAGTGCGGCTGCGACCAGCAGCAGGACAAAGGACGCGACGCCTGTCACCAGCGGAATGATGCCGGCCATTTCATCGAAAGCCCGGCGTCCGGCGGCGGTCTCGAGGCCCCACCAGCCGAAAATCATCCCTGCCAGGCTTGCCCATGCCAGTAAAATGGCAAATGTCTTCATGGTGCTCATTGCCTTCCATCGCCACCCCGGCAGGTCCTTCAGGAGCCTGCAGCGGCATCAGTGCCGGGTGATACGGGCCCGGCCATCCGGCGCCGGACCGCCCGAAACATGGCCCTTGGCTGCACAGTAAACCTGATTTGCCGGAATACATAGCACGCGGTTTGCAGGGATGGCGGCAGGACCGATCGTGACAAACCAGGCCCGGCATTTCCATGCCTTGCCGTGTTCGAGATTCTGACAAACAATTTCCCCCTGTCTCAGAATCCGCTAAGACGGTTTGCGGCGCCGATCGCTACAGCTCACCCGTTACCCAAGGAAATGTCGACCATGAGATTCCGTCCTGCACTCCTGTCCGTTCTTGCCGTTGTCCTTTCGGCCTGCACAACTGTTGCGGTGGCTTCAAATCCGCTGCAGCAACGCTGGAACGGCAAGTCGGCGGGCGCGTTCTTCGCCGCCTACGGGCCACCGGTTTCCGACATAACAGGACCGGGTGGGTCGACGCTCTACTCCTGGCGTGGCGGCTATGGCCGCGGCAACCCCTGCGTCGTCGAGCTGAGCGTCGGCAAGGACTATTCGATCAAGACCATCCGCGCCGTCTCCGACCGCACTGATCCGAAGGGCGGCCCTTCGCATTGCGAGAAGACGCTCGACGCCGGTTGAAGGTGACGGCATTGGTTATTGAACACCGTCATGCCGGACCCCGATCCGGCACATCCAGTCAGGACAAGCCCTTGGGCTGAAACAGTCTTTGGATCCGGCAGGCGCCGGATCGCTGGATCCCAGCGCGAGGCCGGGATGACGGGGAGTGCGCAGACACTGCCGCAAATTTACGACTGTGTCCTGCGCCGCCCTCACCCCAGCGGCGCGATATCGCCCCTCGCCCAGCGCTCCTGCGTCTCGGCGGAAAAGTCATCGAAGCGCTGCGCCTCGATGGCGCCGCGGATGCCCGACATCAGATCCTGGTAATAGCTCAGATTGTTCCAGGTGATCAGCATCATGCCCAGAATCTCGTTGGAGCGGACCAGGTGGTGCAGATAGGCGCGGGAATAGTCGCGCGCAGCCGGGCAATTGCTTTCCTCATCGAGCGGCCGGTGGTCCTCGGCGTGGCGCGCATTCTTCAGGTTGATCTTGCCGTGGCGGGTGAAGGCCAGGCCGTGGCGGCCGGCCCGCGTCGGCATCACGCAGTCGAACATGTCGATGCCGCGGCCGACGGATTTGAGCATGTCGTCGGGCGTGCCCACCCCCATCAGATAGCGCGGCTTATCGTGAGGCAGCAGCGGACAGGTGACATCGAGCATGTCGAGCATCACCTCCTGCGGCTCGCCGACGGCGAGGCCGCCGACCGCGTAACCCTTGAGATCGAGGCCTGAGAGGCCTTGCGCCGAACGCTCGCGCAGTTTCGGGATGTCGCCGCCCTGGACAATGCCGAACATGGCCTTGCCCGGCTGGTCGCCAAATTGTGTCTTGCAGCGTGCCGCCCAGCGCAGCGACATTTCCATGGCGCGCTCGATCTCGGTCTCGCTGGCGGGCAACCGGACGCATTCGTCGAGCTGCATCTGGATGTCGGAATCGAGCAGCCCCTGGATCTCGATCGAGCGTTCCGGGCTCATCTCGTGGCGCGAGCCGTCGATATGAGACTGGAAGGTGACACCCTGCTCGGTGATCTTGCGCAGCGCCGACAGCGACATCACCTGAAACCCGCCGGAATCGGTGAGGATCGGCTTGGGCCAGCGGGCAAACTCATGCAGGCCGCCGAGCTTCGCCACCCGCTCCGCACCGGGACGCAGCATCAGGTGATAGGTGTTGCCCAGGATGATATCGGCGCCCAGATCGCTGACCTGGTCCATATACATGGCCTTGACCGTGCCGCCGGTGCCCACCGGCATGAAGGCCGGGGTACGGATCGTACCACGCGGCATCGAGATTTCGCCACGCCGCGCCTTGCCGTCGGTGGCCTTGAGCTTGAACTGGAAATTTTCAGTGGTCACGAGGTGCTCCGGAACAACAGGCTGGCGTCGCCATAGGAATAGAAACGGTAATTGTCATCAATGGCATGGCGGTAGGCTTTGTGCATGGTCTCGAAACCGCAAAAAGCCGAGACCAGCATGAACAGCGTCGAGCGCGGCAGATGGAAATTGGTCATCAGCACATCGACGGCCCGGAAGCTGTAGCCCGGCGTGATGAAGATGTCGGTTGGGCCGGACCATTCCTTGATGGTGCCCTCCTCGGAGGTGGCGCTTTCGAGCAGCCTGAGCGAGGTGGTGCCGACCGACACGATGCGCCCGCCGCGCGCATGCACGGCGTTCAGCGCTGCAGCGGTTTCGGCGCTGACATGGCCGATTTCCGAATGCATCAGATGTTCGCTGGTGTCATCGACCTTGACCGGCAGGAAGGTGCCGGCACCGACATGCAGCGTGACGAAGTGGCGGGAGATGCCGCGCGCATCAAGCCTGGCAAACAGCGCGTCGGTGAAATGCAGCCCGGCGGTGGGAGCGGCGACGGCGCCATCCTCGCGGGCGTAGATTGTCTGGTAGTCCTTGCGGTCCTGAACATCCTCACCGCGCTTGGAGGCAATGTAAGGCGGCAGCGGAATGTGGCCTGTGGCCATGATCGCCTCATCCAGCGCCGGGCCGGAGAGATCGAAGATCAACTCCAGCTCGCCGCCCTCGCCCCGCTCACCCGCTGTGGCGTCGAGCACGCCAGACAGGCAGACCGCACCGTCGCCGCCAAAATGCAGCCGGTCGCCTTGCTTGATCCGCTTGCCGGGCCGCACAAAGGCTTTCCAGCGGTCGGGACCCGAGCGCATGTGCAGCGTTGCGGAGATGCGTTGCTGATTGCCGTCGCGGCTGCGAAAGCCTTCGAGCTGTGCCGGGATAACCCTGGTGTCGTTGAACACCAGCGCATCGCCGGGCTCAAGCAGATCCGCCAGATCGGTGACCGCGAGATCCGCCAGCGCGCCGCCGGCATCAACGCGCAGCATCCGGGCGCTGTCGCGCGGAACCACCGGCCGCAGCGCGATGCGCTCTTCGGGCAGGTCGAAATCAAAAAGGTCTACGCGCAAGAAAAATCACCACAAGGTCTGGAATCAGATCCGGTCAGGTATCAGGAAATCACCCGCCGCGCAAAAACCGGTCCAGTTGCTGGGCAATCGGCTCGCTGGCAAACAGTTTCTTGCTGTAGAGCCAGTTCCGGTGTTTTGGGCCGAAATGCACCAGTCCCGACTTGGAGCTCACCGGAGCCTGTTCGTCGAACGATATTTCAAGCTGCAAGTCACCGTCGCTGACAACTTCGGACATCGCCATCGACCAGTTGATGTGCGGACCAGGTTTGCGGCGGTCATCGAGAATGCAGTAGAGCCGCCGGCCGGTCATGACCAGCCATGTCTGTTGCGCCGTCGTCTGGAACAGCAGCAATGCCCGGGCCCTTTCCGGGTCGGTTCCGTCATGGGTCGGATAATTGACGGATTGCGTGATGGCGTTTCTGATTTGCGCAAGCGTCAGGAACGGGCGGGCGCCCCGGTCCCGCGATCGTTTCATCAGCACGTCAGAAAGAAGCACAGCCATTTCAAATCACCTGTTTTTCCAAACCTCAGCACAAGCGGTTTCTGCCGGAGGACACGCCGACCATTTGCGCGTCATTGACCAATATAGGTCGCTGCAGCTTATTCTGCCACCTCCTCGGTCGAGGCCTGCACTTCAGCTGGTTCCGGTTGTACGGGTGCGGCTGAGGTCCCGGCTGCATCCGGATCACCCTCATCCTTGACGGTCGGGCCGAACCTGGCGAGCAATTGCGCATAGGTCACCTGCCACAAAACCCCGGTTGCCACGGCCGTGTGCGGCGCCATCTGCAGGAAATCGATTATCGCGGCGAAAAATGCCACCAGCCAGGCCGCGACCATGCCGAAAATGATTACGCCGATCGCCTTGAACGACGTGATCCAGACGCCGCCCTGGTCATTCATGCCCAAATCGCCGGCATCATTTGCAGTGAAACCGAAATGGCGAACGATGGCGACCAGAAGATCTATGATGACGAAGGCGCCGAAGGCCAGGGATGCAAGTGTCGCAAAGGCATAGACGCCATTGGCATCAGTACATCTGGAAAGCTGGTCGTGGGCATCGAACAACAGCCGGTGAAACGCATCTTGAAAACCGGAACAGGCCGCTTCGGAAACAGTATCCTGCGCAAAGGCTGTTGTTACAAAACCCATATCCCGCTCCCGGCTGCAGAAAATCTACCTGAAGCCGGGAGCGGAATCAATTCAGATGTCAGGCGTCGGCCGCAACTTTCATCGACACAATCTTGTCGGGATCCTGGACCGGCTCGCCGCGCTTGATCTTGTCGACATTGTCCATGCCGGACGTGACCTGGCCCCAGACCGTGTACTGACGGTTGAGGAAGCCGGCATCGTCAAAGCAGATGAAGAACTGCGAGTTGGCCGAATTCGGGTTCTGCGACCGCGCCATCGAGCAGGTGCCGCGGGCGTGGTTCATGTTGGAAAATTCAGCCTTCAGGTCGGGCTTGTCGGAGCCGCCCATGCCGGCGCGGCCGGGGTTGAAATCCTTGCCGCCGGACTTGCCGAACTTGACGTCGCCGGTCTGCGCCATGAAGCCTTCGATGACACGGTGAAACACCACGCCGTCATAGGCGCCTTCGCGGGCCAGTTCCTTGATCCGGGCGACATGGCCGGGGGCCAGGTCGGGAAGCAGTTCGATGGTCACCGCACCTTGCGTGGTTTCCATGATGAGTGTGTTTTCGGGATCCTTGATCTCCGCCATGGGGTCTCTCCTGTGTTGATTGGTAATGAAAGTCGTCAGCCGCCGGAGCGGACCTGGATCATGCGGTCCGGATCAGTGACCGAACCATTGGCGTTGGCGCTGCCGCGCTTGATCTGATCGACCAGCTCCATGCCTTTGGTCACCTTGCCGACGACCGTGTACTGGCCGTTGAGGTGCGGTGCGGGCGCAAACATGATGAAAAACTGGGAATTGGCGGAATTCGGGTTTTGCGAACGGGCCATGCCGACCGTGCCGCGCTCAAACGGCTTGTCCGAGAACTCAGCCGCGAGATCGGGCTCCGAAGAACCGCCTGTGCCGGCACGCTGCGGCACGAAGCCGTTTTCCATGTCACCGAACTCGACGTCGCCGGTCTGGGCCATGAAACCGTCGATCACCCGGTGAAAGGCAACATTGTCGTATTCGCCGGCATCGGCCAGCGCCTTGAGGCGGGCCGCATGCTGCGGCGCCACGTCGTCGGCAAGTTCGATGACCACATCGCCGGTTTTCAGCTTGATGGTCAGCATCTCGGCGGCAGCGGCGAAGGATGTCGAGGCCAGGCCGAGGGCCAGGGTCGCGGCGATTAGCAGGCGTGAAGAACGCATGATGGCTCCATATTAAAGTGCGGCAGCCGGGGCTCATGCGCCCGGCGGCAATCGTTTGACACACCGCCGTGGGCTTGGCAACGCCACGGCGAAAGCTGTTAGCTGTCCGACAAGCGCGCCTTGAGCGCCTTGTGCACGACAACCGGAACAAACGGCGTGACATCGCCGCCCATCCGGGCGATCTGACGCACAAGCGTGGCGGTGATGTGGCGGGATTCCGGATAAGCCGGTGCAAACACGGTGGTGATGCCGGGCGCCATGGCCCGGTTCATCCCGGCCATCTGCATCTCGTAGTCGAGATCGGTGCCGTCGCGCAGTCCGCGGACCAGCACCGTTGCGCCCGCATCCCGCGCCGCTTCGACCACCAGATTTTCAAAGGCAACGACACTGACATCGCCCGCCCGCTGCGGGAAATGGGCCGCGACCACCTCGGCGATCATGCCGGCGCGCTCGTCGAACGGGAACATCGGGGTCTTGCCCGGATGCACGCCGATGCCGACAACCAGCCGGTCGCACAGCGCCAGTGATTGCTCGAGCACATGAATATGGCCATTGGTCATGGGGTCGAAGGACCCGGGATAAAACGCGATGCGCATGGCAAAACCCTCTTTGCTTGGCCTTTTGTCATGCCAGCAGAAGAGCTTCAAGCGATGATTGGATGGCGGGACGGCAAACCGGTTCAGAAATCTGCCGAAGTCAGGCGGATCAGGTTCTTGCGGGTCTTCTTGTAGGCGCGCACGGCGGCGGCATCGATCTTGCCGCGAATCCGGTCGAAGGCGGCCAGATAATCGGTGTCCGGTGACCGCTCGAGTCCGGCTATCTGTTCCAGCGCCGGGGCTTCCAGCAGAAAGCGGACTTCCATCACCCCGTCATAGCCGGAGAAACGGATCGTGCCCGCCTCTTCATCGAAACTGCGCATCTGATTGGGAAACCCGATCATCGCGCGGCCCGCTGCCGCAGGCGTGTGGACCCGCTCACTTCTTGGTTTTTTTCTGAAACGGATTTGTTTCCAGCTGCTTGACGGCTGTGCCAACCGACGCCGTGGCTTTCGCCGCAGCCTTGTCCTTCTTCGGCTTGCGAACTTCCTTGTTCGATTTCATTTGACCCTTGGCCATGTCAGTTCCTGTTCAGGCGTATCATCCGGGCAGCCGGGATTGGCCGCATCCAGATTTTTACGCATCCTGTGGAGATATATGGTCGGCTCATGCCACGGGCGAGCGCCGGCGGCCTTGGGCGACAGTAGTCTGAGCGAAACAGATGCGAGCCATCCGTTGCGATCGCAACGCTAGGCGTTGCTGGCGGCTGCGATCAGTTCCAGATTGCTGCCCTGCTCGACACGCTCATGGCCCTGCTCTTCGTTGCGGATGCGGTATTGCGCCTTGCCCTGATTGTCGGGCAACCGCATCAGCACGGTGAATTCCATCGGGGTCCGCGGTGACAGTCCGACGCGTGACTGCAGAGCAACCTGCTGTCCCTTTGTGAAGACGTTCTTAGTCATAGATCAATTCCAATACTGTCTGCGCCCGGCGCAGCACTGGTGCGTCCGGAGCGATCTTTTTTCAATGCCTGGTCGAGATGCAAACACGGTGGCCGGAAGTGCAAGCCGTAGGTAGCCACATGGTGCCTGTAGTGATTAGTCCAATTCATACGCCTTTATTGCGGTTTATCAAAGACAATTCTTGCAGGCCGGCTTCGCGGCTGTCCTGTAAATCCCAACAAATTGTGCACGTGCGAAAAAGAATATCACCCTGGCTATAAAGCCGTGCCATAGTGTTTCCGGCGCGCCCCGGCGCGTTCATCGGGGTCACGATTTCGGGCGCCGGCTATGGAACCAAGCAACGATCAAGCCGTTGCACCGGTTCATCACATAAGGTGTCCACATGCTTATCAGGTTTGGTTTTGAGATAATGGTTGATTGCCCGGCACCGGTTCCGATGCTGCTGGCCCTGTCAACGCACACGGAATTCAATGGACGCCTGATCGGCGCGGATTTTGTCCGGTCAACCAGCATGACCCCGATATCGGTCTATGTGGATCATTACGGCAATCGCATCTCGCGCGCGGTCGCCGACCAGGGCCGCACCACCTTCTGGTCCGATTGCGTTGCCGAAGTCAGCGGCGTGCCGGACATCTGGCCGACATTCGCTGTCCAGCACCGGATCGAGGACCTGCCCAGCGACACGCTCGATTTCCTCGGCGCAAGCCGCTATTGCGACTCCGACAGCCTGGGCAACTTCGCCTGGGCCAATTTCGGCAACACCCAGGAGGGCTGGCCGCGGGTGCAGGCGATCTGCACATTCGTCCACAACCACGTCACCTTCGGCTACAAGTTCGGCAGGCCGGACAAGACAGCGCGCGACGTGCTGGAGGAAAAATCCGGCGTCTGCCGCGACTTCGCCCATCTCGGCGTCAGCCTCTGCCGCGCCATGAACATTCCGGCGCGCTACGCCAGTGGCTATCTCGGCGACATCGGCGTGCCCGATTCCGGCTTTGATGATTTCTGCGCCTGGTTCGAGGTGTTCTTGGGCGGCAGCTGGCACACGGTGGATGCCCGCTACAATGTGCCCCGCATCGGCCGCATCCTGATGGTGCGCGGCTCGGATGCATCGGATGTGGCGATGATCACCTCGTTCGGCTCCTACCAGCTGTCATCGTTCCGGGTCTGGACCACCCAGCTCGACGACGCAACCAGTGACCAGGACATCCATGCACTGCTGGAAAGCCTGCCGCCGCCACGTCCCGGCGGTCCGGATTTCGGCCTGGCTGTTCCCGGCGCGGTACATCTGTTCTGAGCGATCCGGCTCACCAATCATTAGCCATATAAGCATTCAGCTTGGGTTCATTCAGGATTTGTCATGGTGTCTGCATCAAGGATTGGTGCGACGAAAGGACAAACATGATGACCATAGCTCTTGCAGTGCTTGCCCTCACGATTGTTGCACTTTTCAGCGGCCTGGTGCTTGGCGCCCTGCGTCAGGAGATGCCAGGCAGGGATTCGGATCCGGTCTGGGTCAGGGAACGCTGATCGTCCGGACGTTTTCCGGCCTCCGCTCTCTAGGCGTCCCGGACTGCGTATCACGCGCAATCCGGGAGCTCAGATCACAACGAACCGGTTGTTATGACCGGGTACTGGCGACCACGCGAATGCGGTGACCATCCGGGTCAGCAGCCACGAATGTATGCCCGAACGGCTTCTCCACCGGTTCAACCAGAATCGGCAATCCCTTTTCCACCCAGTCCGCGTGAAGCTTTGTCAGCGCCGCCACATCGGCGACATCGAACGAGATCTCGCTGGCGCCGGGTTTTCCGTTGCCCGACGGATCGGCATCGCTGGCCAGCCATAGCCCCAGCAAGACGGCTTCGCTGAGCGGCAGCATGGCGAAGCCTGGGCCGGAATCGATCGCCGGCTTGCCGAGCAGCTCCGAATAGAAGCCGACGCTGGCGACCGGATCGGCGACATGCAGCAGGACGAAATTGAAAGTCAACATTGTATTCTCCGTGGTTGGTGCTTCGCTCTTGCGAGCACAGGGAGACTACAATTTTATGCTGCCAAATATTGTCAGCATCAATTCAGGAGCAATCGCCGGTCCGGGGGCGAAGGTGAATCCCCTGCTGCTCCTGCCACTGCTTCATCAGCGTTGCCCGGCGCTGCGGATAACCGCCCGGTTCAACCGTCAGGCTGACGATGCGGTCGGCTCTGAAATGCCTGAAATCGCTCCGCAATTCACACCATGACACCACCACCCGGCTGCGGTCGAAAAAGGCCAGCGCAATCGGCCAGATGGTGCGTTCACTGGCAACCCCCTCGGCATTGGCATAGGCGATCGTCAGCTTGCGCTGCCTGCGGATCGCATCACGGATCAGCGGCAGCTCGCTCTCGCCGGCAGCAAGCTGCGGACCGGGGACAACCAGCAGGGTGGACTCATCGAGCCCGGTTCGCAGATCATCCGGCAGAACCGCGGCAATTTTCACCAGCGCGCTCTGCGCCGCCTGCGCCAGCGGCAGATCCGCCCGCTGGGCCACCCAGCGCGACCCCAGCACCAGCGCCTCGATCTCATCCTCGGAAAACATCAAGGGCGGCAGCATGAAGCCGGGCTTGAGCACAAATCCCACACCCGCCTCGCCGTCGATGGCTGCGCCCTGCGCCTTGAGCGTTTCGATGTCGCGGTAAATGGTGCGCAGCGACACGCCAAGCTCTTCCGCCAGCGAGGCCCCGCTGACCGGCCGTTTGTAGCGCCGGAAGGCCTGCAACAGATCAAGAAGACGGGCGGCGCGGGACAAGGGCGGAACTCCGGGGTGGGATGACGACGGGCGAGTGTAGCATGAATGATGACAGAAAGTGTCAGCAGAAAAAATCAGCCGGATCTGTTCGAGAACCAGATTTCGTCATAGATGGCAATGGCGCTGTCATCCGGCGCGCGGTTTCTCGTCAAATGCACGGATTTGAGCTGCCGCGCGCTGAGCGCATCAGGCGTGAGAGCAGCCAAGCCCGGATCAGTGGCACCTGTGCAGGGGATGAACCGGACCAGGCCCATCGGCTTGGCTTCAAAGATGCCGGACCGCCTGGTCAGCCGAACGGCTATGCCGACACCCGGGGCCGGTGCCCAGGGGAAAATCAGGCGGCCGTTGTCATTCAGAGCTTCAAGCCATTGCACCGGCGGCCGGAGCACCCCGGCATTGACATAGATGACATCAGACTTCGGAACGGCGATCTTTGTCGCGTCCCGGGCAAGAACCTGGACATTTTCGAATGCAGCAAGATTTTCCGCCGCCTTGTGGGCCAGGTCCTCATTGATCTCGATGGCTGTGACGTGTCCACCGGGCAGCGTCAGCAGGAACATCATGGCTGAATAGTAGCCGGTCCCGGCCCCGATATGGGTAACGGCATCCCCCGCTCCTATTGCCGCGGCACCGAGCCAGGCCGCATGCAGGAAGGGTTCGCCATTGTTGATGCCCTGTATCTCGTCCAGAGCAATCAGTGCATTCTGATAGAGATAGATCGGATCATTGCTCGGCGTTTGAATGTAGCGTCCGCCAAACCGCATTTTCCACGGCCCGGGGCCGAGAAAGGCCTCGCGCGGAATGGCGTCAAAGGCCCGCTCGAGCCGTGGATCAGACGACCCGCTGGCCGCAAACATCAGTTCGGCGAAAAACCCCCTGACCTCGTCCAATCTTCTGTCCGCCATGACCAACAACCCAAGATGAGATGTCACACGGCAATCATGACCGATCTTGAGCGCCATAGGAAGGCGCACTGCGCCGGGTTTTACGGCAAGCCAAACGCAGGTTCAGGCGCTCAATCCTATCTCCGGAAATCCTGCAACAGATCGAGAAGACGGGCGGCGCGGGACAAGGGCGGGGCTCCGGGCCGGGATGACGACGGGCGAGTGCAGCATGGCGGAGAATTGCCATTCGTTGCAGTTGCGGAGGCACAAAGCTTCAGGCCAACCGCCAGGCATGCGCTGGTTCAGCATTACAGAGACAAACGGCATCCCGCAGATTTGGGGCAGATCACATTAAGGTGATGCAACCGAAAGGGCGGGAAAGGGTTGGGTGAGTGTCACCGAAACAGACCAGATAATGGAGAATATAAATGAACAAACTTATCATCGCATCCGCCGCAATCGCTGCTCTTACGGGCACAGCTATCGCTCAGGATCAGGGGTCACCCGTTCCGGAAATCAACATCGCCAACGCGAAAATTGAAGGCAACCAGATCACAGGCGTAGCAGTCGATATGGACCAGCCCGGCTATCTGGTGATCCACAATGACGCCGCCGGCGCTCCTCCGGCCTCCCTG
This sequence comes from Hoeflea sp., assembly GCA_048261205.1. GTDB lineage: Bacteria > Pseudomonadota > Alphaproteobacteria > Rhizobiales > Rhizobiaceae > Hoeflea. The sequence continues at coordinate 11,483 of JBLXGF010000017.1, forward strand.
GGCCACATTGCCGTTTCGGAAGGTATGAATTCGGACATCACCATCACGGCTGATGCACCGTTGGATCCGGCCACCAACATCACTCTGATGTTGCACAACGAAACCAATGGCAACACCACCTATGATTTCGGCCCGGGCTCGACCGATGTCGACACCCCCGTCCTGGCTGGTGAATCTGCAGTTTCGGTCTCGATGGGCGAAATGTAATTCACCAATAACAAGCCACTGCAAGATGGATTGAAAAGCGCGCCCCGGCTGCCGGGGCGCGTTTTGCGTTTGATCCGGCTATCCGATCCGGATCTCCATATGACCAGGTCAAAGTCCGCTTTGCCGGCGGGCATCACGCAGGTCGGCGCGCCGGCGCCATTTGCCGGTATAGGGCTGCGCGAACATGTAAAGCCCGGTGAACAGCATCAGGAACAGCGGCGGCAGCGGCGCATAGACCACATAGGCCGGCGGCTCGCCGAATGCCATGGTGGCGAAATTGGCGATGACCGCAAGGGTGAAGACGATGGAAAGCCAGCGATGGGCTTGCCGGATCAATGCATTCCAGGTCATGAGATCTCCTGTTTGTAAAAACCAATGCGGTCAGTGCTCCCTGCCCGCGGCATGGATCAGGCCAGCATGCCTGCTTCGCGTTCGAGGCTGGCAAGGATCCGCGGCCAGCCGCCGCTCATCGCCTGGAAGCCGTATTCGTCGGCGGGCTTGAAGCCGGCCTGCTGCATCTGCACGAGGGTGCCGCCCTCGGCGGGCGTCAGCGTCCATGTAACCACCGTCGTCAGTGCGCTGTCGGACTCGGTTCCATCCCCCCAGGAATAGACCAGCCTGTTCGGCTCGTCGACTTCCAGCACTTCGCAGTTGGTATAGCCCTTCCAGCCAGGCATCGGCTTGGCGTGGAACTGGAACCTGTGGCCGACAACCGGCTTGAAGTCGTTCTTCATCAGCCATTCGGCGATCAGCGGCGACTGGGTCAATGCCCGCCATATCTTCGCAGGCGGATGCGGCATGAGCCTTTCGACAAGGATCGATTTGGTAGCGGATTGCGACATCATAGCCTCCGGAGCACATTTTCGAGTTGGTCAAGGAACCGCGGCCATCCGGCGATGGCGCCCATATGGGCCTGCCGCTGATCCGGCTGGAAGCCGGTCTGCTCCATGGTGAGCAGCGTTCCGGTGCCGGTCGGCACAAGGGTCCAGGTCACGACGCTGTCCAGCCCCTGCGACACCCAGCTGTAGGAGAGCTGCCGGTTCGGCTCACACGCCAGCACCTGGCACTCAATCCGCCCCCACTCGGCGGTGAACGCGAAGTCATGGCCGTTGTGCGGCTGGAAGTCGGTCTGCATCAGCCATTCGCCGATCAGATGCGGCTGGGTCAGCGCCCGCCAGATCTTTTCCGGCGGGAAAGCGAGTTCACGTTTGACAGTGACGGAACGCGATTGAGTGGCTGCGTCGGTCATTGGTCCATCCTTTTGAGCAGATCTTCGAGTTTATCGAACCGGTCATTCCAGAAGCCCTGCATCCGGCTGGTCCAGTCGGTCAGCGGCGCCAGTGCGGCCAGTTCGGCGTGATAATGGGTATTGCGGCCCTCGGGCCGGTCGCTGACCAGCCCCGCCTGCTTGAGAAGCCTGAGATGTTTGGAGACCGCCGGTTGCGACACGCCTGCCTGTGCGGTGAGCGCGGCGACCGTCTGGTCTCCGTTCCGGCACAGCCGCTCGAAGATTGCCCGGCGCGTCGGGTCGCTGAGCGTCCTGAAAATCATGTCATGCGGTTCGGTCATGGTAATCGATAACTCATTGGCTATGGATTATTCCCATAACCAATGAGTTATCTATTCGTCAAGCCGGCGGCACGATTTTTTTGCTCACCGCTGTGGGGCCGGGCATCCATTTGAATAAAGGCCGGAGATCCCTCCCCGGCGTCTTCACTCACTTGGTACGGCCCGGTCAGGTCTTGCGGAGCGTAAGGTGCTTCTACAAAGGGCCGCCGTCCACAAGCCTTTCGGGATGATCTTCACACCAAGCGGTAAGCAGGTCCGCGATCTCCGGCGAGCCCGCCATATCGGCGGCGTTGCGCGGGACAGCAATACCGGCATCCAGCGCCAGCTGAAGGCACCCGACGTGATCCCTCGTGGCCTTCTGTGGGCAGTTTTCCGACCCATGCATGATGGTGGACAGCAATGTTCCGCCATAGCCGTTCTGATGTGAGAGGTTGGGACCCAGCGACAGCAGGTAGCCCATCACCTCAGGTAACCCCTCCCAGCCGGCGGCCTGCACTGGGGTCAATCCCTCGGCGTCGGGGTGGTCGGCCTCTATGCCCAGGGCCACCAGCCGCTTGATGTGATCAAGCTTGCCCGGCAGGTGCAGGATTGTGCGGATGATGTTGCGGTAGGCCTCGGGCAGCCGTTCCGCGTCGATCATCCGGCCTGCGGTCTCGGCGCCGTCAGCCGCCATCGCCAGCAGGTTTTCTTCGGGCGTCAGCTGCGGTGCGACTCCGCGTTTTTCGATCTCGCGCGCCAGAACCTCATTGCCGAAAACGCGGGCGTAGCCATAGCTGCTGCAGCCCTCGAACTGTCGCGACGGGTCGGCACCGGCTTCGAGCAGCAGGCGTATCATCTCCGGCGAGGACATGCGCCGGGCTGCATGATGCAGAGCCGGGATGATCCAGGGGCGTTCACCGCCGGCATCGGTTCCGTCAAACTCGTCGGCCAACGCGCCCGCGTCGAGAAGCATCCGGACGGCCGTAATGTCGTCAAAGTCCATCGCCCGAAGCAGCGCATTGGTGCCGCGCGGATTGGCGCCATGTGAAAGCAGCATCCTGAGACCCTCGTGATGCCCCAGTTCCGTGGCATGATAGAGAGACTCATTGTCGTTTGGATTGGCGCCTTTCTCGAGCAGCCAGCGTCCGAGAATCATGTTGTCGCCATGTCCGATCGCTCCATAGAGCACGGACAATTGGTGGTCATTTTCTGTCGACAATGACATCGACTCGTCGACGCTTGCCCCGTTCGCGACGAGCATCTCGGCAATCGCAATCATGTCATCTGCAAGGTCGGGGCGCTGATGGATGTAGCGCGAAAAAGCCAGATGGCAGAGCGGCGTGCGCAACCCGATCAACCGTGTTGCCGCCGAGGGGTCATTGCGCAGGGCGATGCTGACAGCCGCGCGGTCATAGAGCGCGATCTGCATGCCAAGCTCCCCGTCGGCAAGGTCAGGCGATATACTCAGCAGCCTGTCTATGACATGGGCCTGACCATGGAACAACGCAATCCTGAGCCGCTGCTTCCTGGCGGCGGTGTCGAGCCCATAAAGCTCTGCCGCCAGTTTCAGGGCTGACCAGCTTGCAAAATTGTTTTCCCGCGCGATGACCTGCAGGTAATCAGCATGTTTCAGGACCACGCCCTCTGGTCTGGGCGGGTGATTGGCAATCCGCTGCCGCGCGTGGATATCCCCGGAAAGATGGGCCTTCTTCAGCGACTTGGCATCACGGCGCAGTTGGTCAATAGATTTTGTCATCGGTTTCCTCATCAATATACCCGGTGGTCCGCTGAAACGAGTATGAGAAGAACCGAATGGCTGTCGGTTTTTGAGGTGTGGGGAGCCGATGACAGCTTTCCGCGGACCTGGAGGCCGCCCCATGCGGCAATGTCAGCCTACCAGAATCGGGCAAATCCATCCAGCCCGTTTCAGCCCGGGCAAGAAAGGTGCCCTGCCTCCGTCTGGCTCCGCAGACTTGTGCGATGGGCTGGATTGAGCGCAGCAAACGCAGCCCCCGCAATTGCCGGCCGCCCATAAAAAAGCCGGGGATCCCTCCCCGGCTTCTTCACTCGTTTAATGCGGACCGGTCAGGCCTGCGGATCTTCGCCGGTGTCCGGCTGGTCGTCAGCCGGTGGCGTCTCGTCGGCGGAGGTAATGCCCTCGGCCGCATCCGGTGCGACTGCGCCGGCTTCAACCGCCTCATCGACCGCTTCTTCCAGCAGCTCTTCGTCGGCTTCCGGCTCGCTGATGCGGTCGACGGAGACCACGCGCTCGTCCTTGGCGGTCGAGAAGATGGTCACGCCCTTGGTGGCGCGACTGGCCATGCGGATACCGCCGACCGGAACACGGATCACCTGACCGCCATCCGACACCATCATGATCTGGTCGCCGTGCTCGACCGGGAAGGTCGCGATCATCGGGCCGATCTCGTTGGTTTTCGACGTGTCGGTGGCACGGATACCCTTGCCGCCGCGGCCCGAAATCCGGAACTCGTAGGTTGACGAGCGCTTGCCGTAGCCCTTTTCGCTGACCGTCAGGATGAACTGCTCGCGGGCTTTCAGTTCCTCGTAGCGGTCATTGGAAAGTTCGCCGATTTCACCGATCTCGCCGGCATCCTCGCCGACCAGCCCGACATCCTCGGTCTCGTCGCCAAGCTCGGCACGGCGTTCAGCCACGGCGCGCTTGAGATAGGCGGCACGCTCCCAGGGTTCCGCATCGACATGGTGTACGATGGTCATCGAGATGAGGTGATCGCCCTTGGCCAGATTCATGCCGCGCACACCGATCGAGTTGCGGCCGGCAAAGACGCGGACATCATCGACACGGAAGCGGATGCACTGGCCCAGAGCGGTGGTCAGCAGCACATCGTCAAACTCGTTGCAGGTCTCGACATTGAGGATGGCGTCACCCTCGTCGTCGAGCTTCATGGCGATCTTGCCGTTGCGGTTGACCTGGACGAAGTCCGACAGCTTGTTGCGCCGCACCGTACCGCGCGTGGTGGCGAACATCACGTCGAGATTGGCCCAGCTGTCCTCGTCTTCCGGCAGCGGCATGATCGAGGTGATCCGCTCGCCCTTTTCCAGCGGCAGCATATTGATCAGCGCCTTGCCCTTGGACGTCGGCGTGCCGATCGGCAGGCGCCAGACCTTCTCCTTGTAGACAATGCCACGCGAGGAGAAGAACAGCACCGGCGTATGGGTGTTGGCGACAAACAGCCGTGTGACGAAATCCTCGTCCCGGGTCGACATGCCGGAGCGGCCCTTGCCGCCGCGGCGCTGTGCCCGGTAGGTGGCCAGCGGCACCCGCTTGATGTAGCCCGCATGGCTCACGGTCACCACCATGTCCTCGCGTGCGATCAGGTCCTCGTCATCCATGTCCGCGCCACCCTCGGTAATCTGGGTGCGGCGCGGTACGCCGAATTCGTCGCGAACCGCAATCAGCTCGTCCTTGACGATCTGCTGGACCCGGATGCGGGAGCCGAGAATTTCGAGGAAGTCCTTGATTTCCTCGCCGATCTTGCCGAGTTCGTCGCCGATTTCATCACGGCCGAGTGCGGTCAGGCGGGCCAGACGCAGTTCGAGAATGGCGCGGGCCTGTTCCTCGGACAGATTGTAGGTGCCGTCCTCGTTGATCCTGTGGCGCGGATCATCGATCAGCCGGATCAGGGTTTCGACATCCATCGCCGGCCAGCGCCGGGTCATCAACTGCTCGCGCGCGGTCGCCGGATCCGGCGCCTTGCGGATCAGCGCAATCACTTCATCGATATTGGCAACCGCAATGGCCAGGCCAACCAACACATGCGCCCGCTCGCGCGCCTTGCGCAGCAGGAACTTGGTGCGCCGCGTGATCACATCCTCGCGGAACGACACGAAGGCCTTGAGCATGTCGATGAGCGTCATCAGCTCCGGCTTGCCGCCGTTGAGCGCCACCATATTGACCCCGAACGAGGTCTGCAGCGGCGTATAGCGGTAAAGCTGGTTGATGATCACGTCGGCGACAACGTCGCGCTTTAGCTCGATCACCACCCGGTAGCCCTGGCGGTCGGATTCGTCGCGCAGATCGGAAATGCCCTCGATGCGCTTGTCGCGCACCAGTTCGGCCATCTTCTCGATCATCGTCGCCTTGTTCACCTGATAGGGAACTTCGGTGATGATGATGGCTTCACGGTCGTTGCGCATCGGCTCGACATGAACCTTGCCGCGCATCATAACCGATCCGCGGCCGGTCTCGAACGCCTGGCGGATGCCGGCCTGGCCCAGAATGATGCCCGAGGTGGGGAAATCCGGCCCCGGAATGATGCTCATCAGCTCAAGCAGGTCGATGGCCGGGTTGTCCATGATGGCAATCGAGCCATTGATCACTTCGACCAGATTGTGCGGCGGAATATTGGTGGCCATACCCACCGCAATGCCGCCGGCGCCATTGACCAGCAGGTTGGGAAAGCGCGCCGGCACCACTTTCGGTTCGGAGCCGGAGGAATCGTAAGTATCCTGGAAGTCGACGGTTTCCTTGTCGATGTCTTCCAGCATCTCGTGCGACAGCTTGGCCAGGCGCGATTCCGTATACCGCATCGCAGCCGGCGGGTCGCCGTCGATCGAGCCGAAATTGCCCTGCCCGTCAACCAGCATCGCACTCATCGACCAGTGCTGCGCCATGCGAACCATGGCGTCATAGATCGATTGGTCGCCGTGCGGGTGATATTTACCCATCACGTCACCGACGATGCGTGACGATTTCACATATTTGCGGTTCCAGTGGTAACCGCCCTCATGCATGGCGTAGAGAATACGCCGGTGCACCGGCTTGAGGCCGTCGCGCACATCAGGCAGCGCACGGCTGACGATCACGCTCATGGCGTAATCGAGATAGGAACGCTGCATTTCCTCGATAATCGATACCGGCTCAATGCCTGGCACAATCGGTCCGGCGGGTGTTTTCTGGTCTGTCAAAGCGGTCCACGACAATTGGATGGAATCATCTGTGCGTTATAGCCGAAAGCCACTGCTGTCGCCAATTTTCGCACCCTGATTCAGCCGTTTAGGCGACTTTCTCCACCGTTGTGGGCTCAGACGGGGGTTTCGGACAGCGCCGGGGTGTCGTAAGTCCTTGTAAAAGGCGTTTTCATCAGGGCCGAGAGGGTTGCTCCATGAATATCGAACTGATCATAAATGCTTTCGTCACCATCATCGTGATGTTTGACCCACCCGGCCTGGCGGCGATCTTCCTCGGCCTCACCACCGGCATGACCCGCAGCCAGCGGCTTCAGGTGGCCATGCGCGGCACGGTGACCTCCGCCGGCATCCTGGCGGTGTTTGCCATCGCCGGCGCCAGCATTCTCAATGTTCTGGGCATTTCCCTTGGCGCCTTCCGCATTGCCGGCGGCTTGCTGCTGTTCTGGATCGCCTTCGAGATGATCTTCGAAAAACGCCACGAACGGCAGGAAAAGAGCGCCGAGCGCGCCATTACCAAGGATCACATTTCCAATGTCGCGGTGTTCCCGCTGGCCATCCCGCTGATTGCCGGCCCGGGCGCCATTTCGGCGGTGATCCTGCTGGCAGGCTCCTTCTACGCACCGGTCGAGCGCGCCGGACTGATCGGTGTCATCATCGCAGCCTCGCTGGTGCTGTTCGCCTTCCTGGTGATTGCCGAGCGCATCGACCAGTTTCTCGGCGACACCGGACGGACGATCCTGACCCGGCTGCTGGGCGTGATCCTGGCCGCGCTCTCGGTGCAGTTCGTCGTCGACGGCATCAAGCAGGCATTTCTCGGCGCCTGAGGCAGCAATCATGGACCCGGATCAGGACTACAGTTTCGAGGCCGAACTCTGGCGCTCCGGCGCGGCCAAGGCATCATGGTATTTTCTCACCGTGCCGCTGGAGATATCACAGCAGATCCGCTTCATGGCGGGCAAGACCAAGGGGTTCGGGTCGATCCGTGTGCGGGCCAGCACCGGTGAGAGCAGATGGAGCACCTCGCTGTTTCCCGACAAGGCGTCGGGCTGCTATTTCCTGCCGGTCAAAGCCGACGTGAGAAAGGCGCAGGCGATCTCCACCGGCGACCGCATCAGTGTCGAACTGAAGATCGGCTGAGATTGCAGGCACGGGCGGATGCCGCCACGCTACTGTGTAAGGTCAACAACACGTTCCGCGCCGCCCCAGCCATGCCGCTTGTCATGGGCACGGATGGAGACGGCTTTGACACCTTCCGGGATGACAATGCCTGACTGGCTGCGGGTGAAGGGTTGCTCGGTGTCATGCGGATGCGCCAGCACCCGTTCGCCGTAGACGGTGCCATCCGCGCCAATCACCTGCCATCTGTCGGCATAGTGTTCCCAGCCGGCATCGGCATGGCGAACCGTGACATCGAACCGGTAGCTTCCGTCCGCAGCCTGCTCGAATTCTGCGGCCACCACATCGGCTTCTCCGGCGGAGGCGGATACACAGGCCAGCAGCATGCCGCCAACCGCCATCAGCAACATGCGGGCATTGAGGCTTTTGATCCTATCAGCAAGCATCGTGGAATTCTGCCCGGATGCTGGCAATGACACCAATCACAATCCTGTGCGTACCGGACCCGTGCATCCTGGGCCTGTACACCCCGCTTCCGCGCAGTCCGGCCCCTGCCCGTCCGGTCAGGATCAGTTGGCCGCCGGATGGCCTTCGGTCAATTGCAGCAGGTCCCAGAGATTGCCATAGATGTCGCGGAACACCGCCACCGTGCCGTAATCCTCGGTCTTCGGATCCCGGATGAATTCAACGCCTTCCGCGATCAGGCGATTGTAATCGCGCCAGAAATCATCGGTGTTGAGGAACAGGAACACGCGGCCGCCGGTCTGGTTGCCGACGAAGGGCTCCTGCTCCGGCTTCGAGGCGCGGGCCAGCAGGATTGACGCCCCCTGCCCGCCCTTTGGGCGAACAACCACCCAGCGCTTGTCCTGCTCGGGCTGATAGCTGTCTTCCAGCAGATCGAAGCCGAGAACGCCGCAATAAAAGCCGATGGCTTCATCATAGTCGCGAACCACAAGCGCGACATGGGTGATCGATTGTTTCATTGCGCTTTGTCCCGCTGCAAGCCCGCCGGTTTTGGAAATGCAAAGGCCCGCAAACTCTGTGCTTGCGGGCCTTGCTGATCAGATCAATGCAATCAGAATGGAATATCGTCGTCGAGGTCGCGGGAGGATCCGCCGCCGCTGCTGCTGCCACCGCCGAAACCGCCGCGGTCACCGCCCGATGACGATCCGCCACCGAAGTCGCCGCCGCCGCCATAATCGCCGCCACGGCCACCGCCGCCACCTGATCCACCGCCGCCGCCTTCATTGCGGCCGTCGAGCATGGTCAGGTTGCCGTTGAAGCCCTGCAGCACCACTTCGGTGGAATATTTGTCCTGGCCCGACTGGTCGGTCCATTTGCGGGTCTGCAGCTGGCCCTCGATATAGACCTTCGAGCCCTTCTTGAGGTAATTCTCGGCAATCTTGCAAAGCCCCTCATTGAAGATCACCACACGGTGCCATTCGGTCTTTTCGCGGCGCTCGCCGGAGTTCTTGTCGCGCCAGCTTTCCGATGTCGCGACCGACAGATTGGCGATCGGGCGGCCATCCTGAGTCCGCTTGATGTCCGGATCGGCGCCCAGATTGCCAATGAGAATGACTTTGTTGACGCTACCCGCCATGATATTTTCACCTTCCAACACTTCAGGCGGCCTTGTGCCGCCCCGTCCAAATCATTTCCCACCTTACAGGATCAGCCAACCGCCCGTCAGCCGGGTGATGACAATCCACAGGCCTTTTTTGTTCTTTATATGTTCTATTAATTGTGTCAGTTTCTGTCAAGAGATTCGGCTGCGGGGCCGCAACCCCCGGTCTCCTCTCTCGACTTTGCGGTCACGGTGCTTATGTATGGATCTGGTCTGCCCCCGGAACCATATTTGATGTGCAGTGTTGCTTGGGGCAATGTTATTTGCGGGACACGGCCGGACAGCTTCTCGAAAGCTTCGGTCCTGTGAGCATTCTGGATAGGAGAGTGGTCGGGATGGGCTCGCTTTGAGCGCACCGGACACTCCACGGCAAATCGGCGGCGACATGACTGAACTGAAATCCATCACCATTCGCGGAGCCCGCGAGCACAATCTCAAGAATGTCGATCTCGACCTTCCGCGCAACTCCCTGATCGTGATGACCGGATTGTCGGGCTCGGGCAAATCCTCGCTGGCATTTGACACCATCTATGCCGAAGGCCAGCGCCGCTATGTCGAAAGCCTGTCGGCCTATGCGCGTCAGTTTCTCGAGATGATGCAGAAGCCCGATGTCGACCAGATCGACGGCTTGTCGCCGGCCATTTCCATCGAGCAGAAGACCACCAGCCGCAACCCGCGCTCGACTGTCGGCACTGTCACCGAGATTTATGACTATATGCGGCTGTTGTTCGCGCGAGTTGGCGTGCCCTATTCGCCCGCCACCGGCCTGCCGATTGAAAGCCAGACCGTCAGCCAGATCGTGGACCGGGTGCTGGCGCTGGAAGAAGGCACGCGGCTTTACATCCTTGCGCCGGTGGTGCGCGGCCGCAAGGGCGAGTACCGCAAGGAACTCGCCGAGTTCATGAAAAAGGGCTATCAACGGGTCAAGATCGACGGCCAGTATTACGAGATCGCCGACGCCCCGGCGCTCGACAAGAAATACAAGCACGACATCGACATCGTCGTCGACCGTATCGTCGTGCGGCCCGACATTGCTGCGCGGCTGGCCGACAGCATGGAAACCTGCCTCAGGCTGGCCGACGGGCTGGCGATTGCCGAATTCGCCGACAAGCCGCTGCCTGACGCCGAGACCTCGGCCGGCGGTTCGGCCAACAAGTCGCTCAACGAGACCCATGAGCGCATGCTTTTCTCGGAAAAATTCGCCTGCCCGGTCTCCGGCTTTACCATTTCCGAAATCGAGCCGCGGCTGTTTTCCTTCAACAATCCGCATGGCGCCTGCCCGACCTGCGACGGTCTCGGCACGCAGAAGAAAATCGACGAGGCGATGATCGTCCCGGAGCCGAACCTGACCTTGCGCGGCGGCGCCGTTGCGCCCTGGGCCAAGTCCAGCTCACCCTATTACACCCAGACGCTGGAAGCGCTGGGCAAGCATTTCGGCTTCAAGATGGGCGATCGCTGGGACGAGCTGCCGGAGAAGGGCAAGGCCGCCATTCTGCGCGGCACCAATGAAAAGATTGCCTTCAAATATGATGACGGGCTGCGCTCCTACACCACATCCAAGACCTTCGAGGGCATCATTCCCAATCTCGAGCGGCGCTGGAAGGAAACCGACAGCGCCTGGGCCCGCGAGGAAATCGAGCGCTATATGTCCAATGCGCCCTGCCCGGCCTGCGACGGCTACCGGCTCAAGCCCGAGGCGCGTGCCGTCAAGATCAATGACTGCCACATCGGCCAGGTGACCGAGCTGTCGATCCGCAATGCCGGTGACTGGTTCGAGGCGCTTCCCGGACACCTCAACGACAAGCAGAATGAAATCGCCGTCCGCATTCTCAAGGAGATCCGTGACCGGCTGAAATTTCTCAACGATGTCGGCCTCGACTATCTGACGCTGTCGCGCAATTCCGGCTCGCTCTCGGGCGGCGAAAGCCAGCGTATCCGGCTCGCCTCGCAGATCGGCTCCGGACTGACCGGCGTGCTCTATGTTCTCGACGAGCCCTCGATCGGCCTGCACCAGCGTGACAATGCACGGCTCCTGGAAACGCTCAAGCATCTGCGCGACATCGGCAACACGGTGATCGTGGTCGAGCATGACGAGGACGCCATCCTGACCGCCGATTATGTGGTCGACATCGGCCCGCATGCCGGCGTTCACGGCGGCGAGATCATTGCCCAGGGCTCGCCTGCCGACATCATGGCCAATCCGCGCTCGATCACCGGCAAATATCTCTCCGGCGAATTCGGCGTGCCGGTTCCCACCGAGCGCCGCAAGGCCAAGAAGAAGAAAGAACTCAAGGTCATCGGCGCCCGCGGCAACAATCTGAAGAATGTCTCTGCGTCGATCCCGCTGGGCCTGTTCACCGCGGTCACCGGGGTGTCGGGCGGCGGCAAGTCGACCTTCCTGATCGAGACGCTGTACAAGGCCGCGGCCCGGCGGGTCATGGGCGCACGTGAAAACCCCGCCGATCACGACCGTATCGACGGTTTCGAGCATATCGACAAGGTGATCGACATCGACCAGTCGCCGATCGGCCGCACGCCGCGCTCCAACCCGGCCACCTATACCGGCGCTTTCACCCCGATCCGCGACTGGTTCGCCGGCCTGCCCGAAGCCAAGGCGCGCGGTTATCAGCCGGGGCGCTTCTCCTTCAACGTCAAGGGCGGCCGCTGCGAGGCCTGCCAGGGCGACGGCGTCATCAAGATCGAGATGCACTTCCTGCCCGATGTCTATGTCACCTGCGACGTCTGCCACGGCAAGCGCTACAACCGCGAGACGCTGGACGTCACATTCAAGCAGAAATCCATCGCCGATGTGCTCGACATGACAGTTGAGGAAGGCGTCGAATTCTTCGCTGCCGTCCCTGCCGTGCGCGACAAGCTGCAGGCGCTGCAAGGCGTTGGCCTGGGCTACATCAAAGTCGGCCAGCAGGCGACGACGCTGTCGGGCGGCGAGGCGCAGCGCGTCAAGCTGGCCAAGGAACTGTCAAAACGCTCGACCGGGCGCACGCTCTATATTCTCGACGAGCCGACCACCGGCCTGCATTTCCACGATGTTGCCAAGCTCCTGGAAGTGCTGCACGAACTGGTTGATCAGGGCAACTCGGTGGTTGTCATCGAGCACAATCTCGAAGTCATCAAGACCGCCGACTGGGTCATCGACCTCGGCCCCGAAGGCGGCGACGGCGGCGGCGAGATCGTCGCTGAGGGCACGCCCGAGGACATCGTCAAGGTGGAGCGCTCCTACACCGGCCACTTCCTCAAGGAACTGCTGGAACGGCGCCCGCAGAAACGGGTGGAAGCGGCAGAGTGAGCCATGGATGACCTCGCTGACCGGTTACGCCAGCGCATTGCCAACGGCAAGTTCAGGGTTTCGGCTCATGCTCAGGGCCGGCTGGATGAACAGGGTCTGTTGTTATCGGAGATTCTGGCCAGCGTTCCATCCTGGTCGATTGTCGAACGATACGAAATCAGCCGGATGGGGCCGTCGCTCCTTGTGAAGCACGAATTGCAGGCTGGCCCGGTCCACGCTGTTTGGGGTATGATTGACGACAATGCAGTCCATGCCGTTCTTGTGACGGTCTATCTGCCTGACAAGGAGAAGTGGGATGAGCGGTTCACAACCCGACGCAAGCTTTGAACAGGTGACGCGGCTCGTTGAAGAAGGCGGTTATATCGCCAAGGTTCCGGTCACGCTGATCTACGAGTCCGGAGATCCGACCAACTGGGGTCCCTATCTCTCGGCTGAGGACGCGCTCAAGCTCGACGAGGTGCGCTGCGCGCTGAGGCGCCGCGACATCCCGGCCGCCGCACGCCACGGAGAGATTTTCGAGTTGACAAAGGTCGCGTAACAGGCGGCGGCGAGATCGTCGCCGAAGGCACGCCCGAGGACATCGTCAAGGTGGAGCGCTCCTACACCGGCCACTTCCTCAAGGAACTGCTGGAGCGGCGCCCGCAGAAACGGGTGGAAGCGGCAGAATAAGGCTGCCGCGCGGCAATCAGCTACGGGCTCGCCGTGGCATGGCGTACTCCGAAATCCGGAAATTTGTTTTCAGCGCGTGTTTTGTTGATCTTCATCAAGGCGGCTGGTCAGGTTGCTGTCAAACTATCCTTCATCCCATGAGAGCAGGGATCACAAGGAGAGCATTATGGCAGACACAAAGGAAAACCTACCCGCTTCCCGGTCTTCCGGATTGTTCGATGACTTCCGCAAGGAAATGGACACGATGATGGAACGTTTCTTCGGGCACGTGGAGACGGCGGCCTCGAAAACGGGATTTCCATCCCTGATGACTGCCGGCGCGGTGAAGCCGGCCATCGACATCACCGAAAACGACAAGGCGATCACCTTGACCGCTGAGCTTCCCGGCATGTCGAAGGAGGAAGTCGAGCTGACAATTACCGACGGCATGTTGACCCTGAAGGGCGAGAAGACCGTATCGCATGAATCCAAGGCCGACGACAGTGTCATGGTAGAGCGCACTTACGGCTCGTTTCACCGCTCGTTTCCAGTCCCTGACCGGGTCGATCAGGACGCAATCGATGCCAAATTCGACAAGGGCGTCCTCAAGGTCGTCATGCCCAAGAAGCCGGGTCAGGAGTCCAAGGACCGCAAGATCAAGATCGGCGGCTAGGACGCATTTTTTCAAACTGCGCTTGGCGGTTGGGAGCTTGGGCCGGACGGATACACATCTTTTTGCCTCCGTCCGGGCTGACCGCGCCCCAAGAAAACATCCTCGGTTGGAATTGGTTTGTGGATTACGGGTGGCCGTCCGGTCATTCGTGATCTTAATATGCGATTGTCGGCTGGCCGGATCAGCATCGCGGCCACGCTGACACCACACCAATTCACGGAGGCAGTCTTGACCACACACGGAACAATCCGCACCGGCATCGGCGGCTGGGTGTTTGATGCCTGGAACGACAGCTTCTATCCGCCGAAACTGGCCAAGACCAAGCATTTGCAATATGCCGGCAGCCAGTTGCGGGCGATTGAGGTCAATGGCACCTATTATGGCAGCCAGAAGCCAGCGACATTCGCCAAATGGGCCGCTGACGTGCCGGACGGTTTTGTGTTTTCGCTGAAGGCCAGCCGCTATTGCACCAACCGCAAGGTGCTGGCTGAAAGTGAGCCGTCGATCAGCAAGTTTCTGACCCAGGGCATTACCGAGCTTGGCGACCGGCTCGGCCCGATCCTCTGGCAGTTCATGCCGACCAAGAAATTCGAACTGGACGATTTCGCGGCCTTTCTCGCGCTGCTTCCGGACAAACAGGACGGCATTGCGCTGCGCCATGTGGTCGAGGCGCGGCATGAGAGCTTCTGCACGCCGGAGTTCATTGAACTGCTGGCCAGGCACAATGTGGCCGCCGTCTGCGCCGACCACGAGACCTATCCGATGATCGCAGACGTCACCTCGGATTTCGTCTATGCCCGGCTGCAGCAGGGTTCCGATGAGGTGCCGACCTGCTATCCACCGTCAGACATCGGCCTGTGGGCCAACCGGCTGAAGACCTATGCCGAAGGCGGTGCGCCAGCAGACCTGCCCCTGATCGCCGCTGACCGGACAGTCAAACAGCAGCCGCGCGATGCCTTTGCCTTCTTCATCACCGGCGGCAAGGTCAACGCGCCCGCCGGCGCAATGGAGTTGCAGAAGCGGGTATAAACCATCCGATAACGCCAATTCGACATTCTCTTGATTCGCATCAAGGTATTTTGGCTCCCTACCCGGCATTGTGGTAATTTGAACAACCACACCACGGGAGAGCGAAATGGGAGTGTTTACTGGCAAGACTGCTCTTGTGACGGGGTCAGGCGCAGGGATCGGCCGCGCAACGGCGCTGAAATTTGCACGCGAGGGCGCCAATGTCGTGGTCTCCGACATCCATGTCCCTGCAGGTGAAGAGACCGTCGCGCTGATTCACAAGGCCGGTGGAACCGCAATGTTCCAGCGTGCCGACGTGTCAAAGGCTGATGATGTTGCAGCCCTGGTGGCTGGTGTTGTCGACGAATACGGAAAGCTCGATTGCGCGGTCAACAATGCCGGGATCGAGGGTAAAATTGCGCCATTCGCCGATCAGCCCGAAGACAATTACGACGCCATTATGCGCATCAATGCCAAGGGCACATTTTTATGCATGCAGGCTGAAATCCGTCACATGCTGCAGGCAGGCGGCGGCACAATCGTCAATCTTGCCTCGATCGCTGGCCTGATCGGCTTTCCCGGCCTGTCGCCCTATGTCGCCTCCAAGCACGCCGTCATCGGCATGACCAAGAATACAGCACTCGAATACAGCAAGGCCGGAATACGGGTCAACGCCGTCTGTCCGGGCGGCATCGACACCAGGATGCTGGATTCCCTCGCCGACCAGGCAACCTCCGGATCCCAGACCAGCGCCCAGATGATGGATCCGCTGCATCCGCTGGGCCGTATCGGCACACCTGAAGAAGTGGCCAATCTCATCGTCTGGCTGAGTTCGCCTGAAGCCTCCTTCATGCTCGGCGCCATCGTGCCGGTTGATGGCGGCTACGTCGCGCAATAGCTCCTGCTTTCGCCCGTGAAACCTTGATCAAATCGGTCTGATTTCCTGGGCGCCGCAAGTGAGAGAGCAAACCCCACCCAGCTGATACTGGGGGCTTACCGGGAGCCAGTCCCGGCAAGCCGGGCTGCGGCCTCGACCCGGGCGACATCGTACTGATGGGGCATCGCCTCTCTTGCGCGCTCCAAAGCCCGTGTTGATTGGTCCTGCAATGCCGGCATCCATGGCGCGGGCAGACATGGGCCAATCGCCATCAGAGCCTGTTGCAGATGCACCGCCACCTCAACCATGCCGGCGCCGTCCCGAGCGGTTTGTTCAAAGGCGGCCGCCAGCATCATCTCCGGATCTATGATCGGCACCATCACGCGCGAATGCTGCGAAGCTGTGGCACCGTCCCGGCTCTTATCGGCGGCATCCGCAAATACCTGGACAAGCGCATCCAAGATGTCCTTGGCGGTGCCCGGATCATTGATGCCTGGCGACAGCGCCCTGTCGGCGATTTCCGAAAGGGTTTGCAGAAGCAGAACAGGATCTTCCGATTTTTGGCGGCTCTGGCCGATGCGGATTGCACTGCGTATCCGCTTTGCAACCCCTTCATCCAGGGCCCCAGGCTGAACCTCGCTGATCCAGGCAACGACCACGTTGCGCCCGATCAGATCACCCAGTCGCACCGCCACCTGAACCCGGAAACAGGATGCTTCCGCCAGAGCAACCAGGGCGGCAACGTCAATATATCTCACAGTTCCGGTGTAGCCCGACAGCACCGGCACCGCGTCTTCGGGCGGCAGCATATTGGCAAAAATCGGCGTGCCGCCAAGCCCCGGATCGGTCAGGTGCCGGGCCAATACCTTTGTCGCCCGCTCCGAAACCTTCGAGATCGTCGACGCCACGGTGCTAATCCGCGCCACATGATCTATCCAGTAGATCAGTGTTCCCACCACCCAGGCAAACACCCACAGCGTTGTGAAGAACAATACGATGCGTCCGCTGGAACCAAACGCTCCGACATTGAGGCCGATCAATCCGACCACCGCATAGGTGAAAGCGCCGATAAAGGTGGAAATCGCCTGCTTGGAGGTGGAATCCGAGACGACGATGGAAAAGGCCCGAGGCGTGCTTGCAGAGATCGCCGCCACATAGGCCGCAAGCATCACAGAGACCGAAAACGTCGCCACTGTCAGCATGGCCGATGCCATGATGGTCAGCATGCTGCGGATGGTTTGCTCGCGGATGCTGAAATCAAACGGCAGCTTGATCCAGCGATCGACCCCGATGGCGACGATGACGGTGAGCACGGCCATGATGCCGAAGGCCGCGGGCCGCAACCACAGCCGCTCCGCCAGATAGGCCTTCAGGGACATGATGAGAAATTTCACGATGCGGCTCCGGCTGGTTGAGGGACGATGCGACCAGCCGGAGTTGTAAGCAGGTTTTGCTGCCAAGGCGACTGCCGCGTTGCAAAAACCGCAGCCATTGCAGGATCGTGGAGTGCAGTCCGCTCAGGCGGCGGCTGTCCGTTTCGGCAGAAAGATCGTCAACAGCCCGAGGAACGGCAGGAAGGCGCAGACCTGGTAGACATAGACGATGCCTTTGGCGTCAGCCACCTGGCCCAGAACCGCTGCGGCTATGCCGCCCATTCCGAAGGCGAAACCGAAAAACACCCCGGCAATCAGCCCGACGCGGCCCGGTACCAGTTCCTGCGCGAACACCACGATCGCCGGAAACGCCGACGCCAGAACCACGCCGATGATGACGGTCAGCACCGCTGTCCAGAACAGATCCGCATAGGGCAGCATCAGCGTAAAGGGCAAGACACCCAGGATCGACACCCAGATCACCGCCTTTGCGCCTATCCGGTCGCCGATCGGCCCGCCGATCAGGGTGCCAGCAGCCATCGATCCGAGAAAGACGAACAGCATGAGCTGCGAATCCTGAACGCTGACAGCGAAGCGTTCAATCACATAGAAGGTGTAGAAACTGGTGAAGCTTGCAACATAGATGTTCTTGGTGAACACCAGCAGCGCCAGCACCACCAAAGCGATGATGACACGGCGGCGCGAGTGGAGCAGCGACGTGTCTGCTGCCGGGCGTCCTGCCGCAGCGCGCCGGAACTCCCCATACCACCGGCTGACCCAGGTCAGGATCGCCATGCCGGCAAGGGCCGCAACAGCAAACCAGGCCACCGAAGCCTGACCATTGGGCACGATGATGAAAGCTGCCAGCAGCGGCCCGGTTGCAGTGCCGATATTGCCGCCGACCTGGAAAACCGATTGCGCCGTGCCGTGCCGGCCACCGGAGGCAAGCCGCGCAATCCGCGAGGATTCGGGATGAAACACCGCCGAACCGAACCCGACCAGCGCGGCCGCCAGCAGCAACAGCACATAGTAACCCGCGGACGCCAGCAGCAGCAGGCCGACCAGTGTGAAGGCGGTTCCAACCGGCAGCGCATAGCCGATCGGACGCTTGTCCGTGTACGCCCCGATGGCGGGTTGCAGGAGAGACGCGGTGAACTGGAACGCGAATGTCAGCAGGCCGATCTGGGTGAAGCTCAGATCATAATTGATCTTCAGGATCGGGTAGATCGCCGCCAGCACCGACTGCATTGTGTCGTTGAGAAAGTGGCAGATGCTCAGCGCCACCACCACGGAAAATGCTGCCGGAGTGGCAGCCTTGGTGATGGCCCCTGCTCCGGAATTATCGGGGGTTTCGGGTACAATGCGCATGATCATTCCTTCCGGTCCCACGAACAGAGAGACCTGATCGCATGAGAGCGAGACTGCAAATGGCGGACCGCCGCCAAGAACAGTTTTAGCGGGCGGCTTTGGGTATGGTTGCGAAGGCAACCTTGAACATTCTGATACACTCCTTGTTTACAGCCCGCATTCGTGGTTTGGTCTGTTTTTTACGCGATTGGGCCAGTCATGTTATCGCAATCCGCTGCCGGCAAGGACCTGCATTCACCGTCAGACTGGGGACAATCCAACCCGCACCGCGCTCTGGTCGAAGCTTCCGATATCCCGGTGCTGGCGTTTGCACATCGCTTTACACATGACGAACATGTGGCGGAGCATCACCACAGCAGATCGCAACTCTTGCATCCGATTACCGGCGTGGTCATCGTCACCACGCCCGCCGGCCGCTGGATGGTGCCGCCCGATCATGCCTTGTGGATACCCGCAGGCATGCGCCATGCGGTCGAGGTGATTGGCCGGGTTGCCATGCAGTCCGCTTATATCAGGCTGGATGCGATCGACGGGCTGCCAGCCCATCTGCATGTGACCGGAATGACCCGTCTGATGCGCAGCCTTCTCGATGAAACAGTGCAGATCGGGCCGCAAGCGATGGATGCACGCGCACAACTCAT
Organism: Hoeflea sp.; assembly: GCA_048261205.1. GTDB lineage: Bacteria > Pseudomonadota > Alphaproteobacteria > Rhizobiales > Rhizobiaceae > Hoeflea. The sequence continues at coordinate 30,823 of JBLXGF010000017.1, forward strand.
TCGAAGCGCCCTGCTGCACGAAATCCCGATGTTGCCTGAACGGCCTCTGGGTCTGCCGCTGCCCCGAAGCACCCGGCTGACGGATCTGTGCCGCGAGTTCATCGCGCTGCCGTCGGCCCGGATCGGGATCGATGACTGGGCCGACCGCGTCGGCATGAGCCGCAGAACCTTCACGCGCGTCTTCCGGCAACAAACAGGACTCAGTCTCTCCGCCTGGCGTCAGCAGGCCTGCGTCATGGCGGCGCTTCCCCGCCTGAGTGCCGGTGAGCCGGTCACCACTGTCGCGATGGATCTCGGCTATGACAGCATCCCGGCCTTCACCACCATGTTTTCAAGGGTAATGGGGGCGCCGCCAAAAGCCTATCTGCGGAATCAGAGAGCAGAGTAGCCGCAATCACCCTGTAAAACATGCCAGCGCCGCCGCGCCCGAAAAAACCCGCAAAACGTGCATCGCGAACGATATTCGCCTTAAAATATGCAAATTGTGACATTTGTGAAAATACGATAGTCTGAGTCGTATTCCCGTCAGACCCGGCGTTTACGGCAAGGAGCTCACGTTAGCGACTTCAGGCGTGTCCGGGGCTGTCTTTTCAGTACAGGTTTGAGTGTTCATGTCCGGAATGGTCGTCTTTATAAATCTTGCCGGCGCTGTCGCCCTGCTGCTGTGGGCCACCCGAATGGTTCGCACCGGCATAGAGCGCGCCTATGGCGACGTGCTCCGGCAAAAGCTGCGGCTGGCAATCGGCAACCGGGTGACCGCAGCAATCGCCGGCTTTTTCTTCGCCATCGCCCTGCAAAGCGCCACGGCAGTGGCCCTCATTGTGGCGGGCTTCGTCGCCAGCGGCTACGTCACCACGGCAATCGGCATCGCAACCCTGCTGGGCGCGGACCTGGGGTCTGCCCTGGTGGTGCGCATTCTGCGCCAGGACCTGTCCCTGCTCATTCCAATCCTGCTGCTGGCGGGTACGATTGCCTTCCGGGCGAGCGAATCGCGCAACTGGCGCCAGATCGGCCGCATTCTCTTCGGCCTCGGCCTGCTGCTGTTGTCGCTGCGGCTGATCGGAGAAGCATCGACCCCGCTCAAGACCAGCGAAATCCTGCCGGTCATCATCAACTACCTGTCACGCGACTGGATCACCGCCTTCGTTCTCGCCGGCTTGCTGACCTGGGCGTTCCATTCCAGCGTGGCCGCTGTGCTGCTGCTGGCCTCGCTTGCCGACCGTGCGCTGATTCCGCCGGTGCTGATAATTCCGCTGGTGCTCGGCATCAATTTCGGTGCGGCGGTCATCGGAGCGGTACTGACCCGCGGCGAGCGCGTCGATGCACGCATCGTGCCGCTGGGAAATGTTGCCATCCGCGGCCTCGGCACGCTGATCGCGCTCGCCGCGCAAATGAGCTTTGAGCTGCAGAGCAGCCTGTTTTCCGCCCAGCCCGGTGATGCCGTGGTGCTTGTCCACCTCGCCATCAATCTCGCGGTTCTGGTGCTCGGGCTGCCCTTCTGCGGCATCGTTGGACGGATCTTGAAAGCCTGGCTGACGCCGGCTGCGGCGCCTGAACAAATTGATGCTGAATCCCGGATGTCGGCCCTCAACCCCGAGCATCTGACTGATCCCCGGCAGGCCATAGCCAACGCCACCCGTGAAGTTCTGACTGTGTGCGAACGCATCGAACTGATGCTGACCTGGATTTTCGACGTGTTCGACACCCCGGACAAGCAGAAGGTTCGCCGCATCGAAGAACTTGACGACGAGATTGATGAAACCCATCGCGAGATCAAGTTCTACCTGGCCAAGATTTCCGAGAGCCGGCTGGACGAGAAATCCGCCGCCCAGCTTCAGGATCTCCTGGGGGCCACCATCAAGCTTGAGCAGGCCGCCGACATCATCGCGCAGAACATGGTGACGAGAGCCCGCAAAAAGGATTCGCGCAAGATCACCTTCTCCAGCGAAGGCTGGCATGAACTCAAGGCTTTGCACCAGGAAGTTCTCAAAAACGCCCGTCTGGCCTTCAACCTGTTCGTCAATGCCGATCTTGATCACGCCCGCCAACTGGTGGCCCAGAAAGAGGTCGTCCGCACCATGGTGCGCAACAGTGAAGAGCAGCACATGCAACGGCTTCGCGACGGCAATGACAACAGCTACGACAGCAGCTCGATCCACATCGACACCATGCGCGATCTCAAGGAGATCAACTCACTGTTCGCATCCATCGCCTATCCGGTTCTGGCCAGCGCCGGCATGCTGCGCAAGAGCAGGCTGTTGTAGCTCCGCGATGCGGCCGATAGCAGATCTCAAAGCGGCGTGATGTGAGCGGGAAGGTCTTCCGCGGTCAATCCCTTGCCTGCCCGGTTCGCGGCATCGCCGTGCAGCGCCACACCGGCGCAGGCCGCTTCAAATGGCGGCATGCCCTGAGCCAGAAGCCCGCCGATAATGCCGGCGAGCACATCGCCTGAACCGGCCGTGGCCAGAAAGGCAGGCGCATCCGCATTGACCGCAGCCCGCCCATCCGGCGCGGCAATCACCGTGTCTGGCCCCTTGTAGACCATCACCGCATTGTGGTGTTGGGCCGCAACTCTGGCACGGTCGATCTTGGACAGGGAGGAGTCATCGGCAAGATTGCCGAACAAGCGGCGGAACTCGCCCTCATGCGGGGTCATCACCAGCCGTGTATCCCCTTCAAACAGCGAAGCCAGTTTTGCCGGTGCGCCGGCATACGCGCTCAATCCGTCCGCATCGAGCACAACAGGCCGGCCCGTCGCCGCAAGCAGTTCGACATAGCTGCGCGCCATTGCCTGATCGCCAAATCCCGGCCCGATGACAAAAGCTGACAGCCGCTTGTCCGAAAGCCAGGCCTGCAATTCCGCCTCATCACGGATCATCCGCTGCATGATTGCTGTCAGATGCGACGCCAGCACCATTGTTGCGGAAGGCCGGCTGACCATCGTCACCAAGCCTGCACCGCTTTTCAGCCCCGCCATGGCTGACAGCCGCGCAGCGCCTGTCGACGTCAACGGTCCGCAGAACACGCCCAGATGACCACGGCCATATTTATGCGCACCCGCAGCCAAAGCCGGGAGTGCCGCGTTGTAAAGACCCGGATGGTTTTTCCAGAGCGGGTCGTCGCCGACGATCATCCGCCCGGGAATGCCGATATCGCAAAGGTGCAGCTGGCCGCACAGCGCCCTGCCCGGCATCAGCAGATGCCCCGGCTTCAACGCGGCAAAGGTGACCGTGTGAACGGCTTGAAAGCAGGCGCCCGTCGGCTCCCCGGTCCGGCCGGACACGCCCGAGGGAAGATCAACAGCAATCACCGGTGTTCCTGCCTGCCGGGCCCGTTCGATCAAAGCCTCCACATCGCCACTGACAGGCCTGTCGAGCCCTGCGCCGAACACCGCATCGACAATCACATCGCCTTCAAGCGGTTGCCAGTCTTCAAACACATGCAGTGTGCCTGGATACGCATTGCGGGCTTTTGCGGCATCACCGCCGGGCTTCGGCTCCGGCCCGAAGCGCATCACCTCAACCCCGGCACCGGCCAGCAAGCCTGCAGCTATATGGCCGTCGCCGCCATTGTTGCCCGGTCCGCACAGCACAACCGCGCGCCGAACGGCCGGAAAATGAGCCAGCAGCACGGCCGCGACATGCGCACCGGCCTTTTGCATCAGACCATAGCTGTCGAGGCCGCTGTCGGCCGCCGCCCTGTCAATCCGGCCCATTGTTTCCGGTGATATCAACACTGTGTGGTTTGTTGCCATGACCGTTCGTTGCATGAGCCCGGCGCAGCGGTCAAGCTGGAACGAGTCCCGTCACCAAACGTGGCCCGGCCCCCATAAATGCACATTAATTACTCAGAATGCGCAATTTGACGGCAGTCTATGGCGCACAAAAAATCAGCATTCTTGCTGTTCGCTTTTGGGCATTTGCTTGCTTCTGTGGCGAAAACACGATCTCCGGCGCCACATCGTCTCATTCGGCCTTGGTTTCTCGCACAATCCGACCGGCAAATGAATTTTTCGGTGGGTATCAGATGATTTTTTCACAAAGTGGCACAGTGTGTGCTTTGATACACGCGAGTGGGTATGTGGCGTCCGTCTATGCACCCGCTTTCACAGGACAGAGCGGAGAATTGGTTCTCATGAAAAAGATCGAAGCGATCATCAAGCCGTTCAAGCTTGATGAAGTGAAGGAAGCTCTTCAGGAAGTCGGCCTGCAGGGCATTACTGTCACCGAGGCCAAGGGTTTCGGTCGTCAGAAGGGCCACACCGAGCTCTATCGCGGCGCAGAATATGTCGTCGACTTTCTGCCGAAGGTAAAAGTCGAAATCGTCCTTGCGGACGAGACAGCGGAAGCGGCGATAGACGCCATTCGCAACGCAGCCCAGACGGGTCGCATCGGTGATGGCAAGATCTTCGTTTCGAACGTCGAGGAAGTCATCCGTATCCGTACCGGTGAAACCGGCAACGACGCCATCTGATCACCGTGCGCGGCGGGCTGCCGCGCACCCATCGTCATAACTAACAGGGAATATTGAACATGACGACTGCTACTGAAATCCTCAAGCAAATCAAGGACAACGACGTAAAGTTTGTCGATTTGCGCTTCACTGACCCGAAGGGCAAGATGCAGCACGTCACGATGGACGTGTCTTGCGTCGATGAAGACCTGTTCGCCGATGGCGTGATGTTCGACGGTTCCTCGATTCAGGGCTGGAAGGCCATCAATGAATCCGACATGGTGCTGATGCCCGACACCTCGACCGTGCACATGGATCCCTTCTTTGCACAGTCGACCATGGTGGTTTTCTGCGACATTCTCGATCCGATCACCGGTGAAGCCTACAACCGCGACCCGCGCACCACCGCCAAGAAGGCTGAAGCCTATCTGCAGGCCTCCGGCCTCGGCGACACGGTCTATATCGGTCCTGAGCCTGAATTCTTCATCTTCGATGACGTCAAGTACAAGGCTGACCCGTACAACACCGGCTTCAAGCTCGACTCTTCGGAACTGCCGTCGAACGACGACACCGACTATGAAACCGGCAACATGGGTCACCGTCCGCGCGTCAAGGGCGGCTACTTCCCGGTCCCGCCGATCGACAGCTGCCAGGACATGCGTTCGGAAATGCTCACCGTGCTCGCTGAAATGGGCCTGGTCGTTGAAAAGCATCACCATGAAGTGGCGTCCGCCCAGCACGAATTGTGCATGGTGTTCGACACCCTGACCCGCATGGCCGACAAGACCCAGATCTACAAGTATGGCGTCCATCAGGTTGCTCATGCCTATGGCAAGACAGCCACCTTCATGCCGAAGCCTGTGTTTGGCGACAACGGCTCGGGCATGCACGTGCACCAGTCGATCTGGAAGGGCGGCAAGCCAACCTTCGCTGGCGACGAATATGCAGGCCTGTCGGAAAACTGCCTGTACTACATCGGCGGCATCATCAAGCACGCCAAGGCCATCAACGCCTTCTCCAACCCGTCGACCAACTCCTACAAGCGTCTGGTTCCTGGTTATGAAGCTCCGGTGCTGCTGGCCTACTCGGCCCGCAACCGGTCGGCCTCCTGCCGTATCCCGTTCGGCTCGTCGCCGAAGTCCAAGCGCGTTGAAGTCCGCTTCGGCGACCCGACCGCCAACCCATACCTGTGCTTTGCAGCCATGCTGATGGCCGGCATCGACGGCATCAAGAACAAGATCCATCCTGGCAAGGCCATGGACAAGGACCTTTACGACCTGCCTGCAAAGGAACTCAAGAAGATCCCGACCGTTTCAGGCTCGCTGCGCGAAGCGCTCGAAAACCTCGACAAGGATCGCAAGTTCCTCACAGCCGGCGGCGTCTTCGACGACGACCAGATCGACAGCTTCATCGAACTGAAGATGGCTGAAGTGATGCGTTTCGAAATGACCCCGCATCCGGTCGAATTCGACATGTACTACTCGGTCTGATGGACCGATACCGGGCCGCTTCGGCGGCCCGGGACAAAAACGCCGGCGGAACCACATCGGTTTCGCCGGCTTTTTATTAGATTATTCTTATGTTTGCGATCAGTTCTTCAGGCGCTGCTTGAGGAGATTGAGATATTCCTCGTTGCTGTCTGCAGGCGCCGGATCTGCAGCCCTGGTGCATGCAGGCGCATAGTCCAGCGCCATGCCGGCCTTGACGCAGGACCCCACCTGCCAGCCCGGCGGCAGCGCGCTCAGATCGACCGATTTCCATTTCGGATGCCCGGTCTGGCGCAGCTTGTCCATTCCATTGAGAACCAGGCTGGAGAAATCCGATACTGCGGTGCAGCTCTGCCGGTGGTAGGCGTTCTTATCGGGATCATAGTCATAGGTCATCAGCACCGCCTTGACCGCGACCACATCGACCGCCTCGCTCTGAAAACCGTAGGTCCCGGCGGGAATGCTGGCCTTGATATAGGTTGCAAGCAACGGCGCCTCGGTGATCGGCAGCAGATGGAACTGCGCCGGGTCGATGTCAGCATTGGCAAACAGGGAAGCCGGAGCGCCGGCAACATAGAAGAAGGCGTCAATCTCGCCTTCTATCAGTTTCGGCAAAGCCTGGTCGGGATTAAACGGCAGCCGCTCCGCCGCGTTCACCTGCAAAATATCGAGGATCAGTGAGGCCGTCAGAAAGGTGCCGCTGTCCTTGACGCCGATGGCGACCTTCTTGCCTTCGAGATCCTTGAGACTGGCGATGCCGGTGCGCGCCAGCACATGAATTTCCTCGTTGTAGAGCGGAAACATGATGCGCACGCCGCGCACGGCGTTCTGGACTTCCGGATCATTGGCCTCGAAGGTTTTCAGATATTCCAGCAAATCGCTCTGGACGATGCCGAACTGGGTGTTGCGCCGGTTGCGGACCCCGACGAAATTCTCCAGAGACCCGGCGCTTTCAACCACATTCAGCGTCAATCCGCAGTCGCTGCCGAGCGCTGCGATGTCCTTGCCGATGCGGATATAGGTGCCTGTCGGCCCCCCTGTCATGATATTGCGCTCGAATTCCGCCGCCTGAACCTCCGTGCCGGCGGCGAGCCAGGCAGCCGGGGCAAGCGTCATGATGCCCATCGCGAACAGCAGGTTTCGAAAACATCTTGCAACAGGGTTCACAGGCTCTCTCCTAATGGTCAGCAGTCGCTGTTCAGATCACGGATCAGGTTGCGCAGCGTCAGGATCGGGATACGATCAAACACGGCGGCAAGCGCGTCGGTGACGCATTCTCCAGCTGTGAGCTTGCCGGTCAGTTGCTGCCGCTCACCTTCGGTCAGTAGATCGAGGCCCGGTGCCGCTTGCAGGGCCCGGGCGACGGCGTCCGCATCACGCGGCGCGATGCCTGGCGCATCCTGTGGGCCCGGATCGGCAGGCGGCGTGCCCGCGTCCTCTTCGGCAACCGGTGCCGGTGTTTGGTTCCCATCGGTGTTTGCCGTGTCGAGCTTCTGCGCCTCGGCTTGCCGGCTCCGTTCCACGTCCAATTCCGTCTGCAAGACGGAAAGGTTTCGCTCGGCTTCGGCAAGCCGGGTTTGCAATTCCGCTATGGTCGCCGCATCTGCGGCATTCCTGTCTGCCGCCGTTTTGATCCGCGCCTTGAGCGTGGCCTGATCCTCCAGCATGACAGTCGTTTTCCGCTGCAGACGGTCCCGCTCTGCGGTCAGATCCGGAACAACCTCGGTCTGCAGGCGCGCCAGCTCGGCCTCAAGGCGCTTCTTTTCCGCTTCGGCATCCTGAACACGCGCTGCGCGTTCGGCTTCCAGCGCCGCCAGTTCCGCCCGCAAATTCTCGGTTTCCGCCGCCAGCACGTCGCGCTCGCGGGTGATGGTGTCGACGGCTGCACTTTCCGGTGACGGCGCCGGAGGGCTGCTCGACGCGAGCCGCTCGGCCATGACGTCAAGTTCCCCGGCCTGCCGGGCAATCGTGGCGTTCAGCTCATCGATCTGCAGCCGTGCCTGATCAAGTGCCGCCCCGGCATCAGACTGGCTGTAGCGGAATCCGGCGTAACCGCCCGCCGCACCCAGTCCCAAAACCAGGATCAGTACAACCGCACGCAACGTGCCGCCTTGGCGCTTGCCGCTCGTTGGAAATTCACTGTCCCTGCCCCATTGGCTGGTCAAGTTGTCACCTTCCTCATTTCACCTGCCGGAAAACCTGCTCAAAACCCCTGACACGCAACGGGCATCGAACAGCATCACAAGCGCACCGGAATTGCATCGTGCAGACCGCATCCGTACCCGGCAAGGGGTAACGTGAAAAGCAGGACCGCGCAAGCAAACGCCATAAGCAAGCGGCAACTCGCTCTATCCTGCAATTTGTCCATTGTATCTGGAAGTTACATCCCGATATCGTCAGGCTTCAACACCATGCGCCTGCAGGTCATCCTGTTGAACCGGTTTACTGAATCTGCGGCCTGTCTGTTCACCTGGACGGCTTCGCCTGCAGCCGGACGGGATAATACAGCCGCTGATACCGTCACTGTTCCCGGACAGGTCAAAAGGCGGAAGGAGGGTTACCCATGGACCAGTCTGTTACCGGTTCCCCGGGGACGGAGCTCGTGGATTTCCACCCGATTGCGGCCGGAATGCTTGGCGACATACAGCGCGGCATCTGCATTGCTCTGCAACTGCTCAGATGACAGCGCCTCGTCGTCTGCCTCCTTTGCCGCAAGCCCTATACTGAGCGTTACATGCCGGGCATAGCGTGACCCCGGATTGGAAATCGCCGCAGATTCCACGTTTTCGCGAATGCGTTCGGCCACGATGGCGGCCTCCTGTACGCCCAGTCCGGGAAGCAGCACGAGAAACTCCTCACCGCCGTAGCGGGCCACATGGTCAACATCGTGCCGGACACTGTTCCGGATAATGGTGGCGACGTTGATCAGGCAACGGTCACCTTCCGCATGACCGAGGTGATCGTTGAGCTTCTTGAAATCGTCGATGTCACACATCAGCATGACAACTCTCCCGACGCCCTTCGGTCCCTCGCCCCAGATGTGGTCGAGCGTTTCTGTCATCCAACGCCGGTTGGCGAGGCCGGTAAGCGGATCGGTTCTCGCCAGCAGCTTCAGCCGGTCGTTCACTTCGGCCAGTTCCACCACTCTGCGCCGGTCTCGCAGTTCAAAAAGAAAGGTCTTCACGGCGAGCAGCGTCATGTTGCGCCGCGCCGCAACCGTTGCAAAGATGCCAGCGGTGAAAAACAGTGTCGAGGAGATCGCGCTTCCGAGCGCAAGGGTGGGATTTGCCAGTTGAAAAACGAGATACAGACTAAGCGCGATAACGGCAATCGTCACTGTCCATGACAGCGGAATCCCGAAGATGATGATTGCGGAAATTGCTGTGAAGAGCATGATGTGCAGGTTCCGCTCATAGAACTCCCCGCCGGCGTTCACACCAATCAGCGCGACAGACACCAAAACCAGGGAAATCCCGGCAATCAGCGAAAAACCCTGCAGCCACTTAGCGTAGGGCTTTCGCCAGACCACGATAACGGCAAGAACAGCTGGCACAATGAGCGCTCCGGGCAAGAGCATGGACGTCGAGACCTCTGCGGGAAGCAGCAAAATGCATGTCATCATGGTCATGACATGCAGGACGGCCACCCAGATCATCCACGCACGTATGATCTTTGCGGTTTGCGACCATGTTCGGGCTTGAAACAGCTCCTTGATCTCGCCTTTCAGGCGAATATCACGGGTACGGAACGTCAGGAGCCGTTCGACTTCCGCCGTGATCGCAGGACGATCACGGACATCAAGGCCGGCTTGATCCTGTACAAAGACAGATCTTCTGTTTGGCTGTTCCGCAACATCCATCGGCGTCATCCAGTGCTAACTCCGTCCAGCATATCAGAATACTCTAAATATTTGATTGCGGGTGCCCTCTCATTCACCTGTCAGCGTGTAACGATATGGTATGAAGCACGGCGCCAGGCAAAGGCTTGCTGGCAGCACCTGAAGCGCAAGAAAGCCGGAGCGGATGGACCGGAGCGGATGGACCGCCCCGGCTGTGTTCGCGATCGCAACGGCAAGAGCCGCGCGGACTATTTCTTGGTCTGGCTGCCGATGAAATCGCGCACGATGCGGACGATGCCACGGCCAAGAACGGCGTCGAGTGCCGCGATGAACTGATCGACATGTTCACGGCCGCAGACCAGCGGCGGCTCCAGCCGGATGACATTGCGATTGTACTCGGTGAATGCCACCAGCACATCGTGATCGCGCAGCAGTTCCGCACCGACAAAGCCTGACAGCGAGCCCTTGAGCTTGTCATCGAGCAGCGCCACCATCGGACGCAGCAGCGCCGGCAGGGTCTGGCTGAAATCCTGAAACTCGAGGCCCACCATGAAGCCGCTGCCGCGTACATCCTTGATGATCTGCGGGTATTTGGCCTGCAGTTCCTTGAGGCGCTCGATCAGATAGGAACCGACCCGTTCAGCATTGCCGATCAGATCCTCGTCATACATGACATTGAGACCCTCGATCGCGGTAACACAGGCTTCGCCGATGCCGCCAAAGGTGGCCTGCGCGTGGATCATCGCGGTCTTTGGTGTGCCATAGGCCTTCATATAGACCTTGCGGGACGCGATCATAGCGGCCATTGCCGTCTTGCCGCCGCCGAGCGATTTCGCCAGCGCGGTCACATCAGGTACGACACCCGCTTTTTCAAAGGCAAAGAAGTGGCCCGAACGGCCCATTCCGCATTGAACTTCGTCAGCGATCCACAAGACGTCGTGCTTGTCGCACAGTGCCCGCAGCTGCTGCCAGAATTCCACCGGCGCCTCGATGATGCCGCCGCCGCCCTGGATCGTCTCCAGCACGATGACGCCGATTTCCGGATCAGCCTCAAAGGCATTGCGGATTGCATCGATATCGCCAAACGGCACCTTGACGGTGTTGCCGGTGAGCTGGAACTCGCCGCGGTAGAGTTCCGAATCCGTCAGCGACAGCACGCCCTTGGTCTTGCCGTGAAACGAATTGGCCGCATAAACGATCTTCGGACGCTTTGGCCCTGCCGCGCGTTCGGCCACCTTGATCGCCGCTTCCATGGCCTCCGACCCGGATGAGCCGAGAAACACCATATCGAGATCGCCAGGCGCAATGGCTGCCAGGTTCTTGGCCAGGGCCGAAGCGTATTGGCTCATGAAGGCGATGGCGATTTCATGACGGTCCTCGTCCTGAAACTGCTTCCTTGCCTCGATGATGCGCGGATGGTTGTGGCCCAACGCCAGCGATCCGAAACCGCCGAAGAAATCAAGAATCTTCCGTCCGTTCTGGTCGGTGTAATACATCCCCGAGGCGGTTTCGATCTTGATCTTGTGGAAGCCCAGAAGCTTCATGAAATGCAGCTGACCGGGATTGATGTGATCCTTGAACAGCTCCGTCATTTCAGCGACCGACATGGCCTTTGCATCCGCAACGGTCAGCAGGTCGGGGCGTTTGCCGCGGGGACTCACCGGCCGGTCCAAAGGCTGGGTGTCGGATAACGGCGGAGCGTCGGCGGCGACGCGTGTGGGTGTATCAAGCATTTGTGGGCTCCCTCGGAACGATTCATTCGGCCGGTGCGACCTGGGCCGCAGCGGACGATCCACTGCGCGCCTTGGCTGCGCGATATTCGTCATAGGCGGCAATCAACATGTCTTCATCGCGGTACTTCGGCACCCAGCTAAGCTGTCGCTCACCCTTGGATACATCAAGCACGCAATTTTCGTCAGCAATCAGATACTGTTCCGGATCCATGATCGGCATGTTGATCAGATCAAACAGATCCAGCGTCCGCTTGACCGCCCAGCCCGGAGTCGGGATCAGCAGTGACCTGGAACCGGCATGCTTGACCAGATCGCCGAGCAGCTTGCGCACCGGCGGCGGGTTGATCGATCCGAGATTGTAGGCCTCGTTCGGCACGCCCGCCTTCCAGGCCAGACGCGCGGCTTCGGCACAATCGAAAACCGAGATAAACTGATACGGGTTCTTGCCCGATCCGATCATCGGCACCGGAAGATTTGCATCAATCAGCTTGAACAGTTTTTCCAGGATGCCGAGACGGCCCGGTCCGATGATCAGCCGCGGCCGGAACAGCGAGATCGACATGCCCCTGGTCCGCCATTCGGCAGCGAGAACTTCTGTGTCGAGCTTCGACTGGCCATATTCGCCCAGCGGCGCGACAGGATGCTCCTCGGTCATCGGGAAGGTCAGCGTGTGACCGTAGATCATGTCCGTGGTAAAATGCACCAACTGACCGGCACCCGCCTTGTCCATCGCCTCGATGATGTTTTTCGTTCCATCGTAATTGACCGGATAGAAGAAATCATGACGCTTGGCGCGAACCTGCAGCGGCGAAAGCATCTTCGCAGACAGATTGTAGACCATATCGCCCGCCGCGATCGGCACCTTGGCAACCATTTCAGGTCTGGTCACATCGCAATGGACCAATGTTGCATCCCTGTAGAACGACTTGTTGTCATTGACGATGTCGGCAACCACAACCTCTTCGCCATCTGCGAGAAGTTTCTGGGCAAGATGGCGACCAACAAAGCCGTCGCCTCCGAAAAGAACGTGTTTCATCGGGTGATCTCGTTTGTTGCTATATTGATGTCAGAGAGCTGCGCAGTGTCATGCTCGGCGGTTGCATTGCCGTCGCGGCCGGATTGGGCGATGAGCACCGTGCCCACACAAATGAAGGCGATGCCGGCAATCCGCCAACTGTTGAGGTCTTCCTTGAACAGGACATAGGCGAATATCGCTACCGCCACATAAGCCAGGCTCAGGAACGGATAGGCAAATGACAGTTCAACCTTGGACAGCACATAGAGATGCGAAGCCATTGAGATGACAAATGTCGCCAGTCCGGCAAAAACCCAGGGATTGAACAGTATCTGGAAGATACGGGTGATCATGGTGTCGCTGGTGAAAGACAAGGCTCCCAGCGATATCATGCCCTGCTTGAGCATCAGCTGTGCAGCAGCATTGGTCAGCACAGTGAAAAGAATAAAGACGATATATTTCATGTCCCGCTCCTGATTAGGATGGACACATCTCTAGGCTTATTTCCCCAACATCGGGTTCACCGGCGCGGTCAATTTTTCCTTAAATTGTAGCTTTTCTCGAAATGAAGCGTTTCATGCCAAATCCCGGTGACAGCAACCCACAGGATACCCCTCTCACCGAGATATGGTGTTACCGGCTCAGGATGAATTCCAGCGCCTGCTTCCAGTCGGTCATGCGCATGGGCGTACCGTGGGAGCCGGTGTTAAACAGCACAAACTGCGCCGGATAGTCTTTCGCGCTTTGCTGAATGCGGTCGAAGACCGTTTTCTGATCCTGCCAGTCATAAACCGTATCATCGCTGCCATGGGTAAAGACCATCGGCAATTTGGCCCGCACCGCCGCACTCTTTACAATGGCCGAGTCCGGCGCCCCGCCAAGCAGCATCATTCCGGCAAGCCGCGGCACGACAGCCGGATCATTGGCGAGTTTCGAGCAGATGATCGACCCCATCGAGGCGCAGGCCAGCACCACGGGCGCCCTGCCCGCCAGGATCAGCTCCCTGACATCGGCAGCACCGGCATCATCAAAACTCTTGACCGTTGGTGCCAGATAGGCGCCGCCATTGAGCACCATGAGATTCTTCACCCGGTTGAAATTTCCGCCGAACGTATAGTCATTCATGCCCAGCCGTTGATCACCGCCGCGGCCATGCACGAAGATCACCGCAAAGCGAGCCCCTGCGTAATCGCCGGTCACGCCGGTCTCGATGGCCCTGCCATTGGCCTCATGCAGCGCAAGCCGGCTCTGCCTCTTCACGCCCAGCGACAGATATTTCGACTGCACCCGCCGTTCCGGCTCGATGTCACGGCGGTGGATATCCCGCATCTTGTCATAGTCGACGACAAGGAACGTGCCGCCCTCGGAAACCGACAAAATGCCCGGATAGGCAAACAGACGATCCTTGTGTCCCCTCAGCTCCAAAGCGGACGCTGGGGAAAACCCGCCGATGTTGATCAGCAGGACAAGCAATATCATCCAATGAACGGCAAGAACGCCGCGCAAAGCTGAAAACCAAATGCTACATAGTCGATTGAAAGAACGGATTCTGGCACACTCCGGCTGATTCGTTTTCACAATCTACATCAGGCACCACGGCAATATGGACGATTCCAACGATCTTTTTTCTGCAAATGGCACGCCGGTGGCAACACCCGCGCCAAAACCGGAAAACACCGCACATAAACCAGCTGCGCCTGCCGCGGCGAAACCGGCGCGGCAGGCCGCACCGAAGGCCGGGGCTCCTGCCAGTGGTGACGATTATGATGCCTCGACGATCGAGGTGCTTGAAGGTCTCGAGCCGGTCCGGCGCCGGCCAGGCATGTATATCGGCGGGACCGACGAACGCGCCCTGCACCATCTGTTTGCCGAAGTCATCGACAACTCGATGGACGAAGCGGTAGCCGGGCACGCCAATTTCATCGAGGTCGAGCTCGACGCCGAGGGCTACCTCTCCGTCACCGACAACGGACGTGGTATCCCGGTCGAAAACCATCCCAAGTTTCCCGGCAAATCCACGCTCGAAGTGATCATGACCGTACTGCACGCCGGCGGCAAGTTCGACAGCAAGGTCTATGAAACCTCGGGCGGCCTGCACGGGGTCGGCGTGTCGGTGGTCAACGCCTTGTCCGATGATCTCGTCGTCGAGATTGCGCGCAACAAGAAGCTCTACCGCCAGACCTTTTCGCGCGGCATCCCGCAAGGCGGCCTCGAAGAACTCGGCGACATTCACAACCGGCGCGGCACCAAGGTCCGCTTTCATCCCGATCCCGACATCTTCGGCGCCGGGGCGCGTTTCGATCCCGGCAGGCTGTACCGCATGGCCCGCTCCAAGGCCTATCTGTTTGGTGGCGTCGAGATCCGCTGGGTCTGCGCTCCGTCATTGGTCGAGGGAAACGAGACACCAGAGAAGGCCGTGTTTCATTTCCCCGGCGGCCTCAAGGACTATCTCGAGGCATCGCTTGGCAAGGACCACCGGGTCAACCGGGACATCTTTGCCGGCAAGACAGAAAAATCCGGCGGCCACGGCTCGCTGGAATGGGCGATAACCTGGTATGGTGGCGACTCCTCCATCAGTTCCTATTGCAACACCATCCCGACGCCCGATGGCGGCACCCATGAAGCCGGTCTCCGGATCGCGCTGACCAAAGGCCTGAAGGCCTATGCCGAACTCACCGGCAACAAACGCGCCGCAGCGATCACCACCGACGATGTGATGATCTCATCCATCGGCATGCTGTCGGTATTCATCCGGGAGCCGGAATTCGTCGGCCAGACCAAGGACAAGCTGGCAACCGTCGAAGCCCAGCGGATTGTCGAGAACGCGCTGCGCGATCCATTCGACCACTTCCTGGCCGATTCTCCGGCCGAAGCCGACAAGCTGCTCGAATGGGTGATCGACCGCGCCGATGAGCGGGTCCGCCGCCGCAAGGAAAAGGAAGTCAACCGCAAGACGGCAGTGCGGAAGCTCCGGCTGCCGGGGAAACTCTCCGATTGCAGCCAGACCACGGCTGCGGGGGCGGAATTGTTCATCGTCGAGGGCGATTCCGCTGGCGGCTCGGCAAAACAGGCACGCAACAGGGCCAATCAGGCGATTCTGCCGCTGCGCGGCAAGATCCTCAACGTCGCCAGCGCCGGCCGCGAGAAACTGGGTGCAAACCAGCAGATCGCAGACCTGGTGCAAGCGCTCGGGTGCGGCACGCGGTCAAAATACCGCGAAGAGGAACTTCGCTACGAACGCATCATCATCATGACCGATGCGGACGTCGATGGCGCCCATATCGCCTCGCTTCTGATCACCTTCTTCTACCAGGAAATGCCCGAACTGATCCGCCAGGGCCATCTCTTTCTCGCCGTTCCGCCGCTCTATAAAATCACGCAGGGAGCCAAGTCGCTTTATGCCCGTGATGACGACCACAGGGTGGAATTGCTCGAAACCGAGTTTACCGGCCGCGGCAAGGTCGAGATCAACCGGTTCAAGGGACTGGGTGAAATGATGGCCTCGCAGCTCAAGGAGACCACCATGGATCCCTCCAAGCGAACCTTGCTGAAGGTGGGTGTTGACATCAGTGACCCGGAATCCACCCAGGAAACGGTCGACAACCTGATGGGGACCAAGGCAGACGCCCGCTTCCGCTTCATTCAGGAACACGCGGCCTTCGCCAACAATCTGGATATCTAGGCGGCTTTGCAGCGCTTATGTATTTGCGCAATCCATGCAAGCCGGCCGGGGGCTTCGCCAAACTGCGCTCTTCCCTGTTGCTCTTGCGCGCCCTGCTGTAAACAGTGATTTGCAATTGTGCGGCGTCAGGGGGACAGAACGATGAGACAGACAGCCATATCCATTCTGAAGAAAACCACTCTGGCTTCAGCCGTGGTTCTCTTGACAGCCGGCACCGCCGTTTCGGCCGATAATTTTGGCGCCATTGCATTTTCCCAGGCGACCGGTGGCTACGGATATTCCTACGATCTTGGAACCCGCCGGGAGGCGGAGTCCCGCGCCATGTCGGAGTGCAGCTCCAGAAACCGCGGCTGTAAAGTCGCTATCTGGTTCAAGAATGCCTGCGGCGCCGTGGCCACCGGATCCAATAATGGCTGGGGCAGCGCCTGGGCAGGATCGCGGGAGGGGGCCGAGAGAGCCGCAATTGGCTATTGCCGTCAGCATACCAGCAACTGCCGGGTGCTGGCCTGGACCTGCACATCGCGGTGAATTGCTTGCAGTCTAGGCTGCTTCGGCAGCCAGGGCATGCGCATATGTGCGTGAAGCATGGCGATGCCAGCTGAAATGCATGCTTTCGACAAGCCGCAACAGTTCGGCAACCGATGGCTGCAGCTGCGCATCCCTGGCATGCAGCTGCATAAGCTGTTTGGTGACCTGTCCGGTATCAAGTGTCGCATTAAGCCGTGACGCCGAACGCCAGATCAGCGTGGCGGTCACAAAGACCGGTGCAAGGTCACTTCCCAGACCAATGGCGCGATAAAGCGCCCGCATTGCAGTTTCCCGGCCGTCGATCAGGATACCGCGGACCCGCGAATCGTTCATCCCTGACAGAGAAACCACAGCGCTGGCAAAGAAGTCGACATTGCCCGCACACAAGGCATGGATCAGAAACGCCGGGGTCAAGCGGCCAGCCATCCGCAAATGTTCGACCAGAGCAGGAATCTCGTCCTGCCCGACAGTTTCGGCCATTCCAAGAGTGGCATTCATGCAGGCCTCTTCGGTGATTTTGCGGCCCCGGCTGCTGCCGATCGCCGAGCGGACAAAATCTGAACCGGCGAGAGCCGCACCCAACTGTTCGAGCAAGGCCTGACGCACGTCGCAAGGCAAATCCTGACGTTCAAACAGCCGTGCCCGAATTTCCGCGTCATCGCCAAATCGTTCAGCAATCCGGCGGATCGAAATGCGCGCTATTGAAACATGCGTATTATCAAGCAGATCGGCAACAGCATCTGCCTCTCCGACTTCCGCCATGGCGGCCGCGACAGAGACCGAGACCGGACACCGGAAAGCGACAAACCGCTGCAGCGACGGGCGTCCGCCGGCGATGATTTCGATCAGGTCATTGTCAGCCAGCACCGGTGACAGGGCGATAATGCGGCCGGCGACCTCGATCTGGTCAGCGGCGAGTCCCAGCAAGATGCTGCGGGGCGCATGCTCAACCTGCGCCAGGCCTTCAGCCAGCGCCAGCCTGACTTTCGGAGACGGGTCTTCAAGCAACAGCGCCAGCGCGGCTTCCGCTTCCTGCCTCTCGGAAGCGCTCATGCAGCCTTGGGCATAGGCCCGGGTCAATGCCTGTGTCGCACGACAGCGGTCGCTCACCTTGGCGGTTTCAGACCACTTCAAAAAGGACTTTACAATCATCTATATGCGACCCCACTCGGTACCAGTGAGCTGACATTAGAAGCAAATGGTTTACGATCGGTTCACCATACTTGTTAACTCCATGACCAGGGCACAAAGGCGCGATCCGCCCGGCAAATTCGTCGTCCCGGCCCAGGAACCTGCAGGAGCGGCACCTGAGCCGGAGCTAATTGTCCGCCATGAGCAGGCAAGCGAGCTTGCCGCACGCCCTGCCCGCTGCAGGCCATATGTAATCTATAGTGGGCAACCCTCGGGCTGGGTGTGGTTGCATAGGCCACAGAGCTTGCACTTCGGTTTGGAACGCGGCATCAATATCGGGCAATTGTTTGAGGGGTAAGCCATGCGCGGAATGTATCTTGAGGAATTCGAACCGGGCGCGGTGATCTCCCACACTCTGCGGCGCAGCGTGACAGAAATGGACAACATGTTGTTTTCCAACATGACCCTCAATCCGCAACCACTGCATATCGATTACGAATTCTGCAAGACCACCGAGTTCGGACGACCATTGGTCAACTCGATCTTCACGCTTGGTCTGATGATCGGAATATCGGTCAACGACACCACCGTCGGCACCACAATCGCAAATCTCGGTATGACCGATGTCACCTTTCCCAACCCGCTGTTTCATGGCGACACGGTCCGTGTGGAGACCAGAGTGCTGTCCGTGCGGGACTCAAAATCCAAGAATGACCGCGGTATTGTCGAGATGGAGCATCAGGCCTTCAATCAGCACGACAAGCTGGTCGCCCGTTGCGTTCGGCAGGCCATGATGCGCAAGAGGCCTGCGCAATGATGCGCTCGCTGCTGTTCGTTCCAGGCGATTCGGAACGCAAAATGCTCAAGGCCGCCAGCTCCGGCGCCGACGCGCTGATTCTCGACCTCGAAGATTCGGTGGCGCTGTCGCGGAAAGCCGAAGCCCGAAACACGGTTTCCGCTTTTCTCACCGACACCGAGCGGGCAACAGACACACCGTTGCTGATCGTGCGTATCAACGCTCTCGACACCGGTCTGAGCGATGATGATCTGGCCGCCGTTATCTCAGCCGCCCCGGACGCGATTCTGCTGCCGAAAGCCGGATCCGGGGCGGACATTCAGGATCTGAGCGCCCGCATTGCTGTTCACGAAGCCGAAGCTGGCCTCGAAGACGGAAAGATCCGGATACATGCACTGATGACCGAGACCGCCGGCGGTATGCTGTCCGCAGCTTCGTTTGCCGCCAAGTCGGAACGTCTCGCGGCACTTGCCTGGGGTGCCGAAGATCTGGCAGCGGATATCGGAGCCTCCTCCAACAAGGACGAAAACGGCGTCTACACCGATGTCTTCCGCCTTGCCCGCAGCCTTGCGATCCTCGCTGCCGCCAATTCCCGTGTCGATGCCATCGACACGGTGTTTACCGACTTCCGGGATCTGGATGGCCTCGACGCCGAATGCCGGGCTGCCGTGCGCGACGGGTTCACCGGCAAGATGGCAATTCATCCCGATCAGGTTGCGGTGATAAACCGGGCCTTCACACCGCCATCGGAAGACGTCGAACGCGCTGTGAGAATTATGGCGCTGTTTGCCGCCGCAGGTCCCGATGCAGGTGTCCTGTCGCTCGACGGAAAGATGATCGACAAGCCTCACCTGCGCCAGGCAGAGCGTGTGGCACGGATGGCCGGCCTCAACCCGGAAGCGATTCCTTCGGTCAGTTAGAGCGCCGTTCGATTTTTACCGGTCATGTCTCTATCGGCCAGGCCGGACGCCTCATCTCGAAGGTGTTCCCCGCATCGGCATAATCCAGGTAGCCCAGACGCGCCAGCGGAGCCACCGCAGCCATGTCGAGCCTGCCATTTACCAGCGCGGCTTCGTCAATGTGGATGCCTACGACCTGACCAATCACCACAAAGGATCCGCTGAGTTCGCCATCAAGGCCTTTGGCCTCGAATATCTCGGTCACCTTGCATTCAAGCGCTGCATGGGCGCCGGCGACAAACGGCGCATTGATCATGCGCGCTTCCGCCATCTCAAGATCGGCAATCTTGAACTCGCTTTCGCCGTAAGGCGCGTCGGCGGAGGACAGATTCATCTTTTCGCCCAGGGCACGGCCGACCATGCTTGTCGTGAAAACGCGGGTTTCCTCCACATTGCGCAATGTGTCCTTGCGCCCGGAAGATGAAAACATCACCATTTTGGGGTGATCGGAAATCGCATTGAAGAAGGAGTAAGGCGAGAGATTGTCGGAACCGTCAGCGCCTCTGGTGCCGATCCAGCCGATGGGCCGCGGCGACACGATCGCCTTGAACGGGTCGTGCGCCAGACCGTGAAGATTGGCCTTTGCTTCGTAAAACATGAACTTCATTCTCCTGCGAAGGTCACAATGTCGGCAAGGTCGGGCCTTGGCCGCTCAGTGGGCTGAATTTTCGGTGAACCTATGTGGATGAAGCCGGCGACCTTTTCCCCGGCTGCCACACCCAGAACCGGATAGGCGTTTTCATCAAAGGCATACCATTCGGTCAACCAGTTCGAACAATAGCCGAGTGCGTTTGCGGCCATCACCAGATTGAGGCACACCGCGCCGGCGCTCATGACCTGCTCCCACTCGGGAATCTTGGCATGCGGCGCAGCCTGCGAAACCACGGCAATGACCACAGGGGCACGGGTCAGACGGCTTTTCTCGACGGCAATCATCTCGTCTGAAATGTCAGGCCTCTTGGCCATGGCCATGTCTGCCAGCTCAAGCGAAATCCGCTCCCGTACAGCGCCCGCATAGACAATAAACCGCCATGGCGCGAGCTTGCCGTGATCAGGAACCCGGCTGGCCAGCTTCAACATCTCTTCGATCTCTGTCCGGGATGGACCAGGCTCGCACATCTGGAAGGCCGGAACCGAGCGGCGGGTTTCGAGATAGGTTTTCAGGGCAGCATTGACCGGCATGTCTTCCTCGTGCATTCAGTTTGACCGAACTCGGCCATGAATTCGCCATGGCTTTGGGGTCCAAGTGGCCTCTCGCATTTCAGAAGTCAACCGGACCCTGCCTCATGAACAGACTGTCTATTGCTCTTCTCTCTGGAATGGCGCTGATGATGCCGCCCGCGACGGTGGCGGCTGCGCAGGATGCCTTCAGCGGCAATACTGATCCGAAAATCACAATGCCGGGCCTGACCGAATATGCGCCGGCCGCCGCGGACGGAGACAATGCCGCAATCCGGCGAACCGTGCGGATGGAAGCGGCCCTTACCGATGGCGGTGAGCCGCTCAAATACGGTTTAACCTGGCGCATTTTCCACCCGGCTCCCGGTACTGATGGAAAATTGCCGCTGCTTGCAACCGCGGAAGGCGGATCGGCCCAGTTCGAATTCGAACCCGGAGACTATTTCCTTCACGTCGCCTTTGGCCGCGCCGGAGTGACGAAAAAACTCACAGTGCCGAAGGACGGCCCTATTGAAACACAGCATATCGTCATGGAAGCCGGTGGCCTCATGCTCAATGCGGTATCGGGCATCGATGCACGCATTCCGTCCAGTCAACTTCTGTTCAACATTTACAAGGCCGAGGAAGGCATTGACGGCGAGCAGCAGCTGGTCGTCGAGGACGTCAAGCCCAACACCATCGTCAGACTCAATTCCGGCACCTACCACATCGTCTCGGAATACGGTTCTGTCAACGCGGTCATCAGATCCGATATCCGCGTCGAGGCCGGCAAGCTGACCGAAGCCGTTATCCAGCACCGCGCTGCCCAGCTGACACTCAAGCTGGTGTCCGAACCCGGCGGCGAGGCCATAGCCGACACGGCTTGGTCAATTCTGACTTCGGGCGGGGATGTGGTCTCGGAAAGTGTCGGCGCTTTTCCGACAATTGTTCTTGCCGAAGGCGAATACACGGCAATTGCGCGCAACAAGGCCAAGGTTCACCAGCGCGATTTCACCGTTGTCGCAGGCCGTAATTCCGATGTCGAAGTGCTGCTGAACTAGGCGCTCTCAAGCGGCCGTTCATCTTCAGATGCAGAAAGCCCGATGTCCGGCGCAGCGCAATCCAGCACGCTGCGCCGAATGGATTTAGCCTGCGCGGGAGGCTTTCTCCGCATCCTTGCGCAGAACGTCCGGCGGTGTGGCTTCATGCACCAGCTGGGTGATCGCATCGGCGAGCGACATCGACACCTGGTCGCGGCTGCCAAGCCGGCGGATGTTGACTGCCTGCTCTTCGGCTTCGCGCATGCCGCAGACCACGATCACCGGCACCTTGGCCAGCGAATGCTCGCGGACCTTGTAGTTGATCTTCTCGTTGCGGAAGTCGGTTTCCACCTGAAGACCGGCATCACGCAGCTTCTGGGCAACGGATGCACCGTAATCATCAGCTTCCGAGGTGATCGTCGCCACGACAACCTGCAGCGGCGCGAACCACAAAGGCATGTGCCCGGCATGGCTCTCGATCAGGATGCCGAGGAAGCGTTCCAGCGAGCCGCAGATCGCCCGGTGCACCATGACCGGCTGCTTCTTCTCCGAATCCGCACCGATATAGAAAGCGCCGAACCGTTCGGGCAGGTTGAAATCGACCTGGGTCGTTCCGCACTGCCAGTCGCGGCCGATTGCATCGCGCAGGGTGTATTCGAACTTCGGTCCGTAGAAGGTCCCCTCGCCCTCGTTGATGCCGACCTTGATGCGATTGTCCTCGCGCGCCATGCGCTCGAGCGCACGCTTCAGGATCTCCTCGGCATGATCCCACATGGCGTCCGTGCCGACGCGCTTTTCCGGCCGGGTGGCGAGCTTGACCACGACCTCCTCGAAGCCGAAATCCTTGTAGACCGACATCATCAGATCGTTGATCTTCAGGATCTCCGCTTCAAGCTGGTCTTCGGTGCAGAAAATATGCGCGTCGTCCTGGGTGAAGGCGCGCACCCGCATCAGGCCGTGCAGCGCGCCCGACGGCTCGTAGCGGTGCACATTGCCGAACTCGGCGAGACGGACCGGCAGGTCACGGTAGGATTTCAGCCCGTGCTTGAAAATCTGCACATGGCCGGGACAGTTCATCGGCTTGAGTGCAAAGATCCTATTGTCGGCGTTCTCGTCGTCAGGATTGGTGAAGGCGTGCGCCGATTTCACCGCAAACATGTTCTCCTGGTACCAGCCCCAATGGCCCGAAGTCTCCCACAGGCTCTTGTCGAGGATCTGTGGCGCGTTGACCTCTTCATAGTCGTTCTCAAGCCGCCGCCGCATATAGGCGACGAGGTTCTGGAACATTTTCCAGCCCTTGGAGTGCCAGAACACGACGCCCGGACCTTCCTCCTGGAAATGGAACAGGTCCATTTCACGGCCCAGACGGCGATGATCGCGCTTTTCGGCTTCCTCGAGCATGTGCAGATAGGCATCAAGCTCGGCCTGATCGGCCCAGGCCGTGCCGTAGATCCGCGTCAGCATGGTGTTGTTGGAATCGCCGCGCCAATAGGCGCCTGCCACCTTCATCAGCTTGAAGGCGGTGCCGATCTGCCCGGTGGAGGCCATGTGCGGTCCGCGGCACATGTCGAACCAGTCACCCTGGCGGTAGATCTTCAGATCCTCGCCCGACTTGATCGATTCAATCAGCTCGACCTTGTAGGCTTCGCCCTTGTCCTTGAACACGCGCCTGGCCTCATCACGCGACCAGACCTCCTTGGTGAAGGGCTTGTTGCGGGCGATGATCTCTTTCATCTTCTTTTCGATCACCGGCAGGTCTTCCGGCGTGAACGGCTCGTTCTTGGCAAAATCGTAGTAGAACCCGTTCTCGATCACCGGACCGATGGTCACCTGCGTACCCGGAAACAGCTCCTGCACGGCTTCCGCCATCACATGGGCCGCATCATGCCGGATCAGCTCCAGCGCGCGCGGATCGGTGCGGGTGACAATTTCCAGCGCGCCATCGCGGACGGGATCGCTCAGATCGGTGAGTTCACCGTCCAGCGCGATCGCAACCGCCTTCTTGGCCAGCGACTTGGAAATCGACTCGGCAACCTCACGGCCGGTTGTACCGGCGGGGTATTCGCGCTTGGAGCCATCGGGAAATGAAAGGGATACGGCGGATGCCATGGCAGTCTCTCCTTGATCCAGTCCCGCCAACGAACGCGGGTGGTTGAGTTTATGGTGTGCAGGGCGGCGTTTACGCGATTTGGATAATGCGGGCAAGACTGGCCGGGCAATTCCGGATATGCCGCATCTCAGTCGATCCGCCAGTAGGCCGCGCCATCCGCACCCAGACCCGACACCGCTCGCGCGAAAGCAGCATCGCCGATATGACGGCGCAGGACCCTGGCGACGTCCTCGATTGCGGTGTCGGGGGCGACATTATGATCCTGCCGGACATGCTGGACTTCCCACACCAGCCTCTGCCGGTCGGGAAACGGAGAGACCGGAAGCTCCGAATCCCAGTCTTCGACAAAGATTGCCCGCACCACCGGCGGCAGCACTGAGGCAAAGGCCAGTGCAGCCTTGACGGACAGGTGCGAGCGGAACACGTGCAGCACTGCCCGCAGCGTGTGGTAAGCCTGATTGTGGCTCGAGAGCATGCAGGCATCCCGGAGATCGAGCATAAACCGGTCGAAATCCTTCGATGCGTTCCAGTATTCGATTGGCATTGTCATCGAATGCCCTTTCCGCTCATGCTTTGGAATGACGGCACTTGCGTCCCACACCGGCAAACCGCCACGGCGCCCACCAGGCAAGCCGCGCATCAAGCTTTTCGGGCACATTGTCGATGCCGTGGGTTCCGCCGGGGCCGCAGCGCCCGACCCGGAATAGCGTCAGCCAGCCGCCTTTCCACAATCCGTGGCGGGCAATGGCTTCATAGCCATACTCCGAACAGGTCGGCAGATGCCGGCAGGAATTGCCGATGAAGCCCGACAAAGTCAGTTGGTAGAGCCGCACCACGCCCGTGCCAAACAACCGGCCGGGGGTTTTGGGCCAATGTCCGGAAAAATTACGGCCGGCCATCAGATTGACCAAGAACGCTTCTGAGCTGAGCTGCCAATTGAGGGACCGTCTTACCGGCAGTGTAGTAAAGAATTTCCAGGTCAATACGATCATAACCGTGCACGAGCCGGTTCCGCATTGCATAGGCATCCGCAAGACGAAGGTGCTGATTTGCCTTTACCCAGTCTGGCCAACGCTCCAACGTACGCCCGGCAATTTCACCAACCTGCTCTACCACCTTTGCCAATGCAAGCTGATATATCTCGTCAGCGCGAAAGGTCTCCCATTGCTGCGAGGCAGCAATGGTCTCTGCCTTTTCACACAAGGACAACATGCTTTTCAGCATATCAGTCAGATAAGGATCTTCGATCATAGCGCCGAAATATCGCGCGAAATTCGATCGAGCATTTCAGCCGAAAATTCGCCCTCTGTGCGCACATCAACTTTAACACCCATTAAGGTCGCCAGTTCGCGTTCAAGCGCAGACAGATCGAAATAGCTCAGTTTTCCAGAAAGCTGCACCAGTATATCGATATCACTGTCCTCATGGTCGCTGCCGCGCGCGGCCGAGCCGAATATCCGCGGATTTTTCAGCGGATATCGCGCGATGATCGCCCTCGCATCGTTGCGATACATTTCGAGAGCTTCAGATGGACGCATGGTTGTCCTCCTTCAGGCTGCTGCCTCGGCAGCCCGGCGCGCCTCGATCTGGTCCAGGCAGTCGCAAACCGCGTCAAATGTCAGCAACGTCGAGGCGTGGCGTGCGCGATAGTCGCGGACCGGCTCCAGAAACTTGAGGTCGGCAAAGCGGCCTTCAGGCGCCGGGCCGTTTTCCTTGAGCATCTTGCGCATGGTTTCACGAACCTCGCGCAACTCAGCCGCAGTTGCGCCGATGATGTTGTTCGCCATGATCGAAGAAGATGCCTGACCAAGCGCACAGGCCTTGACGTCATGGGCGAAGTCGGCGACCTGATCGCCATCCATCTTCAGCCAGACTTTGACCTTCGAGCCACACAGCTTGGAGTGGGCGGAAGCTTCGGCATCCGCATCTTCAAGAGTGCCAATACGGGGGATATTGCCGGCGAAATCCAGAATCCGGGCATTGTAGACATCGTCGATCATCACTTCGGACCTTTCCACACTTCGGCAATTGGCATTCGGCCTGCGGCAAGAGTTGACGCTGTCGCATCTCGACGCGCGCCCAATGATGACTATATAGTCACTATCAGGCGTTCGGCAAAACCTGTTTGCCAGACACTGAGGGAGACCGTGCCGGAGGGCTGATGCCCGAAAGCCCCGGAACCCGCTGGACGAACTTGCAAGGCGATGCCCGCAGAATTGTCCGAGTGCGTGGTCCGATTGAGCAGGAACAACGTAAAGGGTGCAATTCCCTTCGGAGACCACGAGTATGGATGCCATCGTCAACAGTCTGAATAACACCGACAATCGACCGACCGAAGCGGAAGCCGAAGAAGCTGTCCGCACGCTTTTGCGCTGGGCCGGCGACGACATCACCCGCGAGGGGCTGCGCGACACCCCCAAACGCGTGGTCAAAGCCTACAAAGAGCTGTTTTCCGGTTACGAGCAGGACGCAGAGGAAGAACTGGGCCGCACCTTCGAGGAAGTTGCCGGCTATGACGACATCGTGCTGGTCAAAGACATCCCGTTCTTTTCCCACTGCGAACACCACATGGTACCGATCATCGGCAAGGCACATGTTGCCTACCTGCCCGACGGCAAGGTGCTGGGACTGTCGAAAATTGCCCGTGTCGTCGAGATCTTCGGCCGCAGGCTGCAGACCCAGGAAACCATGACCGCCCAGGTCGCCCATTCCATTGACGACGCGTTGCATCCGCGCGGTGTTGCTGTGATGATCGAGGCTGAACACATGTGCATGGCCATGCGCGGCATCAAGAAGCAAGGCTCGACAACCATCACCACGACCTTTACAGGCGCGTTCAAGGCGGAACCGCACGAGCAGGTCCGCTTCATGACATTGATCCGGGGCTGAAACCAAACCCCGATTTGAGGGGTTCCCATGACGACGTCATTCAAAACCGCACCAGACAACAAAGCCGAGCTTGAGGAAGGCGCGGATCTGACACCGCGCTTTGACGCCAACGGCTTGATTACCGCCGTCGTCGCTGATTCACGCGACAACGAAATCCTGATGCTTGCCCATATGAATGACGAAGCCCTGCGGCTGACCATCGAAACCGGTATCGCCCACTACTGGAGCCGTTCACGCAACGCGCTGTGGAAAAAGGGCGAAACCTCCGGCAATCTCCAGAACGTCGATGAAATCCGCATCGACTGCGACCAGGACGCAGTGCTGCTCAAGGTGAGCGTCAGCGGCGCGGATGCGACCTGCCACACCGGCCGCCGCTCCTGTTTCTATCGCAAACTCGTCACCAGTGACGGCTCAAACCGGCTCGAAATTAGCTCGGAACCGCTGTTTGACCCCAGTTCTGTGTACACCAACAATTAGGCAAGCTGCTCCAAATTGAACCAGCCCACATATTTCTTCACCAATTTGCAACCCAAATCTGGTGTCATTCGTTTGGACGCAGGAGGAGTGTTCGGCGGAGAAGGACAAAGAGATGCTGAACTGGAACATGGGTCGTACCTCAGAGCCAGTTGTTGCCGCTGACACCGGCGACGTAATGGCCATGACACCGGTGGGTGGAATGCAACACAAGCCTGTACAGAAACCGAAAATCGCCCTGGCACTGGGCGGCGGCGCGGCCCGCGGCTGGGCCCATATCGGTGTGCTTCGCGCGCTGGACGAAGCCGGTGTCGAAGTTTCCATGATTGCGGGAACCTCGATCGGCGCTCTCGTGGGTGGTTGCTATCTGGCAGGACGGCTCGATGAACTCGAAACCTTCGCCCGCAGCCTGACCATGCGCCGGATTGCCGGGTTGCTTGACTTCGCCATTGGCGGAGGCGGTCTGTTTGGCGGCATGCGTCTCAACGACCGCATGCAGGAACACCTGATCGGCGTCAATATTGAAGATCTCGACCGGACATTCGTGGCCGTCGCCGCAGAACTCAACACCGGTCACGAAGTCTGGATTTCATCGGGATCGCTGATTACCGGTATACGTGCATCCTATGCGCTGCCCGGCATTTTCGAGCCAGTGCGCTGCAACAACAGGGTTCTGCTCGACGGCGCGCTGGTCAATCCGGTCCCTGTTTCCGTCTGCCGTGCGCATGAGCAGCCGCTGGTGGTGGCCGTCAACCTGCACTACGATCTCTACGGCCGCTCGGCCGTTATCAAGCACACCGCAAGCGAGCCCGATCCGGAATACCCGGGCCCCGAACGCCGCAAGAAGGTGCGCGAAAGCCGGCTGGGCATGACCTCCGTGATGGTTCAGGCTTTTAACATTATTCAGGACCGCATCTCACGCGCCCGCCTTGCCGGTGACCCGCCGGATCTCTCGCTGCATCCCAGATTGGCGGATATCGGCCTGTCGGAATTCCACCGTGCCAGCGAAGCAATCGACCGCGGTTATCAGGAAGCGTCGGCGAAACTCGGCGAAATCATGCGGATGCAGGCGATTCTGGCGCCGGCCTGATCCCTCAATGAAACACACCGGGTCGACGCTGGCGCCGACCCGGTATCTTCCAATTCGATATAATCAAATATTCAACCCGCGATGTAGGCCTTGATTTCCTCGGCTTCGCGCTCGACGTCTTCAATGCGCCTGCGCACAACGTCGCCGATCGAAATAACGCCCACCAGCGAGCCATCTTTCTCAACCGGCAAATGCCGGAACCGGCCATTGGTCATCAATTCCATGACCTGGTTGACGGTGTGGTCTTCACCACAGGTCGTCACTTTTGAGGTCATGATCGTGGAAATCGGTGCAGAGAGTGCATTTGCACCTTTTGCCGCCACAGCACGGACAATATCGCGTTCGGAAAGAATACCTGCAATCTTGCCGCCAGGGCCGGTAACAATCACGGCGCCGATCTTGTTGTCAGCAAGAAACCGCACAGCTTCCTCTGTCCCCATTTTCGGACTTACAGTGACGACGTTTCGGCCCTTCTGGTCGAGTATCTGTTTGACAGTCATTCAATTCTCCTTCCGCACGATGCCTTCCATCCAAAAGCGCTCCCGATCGCTCCGGAATTGAGGATATGGTGCGCTCGAATCTGAATGTTTGCAAGTCTGGAAGTCCGCGCCTGACGCCCCCCGGACAAAACCCGCCGATGTGTCGCAAAACCGGACATCAGACCTGTCTCGGGCGTGATGGATCCATCAGCAGAATCGCTCCCGATCCAGCTTTTTTACAGCGGTTTCTGAGCTGTCCCGATCACGAGAACAGGGTGACCGTTTTCTTCACGGATGACGCGGTTGCAGAAAATTCAAACCGTTAAATCTGTTCAAGCGGATCGAACAGCGAGAACGCCAGGAAGCCGAACAGGAAGCCGCCGACATGCGCTTCCCAGGCGATTGCAGAATCGGCAATTCCGAATGAAAAGCCAACGGCTGCCAGCATGTTGATCCCGAACCAGACCACAAGAAACCCGACCACGGTGCGGTTTGAAAGCGATTGCCCGATGCTAAGCCGCCGGTTGAGGTGGGCCTGATCACGCCGGAAACCGCCGCCGTCCCCGAAGGCAAACCGCGCAGCCGCTCCCATCAGCGCCGAAACAACGCCCGACGCGCCAACCATGACGGTTTGAGCGCCCCAATGAAACACAAGGAACAGGGCCGCAGACGCCAGAGCACTCAGCAGCCAGAACACAAGAAACCGGACCCAGCCGATCCGCCGGGCCACCACAGCGCCGAACGCCGCAAGCCAGAATGAATTGAGTGCCAGATGCGTGTAGCCGCCATGCAGCAGGGAATATGTGATCGGCGACCAGAGATAAGGTCCCGCCTGCCCCGAGATATCGACTGCATACCGCTGCGGGATGAATGCCGCCTGCAGATAGATCTCAAGAACCGCAGCCGGTGGCAGCAGCGAATCGAGCGCAACCTGTATGGCAAGCATCAGCAACAACATCGCCAGGACGACATTCGGCAAATTGAAAACCGGCTCACTTTCCGGCCGGTTCGGACCGCGCGGTGTGTAGTCCTGGTCCTGGCTCATCGGATCATGCTTTCGCTTTATTACTGTTCAGACAGAGGAGCAGTAGAACCAGCACCGTAGACTGGCAACCGCTGGACAAAAAAAAGCCGTCCGCGCGATGCGAACGGCCGGTCGAGCCCCCTCGTCCAAAATTGTGCTGAAGGACAGTCCTTCAAGAAGTCGTGCCCCAAGATGGCACGCCCTCATGCGACCCGCAATGCCAACTGAAAATTAACCTTAACGCCGCCGCCGTGGCATGGTTCTCGCTTCGTTAAAGCCAAACCCGGCGATCTGAGGCCGATTGTACCAAAACGGCGCATATCGGGACCCGGATCAGCAACCTGCAACAGTGGTGGCAACGAGATGAAACATAAAAACAGCTTTGAACTTTTCGACTATTGGACTGAAAAGCGCGGCAAGCGCGCGGCCCCCAATAGAACCGACATCGAACCCGCTGACATCCGGACCCTTCTCCCGCATGTTTTCATTTGCGATCTGAACGATGACGGCCAGTTGAACTTCCGCCTTGCGGGAACGGCACTGTGCGCACTTCATGGCCGGGAGTTGAAGGGAACCGCTTTCTCCGCGCTCTGGCTGGCGGACGGGACACGCAATGCCGGCCGCACCGGGACATCCGTGGCGTCGGCCGCAACACCGGCCGTGCTGTCGCTCGACTGCCTCAGCAACGGCGGCCGGGTGGCGCAGGCTGAAATGCTGCTGCTTCCAATCACCGGCCCCAGCGGCCGGAACGACCGGTTGATCGGCATGTTGTCGATATTTGAGCCACCCTATTGGATCGGTCATGAGCACATTGTCGGGTTCTCCACGACCGGAGTCCGCTTTCTCGATCAGAACCGCGATCCGCTGTTCCTGGCCAACCGCCCGGAGATCAAACTCCCCAACGCACCCAATTTTGCCAGTGGCTTTGCCAATAACCGCAGACAAGTGGGACATCTGGTTGTGCTTGACGGCGGAAGACGCGATTAGCGCGTAGAGACGGCCCAACGCTTACCCATTGTTAACAGTGCCCGTACTATTGTGCGGCCTCACACGTTGGGGAATCGTTAGGCTCTCATGTTGTCCGCACCAAATGCACCGCACCCGAATGAAACGAATAGCTCCGAGGAACGCAAGTTCCATCGCGTGGCCATCTCGGTCCAGGGCCGGTTCATGCGTGCCGATCATTCAGAACATGACTGCATTGTCGATTCGATGTCACCGTTCGACGCAGTCATATCCTGCACCGCGCGCCCCGACACCGGTGAACGCATCGTTGCCTATGTTGATTACATCGGCCGCATCGAAGGCAAGGTCACACAGGCCAATGGACGCTCCTTCACCATTTCGCTGAACGCCACTGACCGCAAGCGTGACAAGCTTTCAGCACAGCTGACATGGCTTGCCAACAAGCACGAACTCGGCCTGCCCGAAGACCGCCGCCATGAGCGCGTCTCACCGAGCAATCCGGTATCCGAAATCCGCCTCGACGACGGAAGACGTTACCCGTGCCGCATCATCGACTTGTCGGTATCGGGCGCAGCTGTCGAAATAGATGTCCGTCCGGCATTCGGCACCATGGTTGTGCTGGGCAATATGCGGGGTCGCGTTGTCCGCCATTTCCAGGAAGGCATCGCCATGGAGTTCATGACGCTCCAGCCGGAAGACACAATCGATCAGCTGTCCTGACAGGACCCCAGGCAATCCGAGACTGCAGGCCGGCTCTTGAAGCCGGCTTTTTTGTGCCCGTAGCACACGCGGCTCATGGCGCTTCTCTGGCGTGCTGACGCCATGAAGATCCTTCACCCCTAGAACTCACGCCATAAGGCTGCCTGTCCGTGCCCCAAGACCCCCAGCGGGAACCGGGTGCTGTCGCACCATTGCGCCTGCAGACCATCCCCCCACAAGCTACATTCCGCCTGAAGCCCATAACCGCGATGGTTGCCAAATTCTGAAGGCCATCTTGCGAATTTTATACTTGTTTTAAGTCAATTTATCTTGAGTTTTATACTTGTTTTAGTAGTATTAGTCTCAAGTAAGCGCTTATTTGTACTGTTGATTTTTGCGTCATGTCAAAGTGTAGATGTCATTGTTGCCTCATAACGGGGAAACAAGACAATGAACAGACACATTCAGACAATGGGGAAATTTGCCGCGGCGTGTGGCGTGGTAATCGGTTTCAGCACAGCTGCCTTTGCAGCACCGACAAATCTCGTGCCGACCGCAAACACGAATCCGCCGGTCGGCCACTTTGAATTTTGCAAGACGTATTCGAATGAATGCACATCGCTGGGCCGCGACCGCGGCCCCATGGCACTCAGTCGAAAAGCCTGGGCGACCATGCTTGAGGTCAATACGCAGGTCAATCAGAGCATCCAGCCCGACACCGATCGCAATATATACGGCGTCGAGGAACTCTGGGCCTACCCGCGCACTGTTGGTGACTGCGAAGACTATGTTCTTCTCAAACGCCACATGCTGATGCAAAAAGGCTTTGCGCCCAACGATTTGCTTATCACCGTGGTGCTCCAGCCCAATGGCGATGGCCATGCAGTTCTGACCGTGCGAACCGACTACGGCGACTACATTCTCGACAACATGCGCGGCGATGTCCGCCTGTGGTCTGAAACCGGATACACCTTCATCAAACGCCAATCATCCGAGCATGCCGCGCGATGGACCAAGCTCGGACCGGGCTCTGCCACCGCCAACGTCGGTACAATCAAGAACTGATCGTTCACGTCCCGGACACCAGGCCCGCGGGGGCTGTCCGGCACGTCAGACAATGGAACCGTCGCTGCTGCCTTGCGTCCGGTTCAGGGTTAGGCTCTGGTCGAGTCCCCATGCTTCCCCGCAACGGCCAGGCCTCGAGCCGACCCCAATGTCCCCTGGGGTCGGCTCTTTTTGTTCAGGCGGCTGCTGTCAGGCTCGCTTCACCCGACCCGGGTAAGCCCCCTGGAAAACCGCTTGGCGTTCTTCACATAATGGCTCGCCGACAGTTTCAGCATCGCCTCGGCGTCGGCGCCAAGCGTCTTGATCACTTTCGCCGGAGACCCGACAACCAGGGAATTGTCGGGAATGACTTTGCCTTCCGTCACCAGAGCTCCAGCGCCAATCAGGCAGTTATCGCCAATTTTTGCACCGTTGAGCACAGTGGCACCCATTCCGACCAGCGAGTTATTGCCAATGGTGCAGCCGTGAAGAATGGCAGCATGACCGATGGTGCAGCCCGTGCCGATGACCAGCGGAAAGCCGATATCGGTGTGCAGAACGCAATTTTCCTGGATGTTGGAATTCTTGCCAACGGTTATGGATTCGTTGTCACCCCTGAGAACCGCGCCAAACCAGACGCCTGCCCCCTCTTCCAGAATAACATTTCCAATCACCTGGGCGCTTTCCGCGACATAATAGAATTCCGAAGGCAGTACCGGTTGTTTTCCGTCAAGGCTGTAAATCGCCATGTGCGTTTCCTCTCTGCGTCATCCTGGCGCTATGCCGACCGCCGTTTCAGAACAACCTTAGCATTGACTTCATGCCAGAAAATAGCCGCTGGCGAATGCCACTTGCAGCACGATAACGCCCGAACACATCGACCATCCGACCGCCACCAGCGCCAACAGCGCGTAGAGCGGCAGCGAAACCTGCCCTGCCCGCCAGTTCTTGAACCCGTTGACCAGCAGAAGCCTTGGCCCCAGCACCGCCGCCAGCACCATTTCGATGCCGATCCGCAACGGATGCAACGGGGTTTCGGTGGTCTCGGGTTCGCGCCATCCGGCAAGCCGAACAATCTCAAGTCCGACCCAGGCTGTGGCAAATCCGGTCGCCATGGCAAAAATTGCGGCAAGGAAGTCGAGAGAATAAATCATTGATTAACCATACTCGGTCCAGTGTTGATGCTCGTCGAGTCATCTTGCAAGCGCCATGCCGCGGCCAGATGTTCCACATTGGCACACTTTGAAACGATTGACGTTCATGTCTGACTCAGCATCCACAGTTGAACACGCACCATTGCTGTCACCGCGCTTTATCTGGAAGCTGACGGGGATTGTGACCGTGTTGTGCGTCATCACGCTGGCGATAGCTGTCGCCGGCCGCATGATCGGAAAGAGCATTTCCTATGCCGGCAATACGGCCGATCGGACAGTGTATGAAATCGTCATCGGCAATGATGTCATCAGCCTTCCGGCCAATGTGATCCGCTTCGAGAACCAGCGTGTATCCGGCGTCCAAGACGCAGTCGATACCTATTTCTCCTGGCCGGGAATGAATGGCTACAGCGAAGCGCGCCGCGATATATTCAGCCAGACACGTTCAGCTCATGGATTAATTTTTGCCAGGATCGCACAAGCGACCATGTCGCGTGACATGTCAGGCCGGTTTACGCCGATCTACAAAAGGCTGACCGATGGGCCGCCGGTGGCCGGTCCGAACGGACTGAATTCTTTCCGCCTGAGGCCGGGGGCCGGATACGCCAACGAATTGATGTATGTCCAGCAGTCCCCGGCTGAACGGCCCTACGCCGTCCGGTGCCTGGTTGAAGGGCCTGAAACAGAGACGAATTTCGCCACCATGACCGGTTGCCAGCGTGACATCTTCATCGGCAAGGATCTGTCTGTGACCTACCGTTTCTCGATAGATCTGCTGCCACACTGGCAACAGATCGAGCGGGACGTTCGCCAGCGCATCGAGATGGCGCTGAAGAACTGAAGCCACTTTAATCCAGGTCAACGTCCAGAATTGCCATCGAGAAATTGTAGGACAGGTCACCATCTTCATCATCGCGGAACACGATGCCGAGGAACTCGTCGCCGATATAGACTTCCGCCGAATCATCCTTGCGCGGCCTAGCCTTGATCACCATTTTCTCATTGAAAATACGTTTGAAGTAGGCATTCAGCTTGATGATTTCGTCTGGTTTCACGATGCTCTCCTGGGCAATTGGGTTCGCCCGGCTTTTGGCACGGACAGACCGCTAAATCAAACCCGTGTTGTGATTATCAAGCGAATACCGGACAGCAAAACCGATGATCCCGGCTCAGGCACCGCCACTGATCAGCTGATCCATCGCCCGGGAAGGCTCCTCGCAACCGGCCGTTCCGACGACCCGTGCAGGCACGCCGGCAACCGTCGAATTCGGCGGAACCGGTTTCAGCACGACAGACCCCGCAGCCACCCGGCTGCAGTGGCCGATCTCGATATTGCCAAGCACTTTTGCGCCCGCCCCGATCAACACGCCATCCTTGATCTTGGGATGCCGGTCACCGGTTTCCTTGCCTGTGCCGCCAAGTGTAACCCCTTGAAGCAATGAGACATTGTCGCCGACTGTGGCCGTCATGCCGACGACCAGGCCGGTCGCATGATCAAGGAACAGGCCCTTGCCGAGCTTTGCCGCGGGATGAATGTCGGTCTGGAAAATCTCGGACGACCGGCTCTGCAGGTAAAGCGCCAAATCAACCCGGCCCTTGCCCCACAGCCAATGCGCCAGACGGTGGGTCTGGATGGCATGGAAGCCCTTGAAATACAGCACCGGCTGGATAAACCGCGTGCAGGCGGGATCGCGATCGTAAACCGCCTGAATGTCGACGCGCAGCACAGATCCCCATTCGCGCCAGTCATTGACCATTTCAAGAAAGGTCTGGCGCAGGAGGTTGGCCTGGAGATCCTGATGGTCGAGACGCTCGCACACCCGGTGGATCACCGCCTCCTCGAGCGAAGGCTGGTTGAGAACCGTCGAGTAGAGGAAGGCCGCAAGCAGGGGATCTTGCGCGATCGACCGCTCCGCTTCCAGACGGATCGAATCCCAGATCGGATCAATCGCTTTGACGGACTCGCCCGCCCGTGCACCTGATTTCGCTGACATTGCCGCCTCCGGGCTGGTTTGCATCCTCAGCGCCACCCCAGTTACTGAAAACGCACTGGATACGCTGAAGCACCTTGATAATGTGTCCATGACCGATGTTCAAATGAAGACATTTGAACGCAGCCTTCAATTCAAGATAAGACACATCGCTGAAAATACAAATGGCGGATGAAATGGACGTAAACATATCCTTTGCGGACGGTGCTATCGCAGCCGCAATCGCGGGCACCGGAACCGGCCGGCTCACCGTCAACCGCCCCGGCAAACGCAATGCCCTGACCGATGCAATGTGGCGTGCGGTGCCTGACGCAATCGACTGGCTCGTCATCCAGAAAAATTCCCGGGTTGTCATCATCGAGGGCGCTGGCGGTCAGGATTTCTCCGCAGGCGCCGATATTGGCGAATTCGCCACGCTGCGAAAAAATGCCGAAACGGCGCGCAGTTACGAGGCAGCAAATTCGGCTGCATTCGCCGCAATCCGCCACTGCCCCGTTCCGGTGATCGCGGCAGTACGCGGCATCTGTTTTGGCGGAGGGTTCGGGTTCGCCGCTGCCTGCGATATCAGGCTCGCGGATGAAACCGCGCGCTTCGCCATTCCCGCTGCCCGGCTTGGCCTTGCCTATCCACCTGACGCGGTTCAGGACCTGGTCCGCGCACTCGGCGATCAGCAGGCACGTCTGGCGTTGTTCTCCGCGCAGGAGATCTCAGCAGACCAGGCCCTGAGCTGCGGATGCATTGCGAAAATGTGCAGGCCGGATCAGCTTGAGGCGGAAGTTCTGGCACTCGCAACCGCGATTGCCGGTGCTGCTCCCTTGTCGGTCCGTGCCTCGAAAGCCGCGATAGCGGCAGTCCACAGCGGCTCGGGCAGGCACCGAGACCAGGCAGCCGAACTTGCAGCCTCCACCTTCGACAGCCACGACTACGCCGAAGGCCGTCGCGCCTTCATGGACAAACGAAAAGCCGTCTTTACCGGCACGTGAGCCGTCAGCTGCGGCCTTCGAGCCGGTCGAGAAAACCCGAAACCGCGTCATTGAAAGCGTCATTGCGGTCGCCGGCCACCATGTGCCCTGCCCCGGACACATCAGCATACTGGGCATGCGGCACCATTTCACGGAACGCCGTTACGGCCTCTTCCGTCACCAGCTCGGACTGCTGACCGCGCACCAGAAGCACGGGGATCTTCAAACCGCGAGCGGCTTCGGCAAGCCGTTCCTGACCTGTATCCCATCCATGATTGATATTGCGCGGCCCTTCGATAAAGGCGGGGTCCCAGTGCCAGCGGTAGCGCCCGTCTTCGCCTATACGCAGGTTTTTCGCCAATCCATCGAGCGAACGGCGCGGCGCCCTGTTGGGCAGATAGGCAGCAATCGAAGCCGCCGCCTCCTCCAGCGTGGCGAAGCCTTCGCGCATGCGTTCGGCCATGAAACCTTGAACCCGGCTCACACCGTCGGCGTCCATATGTGGCGTGACATCGACAAGAACCAGACCTGCTAACAAACCAGGACCGCCAAGATGCTCGGCCATCAATCCCGAAATGCCGCCGAGCGAAGCGCCGACAAGAACCGGTTGCTTGCCATTCCGGGCAGTGATTTCGCGGCAGACAGCAACGGCATCAGCGGCATAATCATCAAAGGCGTAGCCCTTGTCCTCCACCCAGGCGCTGTCGCCGTGCCCGCGCTGATCGAGGGTGATTGCCATGTGGCCCGCGTCCGCAATGCGCCGCGCAGCACCGCCCCAGGCATGCCGGGTCTGGCCTCCGCCGTGCAGCAGCAGCACCGGATTGCCATGCACCGCGCCACGCGGCTCATGCACATCGGCCACCAGCCTGTTGGCTGACGCGCCCGCGAACTCCATTTGCCTTTTCATGTCTTTCATCAGATGGATCCGGCTTCGACATCGGCGAAGAAATCGAGCGCAGCCGCCTTGAACACCTTGTCGCCGACAGCGAGCATGTGATCCCGGTTCGGAATATCGAGTGCCCGGGCGCGCAGCATCAGTTGTGCGAGGCCATCCGCGGAACCGGCGATGTCATCCCGCGTGCCGACGCCGATCAGAGCGGGCATGGTCAGGCGCTTGAGATCCTCGCGGCTGACCAGTGTCCGCGATGTAGAGATGCAGGCGGCAAGCGCCAGCCGGTCGCTTTTCGTCTGCTCGGCAAAGGCCCGGAACATCCGCCCGCGCTCGTCGCTGACATCGTCAAGCGAATCAGCCCGCAAGGCCGCTGCGATCGGGTCCCAGTCGCCGACCCCGTCAATCATGCCCATCCCCAGACCGCCGAACACCACGGAGCGGACCAGATCCGGCCGTGCAAGAGCCAGGAACGCCGAAATCCGCGCGCCCATCGAGTATCCCATCACGTGGGCTGAGGTAATGTTGAGCGAATCAAGCAACCCGGCCGCGTCCGCTGCCATGGTCTCCGGATGATAGGCTTCGGGATCGTGCGGCTTGTCGGATTGGCCATGCCCCCGGTTGTCGAGCGCAATCACCCGGAAACCAGCCTCGTCAAGGGTTTTGAACCATCCCGGAAACACCCAGTTCACATGCGCAGTGGATGCAAAGCCATGGATCAACAGGATCGGGGAACCGTCCGGGTTTCCCGCCTCATACCACGCAATTTCGATGTCTCCGGACGTGAAACGCCCGGCCTGAAGCCGATCCAGATTCATGAAAAACCCCTTTCACTCCTTACCTAGCTCAATCGCGCCGCCGTGCAAATGTTGACGGTATGCAATTTCCCGCTCCTGCTCCAAAGAGCCGCGCCGCATTCAAATAGTGTCTACACTTTTGCAAGGTCAGCGTATAAGGTCCGCTCGAAACCAAGATCGCCACGACGGAGAGATGCATGGCCGACCACAAAATCCCGCATTTCCAGAATGATGCAGGCCACGCCGCCATTGAAATCGGCGTCAAGGAATTCATGTGCGTGGGCGCCAACCCGCCCTATGATCATCCACATGTGTTTCTCGATATGGGTGCCGACAGCGAAAAAGTCTGCCCCTATTGCTCGACATTGTTCAAGTACACTCCGGCCCTGCATGGGGACGAGACCGTACCTGCAGGATGTTCGTGGGTCTATCAGGCGGCCTGAGGACTGCCGGACTGCCTTGTGCGGGCGTTTCCGGCGATGCCCTGATGCAGCCCGGTTTGCCGGCACTCTGTATGTTCTGACATCTCCAATCTCATTGCCGGACCGGCAATAACTACAGGGCTCAATATTGCCCCCCGCCCCGGGAGAGCACCGTGACCGGTTGCAGCATTTTGATCATTGGCGCTGGTATCGGCGGCTTGACCGCGGCGCTCGCCTTTGCCCGCCAGGGCCATGAGGTCGACATTGTCGAACGCGCGCCGGCGCTCAGCGAGGTCGGCGCCGGTCTGCAGATTTCTCCAAATGCCAGCCGCATCCTGATCGCACTCGGCCTCGGCGACGCCCTGCGCGAAACCATGATCATCCCGCATGAGATCGTGCTGGCATCCGGCCGGTCACTCCGAAAGATCACCCATGTTCCCTGTGGAAAGTTTGCCGCTGACCGGTGGGGCGCACCTTATGGTGTGATGCACCGTGCCGACCTCCAGACCCTGCTCCTGGACGCGGTTACCGCCGATTCCCGGTGCCGCCTGCATCTCAACCAGACAGTCAGCTCGCCGGACATTGCCTCATTGCATGACCGGCTGGGCTGCCCGCGTCCTCACCTTGTCGTCGGCGCTGATGGCGTCTGGTCCCAGGCCAGGGATTTGATCAGCGGAGCATCCCGGCCGCGGTTTTCCGGCAAGGTTGCTTGGCGGTTCAAGGTGGCAGCCGAACAGGCCAGGCAAGTTCTCGCCCCGGTCAATGTCACCGCATTTCTCGGTGCAGACACCCATCTGGTGGCTTACCCGCTGGAACCTGGCAAAACCATCAACATCGTGGCGATAGCCAGAGGCGCCAATCCGGGCGAGACATGGGCGCAACGGGAAGGCAAGACCGACCGGCGCGAGTTGCTCGATGCCTTCGCCGGCTGGCACCCGGGGCTGGTTTCCATCCTGCGGCAGGCACCGGCAATGACCTGGTGGCCGCTGTTTGAGATGCCCGACGGCCCCTGGCACGATTCCGGTCGCACTGTGTTGATCGGTGACGCCGCTCACGCCATGACACCCTTTGCGGCCCAGGGCGCAGCCATGGCAATCGAGGATGGCTTCGAGCTGGCCGAGGATTTCTCACGGGACCCGGCGGATACGGCCGGGATGCTCCAGCATTTCGAAGCCCGCCGGCGGGCACGGATCAATCGCGCCCGCAGCCGTGGCGCTTTCAATCAATTCGCCTATCATGCCCGCGGGCCTGTCCGGCTCGGCCGTGATCTTGTTCTCGCGCTCAAGCGGCCCGAAAGCCTCGCCGCCGATCTTGACTGGCTCTACGGCTATCGCGCTGCGGGGCTGTAGCCAAACCGGTGATCCGGGTTGTGCAGATCAAGGCTCAAGCTCAACAGCTGCGGCAATGGCGTCCACCAGCCTGTCTTCAATCCAGCCTGCCTGAGTATCGCAGCCGTCCAGACATTGCAGCCGACAATGGCATTGAACCAGCCTTCCGCTTCGAAGAAGAGATCATAGGCTCCGTAATTCGCTGCGGCGACGACGACAGGCTTGCCGCCGTCATCCAACAAGAATCCGGCGAGAAGTGCCTGCAGCATGCGTTGGAACGAGGCTTCGTCGAGCTCGACCGCGGTCACCGAAGCGTTTTGCCGATCAATCGGACCGGCGACACTTACATGCATCACCGACCGGTCTACGGTCAACGCCTTGAATACCGGACCGGGTTTAAGCGCCGACCAGGTTGGGGTTTCAATGTAAAAGCTGCGGCCACCCCACCCGACAATGATATTCGCAACACCGGATTGGGCCGGATCGAGCCCATTTTCCGCCAGGAACGAAAAACGCTCGACGACGTCCGGTGTTGCGGGCATCGCGATATCGGTATGGATCGCGTTGGACAGGATCAGCACCGTTCGACGGGGATTGTCCACAGATGCCGCCGCATAAGCAGTTTTTACCGGCGCAGAAGCAAAGAACGGCCTCGGAATCAGGATTCCGAGGCCGATAGAAAGTGCGATCAACCCGATCAAGCCCAGACAAAATGCCGGAAATCGCCGGGTCCAGCGTCGGGCGGACCCGGAAGCCAAAGCCCGGTCCCTAGTGCAGGATCTGGCTCAGGAACAATTTGGTCCGTTCATGCTGCGGGTTGTCGAAGAACTCGCCGGGTTCGTTCTGCTCGACGATCTGCCCCTGGTCCATGAAGATCACCCGGTTGGCGACCTGACGTGCAAAGCCCATTTCGTGAGTCACGCACAACATGGTCATGCCTTCCTCCGCGAGACCCACCATGGTGTCGAGAACTTCCTTGATCATTTCCGGATCAAGCGCCGATGTCGGCTCGTCAAACAACATGATACGCGGGTTCATGCACAGCGAGCGGGCGATCGCCACGCGCTGCTGCTGACCACCGGACAACTGGCCGGGATACTTGTTCGCCTGCTCGGGGATTTTGACCCGTTCCAGATAATGCATGGCGATTTCTTCGGCCTTTTTCTTCGGCATCTTGCGCACCCA
Organism: Hoeflea sp.; assembly: GCA_048261205.1. GTDB lineage: Bacteria > Pseudomonadota > Alphaproteobacteria > Rhizobiales > Rhizobiaceae > Hoeflea. Next base: position 72,145 of record JBLXGF010000017.1, read on the forward strand.
GATCGGAGCCAGGGTGCAGTTCTCGAGGATCGTCAGATGCGGGAACAGGTTGAAGTGCTGGAACACCATGCCGACTTCCCGGCGGACCTCATCGATCTTTTTGAGATCGTTGGTCAATTCGATCCCATCGACGATGATCTTACCCTTCTGGTGCTCTTCCAGACGGTTGATGCAGCGGATCATGGTGGATTTACCGGATCCTGACGGACCGGCGATGACGATCCGTTCGCCGCGCATCACCTTGAGATTGATGTCACGCAGAACGTGGAACTCGCCGTACCACTTGTTCATGCCGATGAGCTCGATCGCCACATCGGTTTCCGACACCGTCATTTTCGAAGGACCAGTACCTTCTGTAATTGCTGCGTTGCTGTCAGCCATTTTTTGTTCCCTCGTTATCGTTTGTGGCCAGTGTCGAGACGCCGTTCCATATAAGCGGAGTAGCGCGACATGCTGAAGCAGAAGATGAAGAAGATGAACGCGGCGAAGACAAAGCCCGTCGCCGGCGTTGCGGGTGAGATCCAGTTCTGGTCGTTCATGTTCTGCTGAACGATGCCAAGCAGATCGAACAGACCAATGATCAGCACTAGGCTGGTGTCCTTGAACAACCCGATGAAGGTGTTGACGATGCCCGGGATGACCAGCTTGAGCGCCTGCGGCATGATCACCAGCCGCGTGCCCTGCCAGAAGGTCAAAGCCATGGCGTTTGCGGCTTCATACTGGCCCTTGGGGATTGCCTGCAGACCACCGCGGATCACCTCGGCCATATAGGCCGACGAGAACAGCGCCACACCGATCAGCGCCCTGAGCAGCTTGTCGAACGACACACCATCAGGAAGAAACAGCGGCAACATCACCGATGACATGAACAGCACCGTGATCAACGGAACGCCGCGCCAGAACTCGATGAAGATGACGCTGAACATTTTGACGATCGGCATTTCCGACCGCCGGCCCAGCGCCAGCAGGATGCCCAGCGGGAATGACACAACGATACCGACGATTGCCACCACCAGCGTCACCAGCAGGCCGCCCCAGAGCGGTGTCTCCACCGGCTCCAGACCAAACTGTCCGGTCAACAGGATGAAAGCCAGCACCGGAAACACCACCAGCAGGTACAGCGCGTTCTCGCGCTTGTACGGAACAGACGGTATGGCGATCGGCACCAGACCTATGATCAGCAGAATGCCCGAGAGATTGACACGCCAACGCTCGTCAATCGGGTAACGCCCATAGATGAACTGGCCGAACTTCGCCTCGACGAAGGCCCAGCATGCGCCGGTTCCGGGAGCAAGACAGGCTTCGCGGCTTTCGCCGGTCCAGACTGCACTGATGAAAGCCCAGTCGATGATCGGCGGAACGATCCAGAGCAGAAACAGGAATGTCAGGATGGTCAGGACCGTATCGCGCGGCGTCGCGAACAGGTTGACCTTCAGCCATCCCGCTACGCCGCCGGTAGAGACCGGAGCCGCCATGGTCGGACTTTCCTCGGTGCGAACGTAAGCGATTGAATTCGGAAGAGTTTCCATCGTTTAACGCTCCACCAGTGCGACACTGGAGTTAAACCAGTTCATGAATGCGGATGTCAGCAGTGACAAGGTGAGATAGACAAGCATTGTGATCGAGATCACTTCGACCGCCTGCCCTGTCTGGTTCAATACCGTACCGCCGAAGATCGAAACCAGATCCGGATAACCGATGGCCACCGCCAGAGACGAGTTCTTGGTCAGGTTCAGATACTGACTTGTCAGCGGCGGAATGATCACCCGCATGGCCTGCGGCACGACCACAAGCCGGCTCGTCAGATTGGGCCTCAGACCCAGCGCATAGGCGGCTTCGGATTGGCCATGAGACACGGCGAGAATGCCGGCACGGACAATTTCGGCAATGAACGAGGCCGTATAGAGCGACAGGCCCAGCAACAGTGCCATGAATTCAGGCTGGATGACCCAGCCCCCAACCATGTTGAAGCCCTGCAGGCTGGCATATTCGAGGTCCAGCGGCATGCCGCTGACCAGGAAAGCCAGCAATGGCAGGCCGATAACCAGCCCCAGCCCGGTCAGGAAAACCGGAAACTGCTGCCCCGTCGCCATCTGCCGCTTCTTGGCCCAGCGCCCGATGAAGAACCAGGCGGCCAGGGCGATAACAAAAGCAAAGAGGATGAACTCGGCGCCGCCCTCAGGCACGATACGCGGCAGGTAAAGACCCCGGTTGTTCAGGCTGAAGGCAACCTCCATGCCCGGCTCAAGCCCCACCTGTCTGGGCGATGGCAGGATCGAAAGAACCGCCTTGTACCAGAACAGAAGCTGCAGCAGCAGCGGGATATTTCTCAGCGTTTCGACGTAAACGGTCGCGAATTTCTGCACCAGATAGTTTTTCGACAATCTGGCGAGACCGACGACAAAGCCGATCATCGTGGCAAAGAATATCCCGATAATGGCCACCACCATCGTGTTCAGCAGACCAACGAAAAACGCCCGCAGATAGGTGCTGTCATTTGTATAGGGAATAAAAGATTGGCCGATATCGAAACCGGCACGCTCGCCGAAAAATCCGAGCCCGGAAGCAATCCCCGCGCGAGCAAGGTTGTCGATGGCATTCGTGATGCCGGAATAGACCAGGTAGATCACAACGAGGATCAACAATACCTGGAAAAATAGGCCGCGCGCCTTTGGATCATACATCAATGATACGCGACCGGAATCATCAGCGCCTGCAGCGGCGCCTGCTTGATGAGCCATATCTGTCCCCAACTCTATTGTCCGGACCTTCTGGCCGGATCATTATTGGACCTGCCGACGTTGCGTCAGGCCTTTTCGGTTCACCTTGGGAGTGACCGGAAAAAGCGGGCTCCCGGTTGGAAGCCCGCTCTCGTATCAGTGCTTAGCGAAGCGGCGGTGCGTACTGCAGGCCACCCTTCGACCAGAGCGCGTTCACGCCACGGCCGATTGCAAGCGGGGTCGATGCGCCGACGTTGCGTTCAAACACTTCGCCGTAGTTGCCGACCTGCTTGATCACATTGTAAGCCCAGTCGTTGCTGACGCCGATGGAGTCACCAAAAGTGCCTTCCTTGCCGAGCAGACGCATGACGTTGGGGTCAGTGGAGTTGAGCATCTCATCGGCATTGGCCGAGGTGACGCCCATTTCTTCCGCGTTGATCATCGCAAAGTGGACCCACTTGACGATCGAGAACCACTGGTCGTCGCCCTGACGGACAACAGGACCCAGAGGCTCTTTCGAGATCACTTCCGGCAGAACCATGTGCTCATCCGGAGCCGACAGGCCGAGGCGGATCGAATACAGGCCCGACTGGTCAGTCGTGTACACGTCGCAACGGTTTGCGTCGTAAGCTGCGTTCACTTCTTCAAGTTTTTCAAACACGACCGGATTGTAGGTCATGTCGTTGGCCTTGAAGTAGTCGGTCAGATTCAGCTCGGTGGTGGTGCCGGTCTGCACGCAAACCGAAGCGCCCGAAAGCTGCAGCGCGGAATTTACGCCGAGCGACTTGCGCACCATGAAGCCCTGGCCGTCATAGTAGTTGACGCCAGCAAAGTTAAGACCCAGCTGGGTGTCACGGCTCATGGTCCAGGTGGTGTTGCGCGACAGCACGTCAATTTCGCCGGACTGAAGTGCGGTGAAACGCTCCTTGGCGGAAAGCGGGCTGAATTTCACAGCCGTTGCGTCACCGAATACCGCAGCTGCAACGCCGCGGCAAAGGTCGACATCGATACCAGACCAGTCGCCTGCATCGTTTGGAGCGGAGAAACCGGCGAGGCCCGTGGAAACGCCGCACTGGACGAAACCCTTTGCCTTGACGTCATCCAGCGTTGCGGCGGAAGCAGCAGAGGCTCCCATGCCTGCAACGGCCGCGACACCAACGACAGCTGACAAAATCTTCTTTTTCATTTGATACAACCTTTATTTATCTGTTGCCCTGTTTTGGGTGGCGCAAAAACGACAGGAGCCTTGTCGGCAGCCCTCTATCCATCTCTATTTGCGCTTTGATATACCATGCCGAAATACGCCATGGGTCAAGTCTTCCTCGCCCTAAAACTGTTAAATTAGCCAAATTGCATCACAAACCGCATTGGACATGCCAGGAAAGCGCCAGCCACAATCATAGCGACACTCAAGTGGCGCCTTGCAATCAAGCTTGAATGTCCCGCTTCGAATCCCGGCCTGTTTCGGCTCATCGTCTTGTGGTCATCGGAAACTCGCGATAAGCCCCTTTTCATTGAACGGTACCAATATGTAATTCGAAGAAAAGCGGATCGCGATGAGCAACGAAAACAAGACTCCAAAGACAGGAATAAACACGCGCCTGACTCACTCCGGCCATGACCCGAAAAGTTTTCATGGCTTCGTCAATCCGCCAGTTGTGCATGCCTCGACCGTGCTGTTTCCCGATTCCGCGACCATGGTCTCCCGTGACCAGAAATACACCTACGGCACCTACGGAACCCCCACCACAGATGCCCTCAATGCAGCCATGAACGAACTGGAAGGTTCCGAAGGCACTGTTGCGGTCCCTTCGGGACTGGCGGCAATTACCGTTCCCTTCCTCGGCGCACTCAGCGCCGGCGATCATCTGCTTGTAGTCGATTCAATTTATGGTCCGACGCGAAAATTCTGTGACGGGATGCTCTCCCGTATGGGAATCGAAACCAGCTATTATCACCCATCCATCGGGGCGGACATCGAAAGCCTGATCCGGCCCAACACCAAACTTGTCCATACCGAAGCGCCCGGCTCCAACACGTTCGAAATGCAGGATATTCCGGCCATCGCCGAAGTTGCCCACGCCCATGGAGCACTGGTTTCGATGGACAACACCTGGGCAACTCCGCTGTTTTTCAAGCCGCTTGACCACGGTGTCGACATATCCATACACGCCGCGACAAAATACCCCGCCGGCCACTCGGACATCCTGATCGGAACGGTATCGGCCAACAAGCAGGCCTGGCCGGCGCTGTGGGCATCCTTTACGGCACTCGGTGTGTGTGCGGCCCCTGACGACAGCTATATGACTCTCCGCGGCTTGCGCACCATGGGTGTCAGGCTGGATCGCCATCAGCAGAGCACGCTGGCAATAGCACACGCACTGGAAGGTGTGGCAGGAGTAGCCAGGGTTCTGCATCCCGCACTGGAAAGCTTCCCCGGCCATGCCTTGTGGAAACGCGATTTCTGCGGTTCCTCAGGCATATTTTCGATCGTGCTGGATGTGGCCGACAGCAGCCGCCATCAGGCCAAGGCGCATGCCTTCCTTGATGCGCTGGAGATATTCGGTCTGGGCTATTCCTGGGGCGGCTATGAAAGCCTTGCCGTTCACGCAAACCTGTCCGACAGAACCATCGTAATACCTCCCAAGGAAGGACCTGTCATCCGGCTTCAGATCGGCTTGGAGGATGTGGAGGATTTGATGGCCGACATTGAACGCGGCCTCAACGCTGCAAGGGCTGCCTGAACAAAGCCTGCAAGCTGGACATCATGCTATTCCGCTGGAGATAACGGAAGCGTCACAATGAACCTCGCCCCGCGCTGATAGCTTGGGTCGAGGACAATGCGCCCGTCATGGCTTTCTGCAATCCTGCGGCACAGGGCAAGACCGATACCTGAACCGGAATACAGTTTTTCATCGGCATGAAGCCTCTGAAAAACGCCAAATATTTTTTCAGACTGCGCCGCGTCGATTCCAATGCCTTCATCTTCAACGACGATTTTTACGCAGGTATCAACAATGCGGGCGCTCACGCGTATGGTCGCAGGACTGTCCTGCTGACGATATTTCAACGAGTTGGCGAACAGGTTCTGGAACAGCTGTATGACAAGCCCGAAATCGGCGCACACTTCAATATCCACGTCGGAGATCAACTGCGCCTGCGCCTCCTTGACATTGACCGCAAGATTGCTCCACGCAGCCGACATTGCCTCGGAAAGCTCGAAATCTTGAGGCTTGATCTGCTGATAGGCGAGCTGGGAATATTCAAGCAGGTTTGAAGTCATTTGCTCCATGGCTTCACTGCGCTGTGAAATATATCCCGAGAACATCGCCAGATCTTCGGTCTTGCCGGCGCTGATATCCTCCGCAATCATATCGGCAAACAACCGTATCTGACGCAACGGCGCTTTAAGATCATGTGAGACGATGCCGTTGAACTGTTCCAGTGCGTCATTGCGCACCTCAAGCTCACGCGACTGTTTTGCAATCTTGTTCTGGGCTTCCCGGATCTCGGTAATATCGCGTCCAACCGATACCAGTTCCACTGGCTCTCGATTCTTGAACACCATCAGATTTGACCACAGATACCACAACGGCTCACCGCTCGGACTGATCATCGTCTGCTCGCTTGTCGCCATCGGACTTTCAGGCGTGAGGTCAGCTAAATGTGCCAGTACAAGCGGCCGGTCATTCTCCCGTATGAACTCTATAAATTTCCGTCCGATCATCTGATCGACGTCAAGACCAATGAAGCGCGCATAGTTCTCATTGACATAGGTGAGTGTCGTGTCGGCATTTGCACGCGTGATGAGATCGGGAAGGTTCTGCACAAGATCCTCGAACTCTTGCTCCTTGCGTGCCAGCGCCTTTTCGATCTCAAGGCGCTCGGTGATATCGTCACCGAGAGCAAGCAGCACCGGCTCCGAATCAAAGTCCAAACGCTCATACCGCCCCCGCAGGGTATATGTTGTGCCATCCTTGCGCTTGTGCCGGGTGTCGGCGGACTGGACCCTGGTTTCACCGGAAAGAATGGGCCCGAACTTTTCGGCCAAATTCTGAGACTCCGGGTCATCACTGATTAGTTCCGGTTCCATCTCCCGCAGTTCTTCAAGACTGTATTGCAGGTTGTCGCAGGCGGCTTTGTTCGCATAAATAAACTTTCGGTCTCTTAGCCTGAGCAGAAAGACTTCCTGTGCCACCTCCTCGAGGATCGCACCCAGCCGCTCGGATTCCGATTTTGCGCGCCGCAGCGCACTGACATCAGTCCTCACACCCACATGATAGTTGTCTGCCGTCACACGCTCCTCGATTTGCAGCCAGCGATCCGCCCCGATGCGCTGAAGAAACGGCCCATCCGGTGCTTTGTGTTTCTTCAGCCTGTCCGCGAGCCAGGCTTCACGCGCTTCCGGCGTCTCTCCCGCGTCAGGGTACTGACCGTTTTCGAGGCCGTAACGGACGATGGATTCAAATGTATTGCCCACCTGCAGGGCCGGTTCCGATTTGGCGTAAACTCTCCGGTAAGAGTTGTTGAACAGCAACAGGCGGTCTTGGTCATCAAAGACGACAAAACTCTCTGAAATCGCATCCAGGGCTGTATTGAGGATCGATTCCGCGCGGAGCCGCTGTTCCTGCGACGCCACCGCCTCGGTCAGGTCTCGAAGGATGACGACGAGGGCAACCGCCGTGCCATCCGCATCCCGTATCTTGTTGACAGTTAGCTCAACCGGAATCACCGAGCCGTCTCTTCGCAGGAAATCAGACCGGCGATGAAGCCGCGCGGTTTCCTTGCCAAGGGGGAAAAATGCCTCCCCGACTTCACGGATATCTGCCGCCGATGCATAAAACTGCTCCGGCCCCATCCCCAGCAACTCTTGCGCCGAATACCCGAACACCTTCGACGCAGCCGCATTCGAGGCGACGATTCTCCGGTCCGCATTGATGATGAACACCGGATCCGGCAGCGTTTCATACAACGCTTCCAAAAGCCTCTCGGGTGCCACCGGAAAGCTCATGCTAGTCGCGCACCAGACTGGACGCTCGAAGCGACCTCACAGGTAATCTTCTGAACAGGTCTCCGACAGCTGTTCGCGCGTATATTCAGCAATAATAAAGCTGATCGCAGCACCGTCGATCTCGTCCTTGCCAATTCTGAAATCGACACCATAGTCCCTGAACTGCTCAAAATACTGACCGCTGATATCCGAGGAAATAATTCCGATCGGTCCGATGAAACCGGCATTACGCAACTGTGGTGCGGTTTCGCGAAAATCATTGTTCGGCACCAGTCGATTGTCCAGAAATATCATGTCGATCCCGCCAGACTTGACGCTCTCGACAGCTCCGCCGATATCGCCGACATAGTCCAGTTCGATGCTTACGTCCTTGGCCGTTTCCAGTTTTCGCTTCAACAGCACATGTTCGGCCGGATCGTCATCAACCAACAACACACGCAGCAGCCTGTCGTCTTGTTCTGGGGTCATGGATGGCCTCCCGCACATTTATGTTATCAAGCCGCTGCGTATCGCCGAGGCCACCATCTGTGCCCGGTTGACAACGTGCAACTTGCGCAAAACCGCCGCGATATATGAATTGACCGTGTGTTCTGACAATCCGAGGATAATGGCAATCTCCGCCGATGTTTTTCCTTCGGAGGTCCACCGTACAATCTGGATTTCGCGGTCGCTGAGCCCGCTGATGGAATCGAGAGACAATATAACCTCGAAATACCGCTGAAAAATCAGCGATGCATCAAGCGCAATCAGCGCGAGGGTTTGATGGTTCAAACCCGGCACATCGCCAACCATGATCAGGCCATGTCGTTTACCGGTGGCCGCCTGCAGGGGTACAACAACTGCCGAGCCGCATCCGCCCGATTTCAAGACCCCGGATGGATGCTGGTCGATATCCATCAGACATGGCGCGCAAGACTGATGAAGGTGCGCAAAGATCGGATCCGTCTTGCCAATCACATGCTGCTTGGGATCATCGAACCAGGAAACCGGGAAATTATGCAGGGCATGAACATGCTGCAGATCAATTCCTTGTTCCTCTCCCAATATTTCAGTGATTCCGAAATAAGAAAACCCATGGCTGCCGGTCAGGGATTTGAATAAACGAAAAAAATCCATTCGATTGACCGCACGGTCCAGTTCAGGACCAAGATGTAAAACGGTTTCCGTCACCAGCATAGCGTCACTTTCAAATCAACGTCTGTTTAAGGCTTCCAATTATTCACAGCACACCTGTGCCATGCAGACCCCTTATAGGGTATTTCAGCAAAACTGAAAATGCCGCGAGTGCCGGTTGTTGTTATAATATTTGACAGGTCTTCCGCCGCGGTCGCCAAGAGAGCCCGGGAAAATGTCAGAATTGCAGCGGAGGCCATGCGCGCGCCAAAGCATCAGGCCCGGTTACAGCCGGGAAAGCAAACACCCTCTCGAATGCTTGCCTGACAACACACGGCCTGCCCGCTCAGCAACCATGCCAGGATTCTACACATGTCGTCGGCCTTGAAGAAAATGGCGACCCCTGCAGGATTCGAACCTGCGACCGTCGGCTTAGAAGGCCGGTGCTCTATCCAGCTGAGCTAAGGGGCCGGCGGCGTTTTGCCCGCAGGCAAAGCGCGAATACGATCAGTGGGTCCAGGGCTGGCGGCGGTCGAAACGGAAATTGTCTGAATAGACCACGCGGCGGCGCTTGGCCTCCTGCGGTTCGGAAACCCGGTAGGCAAGTCCATTGCGTGTGGCAAAGGCCACAGCCGCGTCACGCGTCTCGAATGTCATGCGGATCTGGCTTTTCATATCAGACGAGGATGTGTAGCCCATCATCGGGTCGATGCTGCGGGGCTTTTCCTGTTCGAATTCCAAAACCCAGTCCTGGCACTTGGCCTTGCCGGATTGCATCGCGGTCTTTGCGGGACGGTAGATTTTCGCAGTCATGTCCCAATCCCTCTTTATGGCGGCATTCGCCCCAAAAGGCGGATCATGGCGCCCTGCTCTATGACGTCCTGATGAAGGACGTTTGAAAAAATGGTCGGAGCGGAGAGATTCGAACTCCCGACCCTCTGGTCCCAAACCAGATGCGCTACCAGGCTGCGCTACGCTCCGATGCCTAAGGCGTGATCCTGATACTCGGTAACGCTATGCCCCGCAACACCAAATCGACACTAAATCAAATTTCCCGGCAAATCATTTCCCGATCACCCGATGGTGCGCCATATCGCCCGCCGAAATTCCGCGCCTATCCGCCGTTCCAGCATTCAATTCCAGCACATACCGAACCGGCCCGCCCGACGGAATAATCGCTTCGGAAAATGGCGTTGTCTCTTTGGCGATTCGGATAATCGCGCCGGCTTCATCGATAAACAGCATATCGAGTGGCAATGGTGTGTTCTTCATCCACATCAGCACCTGGCGGCTCTGTTCGAATTTGAACAGCATGCCGTGATCCGCCGCCATGCTCTTTCTGTTCATCAAGCCGCTGGCGCGATCTGCGGCACTCAGAGCCAGCTCGACCGTAAAGGCCACGGGCCCGGCACCGGTCTCGATGACCAGCCGTTCCGCATCTGTCGGAAGCTCGGCTGCCACGGACGATACCGGCATGGCAATAATCAGAATTGAGAGAAAGAACAGTGCAACTTGCTTGAAGGTGCGCATGGCCCGGTCAGTGGGAGTTCGGAATCGGAGAATCGATATCGGGATGGATTTCCGCCGCCATCAGGCCCTTGTCGCCATCCCCAAACCGCACAAGCACGACTTGTCCGGGGCGCAATTCGGCTAGGCCATAGCGCCGCAACGTCTCCATATGAATGAAGATGTCTTCGGTCCCGTCGCCACGGGTCAGAAAGCCAAATCCCTTGGTGCGGTTGAACCACTTGACGATTGCCCGCTCCAGGCCGCTCGACGGCTTGACCTGTACATGTGTGCGAACCGGAGGCAACTGCGAAGGATGAACTGCAGTCGAGGTGTCCATGGAGAGAATACGGAAGGTCTGGTACCCCCGTTCCCGTTTCTGGATCTCGCAAACCACCCGGGTTCCTTCCAGCACGGTCTGATAACCGTCACGCCTCAAGCATGTCACATGAAGAAGTACATCTTCCATGCCGTTGTCGGGTATTATGAAGCCAAACCCCTTTGCCACGTCAAACCACTTTATGACTCCAGTGATCTCGATGAGATCAACAGGATCACCAAGTGCTTCCGCACCAACCTGGTCTTTTTCTGAGGACCTTTCCCCCATCCGGATGCCTCTCCAATACGCGCCACAAGCAAATGAAGTGATTCTTGATTAAAACATTAACATTGTATTGCGAGGGCAGCGCAAGCCCTGCAAGAAAACTTGTTCATTCATCCCCTTCTATCGTATCGCCGTTGCCTGGAAGACAAATCTGCCTATGTTTCGCACAATCAGGAATCATAGGGGAATGCCAATGCGTTATCTGCACACAATGGTCCGCGTAACCGATGTCGAAGCCTCGCTCGACTTCTACTGCAACAAAATGGGACTTGTGGAAATCCGCCGTCACGAAAGCGAAGCAGGCCGGTTCACGCTGATTTTTCTCGCAGCTCCCGAGGACAAGGAGCGGGGCCTGGCTGACCAGGCGCCGCTGCTCGAACTGACCTACAACTGGGATCCGCAGGACTATGATGGCGGCCGCAATTTCGGGCACCTTGCCTACGAGGTCGACAATATCCACGATCTCTGCCAGTCGCTGCAGGACAAGGGCGTGACCATAAACCGGCCGCCACGCGAAGGCCGCATGGCCTTCATACGGTCACCCGACGGCATCTCCATCGAGCTGCTTCAAAAGGGTGAAGCGCTTGAGCCGGTCGAGCCCTGGTTGTCGATGAAGAACACCGGGACCTGGTAACCAGCCACAGGCGGGCCTGGACGAAATCCGTGCCAGGCCCGCGTGACGCAAGGCTCGCGCAATCGAGACTGGCTAAGTTGATGAATAGGGTCATGCTTTCGCCGCATTTGCGACGCATCGCATGAGCTTTGGCGCTAGTGTGCAAGTGCCGTTTTCGTTTGCCTTGTTCAACCGTTTACAAAAACGCCACAAATGAGTAGGCATATTTCACAAGACCTTCGGGTCTGCCAATGCAAGATACCGGGGGCTCCAGAGTTTGCAGATAGGCGGTTACAAAGCTTGCATCAGGCGCAATGCCACTCGGTCGTTGCTTCTGACGGGTGCGGCGGCAATTCTAAGCGGCTGCGTGTCATCTGCTGACCCCTCGATGCTTGCTAGCCAGGGCTTTGCGCCCGGCACTCCCGAAATGTTTGACGGTATCGTCAGCGCGGATCAATCCGCGGCCATGTACAACGACACCCAGGCAGCAGGTGAAATGGCAGCTGGAGCTCCGGTTCCGGTTCCTTCTCCCAATGCTTCTGATGCTGCATCGCGGATGCCAGCCGTTGCGCAGCAGACCGGCCCCGCCGCGGGCCAGTCGGTGGTCATGGCAGATACATCCGTTGATGCGCTCAATCGTGGCATCACCCAGAGCCAGCCAACCCAGTCGGTTGCCAATCTCTATGGCTCGCCCACACCTTCTGCGCCGGCCAATATCGCCCTGCAGGAGAGCAGCGCACCTCAGGATCCGGCTCCCCTGCCCCAGACAGCTTCTGCAGACGTGACGCCGGTCAACACCGATCAGGTCTCGGCAGACCCGCAGCCGCAGGTTCAGGAACTGGCTGTCGTTGCGCCGCCAAAGAAGAAGTCGATCTTCGCGCGCATGTTCGCTTCGCCAAAGCCATCCGAAAAGAAAGCGCCGGCCGGAACGAGCAAGCGCATCGTGTCGAAGAAAGCCGCTCCGGTCACAGTGGCTTCAGCCGGAGGCGATGCGCTTCCCGGAGTCAAGCTGGCATCAATCTTTGACAACGATTCGGGCGGTGCACCGCGCCAGTCCGATTCAGGCCAGATTCAACTGGCGTCGGCTGCCGGTCTCGCACGTCTCGCCCCCAATGGCCTGCATTTGCAGACAGACAGGGTTGAGGTCGACTGCTTCAAGCCGCAGCTTGTACGCACGCTCAAGGCAATCGAACGCCATTATGGCCGGTCTGTCATGGTTACCTCCGGATACCGGAGCCCGAAGCACAACCGGCGCGTCGGCGGCGCCTCCGGCTCGCGTCATACGTCCTGTGAAGCCGCGGATATCCAGATCGAAGGCGTTTCCAAATGGCAACTGGCCAAATATCTGCGCTCCATGCCAGGACGTGGTGGTGTTGGCACCTACTGCCACACGGAATCAGTTCACATCGACATCGGCAACTCCCGTGACTGGAACTGGCGCTGCCGTCGTCGCAAGTGAATTGAGCCCGGTTTTCCCCGCCTGACACGTGGTTCCGAACGGCCACTTTCACGGCAAAATAAAAACTTCATTTGGATGTCATTTTTTTCTCTCAAAACCCAATTATGCGCTTGCGGTCCTAAAATGGTCTGACTATAAGACGCCCACAGTGTTACGCGCCCTTCGTCTATCGGTTAGGACGCCAGATTTTCATTCTGGAAAGAGGGGTTCGACTCCCCTAGGGCGTACCACTGTTTTCAAGCACTTCGCTTGGTTCCCTCATATATTTCATCATGTTTGCGCGGGCTATGCACCTTGCCGTCTGTCCGCAATTTGGAATGATATGAGCGGTCTGGAATCCCGGCTGATCCGGCTTCAGATTCCCACTGGATTCGAGCTGAACCCGGCAATAGGACGCAAAGATCAGAAGATCCTGCTCGCTCTTGCCTAACGCGCCACGGCCGCGTCCATGACACGGATTTGAACCCGCCTCACACCTTGCCAGTAATCCGCTGACAACGACCCGGCGATGTGGAATGCCATCCCGCGTCCGCCAAGCAAGGCTGCTCCCATCTCGGTGTCAGCGGCACGGAACGCAATCCCATTGAGCCTCCCGCCATCGGGGCCGGCAAACGACAGCTTGATGTGATTCTGCCCGACGACCCGCGCATCCTTGAGCGTATGGCCGGGCACAGCAAATACCGGCTGCGGATGCCCCGCACCATAGGGACCGGCTCTTTCGATCATGTCGACCAGATCCAGCGTCGCGCCCGATGCCGAGATGGCGCCGTCAATTTTCAGGCGGTGCGACATCGTCAATCCCGCCACCGCCTCCGCGGCATTGTCTTCGAAAAACGCCCTGAGAGCGCCAAGACGGCTTTGCTCGACCGTCAGACCGGCTGCCATGGCGTGACCGCCGCCCTTGACAAGCAGCCCCTCCTCCACTGCCCTGCGCACCAGCCGGCCGATGTCGACGCCCGGTATGGAACGGCCGGATCCGGTGCCCTTGCCATTGCCGTCAAATGCAATCGCGAAGGCAGGCCGCCTGTAGCGTTCCTTCAGCCGTGAGGCCAGAAGGCCGACAACGCCCGGATGCCAGCCTTTCCGCTCTGTGACGATGACGGCCGGGCCATCGCCACTGGCCATCTCGATGGCCGCTTCCGCGTCAGCTTCAGCCAGCATGGCGGCTTCGATTGCCTGACGTTCCCGGTTGAGCTCCTCCAGCCTTTCGGCGATGGCTGCGGCCTCATCCTTGTCTTCGAGTGTCAGCAGGCGGCTGCCAAGGGCTGCGTCGCCGATCCGCCCTCCGGCATTGATCCGCGGACCGATCAGAAATCCGAGATGGTACGGCGTCACCGGGCCATTGACGCCGGCGCGCTGGGCAATGGCTGCCAGACCGACATTGCCCATGCTGCGTGCCGCCAGCAGCCCCTTGACCACGAAGGCCCGGTTGAGCCCCTTGAGCGGCACCACGTCGCATACGGTCGCCAATGCCACCAGATCCAGGCAAGCGAGTAGATCGAATGCCGAGGCCCGCGCCTCACCCTTCTGACGCAACAGCCGCAAAGTTCCGGCAAGAACCATGAACACCACGCCACAGGCGCACAAATGCCCGAGCCCGGACAGATCGTCCTCACGATTCGGATTGACCAGAGCCTGCGCCACGGGCAGTTCATCTCCCACCTGGTGATGATCGATCACCACGACGTCCACACCGCGCCGTGCAGCCTCCTCCAGCGATTCGTGGCTCGTCGATCCGCAATCCACCGTAATGATCAGCTTGGCGCCGCGATCAACCAGCTCGCCGATGGCTGTCGGATTGGGTCCGTAGCCCTCGAAAATACGGTCAGGAATGTAGATCTCGCTGACGACCCCGAAATGGCGAAGGAAGCGCTGCATCAGAGCCGAGGATGCAGCACCATCGACATCGTAGTCTCCGAAGATCGCAACCCGTTCGCCGCGCGAAATTGCCAGCGCAATCCGCGCTGCAGCCTTGTCGCAATCCGTCAGTTTCGACGGGTCGGGCATCAGCGATTTGATGGTCGGATCAAGAAACGCCTGGGCGTCACCAATGGCAACGTCACGCCCGGCCAGCACCCGGGCAATGACATCGGGGAGTCCGGTCATCTGCGCGATTGAAATCGCCTTGTTCTCGCCCGCCATATCCAGCCGCGCGATCCATTTCTGGTCGGACAGCGACTGCTCCACCCCAAGAAATGCCCGATCTGCTGCGCTGTTGACTGTCATGCGGAAACCAACCTGCTTCAAGCGCCATGCCACAACGGGTGCGCCTGAGAGAGGCTCATAACGCAATCCGTCAGCTGCGGCAAAGCGCAGCTGAATTCCGGGATGCCGGAGGCACCATAAAAACAGCCCCGGCATCCCTTGGAAGACGAGGCTGAAAGAGTTTTACTTCGGCAAGCCCAGGAGGCCGGCAGCCTAGTCGAATTTGGCGAGATCCTGATGCCGTGCCTTGATCTCACGCACGGTCTTGGAGGATGAGCGCATCACGATGGTATGGGTGATGATGGCATCGCGGGTGAAACGCACACCCTGCAGCATATTGCCGTCAGTCACGCCGGTCGCGGCAAACAGCACATCGCCGCTCGCCATTTCTTCCATCGTGTAGATCTTGTTGGGATCGGAGATCCCCATCTTGGCGGCGCGCACCACCTTTTCCTCGGTGTTGAGCTGCAACCGCCCCTGCATCTGGCCGCCGATGCAGCGCAGGGCCGCAGCAGCCAGGACACCTTCGGGGGCACCGCCAATGCCGAGATAGATATCGATGCCGGTCTCGTCGGGATCGGTGGTATGAATGACGCCAGCCACATCGCCGTCGCCGATCAACCGGATCGCAGCTCCCGTGGCACGAACCTCCTCGATCATCCGCGCATGGCGTGGCCTGTCCAGTATACAGGCCGTCACCTGTCCGACCGGCACGCCCTTGGCGCGGGCCACGGCGTGAATGTTCTCTGTCGCGGTCGCATCGAGAGAGACCGTGTTGGCTGGATAGCCCGGGCCGATCGCGATCTTTTCCATATAGACGTCTGGCGCGTAGAGCAGGCTGCCCTTTTCCGCGATTGCGATCACCGCCAGCGAATTCGGCAGGTTCTTGGCGCAGATGGTCGTGCCTTCCAGCGGGTCAAGCGCGATATCGACCTGGGCGCCGTCGCGAGTACCGACTTCCTCACCGATATAAAGCATCGGCGCCTCATCACGTTCGCCTTCGCCGATCACCACCGTACCGTCAATCGGTAACCGGTTGAGCTCCTGGCGCATAGCGTCGACAGCCACCTGATCGGCGGCCATCTCGTCGCCACGACCGCGCAGCCGTGCAGCAGCCACCGCGGCACGTTCGGTCACACGGGCGATTTCGAGTGTGAGTATCCGGTCCAGACCACTGGCTTCTGTCGGTTTTGCAGTCATGGTCTACTGTCCTCCAGGGTATATAAGATGGCCGCTCTTACAGCGATCAAACCCAGCAAGGCAATGTGAAAACCGAATTAAAACCTGTGTTTATTCAAGATTTTGAGATGATCGCCAACTAAATCGATTAGGCGGCGGAAAAGTTCCCGGGGCCCCGATGACATCACGCCGGGGTCCCTGACGATCAGTTGTCGCGAGTTCGCTCGATACGGATCACTTGAGGCTCGCCCGCAAGGTAGCCCTCGCTCTTGATCGCATCGACCGCAGCCCGGACTCTTGATTCCGTTGTCGCATGGGTGACCAGAATCACGGTTTGCGGCCCGGCTTCCGAACCCGCAGGCCGTGCGCGCTGGACAATCGATTCAAGCGAAATGTCGTTGTCCGCCATGGATGAGGCGATAGAGGCAAAGACACCTGCCCGGTCATCAACCTTGAGTGAGATGAAGTATCCCCCTTCATGGCTCTGGATCTGTGCCTGGGTGTAGGGTTCCAGTTTGTCCGCGGGCCGGCCCAGCGCCGGTGCATGCTGATGGCCCGGCCTGCTTTTGGCTATGTCGGCAATATCACCCAGAACAGCTGACGCGGTGGCGTCGCCACCGGCACCAGGGCCGGACAGCATCAACTCGCCCAGAATATCCGCTTCGATCGTCACGGCGTTGGTCACGCCGTCCACCTGGGCAATCATCGAGCCCTTCGGCACCATCGTCGGATGCACGCGTTGCTCGATGCCGGTTGCCGTGCGTTGGGATACCCCAAGCAGCTTGATGCGGTAGCCCAACTCATCGGCGGCATGGATGTCGTCGATGGAAATATTGGTGATCCCCTCGATATAGACGTCGTCAGCAGCGATCTCTGTCCCGAAGGCCAGGCTGGTGAGGATCGACAATTTGTGGGCGGTGTCATTGCCTTCGATATCAAAGGCCGGATCGGCTTCGGCGTAACCAAGCCGCTGTGCTTCCGCGAGACATTCCGCAAACCCCATATTGTCCCGTTCCATCCGGGTCAGGATATAGTTGCAGGTGCCATTCAGGATGCCATAGATCCGGGTGACCGAATTGCCGGTCAGCGATTCCCGCATGGCCTTGATCACCGGAATTCCACCGGCAACGGCTGCTTCGAAATTCAACAGCACCCCGTTGGCCTCGGCAAGCCTTGCCAGCTGAACACCGTGCCGGGCAAGCATTGCCTTGTTGGCAGTCACGAAGTGACGGCCGGCAGTCAGCGCCGTAGTCGCAGATGCGAGCGCCGGGTCGCCTTCGCCACCAATCAGCTCAACAAAGACATCGATATCAGCTTCCCGCGCCATAACCACCGGATCATCGAACCAGACAACACCGTCAAGGTTGAGGCCGCGATCCCGGCTGCGGTCACGCGCGCACACCGCAGTAACCACAATTTCGCGGCCGCATATGTCAGCAAGCAGATTGTGCCGGCTGGTGATGATCTGGAACAATGCCGCACCGACAGTACCAAGGCCTGCAATGCCGATCTTCAGGGCATCAGTCATATCAAAAGTCCACCTGTATGGAATCGCCCGCAAAGAAAATGCGGAACGTTGAATTTCCACGCGGGTTTACCGTCGAGGGGCCGGACGGTCAACGCCGTGAGGTCAATGAAACCACATTGTCGGCGCCGCCATTGGTCGCGGTCGAAAAGAAGCGCTTGATGTTGCGGGCGGCCTGCCGGATCCTGTGCTCGTTCTCGACCAGCGCAATCCGCACATGTTCGTCGCCGTGCTCGCCAAACCCGATACCGGGTGCAACAGCCACATCTGCCTTCTCCACCAGGAGCTTGGAGAATTCCAGCGAGCCAAGATGCTTGAATTGCTCGGGGATCGGCGCCCAGGCAAACATCGTTGCTGCCGGCGGAGGCACATCCCAGCCAGCCTTGCCAAAACTGTCAACCAGCACATCACGGCGGCGTTTGTAGATCGAGCGCACCTCTGCGATGTCGGAACCGTCGCCGTTGAGTGCGGCTGTCGCCGCCACCTGGATCGGTGTGAACGCGCCATAATCCAGGTAGGATTTGACCCGGGTCAGCGCGGAAATGAGCCGTTCATTGCCGACAGCAAATCCCATCCGCCAGCCCGGCATGGAGTATGTCTTGGACATCGATGTGAATTCGACGCAGATGTCGATCGCACCGGGGACTTCCAGAACGGAAGGCGGTGGCGTGTCGTCGAAATAGATTTCCGAGTAGGCCAGATCCGACAGGATGAGAATGTCGTGCTTCTTGGCGAAGGCCACGACATCCTTGTAAAAATCAAGCGTCGCCACATAGCTTGTCGGGTTGGATGGATAATTCAGGATCAGCGCCAGCGGCTTCGGTATCGAATGCCGCACCGAGCGTTCAAGCGCGGCAAAGAAACTGTCATCGGGCACAACATCGAGCGAACGAATGACGCCGCCTGACATGATGAAGCCGAAGGCGTGGATCGGATAGGTCGGATTGGGGCACAGGATCACATCGCCCGGCGCGGTGATCGCCTGCGCCATGTTGGCGAAGCCTTCCTTCGAGCCCAGTGTGGCCACAACCTGGGTGTCGGGATTGAGCTTCACCCCGAAACGTCTCTGGTAATAGGCAGCCTGAGCACGGCGGAGCCCCGGAATACCGCGCGATGTGGAATAGCGGTGGGTCCGCGGATCTCTCACCGCCTCACAGAGCTTGTCGACGATTGCGGCAGGCGTCGGAAGGTCAGGATTGCCCATTCCCAAATCGATGATATCGGCGCCCCCGGCCCGCGCCGACGCCTTGAGCCGGTTTACCTGCTCGAACACATAAGGTGGAAGTCGGCGGACTTTGTGAAATTCTTCCATGGAATTCCCCGGAGTTATGGGCTGGGTTTAGATGATCGGAATGTACGGATGTGCGGCCAAACCAGGCCGAACGCAAGATCTAATTCTCGATTTCCTGTTGCATGTCACTGCCATGATTGGCCGCAATGTCACGTAACTGCTTGAGCCGCGCCTCGTATCGCGCACGCGCGTTCGGCGTCGAAGCCCGGTTTCGCAGCAGCTCGGCCATCTCCGCTTCCGCTGCCAGTTTATCCTCATCCGAGAATTGTGCATTTGCAGCTTTCAGCTGTTTGCCGAAGGTCGGAAACTGGCCGGACCTGCTGGCGCCGGATGCAACAAATTCCTTGCTCTCGACCGGTGCGGTCTGCTCGATTGGCACAACTGAAACCACTCCGGGATTGCGCCGTATAACCTGTGACGGGGCGTCTGCCGGAACCGGAACCTTGTTGCTCTCCAAAGCAGTTGTTTCCGGCGCGCCGTTGTCAGGACGCGCAACTGGAACAGCCGTCGGGGCCGCGTCCTGCAGCGACGCCGACTGGCATGCCGCAACCACGAGACAAACAAGAACGGCAAACATGGGGCGAACAATTGATGTCATAATCACAAATATTCCGGTCTCCACCAAATGGTGGCCATGACATGGACAAAAAAAATCCCTATCAAGAATGGCTAGTGCCAGTAATGGCAGTCAAGCAAAGCAAGTAAGCCGATTTAAGGCAGAAGACGGGCCGGAGGCAAGCTCGGGAACATAATGAGGAGGCGCCACCATGGTGGACAAGGGGAAAACAGCAGCCGGAAGCGAGCAGGCAGAAAGCGGCGCGACATCCGCTGAGGCCTACGTCGTCAAGAATCCCGAAGCCTTTGCCCAAAATGTTGCGCGCATGCTTGAGGAGCTTGGCAAAGCCGCGTCCGCCTGGCTTGAACCGCGTGAAAAAGGCGAAGTCGTCGACACTGTCTCCGAACCGATGACCGATATGGTCAAGACATTTTCCAAGGTTGGCGAGTACTGGCTATCCGATCCGAAACGCGCCATCGAAGCCCAGACATCGCTTCTGAGCAGCTATTTCGGCATGTGGAGCGAATCAATCAACCGCATGTCCAGCGATGAGGCTGCGCCCCGGACCAAGACAAAAGACAAGCGCTTCAGCGATCCGGACTGGGAAAACAATCCGTTCTTCGAATTCATGAAAAACGCCTATTTCATCACCTCAGACTGGGCCAACAAGCTTGTCGAAGAGAGCGAAGGGCTGGATGAGCACACCCGGCACAAGGCGGCCTTCTACGTACGCCAGATTACCAGCGCCCTGTCGCCAGCCAATTTCCTTGCCACCAATCCTGAGCTCTACAAGGAGACGGTCGCCTCCAACGGTGAGAACCTGGTCAAGGGCATGCAGATGCTTGCCGAGGACATCACTGCCGGAAAGGGCGAACTGAGATTGCGGCAGTCCGACGCATCCAAGTTCAAGGTTGGGGAGAACATTGCGGTTTCGCCCGGCAAGGTTATCGCCCAGAACGACATCTGTCAGATCATCCAATACGACCCGGCGACTGAAACCGTCCTCAAACGGCAATTGCTGATCGTCCCGCCATGGATCAACAAATTCTACATTCTCGATCTCAATCCGAAGAAATCCTTTATCAAATGGGCTGTTGAACAGGGCCATACGGTGTTTGTGATTTCCTGGGTCAATCCGGATCAGCGCCACGCCGGGAAAGACTGGGAATCCTATTCCCGTGAGGGCATATCCTTTGCTCTGGACACCATTGAAAAATCGACCGGCGAACGCGAGGTCAATGCGATCGGCTATTGCGTCGGCGGAACGCTACTGGCGGCAACACTGGCGCTGCACGCCCAGGAGAAAGACACCCGCATAGCCACGGCCACCTTTTTCACCACGCAAACGGACTTCACCTATGCCGGCGACCTCAAGGTGTTTGTCGACGAGGCGCAGATTACCTCGATCGAAAACGCCATGGAAAAGAACGGCTATCTCGACGGCTCGAAAATGGCCACGGCGTTCAACATGCTGCGCGCCTCGGACCTGATCTGGCCCTATGTGGTCAACAATTATCTCAAGGGCAAGGATCCCATGCCCTTCGACCTGCTGTACTGGAATTCCGACGCAACCCGGATGCCGGCGGCCAACCACTCCTACTATCTGCGCAATTGTTACCTCGAAAACAATTTGTCTCAAGGTAAGCTGAAGCTTGCCGGCAAGACCCTCAAACTCGGCGATATCAAGATACCGGTCTACAATCTCGCGGCGAAAGAGGACCATATCGCCCCTGCCCGGTCGGCTTATATCGGTGGCAAGCTGTTTGGTGGAGACGTCACCTACGTCATGGCCGGGTCCGGCCATATTGCAGGCGTGGTCAATCCGCCTGCAGCGGGCAAGTACCAATTCTGGTCCGATGGTCCCAACAATGCCGAATTTGACGATTGGGTGGCTGGCGCGAAGGAAACACCAGGATCGTGGTGGCCGCATTGGGACGCCTGGATCCGCGCCGCCTCGAGCGAAGAGGTCCCCGCACGCAAGCCTGGCGGCAAAAAACTCAAAGCCATCGAAGCGGCACCCGGATCCTATGTCCGCGTTCGGGTGTGAAACGCTCGACCATGCCTAATGATGTCTGACGCCCGGACTCCGCAGCACTGTTTGCAGGCAGGCACAATGCCTGTTATGCGCCCGTTCCATGCTCTTTGATCCGCCTCTTGTCCCCGCCACACTTATCCGCCGCTACAAGCGGTTCCTATTCGATGCAGAACTCGAAAGCGGAGAACTGATCACTGGATCCTGCCCCAATACCGGTTCAATGCGCGGCCTGACCACGCCTGGCTCAAGATGCTATCTCACCCGACATTCCGGCGGCACCCGCAAATATCCTCACGCGCTGGAACTGGTGCAAGCAGACAACACGCTGGTCGGGATCAACACCGGACGCCCCAACCGGCTGGTCGAAGACGCCATCGAAGAGGGTTTGATCGGCTCGCTCGGCACCTATGCCGAGCGCAAGCGTGAACAGAAATACGGCGTCAACTCCCGCATCGACATTCTTCTGCAAGATCCTGAAAAGGGCCTGGCTTATGTCGAGGTGAAGAATGTTCATTTTCGCCGCCATGAAGGACTCGCGGAATTTCCCGACAGTGTCACCACCCGCGGCGCCAAACATCTTGAAGAATTGGGAGACATGGTCGAGGCTGGACACCGCGCAATCATGGTCTATCTAATTCAGCGTGGCGACGTGGACAGACTGAGGCTGTGCCGCGAACTCGATCCGGCCTATGCGTCCGCCTTTGATCGCGCAATGAGCCGCGGGGTTGAAGCTTGTGCCATACGATGCGACATCACCCCTGAACAAATACGTGCTGAAACAATGGTACCCGTTGAGGAAACCCGCCTAAACAGCGTATCATGAAATGAAGCCGGCCAAACTGGCCGGGATGTGACAAAGCGAGCCTGCCATGGTTACCTATATTGACGCCGCAACTGCACCGATGAAGAACACAGGCCAGATTCGGCTTTACGGCGCGGAAGGCTTTGAAGGCATGCGCAAGGCGAGCCAGATCACCGCCCGGTGCCTTGATGAACTGGTCACCCGCGCCGTTCCCGGCGTCACCACCAACGAGATCGATCGTTTCGTCTTTGAATTCGGCATGGACCATGGCGCCCTGCCCGCCACCTTGAACTATCGCGGCTACACAAAATCCTGCTGCACCTCGATCAATCACGTCGTCTGTCACGGGATTCCCAATGACAAGCCGTTGCGCGAAGGCGAGATCGTCAATATCGATGTCACTTATGTGCTGGATGGCTGGCACGGCGATTCAAGCCGGATGTATCCGATTGGCGAAATCAAGCGCGCGGCCGAGCGCTTGCTTGAAATCACCCACAAGACCCTCATGCTTGGCATAGAAGCGGTCAAGCCCGGCGCCCGGACCGGCGCCATCGGGGAAGCCATCCAGAAATATGCGGAAGCCGAACGCTGTTCAGTGGTCCGCGACTTCTGCGGCCACGGCGTTGGCAAACTGTTTCATGACGCGCCCAACGTTCTGCACTACGGCCGCGCCGAAGAAGGTCCGGAAATGCGCCCCGGCATGATCTTCACCATCGAGCCGATGATCAATCTCGGCCGCCCGCATGTCAAAGTGCTCTCCGACGGCTGGACCGCGGTGACGCGGGACCGGTCGCTGACCGCACAGTACGAGCATACAATCGGTGTCACCGAAACCGGTTGCGAGATATTCACGCTCTCGCCTGCCGGGCTGGACCGCCCCGGCTTGCCCGCATGACATCACGCCGTCGACCAGGTCTGGATCAGCAGGGCCTGAACGACGAAGGCCGGGAGAGCGAGATCCCGGAAACCTCGGCCGGCCACGACTCTCTCCCGGTAGACGAACGCAGTTATTTCGCAGAGCGCCGTCAAGGCAAAACCAGTGGTCAGGCGTTTCAGACCGGCCCACAGGACGCTCCGGTCAAGCCGGACGAACATTTTCACGGCCATCGCGACCGGTTGCGCCAGCGCTTTCGCGACAGCGGCGACCGGGCCCTGGCCGATTACGAACTGCTCGAATTGCTGCTGTTCCGGCTGATCCCGCGCCGGGACACCAAACCTATTGCCAAGGCACTGCTGACCAGGTTCGGCTCATTGCCGGAAGTGCTCGGCGCTCCGGCTCACCTTCTTACCGAAGTCAAAGGCGTTGGCGACAGTGTTGCAACCGACCTCAAGCTTGTCGCCTCGATTGCCCACCGCATGCTCAAAGGCGAACTCAGTGGCCGGCAGGTGCTTGCCTCGTGGTCATCGGTGATCGAATATTGCCGGGCAGCCATGGCGTTTGAAGCACGCGAACAGTTCCGCGTGTTGTTTCTCGACAAGAAGAACGCCCTGATCGCCGATGAAATCCAGCAGACGGGAACCGTCGACCACACCCCGGTCTATCCACGGGAAGTCGTCAAGCGGGCGCTGGAGCTTTCCGCCACTGCCATCATACTGGTCCACAACCACCCCTCCGGCGACCCCACCCCATCGCGCGCCGACATCGAGATGACCAAACTAATCATCGATACCGCCCGGCCGCTTGGCATCACGGTGCATGACCACATCATCATCGGCAAGGACGGTCATGCCAGCCTCAAGGGCTTGAAGCTGATCTGAGGTTTAGCTGACGGCAGGGATGCTCGCTTGACCGGCATCCCAGATGCATTCATTGGCTGGCGGCTCAAGACATCAGAACGGCACGCGGAACGTCAAGCCTCCACCATAGGCATGGTAGTTTGCAACGCCGATACCGTCGTAGAAAAGGTCTCCGGCAACGCGGACGCCTCGTCGCGATGTCCGGACCTCAACGCCGCCTTCCACACGTCCCCGAAGTTTCCGGCTCGCAGAAGCCAGCGACGGGTTGGCGGCCGTGACCTCATCAAGCATATCGAAATCGTAAATGCCTGAGAAACCCAGCGAGAGGGAAAGATCCATGTCATTCATCGGCTCAAGCGCAAACGTCAGCTTGGGTCCGAATTCCAGCCGGCCCAAATCAAACTCCTGGCTTGGAATGGTGTTGCCGAGCGTATCGACATAGCTCTTCTGCTGTTCCCAGAAATAGGTCAATCGGGCGAACGGATTGACCCGCGCCGCGCCGACCTGAAAGTCTCCGGTCAGGCCTGCCTGCATCAACAGCCGTTCGGTGTCAAAACTGTCAGTAAACAGACCCAATGCATTGACCTTGTTGTCGGAGCGGCCATAGGTCACGCGTGCATCGGCATAAAGATTGTCATGCAGATTGATTGCGCCATAGGGCCCGACCATCCAGCCAACACCGCTGGCACTGCTGTTGGCGGCACCGTTTTCCTCATCCGTCAGATCCAGAGATGCCATGATCCCCACCACCGCCCGGTTGCCGAACCGGTAGTCGACACCTGCAAAAAACAACCCGTTCGTGCTGTCGCTGTTGTTGTTTTTGATCCGGGCATAGGTGCCCTTCGCCCACACATCGAAGCCGGAGCGAGGGGCATCCTGCGCTTGGCTCGCCTGATTGTCGTCCGCAGCCACGGAAATTGGCGAACCGGTGCTGGCGGGGCCTGAACCGGTGGAGGCATAGCCCAGCGCCGATGTCTGCGTTTCAATCGCCGTCACCGGTCCCTGCTCCAGCCTGTGCCGGAACGCCCCCAGGCTGAAGTCGAACTCACCGGTGGTCGCGTAAGGTGTAACCAGAACAGAGAAACCATTGAAATTACTTTGCTCTGCAAAGGCGCCACCTGCCAGGCGCTTGACGATATCGGGTTGCCCGGAGACGATCCTGTCCGCCCGATTGCTTACAAATGCAGCAATCACTTCCTTGGTTTTCTGGATATCCGCTGCAGAATTTCTTCTGTTGGTCAGTGAATAGGAGATGCTGCCCAGACCCGGTGCGCTCGCCGTCACCGTATAGGGACTCAAGCTCCCGCCACCTGCATAGGCGGATGCGATCGAATTGGCGGTCATCACCGAGCTTGTCGCCACCCCGTCCGCACCAGTGGTAACTGCCTGCACATTGGTGCCGGTGGCTGCAAAGGTCAGCGACGGACCTGAGGCCGGTGCTGTAAAGGTTACCACGACGCCGGCAACAGGGTTGTTGCCATTGTCAACGACTATGGCCGACAAAGGTATTGCAAAGGCCGTCCCCACCTCCGCGCTCTGCCCGTCACCAGCCAAAATCGAAATGCCGGAAGGGACACCGGTGATGGTGCCACTGACGGTGATGTCGAAGTTGCCCTCATCGGCATCATTGCTGACAATGTCGAGCTCGAAGGAAAACGCCGCTGCCGCTGCAGGCGTATAGGTAACGGTGAAACTGGTGGAACCGGCAGCCGGGACGGAGGACGCTCCGTAGGCCGACACAGAGTCGACCACCACATTGGAGGCTGCGCTGGCCGAGGCGGTTCCAGTCAATATGAGGGGTATATTGCCGGAATTTGTCACCGTATAGGTCACGGTTGTCTGAACACCGGTCTGGATTGCGCCTTGCGCATCGGTTCCGCCGTCAATCAGCGCACCGCTGACCGAGGATGAAACCGCAATCTCGGGCGCACCAGTCCCCGTCCCCGAAACCGTGAAGTTGAACGGATTCTCGTCGCTGTCATTGGTAACAAAAGACAGATCGAACGAAAACGCGCCCGCCACGGTCGGTGTATATTGCACTTGAAACGTTGTTGTCCCGCCACCACCGGTGACCGTCGTCAGACCCGGCGCACCGATCGAATTGACCGTCACACCACTCAAATTGGAAGACGTGGCTGTACCAAGCGTCAGATCACCGGTGCCTGTGTTTGTCACCGTGTAGGTCACCGTAACGGCTGACCCGGCGGTCTGGTTGCCTTGTGCGTTGGTGTCACCATCGGTCACCGCACCTCCGATATCTGCGGAAACAGAGATTTCAGCAGCGACATAGGTGAACTCGTCTGCCGCAGACGTTGCCGATACACCGCCCGCGGTCGTCACCCGCACATCCACTGTGCCACTGCCGGCAGGCGACGTCGCCGTGATCTCCGTGGCGCTGACGAAGGTGAAGCTTGACGCTGCCGTTGCCCCGAAGGAAACCGCTGTGGCACCGGAAAAATTGGTGCCGGTAATCGTCACCGAGGTGCCGCCTGCCGTCGGACCCGTGGCCGGCGACACCGACG
>JBLXGF010000018.1:0-74921 GCA_048261205.1 Hoeflea sp.
TGTGACGGCAGCTTCGGTTGACGCACTGATCAACAACTACACGGCTTCGCTGCAGGCAGCGCGCGATCTCGCGCTGTCGGTTAACTGAGCTACGGAGACTGCGGGACCATGACGCCAGAAATTCTCTCTACCAGCCTACAGCTTTCCGTGCCCGAGCTCATGCTGGCCGTGGGCGCAATGGCGCTCCTGATGGTCGGGGTGTTCTCCGGCGAGAAGTCGGTGACGCTGGTCAACGGTTTGGCGGTTGCACTGCTGATCATGGCCGGTCTGGTGCTGGTGCTGGTGACCGGCAATGGCGAGGCCTTCAACGGCGCGTTCCTGTCCGATCCCTTCGCCCGGTTCATGAAGGTGCTGGCGCTGATCGGCGCGATTACCGCCATGGTGATGACGGTCGGTCACGCCAAGGCTGAGCGGATCGACAAGTTCGAGCTGCCGGTGCTGTTCGTTTTGGCAACGCTCGGCATGATGCTGATGATCTCGGCCAATGACATGATCGCGCTCTATATGGGCCTCGAGTTGCAGTCGCTGGCTTTGTATGTGGTCGCGGCGATCAACCGGGACAGCCAGCGTTCGACCGAAGCGGGCCTGAAGTATTTCGTGCTGGGCGCGCTGTCATCGGGCATGCTGCTTTATGGCGCGTCGCTGGTCTATGGCTACACCGGCCATACCGGCTTTGACGAAATTGCTGCCGCGATTGCCGGTGGCGAGCGGTCGCTCGGCCTGATCTTCGGCCTGGTGTTCCTGCTTGCCGGTGTGGCGTTCAAGATCTCGGCGGTTCCGTTCCACATGTGGACGCCGGACGTCTATGAAGGCGCGCCGACGCCGGTGACTGCGTTCTTTGCCGCAGCCCCGAAGGTTGCCGCCATGGCGCTGTTCGTCCGCATCGTGATTGTCGCCTTCGAACCGGTTACGCTCGACTGGCAGCAGATCGTGGTGTTCATCTCGATCGGCTCCATGGTGCTTGGCGCCTTTGCCGCGATCGGCCAGAAGAACATCAAACGGCTGATGGCCTATTCCTCGATCGCCCATATGGGATTTGCGCTGGTCGGGCTCGCAGCCGGGAGTCAGGCCGGTGTGCGTGGCGTGATCCTCTACATGCTGATCTACATGGTGATGACGCTTGGCACATTCGCCTGTATCCTCGCCATGCGGCGCAAGGAAGACGGCAATGTCGAGCAGATCGACGATCTCGCAGGTCTGTCCTCGACCAATCCGTTCATGGCGCTGATGCTGACCATCCTGATGTTCTCGCTGGCCGGCATTCCGCCGCTGGCAGGCTTCTTCGGCAAGTATTTTGTCTTCGTCGCGGCCATCGAAGCCAAGCTCTATGGCCTTGCCATCATCGGCGTTCTGGCCTCGGTCGTTGGCGCCTATTACTACCTGCGGATCGTCAAGATCATGTGGTTTGACGAGCCCAATGGTTCGTTTGCCCCGGTGGCTGGCGAACTCAAGCTGGTGTTCGGGATTTCCGGACTGTTCGTGTTGTTTTATGTGCTGGTCTCCAATCCGTTGGGCCTTGCTGCCGATGTCGCCGCGAAGACGTTCTTCTAGATGCTGCGACGGGTTGCATGAGAAGGCCGGAATTCCGGCACATCGAGTTGGGGGATGTGTCCTCCACCAATGCGGAATGCATGGAGCGGGCGCGGGCAGGTGATGCGGGCGGGTTGTGGATCACCGCGACACGCCAGACCGGGGGGCGTGGCCGCAGGGGCCGGACCTGGGTGTCCGAGCCGGGCAACCTCTACTCCTCGTTGCTGCTGATTGACCCGGGGCCACAGCAGGCGCTTGCCAGCCTTCCTCTGGCCGTTACCGTTGCGGTCTACGAGGCCCTGGCCTCGGTGTTGCCCGTTGAGGCGCGTGAGGCGCTGAAGATCAAATGGCCCAATGATCTGCTGATCAATGGTCACAAGACCTCCGGTATCCTGATCGAGGCTGAACAGCTTGCTGACGGCCGCAGGGCGGTTGTCATCGGATGTGGCATCAATGTCGCCCACCGGCCCGACACCGGGCTCTATCCCTCCACTTGCCTGGCAGATCAGGGCAGCGCTTCGACGCCGCAGGATTTGTTTGCGCGGCTAGTGGTCTCGATGGACGATGTGCTCAATGACTGGGACGAGGGGCGCGGTCTTGCGCGTGTCCGAAGGGCCTGGATCGAGCGTGCCGATGGTATCGGGAAACCGGTGACCGTGAATTTGCCAGACCGCCAAATCCATGGTCTGTTTGCCGGAATAGACGACGAAGGCAGGCTGATGCTTGCAATGCCGGACGGCGTGACACAGATGATCGCATCGGGCGATGTGTTTTTCGCCTGAAAACGTATGATTTTCACCTTGATCCGCACGCGGCTCCAGATGAAAACCATGCATTACCTTAAAGTCCTGCCGGGCCTTGAAGCGTTAAATCTGACGCGTGGCGCAGCAGTGAAATGATCAGACAGGATAATTGATGTCAAAAGACCAGGATCTCGTATTCGTACCCCTAGGCGGTGTCGGCGAAATCGGTATGAACCTCGCACTTTACGGTTACGGGTCTCCCAAACAACGCGAATGGATCATGGTCGATTGCGGCGTGACCTTTCCGGGGCCCGAGCTTCCCGGCGTCGATCTGATCCTGCCGGATATCGATTTTGTCAAAAGCCTGGGCAAGCAGCTCAAGGCGATCATCATCACCCATGCCCATGAAGACCATTACGGCGGTCTGGCGCAGATCTGGCCGCGGCTGAACGTTCCGGTCTATGCCTCTGCATTTACAGCCGGAATGCTTGAGGCCAAGCGTGCCTATGAGCGGACCCGCGCCGAGGTGCCGATCACCTTGTTCAAGGCGGGCGAGCGTTTTACCGTCGGGCCGTTCGAAGTCGAACCGGTGGCGGTCAACCATTCCATCCCCGAGCCGTTCTCGCTGGCAATCCGGACCCCGCTTGGCAATCTTATTCACACCGGTGACTGGAAGATCGACGCGACGCCGTCGCTCGGACCGCTGACAGATGAGCACCGGTTCCGGCAGTTGGGCGAGGAGGGGATCCTCGCCATGATGTGTGATTCCACCAACGCCATGCGCGAGGGGATTTCGCCGTCGGAGAAGGAAGTCAGCGCAGGCTTGCGCGAGGTCATCGAGCAGGCCGAAGGCCGGGTGGCGATCACCACGTTCTCCTCCAATGTCGGCCGCATCCGCTCTATCGCCGAGGCTGCGCGCGATGCGGGCCGCGAGGTGCTTCTTCTCGGCAGTTCGATCAAGCGGGTGGTCAATGTCGCCACCGAGCTTGGCATGATGGACGGCATCCCGGAATTTCTGGCCGAAGACGAATATGGCTACATCCCGCGCGACAAGGTGGTTGTCATTCTCACCGGCAGCCAGGGCGAGCCGCGGGCGGCACTGGCAAAACTGTCGCGCGATGAAATGCGCAATGTGGCGCTGACATCCGGTGACACAGTGGTGTTTTCCTCGCGCGCCATTCCCGGCAATGAAAAAGGCATCATCGATATCAAGAATGGCCTGATCGAGCAGGGCATCAAGATCATCACCGACAGCGAAGCGCTGGTGCATGTATCCGGTCACCCGCGGCGCTCGGAACTGGTGCAGATGTATGAGTGGGTCAAGCCGCAGATTCTGGTGCCGGTGCATGGCGAAGCCGCGCATCTGACAGCCCAGGCAGCCCTTGCCCAGGCATCGGGGATCGCGATCACGCCGCGCGTCCGCAACGGCGACATTCTGCGTCTGGCGCCCGGCGCGCCGGAAGTCATCGGCGAAGCCCATCACGGCCGTATCTTCAAGGATGGCCAGCTGATCGGCGATTACGACGAGATGGGTATCTCCGAACGCCGGAAGCTGTCTTTCGCCGGACATGTGGCGGTCAATGTCGTGCTGGATCACCGTCTGGAGTTTCAACGCGATCCGGTCGTCTCGGCGATCGGTCTGCCGGCGTTTGATGCCGATGGCGACGATATGGAAGACATCCTCTACGATTCCGTGCTTGGCGCGGTCGAGAGCATTCCGCGTGGACGCCGCAAGGATGTCGATGGCGTACGCGAGGCAATTCGCCGCTCTGTTCGTGCCGCTGCAAACGAGGTATGGGGCAAGAAGCCTGTGGTGACGGTGTTCGTCACCAAGGTGTGAGGAAACGATCATGCTGGGACGGTTGAACCATGTCGCAATCGCTGTGCCTGACCTTGCCGCGGCAAGCGCGCAGTACCGCACCATGCTGGGCGCGGATGTCACCGAGCCTCAGGTTCTGCCCGAGCACGGGGTGACGGTTGTGTTCATCAACCTGCCCAACACCAAGATCGAGTTGCTGGAACCACTGAGCGAGGCGTCGCCGATCGCCGCCTTTCTTGCCAAGAACCCGTCGGGCGGCATGCATCATGTCTGCTACGAGGTGGAGGATATTCTGGTGGCCCGTGATCGGCTCAAGGCAGAAGGCGCGCGGGTGCTTGGTGACGGAGAGCCGAAGCTCGGGGCGCACAACAAGCCTGTGTTGTTTCTGCATCCCAAGGATTTCAACGGCACATTGATCGAACTCGAGCAAGTCTAGGAGGCAGCGATGGGATTTGGAACCGGGTTCGCGATCTACTTTATCATTTGGTGGGTGGTGCTGTTCACCGTGCTGCCGTTCTCTGCCCGCAGTCAAGCGGATGAGGGGGATGTGACATTGGGCACAGCGCACAGCGCGCCGGCCAATTTCCGCTTCTCCCCGATCTTTTGGCGGACCACACTCATTTCGGCTGTCGTGTTCGGGGCCTATCTCGGTGTGACCGTGGTGGGCGGTTACTCGCTTGATGACCTGATCTCGTTGTCGCCTGATTTCAAACCGGCGGCCAACTGACCCGGGTACCAGGCGAGATGCCTGCGGTGTCAGCTGCTATGCTGCCGGACCGCAATTGATGACACTTCGTGGAACTTTGCCGCTTTCGCCTCGTTGGAAAGTGACACTCAAATGATCCACGGAGGTTTCCATGTCCCGCAACCTGAACAAAACCGAACACTTGTCTGAAGCCGACATTGCCCAGGACAAGATGGGCGACAACTCGCTTCAGGGCAATGACCAGAGCAATGTGCGCAACCAGCGCCAGGCGGTGCCCGACGTCAAGCAGACGCCGGATGACGGTGTTGTTGAAACTCTCGAGAAGATGGACAAGGACGTGCGTGCGGAACGCGAGCTTGGAAAAGGCGCGCGCAAGCCGGACTAGAGCCGATCATCTTTAGATGGAATCGTTTGAACGCAGGGATTTCGCGCTCTAGACAGTTTTCCAGCTTATACACGGCCCCGGTCACCAAAGATGGTGAAAGGGGCCGTTTTGCATTGATCAGTGCTGCAGTAAAAGTGAAATCTGCCCAAAAAAAAACAAGGCGTGAAGCCTTGTTATTCAGGTGTCGCGTGATCTGTTTCCCAGTTGCCCGGGGGCTGCGAACAAAGCGCGCCTGAGATCCTATCCTCCCAAGACTTTGACCGCGAATTGGGCAACTCCCACTGGGACTTGCCTCTTTAGTGAGCTTTATTTAGCTCAACGCGGACGGCTTGTCACGCGTTTTGTGACAGGCATGTTTCATACGAAAGAATTAGCACGTCAGTGTACTCGCAAGACCTGTAAGTCGCCGTTGTACGGGTTTTCTTTGCATGGCGAAGCGGATAAGAACGCATGAGTCCTGACCTTGGTCGGGGCAATCCTTTTTTTGCCTGATTCAGCCTTCACAGCTGAAGCCAAACCGGATCATCTCATGCGTCTGTCCAAATACTTCCTGCCCATCCTCAAGGAAAATCCCAAGGATGCGGAAATCGTCTCCCACCGCCTGATGGCGCGTGCAGGCATGATCAAGCAGCAGTCGGCCGGGATCTATTCCTGGCTGCCGCTTGGCAAGCGCGTTCTCGACAAGGTCTGCAACATTGTCCGCGAAGAGCAGAACCGGGCCGGTGCCATCGAAATCCTGATGCCCACCGTGCAGCCGGCGGACCTGTGGAAGGAAAGCGGCCGCTATGATGATTACGGGCAGGAAATGCTGCGCATCAACGACCGCAATGACCGCGAGATGCTTTACGGGCCGACCAACGAGGAGATGGTCACCGATATCTTCCGCTCCTATGTCAAGTCCTACAAGGACCTGCCGCTCAACCTGTATCATATCCAGTGGAAGTTCCGCGACGAGCGCAGGCCGCGTTTCGGCGTGATGCGCGGCCGGGAATTCCTGATGAAGGATGCCTATTCCTTTGACCTCGACTACGAGGCTTCCAAGGCTGCCTATAACCGGATGTTCGTCTCCTACCTGCGCACATTCGAACGCTGCGGGCTCAAGTCGATCCCGATGCGCGCCGACACCGGGCCGATCGGCGGCAGCCTCAGCCACGAATTCATCGTGTTGGCGGAAACCGGTGAAAGCCAGGTGTTCTGCCACCGCGATTTCGAGGCCTTCGAGGTGCCGGGTGCGGATATGAATTACGATGATGCTGCCGCGGTTTCGGCGGTGGTCGAGAAGTGGACGACGCCGTTCGCAGCCACCGATGAAATCATGGAGAAGGAAGAGTGGGCGCGCGAGGCCTGGGATGGGCTGGGCGAAGACACCCGGGTTTCCGCCCGCGGCATTGAAGTCGGCCACATCTTCCATTTCGGCACCAAATATTCGGAGCCGATGAACGCCTTCGTTCAAGGCTCCGATGGCAAGCAGCATTTCGTTTCGATGGGCTCCTACGGCATTGGCCCGTCGCGCCTGCTCGGCGCCATTATCGAGGCCTCGCATGACGAAAACGGCATCATCTGGCCACAGGGTGTGGCGCCGTTTGATGTTGGTCTGATCAACATGAAGCCCGGTGACGCAGCCTGCGACGCTGCCTGCGAGCAGATCGAGACCGCGCTCGAGAATGCCGGACTCGAAGTGCTGTACGATGACACCGACGAGCGCGCTGGTGCAAAGTTCGCCAAGGCCGACCTGATCGGCTTGCCTCTGCAGGTGATTGCCGGACCGCGCTCGGTTGCCGAGGGCAATGTCGAGATCAAAGTCCGGGCCACCGGCGAGCGCGAAACCATGTCGATTGAAGCTGCCATCAACCGCCTCGCACAAGCCCGCTAGGCCAAGGGTAGGCCAAAGGATGAAGCTATGACCGATCCGGACAGCATCGCCATCTCCGGCGCGCCCACTGCAAAGCCGTTCTCGGCATTTGAGCGGATGGTGGCCTGGCGCTATCTGCGTTCGCGCAGGAAAGAGGCGTTTATTTCGGTGATTGCCGGCTTCTCCTTCGTTGGCATCATGCTTGGCGTTGCCACGCTGATCATCGTGATGTCGGTGATGAACGGCTTTCGTGGCGAACTGATCACCCGGATCCTGGGAATCAATGGCCATATGATCGTGCAGCCGATCGATCGCCCGCTGGATGACTATGCGGCTCTGGCAGATCGCTTCAAGCTGGTGGATGGCGTCGTCAATGCAATCCCGCTGGTCGAGGGCCAGACGCTGGCGTCCGGTGTCGGCGGCGCGGGAACCGGTGCGCTGGTGCGCGGCATCCGGGCCGAAGACTTCCAGTCGATGAAGATTGTCTCGGAGAATATCCGCTCTGGTGATCTGGTCGGGTTTACCGCCGGTGAGGGGGTGGCGATCGGTTCGCGCATGGCCCAGTCTCTGGGGCTTGGCGCCGGCGACATGATCACCCTGGTGGCGCCTGAGGGCGATGTGACGCCCTTTGGTGTGACACCGAGGGTCAAGGCCTACCCGGTGTCTGCAATCTTTGAAATCGGCATGTCGGAATATGATTCGTCGATCATCTATATGCCGCTTGAAGAGGCGCAGCTCTATTTCAACGCCGAGGGTGTGGTTCAGTCGATCGAGATATTTGTGGCAAAGCCGGATGACATCGATGTCTTGCGGCCGCTGATCGAGGCTGCAGCAGAACGGCAGATCTTCATCACCGACTGGCGGCAACGCAACCAGACATTCTTCTCCGCCCTGCAGGTTGAACGCAATGTGATGTTCATGATCCTGACCTTGATTATTCTGGTGGCCGCGCTGAATATCGTCTCCGGCCTGATCATGCTGGTGAAGGACAAGGGCAGGGACATCGCGATCCTCAGAACCATGGGGGCGACCTCCGGATCGATCATGCGGATCTTCTTCATGACCGGGGCCGCCATCGGCGTTACCGGAACCATTGCAGGCTTCCTGCTCGGCGTGGTGGTCTGCCTCAATGTCGAGAGCATCCGCCAGTTCTTCTCCTGGCTGTCGGGGACCACCCTGTTCAATCCGGAACTCTATTTCCTCAGCCAGTTGCCGGCCGACATGGATACGGGTGAAACCATTGTCGTGCTGGTCGTCGCGCTGAGCCTGTCCTTCATCGCGACCTTGATCCCTTCCTGGCGGGCCTCGAAGCTCGATCCTGTTCAGGCGCTGCGTTATGAGTGACCCCATGGCCAACAATCCGCATCCTGTTCTGCAGCTGGTCAATGTCAGCCGCCATTTTGTTCAGGGTGAGAACCAGATCTCGATCCTCGATGCGGCGAATTTCAGCTTGAAGGCCGGGGAGACCGTTGCGCTGGTGGCGCCATCAGGCAGCGGCAAGTCAACGCTTCTGCATCTGGCGGGCCTGCTCGAGCACCCCGACGAAGGCGATGTGTTCGTCGATGGCGAGGCTTGCGGAAACCTGCCGGACGACCGCCGCACCGCGATCCGGCGCTCGGAAATCGGGTTTGTCTACCAGTTCCATCATCTGTTGCCCGAATTCTCGGCGCTTGAAAACATCATGATGCCGCAGCTGATTTCCGGCCTGTCGAAGCCAGAGGCCAGGGAACGCGCCGAACAGTTGCTCGATTACATGCGGATCGGACACCGCGCCGAGCACCGGCCTTCCGAACTGTCGGGCGGCGAACAGCAGCGCGTGGCGATTGCCCGTGCGGTGGCCAATGCGCCGCTGGTGCTGCTGGCCGACGAGCCGACCGGCAATCTCGATCCGGAAACCGCCGGCTATGTGTTTGAGGCGCTCGACGCGCTGGTGCGGCAGTCCGGCCTGTCGGCGGTGATCGCCACCCACAACCACGATCTCGCCAGCCTGATGAACCGCCGTGTGACACTTGCTGACGGTAAGGTGGTTGAGTTTTAGTCAGGTTGGGCCGGGGGATGTGACGTGTCCGGACTTGGGATCCTGTCCGGGTGATTCCGGCCATTAAGCTGCCATTTGACCGAGACGCGGCGAATGGCAGGTTTGAGCCCGGATTCATCGATGCTGCGGGGCGCATGAATGTCAGCTATCAGCAACTACGGCTAGCCGTCTGACCAATACCAGGGTCAGCACCACTGCAATGAAGAGAAACCCCGTTCCCACAATCCATGCGGCAGGTGTGGAGTACACTTCGGCGACGGCTCCGGTCACGACCAGGCCTAACGCGGCCCCTGACTGTTGTATCAGCGATCTGAGCGACAGCATTGTCGACCGCTGGCGGTCTTCAACGCAGCGATGCAGAATGCTGCTTGCCGGTGTTTCGCTGACGCCAAGGATCATAGAATACAGGACGAACACCGTCACAAAGCCGACGATGGAGCCTTGCAATGCCAAAGCGATCTGAAGGCCTGCTAGGCAAGCAAAGGTCGCCGCCAGCGTCATAGCGTGCTGCCGTTTGAAAATCCGGCTGATGTACGGAGACAGAGATGCGCCGAAAGCGATCGAGAAGAAATAGGTCGCAGTGACGACACCAATAACGGTGTTTGCGTACCCCTCATCCAACATGGGTTTTGCGTGTGTCGGCCAGATGACCTCGACAGGGTTGGTGGCCATCAGAAAGAACGCCAACACCGCCAGAAGTATCGACAATGCGGGATGTTTCAGGGCCAAAAGGCTTGCGCCTTTTATCACCGTTGGGACATTTACGAAGCCGTGCTTGAGAGCCGTGACGTTCATCGAGCGCGGGGTTTCGACAATCGCCAAAATCGTGAAAACAAACACACCCAGCATCACACCAAAGCTTGCCCCGTAGGACACATCATAGATGCTGGACCCAAGGTGTTCCGCGACCGGGCCCAACATATCTGGCAGGAGACCACCGAGGACGGCCCCGGTGGCCAGTCCGGCGGCATTGGCCCATTGCGCTTTGGCCAGTGCGGGCTGGATATCGACATTCGGTGCCGCGGCCTTGAAAGTTTCGACAAACCAGGCATCAAGCGTGCCCGACCGAAGCGCGCGTCCAAAACCGATGAATGCAAATGAGAGTGCCAGAACATGGAAGTCGTTGGTTGAAAGAAAGAGCGCGAGCGAAATCAAACTTGCGGCAACCGCTGTCAAAAAGACCGGCTTGCGGCCAATGCTGTCGGCAAGACCGCCAAACGGCAGCTCCATGGCCATCGTCGTGAGCGAGTAGACCCCGAAGAGAAGCGAGATTTGAAAGAGGTCCATGCCTCGGTCAGTCAGCG
Source organism: Hoeflea sp. (assembly GCA_048261205.1). Lineage (GTDB taxonomy): Bacteria > Pseudomonadota > Alphaproteobacteria > Rhizobiales > Rhizobiaceae > Hoeflea. The sequence goes on from JBLXGF010000018.1 coordinate 10,378, forward strand.
CCAGAGCGACAACGGCAACCGTTAATCCCATCGCAAACCGGTCAAGGAACTGGTGTATCTGGAACACGCGGATGTGCCGTCGTGCTGAACCGGTAAGCGTTGCGAAGGAAAACTCTTTTTCAGTTGCCATGCTTGCAACATCAACTCTACGGGTGCCGCTGACAATATCTTAGATGCTGGAACCTGTCCGGCGTAAGCCATTGCGGCCATTCGAACAAGTGCAATGAATGCACGGTTTTTTCCGCCGAGCAGACCTTGGTATAAATCGCGGCGGACTCCGCTCCCCGCCCAGAATCGACCGGGAGCCGCGATCAGGCCCTGTCTCAAGGCCGTAGCCGGGTATCCGAATTCACACACAAAAAAGGCACGGCGGATGTCTCCGCCATGCCCTTTGCCGTCAGCTTCGATGTCTTCGCTTAGCGCAGACGCTTGGCAGCCGTTTCGGGCACCAGTTCGCCGGCCAGGCGGCGGTCGAGGTAGTCCTCGCATTCGGCCATCAGCTCATCGACCTTGCCGGTGAAAAAGTGGTTGGCGCCGGGCATGGTCTTCTGGGTGATCAGAATGCCCTTCTGCAGCTTCAGTTTCTCGACCAGGCCGTTGACGTCCTTTTCGGGGGCCACCTTGTCGGCGTCGCCGTGAATGATCAGGCCGGATGACGGGCAGGGGGCGAGGAACGAGAAGTCATAGGTGTTGGGCTGCGGCGCGATCGAGAAAAATCCCTCGATCTCGGGCCGGCGCATCAGCAGCTGCATGCCGATCCAAGCGCCGAAGGAATATCCGGCAACCCAGCAGCTCTTGGAATCGGGATGCAGGCTCTGCACCCAGTCCAGTGCACCGGCAGCATCGGAGAGTTCGCCTGCGCCGTGGTCGAAATCGCCCTGGCTGCGGCCGATCGACCGAAAATTGAACCTGAGCGTGGTGAAACCGCGCTGCTGGAACATGTAAAACATATTGTAGACGATCTGATTGTTCATCGTGCCGCCGAACTGCGGGTGCGGGTGCAGAATGATGGCGATCGGGGCGTTTTTTTCCTTGCCCGGCTGGTAACGGCCTTCGAGGCGACCGGCGGGTCCGTTGAAAATGACTTCAGGCATTGATACTCCATACATGAGCTGGGTTCGTGAGGCCTGCTGTCGGGTTCTGACGAACCTGGCGGGCGGGTGGATATCGCCTCCGCACCCTTGACTGGGGCCGGGCGGCTCCCTAGAACCTAGTTTAGAATCGTTCGAAACTGCAGCGTGATCGCTGAAAGTTTGTGTGTCTTACGGCATCGGACACTGAAAATTCAAGAAAAATGCGTTCGCCATATCGGCAAACGGCATCCGCAGGCACCAAAACAATGGCCAATGGGCGTCTCTATTTCGATTACAACGCGACTGCGCCGCTGCTGCCGGCAGCGCAGAGTGCGATGGTCGATGCGATGGCGCTGCCCGGCAATCCGTCCTCGGTTCATGCGGAAGGCCGCAAGTCCCGGGCCGTGGTGAGCAAGGCGCGGGACTCGGTTGCGCAGCTCTGTGGTGTTCCTGCAACGCAGGTCGTTTTCTGCTCCGGCGCTACGGAAGCCGCCAATCATGTGCTGACTCCGGATTTCCGGATGGGCCGTTCACCGGTGCGTGTGTCGCAGTTGTTTGTCTCGGCGGTTGAGCACCCGGCGATTTTGGAGGGCGGACGGTTTTCCGCCGGGCAGATCACCGTGCTGCCGGTTGACAGCGATGGACGGCTTGATCTCGCCGCGCTGGCTGAGGCGATGGCCGGACATGACCAGAGCACTGGGCAGGCGATGCTCGGGCTGCAGCTGGCCAACAATGAAACAGGCGTGATCCAGCCGGTCCGGAAGGCCGCCGACATCGTCAAGGGCCATCATGGCCTGGTCGTGGTGGATGCGGTGCAGGGCGCGGGCCGCCTGGCTTTGTCGCTTGAGCAGCTCGGCGCGGATTTCATGATCCTGTCCGGCCACAAGATCGGCGGACCGAAGGGCATCGGAGCCCTAGTCTGCGCTGGCGAAATCCTGATGCCTGCACCGCTTGTACGCGGCGGAGGCCAGGAAAAGGGTCACCGTGGCGGAACCGAGAATCTCGTGTGCATCGCAGGCTTCGGTGCCGCGGCAGAGGTTGCCCGGGAAGGCCTGGACGATGCAAAACATATTGAAGAGCTGCGTGACCGCCTTGAAGTGGGAATGCGCGAGATGGCGCCTGATGTTATCGTGCATGGTGACTCGGTCGACAGGCTTGCCAATACCAGCTTCTTCTCGCTTCCCGGCCTGAAAGCGGAAACGGCGCAAATTGCCTTCGATGTGGAAAGTGTTGCGGTGTCTGCGGGTGCGGCCTGCTCATCGGGCAAAATCGGCCAGAGCCATGTTCTGTCGGCCATGGGAGCAGATGCTGCATTGGGCGCAATCCGGGTCAGCCTGGGGCGCGAACACACACAAAATGACATTGAGCGGTTCCTTCAGGCGTTTAATGTGATTAATACCCGGCGTCTGGCACGAAAGAGTGCTGCGGTAGCCGCTTGAGGCGACGACAAGAATTTCCTTTCGCGAGCCACGAAATTTCGCGAATGACATAGCAGGGACAGGTGTCCCACCCTACATAGTGGTGAGCCATGACCGGCACATCACAAGACGTTAACAAGCCACCGGCCTTGACCCGGCGAGATTGGAGAGCGCCATGCCTGCAGTGCAGGAGACCATCGATCAGGTCCGTCAAATTGACGTGGACCAGTACAAATACGGTTTCGAGACCGTCATCGAAAGCGATACAGCGCCAAAAGGCCTGACCGAAGACACCATCCGGATGATCTCGGCCAAGAAGAACGAGCCGGAATGGATGCTCGCGTGGCGTCTTGACGCGTTCAAGCGCTGGCTGACCCTGGAAGAGCCCACCTGGGCGCGGGTCGACTATCCGAAGATCGATTTCCAGGACATCCATTATTACTCCGCGCCGAAAAGCACGGCTGGGCCGACCTCGATCGATGACGTCGATCCGGAACTGCTCCGGGTCTACGAGAAGCTCGGGATTCCGCTGCGCGAGCAGGAAATCCTGGCTGGCGTGCAGAAGTCGAAGATCGCCGTGGATGCGGTGTTTGATTCGGTGTCGGTCGTTACCACCTTCAAGAAAGAACTGTCCGAGGCCGGCGTGATCTTCATGTCGATCTCGGAAGCCATGCGCGAATATCCTGAACTGGTGCAGAAATATCTCGGCACCGTGGTTCCGGTCACCGACAACTACTACGCCACGCTCAATGCGGCGGTGTTTACCGACGGCTCATTCGTCTACGTTCCCAAGGGCGTTCGCTGCCCGATGGAACTGTCGACCTATTTCCGCATCAACGAGAAGAACACCGGCCAGTTCGAACGCACGCTGATCATCGCCGAAGAGGGCGCTTACGTGTCCTATCTGGAAGGCTGCACCGCGCCGCAGCGGGATGAGAACCAGCTGCATGCCGCTGTGGTCGAGCTGATCGCCATGGATGACGCCGAGATCAAATACTCGACGGTGCAGAACTGGTATCCGGGCGACAAGGACGGCAAGGGCGGGATCTACAATTTCGTCACCAAGCGTGGCGATTGCCGCGGCAAGAACTCGAAGATCTCCTGGACCCAGGTCGAGACCGGGTCCGCGATCACCTGGAAATATCCGTCCTGCATCCTGCGCGGCGACGGTTCGCGCGGCGAGTTCTACTCGATTGCTGTGTCGAACGGCTATCAGCAGATCGATTCGGGCACCAAGATGATCCATCTGGGCAAGAACACCTCGAGCCGGATCATCTCCAAGGGTATTTCGGCGGGGAATTCGTCCAACACCTATCGCGGCCAGGTTTCGGCTCACCGCAAGGCGTCGAACGCACGCAATTTCACCCAGTGCGACAGCCTGCTGATCGGTGATCAGTGCGGTGCCCATACGGTTCCCTACATTGAAGCGAAGAACTCGACCGCGCAGTTCGAGCATGAGGCAACAACCTCGAAGATTTCCGAGGACCAGCTGTTCTACTGCCTGGCCCGCGGCATTCCCGAGGAAGAAGCCATCGCGCTGATCGTCAACGGCTTCGTCAAGGAAGTGATCCAGGAATTGCCGATGGAATTTGCCGTCGAAGCGCAGAAGCTGATCGGCATCTCGCTGGAAGGCAGCGTCGGCTGAGATAACGAGTGGCGGCTGGACAGCGTTCCAGCGCTCCTCATCAAGGGAGCATGACCGTGAGCATCGATGCAACAGCAATCGCCTGGTACGCCATTATTTGCGGCGTGCTGTCAGCTCTGGCGCCGAGTTTCGGCGGACGGCTGGTACGGCTGCTGGTTGGCGGAGTGGTCGGCATCATTGCCGCCACGGTGCTTCCGGCGCTCCGGGGATTGATAGGGCTTTGAAACGATCAGCCTGATCGCACAGATGCAAATTTGAATATGAGTTGGGAAACTACAACATGTTGGAAATCAAGAACCTTCACGCCCGCATCGCCGAAGACGGCACGGAAATCATTCGCGGCCTCAACCTGACGGTCAAGGCCGGCGAAGTTGCCGCCATCATGGGGCCGAACGGCTCGGGCAAATCGACCCTGTCCTACATTCTGGCCGGGCGCAGCGATTACGAAGTCACCGAGGGTGACATCCTGTACAACGGCGAGAGCATTCTCGAGCTGGACCCGTCCGAGCGGGCCGCCAAGGGCATCTTCCTGGCGTTCCAGTATCCGGTGGAAATTCCGGGTGTTGCGACCATGCAGTTCCTCAAGGTGGCGATGAACGAGCAGCGCAAGGCGCGCGGCGAAGAAGAGCTCAAGACCCCTGAATTCATCAAGCTGGTGAAGGAAGCGGCTGCCAGCCTGCAGATCAATCCGGACATGCTCAAGCGCCCGCTCAATGTCGGCTTTTCCGGCGGCGAGAAGAAGCGCGCCGAAATCCTGCAGATGAAACTGCTGGCACCGCAACTCTGCGTGCTTGACGAGACCGATTCCGGCCTCGACATCGATGCGCTGAAGATCGTGTCCGACGGCGTCAACGCGCTGCGCTCGCCGGACCGGGCGGTCATCGTCATCACCCATTATCAGCGTCTGCTCGAGCACATCGTGCCCGACACCGTTCACGTGCTCTACAAGGGCCAGGTGATCAAGTCCGGTGACAAGGATCTGGCGCTTGATCTCGAAGCCAATGGCTACGCCGGGATCATTGAAGCCGCCGCTTGAGGCGACGCGGAACAGACGGGCCGCAAGGCCAGGAGAGACAGGCATGAACATGCAGACAAAGCCGCCCCATACCGCAGCGGAAAAATCCATTCTCGACAGTTTCGCCGAAATGATCGGGCAATTGCCGGGCGATGGTCCGGTGACCGCTGCGCGCGACAGGCTGCTCAGCCTCATCAGCGATGCGGGGCTTCCAACCCGGCGCATCGAAAGCTGGCACTACACGGATTTGCGCAACCTGATGCGGGACGTGCCCAAGGCGGGCGCTGGATCGGCAAGCCAGGTTGATCCACTGGTGCGCAACAGCATCGTGCTGCCCGTCATTCAGGGACGGAGTTCCGACCTGAGCGGGCTGGAGGGCATACAGCTTGAACCTTTCATGGATCTTCTGGCCTCCGGGTCGGCCGTGAAAGCTCTGGTCGAGCGGGGCTCTGACGATCTGATCGGGCAGCTCAACGGTGCTTTCGTTGGTGACGGATACAGTTTTTCCGTTGCTGCCGATCAGGTGGTCGAAGAGATCATCGAGGTCCAGTCGGTGCAATCCGGTGGACAGGTGCACAACCGTTTTGTGGCCGCCTTTGGTGCCAATGCCAAGGCGACCGTGCTCGAGCGCCATCTTGGCGACACCGCCGAGGCGGGGCTGTCGACTTCGGTCTCGTCGCTTGAACTGGCCGACGGTGCCGAAGCGACATGGATCATCCTGCAGGGCTGCGGCGAAAATGACCAGCATCTGGGGCAACTCAGCGCCCGTCTCGGCGCCGGCGCCACGCTGAAGGTCTATGTGATCAATGCCGGCGGCAAACTGGTGCGCCAGGAGCTGCATGTCGATGTGGCGGGCGAGGGCGCGCATTTCGATCTGCGCAGCGTCAATCTGCTGGCCGGTGACAGCCATACGGATGTCACACTGACGCTGGGTCACAATGTGCCCAACACCACGTCGTCCGAGATCGTTCGCAATGTGGTTCTGAACCGTGCCCGCGGCGTGTTTCAGGGCCAGATCCGGGTGGCGCAGGTGGCGCAGAAAACCGATGCGCAAATGGCGTGCAACACGTTGCTGCTGTCCGATGACGGCGAGTTTTCGGCCAAGCCGGAGCTTGAGATCTTTGCCGATGATGTGATCTGTGCGCATGGAGCCACGGTGATCGACATCGACCACAATCACCTGTTCTACCTGATGGCGCGCGGCATCAGCGAGAAATCGGCCCGCGGTTTGCTGGTCAACGGATTTGTCGACGAGCTGATTGATGAACTTGAGAACGAGGAGCTGGTCGAGGCGCTCGAAATGCTTATCGAACAGTGGCTTATAAGTCATGGCTAATTCAATGGATCAGGTTTATGATGTGGAGGCGGTGCGCAGGGATTTCCCGATCCTGTCGCGCACGGTCTACGACAAGCCGCTGGTTTATCTCGACAATGGCGCCTCGGCCCAGAAGCCGCAGGCGGTGATTGACGCAATCACCCACGCCTATTCGAACGAATATGCCAATGTGCACCGGGGGCTGCATTTCCTCTCGAACGCCGCCACCGATGCCTATGAAAACGCCCGCGAGATCGTGAAGCGGTTTCTCAATGCGCCGTCGGTCGACAATGTGGTGTTCACCAAATCCACCACCGAGTCGATCAACACGGTCGCCTATGGTTATGCCATGCCGCATATCGAGGATGGCGACGAGATCGTCATCACCATTATGGAGCACCATTCCAACATCGTGCCCTGGCATTTCCTGCGGGAGCGGCAGGGGGCGAAGATTGTCTGGGTCGGTGTCGACGACCAGGGCAATTTCGATCTTGACGATTTCCGCAATGCGCTGAGTGACCGGACCAGGCTGGTGGCGGTCACCCACATGTCCAACGTGCTTGGCACCGTGGTGGATGTGAAGGAGGTTTGCCGCATTGCGCATGAGCGTGGCGTCAAGGTCCTCATCGATGGCAGCCAGTCGGTCGTGCACATGCCGGTGGATGTTCAGGATATCGATTGCGACTGGTACGTGATGACCGGCCACAAGCTCTACGGTCCGTCGGGCATCGGCGTGCTCTACGGCAAGACCGAGGCGCTCAAATCAATGCGGCCCTTCATGGGTGGCGGCGAGATGATCGTCGATGTCAGCGAAGACGCGGTCACCTATAATGATCCGCCGCACCGCTTTGAGGCAGGAACCCCGCCAATCGTTCAGGCGATTGGATTGGGCGCGGCACTTGAATATATGGAAAAATTGGGCCGTGACCGGATCTCCGCGCATGAAGCCGATCTGACAGCCTATGCCCAGGAAAAGCTCTCGGCGGTCAATGCGCTGCGCCTGATCGGCACTGCACCGGGCAAGGGGGCGATTTTTTCCTTCGAGATCGAGGGCGTTCATGCGCATGATATCTCGATGCTGATCGACCGCTCGGGCGTGGCGGTGAGGGCTGGCACGCATTGCGCCCAGCCTCTGCTGAAGCGTTTTGGAGCAACATCCACTTGCCGGGCCTCGATGGGGCTCTACAATACCCGTGCGGAAGTCGATGTGCTGGTTGAGGCACTCGACAAGGCGCGGGCCTTCTTTTCTTGATGGAGCAAAGCCTATGAGCGACGCACCCGAAACTGACAATGCCGAACCCAATGTCGCGGTTGTCACCTCCGCGATTCCGCGGGACGAACTGGCGCGGCTGAGCGACGACATCATCGCGGCCCTGAAAACGGTCTATGATCCCGAGATTCCGTCCGACATCTACGAGCTCGGCCTGATCTACAAGATCGACATCGAGGATGACCGCATGGTCAAGATCGCCATGACCTTGACCGCGCCGGGCTGCCCTGTGGCCGGTGAAATGCCGGGCTGGGTCGAGAACGCGGTTGGAGCTGTTGAAGGCATCTCCGGGGTCGATGTGTCGATGACGTTCGACCCGCCCTGGACGCCGGACCGGATGAGCGAAGAAGCGCAAGTGGCTGTCGGCTGGTACTGATCATCCGTGGCTGTTGCCTTTTACGCGACTTGTTAACCTGATAAACCCACACTACATTCAATGGACGAAGCAGCGGGCCTTTAACCCGTGTTGCCGAAGGAGACTGTAATGGGCTTTGCCGTAATGACTTTGACCCCGGCTGCCGCCGAGCGGGTCAAAACAATCGTCAAGACCGCCGATGGTGCGCAAGGCATTCGCGTCAGCATCAAGAAGGGCGGTTGCGCCGGGATGGAATATGCCATCGACATGGCGACCGAGGTCAATCCGAAGGATGACCGGATCGAGCGCGACGGTGCGACCGTGTTTGTTGCCCCGGAAGCTGTGCTTTATTTGCTCGGCACCGAAATGGATTTCGAAATCACCAAACTGCGCTCTGGCTTCGTGTTCAACAATCCGAACCAGACATCGGCCTGCGGCTGTGGTGAATCGGTCGAGCTGAAACCTGCCGATCTGGCCAGGCTGGCGGAAGCCGGCAACCCGGTGGTGCGCGCTGACTGATCCTGCCAAAACTCCGGCAGGTTGAGTTAAGATGTTTGCAAGTTGAGTCGTGAAATGCCCGCAAGTCACTGACTTTGCGGGTATTTTATTGTGTGACGGTTGTCGGGGCGTGGTGCCGCCGTTCCTCCCTTCTCCCCCGCGTGGGAGAAGGGAGGCGGTGCCTGCATTCTGCATGGACTCAGATGCAGCACCTCAACTCCGCATCTTCTCACCCGCCGGATCGAATGGCGCTTCCAGCGCAATCCGCGCCGGGCGGCGGATGCCCATGATTTCGATCTCGAACATGCCGGTCTCGCCATTGGTGGCGAGTGCTGCCGGGATGTAGCCCTGGGCCATCGAGGAGCCGATTGTGTGGGCGTAGCCGCCCGAGGTGATCCAGCCGACAACGCGCCAGTCGCCAATGCGCAACGTGCCGCCCTCAGGCTTTTCAACCTCGGTGCCGTCGGCGTCGAAGCGCGGCGCGCCATAGCCGTGCGGTGGCTCCACCGTGCCGTAGTCGGTGTCGCCGACCCTGGCCCAGACCGGCTCGTCTCCCATCACATCGGCGTCAAGCGCATCGACGAGGAACGATGTGCGCATCAGTCTCGGGCCGTCGGCATGTTCCCTGGCCGCAGCTTCGCGGCCGATGAAATCATTCTTCGACAGCTTGATGAAGCGCTCCATGCCGCCTTCATAGGGTCCGTAGATCGGCCTGAGCTCGCGGAACCAGGTCGGGAAATTCTTCTCGAGCCGCATCGACAGCAGCGCCCGCATGCCGAAATCGGCGATGCCGAATTCTTCGCCGGCGGCCTTGATGGCCCGGTAGACGGCGAGCTCGTAGGCCGGTTCCATCCAGATTTCGTAGCCGAGATCGCCGGTATAGGTAACGCGGTTGACCACGCAGGGCGCGCCGCCGACATCCATCTGGCGGAAGTCCATGAAGCGGAAGGCGGCGTTGGAAACGTCGTCATCGGTCAGTTTTGCCAGCAGATCGCGGGCGCGGGGACCGGCGATCGACAGCCCGACCAGGGTGAGATCGTAGCGGTGGATGCGGATCGCGCTGTCAGCAGGCAGGTGCTTTTCGAACCAGCGCATGTGATAGCGCTGAGCGGCCGACGAGCCCCAGACCATGAAGTCCTCGTCGCCGGCTTTGGCGATGGTGAAATCGCCGATCAGCTTGCCGAATTCGTTGAGCATCGGGGTCAGTATGATGCGGCCGGTTTTCGGCATGGTGTTGGTCATCAGATGCGACAGCCAGGCTTCCGCGCCCGCGCCGCTGACCCGGTATTTGGCGAAGTTGGCGATCTCGGTAACGCCGACGCGCTCGCGCACCGCGCGGACCTCGTTGCCGATATGCTCGAAATCGTTGGACCGGTGGAAGGACAGCACGTCATAGGCGTCTTGCGCGGACGGCGCGAACCAGAGCGGCGTCTCCAGCCCCCAGCTGTTGCCCATGACAGCGTGGTTGTCGCGGGTCATGACGTCATAGAGCGGGGTGGTCTGCTGTGGACGCGCGGCGGGCAGCTCCTCGTTCGGGAACGAGATCGAGAAGCGCCGCGAATAGTTCTCGCGCACTTTGGCATTGGTGTAGCGCAGGGTGGCCCATTCGCCGTAGCGCGCAACGTCCATGCCCCAGATATCGGCACCGGGGTCGCCATTGACCATCCAGTTCGACAAGGCCAGCCCGACGCCGCCGCCCTGGCTGAACCCGGCCATGACAGCGCAGGCGGTCCAGTAATTGGTCAGGCCCGGCACCGGGCCCACCAATGGATTTCCATCGGGCGCGAAGGTGAAGGGGCCGTTGATGATCTGCTTGATGCCGGCATTTTCAAGCGCGGGGAAATGCCGGAAACCGACTTCCAGCGACGGCGCAATGCGGTCGAGGTCCGGGGCCAGCAGCTCATGGCCGAAATCCCACGGCGTGTTGACCGGCGACCAGGGCTTGCAGGCCTTCTCATAGGTGCCAAGCAGAATGCCGGAGCGTTCCTGCCGTGTGTAGATCTCGCCCTTGAAGTCAATCACACCGACCAGTTCGCGGCCGGTCTTGGCGTTGAACTCAAGCACTTCAGGCATTTCGTCGGTCAGCAGATACATGTGCTCCATGGCCAGAAGCGGCAGCTCAAGCCCCACCATGCGGCCGACTTCGCGTGCCCATAACCCGCCGGCATTGACCACGTGGTCGGCCTTGACCGTGCCTTGCTCGGTGACGACGTTCCAGGTGCCGTCTGTTTCCTGGGTCAGTTCGATGACCCGGTTGCGCAACACGATCTCTGCGCCGAGTTTCTGCGCGGCCTTGGCGTAGGCATGGGTGGTGCCGGAGGGATCGAGGTGGCCTTCGACCGGGTCCCACAAGGCGCCGACGAAATTGCTTTCGTCCATCAGCGGGAACATGGCTTTCGCTTCCGACGGGGTGATCAGCTCGGTTTCCATGCCGAGATAACGGCCCTTGGCATGCACCAGCCGCAGGAAATCCATGCGCTCGGGGCTGTCGGCCATCATCACGCCGCCGGTCAGATGCAGGCCGCAGGACTGGCCGGAGAGCTTTTCGAGTTCGTCGTAGAGGCTGACGGTGTAAGCCTGCAGTTTTGCGACATTGGGGTCGCCGTTGAGTGTGTGAAATCCGCCGGCGGCATGCCAGGACGAGCCGGAAGTGAGTTCCGAACGTTCGATCAGCATGACATCTGTCCACCCGGCCTTTGCCAGATGGTAGAGCACCGAACACCCGACAACGCCGCCACCGATTACGACTGCTCTTACATGCGATCTCATAGATTGTCCCCGTGCTCGAATTTTGCGGCAGATTGCGAGATCGGCACCCGGCGCACAAGAGGTAATCGCGACATGCTCACACAAAGAAAATCCGGCCGCTGACACCGGCGCCGCTTGTCATCCCCAAGAGGGCATTCCACATACAGCGCAGCGGAAAATGTGTTCCGTCAGTTCAACCGGAGTGACCAATGTCAGTTTCCATGTATTCGATGACGGTGCCATATTATGCGGCCATGCTCGGCAATTTGAGCCATGTGCTTGCAAAGGCCGAGGCCTGGGCGGCAGAGCGAAAGATCGATCCGGCCGTGCTGCTCAACGACCGGCTGGCGCCGGACATGCTGCCGCTCAGGTGGCAGGTGATGCTGGTCACCGATCATGCCAAGGGCGCGATCGCCCGGCTCGGTGGTGTCGATGTGCCGTCCTTTCCCGATGTCGAAGAGACCTTCGCCGAACTGCATGCGCGAATCGCCAGGACCCGCGAATTCATCGAGAGCATAGCAGAGGCTAATTTTGCAGGCGCCGAGGACAGGACGATCACCCTGAAGATCGGCGGCCAGGATATGAGCTTTCCTGGCCTGCCCTACTTCCAGGGCTTCTCGGTTCCCAACTTCTATTTCCATATGACGGCTGTCTACGCGATCCTGCGTCACAATGGCGTGCCGTTGGGCAAGGGTGATTTCTTCGGCCGCGGTTAACATAGAAAGGGGACAAACCAGCCGAGTGTTCTATATAAGGAATTGATGTGGTTAGCTGAGGATATGAAATATCGGCTGCAATGTTCAGTAACCGTTCATTGCAGCTTGCTAGATTGATGAGGATGATGACACACGCCCAGGGCATAATCTCTCCGGCGCGCGGCTCCTTGTGGCTGCGAACCCTTTCTGCTGCCCTGTGTATGAGTAGCGCCGCCTGCCTTGTCCCGGACAGGGCGGATGCTTTCGAGATTTTCGGCAAGAAATTTTTTGAAAGCGAGAGCGTCAACGATGTGGCCGTGGTCGATCCGCTTTCCTATTCGGTCACCCTCGAAGTCACTGGCGATGATCCCGACGGCGAATTGCGTTCCAAGCTTGAAACAGCATCCCAGCTTGTGCGGGAAGCCGATCGTCCGGTGTCGGGCTCCATCGGTCTGATCCAGCGTGCCAATGGTGACTTTGAACAGTTGATCGCTGCGCTTTACGAGAACGCCAGATATGCCGGTGAAGTTCGCATTCTGCTGGATGGCAGACGTCTGGCGGACCTGCCGCCCGACGCCAATCTCGAGGGCTCGGGCCCGGTTCCGGTTCGCATCGTCGTCGATCCCGGCAAGCAGTTCCGTTTTGGCGATGTTTCAATTCGCGATGTAGACGGGCGTGCCTATGCTGCTGATGAACAGGGATTGACGTCGGGCCAGCTTGCGAAATCAACCGTCATTCTCGATGCCGAGAAGGCGCTGGTTCAGGACCTCGAAAAGAGCGGGCATCCATTCGCGGAGGTTTCCGGACGGGATATTGTTGCAGACCACGCCCGCGGTGTACTCGATGTGTCGCTGACGCTTGAGGCCGGGCCGATTGCGCCGTTTGGCCAGACTGCGGTCGATGGGTCCGAAAGCGTCAATTCGGACTTCATCGCCCGGATGGCCGGCGTCAAGCAGGGTGAGCAGTATGATCCTGCCGCTCTGGCGGCGGCGGAAAAGCGCTTGCGGGCGCTTGAGGTGTTTTCGAGCGTTACCGTTCGCGGCAGCGAAAGCCTGTCGGCGGACGGCTCGGTTCCGGTTCAGATCACGGTCGCAGAGCGCAAACACCGCTATCTTGGGGCTGGCGCCACCTATTCGTCCACCGATGGCGGCGGGCTGGAGGCCTATTGGGGCCACCGCAATCTGTTCGGGCAGGCAGAGAAACTCCGGATCGAAGGTTCGGTCAGCAGCCTGGGAACAACGGCCCAGGCAAAAGACCTGACCTGGCGTGGTGCCGCGTTGTTCGAAAAGCCAGGGGTTCTCGGTCCGGCTTCGAAATTCACATCCAAGCTCGAAGTCGAGCAGGAAAATCCCGATGCCTATCGGCGGTTTTCGGTCCAGGCCTCCGCTGGCGTCTCCTATGAGCTGACGCCCGAGCAGACCGTTTCGGCAGGCCTTGATGTCGAATATGCAAAGCTGACCGACAGCTTCAATGTCGATCTTGAAACGATCACGGTGGCGGTTCCGCTTGAATATGTGCGCGATACCCGTGACAGCAAGCTCAATCCGACAACCGGCACGCGTCTGGCGCTTCTGGTCGAGCCGACCTACGAGATCAATGCCGGTGCCGCCTTTGTCAAATTGCGGGCCGAAGCATCCGCCTATCGGGCACTGGATACGGAGAAGCGGTTTGTGCTTGCCGGACGGGTTGCCGCGGGCTCCATATATGGCGCCAATCTGGCCTCGGTGCCTGCCAACCGCCGCTTCTATTCGGGTGGCGGAGGCTCGGTGCGTGGCTATGGATATCAGGATATCGGTCCGGTCAGTGCGGCAGGCATTCCAACAGGTGGCCTCTCCATGCTGGAGACATCTGCGGAGTTGCGGATCGGCGTCACCGATACGATCGGTATTGTTCCCTTCATCGATGCTGGCCTGGTTAGCCCGAACACGGGGTTTTCCGGCAGCGACTTCAAGGTCGGCGCCGGCGTTGGTCTGCGCTATGCCACGCCGTTCGGTCCGCTGCGCATAGATGTGGCGGTGCCGCTGAACAAGGGGCCGCTGGATCCCGACTACGGCATTTACGCCGGAATAGGGCAGGCCTTCTGACATGACTGAGGCGAAAAGAACCAAGTCCCGTCCGGGTTTGACCTGGCGCGTGGCGCGTTGGCTTGCCATCGCGTTGCTGGCCGTATTGGCGTTTGTGGTGCTGGTTTTGACCACGACACCGGGCGGATGGCTGATCGCGCTCACCTTGAACCGTCTCGGGTCGAGCCCGGAGCAGAGTGTCGAGATCGACAGGATCGAGGGATTGCTGTCGGGATCCACCCGCATCGGGCATGTGTTGCTCAGTGACGCCAAGGGTGAACCCTGGCTGTTGTTGAAGGGGATCCAGATTGACTGGTCGCCGCTGGCATTGTTGAGCGCGGGGCTGGCAATTGATGACCTGACGATCGACGCGGTGGAACTGGCGCGGTTGCCGGAAAGCTCCGGGAGCCAGTCGGAGGGCGGCCCGTTCGTGCTGCCGCTGGCATTTGACATCAAGCGCTTTACTGTCCCCGATATCCTGTTGGGCGAGCCGGTTGCCGGCCGTCTGGCACGCTTCGAAGCCAGGGGCAGCGCGCGCGTCAATGCGTCGATGTCCACGGCGCTGGCCGACCTGGTGGTCAAGCGGATTGACGGCGTCGGCGGTGAATTGACGGTTGATGCAGATTACCTGGAAGACGAAGACCGGTTCAATATTTCGGCGAAACTGTCCGAGCCTGCCGGTGGGGTGATGGCGCATTTGCTCAACCTTGCGCCCGACAATGCGATAAGCCTGTCTGTAACCTCGCAGGGCTCGCTGGCAGACTGGCGCCTGAATGCGACAGGTACGGTCAATGACGAGCTGGTGGCGGAAGCCAATCTGCAGATGGTTGCGGGTGAGGCTGGCGATGCGGTTTCCCTGCAGGCAAATGGCTCCTTCGACCGGTTCCTGCCGCCATCCCTGGGGCAGATTCTGTCGGGAAGAAGCGATCTTGTGCTGGAAGGCGTGATAGAGCCCGAGCAAGCCGGAGCGGTGATCGATGTCTTCACCTTTTCGTCGTTGCGGCTGACGGCTCAGGGCCGCGGCCGGGTGGCTCGCGAGGGCGATGTTGATCTGACCGCTTCGATCGCGCCACAGCCCGGGGCAGGACCACTAGAATTCGGCGCGGATGGTTCGCGCATCGTGACAACTGTGCCCAACGCCGATATCCGGGTGACCGGAAATGCAGAGGAAGCAGCCGTCCGTCTGCAGGTCACCACGGATCAGGTTTCAGGACCCGACTTCAGCGCGGATGCGATCTCGGCGGTCGTGGATTTTGACCGGTTTGCCCTGGCGACGCGCAGCGGCACCGGCACTGTCACCATCAAGATCGACGCGGTCGGCTCGAGCAATGATATTGTTGCCCGCGCAGTTGCCGGCGGCGTGTCATTATCCGGCGCGATTGCGGTTGACGAGAACCAGACAGTCACCAGTGACAGGCTGACGCTTGAAACAGGCGTTGCATCTTTCGTGGTCGAGGCCCTTTCTGTCAACGCGGCGGGCGAGCTGGATGCCAGCCTGAGCGGCAAGATGCGCAATCTGGTGCTGTCTGATCAGGCAGCCACCATGCTGGGGCCGGAAACCAGTTTCACCGCAGAAATTACACGCGACGAAGCCGGTGCGGTAACGGTGCAGGATTTTGATCTCGCAGCCGAATTTGCCAAGGCATCCGGCGGTGTGGCGCTGAGTGCGGACGGCGGGATCGAGGGTGATCTTGCGGCTCAAGTGTCAAGGCTTGCGGCAACAGACGAGGCCATTTCCGGTGGGGTGAAACTCTCGGCAAATGTCTCCGGGAAGGTGTCCGCACCGGCTTTCGAGGCGAGATTGACCGGAAATCAGCTCAAGCTGCAGGGCCGTGATCTCTCCGATCTGGTGCTTGACGCCAAGGGTGTGGCCGATCCCGCATCACCGCAGGCGGATGTGACGCTCACCGGCACGCTGGAAGGACGCCCCGTCAATGGCAGCGTGGTGGTTTCGCAGGCCGATGGCGCGGTGCGGATCGACCCCTTGCGGCTCCAGGTCGCCGACAATCTGATTTCCGGCACGCTGGTGCTGGATGAGGCTTACCGGCCGGAGGGGCAAATCGATCTTGATCTCAAGGACATCGGCTCGCTGTCCGCGCTGGCCTTGCAGAACATCAACGGCAGCGGCGGCGGCACGATCAGGTTTGAGGTGCAAAATGGCGTGTCGGTTGCCGACATCCAGCTGGGAATTCCTGAGCTTTCAGGTGATGGCTTTGACGTGCGGGATGCGCGGTTGACCGGCAGCATCGATGACGTGTTGGGAACACCGAAGCCAACCGGCACGCTGGATGTGTCGAAGGTGAGTGCGAGCGGGACGGATATTTCCGATCTGGCGGCAAGCTTTTCCCAGTCCGATGGCTGGACGGTTGTTGAAGGCAAGGCGCAGGCTGCGGGAATGCCTGTTGCGCTGAAGGCGCGTGTGCGCCCGGGTGAGGCGGCCACTGAACTCGAAATCGAGACCGCGCGGACGTCCTGGAAAGGTCTTGCTATCAGCCTGAGCGAACCGGCGCGTCTGGTGGTCCGTGACGGAACTGTGCAAATCGAGCGGCTGGTGCTGTCTCCCGGTGGCGGGCAGGTGTCGATTACCGGCTCGGCAGGGCAGGAGCTGGCCGTGGACATTGCCATTTCCGGCCTGCCATTGACATCGGTCAACGCTGTGGCGCCCGGCGCAGGCCTTTCGGGTTCGCTCTCGGGTAGTGTCAGTGTTACAGGCTCATCGTCGGCGCCGGTTGTTCGCTATGATCTCAATGCCAGGGATGTCCGGGCCGCTGCGGCGTCCTCGGTTGCCGATGTCCCTTTGTCGATTGGTGCAACCGGCGGGTTCGAAGCGGGCCGGCTGCGGTTTGATGCCCGAGGCGATGGCAACGGGCTGGCGTTCAGCGCATCCGGGGGACTGGACACCGCCGGGGCGCAGGCGATATCGGCGCGGATCAACGGCAGCATTCCATTCTCGCTTCTGTCGGCAGCAATTGCCAAGCAGGGATTGGCACTGACCGGAGCGGCGCAGGCTGACATCTCCATTGACGGAAGCATCGGGGCGCCGCAGATCTCCGGCACCATCACGACCTCGGACAGCCGGCTGGTTGATGGCCGGTCCGGTATCGCAATTGATAACCTCTCGGCCGAGATCGGCCTTGCGCCCAATCAGGCGACCATCCGTTCCTTGTCGGGCGAGTTGTCCGCGGGCGGCCAGATCAGCGGGTCGGGAACCGTCGGGCTCGATGCAGGTTCCAATTATCCTGCCGATCTCACGCTCAAGGTGACGCGCGGGCGCTATGCCGACGGCCAGATGGTTGCGACGCGTTTTGATGCCGACCTTACCCTGAGCGGACCATTGACCGGATTGCCGCAGCTTGGCGGCACCGTGCTGCTGGATGAAACCACCATCACCGTACCCGATACGCTTCCCAGCTCGATCGCCCAGCTTGATGTGACACACAAGAACGCGCCGGCGGACATACAGTCGCAAGCCGAGCGCTTGTCGGGTGGAGGCAGCGGCGGCTCTTCCGGGGGCATAGGTCTTGATGTCCGGGTTCAGGCGAGCCGGATATTTGTGCGCGGCAGAGGCATGGATGTGGAACTGGGCGGCTCGCTGCGGCTGACCGGGAACACTGCTGCGCCGGTCGCGGCCGGCGGGTTCGAGCTGGTGCGTGGCCGGTTGAACGTTGTTGGAAAGCGGCTTGATTTCACCAGAGGCAGACTGAATTTTGCGGGTTCCGTGGTTCCGATCCTCGATCTGGCGGCCTCCAGCAGATCGGACAGCACCACGGTGACGGTGCTGATCAGAGGGCCGGCGAACGAGCCCGAATTCAGTTTTACCTCGAGCCCGGAACTGCCCGAGGATGAAGTATTGGCGCAACTGGTGTTCGGCCGCTCGATGAGCAGCCTTTCGCCGTTGCAGATCGCGCAGCTTGCCGAAGCCGCCGGCCAGCTGACCGGTGCGGTCAAGGGTGGCGGGCTGGTCGAGCGATTGCGCCGCGCGACCGGTGTCGACGACATCGATGTGCGCACGGACGAAGAAACCGGGGACACTTCGCTGGGTGTCGGCAAATACCTCAATGACCGGACCTATCTTGGCATCGAGAGTGGATCGTCTGCCGGTTCCGGCAAGGCGCGTATTGATCTTGATATCGGCAGGGGCATTAAATTGCGTGGTGAAGCCAGTTCGGACGGCGAGACCAAAGGCGGTATCTTCTACGAGCGTGAGTATTAGAGCGTTCCATCCAGCCATGAAGCGCTCCTGGGCCGGATTTGCGCCCTTTAATCACCATTAATTGACCTGCCGGAAGCCGCAGAACGGGGCCGGGGCCCGCATGGGCAATTGAAAAACCGGCCGTGATGGCCCATCTCTTGTGCAAGACAAGACGAGCCGTCAAGCGAGGAGTTCCGGCATGGCCAAAACCTTTTCCAAGACTGATGATGCAATTGCAAAGCTGACGCCCGAACAGTTCCGGGTGACCCAGCAAAACGGGACTGAACGCCCCTTTACCGGTGAGTACAACGACAACAAGGCCGCCGGGATCTATGTCGATATCGTCTCCGGCGAGCCGCTGTTTGCCTCGTCAGACAAGTTCGACAGCGGCTGTGGATGGCCGAGCTTCACCAAGCCGATCGAGCCCGCCCATGTAACCGAACTGCGCGACAGCACGCTGGGCATGGTGCGCACCGAAGTGCGTTCGCGCGATGGTGACAGTCATTTGGGGCACGTGTTTCCCGACGGGCCGCGCGACCGTGGCGGCTTGCGCTATTGCATCAATTCCGCATCATTGCGGTTCATTCCCAAAGCCGACATGATGGATGAAGGCTATGGTGATTATCTTGACCAGGTGGAGGATATCTAGATGAGCGAACGTGCAGTTCTGGCCGGTGGATGCTTCTGGGGCATGCAGGATCTGATCCGCAAGATGCCCGGCGTCGAAGACACGCGTGTGGGCTATACCGGCGGCGATGTGAAGAACGCGACCTACCGCAACCATGGCACCCATGCGGAAGGGATCGAGATTATCTTCGATCCGAACCGCATCAGCTATCGCGAGTTGCTGGAGTTCTTCTTCCAGATCCATGACCCCTCGACGCCTAATCAGCAGGGCAACGACCGCGGCATGTCCTACCGCTCGGCGATCTATTACACCGATGACCGGCAGCGCGAGACGGCACTCGACACCATTGCCGATGTCGATGCGTCCGGACTGTGGCCGGGCAAGGTGGTGACCGAAGTGGAGCCGGTGGGTGACTTCTGGGAAGCCGAGCCCGAGCACCAGGATTATCTGCAGCGGATCCCGCACGGCTACACCTGCCATTTCGCGCGGCC
This sequence comes from Hoeflea sp., assembly GCA_048261205.1. GTDB lineage: Bacteria > Pseudomonadota > Alphaproteobacteria > Rhizobiales > Rhizobiaceae > Hoeflea. The sequence goes on from JBLXGF010000018.1 coordinate 29,784, forward strand.
TGACTGGGTGTTGCCAAAGCGCGATGCCGCCGAATAGGCCTGCTCCGGCCGACCTGATACTGACACGCGACCGGCACTGCCCGGTCGCTTGCATTTGAGCCAAGCTTTTCGAAGGATGTGACCCATGAGCACCGCAGGATTTCAGTTCGACAATTCCTATGCGCGCGAGCTTGAGGGGTTTTACGTGCCCTGGAAGGGGGCGGAAGTGCCGGCGCCGCGGATGATCCGCTTCAACGAGCCGCTTGCTGACGAGCTTGGACTGGATGGAGCGGCGCTCGACAGCGATGCGGGGGCTGCCATTTTCGCAGGGCATAAAGCGCCTGACGGTGCCGAGCCCCTGGCGATGGCCTATGCCGGGCATCAGTTTGGCGGCTTCTCGCCACAGCTCGGCGATGGCCGGGCGCTGCTTCTGGGCGAAGTGATCGACATTAATGGCCAGCGCCGCGATATTCACCTCAAGGGTTCGGGCCGCACGCCGTTCTCGCGTGGTGGCGACGGCAAGGCGGTGCTTGGACCGGTGCTGCGCGAATACATTATCGGCGAGGCCATGCATGCGCTGGGCGTGCCGACGACGCGTGCGCTGGCGGCGGTCGCCACCGGTGAGCAGATCATGCGTCAGGACGGACCGGAACCGGGCGCTGTGCTGGCGCGGGTGGCATCGAGCCATTTGCGGGTGGGCACGTTCCAGTTTTTTGCAGCCCGGGGCGAGACAGAGCGGCTCAGGCAACTGGCCGATTATGCCATTGCCCGGCATTATCCGGAGCTGTCGGGGCAGCGGGACCGGTATCTCGGCCTTCTCAAGGCGGTGCGCGACCGGCAGGCGGCGCTGATTGCAAAATGGATGCTGGTTGGCTTCGTGCATGGCGTGATGAACACCGACAACATGACCATCTCCGGCGAGACCATCGATTACGGGCCTTGCGCCTTTATCGACGGCTACGACCCGGCGACCGTGTTCAGCTCGATCGACCAGCATGGCCGTTACGCCTATGGCAACCAGCCGAAGATTGCGCAGTGGAACCTGGCGCGGCTCGCAGAGACGCTGCTCGATCTGATCAATCCGGATGACAGCGATGAGGCGGTGCGGCAGGCCGGCGAGGTGGTCAATGGCTTTCCGCTTGCCTATGAGCGGGCCTGGCTTTCAGGCATGCGGGCCAAGCTCGGCCTGGTTGGCGAGGAAGCCGGCGATATGGATCTTGCCACCGGTCTGCTTGCGGTTCTTGAAACCCAGAATGCCGATTACACAAGAGTGTTCCGCAGCCTCTCAGCCGCGGCGTCGGGTGAGGTGGAGGCAACCCGCTCGCTGTTGGCCAATCCCGCCGGGGTCGACGTCTGGCTGCCGCTCTGGCAGGCGCGGCTGCAACGCGAGACGGCTGCTGCGGAGGAGCGCAGGGCGCAAATGAACCGGGTCAATCCGGTCTATGTGCCGCGAAACCACATGGTCGAGGCCGCGCTTGCGTCTGCGACCAAGGGCGATCTCGGCCCCTTCGAGCGGCTGCTTGAGGTTCTGGCTGATCCATTCACCGAACGGCCGGGGCTTGAGGTTTTCGCGCTCGGCGCACCGTCGGATTTCGGACCCTATACCACCTATTGTGGCACCTGAAGGTACCGGTTGCCGCAATGGCGATGGAAAAACGATCCGGCACGGGCCATAGTCAGGCCTGATCGAACCGTCGTGAGGCACGCGCAATGAGCCAGGACATGCATTTTGATCTGGTGATCCTGGGTATTCTCGTTGCCTTCATTGTCTATTCGCTTCTCACCCGCGCCGTTGACCGGTCACTGCTGACGCTGCCGATCATCTTCATGTGTCTGGGCTATGCACTGTCGGAACCATTGCGCAGCGCCGCACCGCCTGAGGTTCTGAACCAGGGCAAGCGGCTGCTGGCAGAAATCACGCTGGTGCTGGTGCTGTTTTCCGATGCCTCGCATGTGCAGTTCTCGCAACTCAAGCAAAGCTGGCGCATTCCCGCCCGGATGCTGCTGATCGGGCTGCCGCTCTCCATCCTGCTCGGCATGCTGGTGACCTGGTTGATCAGCCCGGAGGGCGGAATTGCCATGGCGTTGCTCACCGCCGCCGTGCTGACGCCCACGGATGCGGCGCTCGGCCAGAACGTTGTCACCAGTGCCAACGTGCCAGAGAAGCTCAGTGAAACGATCAATGTCGAAAGCGGGCTCAATGACGGGCTGGTGCTGCCCTTCGTGCTGCTGGGCGCGATCCTGGCCTCTGCGGGAATGGCCGGCGCCAATACCGGCGGGCTGGCGCTCGAGGCGGCGCTGCAGATCGTGCTTGGGCCACTGGCAGGCATTGCCACCGGCTGGGTGGTGGCGCGGCTGATGGATGTGGCGCAGGCCCGGCGCTGGATCGTGGCGTCCGCGGAAGGCGTGGTGTTCCTGGCTGCCAGCTTTGCGGCTTATGTTCTGGCGGGGGTCATCGGAGGCAATGGCTTTATCGCGGCCTTCGTTGCCGGCATGATCTTCGGCAACAGCTACAAGCACAATATCCGGTTTGTCCGAGAGTTCATGGAAGGCGCCGGGCTGCTTCTGACCATGTCGTCTTTCCTGGTGTTCGGCGCGTTGCTGCTGCCCGACGGGCTGGCGCATGCCTCGCTCAAGACGGTGCTGATCGCGGTGATGTTCCTCACGGTGGTGCGGGTGGGCGCGATCTGGCTGTCGCTGACCGGGTCAGGGCTCAAGACCAGCGAGAAGCTGTTTCTGGGCTGGTTCGGGCCGCGCGGCCTGGCCTCGATCCTGTTCACGCTGGTGATCATCGACGAGTTCGAGTTTCCGGACGAGGCCGAGTTGCTGGCGTGCGTCTCGATGACCGTGGCGCTGTCGATCCTGGTGCACGGACTGAGCTCAACACCGCTTGCCAGATGGATCGGCAAGCGCCCGGCGCGATGACCGCACTGCAGGCCATTGGCCGGCGTCGGCGATAGCCCCTCAGGCCTTTTTCAGAAATTCGGTCCGGAGCACCAGGCCCTTGATCTTTTCGACCCGGCACTCGACCTCGTCGGGATTGCCGGTCAGCCGGATGCCCTTGACCATGGTGCCGCGCTTGATGGTGGACGAGGTGCCCTTGACCTTGAGGTCCTTGATCACGGTAACGTTGTCGCCATCAGCCAGCACTGTGCCGTTTGAATCCCGGGTTTCATCGCTCATTGCGCCTGCCTTTATGTTTGGTATGCCAGTGCTTTAGCGTGCGGAGCAGGGCAAAGGAAAGGGCTGTTGCCTATGCGGGATCAAAATTTGCCGGAATATGGCTGCTGGCGGCAATCGACCGGGCGGATTTCACAGACTTCTATGGCCGCCCCGTGATCATCGGTGGCCAGAAACCGCGGCGGTGCGCCGCCATCAAAAACACCGCAGGTCAGATGACCCGAATGGACCGCGCCGGTGTCGAGAGCGATTCGGTTGGCGTGCAGCTCGGGCAGCGACGATGCGGTGATGGTGTGGCCGTGGACAATGATCTTGGGCAGGGGGGCCTTATGGTCGAGAAATCTGTCGCGGATCCAGCGTGTGGTTACCGGGTCCTGTTCGCCGAGCGGCAGATGCGGATCGATGCCGCCATGGACGAAAAACAGGTTGTCCGTCTCGGCCATCCAGCCGGCGTTGCGCAGGGTTGCGATGTGGCCGGGATTGTCTCTGCCCAGTTGTCCGGCAATCGCCTCAAGGTCGCCGGTGTCCTCAAACCCATAGGAACGCAGGGTTTCGCTGCCGCCATTGGGGAACCAGCGGCGGGCTGCCGTTTCGCGGGCTTGCGGCGAAGCCGCATCAAGGAATGTCAGCATGAACTCCTCGTGGTTGCCGAGAATCAGACGGGAGTCCGGCTGTGATTCAAGGGTGCGGGTCACCAGGTCGAGGCATTGCCGGCTTTGTGGCCCGCGGTCGATGATGTCGCCGAGGAAGACGATACGGGACTTTCTGCCGCCGCTGTCCCGGCTGATGGCGCCGAGCAAGGCAGCCAGCAGGTCGCGCCGGCCGTGGACATCGCCGATGGCATAGGTCAGTGTCATGCGGAAGCCTCATGGTCGTGATCGGATGATATGGCAGCGGTGCGAGACAAATAAGGCACAACCGGTGCAATGGCTGCAATCCCTTATGCAAAACCAAGGGCTTGGCTGCAATGCGTTGCCCTGGCAGGCGGCAAAAAGCACGGCTGACAGTCCGGTTCCTGCTGTCAGCGGCCGGGTGCTGAGCAAAAGTCTTTGCCAAAACCGTCCGTCAGGGTTGAAAAAAAGCCGTTTGAGCGGCACATAGCAGTTGGATCGCCGCATCTGGCGGCCTGCCGACCGGCATAGATCCCAAACCAGGATGAATTTCGTTTGAAAAAGCAAGTACGCACCGCCTTCACCGACCGCCGTCAGGATGCCATGGAAGCCAAGAAGAAGCTTCTGGAGAAAATGAAGGCGGCACCGAAGGCGGATGACCCGGATATGATCGCCAAGCGCGCCGAACGCGCTGCTGTGGCCAAGGCCCGCGAAGAACGCCATGCCGAACGCGCCCGGCTGAAGCTCGAAGAGCAGGAACGCAAGGCAGCGCAGGACGCCGCCGATGCGGCCGCGGCCTATGAAGCAGCCCATGCAGAGGAAATCGCCCGCGAGGCCGAGGAGCAGGCCCGCGCCGAACGCGCCGTGGCCGACATGGCGGCGATGAAGGAAAAGCGGGATCAACGCTACGCGGCGCGCAAGGCACGCCGCTAAGTCAATCCGGACTCTGTTCCGGCAAGAGGCAGATGGCGCAGCGCGGTGAGCTGCGCGTCCACTCCCGGCAGGCTGAATATCCGCGCGTGACGCTGTCACCGGCGGCTTGAGGCATGTCGATTTTTCCGGCCGCGGGCCGGAATGCGGGGCGCGCGCGCAGCGTGCCCGAATGGATACATGGGGTTGGCTTTGGCCCGTAGTTTGGCCGCGCAGGTGCACTGTACCTGCAAAGCTGGCCAAACCACTTAAGTGGTGCATGTACGTTTCACCCGATTGCAAACAATCGGGTGCGACATGCACGCGCAGCACCCCGCCGGTGTCGGACCCGATGCCTTCCGGGCGCCGGGTGGTTTCCAGGACAGATCACGATCATTCGCTGCGGACGGTTCGTCAGTGTTTGGCGGCCCGCGCCGCCGAACCCGTCCTGCCCGGAGATGCTCAGGCCGTGCGACCATCGCAGCTTGCGGGCCTGCCGGGCGCTGACACGGGTCAGCGGGGTCACCGGCACCGGCATGGCTGTCTGCTTGCGTCGACGCGTGGTCGGCGGGCAGGCCGCGCCGGGATGTCGATCCTCAATCCCTCCGGCCGGCACGGTTCGGCTCCGCGCGGACCGGATCGACCGTCCTCCGCCGCTCCGGGATCCGTGGTCCCGCAACATCCGATCTGGCGAAAGGCGGGACCAGTGTCGCACGCCGTGACGGGGTGGGGAAAAGACCGGGGCTGATTCTGGGCAAGGGGTTGGGATTGCTGGCGGCGGGGGCCGGGTTTGTGCACGGGTGTGCCGTGCCTCGCGTTCGGTCTTGCTGTGCCTTGGGATCACGAGATGGATCCTAGGGTCGGGGCCCTAGGATGACGAAGTGGGGGGAATTGTCGCCAAGCGCGCAGCTCCGTTCTTGTCTAAAACCCATGTCTCCAGTCATGGCACCATCTTTCCGCCGTCCGGGTTCACTCTCTCCGTCGTCATCCTCGGCCCCCGAGCCGAGGATCCATTCCGTGATGTTAGACGGTGGCAGAATAGCTCTTCGGTACGCCGGACCCCCTCACCAACAAAATCTGAGGTTTAGCCTGCGGGCTAAGCCCTCGATTTTGTATCCTCTCCCACCAGGGGCGAGGAGAGGCTGCGGCGGTTTTGGTTTTCTCCTCTCCCCATGGAGGTCCAGACCAATCTGGATGGCGTCTGTCTGACGATACTGGCAGAGCTGAGGAATGCGGGTGAGGGATGATGGAGCGGCCTCTCCCCTTGTGGGAGAGGAAGCAATTTCAGCGTCTTAGCCGCAGGCTAAGTGCTAGAAATTGCAGGTGAGGGGATTTTGCGGATTCAGCCGGGGACGATTTGGCATCAGGGCATTGACCCCCTCACCAACAAAATCTGCGACTTAGCTCACGCTAAGACTGCGATTTTGTATCCTCTCCCACCAAGGGAGAGGTAGGGTGCCGCGCGCAACCCGCATCCTCCTCGCCCCTTGTGGGAGAGGAAGCAATTTCAGCGTCTTGTGGCAGCCAAGTGCTGGAAATTGCAGGTGAGTGAGTCCCGTTACCCTGTTTCGATGCTTCTCAAAAATAGTAATTATATACAAATATCAATGGGGATGTAATTATTATCAGCGTCGAAAAAGTTATTGTAAATACATGCCTAGTTACCAATATTTCGCCGTCCTCTGCGTATGTATGTATTATTCTTCGAATATAAGGAAGCGCAATCCACGATAGAGAGCAAATATACAAGAAAGCTGTTAGAAAAATTGAGGAAAGTGATGTCGGCAATATCGGAATTTGCGCGCCATCTGAGAACTTGTAAGAAGATATAGAAGCTAAGCCTTCGAGCATGTTTTTGCTCATTGCTACGCCATTTGTACATTCCTTATTATCTTCGCTTATTAGGAAACTATGATCACCTTCCACCACGTTGGTTTCATTGCATGCAAAATACATTGTCTTACCAATTCGATTTTCTAGGCCGTTGAAAAGTGCCATATACGTTAAGTCGTTCTCAGAATATAGTTTGTTTGATAGCTTGGTGAATTTTCCAAGGTCATTACCAAGATAGTTTATATCATTCATTATAGATGTGTAGTCATACAGCAAATTCAATTTTGAATATGTCGCGCGTCCGTATATCTTAAATAATATAACCTGATTTCCGAATACGTCGCTTTCACTACTTACTATGTCTACTCTTTCTATGTTTTCGTGAGTTGTCATTATTTTCTTTAGAAAATTAGCTTCTGTATCGGAGCTGTTGATATTCTTTGTTAAGTATAATGTTTTCCCTAGGTGGTAATCCAATCCGGCTGCGGCTACTTCCAGGTCAGGGGTATTCGTGGAATCTGTTGCTGAGATGGATGGGTTGGTATAATACCAGTCACCCAGATTGTATTTTTCCCTATCTTCGTTGAATGCCTGTTCGGAATCCTGATCTTTTTTAAAGGCCCACGGGGCCGTCATTCTTATGACGTCATATATAGATATATCTTGCCTTTGTGTTCCGCTTGTCATCGAGAGGTAGTAGGTGGTTTCTCTGGGTTTGGTGCTAATTTTATGAGTAATAAATATAAATATAGGCATTAGTACAATGACTATTATTAGAGATATTGCGATGTCAGCAAATCCAAGAAATATAACTTCAAATACATTCTTGCAGTGTACTGTTAATCTCATAAATGTTAGAGTTTGTGCGAACGAAATTACATCGACGGCCATAAACGATAATAATACTAGTATTGAAAATATCGGATTGTTATATATAGATTTTTCAAGCTTAGATATGTTGTATGTAAATTCTTTATAATTCAGGAAGTATTGAATTGAGTATATAAATAAAATAGAAATAAGGCTGATGATTGAAAGGCGAATTATACGAGAAGTATAGCTTCTTCCAAGTGCTCTATGTAATGATTCATAAAGCAATGAAATTCGATCGGATAGGGGTGTGTCTATTGACCCATAAACAGATTCTGTGACTTTAGCCTTTAGATCGTTTCTCAGATATCTATCAAGAAATACACATAAAATAATCGGGCTGGAAAGCCCGATTAAAGAAAGCATATTTTGAACGATATTTGGCATCGTATCGCTATTCTGCTTAGGAACACCCGCTCGTCGAGCCACAGGTGTCGCACTTCTCGCAGGTGCCGTTGCGGACCATGGTGAAGTTCTGGCATTCCATGCACATGTTGCCGGTGTAGCCCTGCATGATCGACTTGACGCGGCGGTCGGCCTCGAGCCGCTTGGCTGCGGCCGCGTCGTTGGCGGCCTCGTCGGTGAACAGGGATTCCTCGACCGCGATCTCGATGGCCAGTTCCTCGGCGCGTTCCTCATAGTCCCGCTTGAAGGCAACGGCGGTGTCTTCCGAGGCGATGGCTTCGGGGTCGGACTTGACCGCCAGATTGCCCGAAGCCTTGCCGCTTGAGGACTTGGACGAGAACGAGGCGGTGATCACCGAAGAGCCGGTGCCGGAGCCGGTGGCCGGGGTGGTCTTGGCAGGTGCTGCGGTGCCGGCCTGGCCTTTCGGTTCAGCCGTGCTGCTGGGGCTGGTGCCGGTGACGACCTTCAGCGATGCGCCACGGGTCAGGCCCTTGGAGAAAGGCTGCGCCTTGCCCTCGGAGATGCCCTTGCCAAGCGCGGTGTTGCCGAAGTCGGAGGTGTCGACATGGGCCAGATCGTTGCGCCCCAGATAGGAGACGGCCAGCTCGCGGAAGATGTAATCCAGGATCGAGGTGGCGTTCTTGATGGCGTCGTTGCCCTGCACCATGCCGGCAGGCTCGAACTTAGTGAAGGTGAAGGCCTCGACATATTCCTCGAGCGGCACGCCATATTGCAGGCCGAGCGAGATGGCGATGGCGAAGTTGTTCATCATCGCACGGAAGGCAGCACCTTCCTTGTGCATGTCGATGAAGATCTCGCCGATGCGGCCATCGTCGAATTCGCCGGTGCGCAGGTAGACCTTGTGGCCGCCGATGACGGCTTTCTGGGTGTAGCCCTTGCGGCGGTTGGGCAGCTTTTCGCGGTCGCGGTAAAGCCGTTCGACCACGCGCTCGACGATCTTCTCGGTCACGGTGACGGCTTGGGCGGCGGCGGGCTGGGCCACCAGCGCCTCGATGGCGTCATCCTCGTCCTCGTCATCCTCGATCAGCGAGGCGTTGAGCGGCTGGGAGAGCTTGGAGCCGTCGCGGTAGAGTGCGTTGGCCTTCAGCGCCAGCTTCCAGGACAGCATATAGGCGTTCTTGCAATCATCGACGGTGGCGTCATTGGCCATGTTGATGGTCTTGGAGATGGCGCCGGAGATGAAGGGCTGGGCAGCCGCCATCATGCGGATGTGGGATTCCACCGACAGATAGCGCTTGCCGACCTTGCCGCAGGGATTGGCGCAATCGAACACCGGATAGTGCTCGGTCTTCAGATGCGGTGCGCCTTCCAGCGTCATGGCGCCGCAGACATGGATGTTGGCGGCTTCGATGTCTTTCTTCGAGAAACCGATGGCCGAGAGCAGGTCGAAGGAGAAGTCGTTCATCTGCTCGTCGGTGAAGCCGAGCACGTCCTTGCAGAAGGCCTCGCCGAGCGTCCACTTGTTGAAGACGAACTTGATGTCGAAGGCCGCCTTGGTGGCGCCGTTGATGGTCTCGATCTGGGTGTCGGTGAAGCCCTTGGCCTTCAGCGAGCCGGGATTGATGGCCGGCGCCTGGTTGATGTTGCCGTGACCGACCGCATAGGCTTCGATCTCGGCCAGCTGCGCCTCGGAATAGCCCAGCGTACGCAGCGCTTCAGGCACCGCGTTGTTGATGATCTTGAAGTAGCCGCCACCGGCCAGCTTCTTGAACTTGACCAGCGCGAAATCGGGCTCGATGCCGGTGGTGTCGCAATCCATCACCAGGCCGATGGTGCCGGTGGGCGCAATGACAGTGGCCTGCGCATTGCGGAAGCCGTGCTTCTCGCCGAGCTTCAGCGCCTTGTCCCAGGCAGCCGTTGCGTGGGCGATCAGGTCGGGATCCGGGCAATCCTCATGGATCAGCGCCACCGGATTGACCGACAGCTCCTCATAGCCGGTCATCTCGCCATGGGCCGCGCGGCGGTGGTTGCGGATGACCCGCAGCATGTTCTTCCTGTTGTCCTTGTAGCCCGGGAAGGCGCCGATTTCGCCGGCCATTTCAGCCGATGTGGCATAGGAGACGCCGGTCATGATTGCGGTCAGCGCACCGCAGATGGCGCGGCCTTCCTTGGAATCATAGGGAATGCCCGAGGTCATCAGCAGGCCGCCGATATTGGCGAAGCCCAGACCCAGGGTGCGGTATTTGTAGGAGCGCTCGGCAATCTGGTGCGAGGGGAACTGCGCCATCATCACCGAGACTTCAAGCACGATGGTCCAGAGACGGACGGCATGCTCGTAATCGGCAATGGCGATGTTCTTGGTGGTCTTGTCCTTGAAACGCAGCAGGTTGAGCGAGGCCAGGTTGCAGGCCGTGTCGTCCAGGAACATGTATTCCGAGCACGGGTTGGAGGCGCGGATCGGGCCTTCCGCCGGGCAGGTGTGCCAGTCGTTCATGGTGGTGTTGTAGTGCAGGCCCGGATCGGCCGAAGCCCAGGCGGCGTGGCCGATGGTTTCCCACAGATCGCGGGCTTTCAGCGTCTTCATCACCTTGCCGTCCTTGCGGGCGGTCAGGTTCCAGTCGCCGTCCGCTTCAACGGCCTGCAGGAAGTCGTCCTTGATCGAGACCGAGTTGTTGGAATTCTGGCCCGAAACCGTCAGGTAGGCTTCCGAATCCCAATCGGTGTCGTAGGTCTTGAATTCGATGTCGGTGTAGCCCTGGCGTGCAAACTGAATGACGCGCTTGACGTAGTTTTCAGGCACCTGGTCCTTCTTCGCGGCCTTGATCTCGCGCTTGAGGGCAGGGTTCTGCTTGGGGTCGAAGCAGGCCTCGTTGTCAGCCTCGCAGTTGATGCACGACTTCATGATGGCGGTCAGGTGCATGGCGACGATCTTCGAGCCGGTGACCAGGGCTGCGACCTTCTGCTCTTCCCTAACCTTCCAGTTGATGTATTCCTCGATATCGGGGTGATCGATGTCGACAACGACCATCTTGGCCGCACGGCGGGTGGTGCCGCCCGACTTGATGGCGCCGGCAGCGCGGTCACCGATCTTGAGGAAGCTCATCAGGCCCGACGACTTGCCGCCGCCCGAGAGCTTTTCGCCCGCACCGCGCAGATGCGAGAAATTGGAGCCGGTGCCGGAGCCATATTTGAACAGGCGCGCTTCGCGGACCCACAGGTCCATGATGCCGTTCTCATTGACGAGATCGTCTTCAACCGACTGGATGAAGCAGGCATGCGGCTGCGGATGCTCGTAGGAGGATTTCGACTTGGTCAGCTTGCCGGTGAAGGGATCGACATAGAAGTGGCCCTGGCCGGGGCCGTCGATGCCGTAGGCCCAGTGCAGGCCGGTGTTGAACCACTGCGGGGAGTTGGGCGCAACGCGCTGGGTGGCGAGCATGTAGGCCTGCTCGTCCATGAAGGCGCGGGCGTCTTCTTCGGTGGTGAAGTAGCCACCCTTCCAGCCCCAGTAGGTCCAGGTGCCGGCGAGCCGGTCAAAGACCTGGCGGGCGTCGGTTTCGGATCCGTAACGCTCGTCTTCGGGAAGCTCTGCAAGGGCTGCTTCATCGGCGACCGAGCGCCACAGCCATGACGGCACGGAATTTTCTTCGACCTTTTTCAGGCGTGCGGGAACGCCGGCCTTGCGGAAATATTTCTGCGCCAGAATGTCGGCTGCGACCTGGCTGAACTGCACCGGCACATCGATGTCGGCGAGGCGGAAGACGACCGAACCGTCGGGGTTCTTGATCTCGCTCGTTGCCTTGCGGAATTCAATTTCCGCGTAGGCTGATTGTCCCTCTTTGGTGAACCGGCGTTCGATGCGCATTTTAGTCCTCTTTTTTGAATTCGCAGCCGAGCGCATTCTTGCGTCACGACAAATATGTCCCGCAGGCTGCGCAATCATTGTGCAGCCAGTTTTCTACTCGATCAGTCGGAGTGATTCCCGCTCAGGGGAATCCTCTATCTTGTGGCAAGATTGGCTGCAAACACTAAATATAGTATTAACAAGAGATTTACGCCAGTCCCCAATTTTGGTCTTTCGCCGCCATTTCCGGATATCAAAACACGCCCCAAACCCACCGCTACAACAGCAGTGAAAGATGCCTTGAACCCAAAAATGTCGGGATTTGACTGGCCTCTAAACATCCCAGCCGCGCCGCCGCCGCAACGTGTTTCCTATAAGCATCGACTCGGGCGGATGCGTCAAGAGGTTGTCGGTGGCAGATTCTTGCACACCATATCTAGTGGAGGAGCACTGTGGAAAACGAGGACAAATCGCAAATTCGACGTCCGTGCCATTGCCCGCAGATAAGCCAAGAAACGGCCGCGGGGCAAACATCGGCTGATGAGCGCCGACTCAATCCGGCCGGCAGTGATGTCTATTCAATGCTTTAGGTTTTGCACTGAAGGCAGTGCCTATACAGGGTGGGCAGTCAAGTATCGCGGCTGTCAGTCTCCCGGCCGCGGGGAGCGGTCTGCATCGTTGTTGGGGGAAACCTGATGCCGGGCCGCGCCGAAACGGACGTTGCTTCGCGGCGGACAATGTCAGGCGGCCCTGAGCACCTGGAAGGCGTCGCGAATGACGGTCTTCAACCCGTCTTCGGCGACTAGGCCGATTGCGGTGGCAACCGGAAACCATTTGCGCCGACGCTCGTCCCGCTCCGGCCACAGATCACGCTGTTCGAGCAGCTTGAGGAGATAGACATCGACTTCGCATACCGCATCGTTGCGCTGTGTTCTTTGCTTGATGTAGCGGTACCGGCCAACGGGGCCACCGGGCAGCACCTCGCCAATCAAGCCGGCTTCTTCCCATGTTTCCCGCACGGCCGCTTCGGCTCCGTCTTCACCGTCCTCGATCCAGCCCTTGGGAACGATCCAGCGTCCTGTGTCGCGGCTGGTGATCAGCAGCAATTCACATTTGTCGCCCGAACCACGGAAAACAGCCGCCGCCGATTGCCGCTTGGGCTTCTTGCGTAACTTTCCATGCGTCTCACCGGGGTGCCTGAACAGGTCCAGCAGCGTCTTGAGCCTGTCAAATGCGGTCATATCCAATGATTCTCCCTGTCTGATTCTGTCACGCAATTGTGACGGATTTGATACACCGAATTTTCAAACTGCAAGCGTTCGCGGCCGCGATGACCAGGATGCCGGTACCGGAAAGGGGACGGGCAACAAAATCCAGGGGCGGTATTGCCCGATCTGTCCGGCCGGCAAACAAAACGGGGACACAACAAATGCTGTGTCCCCACATAGTGCGTTAAACTGTCAGTCCAAGGCCTATTCAAACCTCACAGGCTTGACGGTCGCCGTTTGGGGTCAGAATTCGTCCCAACCCTGCGCGACTGCCGCAGCGGCTCCTGCACCGCCACCTGAACGCCGTGCGGCTCTTTGTGCCGGTGCCACATCTTTGGCGGCGGCAACTGCGGGTCTGGTCCTGGCCACCGGATGCGAAGCGGTCCGTTCGTTGACGTTGAAGACCGCAAGTTTCGCCACCAGTCCATCTGCATCTGAGGCAAGTCCCAGGATCGACTTGGTCGTGTCCGCCACAAGTGCGGTGTTTTGCTGGGTTGTCTGATCCATGCTGACCACCGCCGAGTTTATTTCGGAAATGTCGGAGGCCTGTTCGCGCGAGGTCTCGACAATTTTGGAGATGTACTCGTTGATATTCTTGACCTGATTGCCAATCGCGCGGAGGGCTTCGCCGGTCTGGTTGACCAGCGTCACGCCACTGCTCACCTGCGAGGAGGATGTCTCGATCAGGGCGTTGATTTCCTTTGCAGCACTTGCAGAGCGCTGTGCCAGTTCACGCACTTCCTGGGCGACAACGGCGAAGCCCTTTCCGGCCTCACCGGCGCGCGCCGCTTCCACGCCGGCATTGAGCGCCAGCAGATTGGTCTGGAATGCAATCTCATCGATAACGGTGATGATCTGCCCGATTTGGCGCGAAGAACCCTCGATCTCGGTCATGGCGTTGACGGCCTTGGAGACAATGACTTCCGAGACGGATGCATTTTTTGTAGCCTCGTCAACCAGACGTCCGGCTTCGCCTGCGCGCTTGGAGGCTGACTGGACATTTTCGGTGATGCGTCCAATTGCGGCGGCGGTTTCTTCAAGCGAGACGGCTTGCTGTTCTGTCTGCTTGGAAATCCGCTCGGCATCGTTACAGACACCATTGGACCGCTCGCTCATCCGCTGCGCAGATCCGCCGAGTTCGGCAACCAGTTGCTCAAGGGCTTCCATGGATGCGTTGAAATCGCCCCGGAGGACTTCCAGGGTGTCATCAAACCTATCGTTGAGGCGCACACGGAGATCGCCGTCAGCCAGCCGGCGGAGACCGCCACCCAGCGATGCCATGGCGAACTGCAGGCGTTCCGTGTCGGCTGCGCGTTCGGCTTCGCGCCGTTTCGCATTGTCCAAATTCTCTTGCTGCGCCGCTTCGGCCTTGTGCGACATTTCTGTGGCCTGCTCATTGGCAATCCGGGTGTTGTGCATTGCCTCATCGTTTTGAGCAAAGGCGCTGGCCAGCGAATGCACCAGGGCCAGCAAGGCGCCGGACTCCAGAATGAGGATGCCCGCATGCAGAACGACACGGCTCAGATCCGTGTCGCCTGGAAATACCGCTGCAGGAATGACGAAGAAAAGTGCAAGATGGTGCACGGCGGTAAGGCCAGAGAACGCCAGAATTGGCCGCCAGTCGACCCAAGATGCGCAGATCGCCAGGCTGGCGAAGAAATACATGTGCATGTCGATCTGAAGCGGCGATCCGGAAAATGCATAGACCAGCAGGGCGACGCTTGCCGCGTGGGCCAGTGCTGTCGAAATCTGCGTGGCCGTTCCGGTCCGGTCGCGCCACCAGGTCAGTGTTGCCACACCGGCGATCGCCGCGCCGCCGCCCAGAACAATAACCGGGTCGGCTTCCATTCCCCATAGATATCGAAGCGCCATCATGCCGAGGTTGATCCACAACAGCGAGACGATAGCGATGGCCGCGCGAGTGCGGAGAGAGGTCATGTAACTCATGGCGAAGATGTGCTCCTGCAAAAGAATGCGAGACTGCCGTCGAGAACCAGCATGGCGCCGGATTTGAACAAGCGGACAGCGAAACCGGGTTTGTCGGAATAGGCTATAGCGGCGTAGGGTGACCCGGTCCCGTTCATGACCGATCCACCGGCGTCGGCGATGACAGTGATGACCCGTTCGGGGTTACTCCAGGGTGAAACGATTACCAATGCCTGGCCGTTGCGCGGAACGATGGCCGCCGCGGACAGCACAACAACGATGACGGCAAGGTTGATGCCGACAATACGGGCCTGCGTGAGCAGGTTGCTGCGTGGTGATGCTGTCAGCTGCATGAATAGGAATGATATGCCATTGGGCCGCGGTGCATGCCCCGTGCGAGGCTTTGACAAGCTGATATCATTCCAGCCGGAACTTCATTTCTGATCCGGCATATTACAAAAAATGTATATAAAGACTGTTAATGCAGTCCCCGCAACGCGTGGCCTTCTGCAAATTAGAGCACGATTGACCCGGCGCCGGGCACAAATCACTGATACAGCAGCAAAGCCACTGTTATGATCGCGCCTTTGGGACGGGCTTGTCATCAATCCGGTCTGTGACAGATCCGCCAGAAAGCCTCGCGCTTGCCTGCATGCGCCGGCTTCGTTCTAGCCGCGGGTGTCCTTGGCGATCGGTTCGACATAGGCAAAGCCCATATCCCAGGGGAAATAGATCCAGGTGTCCTGGCTCACTTCCGTGACGAAGGTATCGACCAGCGGCCGGCCCTTCGGCTTTGCATAAACCGTGGCGAAATGTGCTTTCGGAAGCATCGCCCGGACGATGGCTGCTGTCTTGCCTGTGTCGGTCAGGTCATCGACAATCAGGACGCCTTCGCCTTCCGTCTCCAGGATCTCCGAATTGATTTCCTTCAGGACCTGCATTTCTCCCTGATTGACATAGTCATGGTAGGAGGCGACCGAAACCGTGTCGATGCGGCGAATATCGAGCTCGCGGGAAATGATGGCCGCCGGGACAAGTCCGCCACGGGTGATGCAGACGATGGAATTCCAGACCTGTCCGCTGCCGCTGAGCCGCCATGCAAGTGCACGCGCATCGCGGTGAAACTGGTCCCATGAGACCGGAAAGGCTTTGTCTGGAAGAGACATGGCAGGCTTCCTCGAATGTGCAGGCAACCCCGACGGCTGCTGTTTGAAGAGTTAAGCGCCGCAAATAGCCGAAATCCATTGGCGAAAGCAAGCCGGTAGGCGGTGCGATGCCGCGACAGCCTGGCTGGAATCGGGTGGCGGCGAAGCAGAGCGCGCGCCAAAATCGCTGAACCGCACACATGGAGGTTGATGTGATGGCCGTATTTGTCGGAGCGCTTTTGCTGTTCCTGTTCCCGTTGGCCTATAGTCCCGGACCCGGCAACATGTTCTTTGCCGCGATGGGTGCGCGTTCCGGTGTGGCGGCCACGCTTCCTGCCAATGCGGGGTATCATGCCGCCACATTGGTGGTGACAGGGCTTGTGGGGGCAGGGTTTGTCGCCGTGCTCGACCCGGCCTCGACCCTGTTTCTCCTGCTCAAGACATCCGGATCGATCTATGTGCTCTGGCTGGCCTGGAAGATGGCGACCTCCGGCAGAACCAATGCGGGTGGTGAAGACAGGGGAGCGGGCTTTCTGGACGGCGTGATGCTGCTTGTGCTCAATCCCAAGGCCTATGTCATCATCCTGTTGATGTATTCACAATTTGCAGGTTTTGCATTTGCCAGCACAGCGGAGCGTGTGGCGGTGATCTCACTCGTGTTCACGTTGAACAATCTGCTGGCATTCCTGCTGTGGACGCTGGCGGGCGATGGGCTGGGGCGAATGTTCCGCAACGAGACCAGCGCGCGCCGGTTGAACCTTTTCTTTGCCTTCATGCTTGCCGGCGTGGCCCTCTGGATGTTGCTCGGATAGGCGCACGGCAGATGCTGCCGCGCGCTGCTGTTGGCTGGGTTCAGCGTGACATCAAAACCGGCACGGGCGAGTTTTCGACGAAGGCGCGGGTCACGCCGCCGAATAGCCATTCTCTCAGCCGCTGATGGGTATAGGCGCCCATCACAACCAGGTCGGCATTGGTTGCGGTGACCTGCGCGGATATCGCCTCGGCGGTCGAGCCGCTGCCCTTGGAAACGGTTGTGACATTGGCGTGGATATCGTGGCGGGACAGACAGCTGGCGATGTCCGTGCCGGCAAGCGGCGCGTCGATGTCGGGCAACTTTTCCGCGTCCACCACGACGATTTCCACGGCTTCCGCCGCCTTGAGCAAGGGCAATGCATCATGGGTGGCGCGGGCTGCCTCGCGAGAGCCGTCCCAGGCAATCAGAATGCGTTTGATCGGCGTCGCCAGCTTGCCGTCGGAAGGCAGGAACAGCACCGGACGGCCGCCTTCAAACAGCAGCGCTTCGACATTTGTCGCCATGTCCTCATTGGCGGCACGGTCGGGCCGGCGCACGACCACGAGATCCGCGGACCGGGCGCTGGCAAGCGCGGAGACGGCGCTGTCTCCACCGGGAGAGCGAACCGGCCGCCATTCGTGCGACAGGCCTTCTTTCTCGCAGGCCTTGTCGAATGCATCGCCGACTTCGCGCATGCGCAGATCGGCCTGTTCGTACAAGGCGGCGATGGTTGCAGCATCCGGAACGTCAATGGGGGCCGAAAGCACGACAAATTGCGACGGTTCGCCGTGACAGCCGATCAGATGCACGTCCTTGCCTGCGGCAAAGCCGGCGACAGCGGAGGTCACGGGCGCCACATCGGCCTCAGTTGCATAGACGGCGAGGATCGTATGATAGGTCATGATGCGGTCTCCCTGGTGGCACGGTTCGGGTTTTGAAACCTTACCATGCTGTGCGCCGCGTGTCGGCGCATTGATCCGTATCAATCGGCTGTCGCGCCCAGCTTCATTCCAACGCTCGTCAGCATTGTTTCTATATCGGCCCTGGCTGCGTCGATCGCGGCCTGATCGCGGCCGCGGATGACGATCTCGGTGGAGAACTTGTCGCCGGAAAAGCGCGGGTAAGAGCCGATATTGACTGCAGGATGAGCTTTGGCAATGGCGCTCAACGGGTCGCCGATATCGCCTTCTCCATAGGGACAGCTGACTTTTCCGGAGAGGATCTTCACGCCGGTTTTCAAGGTTGGCAACACATTGTCGAGCATGGCCTGGAAGACCGATGGCACGCCGGCCATGACATGGACATTGCCGATCACGAATCCCGGCGCGCGGCTGACAGGATTGTCGATGTGACGGCTGCCCACCGGCATGCGCGCCATGCGGCGGCGTGCCTCTGTGAACTCCATGCCACGTTCGGCGTAATGGGCGCCAAGCAGCTCAAGCGCGTCGGCGTCATGGGTACAGGCAACACCAAAGGCGGCGGCGACTGCGTCGGCGGTTATGTCATCATGGGTCGGGCCGATGCCGCCGGAGGTGAAGACGTAATCATAGCGGGATCTGAGCGCATTGAGGGCTTCAACGATGCGGTCCTGCTCGTCAGGCACGATGCGGACTTCCTGGAGTTCGATCCCGGCGGCGGTCAGCAGTTCGGCGAGATGGCCGATGTTTTTATCCCGGGTACGGCCCGAGAGCAGTTCGTCGCCGATTGCGAGGGCTGCAGCGGTGACGGTACGAGCTTCGCTCATTGGTGGACTCCTTTGCCAAGCCGTTCTGCATAAACCCGTTTTCCGCGTCCGTGCAAGGGAGCAGGGTTCAACTCGTATCGCGAATTGTGAACAAACCGTGCTGTGTTTGCCGGGTTTTCATGAACGACAGAATGTCTATCTCTAGTCCATCAACCGCTGCGGGCGGGAACTTATTTACACAGGAGTCGACGATGGCAAAAGTACTGGTGCTTTATTATTCGAGCTGGGGTCACATGGAAGCCATGGCACAGGCGGCCGCCAAGGGTGCGGCAGCGGGCGGCGCGGATGTCACCATCAAGCGGGTGCCTGAACTGGTGCCGGAAGATGTGGCGAAAGCCGCTCATTACAAGCTCGACCAGGAGGCAGCTATTGCCGAGCCGCTTGAGCTGGCAGACTATGATGCGATCATTTTCGGCGTGTCGACCCGCTACGGAATGATGGCGTCACAGCTCAAGAACTTTCTCGATCAGACCGGCCCGCTGTGGGCTGAAGGCAAGCTCGTCAACAAGGTCGGTTCGGTGATGGTGTCGACAGCCACGCAGCATGGCGGCGCGGAAATGGCGATCATCAGCACACAGGCTGCCCTGCAGCACCACGGCATGATCATTGTGCCATTGTCCTATGCTTACCAGGACCAGATGGGCAATGATGTCGTGCGCGGCGGTTCGCCCTACGGCATGACCACCACCAGCAATGGCGATGGATCGCGGATGCCGTCCGATCAGGAACTCGAGGGTGCTGAATTCCAGGGCAAGCGGGTTGCCGAAATCGCAGCAAAGATCGCCGGCTGAACGAAATTCCTCCGGGACCGGGCCTCCGGTCTCACCACGATGCGCCTCGCTGTTCGCACAGCGGGGCGTTTTGTTTTCTTGTCCAAAAGCCGAGCGAGCCCTTGCCTGGGTGTAAAGGGTCGGATACCGACTAGGTCACGTGCGGACGTGGCGAAACTGGTAGACGCAAGGGACTTAAAATCCCTCGGCCGCGAGGCTGTACGGGTTCGATTCCCGTCGTCCGCACCATTATTTTTATTCGGCTAAAACGTGCATGGACTTCAGCCGCTGGTTCAGCTGTTGATCTTGAAGCCGATGCGCAGGCCGCCCCAGTGGCGTCCGTTGATGATGATCGGGGCCGAGAGGTCTTTCATCAGGCTGAAATTGCCGCCGCCCATGTCGCGCCGGTAGGTTTGCAGCAGGAATGGCTTCTGGTTGCGCCCGGCGGAGAGCCCGGTGCGATCATTGAAGATCCGGCGGTTGCGGCAATTTCCGGCGTTCCAGACCGGATCGGCACTCTGCGGCTGGGAATAGATGTGGTTGTGGGTGGGCAGATAGCCGTTGCGGTCAATCGCCGCGCAGAAGGTAACGCGTGGATCGAAATCCAGCATGGCCTCCTGGATGGGCGGCAGCAGACGGTCGGTGTGTTTGGTGAACCGTGTCATGTGCTGCTGCGGATTTGTCCCGGGAATCGGCTGATAGGCTTCGTCAAACAGATCGGACAGCGACAATGCTCCCGAGGCGACGGCCTGTTCGAATAGTGCGCCGACTTCCTGCGCCTTTGCGATGCAGTGCCGGATGAGGGGCGTGTCCTCGGTTTCGATGCCGCTCTGGGCAACTTCGCCGATGACGTTTTCGGAGAAGGAGACCAGATGGTCGATCTTGGAACTGGCGGCGGTCAGCATTTCGGCGCTTGCGTTAACCTGCTTGTCGAGGTCGGACACCTTGGCGAGGACCGTCGAGCAGGCTCTGGTGGTTTCCTCAACCGGATCGCTGATCCGTTCGATTTCGCTGATCATGCCGGCTACGGTCTGGCTGAAGCCGGTGAATTTCTGCAGCTCCCCGTCAATTTCCGTGGAACGCTGGTGCGCTGCGGTCGCCACCGTCTCGTTCTCGGAGTTCTGCTTCTGCAGCTTGTCGACGATGGTGCGCAGCGCATCAAGCCGCGAGACGATGTCGCGGGAGACGGTGCTTGTCTTGTCTGCCAATTGCTTGACGGCATCGGCAACAACCGCAAAACCGCGGCCGGATTCACCCGCATGGGCTGCCATGATGCCGGCATTGACGGCCAGCAGCTGTGTCTGAGTGGCAATACCCTGAATCGATTGGGAAAACGAGTGGATATCCTTGATCTGACCGGAGACGGAATCAAGAACGCCGGTGATTTCGGTGGCGCTGGTTGCCATCGACTTGATGTCGGAGACCGCATTGCCGAGAATGCCGTGGACGCTCTTGGTTGTGGCGTCGAGGCCGGCTTTGGTGGATTTGGCCGATTCGATGGCCCCGCGCGAGGCATCCGCCACCGTCTGGTTGGAGCGGGCAATCATCGAGATGTCACGGGTCAGGGCGTGAAACTCTTCGGCCTGCTTTGACATCGAACTGGAGACGTCGCCGACCATTCCGCTGGTATCGGCGATGTTGACGGACAATTCGCCGATCTGCGAGCCGATGACGTTCATGGCTTTTTCGAGCCGTGCCCGATCCTCATCGGACCGTGTCACATCCCGCAGATCTTCCGATCCGTCATGTCGACGGTCATCCGTTTCATCGGCAATAGATACCTGCAAAGCGTGCATCGGCTGTACTCCCACAGCAATGGACATAAGCAGGTTTTGGTTAACCGTTCGATAATTTAGCGATGTTCGAACTGCCGGCTGTGGTTACGCGCGCCAGAATGCAGGCAGCAGCAAGACCAGAACCACCAATATTTCCAGACGCCCAAGCAACATCAGAAAGACTAGAATGATTTTGGCCGGATCGCCGAGCGAACTGAAGTTGCCTGACGGCCCGATGATGGGGCCGATGCCCGGTCCGACATTGGCCAGCGCGGTAATGGAGCCCGACAATGCCGTTTCGACATCAAGTCCTGTCGCTGCCAGGGCAATCGATCCCAGAGCCCAGATGCCGATATAGGCACAGACAAAGAGAACCACAGTGCGCTGCATGTCAGGTTCAACCGCGACGGAGCCGTAACGCACCGGGCGAACACTGTTGGGATAAATCAGCCGCATCAGACCGGAGCGGATGGAGCTGGAGATAATGACAAGGCGGTAGGCCTTGATGCCGCCGGAGGTCGAGCCCGAACAGCCGCCAAGAAAGGTTGCCATGAACAGGATTGCAACAGTCAGCGGCCCCCACAACGTGTAGTCGGCGCTGGCGTAACCGGTCGTGGTGATCACGGAGACGACGTTGAAAGCCGCGTGGGTGAGAGCCATGGCAAAGCTCTCGCCATTGGACAGGCGCAGGCTCAGTGCGATCAGGATTGTAAGGACAAGCAAGATCCCGGCATAGGCAAAGATCTGCGGGTCCCGCAATGCATCCCAGCGTCCGCGCACCACAAACAGGATCAGCACGGAAAAGGGCAGGCCGGCGATGGTCATGAACACTGTGGCGGTCCAGATCAGGGCAGGGGACTGGAAAGCTCCGAAAGACGCATCATGGGTCGAAAATCCTCCGGTCGCCATGGTGGTCATCGCATGGTTGACGGCATCAAAGGCGCTCATGCCCAGAACCATGTAGAGAATGGCGCAGATGGTGGTCAGACCGATATAGATGGCGAAGAAGGCACGCACGAACAGCGCAAAGCGCTCGAACGGTTTTTCTGACGTGTCGGAGGATTCCATCTTGAAGACCGTGAAGCCGCCGACCTTGAGGTATGGCAGCACAAGCAGCCCCAGAGCAACGATGCCGATGCCGCCGATCCATTGCAGCAGCGATCGCCACAGCAGCAGTCCCGGAGGCGCCGTGTCCAGTCCCGAAATGACGGTGGCGCCGGTGGTGGTTACGGCGGAAACGGACTCGAAGAGGGCGTCGGCCATGTCGAGCCCGAGAGACGCGAGATAAAATGGAATGGCGCCGGTGACAGAGAGCGTGATCCACAGCAGATTGACGACAAGAAAGCCCAGACGCCTGGAAAACGGCGCATTGATGCCGCGATTGGCAGCCGCTGCGGCGAGGCAGATTGCCCCGACCACAAAAGACGAGACGGCGAAAACCTGCCAGTCGGGATTGCCGAAATAGAAATCGACCACCGCGGGCGCGAGCATGGCCATCGAGATATAGAGGCCGGCGATTGACGCGATGAACACCGCGGAACGGATAGTATGACCGTGCACCCCATGCCCTCTCGAATGCCGCATCTGGTTGGCAACCGGCAGCTTCCCGTGGCATAGACCCGTCATGACCAAAAAACAATCTCCTGATGACTTTCGCCGCTCAGTCGACAGCGCTCTTGCCGAGATGCGAGAGCTGTTCCCGGCAACGCCGTTGCAGCTCAATGATCATCTGTCGGCACGGTTTGGGGCGCGGATCTGGCTCAAGCGCGAAGACCTGTCACCGGTCCGCTCCTACAAGATCCGGGGAGCCTTCAATTTCATCCGCAAGGCGTTGCTGGAAAATCCGCAACAGAACCTTTTCGTGTGTGCATCCGCCGGGAATCATGCCCAGGGTTTTGCCTATGTCTGCCGGCATTTCGGGCGCAAGGGCGTTGTTTTCATGCCGGTCACGACGCCGCAACAGAAAATTGACAAGACGCGGATTTTCGGCGGAGAGTTTATCGAGATCCGTTTGACGGGTGATTTTTTCGATGCCTGCTACGACGCCGCGCGCGAGTTCGCGCTGACGGAAGGCGCATTGATGGCACCGCCGTTTGATCATGACGACATCATTGAAGGACAGGCCAGCGTCGGCTCCGAAATAGCCGCGCAGTTGCCCGAAGGCGAGGTTCCGGATCTTGTGGTGCTGCCGGTCGGCGGCGGCGGGCTGTCAGCCGGTACGGCGCGCTACTTCGAGGACCGGATTGATTCGGATCGTTTCCTGCTGGTCGAACCGGCGGGCGCTCCGAGCCTGAAGGAGAGCCTGACTGAGGGACACAGGGTCAAGCTGCGCAAGATCGACAACTTCGTCGATGGGGCCGCGGTTGCGGAAATCGGCGAACGCAATTTCGAGATTCTGAGCCGCTTCCGGCCGGATCAGGTGATGACGGTGCCGGAAAACGCCATCTGTCTGACCATGACCAGGATTCTCAACACCGAAGGCATCGTGCTTGAGCCGGCTGGCGCATTGTCGATCTCGGCGCTGGAGGCGCTCGGCCCCGAGCAACTCGCCGGCAAGAGTGTGGTTGCCGTGGTCTCCGGCGGCAATTTCGATTTCGAGCGGTTGCCCGACGTCAAGGAACGGGCGATGCGCTATGCCGGCACCAAGAAATATTTCATCCTGCGTTTGCCGCAACGGCCCGGCGCGCTCAAGGATTTGCTCAATCTGCTGGGTCCCGAGGATGACATCGCGCGGTTTGAATATCTCAAGAAATCGGCGCGCAACTTCGGTTCGATCCTGATCGGGATCGAGACCGGATCACCGGAAAATTTTGCGCGGCTGATTGAAGCCTTTGACCAGGCGGGCCTGAGTTATCAGGACATTACAGACAACGAGATCATCTCCAATCTGATCGTCTGAGTGATTGGGGCCACGCGACCGGGCAATGCGCTAAAGTCCGGCAATCCATGCGGCGGTTTCTTTCGCCAGGCGGCCGGTGGTGGACGGCGACAGCGCGTCTCCGGCAATGACATGGTGGCTGGGATCATCGTCATCAGTGACTTCGATGATCGTGGTTGCCGCGCCCCATTTTGCGGCCTTGGCGGCTACCAGTTCGGGCCGGATGACCTGATCGAGCGGCGAATAGACAAACAGCGTCGGGATGGGGATGCTGCCGGGGTCTGCCGCATCGGCGAGTTTGACAAGTGACGCCATCGGCAAGAGAGCGATGCTCGGATAGTCGGATGTCCAGTATTGGGCGTGCAATTGTGTCCGCGTCTCGAACGACCGGCGGTCGCCGATGATCAGCTGCACCATCTGCCGGGCCCATGGCATGCCAAGCAGGGTTGATCCCGTGGCCTGAAGGCCGAAATTCGGAGAAAACAGAACCAGGCCAGCAACATTGCGCATCAGCTCCGGCCGGGTTGCGGCCCAGGTGGTGAGCGATGCGCCGGTCGAGGTGGCGATAATGATGACGCGCTCGCCCAGCCGGCGTCCGATGGCAACGGCTTCCGCGAAGTCATTGACCCAGCCATGAACCGAGCCGTCGAGCATGGCATCGCCGCTGCGGCCGTGCCCCTTCAGGCGGGCATAATAGATATTAGCGCCGAGGCTTTCTGACACCAGATCGGGCAGCGGGCGCAGTTCGCCGGAGCTGGCCGAGAAGCCGTGAATATAGACAAGGGCGACCGGGGTGCGGGCGCGTGACGCCGGATAGGCCCAGACGATCCGCCGCTCATTGCCGGGGCGCAGATCATCGAACCGCGCTTCGGAAGCCGCTATGTAGGCGTCGAGATCGTCGGGCAGGGTGGTTTCGTCGAATTCAACCGTTGTGTCGAAGACAGGGCGCGGCCCGAGCAGGAAAGCGGCAAAGCCCGCGACGACCAGAAGTCCTATGACATATAATGCCATGCGCATCCTCGACATGAATTTTTTCATGCTCTGTTCCTGTCCGCGGCATCATTGCCAGCATGGGCAATGCTTGACGTAACAGTAGATTGCGGAATGTCAGCTCGCAACCGGTCTTTGGTGCAGTTGGGGTGCCGTTGGGGCTTTTGAGCCCTATGCGATATGCCGCTTCACGAGATGGACTTTACGCCGGTTGCCGGTTGTGCAAAAACATCTTGTAGTAGCTTTCCACCTTGGCACGGTTGTTTGACGTCAGCACCAGAGCCGCACCGATGCGTGCGCCTCTCATCCAGCGTATCGTGCCGATCAGAAGGCCCATTTCCTCGGTTTCGACATTGATCTTGTCGCCGCGCGCCATGGGAATGCTCGTGTCCAATTGCAGGCAGATCCCTTGCGGGGAGAGATCAACCACGGCTCCGGTGGTCTTCTGTCCCATGCAATCAATCCTGGCTTTCACCCTTGTCTTGTCCCGCTGTATCGAGCGTCCGGTCGATCCCGTCATGGCAATAAATCCTGTGGCTTAACTGACATGCAGTGTCGCATTCGCGGGTAATCAAATTGCTAAGCCCGTTGCAGAAAGTTTACAGCACGCGGCGTGCCGCCGGCCTCCAAGCCGGTGGCGGTTGCGGTTCTCCCGCTTGAGCAAGGCAGGGCGCCGGGCGGGCAAGCAAGCGCCAGACTAGAGTGTGATCCGGAATAGCGCGAAGCCGTCATCGCCTTCGCCGGCGGGTTCAATGGCGACGCCGTTTACACCGTCGACAAACTCCGCGGCCTTGGGGCCTGTGGAGAACAGCACGGTTGCGCCTGCTGCCGGAGCAAAGCGCCAGTTGCCATCGGCGGAAGGATTGATGGTGCCCTGATCGACGATGTAGCGGACGATGACATCGCGGTTGGTGTCGGGTGCCTGGAAGATCACCTTGTCGGGGCCGATTTCCGGAAACTTGCCGCCGCCACCGCCCCGGTAGTTGTTGGTTGCGACGACAAATTTCTGTTCCGGATCAACAGGCTGTCCATTGTAGCTGAGGTTCTGAATCCGGTTGGCACTGGCGTTCTGGAGGTCGCCCTTCGCAGTGTATTTCGCAGGTTGGGTGAGGTCGATCTCGTAGCTGACGCCATCAATGACGTCGAAGTTGTAGGACGGGAACTCGCCATTGATCAATTCGGCGTCGCTGGCGCCGGGCGCGATCTGGTTGAAGATGCCGGCCGACATTTCCAGCCAGTCCTTGACCTGTGCCCCGGTGATCACCACCGCCTGCACGGTGTTGGGGTAGAGATAGAGGTCGGCCACGTTCTTGATGGCGATGTCGCCTGCGGGCACGTCGGTGTAGTAGTCGGCGCCGCCGCGGCCGCCGGCCTTGAAGGGAGCGGCTGCCGACAGCACCGGCAGATCCTTCCACTCGGTGTCCTTGAGCATGTCGGTGACGTACCAGGTCTGCGCCTGGCTGACGATCTGGACGGAGGGATCATCGGCGACGAGCGCGAAGTAGGAATGAAGCGGCGCCGATGTCTTGCCGACTGCGGTGCGGATATAGGCAAGGGTCGCCTCGTGATCGGCCCTGGCCGCGGCGAGCACTTCGGGCTTGTCGGCAACCAGAGCGGCGACCTCCCTGTCGACGCGCTCATAGATCGGCCGGGCTTCGGATGTGTGGCTGACGATCTTCCACGCATTGCCATCACGTTCGAGCATCAGGTCGATGAGCCCGAGATGCGATCCCCAGAAACCGCCCATGACGCCGGGCTTGCCTGAAATGGTGCCCTTGGCATTGTCGACGCCCGCGATGCCGTCAAACTTCGGCCCCGGGAAATCGAGATGGCTGTGGCCGGTGACGATGGCATCAATGCCGGGGACGGCTGCCAGCGGCACAGAGGCGTTTTCGAGGTTTTCCGCCCAGTCCTGCTGGCCGATGCCGGAATGCGAAAGCGCGATGACGATGTCAGCGCCTTCCTCGCGCATTTGCGGCACCCAGGCTTCGGCAGCCTTGACGATGTCGCGGGTGGCGGCGTTGCCGGTCAGATGACGGGCGTCCCAGGTCATGATCTGCGGCGGAACAAAGCCGATCAGGCCGATTCTGATCTGATGTTCTGCGCCCGCGCCATCCTTTATGGTGCGATCGAGGATGGTGTAGGGCTTGAGGAACAGATCATCATCGCGCGGATTTTCGGCAAGCGCGCCCTTGGCGAGGTTGGCGCAGACCATCGGGAAATTCGCGCCGGAGATGACCTTGAACATGAAGTCCAGGCCATAGTTGAATTCGTGGTTGCCCAAGGTTCCGCCATCATAGCCAAGCACGTTCATGGCGGAAATGATCGGGTGCATGTCACCTTCTTTCATGCCGCGCTCATAAGCGATGTAATCGCCCATCGGGTTGCCTTGCAGAAAGTCACCATTGTCGAGAAGAATCGAGTTTTCAGCCTCAGAACGGATCTGATCGATGATCGACGCGGTGCGGGCGAGGCCCATGGTGTCATTGGGTTTGTCGCCGTAATAATCATAGGCGAACACATGCACATGCAGGTCGGTGGTTTCCATGATCCGCAGATGCGCCTGATTGGCATTGGCTCTTGCGGTGAACGGATGCACCATGACGAGCGCGCTGGTGGCGGCAAGGCCGCCCAGCAGGGATCGTCGCGAGATGGGATGCAGCATGTCGAAATTGCGTTGGCCGTTCATGGACTTTCTCCCTGCGATTGACCTAAAAAGGATGCATGGCGGGTCTGCCGGCGCGCATCCGCATCCGGGCCTTTTGTCACCCTTGGCGACAAGGCATAAATTGCAAGTGTGATCCCGACATGACACTTGTGCAACCGAATTCAGCAATGGTGCTGAGCGGGCCGGCTTTGTCCGGCACACGCCGGCATCCGGGTTGTTGCGATCATGAGGAGTATGGCATGGCAGGTATTATGGACAGCATCCGCAATTTGTTCGGTGGGGGCGCAACGTCCAATCCACCACAGGCCGCAAATGAGCCTGACAGCTACAAGGATTGCCTGATCTATGCCGAACCTATGGCGGAAGGTGGACAGTGGCGGCTGGCCGGACGCATCGTCAAAGGTGATGGCGAGGCTGCAAAGGAGCACAAGTTCATACGTGCCGACATTTTTTCAAGCCGCGACGAGGTGGAAGCTGCGACCTTGCGCAAGGCCCGCCAGATTATCGACGAGCAGGGGCCGGCGCTGTTCAAGTAGGACGCGACGCCTGCCGGCGGATGTGGCGCGAAGCCGAAGATTCTTGGGGAAAAATCGTTCGTAACACTTACTTCACCAGTGGAAACGCAACCATGTCCGGCGTGCCGCGCCCATCATTCCACCAGCGGTTTGGATTCTCGTTCTTCGGATCGTAGGCAGCGCGGCTAGCCCATTCCTCTCGAAGGTGGATAATCGGTTCCTCATATTGATGGGCGGTGAGCACCGCATCCATTATTTTTTCCAGCACAGCGACATCACGTTCAAATGACACTTTCAATTCGACTGAGGGATAAACCTCTGTGCCATTGTCCTCGAAATTCTCGTTGTGAATACGGGTGACGGTATTCTCACCCGGTCGTCCGGTTTCTATGCCGACAGCTGTGACTGTGGCGTTGCGCTCATACCGGCCCACAGCGAGCGGATGAACTTCAAATATCGCATCCAGCAGACGATCTGCATCATCAGGTCGCGTGTTAATCTCCAAACGCCAGACTGGTATCAAGTTGCCTGATCTGGAATTGTAGTTTTCGAGTTGTTTCAAAGCAGCATCTCCGCATGGTCTTGTTTTCCGACCATATACGGGTGCCACTGACAGCATCGTGTCAGTAGCCATTCAAAATGGCGGCGATTGGAAACAATGCCGGAACCATGGTTCCGCGCCGTATTTGCAAGCTGTCGGTTCAGGCCGCGAACGGATCAGTCGAAGCTGACGTCGTTGTCTTCGAGATAGACGTTGCTGGCTTCGCAGATGTCGATGCTGATCGGCTCGTCAAGCACCTCGCCGCTGTCATCACCGACCCAGCCCACCTGCAAGACCTGTTCGCAGGGGCCGGAATTGGCATGAAAGCGGGCTTCGGCGGATTCGCCGGGGCGCACCTGAATGGACAGCCAATTGGTGCTCCAGGTTTCGCCGTCGTCTTCGCTTGTGTAGAAGCCCGAGACAACATTGGTTTCGGTATCATTGTGAATGGTGAATACGCCCTCAGCGCCGGTACCGGCAAAGGCTCCCGTTGCGGTGATGGCTGCGGCAAACAGAATTGCCGCGGATGTCTTGATGAGTGTCATGAGCTTCCCCCAGTGGAGACGTCGTCGTCCCTGGTTCATTCGTAGCGGTAAGGCATCGAACGGTCCAGTGGAATCAGAGGCATACGCATAGGGGCTCAGGCGTTCATCAAGCCGCCGTTGTGGCATCCTCGCGCTTGGCGATCTTGTGGCTGTCCTCGTTGCTTCCTGCCTTCCAGTAGCTGGAAATATAGAGATTGGAGCTGTCGAGGCCACGTTCGCCCCGGAAATAGTCGCGCAGCTTGCGCATGCCGGAAAATTCGCAAGCTGCCCAGACCGACGGGTTTCCGTTGTGCCAGGGCAGGCTCCTGACACGCTCGACCAGAAGATCGCTGTCATGGCCGGGCCGGGGATTGATCACCCACTCGACGGCAAGCTGCGGCGGCTTCCTGAGATCCTGGATGTCTGCCTGATCAACCACCTCGATCACGGCGGTGCCGCGCGCGGTGTCGGGCAGCAATTCAAGATTGCCGGAGATCGCGGGCAGGGCGGTCATGTCTCCGACCAGCAGATACCAATCCGCATTGTCATGCACGAGCTTTCGCGGTCCGGGACCGCCGACCATGATCGTGTCTCCGGCCTGCACGTTCATTGCCCAGGCGGTGGCAGGTCCGCACTCTTCATGCAGGGCGAAATCGACGTCGATCGTCTCCGCGTGGTGGGTACGGACGGTATAGGTCCGGACCACATCGCGCCCGCTGGCAGCATCGGGAAGCCGGAGCTTGATATAGGCACTGGTCTGGTTTTCCGGAAAGCCTGCCAGCCCGGCGCCGCCAAGCGTGACCCGCAGCATGTTCGGTGTCACTTTCCGTTTGCCGATGACATCCAGTTCACGTGGTTCGGGACGGGCCATGGTCATTTTCCTCCAAGTCAGCTTCGTGAAGATTACCTAGCAGGTCTGATCGAAATTAACATGAGTTTTTTTGTCATGTTTCAGCCAAGGCCGACATTGGGCCGGTCGATAATTTCGCGCAACGCAAAGCTCGAGTTGATCTTGACCACATGGGGCAGGGCGGACAGCCAGTCTCGGTGGATGCGCTCGTAATCCTCGAGATCGCGTGCTGCGACGCGCAGGATGTAATCATACTCACCACTCATCAGATAGCAGACCAGCACATTTGGACAGAGTTTCACGGCCGCTTCGAACTCGGACAGGGTCTTGGCGAATTGGCCGGACAGCGAAATATGGACGATGGCGATCATCCGGTAATCGAGCGCCTTGTGCGACAGCCGCGCGTGATAGCCCTTGATGACGCCGGATTTTTCGAGGATGTCGAGCCGGCGCGAGCAGGCGGATGCAGACAGACCAACCCGCTCGGCGAGCGCCGCGTTGGAGATTCTCCCCTCGCTCTGGAGTGTCTTCAAAATGGCGATATCGAGTGCGTCTAGCTCATGCATGCGAAGAATATCCGAATTTTTCCTTGTATTGCGCAAGAATATTCGAATCACGTGATGCGAACAAGGGTGGTTCGCAAGGACATTTCGGGACATTGATGTTTGAATAGGCCGCATTGAAACCGGATTTGGCGCTCGAAGCGTCATCCAACTCTCGGAGGAGACATCAATGCGCGTCGGCTGCCCCAAGGAAATCAAGAACCATGAATACCGTGTTGGCCTGACGCCGGGCGCGGTGCGCGAATATGTGGCGCATGGCCATGACGTGATTGTCGAGACAAAGGCGGGAATGGGCATCGGCGAAGACGATGCAGCCTATCAGGCCGCCGGCGCCACGATCGTCGGTAGCGCCAAGGAAATTTTCGAGCGCTCCGACATGGTGGTCAAAGTCAAGGAACCGCAGCCATCTGAGTGGGCGCAGCTGCGCGAAGGCCAGCTTCTCTACACCTATCTGCACCTGGCTCCGGATCCCGAGCAGACCAAGGGCCTGCTGGCCTCGGGCTGCACCGCGGTGGCGTATGAAACCGTGACCGATGACCGCGGCGGTCTGCCGCTGCTGGCACCGATGTCGGAAGTGGCCGGACGTCTGGCCATTCAGGCCGGCGCCACCTCGCTGCAGAAGGCCAATGGCGGACGCGGTATCCTGCTCGGCGGCGTTCCCGGCGTCCTGCCTGCCAAGATCACCGTCATCGGCGGCGGCGTGGTTGGGCTGAATGCGGCGAAGATGGCTGTTGGCCTGGGGGCAGACGTGACCATCCTTGACCGTTCGCTGCCGCGCTTGCGTCAGCTCGACGACATTTTCAATGGCCGGATCCACACCCGCTACTCGACCATAGAGGCGCTGGAAGAAGAAGTCTTCTCTGCCGATGTGGTGGTCGGTGCGGTGCTGATCCCCGGTGCGGCTGCGCCAAAGCTTGTGACCCGCGAGATGCTGTCGGGCATGAAAAAGGGGTCTGTCATCGTCGATGTTGCCATCGACCAGGGCGGCTGTTTCGAGACCTCGCACGCCACCACCCACGCCGAACCGACCTATGAGGTTGATGGGGTGATCCACTATTGCGTCGCCAACATGCCGGGCGCGGTGCCGATTACCTCGGCGCACGCGCTCAACAATGCGACGCTGTCTTACGGCCTGATGCTGGCCGACAAGGGCCTCAAGGCAATTGCCGAGGACCGGCATCTGCGCGCAGGATTGAATGTGCACAAGGGCCGCATCACCAGCCGCCCGGTGGCCGAGGCGCTGGGCTATGAACTGGCTGAAATGGATCAGGTGCTGAAGGTCGCCTGAGCGCCGGAGCCAATCAGCATTAGAGGGTGTCCTCCAGCCCGTCCGCATCCAGCCATGCGGGCGGGCTTTTTGGTGGATCAGTCTGCGACAGGCGGAATGTCGGACACCGCCTTGCAATGGTAGCAATTGTTGCGCGATGAGCGGATATGGACGGCCTTCACCGTGGGATCCGCCAGCAGTTCCTCGATACGGGCGGAGATGGTCTCGCGCCCGATGACGCCGCCGGTGCCGTAGACGATGCGCTCGCCGGCATCATAGCCGCGCAGGATGTAATCCGGACTCGACAGAAAGGCCGGAAGTTCGCCCGGCGCAACCGGGTCCGCCATGCAGGGCTCGGCATGGAGAAATACCGGACCGGTTTCGGCATAGGCGTGGGTTGCCTTGAACGGGCGCCAGGCGGCGATCAGATAGGGTTCGCCCTGGCCGACGGGTTTCATGCAGCACCGGCACGGCACGCCGGTGCCGTCGGATATTTTGCGTTCCGGTGGATTGCCATTGGAATCCGGCGCGCCGCTGCGCAAGTGCTCTGCGGTGGCCGTGTCCATGGGCACAAACTTGATATTCATCATCGTCCTCGCTTGCTTGTTCAATGCTGCGAGGTAAGCCGGCGGCGCGCACTCGCGCCACCCGATTCCAGCCATCGATGCTAATCGGCGTTCGGAGGCGCAGCCTTCACCATGGCCAGGATTTCCTCATCCGACAGCGGCCGGATGATGGCCCCGTTCTGGCTTGCCGGCTCAAACCCCATCTTCTGGTAAAGCGGCAGGGCGGCAGGATGATCGAGTGTGTTTGTCGACACAATGACGCGGGCAGGGGTCGTGGACCAGGCGGTGCTCAGCGCCTGACCAAGCATCCACTGCCCAAGGCCGCGTTTGCGCACATGGTCCATAAGGCCGAAGTAGCAAAGCTCGACCGTCGCCTCTTCACGATCTGACAGCTCGAAGAAACCGGCGGGCGCGCCATCGACGCTGAGCACGAAGATCCGCGTTGTCTTGGCGTGAACGATTTCCGCCAGTTGGGCGTCGCTCATGCGCAGTCGCTCGACCCAGTGCCATTCCTGGCCGACCTGCCATTGCAGATACCGGTAGAAATGCAGTGGTATGTCGGTGGCCCTCATCAGGGTAGCATGGAGATTGACCGGCAGCGGCGTGCTGGTGCGGGGCCGCCGTGTCATTTGCAGATGCGTGACCGTTGCCTTGAGAGATTTGGGTTTTGCCGGCTTTGCCATCTCAGGCTTCTCCCGTGACGATTGGCGTGTCATCACGGCCACCCCATTGCGACCATGATCCATCGTAAAGCGTGGTGTTGTTGTGGCCGACAGACTGCAGTGCGAGGGTAATCACCGCTGCCGTCACACCCGAACCGCAGGTGGTCACCACCGGCTTGTCGAGATCGAGACCTGCGGCCTCCAGGGCCTCGCGCAGCGCCGGGATCGGCTTGAGTTTGCCGCCTTCCGACAGGATGGGAAAGGGAACATTTCGGGCGCCGGGCATGTGACCCGACCGCATGCCTTGGCGTGGTTCGGCCTCGGCCCCGGTAAAGCGCCCCGGTCCGCGCGCATCGGCGATCTGCGAACTGCCGGTATCGACAATTGACCGCATCTCGTCAAAACTTGTGATGGTGCTGGAATTGAGTGTCGCACTGAAAGCTGCGGGCGCAGGTTTTACAGGTTCGCCTGTTTCGGTGGGCAGGCCCTGTTTCTTCCAGCTATCGAAACCGCCGTCCAACACATAGGTGTTGCCTGCGCCAAAGATCCGCAACAGCCACCAGACTCTCGGCGCTGTAAACATGCCGGGACCGTCATAGACGACGATTGTATCGGTCTCGGACAAGCCGAGCGCACTGGCGGTGCTGGCGAAATCGGCCTGATTTTGAATTGTATGCGGCAAGTCGGATGCCGGATCGACATGCTTGTCCTGATCGAAAAACACTGCGCCAGGGATGCGGCAAGCGGCATACTCAGCGGCCGCATTGCGGTTTTGTGCGGGAAGATACCAGGACGCGTCAACAATCTTGAGGCCTGGTTCACCGATCCGGTTCTTGAGCCAGTCGAATGAAACGACGAAGGGACTTTGATCGGGCGCGGTGGTCATAAAATCATCCTCATGTGCGGGGGGCAGGGCCTGGAGCCTGTGAATTGCTGTCCGGCTGACATGGTATGCGATGGGCAATGCTTGCGGCAATGAGGAACGCCGCTATTACAGACAAAAACGGGCCGGTGACCGGCCCGTTGCAACGCGGATTCGATCAACCTGGTCGCACGGCGCTCTAGTAAAGTGATGTGGGGTAGTAGGTCTTGGCTTCGTCGAACAGGACCGCAGCGGTCTGCGTCTCGGTGTCCGCGCCAACCTGACCGGCGTCATTGTCCGAATCGGTTCGGGAAAGCAGTTCTGTTTCGCCGGATGATTCGCTTCCGCCCGATCCTTCAAGACCTTTTCCCGCACCTGGAGGCGGCGACTGGCGGTAGGTCCGGTTGCTGGCTTTTTCCGTCGTTGTGTCGCTGGCAAGGAATGCTGAAACCCGCTCAGAAACCGATGTGCCCGAGCCGGTTGGTGCGATTGCATCGGTTTTCTGTGTAACGGTTTTGCTGGTGTTCGCTGCAGGCTGAACGGGCAACGTGCTGGGCACCATTGCTGAAACCGGGTAGGAAGTGGCTTGAATGGATGGCATCAGATGGCTTTTCACTGTTCGGCTCGAAGCCGGACTGGCCTCGATCACGGCGTTCATTCACAGGCCATGAGGAGCAAGCCCCTTTTGGCGCATGCCGACACTTACAGTGGTCGTTTTAACGAGCTGTAAAATCCATCTTTAAAATTGTCTGAATAGGCAACGATCGTCCGGAGTCATTGAATACCCAGGCACCGGTCCGGTTGGCGGCAGGTTGGGGCTATGGCGCTCAGGCAGGCGGCGGGCCGAAGCGAATGCGGAACCTTCTGTTTTCCTTGCCCTTCTTTTCGATCTTGCCAATGTGGATCTCGCCGACTTCGGCAGTTTCCCCGACATGGGTGCCGCCGCAGGGCTGGCTGTCGATCGACGAGTCCTCGCCGATGCAGACAAGCCGGATATCGCCCTGGCCGCGCGGCG
Organism: Hoeflea sp.; assembly: GCA_048261205.1. GTDB lineage: Bacteria > Pseudomonadota > Alphaproteobacteria > Rhizobiales > Rhizobiaceae > Hoeflea. The sequence continues at coordinate 64,698 of JBLXGF010000018.1, forward strand.
GGCGGACATTCTTGGATTTGACCAGGCCCGGATTGGCGTTGAGGTCGTCTTCGGAAATCCATTGATTGAAAATCGGATGATTGGCGTTGACCAGTTCCATCAGCTTCGCCGTCACCTCGGCCTTGTCGATGGTGTCGGTCATGTCGAAATCCACCCGGCTGTCCTCCTCGTTCACCGATGCGCCGGTGATCGGATAGGGGCAGACCACCGACAGAAGATGGCAGGCGGTGTGCATGCGCATCAACCGGTAGCGCCGGTCCCAGTCGATATGCAGCACCAGTTTCTCGCCGATCCCGGGTGTTGCCTGTGCCGGGGCCGGGATATGGATGATTTCGGCCTTGGTGTCGCCGGTCACAGTTCCCGCGATCTCGATCCTGGTGCCGTCCTCGCGCTCGATGAAGCCAGTGTCGCCTGGCTGGCCTCCCGACGTTGCATAAAAACAGGTCTGATCAAACAGGATGCCGCCGTCCTCGCGGATGGACGTCACATGTGCTTCGACGGTGGAAAGATAGGCGTCTTTGAGAAACAGGGCGGACATGAAAAAGGGCTTTCGTGGACTCTATTCGGTTATAAAGGGGACAGAAATGTCGCTCTTGCGGGTCAGCCATTCGGGCACCGGCAAGTCCTTGGAGGCGAGAAACTCCGGATTGAACAGCTTTGATTGATAGCGGTTTCCGTAATCGCACAGGATGGTGACGATGGTGTGCCCAGGGCCCATCTCACGCGCCATGCGGATTGCCCCGGCGACATTGATGCCGGAGGAGCCGCCAAGGCAGAGGCCTTCGTGTTCGAGAAGGTCGAACACCAGCGGGATGGCTTCGGAATCGGGAATGTTGAACGACATGTCGGGCGTGAAGCCTTCGAGATTGGCGGTGATCCGTCCCTGGCCGATGCCTTCGGTGATCGAACCGCCTGAGGATTTCATCTCGCCGGTGGTGTAGAAACTGTGCAGTGCGGCGCCATCGGGGTCGGCAAGGCCGATCTTGACCGAGTTGGAATGGCTGCGAAGGCCCTCGGCGACCCCGGCAAGCGTGCCGCCGGAACCGACCGCGCAGATAAAGCCGTCGACCTTGCCGCCGGTGTCGCGCCAGATTTCAGGCGCCGTGGTTTTGACATGGGCCTCACGGTTGGCAACATTGTCGAACTGGTTGGCCCAGATCGCGCCCCGGGGATCGGATTTTGCAATCTGCTCGGCAAGCCTGCCCGACAACCGCACATAATTGTTGGGATTGCGATAGGGCGCGGCAGGCACTTCCACCAGCTCGGCGCCAAGCAGACGCAGGGCGTCCTTCTTTTCCTGGCTCTGGGTTTCGGGAATGACGATAACGGTCTTGTAGCCCAGGGCGCGGGCAACCAGTGCCAGTCCGATGCCGGTGTTTCCCGCCGTGCCTTCAACGATTGTTCCGCCCGGGCGCAGCAGCCCTTTTGATTCGGCGTCGCGGATGATTTCCAGGGCGGCGCGGTCCTTGACCGACTGGCCGGGATTGAGAAACTCGGCCTTGCCAAGAATGGTGCAGCCTGTGGCATCCGACGCGGCGTTGAGGCGGATGAGAGGCGTGTTGCCGATGGCGTCGAGAACCGAATTGATGGCTGGCATGGTTTTTCCTGTTTTTGGCTGTGGGGTCACAGGCTACTTGAGACTAGGCAGCCCGTTCTGGCTTCTCAAGAGGGCTGTTGCAAGAAACCCGATCTCCCGGCGTCTGAGTATAAGGGAAAATTTGCCTTCAAACGGCAAAAATGAGAAATGGCATGATCGGGTGATCCGTATTGCGCCAGCGGGCGTAAGAACTAAGACTCGGAATCAACATGAGCGGCTGTATCCCGTATCCGCGTGGAGCATCCGTTGAATTGGTGGAAAGCTTGATACGCATGGTGCGTGAACACATCGACACGATTGACTCGCTTCTGGCACGCTACGTTGCAGGAACTCTTCCGACCCCGGCGCGGGTTCTGGTTGAAGCGCATCTGGAATTGAAGCCGGACAACCGGATCAAGGTTGCAAATCTTGAGGCGATGGCCGGTCTTGAACTGTCGGCAATTGATCCTGTCGCGCTTGATGACCGTGACGCAATGCTCGCTGCTGTACTGGGCTCCAAAATGCCGGAGACATCTGGTGCGGTTCAGCGGAGTGAAGCGAGAATCTTCCCCAAGGCGCTTTATGATTTTGTCGGCTTTGATGCCGATGATGTGCCGTGGCGCACGAAGATGCCGGGGTTCAAGGAATATGAGCTTGGCGACATCGAGGGATGTCACGTCAATTTGTTCTGGATCAAGCCAGGCAGGACCGTGCCAGCCCACACGCACGAGGGCAGCGAATTGTCGCTGGTTCTTGATGGCGCCTTCAGCGATGCGCGCGGGTATTATGGCCGCGGTGATATTTCGGTGGCGGACGATTCCGTCGATCACCGTCCGAGCGCCGACACAGGCCGCCCCTGCATCGGTTTTGCGGTGATGGATGCGCCGCTCAAGCTGACCGGTTCGTTCCGGCAATTGATCGGCGACATCATCGGCTGAACCGGGATAGCGATTGGGAATCTGAACCAGCAGGCCGTTTGGAACGTATGGTGTTCCAGACGGCCTTTTTGATTGGAGACACCTATGAGCATTTTCACCGCCACCCCAGCCGATGGATCAGCCTGGGTGACAGGTGCCTCGAGCGGTATCGGCAAGGCATTGGCGCTGGACCTGGTGGGCGAGGGTTACACGGTCTATGTCACCGCGCGCAGCGAAGAGGCGCTGAATGAGCTGGCGAAGCAGTCAGACAGGCTCAAGGGGCGCATCATCGCGGCCCCCGGCGACGTCACTGACCCGCAAGCGATGGCCGAAATCGTGCGGAAAATTGATGCGGGGGGCAATGGACTTGCGCTCTCGGTGTTCAACGCAGGCGTCTATATCCCGGTTCACGGCGAAACCCTCACCGTTGAAGATTTCGACAAGACCTTTGCCGTCAATCTTTCCGGTGTGATCAACGGGCTGGTTCCGGCGATCGACCAGATGAAAGCCCGGGGCCGCGGCCAGATTGCCATCGTCTCGTCGGTCACGGGCTATGGCGGAATGCCAACGAGTGCTGCCTATGGCGCGACCAAGGCGGCGCTGATCAATATGGCGGAATGCCTGAAATTCGATCTCGACAAGTTCGGCGTGCGAATCCAGGTGATCAATCCCGGATTTGTGGATACGCCGGCAACCGCAGACAATGCGTTCGAAATGCCGGCCTTGCTGCAGCCGGAGGATGCGGCCCGGCGGATAGCGCAGGGGCTCAAGTCCGGTGCTTTCGAGATCACCTTCCCGCGCCGCTTCACCTATGTGCTCAAAGCGCTGCAGTTTTTGCCATATCCCGCCTATTTCTGGCTGATGAATGCTGCAACCGGCTGGAAAAAGCGGCCGCTGGAAAGCCGTTGATTAAGAGTCAGCCTGTCTCGATGCGGGTGCGCAGGGATTTTTGAGCGGCCTCGTCGAGCGGGAAATTCCACATGATGGCGACGCTGACGAGCTTGGCCGCTATCGGCACCCAGGCATAGGCGATGGCGAGCGCCGTCAATCCTTCGGCCGTTGCCTTGTCTGCTCCGGGATCGAAACCCAGCAAGGCCAAAGCCGGGAATACGATCCCGACACCACCGGCCAGCGACAGCTTTGTGGACAGGCTCCAGGCGGCAAAATAGATTCCGGATCGCTGCTCGCCGGATGACGCTGTATCCACATCGATAACGTCTGCCTGGATCGCGGGCGGCAGGGAAAGATCAAAGCCGAGCAGCAGGCCGGTGATGCCGCAGATTGCCGTAAAAGCAATGAGCGAGCCCTCGGGCAAAAGCGGTGCAGGGGCGAATGCCGCGCATGCGGCGAGCATGGCATAACACCAGGCCCGGTGCTTGCCGACGCGGCGCGCGGCCCATGCCGCCAGCGGCACGCCGGCAATGGCACAGAGAAAATAGAAAAACAGCAGCGGACCACGTGCGTCGGGAAGGCCCAGCCGGGCCGAGACAAAATAGAGAAACAATGTCGCCGGTATGCCATTGGCAAGTCCGTTGAGGAAAAATGCCGCGATGAGGCGGACAAAAGGCCGGTTGCGGACGAGATGCGCCAGTCCGGATTTGAAGTCGACGCGCATGCGTGAATGTTCGGCCGGTTCCGGCGTGGCGATAACCGCCACCGTACCCAGCAGCGGCAGACCGGCCAGAATGACAAGCCCGAGGACCGCCAATCCATGCAGCCCGCTTGCCTGATCAAAGCCGATGGCAAAGGGCAGGGCGATGGCAATCAGCGTTCCGACCAGGATCAGCCCCTCGCGCCAGGCGGTGATCCGGGAGCGGCCATGGTAATCGGTCGCCAGTTCAGCGCCCCAGGCCGAAAACGGGATCAGCGCGGCGGTGTATCCCAGTGACAGTAACAGGCCCCAGACGACCAGCCAGAGGGCTGACGCATCTACCGGCGGCCAGAACAGCATGAAGGCGGAAATCGCTGTCAGCGGCAGGCTGATGGCGAACAGGGTGCGACGGCGTCCGAAGCGGGGCCGGAACCGGTCCGCAGCCCAGCCGATCAGCGGGTCGTTGACCGCGTCAAAGATCCGGACAAGCAGCAATGCAAAGCCGACCGATGCAAGCGAAAGCCCAAGCGTCTCGGTGTAGAAGGTCGGAACCAGCACATAGAGAGGCAAGGTCAAGGCGGCCAGGGGTATGGCCGGCAGCGCGTAGGCAATGATGTGCGGCAAAGCGATTTGACGGGATACCGTCTGCTGGTCAGAGCCTGAGTCAGAGCGTGAGGCCAATTTTGTACCCGGTCGTTGGCCAAAACCCCGTCACTGCGATCCGTGCGAGTTCAGCTGCAGACTTCACTACGCCCGCAGCGCCGAAATGGTTCACCCTGCCGGGGATATGCCTGGGGAGGGTGAAAATGACGCCATCAGCTGATCAGCTGTAAACCACCTGCCGGACGTTGATATGTCCCGAGCGGAAACCGGCCTCGCAGTAGTACATGTAGAACTCCCACAGCCGCTTGAAGCGGAGGTCAAAGCCCATCGGCTGGACCTCGTCCCAGACGTTCCAGAAGCGCTCCCGCCACTCGGCGAGTGTCCGGCCATAGTCGGGGCCGAAGGCACGATGGCCGACCATCTTGAGACCGGCCGCTTCGCCCAGTGACGTCAGGTGGTTCTCGGTGGGCAGCATGCCGCCGGGGAACACATAGCGCTGGATGAAATCCGGATTGGCGCGATAGGTCTCGTAGGCTTCCGGCTTGATGGTGATGATCTGCAGGCCCGCCTTGCCACCAGGCTTGAGACACTCACGCACCTTGGAGAAATAGGTCGGCCAGTATTTTTCGCCGACCGCCTCGAACATCTCGATCGAGACAACACCGTCATACTGACCGGTTTCGTCACGATAATCCTGAAAGCGGAACTCGACCTTGTCGGACAGGCCAGCTTTTTCGATGCGTTGCCGGGCGAAGGCAAGCTGCTCTTTGGAAATGGTCAGCCCTGTGACACGGCAGCCGATTTCGCTTGCCGCGTATTCGGCGAAACCGCCCCAGCCGCAGCCGATTTCGAGGACGTGATCACCGGCCTTCAGACCTGCCGCCTGCGCAAGCGCCCGGTATTTGGCGGTCTGCGCGCTTTCCAGATCGTTGGCGCCATCAGTGTAGAGCGCTGACGAGTAGGTCATCGTCCCGTCGAGCCATTTCGAATAGAACTCGTTGCCGAGATCGTAATGGGCGGAGATGTTCTTCCTGGCCTGGCCGCGGGAGTTTGATCTGAGCCAGTGGCGAACCAGTTCAACGACACGTGCAATACCGCGTGCGCCACCGGCCAGGGTATCGCCAACCTCGACATTGACCAGAAACAGTTCGAGAAATGCCGTGACGTCGGGGCTTTCCCAGTCGCCATCAATGTAGGATTCAGCCACACCGATGGTACCGCCGGTCAGAGCCCGGTGCGCAAGGTTCCAGTTGTGCAGAATCAGCGTCGCCTCAGGCCCGTCAGCGCGGCCTTCGATCAACACAGAGCGGCCGTCCGGCATGCGGATAGACAACCGCCCGTGACCCATATGCAGGAGCCCGCGCAATGCCATCTTGGCCTTCGCCGGGAGCCCGCGCAGATAGGTCGACAAATTGTCTGTCGACAGCTTCTCTACCGATTGATGTTCATTCCAGGTGGCTTCAGTCTTCATGAGCTCAGCCTCCTCCGTATCGCCAATGGTTCTACCGTCACGGTCTTGCCACCTGACGTTCGAACTTTCCCTGATCGCGAAAGCTCGCACTGGGAGGCGGCGCCGGGCGCGGCACGTAACGCATCCCCTTGAGCCACAATTTGAGCGCCTCATAGTGAATGCCGCCGACGATTTTCCACGTCAAAAATGGAATCTGCAAGAGGCAAGCCAAAATTGATTCGGTCGACATTGCCCGCCGGCTTCCGTTGTAGGTGGCCGCCAGCAGCGGGCCGGTCTGGTCGGTTTCCAGAATCCGCCACTTCAACTGGTCTCCGGGAAGGTTCATGCGGAAATTGTACCGCGCTTCCATTTCGATAAATGGCGACACGTAAAAAACCTTGGAGCGGCTCTGACGAATGCCTGCCGGCGTCATGTCGCCGTCTTCGATCTTGCAGACATAGGTGTGGTTCTCACCAAAGGTGTTCCTCACCTCATAGATCAGGGCCAAAGGCTGCTCATTCCGGTCATAGGCGTAATAAACCGACAGTGGATTGAAAACCCGGCCAAAAATGCGCGGGTAGCAAGCCAGTTCAATGCGGGCCGCCCGCTGATGAACGCCGGCTTCATCAAGCAAGGCATCAATATGCGCACGCAATGACGTCTGGCGGACCCCGCGCATATGGTCCGCTTCGTAAAAGGACATCACGTTTCGCCGGTTGACCGAAAACAGCGGCGACAGACGATCGGCGTCTGCAAGCCGGTCGAGATCAATCAACATGGAAAAGACCTTGTAGCGGAACCTGTGGCCAACCGGTTTCATGCGCTGATGCATGACATCGCCGGCATACAGGCACGCGGGTGCCCGGCTGATGGCCTCGTCAGGCACTGCATCAGTGTTCAAGACCGCGGTCATGGTCATGCTGCCAGTTCCGGAGATTGCGCGGCATCCATGCGCCAGGGGAGAGTGGCGCCAAGCGCTTCGGCGGCCAGAATGCCGGAGGTCAGCCCATCCTCATGGAAGCCGTAACCTGTCCATGCTCCGGCGAAATAGGTGTTGTTGTCACCCTGGATCTCCTTCAACCGGGCCTGAACCTCCATCGCATCGGTTCCGAATTGCGGATGATCGTAGCTGTACTCGCCAAAGACCAGATTTGGATCCGGTTCGCGGTCGGGATTGAGTGTGACAAACAGGGGCCTGGACGGATCAATGCCCTGCAAGCGGTTCATCCAGTAGGAGACGGCCACATTGGCATCACTGCTTTGATCTGACGAACGCAGATAGTTCCAGGAGGCCCAGACCTTCTTGCGGGTTGGCATCAAACGTTCGTCGCGGTGAAGCACCACCCGGTTCGGGCTGTAGGGAATGGCGCTGAGGATCGACTTTTCCTCATCTGTCGGCCGGTCGAGAATGCGCAACGCCTGATCGGTATGGCAGGCGAGGATCACCCGGTCATAGGTCTGCGTGGTTCCTGTGGTGTCGAGGATATCGACGCCATCGGCGCTCCTGCGGATGGAGACGACACCGGAATCGAGCCGCACCCGGTCGCCCAGCGGCGCCAGCAGTTTGGTCAGGTAATTGCGGCTGCCGCCGGTTACCGTGCGCCAGGTTGGCCTCTCCAGGTAGATAAGGCGGTGATTTTCGAAGAAATTGACGAAATAGGTAGCGGGGAATTCCATCATCTTCTTGGCCGGCGTCGACCAGATGGCGGCGGCCATCGGCACCAGATAATTGTTCATGAAGCCCGGCGAAAAGCCGCGCCAGTTGAGGTAATCGCCAATCGAGCGGGCAGCCAGATGGCCCTGGGCGCGATCCTGCAGGCAGATCTTATTGAAGCGCAGGATTTCGCGCAGCATCAACAGGAAGGATGGCCGCAGAAGATTGCGTTTCTGGGCGAACAGCGTCCACAGATTATCTCCGCCCCACTCCATCTTGCCGTGGTCCAGCGACAGGGCGAAACTCATGTCGCTGTCATGGGTCTTGACGCCGAGATGCGCAAACAGTGCTGTCAGATTGGGATAGTTCAGCTCATTGTAGACGATAAACCCAGTGTCGACGGACACTGGAGTGCCCTCATAGTCGATGTCGACCGTGGCGGTATGGCCGCCGGCGCGTTTCTCGGTTTCATAGAGCGTGACATCGTGCAGATCCCGCAGAGCCCAGGCAGCCGAGGCGCCGGAAATGCCGGAGCCGACAATAGCCACCTTCAATCGTTTCGGCCCGCTGGTGGCTGGAAAGGCCTTCAGGTGAACGTTCATGCGGCTTCCTTGATCTGCTGATAGGCAGCCAGAGCGCGGTCGCGCGCCAGCTTGTGGTCGACAATCGGGTGGGGGTAGGTGTCGCCGAGGCGGACGCCGGCAGCGGCCAGAACCTGCTCAGGCGCAGCCCACGGCTTGTGGATGAAATTATTGGGCATCTGCGCCAGTTCAGGCACGAAGCGGCGGATGTAATCGCCCTCTGCATCGAACTTCTCGCCTTGCAGCACCGGATTGAAGATCCTGAAATAGGGAGCCGCGTCTGCGCCGGAGCCCGCCACCCATTGCCAGCTCGCGGCGTTCGAGGCGGGGTCGGCGTCAACCAGCGTATCCCAGAACCAGTTTTCGCCTGTGCGCCAGTCGATCAGCAGATGTTTGGTCAGAAACGAGGCGACAATCATCCGGACCCGGTTGTGCATCCAGCCGGTCTGCCAGAGTTGACGCATGCCGGCATCCACCACCGGATAACCGGTCCGCCCCTTTTTCCAGGATATAAGAGACCTGGAATCATCGGCCCACGGAAAATCATCGAATTTGGAATTGTGATTTTTCTCGGGCAAAGCCGGGTTGTTGACCAGCAGATGCCAGGCAAATTCGCGCCAGCCAACTTCCTTGCGGAATTTGGTCCGGTCTGCGGGCGCTGCATCATTGTCGGTATTCTTCAGCGCCTCGAAGATCTGTGCGGGTGTGATCTCGCCATTGGCCAGGTGCGGGGAAAGGCCCGACGTGGCGTCGACGCCGGGAATATCGCGCCTGTCGCCATAGCCCTGCATTCTGTCTTCGATGAAATCGGACAGGCGCTCATGGGCACCGGTCTCGCCGGGCGTCCATGCATCCGCCAATCCACCCGACCAGTCGGGCTTTTCAGGCAACAGCCCCCAGCTGTCGAGGGCTTCGCCGGAGAGGTCGGACAGATTGGCGTAGGGTGTGAGGGATTCGGGTGCATCAAGCGGCTGACGATTTTCGACGCCGGGTTCGAGCGCCCGCCAGAACGGGCTGTAGACCTTATAGAACGTGCCGGAACCGGTGCGCAGCCTGGTCGGCTCGTGCAACAATTGCCCGGCGAAACTTTCCGCGACAAGGTTTTGCGCCTGCAGCTCTGATTTCAGCGCCGAATCAGCGGCTTGAAAAGCCGGGTCATAACGGCGATTCCAGTAAACCGCGGATGCTCCAATGGTTCTGGCCAGTTCCGGAATCAGATCTGCGGGATCGCCACTGAGAAGGATAAGAGGTGTGCCCAGCTTGCCGAGACCCCGGGAGAGGCTCTCAAGCGAGTGATGCAGCCACCATTGCCGTGCGCCTCCCAGAGCGCGTGCTGCGCCACTGGCCTGTCTGATGTAGACGGGGACGACCGAGCTGTGCTGGGCGGCCGCGACCAGGGCCTCGTTGTCCTGAATGCGCAGATCGTTGCGAAACCAGACGATTGCCGGATCCTGTGGATGGGATGTGTCGCGTTCCATTCGATGCATTTTTTCCGTTTTGGCGAAAGTCGCCGGGCCTTTTGAACTCGTCTTACGGATCTACGGCAAAGCCGGATCAAAAGTTTCACGAAAAAATGCTGATCTTTTACGGTGTTGCGGACATACGTTCCGGAACAAAAAAGACCGCAATCCCCCAAAGGAATGCGGTCTTTCTGTAATCTGGCTCCCCGGGCCGGATTCGAACCAGCGACCGATCGATTAACAGTCGATTGCTCTACCACTGAGCTACCGGGGATCACCGCGTTAAGCAGCGTGGGGGGCCTATAACAAATGCCTCTCTGATTTGCCAAGCGGTTTTTGAAGAAAATGTGTCGATCTTGCCAAGAAGGTTCCCAAAGCCCATCTGAGGAACG
>JBLXGF010000019.1:0-66419 GCA_048261205.1 Hoeflea sp.
CGCCCTCGTTGTGTGAGCGGTTTATAGGGGCCACCCTCCCAATGAGTCAACTCCCTTTTTTACAAAAATGTCATTTTCTTTGACCAAACAGGAAAACTACGGAGAGCGGCATTCCGAAAGCCCGGAAAACCGGCATTCCGGGCATTTTCGGGTTCCAATTTTATTTCCAGAACATACCACTCGCGGCCCCGAATGAGGGGCATCCCGCGTCTTTCGCACTGCTCAGTCCTCCAAATGCACATGATAACACGCCGTTCTGGGGCCAAACGTCGTGAATCCGTCCGCCAGCCAGCCTCCGGCAGCCGCTTCTTATGATAGCTGCACATCCTGTCTGTGAGCGAGGTCCGGGCTCCGGGGAATGCGGCAGTAGCTTTACCGGTTTGCTCAGCCGAAACCCCGAATGGAGGCGTGGTGGATCCGGCGGAGCCGCAGCGAGGCCTCAAAAGCCAAATCCGCAACCTGACCCGCCGCATATAAAAATATCTTTCATAAGTGAATAATCGGAATTAGGCTTTCCGGAGCATATGGGAGAGATTGATGACTGATCATATAGAGTTGAGAGGGATGACCTGGTCCGATCCGCGCGGATTTGATCCGGTCGTTGCAGCCGCCAAGGCCTTTGCGGTAATCCACCCGGGTGTCGCCATCACCTGGGACAAGCGGTCACTGCAGGGGTTTGAGACGACGCCTGTTGATGAACTGGCTGCAAATTATGATCTGATGGTCATCGATCATCCGCATGTCGGTTCGGTGGCTGATCAGGGATGCCTTCTGGCCTTCGAGACCCACGCCAATGAGAATGCACTGGCCGAGCTCGCAAACCAGTCTGTCGGCCGCAGCTTCCAGAGCTATTTCCTGCATGGCAAACAATGGGCCCTGCCGATCGATGCCGCGGCGCAGGTTCAGGCCCACCGTGCCGACTTGTCGCCACGCGTCGAAAGCTGGGCAGACGTGGTCCGAAAGGCAGAGGACGGAAACGTGATCTGGCCTCTGCGATCGCCGCATGTGTTGATGAGTTTCTATACGCTGGCCGCAAATCTCGGCCGTCCCTGCGCCACAAGCCATGGCGATCTCATAGACAGCCGAACCGGGCTGCAGGTCTTTGAACAGCTGCACGCGGTTTCACGGCATATGGATGAGACCTTCTATACTATGGACCCGATTGCGGCTCTGGATGAGTTGTCCCGGTCCGACCGCTATCATCTCGCGCCGCTGGTCTATCTCTATAAGGGCTATGCCAATGACGGCTACCGCGCCAACCGGATCAGCTTTACCGACATTCCGGTTCTGGGCCGCAACGGACCATTGGGATCAGCCCTTGGTGGCACTGGAATCGCTATCTCGTCAAAGACCGCTCATCCGGAACTCTGCACAGAATTCGCCCTGTGGCTGGCCGGTGCAGAATGCCAGTCCGGACTCTATGTCGAAGCAAACGGCCAGCCGGGCAATGCGCTCGCCTGGAGCAATGAGGCAGTCAATGCATCCGTTCTGGATGCCTATTACAACACGCGCCTGACCCACGAGACTGCCTGGCTGCGGCCGCGGCATGACGGCTATATGCAGTTTCAGGAAGAAGGTTCAGAGATTGTCGCCGGTGCCTTGCGCGGACGCATGGAGCCAGAAACGGCAGTAGCCCGGCTCAATGAGCGGTTCCGCGCCAGCTTCTGAAGCGTCCCGGCGAAACCCGCGAACAGGTGCCTTGAAGCTGCAACCGGACGCGGGTCACTGCGTTCCAGCTTAAAACGATCGGATGCGGGTGACGTAATCCTCGAAGAAATCCGAGAATGTCTTCACCCGCAGCGGCAATTTTTCATAGGGCGGATAGTACAATGTCAGCCACAACGGCGTCGGCTCCCAGTCGGGCAGCACCTGTTGCAGCCGCTGACTGGACAGCGCCGGCTCCACAATAAACAGTGGCAGCAGTGCCACGCCTTCGCCGTTTTCGGCCAGTCGCGCAATCAGATCCCCGTTGTTGCCGGCAAGCGCCTGCCCGGCCCGGACCTTGTGGCTCCGCCCGGCATTGGAAAGCTCCCAGGTTTCACTGACGGCCTCTTCATCATAGGCAAGACAGGCGCGGGTGTGGAGCTCCTCCGGCTTTGTGATGCTGCCGGAGTTCTCCAGATAGCCCGGAGACGCAACCAGCACGCGGCGGACCCGGCAGATCTTGCGCCAGATTGTCGATTTGTCCCTCGGCGCCTGTGATATCCGGATTGCCAGATCAATGTTGTCGGAAACGATATCGACAAAACGGTCGGTCAGGCTCAGCGAAAGCGTTGTGTCGGGATACTTCGCCCGAAATCCGGAGGCCACATCGGGCAGCACCTGCAGCCCCAGCGACATCGGCGCATTGATCCGCAGCAGGCCTGCCGCCTCCCCCTGCTGCTCGCGCACTTCTTCGCCGGCCTTGTCGAACTCTGCAAGCAAAGGCGCGACACGTGCCGCGTAGATCGCCCCGGCTGAGGTCAACGATACTTGCCGGGTGGTCCGCAGCAGCAATTGCACCCCAAGCCGTTCCTCAAGCGCACCGACAGCCCGCGTGACCGAGGGAGCGGTCATCGACAGCAGGCGCGCGGCGGCGACAAAACTGTGAAGTTCGGCAACCGCCAGGAAGGCCCTGATCTGAGAGAATTCATTCATCGCCAATTATTACGTATATCGCAATAATATTGTCAATATTATTGCTATTCAACTCTCGCCGGTTTGCACCATCTTGTAGCCAAGACTGAAACACAGCCTCGCTATGGAAAGGACCAACCATCATGATCACGCAAATCAAGGGCCTGCATCACGTCACCTCGATGGCCGCCCATGCGCAGCAGAACAGCGATTTCTTCACCAAGAAGCTCGGCCTGCGCCGGGTCAAGAAAACCGTGAACTTCGATGCTCCCGATGTCTATCATCTCTATTACGGCGACGAGTTCGGCACACCGGGATCTGTCATGACCTACTTCCCCTTCCCTAATATCGCCAAAGGGCGCCAGGGCGCGGGTGAAGTCGGCGACACCTATTTCTCTGTTCCCAGAGGCTCACTGGCTTTCTGGAAAGACCGGCTGGTGGCTCTGAACGTCAGCGGCCTGGCGGAAAGCGAGATCTTTGGTGAAATGCGGCTGCGCTTCGACGGCCCCGACCATGAAACCTTTTCGCTGATCGAAGTCGATGGCGACGACCGCACCGGCTGGCAGCATAGCGACATCGCCACATCGGAAGCCATCCAGGGCTTTCGTGGCGCCAGTCTCAGGCTCAAGGACGCCGCCGCCACCGGCGAACTGCTCCGTTTCATGGGGTATCAGCAGGTCGACCGTCAGGGCAACCACACGCGTTTCACGGTCCCCGGCGGCAATGGCGCCGATGTCATCGACATCGAGGCTGTACCGGATGCCGGTGATGCCCGTCAGGGCGCAGGTTCGGTGCATCATATCGCCTTTGCCGTGGAAGACCGGGCAGCCCAGCTCGAGGTCCGCAAGGCGCTGCTGGATACCGGCTATCAGGTGACGCCGGTGATCGACCGCGACTATTTCTGGGCCATCTATTTCCGCACCCCGGGTGGTGTATTGTTCGAAGTCGCCACCAATGAACCCGGGTTCGACCGCGACGAGGACATCGCGCATCTGGGCGAAAGTCTGAAGCTGCCCACCCGCTACGAACAGCATCGCGATCAGATCACGCAGCTTCTCGAACCCATCAACGACTAACAACTCCGGCGGGCATCACGTCCCGCCGCCCGAGGCACTTGAGATGACGCAATCCCACTATCATGCGCTGACAAAAGCGCCCTCTGCCAATGCCCCATTGGTCTTCGCTTTCCACGGCACCGGAGGCGACGAACACCAGTTCGCGGAACTGGTGAGCCAGATCCTCCCCGACGCCGGCCTTGTGTCACCGCGCGGGGACGTTTCGGAGAACGGCGCGCTGCGCTTTTTCCGCCGCGCCGCCGAGGGCGTCTATGACATGGCCGACCTGGCCCGGCGGACTGAAAAAATGGCTCAATTCATCGCCGCACATAAGGCGGCACATCCGGACAGCCCTTTCTATGCGCTGGGCTATTCGAACGGGGCCAATATTCTCGCGTCCGTTGCTTTCAAGCAGGCTGAGCTGTTCGACCGGATTGCCCTTCTCCACCCCCTGATCCCGTGGACCCCGGACGCCAATCCAGCCCTTGCCGGCACGCAGGTCTTGATCACCGCCGGACGCCGCGATCCGATCTGCCCCTTTCCCATGACCGAGGGTCTCGCCAGCTATTTCAGCGAGCAGGGAGCCGAGCTGCAGACCAGTTTCCATGACGGCGGTCACGAAATCCGCCAACCGGAACTGACTGCACTTGAGGCCTTTCTAAGCGCACCGCGCTGACGCCAATGATACCGGCCCGGCAACGGGTTGCGATCTGCCATCGCCACCTCGTTCTGCGTCTCTCCACGTAGCTTGGTGGAATAGTTCGGTCCGGCAGCGATATTGACCCTGTGCTTGACAGCCCATAGGTCTGGAAAGGTAGTCGCACATTACTCCATCGAGGCCTTGCACATGACCGATCTCACCCTGTTTGACCTGAGCGGGCGCACAGCGCTCATTACCGGATCGTCGCAGGGGATCGGTTATGCGCTTGCCGCCGGCCTTGCAAAGGCCGGGGCGAACCTGGTGCTCAACGGGCGCGATGAGACCAGGCTTGCCGATGCCGCAGCCCGGCTGGCCGACACCGGCGCCACTATTCATCAGCTTGTCTTTGACGTCACCGACCACGCGGCTGCCCGCGCCGCAGTCGACGGTTTTGAAGCATCGGTGGGCTCGATTGACATCTGCGTCAACAATGCCGGCATGCAGCATCGCGGACCGCTTGAGGATTTTTCCGCCGATGCCTTCGAGTTGCTGCTTCGCACCAATATCGGCTCGGTTTTCAATGTCGGCCAGGCCGTTGCCCGCCACATGATCGAACGCAAGCGCGGCAAGATCATCAACATCGCCTCTGTGCAAACCGCCCTGGCCCGGCCCTCGATCGCGCCCTACACCGCCACCAAGGGCGCCGTGGGCAATTTGACCAAGGGCATGGCCACCGACTGGGCAAGGCATGGCCTTCAGTGCAACGCCATCGCGCCGGGCTATTTCGACACCCCGCTCAATGCCGCCCTGGTGGCTGATCCGGAGTTCAGCACCTGGCTCGAAAAACGCACACCGGCCGGCCGCTGGGGACAGGTCGATGAACTCGTCGGGGCTTGTATCTTCCTGGCGTCGGATGCCTCCTCCTTCGTCAACGGCCACACGCTTTATGTCGATGGCGGCATAACCGCGTCGCTCTGAGATGGCCCGCTATGCAATAGTCATGGGTGTTTCGGGCTGCGGCAAGACCAGCGTCGGCGAAGGCCTGTCGAAGAGCACCGGCATCCGCTTCATTGACGGGGACGCCCTGCACCCAAAAGCCAATGTCGACAAGATGTCTGCGGGCAATCCTTTGACGGATGAGGATCGCTGGCCATGGCTTGAAGCCATTGGCCGGGAATTTGCAAAAAGCCCGGAGCCGCTGATCATTGGTTGCTCGGCACTCAAACGCAGCTATCGCGACAGGATCCGGCATCAAGCCGGGGCGATGGTGACATTTATTCACCTCACCGGCACCCGCGAAGTCATCGGCAAGCGCATGCAGGCCCGTAAGGATCACTTCATGCCGCCGGCTCTGCTCGACAGCCAGTTTGCTGCACTGGAACCGCCCACCGCGGACGAGGATTCGATCTCCATCGACATTGATCAACCACTTGAGGCGATCATCGCACAGGCTGCAGAACACCTGTCGCGGTCTGAGTCATAAAGCGACCTGTAGATCGTATTGGCGGCCAGGCTGCGGCCCTGACTAGCAGCTTCTTCGACGGGCTTCGCCGTCCGCTATCTGGTTTTCGGCCTGCACGGCGAAAACCGGCCCGACGCCAATCAGCACGGGCTCACTTGTGCCAATCGCTGCCATTCCAGCGGCGATGTCACCAAGGACACCTGACCATCGCGAGAACCCCTCGCGGGCAACAGATTTGCAAATGACGATGGGCGTGGCCGGGCTCATGCCGTTCATTTCCAGCTTCACCGCAATTTGTGCAGCCGTCCGGCCGCCCATGTAGAAGATGGTGGTGGTTTTTGCATCCGCAATTCCCGACCAGTCCAGATCGGAGGGCAAGCAGCCGTCGCGGCTGTGCCCGGTGACAAAGCGGACGGATTGCGCGTGGTCGCGATGCGTCAGCGAGATCCCCAGTTGGGACGCCATTGCCAGCGCCGAGGTGATGCCCGGCACCACGCTGACAGCAATTCCCTTCGCCTGCAGCAGGGCAATTTCCTCGCCGGCGCGTCCGAAAATCATCGGGTCGCCGCCTTTAAGGCGAACCACATGCTTGCCTGCCCTGGCCAGCGCGACCATCGTTGCGTTGATATCATCCTGCTTGCAGCTCTCGCGGCCACCGCGTTTGCCAACCAGCATGCGCTTGGCTTCACGGCGGGCCAGTTCCAGCACCTCGCCTGAAACAAGGTCATCAAACAAAATGACATCGGCGGCCTGCAGTGCGCGAACCGCTTTCAGGGTCAGCAGTTCCGCATCACCGGGGCCGGCGCCAACCAGCGTCACCCTGCCCTGGCCCGGCGATCCATCCGCCTTGATCACATGTGTCTGGCGCAGCATATCCTCAACCGTATCCTGCTGCGGTTCTGCGCCAAACGCCCGGTCGACGAAGGTTTCCCAGAAAGCTCTTCGCTGCGGTCCCGGCAACAAGCGCTCATTGACGGTATTGCGGATGGTCTGCGCCAGTTGCGCCCATGCAGCCAGCGCGGGGGGAATCAGTGTCTCGATCCGGCGCCTGATCGCCTGCCCGAGAATCGGGGCCGCTCCGTCGGTTGAAATGCTGATGACGGCAGGCGACCGGTTGACGATCGAACCGAACTGGAACTCGCACCAGTCCGGCTTGTCGATCACGTTGACGGCAACACCGGCGGCACGCGCGGCGCAGTAAAATGCCTGCGCCTCACCATCGGTTTCAGCGTCGCAGATCGCGATCTGCATGGCTGCAAAGCAAGTCGCCGACCACGGCCTGCGGTGCCAGATATAGGAGCCGGAAACGGGTGGCGAGGCGATCAGCTCCGCAAACACCGGGTCAAGCTTCTCCGCATGGATGTGGACTTCAGCGCCAGCCGCGGCCAGCAATTCGGCTTTCCAGGCGGCTGCCTCGGACCCGCCGGCGATCAGAGCCTTTTGGCCCTGAAGCTTGTAGAAAACCGGCAATGTCGCCAGCGGCGCCATCCGCTCCTGGCGCGATTGCCCGCGCCGGGGTCTACTCTGCTGCAATGATCTGATGTTCATCGAGTATCACCTTGATTTCCGCTTTGCAGGAGCCGCAGTTGGTGCCGGCGCTGGTGGCCCGTGAGACCGCATCAACACTGCCGCAACCGCTGCGGATTGCGCCGATGATGTCATTGACGCCGACATTCATGCAGGCGCAGACGATTGCGCCCTTGTCCGGCATATCATTGGCCGGGCGGCCGGCGATGATCCGCCAGCGCGATGACAGATTAGCATAGTCCTGCTCGAGCTGATCGGCCGCCCAGCTGCGTGAAACCGTGACAGGTTGACGTGAAACAAAAACCGCCCCGATCAGGGACGTGCCGTCAAAAGCGGCATGGCGCGTCACCCCATTGGTGGGGTCGGAGAAAGACAGCAGCGGCGTGGCCGCATCAATACCCAAAGCCGCACAGATGAAAGACTGGACCGCGTCACGGCCTTCCTCCAGCGCGAACTCGGCACGCCAGCCGCCGACGCTACGGGCAAGCGCCCAATAGGCCGCGGCCTCGAGAACAGGTTTGTTGCGGCAGACAACAAATCCATAGTGATGCGCTTCAAAACGTGCCAGATCGACGGCAGTGTTTTTCAGGGCAGGCTGGCCGGAGACAGGGTCAACGTCTGGCGCCACAAGCCGGTCAACCCGCGCGCCTGATGCCCATTGATCTGTCCAGTGCATCGGCACGAAGATATTGCCGCGCTGCTGACGGTCGGTAATCAGCGCCCGCACCACGATCTCGCCCCGCTCACTGCCGACCCGAACCAGATCAGCTTCGCCAATGCCCAACACCTTGGCGTCCCCCGGATGGATCTCGGCGAAGGGTTCGGCAATATGCGCAGACAGACGTGCGCTTTTTGCCGTCCGCGTCATGGTATGCCAGTGATCGCGAATGCGGCCGGTGTTCAGGGTGAACCTGTGGTGAGCGGTTGTCGCCGACTGGCCGGAGGGCGCCACCGCGACAAACCGGGCCAACCGGTCCGGGGTGAAGAAACCGCCATTGGCAAAGAAGCGCTTGTCGGTGGTGAGTGACAGATCGTCAGCCGGGCGTGGCCACTGGAATGGGGCGAGCGCTTCATAGGCGGCATCATCGATATCGGCGATTGCACCGAGATCAAGATCGCGCGTCCCGTCATTCTCGAACGCGGTTTGCGCTGCATATTCCCGCATAATCGACGCTGCATTGGCAAAATCGAAAGCATTCGCATACCCCATGCGCTTGCCGACCTCGGCCATCTGCCACCAATCGGCCTTTGCCTCGCCGGGGGCAGCCAGAAACGCCCGTTGGCGCGAGATGCGGCGCTCGGAATTGGTCACGGTACCGTCTTTCTCGCCCCACCCGAGCGACGGCAGTTTCACATGCGCATGCCGGATGGTGTCGGTTTCCGCCATGATGTCGGACACCACAACGAAGGGGCAGGCTTCAAGCGCCGCTTCGACTGCACCCGCGTCCGGCATAGAGTCCACCGGATTGGTGGCCATGATCCAGAGCGCCTTGATCTTGCCGTCAGCCACCGCCTGAAAAAGATCAACCGCCTTGAGCCCGGCATTGTCAGCGATAACCGGCGAGCCCCAGAAGCGCTGCACCCGGTCACGGTGTACCGGGTTCTCGATCTCCATATGGGCCGCGAGCATATTGGCCAGGCCACCGACCTCGCGGCCTCCCATTGCGTTGGGCTGGCCGGTCACAGAGAACGGGCCCATACCGGGCTTGCCGATCCGCCCGGTCGCCAGATGGCAATTGATGATGGCGTTGACCTTGTCGGTCCCGCTGCGTGATTGATTGACGCCCTGGCTGTAAACCGTGACCACTTTTTCCGATCCGGCCCAGAGCGCATAGAACTGCTGGAGCTGGGTGGCGTCCAGCCCGGTTTGCGCGGCCAGACCGGTCAGATCCTGAGCACGGGCAATTTCCAGCGCCTGATCGAACCCGCTGGTATGGGCTTTGACATAAGCCTCATCGACAAAACCGTTGTCGGCGAGATGCGCCAACAGGCCGAGAAACAGGCTGACGTCGCCATCCGGCGCAATGGCCAGATGCAGGTCGGCAAGGTCGGCGGTCATGGTCCGGCGCGGATCGATCAGCACCACCTTCATTTCGGGCCGCGCAGCTTTCGCAGCCGCAATACGCTGGTAAAGCACCGGGTGGCACCAGGCCAGGTTCGATCCGGTCAGCACCACCAGATCGGCCAGTTCCAGATCCTCGTAGGTCCCCGGCACCGTATCGCTGCCAAAGGCGCGGCGGTGTCCGGCAACCGAAGACGCCATGCAAAGCCGCGAATTGGTGTCGATATTGGCCGAGCCGATGAAGCCTTTCATCAGCTTGTTGGCCACATAGTAGTCCTCGGTCAGGATCTGACCCGAGACATAAAACGCCACACTGTCCGGTCCGTGCTCCGCGATGGCCTGCGAAAACCGCGACGCCACAAGATCGAGAGCCTCGTCCCAGGATGCGCGCCTGCCGCCAATTTCCGGCACAAGCAGACGCCCATCAAGATCAACGGTTTCGCCCAGCGCCGAGCCCTTGGAGCACAACCGTCCGAGGCTTGCGGGGTGGTCCGGGTCGCCCTTGATCGTAACGGCGCCCCCCTCCTCCAGGGTCGCCAGGACACCGCAGCCCACCCCGCAATAGGGACAAGTCGTCTTGACCGCGCAGGCCGGGCCGGCGGTCATTTCGCGTGACCGAGGCCGAGAATGATCTCTTCGCCGTCGAGCCGCACCGGTATCGACAGCGTCTGGCCCTCATCAGCGCCTTGCGCCGCGCCCGTCTCAAGGCTGATGACCCAGTTGTGCAGCGGGCAGGTGACGCAGCCATCATGCACGATGCCCTGGCTCAAGGGGCCGTTTTTGTGCGGGCACTTGTCCTCCAGCGCGAACACCCGGTCGTCGGCGGTGCGGAAGATGGCGATACTCATCTCACCGTTCTTCACACAGCGCGCACCGCGGCGTGGAATGTCCGTGATTGCACCGACCCGAACCCATGTCTGTGTGAGCGCGTTCATTCCGCTGCCTCCAGGCTCAGTGTCGCCATCGGATTGAACTCATGCTTGTCCTTGCCCGAAACCCGTTCGGACCATGGGTCCACCTGGGCAAATTTCTGGCTGAAGACGAAACGCTCGTAATAGCCTTTCCGCTTGTCGGGCTGCTGCATGATCTGGTCACGGATCTCGTCGAGACCGATGCGTTTGGCCCATTTGTAGATACGTTCGAGATAACGCCCCTGCTCCCGGTACATCTGCGCCAGCGCCACCACATGCTCCATGACCTCGTCCTCGGTTTTGACATTCCCGAGGATTTCGGTGCCCTTGATGTCGAGACCGGCAGCGCCGGCGAAATGGATCTCGTATCCGCTGTCGACACAGATGACGCCGATATCCTTGCAGGTGGCTTCGGCGCAATTGCGCGGGCAGCCGGAGACCGCCAGCTTCAGCTTCGCCGGGGTCCACGAGCCCCACATGAATTTTTCAAGCTTGATGCCGAGGCCGGTGGAATCCTGCGTGCCGAACCGGCACCAGTCGGTGCCGACGCAGGTTTTGACGGTTCGAAGCCCCTTGGCATAGGCCTGTCCGGAGACAAATCCGGCCTTGCCGAGATCCGCCCACACCGCCGGCAGGTCTTCCTTCTTGATGCCAAGCATGTCGATGCGCTGGCCGCCGGTGCATTTGACCGCCGGAATGTTAAACTTGTCGACCACATCGGCGATTGCGCGCAACTCGGTCGACGACGTCATGCCACCCCACATCCGCGGCACCACCGAATAGGTGCCGTCCTTCTGGATATTGGCGTGGACCCGCTCATTGATGAAGCGCGACTGGTAGTCATCGGCATATTCATCCGGCCAGTCGCAGACCAGATAATAATTCAGCGCCGGCCGGCATTTGGCGCAGCCGCAGGAGGTTTTCCATTCCAGTTCCTGCATCACTGCCGGAATGGTCTTGAGTTCCTTGGCCTTGATCAGACGGCGCACATCGTCATGGCCCAGACCCGTGCAGCCGCACATCGGCGTCACTGCAGCCGGGTTGTAGGCATCGCCCAATGTCAGGGCGAGAAGTTGCTCGACCAGGCCGGTGCAGGTCCCGCAGGAAGCGGACGCCTTGGTATGAGCCCGCACCTCATCAAGCCCCGTCAGGCCTTTCGAGGTGATCGCTCCGGTGATTTTTCCTTTGCAAATGCCGTTGCAACCGCAGATTTCCGCATCATCTGGCAAGGCTGCAACGGCTGCCATAGGGTCCATGGGGGACCCTCCCTGATAAGCCTGTCCGAAGATAAGCGACTCTCGCATCTCCGAAATATCTGTCTGTTTCTTCAGATGATCGAAGAACCAGGCGCCATCGGCGGTTTCGCCATAGAGCACCACACCGAGGATCCTGTTGTCCTTGAGCACCAGTCGCTTGTAGACGCCGGCTGCGGCGTCGCGGAGCACGATCTCTTCGCGATCCTCCGCCTCGGCGAAATCCCCGACCGAATAGAGGTTGATGCCGGTGACCTTCAGCTTGGTAGCTGTCGAGGTTTCCACGAATCGTTTGTCTGAACCGCCACAGAGATGAGAGGCAGCAACCTCCGCCATCTGGTAGAGCGGCGCGACCAGACCGTAGACATTGCCGTTGACCTCGACACACTCGCCAACCGAATAGATGTCTGGATCACTGGTCTGCATGCGGTCGGAGACGACGATGCCGCGATTGACCGACAGCCCAGCCTCTTTTGCCAGCGCAGCACTTGGCCGGATACCGACCGCCATGACCACCAGTGTTGCTGGAATGATGGTGCCATCCTCAAGCTCGATTCCTTCGACCCGGGTTTCGCCCAGAATCTGCTTGGTGCTGGCCTTGGTGATAACCTTGATGCCGCGGCTCTCAAGTTCCTGCTCCAGCAGGTAACCGGCGGCGGGATCGAGCTGCCGCTCCATAAGGCTCGGCATCAGGTGGATGACGGTCACATCCATGCCGCGTTCCTTGAGACCGGCCGCGGCTTCAAGACCAAGCAAGCCACCGCCGATAACGACCGCCTTGCCACGTGACTGCGCCGCCAGAAGCATCGCGTCGACATCGTCAAGGTCGCGATAGGTCAGCACGCCGGGCAACTTGTGACCCGGAACGGGGATAATGAACGGTGCCGAACCGGTGGCAATCACCAGCTTGTCATAAGCGGCGACCTCGCCATGCTCGGACCTGACAGTCTTCGCCTTGCGGTCGATCTCGACCACCTTGTGGCCCTTGTAGAGCATGACACCATGCTCGATATACCAGCCATCGCCATGAATGATGATGTCCTCGAAGCTTTTCTCGCCCGAGAGCACCGGTGAAAGCATGATGCGGTCATAGTTGACGCGCGGCTCGGCGTTGAAAATCATCACATCATAGGCGTCAGGCGCTGTCTCGAACAGATGCTCCAGCATCCGTCCCGGCGCCATTCCATTGCCGATTACAACGAGCTTTTGTTTCTCAGTCATGAGTTCACTCCGCTGCCGTCAGACTGGGGTTGGCGCCTTTTTGGCGGGCAACCCGTTCTGAGCGTTTTTGAGAAATGGATTTCAGCTGTGCCTCGGACGGATTGGCGCCGCCCTCATAGGCTTCGAGGAATTCAAGCAGTTCTGCACGATAGGCGTAATAGTCGGGGTGATTGAGCAGCGCCTTGCGTGAGCGCGGACGCTCCAGGTCGACTTCCATGACATTGCCGATCCGGGCATTGGGCCCGTTCGACATCATCACCACCCGGTCAGCCAGAAGGATGGCCTCGTCGACATCATGGGTGACGCAGATGGCCGTGACCTGGGTGCGCTTCCAGACATCCATCAACACGTCCTGCAGTTCCCACCGTGTCAGGCTGTCGAGCATGCCGAAGGGCTCATCGAGCAAAAGCAGCTTGGGCGACAAAGCGAAGGCGCGGGCAATGCCAACCCGCTGCTTCATGCCGTTGGACAGATCGGAGGCGGCACGGTGCATGGACTCCAACAGGCCGACGCGCTGCAGATAGTATTCCGCCACATCATTGCGCTCGGCCTTGGTCGCATTCGGGTAGACCCGGTCAACACCAAGCGCGACATTCTCGTAGGCCGTCAGCCAGGGCATCAAGGATGGCGCTTGAAACACCACTGCCCGGTCGGGGCCGGCCTCGGTGATGTGTTTGCCATCGAGAATGATGGCGCCTTCGGTGATCGGGTTGAGGCCCGCCACCATCGACAGCACCGTGGACTTGCCGCACCCCGAATGGCCGATGAGCGTGGTGAATTCGCCCTTTTTCATCTTCATCTCGAAGCCGTCGACGACGGTCAGCGGGCCCTTCGGCGTCGGGTAGACCTTCTTGAGCTGGCTGAATTCAAGGAAATTATCGTCCCTTAGCGCCGTTGCCGCCTCGACATAGGCTTTCGGAAGCCTGTCCTTGCCCAGCGAAATCGGCACGATGTTCGGCAGGCGGATTTCGCGCTCATCCTCGGAGCCGCGCTCGGCGCCGACTTCCATCAGATAGCTGGTGATTTCGCCGCGCAGACGGATGAAATCCTCATCGGAATTCATCTCCGCCCGGTCGCGCGGCCGGTTAATCCCGACCCGGAAATCCGGACCAAGCGTCGCGTTCGGCCCCGGCTTCAGCGGAATGATGCGGTCAGCCAGAAGAATGGCTTCATCCACATCATTGGTGATGAGAATGATGGTCTTCTTTTCTTTCTGGCAGATGTCGGCGAATTCGTCCTGCAGCTTGGCGCGGGTCAAGGCGTCAAGGGCAGAGAGCGGCTCATCGAGCAAAAGCACCTCGGGCTGCATCGCAAGCGCCCGCGCCACCGCAACCCGCTGACGCATGCCGCCGGACAACTCGGAAGGCTTGCGATCCCGCGCATGGCCAAGGCCGACCATGCCGATATATTTGTCGACGATGGCCGCCCGTTCGGCACGGGACTTTTTCTTGAACACGCTGTCGACCGCGAGGCTGACATTGCCGGCCACCGTCATCCACGGCATCAGTGAATAGGACTGGAACACCACGCCGCGTTCAGGCCCCGGACCGTCGATCTCGGTGCCCTTGAAGATCACCCCGCCTTCATCGGGCTCGATCAGCCCGGCAAGCAGCGAGATCAGCGTCGTCTTGCCCGAACCCGAGAACCCGACGATGGCGATGAACTCACCATCGGCGACCTTCAGATTGATGTTGCTCAGCACTTCGGTGCGGTCAGCGCCTTCGCCGTAGGATTTGGACAGGCCGGATATTTCGAGAATAGTCATCGCAATCCCCTAGCGGTTGGCCGAAAAGGTGAAGGCGCGCTGCAGGGCAAACATCAGCCGGTCGAGCATGAAGCCGATGATGCCGATGGTCAGAACAGCAACCATGATCCTGGCGAGCGACTGCGAGGAGCCGTTCTGGAATTCATCCCAGACGAATTTTCCAAGACCCGGGTTCTGCGCCAGCATTTCAGCCGCGATCAGCACCATCCAGCCCACACCGAGCGACAGCCGCAATCCGGTGAAGATCAGCGGCAGCGAGGACGGCAGCACCACCTGGGTGATGGTGCGCGACGTGGGCAGCTGAAGAACCCGGCCGACATTCATCAGGTCCTTGTCGACCGATGCCACGCCCAGCGCCGTGTTGATCAGCGTCGGCCACAACGAGCAGAGCGTCACCGTGACCGCCGAAATCAGCAGTGACTTCGGCATCCAGTCATAGGGGTTGGCGTAGGTCGCCGAGATGATCATGGTGACGATCGGCAACCAGGCCAAAGGCGACACAGGCTTGAAGATCTGGATCAGCGGATTGATCGCGCCATTGAAGGATTTTGACAATCCTGAACCGATCCCCAGCGGGACAGCGATCAGCGTGCCGATGCCAAACCCCAGGCCCACGGTAAACAGCGAGGTGATGATCTGGTCGAGATAGGTCGGCTTGCCGGTATAGGTACGGAACTTCGGCTCCTTGCCCGCTGCAACCAGCTTTTCGTTGCGCTGGTCCTGGCGATCATAGAAAGCAGCAGCCTTTTCCCGTTCGCGAACGTGATCGTCCCACAGATTGCCCGCCTGCTCCCAGACTTCCACCGGCCCGGGAACCGCGCCGAGTGATGTCTGCACTTTTGGCGCCAGAACGCCCCAGGCAACCAGAAAAGCCAAAATGCCCAACAACGGAATGATCAGCACGCGCTTGAGTTCACCCAGTTGCGCGCGCGGGCTGTCGCCGGCAATCATGCGCAGGATCGGGACAAGCCAGGAAAAACCCAGCGCATCCAGCCAGCCGCTGGCCTTGGTGATGGCGGAGAAGACTTTCTCGCGGCCGGTCAGGTCGATTGGTGCGGTATCGGTGGCATTTGCCATCGTCGAGATCCTTTGAAGAGAACAATTTGAGAAGCGGAGCGCCTGCGGTGAGCGCCCCGCCAGGCTCATGAAACCTTAGCCGCCCGCGACTTCATCGCCTTTGAGGCCGATGGTCAGGCTGTCGAGGTAAGCGTTGGGTGCCTTGCCGTCATATGCGATGCCGTCGATGATATCCTCCGCGGGCGTTGGCGCGCGGTAGCCATCAGTCTCCCAGGGGAAGTCGGCTTCATCGGCATAGCCTTCCTCGACCAGCATTCTTGCGGCCTTCAGATAGATGTCAGGCAGGTAAACCGACTTGGCGGTCTCATCGAACCACGCATCAGGCTTGGCTTCGGAGATCTGGCCCCAGCGACGCATCTGCGAAAGATACCAGACCGCATCCGAATAGTAGGGATAGGTTGCAAAGTGACGGTAGAACACGTTGAAGTCCGGCACGTCGCGCTTGTCGCCTTTTTCATATTCAAAAGTGCCGGTCATCGAGTTGGCGATGACTTCGGCATCGGCGCCGACATATTCGGAGCGCGCCAGGATCTCGACTGCTTCCGCCCGGTTGGCGTTGTCGTTTTCATCGAGCCATTTCGCCGCGCGGATAAGCGCCTTGGTCAGCGCCAGCGTTGTGTTGGGGTTTTCTTCGGTGAATTCCTTGCTCAGGCCGAAGACCTTTTCCGGGTTGTTCTTCCAGATCTCGTAGTCGGTGATAACCGGCACGCCGATACCCTTGAATACGGCCGCCTGGTTCCAGGGCTCGCCAACGCAATAGCCATCGATGGTGCCTGCTTCGAGCGTTGCCGGCATCTGCGGTGGCGGCGTGACCGAGAGCAGTGCGTCGGCGCCGATCTGACCGGAAACATCGGATGCTGAATAGAAGCCGGGGTGGATGCCGCCTGATGCGAGCCAGTAGCGCAGCTCGTAGTTATGGGTGGAGACCGGGAACACCATGCCCATGTTGAACGGGCGGCCCTCGGCCTTGAACTTGTCGACAACCTTTTTCAGCACATCGGCCTTGATCGGATGCACCGGCTTGCCATCCGGGCCGTTTTCCAGATGCGGTTTCATCAGGTCCCACACCTCATTGGAAACCGTGATGCCATTGCCGTTCAGGTCCATCGAGAACGGAGTGACAATGTGGGCCTTGGTACCGAAGCCGATGGTCGCGGCCAGCGGCTGACCGGCCAGCATATGGGCGCCGTCCAGTTCACCGGTAATCACACGGTCGAGCAGAACCTTCCAGTTCGCCTGCGGCTCCAGCGTAACAAACAGGCCCTCATCCTCGAAGTAGCCCTTCTCATAGGCGATCGCCAAGGGCGCCATGTCGGTCAGTTTGATGAAGCCGAGTTTCAATTCATCCTTCTCGACATCAAGCATATCGGCAAAGGCGGGCGTCAACATCGTGGCGGATGCCAAAGCCAATGCGCTGACTGCAAGAGCGGTACGCCGTGTGAATGTCATGGTCATTCCCTGTCTCCTTCTGCGGCTCTGTGACCGCAACAAAAAAAGCCGCCAAATCGAAAGCCCCGCGGGAGGATGCGGGAAACTTCGATTTGGCGGCGTTGCCTAAAGGGATCCGTCATTGGATCCTATGTCAGCCTTGAAAAGCTATTCTAGGTAAAGCAATCAGCGTGCCAGTTTGCTCAAAACCGGATTTTTATCAACGATTCCAGCTTGGTAGAAAACTCAGGGCGATTTCATCAGTCTCGGGAGTTGCGCACTCATTGTGCAAAGCAGCAAAAAGAAACGGCTAAAAAACATACAGATTGCACTGCTGCCCCTGAAAAGTCAGGCGCGCTGGCTGGCGATATAGGCATCCAACTGGTCCGGATCGAAGATCTCTCCGTCGAAGAAACCGTCCGGCCCAAGATACAGGAACTGCGAAGATGCCCCCACAGCGATCGTCTCTTTCAACGCCCCTTCGACCTTGGAGTTCGCGGACGGCACCGGCACACCGATTGAGGTCATGACAGAGCGATAGATATCCGGGCGGTAGCTTTGGCGGGCCATCTCGGCATTCGCTGCAGAGTGTTCGACATAGCCGCAACGCACCATCTGCGAATAAAACCACAACGCATGGCTCTGCCAGGGAAAGGTTGCGGCGCGGGCATGCGGCTGGAAGAAATCACGCCCTTCGCTCGAAGCGGTCGCTCCAAAGATGGAGCCGTCAAGCGCAGGAAGAATGACATCAGCGGACTGCCCTAGATAGGCCGGCGCGCTCAACAAGGACGCCAACTGGGAATGATTGGCCGGCTGGCCGCACCACTCGGCCGAACGATAAAGTGCGCACAGCAATGCATGAAGTGTCTGGGCATTCTCATCGGCCCAATCCTGCCGGACCGCCAGCACCTTTTCCGGGCTTGAGGCCCAGATCGAGGATTTGGTCGTGATGATTCGCCCGGCACCCTTGGCCACCCCGACAGAGTTCCACGGCTCTCCGACGCAATAACCGTCAATCTGCCCAGAGGCCAGCGCATCGGCCATCAGCGGCGGCGGCAGGATGACGATATCAACATCCACGTCCGGGATGATGCCGGAGGCACTTAGCCAATACCGCAGTTCGAAATTATGACCCGAAAACGGGTGTACGACCCCAAATTGCAGCGCTCTGCCGCCGCTCGATTTTCTGGCTGCAACAACCCTGGCAAGCGCCCGCCCCGCGTCCCCCGCCCCCAGACCCTCGAAGCTGCCAAGTGCTTTCATCTCCGCCAACAAGGCATTGCTGCCAGTAATCGCGTTACCGCCCAGGCCAAGCGCCATCGGCGCGATCAGCCGTGTGTCGAAGGGAGTGAGCCCGAGATTGGCGGCAATCGGCATCGGAGCAAGCGCGTGGGAAATCTCGAACTGGCCGACTGCGAGCCTGTCGCGGACATTGGCCCAGGATGTCTCGCGCACAAGGTTGAGCGCAATACCCTCGGCTTCTGCAAAACCCAGCTCTTTTGCTGCGATTAGGATGGCACTGTCGGTAAGGGGCAGAAATCCGGCACTGAGTTCTGTGATCATCTACTTGCCCTCATCCCCAAGCAACCGCGCCGACATCACGAGGCTTTCAGCCACATCCACGATCTTGCGGTTTCCGTTCATTGCCGCCTTGCGCAACATCTTGTAGGCAGTGTCTTCATCGACCCCGCGCGATTTCATGATAAGCCCCTTGGCTTGGTCGATCACCTTGCGTTGCTCAAGCGCACCCCGGGCTTCCTCGAGTTCACGCTCGAGCCGCGAGAATGCGTTGAAGCGACTGATCGCCATGTCGAGAATGCTCTTGACGCGCTCCTGGCGCAGGCCGTCGACGACATAGGCGGAGACGCCAGCATCGATCGCCGATTGCATGGCTTCCTTGTCGGAGCGGTCTACAAACATTGCGATCGGCCGTTTTACCGCACGCGACAACTGAAAAATGTTCTCAAGCATATCCCGGTTCGGATTCTCGAGATCAATGACGATGACGTCGGGCTCGTGCAGGGCAATCTTTGCCGCGATGCCATGCATTTCATTGATGACAGTAACCTGCCTGTGCCCGGCAGCCGCCAGCCCCGCCTCGATTATCGAAGCGCGGGTGGCGTTCTCATCAATGATCAGTACAGACGGCAAACTTTCGATCATGGGTGTATTCTGCGCAATCCCGGAATTTGTGCAATGCACAAAACAACACACGGATCCGATTTGGTAAAATCTGCTCGCGGTAGCTAGCGCACCCCAGGAGTAAGGTCAGCAATTGCGGGCAACCAGGCTCGGTTTCCAGCCTTCTGCGCAGGGCATGACCCTCGCAGACATCATCGCAAACCCCTGAATAAGCAATTGCGCGACAGGATTAATTTTTACACCAGTCAAGATTTGGAGCGGCATTTCAGGTCAGCCGCGCACCCCATGGGCGAAGAAATAGACAGCTTCGCACCTACGGTTTTGAGGACCACCCCCGGTGCTTTAGCTCCACTAGACCGGCCAAACACGCAGACCGTAAAACCAGCCAACAATGCCATAATCGACCAAATACAATGCCACAGATACGCAAGAGACTGCACCGGAAATGCTGAAGCGCAGACTCCGGGACCGACGCGATCCCGCGTAAACATCTGATTTCACACACTCCTGATACAGCCATTACTGGCCTTGCAGCAATAATAAAGACACCCGTTGACTCCAGCTACATGCCGAAGCTATAACTTTACGCGTGTTAAGAATGGGAGGAGCCAACATGACACCTTATGAGAAGTTCTCATCAACCGCTCTCGGCTTGATTGCTGCATTGTCGATGACCTCGGCTGCAGTGTCCGATGAGCTCACAATCGCCACGGTCAACAACGGCGACATGATCCGCATGCAGGGTCTGACCGAAGACTTCACTGAAAAGACCGGCCACACGGTGGAATGGGTCACTCTGGAAGAAAACGTCCTGCGCCAGCGCGTCACCACGGACATTTCGACCAAGGGCGGCGCGTTCGACCTGATGACAATCGGCATGTACGAGACCCCGATCTGGGCCAAGAACGGCTGGCTGGTTCCGCTCGATGACCTGTCGGACGAATACAACGCCGACGACATTCTGCCAGCGATGGCCAACGGCCTGTCCTACGACGGTACGCTTTATGCTGCACCGTTCTACGGCGAATCATCGATGATCATGTACCGCACCGACCTGATGGAGAAGGCCGGGCTGACCATGCCCAAAGCCCCGACCTGGGACTTCATCAAGGAAGCCGCGATAGCCATGACCGATCGCGACAACGAGATCAACGGCATCTGCCTGCGCGGCAAGGCCGGCTGGGGTGAGGGCGGCGCCTTCATTACCGCCATGTCCAACTCTTTCGGCGCACGCTGGTTCGACGAGAACTGGAAGCCTCAGTTCGACACGCCCGAGTGGGCCAATACGCTCAATTTCTACGTCGACATGATGACCCAAGCAGGCCCTCCCGGCTACGCGACCAACGGTTTCAACGAAAACCTGTCGCTTTTCCAGCAGGGCAAATGCGGCATGTGGATCGACGCCACCGTGGCGGCTTCGTTCGTGACCAACCCCAACGACTCGACCGTGGCTGACAAGGTCGGCTTCGCGCTGGCCCCCGATAACGGCCTTGGAAAGCGTGCCAACTGGCTGTGGGCCTGGGCGCTGGCAATTCCTGCCGGCACAGAAAAGGAAGCTGCTGCCAAGCAGTTCATCGAATGGGCCACCGGAACCGGCTACATCGAACTGGTCGCAGAAAAGGAAGGTTGGGCCAACGTGCCTCCAGGTGCCCGCACCTCGTTGTACGAAAACCCGAACTACCAGTCCGTTCCATTTGCAGAGATGACGCTGGAATCGATCCTGTCGGCTGATCCGAACAATCCGACCGTGGACCCTGTTCCTTATGTTGGCGTCCAGTTCGCCGCCATTCCTGAATTTGCCGGCATCGCGACCGAAGTGAGCCAGGAATTCTCGGCAGTCTATGCCGGGCAACAGACGGTTGAGGAAGCCCTGGCCAAGGCCCAGGCGCTGACCACCGACGCTATGGAAGCCGCAGGTTACTGAGGCCTCCTCCCGGGCCGGAGGGCGGACTTTAGTGTCCGTCCTCCGGCTACCAGCTATTTTCAAATGACATCTGTTCCTGGCAGCCCGTAGCTGCCCATTGTGGAGACACGTCATGGCCACACAGCAATCCCGTTCCGCAGCCCGACTGATGATGGCGCCCGCCGTGATCCTGCTACTTGGCTGGATGCTGGTGCCGCTGATAATGACCCTCTGGTTTTCTTTCCGCGTCTACCTGCCCATGCGCGGCGGCGATCAGGGCTGGGCCGGTTTCGACAACTACGTCCGCTTCGTCAGCTCCAGCTCTTTCTGGCCCAGCGTCCAGGTTACTCTGTTGATCGTCGGCGGTGTTCTCGCCATCACCATTGTCTTTGGCATCATGCTGGCCCTGCTGCTTGATCAGCCAATGTGGGGGCAAGGCATTGTCCGCATCCTGGTTATCGCTCCGTTCTTTGTGATGCCGACGGTTTCGGCCCTGGTCTGGAAGAACATCTTCATGGATCCGGTCAACGGCCTGTTCGCGCATCTCTGGAAATTCTTTGGCGCAACGCCGGTTGAATGGCTCAGCCAGGCCTCGCTGCAATCGATCATCATGATCGTCTCATGGCAGTGGCTGCCCTTTGCGACACTGATCCTGCTGACCGCCGTGCAGTCGCTGGACGGTGAGCAGATGGAGGCAGCCGAAATGGACGGCGCGCCGGTGCACAAGCGGTTCTGGTTTCTCACCCTGCCGCATCTGGGCCGCGCCATCACCATCGTGGTTCTGATCCAGACCATCTTCCTTCTGTCGATCTTCGCCGAGATCTTCGTCACCACCGGCGGCGCCTTCGGCACCCGGACACTGACCTACCTGATCTTCCAGCGCGTGCTTGAGAGCCAGAATGTGGGCTTGGGGTCGGCCGGAGGGGTCTATGCAATCATTCTCGCCAATATCGTTGCCATCTTCCTGATGCGCATCGTCGGCAAGAACCTTGACAAGTGAGGTGAACGGACATGGCACGCACAGTCTCGACCAACCGCAAGCTTATCAATACCGCCATCGCCTGGACGATCGGACTGCTCATCTTTTTCCCGATCCTCTGGACCATCCTGACCAGCTTCAAGACCGAAGCTCAGGCGATCAGTGACCCGCCGGTCTTTCTGTTCTTCGACTGGACGCTGGAAAATTACAGCGTCGTGCAGGAACGCTCGGACTATGTCCGCTTTCTGTGGAACTCGATCATCATCGCCGGCGGTTCGACCGTACTTGGCCTGATCGTCGCAGTACCAGCCGCCTGGTCGATGGCGTTTGTGCCGTCCAAGCGCACCAAGGACATTCTGTTGTGGATGCTCTCGACGAAAATGCTTCCGGCAGTCGGCGTTCTCTATCCGATCTACCTGATTTTCATCAAGCTTGGCATTCTCGATACCCGCACCGGTCTGGTGATCGTTCTGATGCTGATCAACCTGCCGATCATAGTCTGGATGCTCTACACCTATTTCAAGGAGATCCCCGGCGAGATCCTGGAAGCGGCAAGGATGGACGGCGCATCACTGAAGGACGAGATTCTCTATGTTCTGACGCCGATGGCGGTGCCTGGAATCGCTTCCACGCTTCTCCTCAATTTCATCCTCGCCTGGAACGAAGCGTTCTGGACGCTCAACCTTACCGCCGCCAAGGCCGCGCCGCTGACCGCGTTCATTGCCAGCTACTCCAGTCCTGAAGGGCTGTTCTACGCCAAGCTCTCGGCCGCCTCGACCATGGCAATTGCGCCGATCCTGATACTGGGCTGGTTCAGCCAGAAACAACTTGTCCGGGGCTTGACCTTCGGCGCTGTGAAGTGAGGAGCGAAAAATGGGACGCATACAGTTAAAGCAGGTCAGGAAATGCTTCGGCAAGGTCGAGGTCATTCCGCCACTGGATCTGGAAATCAACGACGGCGAATTCGTGGTCTTTGTCGGTCCATCCGGTTGCGGCAAGTCGACCCTCCTGCGCCTGATCGCCGGTCTGGAAGACACCACGTCCGGTAACATCGAGATCGACGGCAAGGACGCCACCGATCTTCCCCCCGCCAAGCGCGGTCTGGCCATGGTGTTCCAGAGCTATGCCCTTTATCCGCATATGACGGTGCGCAAGAACATCGCCTTCCCGATGAAGATGGCGAAAATGCCCCAAGAGGAGCAGGACAGGCGGATCGAACAGGCTGCCACCGCTTTGAATCTGACAGACTATCTCGACCGGCGGCCAGGTCAGCTGTCTGGCGGCCAGCGTCAGCGTGTCGCTATCGGGCGCGCCATTGTGCGCGAGCCATCAGCCTTCCTTTTCGACGAACCCCTGTCGAACCTCGATGCGGCCCTGCGTGTCGGCATGCGCATGGAAATCTCGGAGCTGCACAAGAAGCTGGCCACCACAATGATCTATGTGACCCACGACCAGGTCGAGGCGATGACCATGGCCGACAAGATTGTGGTCTTGCAGGCAGGCGTGATCGAACAGGTCGGCAGTCCGCTGGAGCTGTACCGCACACCCCGCAACAAGTTCGTCGCGGGCTTTATCGGGTCACCCAGAATGAACCTTCTGGATGGCCCGGAAGCCGCTGGGCATGACGCACATACAATCGGCATCCGGCCCGAGCATATCGACATTTCCAAGACCGAAGGGACTTGGCAGGGCACTGTTGGTATAGCCGAACATCTTGGCTCTGACACCTTCGTACACATTCACGGCATTCCGGGCTGTGATCCGCTGACGGTGCGTGCCGGAGGCGAATTCGACGTCCATCACGGCGACACAGTCTATCTGACGCCGCAGCTGGAGCACCTTCACAGGTTTGACCAGCAAGGACTGCGGATTCAATGAGCCGTCTCTCTGGCAAATCAGCGCTGATCACGGGCGCCGCCCGCGGTATCGGTCGCGCCTTTGCCGAAGCCTATATCCGCGAGGGCGCCACCGTCGCCATCGCGGATATCAACCTTGAGGCTGCGCAGGCAGCCGCCGCCGGGATGGGTGATTCAGCCTATGCCGTGCAGATCGATGTCAGCCAGCAAGACAGCATTGACGCAGCAATTGCCGCCGTCGTTGCCAGGGCTGGCAAGCTTGACATCCTGATCAACAACGCCGCCCTCTTCGACGCGGCGCAAACGGTCGACATCACCCGCGCCAGCTTCGACAGGCTCTATGCCGTCAACGTGGGCGGCACCCTGTTCACCATGCAGGCTGCAGCCAGGCAAATGATCAGGCAGGGCCATGGCGGCAAGATCATCAACATGGCGTCACAGGCGGGCCGCCGCGGCGAAAGTCTGGTGCTGGTCTATTGCTCAACCAAGGCGGCAGTCATCTCCATGACCCAGTCGGCGGGCCTGAACCTGATCAGGCACGGCATCAACGTCAATGCCATTGCCCCCGGCGTTGTCGACGGCGAGCACTGGGAGCATGTCGACGCGATGTTCGCCAAGCTGGAAAACAAACAACCCGGCCAGAAAAAGGCCGAAGTCGCCGCAAGCGTGCCCGCAGGCCGCTTTGCAACGCCCGATGACCTGACCGGCATGGCAATCTTTCTTGCCTCGCCCGAGTCCGACTACATCCTGTCGCAGACATACAATGTCGACGGCGGGCAGTGGATGAGCTGATGAAACTCTCGAACGCCAACCTGAACGAGCTCTCCGATGGCATCGATGTGCCTGGCTATGACCGCACGGCACTGACCCCCGGCATATTGCATATAGGTGTCGGCAATTTCCACCGCGCGCATCAGGCGATCTATCTGCACCGTCTGTTCGAAACCGGCCGGGACCACGATTGGGCCATCATCGGCGCCGGCGTCAAATCTTACGACGAAACCATGCGCCAGCGTCTTGCGCCGCAGGACTGGCTGACAACCGTCGTCGAGCTCGACCCCGCAGGATACTCTGCCACAATATGCGGCTCGATGATCGGCTTCTGCGCCATCGATGCGGGCAAGCTGGTCGAGGCGATGGCGAGTCCCGAGATCCGCATTGTCTCTCTGACCGTGACCGAAGGCGGCTACTATGTCGATGCAAAGACCGGCGGTTTCGATGCGGCACATCCCGACATCATCGCCGATGCGGAAAACCCTGAACATCCAACGACGGTATTCGGACTGATCATTGCAGCACTGATGGCACGGCGGGCGGCAGGCATTGCCCCGTTCACCGTGATGTCCTGCGACAACCTCCCGGAGAACGGTCACGTTGCGCGTAACGCGGTGATCGGTTTGGCACAACGGCGCAGTGATGACGCCGCTGAATGGATCGGGGCCAATGTCGCGTTTCCATGCGGCATGGTCGACTGCATTACGCCCGCCACCGGCCCGCGGGAGATTGGCATTGTGGCTGACAAATTCGGGATTGAGGACGCAGCACCCGTCGTCTGTGAGCCCTTCCGGCAATGGGTGCTCGAAGACAATTTTCCGATGGGGCGTCCGGCGCTGGAGACTGTCGGCGTACAGTTCGTGGCAGATGTCGCACCTTATGAGTTGATGAAACTGCGCATCCTCAATGGCGGCCATGCAATCATCGCCTATCCGGCCGGGTTGATGGGAATCACATATGTTCACGAAGCGATGGAAAACCCTCTGGTCGCAGGCTTTCTCGACAAGCTGGAGCGTGACGAGATCATGCCGACAGTGCCGAGCATCGAGGGTGTCAGCACCGAGAGCTATTTCCGCAAATGCGTTGAGCGCTTTTCCAACCCGGCGGTCGGCGACACCATTCCGAGGCTCTGTTTGGACGGATCCAACCGGCAGCCGAAGTTCATTCTGCCTACGATTGACGCGCGGCTGAGCGCGGGCCAACCGGTTGACGGTCTGGCACTCGAATCCGCTCTCTGGTGCCGCTATTGCTATGGAACAACCGACAACGGCGCGGCCATTCCACCAAACGATCCCAACTGGGACCGGCTGACGGCGCAGGCAAGATTGGCCAAAGACTCCCCGCAGCAGTGGCTCAAAATGACAGACATTTATGGTGATCTCGGCGACAGGCCAGCTTTCGCCGAAGCCTTTGCGGCTGCCCTCACGGCTCTATGGCAAAACGGCACAGAGGCAACCCTGACCACCTACATCAACGGCGGTTAGCAGCACACAGTCTCCAGAAGTTTTTAATCTCCCGGGCTCACCAAGGGCCGGTGCCAGATTCCGATGAGAGCCACATGGCTTGTTGCGATGCCTGGAAATCGCCAATCCGAAGCAAGTGCAGCACATCGCTTGATCGGCGGGATTCTGCATCCGGCCCTTGAGCCCCGCATCCGCCATGATGCCGCTTCAAATGCATGGCAATAGGTCACCTCATGCTGCATAGTGCAGCTGCATCGCAGCTGGCGCTTTGTGTGAAACGCAACCCAAGGGCACTGAAAGTGCGATTGCAGAACGAACAGAGAAGATGAGAATAACATGCATATTGACAGCAGTTTTGCTGCTGCCACAAAGCCTGTAGTTCTCGCGTTGTTCAATCCGCCCCTCGACCAGGAGCCGCAATGATTTACGACTCCGGATGCATCGCCTGCCCCCATTGCGATGTCATTTACAAGTTTTCGGCAGAAGAAATGACTGCCCGGACGCGCTGTGTGCGCTGCGGGTACCAGTTGACGCTTGGCAGGTCGGAAGCGATCACACGCGTGGTGGGACTGGCGCTGACCTCAACCATTTTGATGGGGATCGTCCTGTTCATGCCTTTTCTGCATTTGGACGCAGGGCCGTTTGATTCCAACGCTTCTGTCGTCGATGTGGTGCTGGGTTTCGCGACCGGAATCATGATTCCCCTGGCCTTTGCAGTCCTGGTTTTCATCGTCGTCGTTCCTGTATTCCGCTCGATTCTGCTGATCTATGCGCTTGCACCGCTTCTGACCGGATACAGAAATGCTGCCGGTGCACAATCCGCGCTGAGATGGGCATTCCAGCTCAAGCCATGGGCAATGGCGGAAATCTTCATGGTCGGCGTCGCAGTAGCGCTGGTCAAACTCGCCGGAATGGCGACCGTCGACACCGGGGTGGCTTTTTGGGCATTCGTCCTGCTGGTCATTGTCAACACGCTTCAAGACACCTTCATGTGCAGGAACACGCTATGGACATCCCTGGCCACCAACACAGCCTGATGACAGCCCGCGATGCAGGCATGGTTGCCTGCACCAGTTGCGGGATTGTTGCCCGGCCGGACGTCACAGCTTGCCCGCGTTGCCACGCACGGATGCAAAGCCGCAACACCGGCAGCATACAGCGGGTGCTGGCATGGCTCATTGCCGGGCTCATTGTTTATGTTCCGGCAAACATGTATCCCATGTTGCGCACGACACAGATGTTCACCTCGCAGGACAGCACAATCGTCGGCGGTGTCGTCGATCTCGTTCATCACCACGCCTACGCCATCGCCGCGATCGTCTTCATTGCGAGTGTGGTCATTCCGGTCGGGAAATTTATCGTGATAACCTATCTGGCCGTGCTGCTGTCGCGCCCGCACAACAAGGATCCGCACACATTGCACACTCTGCACTCGGCCGTGGAGTTCATCGGCCGCTGGTCGATGATTGATGTTTTCGTGGTCGCCATCCTCGTGGCACTGGTTCAGTTCGACGTTCTGGCGTCCATCAAACCCGGCCTGGCGGCGGCCTGTTTCGCCCTTTCCGTCGTGTTCACGATGTTGTCCGCCCAGGCATTCGACCCGCGTCTGATCTGGGATCTTACTGATGAAGGAACAGCTCGATGAGCAACGCCGCCCCGGACCTGCAAAACCTGCCCTCTCCACAGCGTGAAACCCGCGGGCGGCGACCGTCGGTCATATGGCTTATGCCGCTTCTGGCGCTGGCGGTCTCGGCCGGTGTCGTGTGGAATAACTTTACCTCCAAAGGGCCTTTGATCACCATCGTTTTCAAATCAGCTTCCGGTATCAGCGCCGGCACGACGGAAGTGCGCATCCGCGATTTGCGCGTCGGCATCGTTGAGACCGTCGGGTTTTCCGATGGCATGGAGGCGGTGGAGGCCCAGGTCCGGATCGACAAAACCATTGCACGCTATGTCGATACCGAAGCCGAGTTCTGGCTCGTGGAACCAAAGGTTACCGCACGCGGCGTCAGCGGCATTGGAACCTTGCTTTCAGGTGTCTATATCGCTGCAAACTGGGACGGCAAGGGCGGCATCAGGGCCGATCGCTTTGTTGCGCTGGATGTGCCGCCGCTCACCTCTTTTGGCGAGGAGGGAACCCGCATCGTGCTCAGAGCCAAGGCCGGTGGCCAGCTGTCAGCCGGAGCCCCGGTTCTTACCAGCGGCATCGAAGTCGGCAGGATCGGACAACCCACTCTGTCGAGCTCCGGAACCATCGTCACGATGGATGCTTTCATCCTCAAACCCTATGATGCCCGACTGACGACGAATGCACGGTTCTGGGATGCATCCGGCCTGTCATTCAATCTCGGCCCACAGGGGCTCGCACTCAAGATCGACAGTCTGGCTGCATTGCTGGAAGGTGGCGTTACCTTCGGAACACCCGTCACCGGTGGCGACCCCGTGGCCGACGGCCACATCTTCGATGTCTTTGCGAGTGAAACCGTGGCCCGTGCAAACGCATTCGAAGCAGATACGGCCCCGGACGTGACCGCGTCAATCCTGCTCGACGGCGACGTCACTGGCCTCGGACCCGATACCGTCGTTCGGTTCCGGGGCGTCAAGGTGGGGGAAGTCGAGGATGTGCTCGGCGTTCCAACCGAAGACGGCAACGATGGACCGGTGAGACTGCGTGTTGATTTGCGCCTCTCGCCCACGCGGCTCGGACTGCCCGGAGACCTGTCGCCGGAAAAGCTGCGGGAACGGCTCGATAGACGTGTTGCCAACGGCCTGCGCGCCCGTGTCGCTTCGGAAGGTCTGTTTGGCCAAACCGTCATCCTCGAACTCATCAGTTTGCCTTCCCAGCCAAAAGCCGAAATCACAGTCAGTCCCGATGGCAGACTGATGCTGCCAACAGCACCAGCAGCGGTTGCCGACACCGAGTCCGGCGTCAACAGTCTGGTCACGCGCATCTCTGAACTTCCCATAGAGGAGTTGATGACGGCGGCGACAGAGGCGCTTGGCAACATCTCGAAATTGACCGGCACCGCCGAGGGCGTGCTGGCTGCAGACGGCATGGACCGCATCCCCGGGACAATTGACCAGACGCTTCAGGAGGTCCGTTCTCTTGTCACGGCCATCCGCGAGGGTGGCGCCATCGACAATCTGAACACCACGCTGCGAAGTGCCGACAGCGCTCTCAAGTCGATCGACACGGCCGCGAGCACGCTTCCCGCCCTTGCCAAGCGCCTTAATGAGGCCGCAGACGGGCTGCAGGCTGTCGTTTCGGGTTATGATTCAGAGTCCCGCTTCTATAATGATATAAGGGGCGTTCTCCGCGACATCTCCACCACCGCGGAGTCCTTTCGATCACTGGCGCGCAGTATCGAGCGTAATCCGAACTCCCTGCTGTTAGGACGATGATGAGTATGCGTATTTTGTTCCTGTTGATGCCGTTTCTGCTTCTGTCAGGGTGCACCAGCACAAATCACGACAGGTTTTTGATTGAACCGGTTGCTTCAGCCACCACCATCAGGACGGATGCGCGAACAATTTCCGTATCTACCGTGAACTTGCCGACTTATGCCAAGGAGTCGGGTATTTTCGTCCAGAATGGGGCTGGCGCGATCGTCGCGATCCCCAAAGCCGACTGGGCCGATGATACCGAACGCGCCATGAGACTGTTTCTTGTACGCAGTCTGGCCGAGATTTCCGGCGCCCAGGTCGCATCCGACCCCTGGCCGTTGGGCGGCGTACCGGAAGCTGAAATCCGCATCGATGTCGAGCAGATGCTGGTGGACAGCTCAAACACCATGCGCTTGTCCGGGCAGTTCTCAATCCGCCGCGACCGGGCGGAAAGCCGCAGCCGCATCCGGCAGTTCAGCATCGCCGCCAAGGCCAGATCCAACGGCCCGGCCGACGTTGTGGCCGCACATGGCGAAGCCTGGCAGGAACTGGCCAAGGTTATCGCGAAGGCCATGTGAGCATAAGCCTCGTCACGCGTGATACCCATCGCAGCGCGCTGAAGTCTGGTTCTTCGAGATCCTGATCGGACCAATCCGTTTGACATCAGGACGTTTCACCCCACACCAACATGCGGGCTTGGCCGGATCTCTCAGACTCCGGTGGCGGCGCCGATTCCGATTGCCAGCTTGTCGATCAGCTCCCCGATTTGTTCCGGAGTGATGATATAGGGAGGCGCAAGCAGCACGTGGTCTCCGCTGCGGCCGTCGATGGTTCCCGACATCGGATAGCAGATCAGGCCGGCATCGAAAGCCGTAGTCTTGATCTGCGCCGCAATACGTTCGCCCGGTGCAAACGGCTCTTTGGTCTCGCGATCCTGAACCAGTTCAACACCGACGAACAAACCCCGGCCGCGAATATCGCCGACATTGGGATGTTGACCGAAGCGCTCCTGCAGCCCGGCACGGAGCAGTTGTCCCATTTCCTCAACCTTCGGCAAAAGCTTCCTATCGAGGATCGCGTTAACCACCGCCAGCCCGGCGGCACAGGCTGCCGGATGTCCCATATAGGTGTGGCCGTGCTGGAAAAAGCCGCTGCCGTTTTCGATCGCCCGATAGATTTCGCCCGAACACAGCATCGCACCAAGCGGCTGATACCCGCCGCCAAGCCCCTTGGCGATGGCGATGATGTCCGGCCGCACATCGTCCTGCTCCGAGGCGAACAGAGTGCCTGTACGCCCCATGCCGCACATCACCTCATCGAGGATAAGCAGAACGCCGTAGCGGTCGCAGATTTCCCGGATCCGATTGAAATAGCCCGGCGCGGGTGGCACCGCTCCGGATGTTGCACCGACCACCGGCTCGGCCATGAAGGCCATGACGGTTTCCGGTCCGGCCCGGAGGATTTCGGTCTCCAGCGCGTTGGCCGCCCGCAAGCCATAGGCTTCCGGCGTTTCATCCGCGTGCCGTAAACGGTATTCGTAGCAGGGATCGATGTGGCTGACATCCAGAAGCAGCGGCCCGAATTGCGCCCGGCGCCATTCATTGCCACCCGCCGACAGCGCCCCGATGGTGTTGCCGTGATAGCTCTGCTTCCGCGCGATCAGTCTGGAGCGGCCGGGCTCGCCCTTCTCGACGAAATACTGCCGCGCAAGCTTGATGGCTGCTTCGGTTGCCTCCGATCCGCCGGAGACAAAGTAAACCTTGTCGATGCCCCCGGGTGCCTTGGAAACCAGCAGATCGGCCAAAGCCTCGGCCGGTTCCGATGTGAAAAAGCCTGTATGGGCAAACGCAATGCTGTCGAGCTGACCCTTGATTGCGGCGATGACCTCGCCATCGCCATGCCCCAGGCAAGACACCGCAGCACCTCCCGACCCATCGAGATACTGCTTGCCACTCTGGTCAACGAGATAGCAGCCCTGCCCCCCGGCAACGACTGGCGGCTTGATCTTGGTGTGGCGGGTAAAGACGTGGCTCATGGCTGTTTTGCTCCCTAAACCGGAATGTGGATCATCCGCTGATCATCATTGAAGTTGTCCAATTCGAAGGCCCAGGTCCCGCGCGGCCACCGAAGCTCCATCTGACCCAGTCTTGGCCGATAGACGGCGGTATAAAGCGTTCCAAATCCATCGGCAAAGGCAGAGGAATAAAGCGGCGGCTTGAGAAATGCCGAAATGAATTTTTCCTCGGTATCTCGATGCATTGTCATCCGCTGAAGCAGATAGCGCTCGCGCTCGACGGTTGCCGTGAACCGCGCATGCGCAGCCCATTCGACCTTTTCCTGATGGTTGGTCGCAACAGCGGATTGCGTGATCAGGGTCGGTCTGTCAGGGGCCATGAAAGCAGTTATATAGCTGCGCTTTGCGTCCAGCACCGTGACATTGTAGCTCATGTGGCTGGGAATACGGGACAACGCCGACGCCGCCTGTTCCGTGGTTTCGCAAGTTTGCAAC
Organism: Hoeflea sp.; assembly: GCA_048261205.1. Taxonomy (GTDB): domain Bacteria; phylum Pseudomonadota; class Alphaproteobacteria; order Rhizobiales; family Rhizobiaceae; genus Hoeflea. The sequence goes on from JBLXGF010000019.1 coordinate 32,028, forward strand.
ACATAACGCAAGATCACCGGCACGCCGAACCCGTCACCAACCACCCGGCGGCCGCCGAATGTCAACGAAATCGCCAGCCCTGCATCGTTAATTCCATCGACCAGCCCCCACAAACCGTCAGACGTGCCCAGCACTGTGCGCCCCTGCCAGCCGGTCCGCATGATCAGCCGGTCAAAAGCCAGCGGGCTGTAATCATAATTCCGCACAAGAACCGGTTCTTCACCGGACCAGACCGCCTGCGAGCAGCCGGACAGATAGGGCGGCGGATTGTACAGGCTTAAAAAACGGGCCGCCTCGTCACCGCCACCGGCGAGTTCGCAGAGCTGTTCATAGATCACCAGCAGTTCCGGCATGTGCAGCTTGAGCGCCTGATAACACTCCCAATAGGTCGGGCGGGTTTCCACCCCCTCGCTGCTCCACCAGCGCCGGTAATCCGGCCAGTATTCAGCAAACAACCCGGCCCATTTGGGGCCGGGTTCAAGTTCACCCATTGAACGCCAAAGGTGTTGCATTTGACGTCAACACTCCGGTTTCAAAGAATTTTGAAGGCAGGCTCGGAAAACACAGGTCCCGCGTCTGCTGCCGGCAGCGGCGTCGCGACAAACGCATTCTTGATCCCGTGGATCCACTTCTTGGCCCGGTCGTTCAATTCAAAATTCTTCGTCATTGAGCGTCCGCGCGTGACAAGGATTCCCAGATCTGCACCTTCATAGCGGTAATCGCCTGGCTTCTGAATCCGGAGAAAGAATGCCTCGTTCTCACTCTCGACTGCACGCCGGTGATAGTCGAAACGATCGAACACCACACGGCCATCATCATGCATCTTATAGATACCGGTTTGTGGCGCCTCGGTGATAATATCCACGCTGTCATCGGTGTGCTTGACCACCATCTGGCTCCAGCTGTCGATCATGTCCGGATCAGCCCAGCGTGAATTCAGCTCACTGATATCGAGATCGAATTTCACTTTCGAGAAATCGAGCAGATGGAACAGGAAAAGGGGCGCATCAGCATGCGCAAACGCCGCGTGATTGGTCATCGAGCTGGCACCGGTAATACGGGGATTGAGTTCGCCGAGCCAGATCTCATCGGTCTTCGTGTCGATAAGGAAATCGAGCTCGAAATAGCCACTGTATCCTTCCTTGCGCAGCTGCTCACCGAACTTAAACGTGAGTTCCCTGGCCTTTTGGCGAACCTTCTTCGGAAACGCCGTGGCAAAGATTTCATTGCCGCACCAGCCGCCACGATAGGGCGTGAGCTCCTTGAAGCCCACCAACTCCGTCATCAGCGGGCCGACGATGGTACCGGTCGAGGTCGTGCAGGCCTCGATTGCTGAACCACGGCAATCGATCCGCTTCATGATCTTGATTTCACCCTGACCGATGATCTCGTCTGCATGACGCCGGAAGTCCTCCTCCGACTTAATGAAGAACGTCGTATGACCACTGTCGCCAAATGCTGATTGCAGCACCAGATCATGTCCGACTCCAGCATCTTCGCAGGTTTCCCGCAGGTTCTTGTAGGAGGTCACTTCAGCCAGCACATTGGGCACGGACGGAACCCCGGCCTTGTTGCCGACCCGCACGGTCTCGATCTTGTTGTCCATCGAGGTGCGAAGTTCGGCACTTGGGAACCAGACGACAGCACCCAGTTCTTTTGCAAGGCGCTCGGTTTCCTCATCGAACATCAGGAACACGAATTTCGGGTTGCCGCCGCGGCGCTTGACGAAATCGATAACTTCCTTGTGCTGAAGCAGGTAGTTGTTGATGTCTTCGATAGACTGGAACTCGGCATGCGGCTGCTCTGACGGACAAAACACGTTGGGGTGGCGGCCGTCATAGCAATCGATGTAGCAGATATATTTGAAGTTCTTGCACCACTCATCAATGCCGAGCAAATTGAAATTGGTCGCCGAAATGAAATAGATCGGGTCTTCATTCCGGTGAAAGAACCGGCGGATTTCGGACATGTTTTTCAACATTTTCTTCGGCATTTTATTCCCCTTTTTTATTGGTTGGCATTGCCAGGCGTAACCCGGCCTGATTGTCCAGAGCCTCCTGAGTAAACACGCGCAATCCCAAGTCCGGTCGATAACCATGGATTTCGCTCACATCGAGCGCGCGCATGAAAGCAAGGATCTCCCGGGATACCACCTGCCCCGGAACCAGGATCGGAAATCCCGGCGGATACGGAATAATGAAGGACGCGGACACAATTTCCCTGCCGCTTTCGATCGCCTTGATGATCGAGCCATCAAGCTCCAGATAGTCGCAATTGCGGTCATCATAGCTCAGGAAGAACGCCGACCTGATGTCACCTTCAATGGTGTCGTTGTCGGCGCGGAATGCGTCGTGGAACCGGCTGAAATCCGGCAGTGGCGGCAAGTCATGCATCAGGTTCTTGACGCGCTTCTCAAAACTCAGGCGTTCCATCCGCGAAGCATCATCAAGCAGGTCATCGAGATCATTGGCGATTTCAACCAGCACCTCGATCAGATAGGCGACGGACGACCGCGTGGTCCCGATATTGGTCATGAACAGGACCGTGTTGCGCGACGTCTTGTTGATCTGAATGCCGTATTTGTCCATCAGGATCTTGTTCTTGAAGGTGTCGCCGTCCCATCCGGTGCCACCGACCACAACGGTCACGCGGGTCGCGTCGAGGACGAATTCGTCCTTCTCCCAGCAATTCCAGATGTCGGTCCAGCCCTGATCCGGATCGTAGTAGCTCGACACACCGCTCTCGCGATGCGCTTCCGGAATCATGTCGCCGGCGGTCAGCACCTTGAAATACTTCTTGAGCACCGGATGTGTGGAAATCGCCCGGCGCATGGACATCGCCGCCTCGACCTGCCGCTGCACAAATTCGAAGCCTTCCAGCTCCACCTGCCGGCGTCCCACATCGAGCGACGCAATGATCTGGTAGTTCGGGGAGGTCGACGTATGCGTCATGTAGGCTTCGTGGAAGCTCTGTTCGACTTCACCCTTGAAGTCCTGATCGTTGACATGAATCATCGATCCCTGACGCAGGGATGTCAGCGTCTTGTGGGTCGACTGGGTCGAATAGACCCGGACCCGAGAATGGGGCGGCGGCAGCAAGCGCGTCTTGAGCAGCGTCTCGTCGTCGGCGTCCTTCAGTTTGGCCTGCTGTTTTTCGTAGAGCTTGGCATATTGCGGGGTCTTCAACTTGTCCCGCAAGTTCTTGGCTGCATTCATGCCCGTCCGTTGGCGGTAGGTCGGGCCAAAGCGGGCAAAGGCAAACCATGCTTCGTCCCACAGGAACACCAGGTCCGGCTTGATGGCCAGGCATTCTTCCATCACCCGCTCGACATTGTAGACGATGCCGTCGAAGGTGCAGTTGGTCAAAAGCAGCATCCGGACGCGATCGAGCTTGCCGGCCGCCTTCAATTTCAGCAGCTGGTGCTTGATTTCCTTGAGTGGCACCGCGCCATACATCGAGTACTCATTGAGCGGATAGCTGTCGAGATAGACAACCTGGGCGCCGGCAAGAACCATCCCGTAGTGGTGGGATTTGTGGCAATCACGGTCGACCAGCACGATATCACCGGGACGCACCAGCGCCTGGACGACGATCTTGTTGCAGGTCGACGTGCCGTTGGTGGAAAAGAACGTCTGCTTCGCCCCAAAGGCCCGCGCCGCGAGTTCCTGTGCTTCCTTGATCGGCCCGTGCGGCTCCAGCAGGCTGTCGAGACCGCCACTGGTGGCCGATGTCTCGGCCATGAAGATGTTGGGGCCATAGAACGCGCCCATGTCCTGGATCCAGTGGGACCGGGAGATGGATTTGCCGCGGCTGATCGGCATGGCGTGAAACACTCCGGTAGGCTGTTTCGAATATTCCTTCAGGGCCGTGAAGAACGGCGTCTTGTAGCGCGCCTGAACACCGCGAAGGATGTTGAGGTGCAACTCCATGAAGTCTTCCTGATTGTAGAAGACGCGCCGGCATATGCCGAGGTCCAGCCCGGCAATCGCTTCGACGGAGCGGTCGGTGACCAGATAGGCGTCGAGTTCCGGACGAACCTTGGCGATCAGGCGGCAGAGTTCCGGACCATAGTCCTCCGGCGGGATTTCCTCGATTTCACCGATACCGCCCGCCCGGTTCAGATAACGGGTCAGGATCGGCAATTCGACTTTCGATTCAAGTTTCAGTCCGGGGCGGACGATGATGGCCTGGATATTATGGTTGAACAGAACGCCAATCAGCGCATCCTGCAGACTTGGAACAACAACGGATTCATAGGTAAACGCATCATCCGCGCGCCGCATTGACTGAAGGCTGTTCTTGAGCCAGCGCTCCTGATGCTCGTTGAGATCATCAACGATCATCACCTCGAAATAGGGCTTGGTCAGCGCCCGTGCTTCCGGCGACAGAACGGCTTCGTCTTCATTTTCATCGGCATCGACGACATCCCGGTCCAGCGGGATGTGGCGGCGGCGATAGGAACCATTGGTCAGCGCCCTGGTAACGCGACGGACGCTGAACGCCGCATCATCGACATTTCCATTTTCATACTGGCGGTGCAGATGGGCGAAAGCCGAAACACCTGGGAAAGCCCAATAGGCTTCAATGAGCGACAGCGATTCGAAGAGCTCGGTAATCTTGGCCCGCGTCGCCTTGGCCTGCCGGCTATTGGGCTCTCGCTCAAGAAAATTCAATGCTTCGCGTAACGCGCTCCAACGATCAGTTCGAAGCTGAACTGCGGAGTAATAGTCGCTCATTGATTGCATCAATTTATCCTTTTTTGTTTCCCCGGTAGTCGGCGTAATCTCCGTTTTCTTGATTGTTGCTATTGCAGGTTTTCAACCCGTGACTGTTTTGCCTGCCGCGAACGGCAGACCCGCCGCGTGGGATTCCGTGGAGTCCATTGAAGGAACAACTGGCGCGGCCGATAATGGTAATCCGGCCTTGGATCCCTGCCCTGGAGTTTCCAGCTTGCCTAGGGTGTGCAAATATCCGTCCACGCCGCTGGCCCGGTCATAGACCGGGAAGTCGACGGCGCGATCGCGGAAACTCTTGAGCACCTGGCCCAGCCCCATGAACCCGGTTTCACGCTGGCGGCGGACTTGATCGAGGTCAATTTCAATGGGGAACATGTCGTCGCCCGCCATTGACCGGTGCATGATCGTTGCCGAGGGCGAAACCACGCAGGACTGGCCAACTCCGCCAGCGCCCAGCCCGTTGATATCGAAGACATAACACTGGAATTGCGCGGCAGTAGCTTGGGCAATCGCGATCTCGGTTGACCGGTCAATCGTGCCAGTCAACACGGGGTGAATAAGCACTTCAACCCCCATACTGGTTAGATGCCGCGTCGTTTCCGGAAACCAGATATCGTAACAGATCGAAAGCCCGAACCGGCCGATGCCGGGCACGTCAAAGACACAGAACTCCGTGCCGCCTGAAACCCCTGCTTCATAGGGCAGGAATGGGAACATCTTGCGGTAGTGAGTGACGATCTCGCCTTGCGGATTGATCACCGTGGAGGTGTTGTAGATCCGGCCGTCGACAGCCTGCTCAAACATCGATCCGGGTATGACCCAGACATTGTAGCGCCGCGCTGCCGCCTGAAACCTTTCGATGGTTTCATTGAGAAGCGGTTGTGCAAATCGCGACAGGGGCCCGAATGGTGCCAGTTCGCTGAACACGACCATTTGAGTCCAGGGAAACCGCGCCATCACCACATCAAGCTTGTGCAGCATCGCCTCGACGTTGGATTCAACTGCATTGACATACATTTGTATGCCTGCGATTGCGAAAGGTGTCATCTAGGGTAAGCTCCGTGGATCAATATCAAGTCCGGACACCGCAGAAACGCAGGTCCAGCGCCGGCTTCTTATTTCCTGACAACCAGAACAGAAACAGGCGAACGCCGCACCACCCGGTCGGCTTGCGAACCGACCAGGAATTCACGAACCCGATCCGGCGAATGGCTGGCCATGACCACCAGATCTGCGTGATGGGTCTCGATGGCCTTCAGGATTTCGGTATGCACAACGCCGTGCGCCAGATGAACATGAGTATCGATTGATTTATCAATGTTCTCGGCGACGATTGCGTCGAGCTGTGATCTGGCGTCTTCGAGTGCATGGGTTTCAAACCCCTCTGGCAGATAACCCGCGACCAGCGGAGACCGGATAACCGGCACCACCGTCAATACGTGCAGCACTCCACCACTGGATTTCGCCAAGGCCTCGGCTTCCGGCAAAGCCAGTTCCCAGGAGGGTTTATGGGTAAGATCGATGGTGACAAGGATCGTCTTGTACATAGCAATTCTCCTCGTTCGCATTACGCAGCGGTTGAAACAAAGCGTGGCGACCGGCGCCGCTGCATCATCACAACGGCAGCCAGCAGCAGCAGAGCCGGAATGAACATCCAGTACTTGCTCGGCACATCCACAGGCTTGAGAACGCGCAGCACCTGCTGATCCCAATCCAGGCCCGCTGACGATGCCGCTGAACCGAACGCCACATCATCGATGAACATCTTGTCGCCATCCTGGCGGAAGGTAAGCCCGGCATTGCTGAGCTTTTCTTCACCCGTCGCGCCGTCCCCGATCGGAACCAGAGCCACGAACTCGATTGGGTCGCCAAGATCATTGACGCCGGCAACCCTTACCCGCAGGGATTCGCCACTTGCCGTATCCCCGGCGGCTTCGGTGATTTCAGCAGGGTCCGTTTCAAGATACGGAGGGTAGATCATGTCCATGAAGAACCCGGGCCGGAACAGGGCAAAGGCAACCAGCAGCAGGATCACGGTTTCATGAATGCGGTTGCGAACAATGAACCAGCCTTGCGTGGCCGCGGCGAACAACAGCATCGCCACCGTCGCCACACAGAAGACGAAGATGCCCTGCAGCCAGGTGACATTGATCAGCAGCAACTCGGTGTTGAAGATGAACAGAAACGGCAAGGCCGCAGTGCGCAGGCTGTAGAAGAACGCCACCACGCCCGTCTTGATCGGATCACCGCCGGATACCGCCGCGGCTGCAAAACTTGCCAGCCCCACCGGAGGTGTCACGTCAGCCATGATGCCAAAATAGAAAACGAACAGATGCACTGCAATCAACGGTACCAGAAGCCCGTTCTGCTGCCCCAGTGTGACAATCACCGGAGCCAGCAGCGCTGACACCACGATGTAGTTTGCAGTTGTCGGCAGGCCCATACCGAGAATCAGCGACAGGATTGCTGTGAGGAAGAGGATCGCCATGATATTGCCGCCGGACAGAACCTCGACAACATCTGCAAGCGAAGACCCCACACCGGTCTGGCTCACGGTACCAACAATGATGCCGGCTGTTGCCGTGGCAATACCGATGCCGATCATGTTGCGTGCACCGACCACCAATCCGTCGATCAGGTCATTCCAACCCTGATGCACGGCGGTTGCGATTTGGCTGTTACCGCGGAAGAACGCCATCAGCGGACGCTGGGTCAGCAGAATGAACACCATGTAGGAGGTCGCCCAGAAAGCCGACAGACCGGGCGAGAGGCGGTCCACCATCAGCGCCCAGACAAGGACAACCACCGGGAGGATATAATGCAGGCCGGAGCGCACCGTCGGTCCGGGCAATGGCAGTTTGGTCACCGCCGCATTGGGATCATCAAGCTCCAGCGGTGCTTCCTTCGAGGCGATGCGCACCAGAGCAACATAGGCTGAAGTGATCAGGACAAAGACAATATAGGGCGCTGCGACAGGAAATGCCGGGCGCAACCAGCCCATGCCGTAATAGACCGCGAAAGACACGGCGCAGATCGCTGCAATGGTGAAGGCGATGCCGATCAACCGCTGAACGATGGGCTTGGGAGTGTAGGCGCGCGGCAATCCTTCCATGCCGGCCTTCAAGGCCTCAAGATGCACGATATAGACCAAGGCGATATAGGAAATAACGGCCGGCAAGAACGCATGCTTGACGACATCGAAATACGGGATGCCGACATACTCGACCATCAGGAAGGCAGCAGCGCCCATGACCGGCGGCATGATCTGGCCATTTACCGAAGAGGCGACCTCAACCGCGCCGGCCTTCTCTGCCGAGAAGCCGACCTTTTTCATCAGCGGGATTGTGAAGGTGCCCGTGGTGACCACATTGGCGATGGACGAGCCGGAGATCAGGCCGGTCATGGCGGACGAGACGACGGCGGCCTTGGCAGGTCCACCGCGCATGTGTCCCATCAGGCTGAAGGCCACCTGGATGAAATAGTTGCCCGCACCGGCACGATCGAGCAGCGAGCCGAACAGCACGAAAAGGAACACGAACGACGTCGAGACGCCCAGCGCAATGCCGAAGACACCTTCGGTAGTGATCCACTGGTGATTGACGATCTCCGACAGGTTATTGCCCTTGTGGGCGATGATCGAGGGCATGTAGGGCCCGAGAACCGTATAGGCCAGAAACACCGAGGCGACGATCATCAAGGCCGCACCCAGCGATCGGCGGGTTGCTTCCAGCAGCAACAGGATGCCTATCACCGCAACCACAAAATCCTGGGTGATCGGAGCGCCAACGCGGCTCGAAATGTCACGATAGAAGAAATAGAGATAGAGTGCGGCCATGGCGCCGACAGCAGCCATTGCCCATTCCCAGGGTGGAATCCGGTCCCTGTAGGAGCCGAGATAAACCGCGCCCGAGATCGCCAGCGCCACCAGCGGGATCCACCACACTGCAGTGCCATCCTTCGATGACATCATGAACAGGGTTGCCAGGATCAGCGGGACCGCCATTCCGAGCCCGAGTTGAAACTTGGTCCGGTCTGCAGGAAACGCGGCAAAGGCGAGAAAAATGGCAAACGCAAGATGAATGGAACGGGCTTCGGTGTCATTGAAGACGCCAAATCCGATCACGAACGGAATCGGAGACGCAAACCAGAGCTGAAACAGCGACCAGAACAGCGCAACAAGCATGATGAACTTGCCGACGGTGCCGGTCGTTCCGCGAACACCGGTGTCAGACGACGCGACGAGCGCATCAAGTTCCGATTGCGACGGTTCGCGCTGCGCTGCATTTCCGGCTGACTGGGTGTTGTTCTTGTCTGTCATGAAGTCCCCCTTGCCGCCCGATTCCGGGTCGGTTTCCTGTCCGCATCTGAACATTGAGCTTCCCGGCGAGGGCGCAGGATACTCTTGCGCCCTCGCGAATTTAGCTGGCTAACCCGGTTGGGCCAGCAGGACCGATTACATCCAGCCGCGTTCCGTGTAGTACTTCACGGCACCGGGATGCAGGGGAGCGGACAGACCACCGGAGATCATGTCCTCTTCCTTGAGGTTGGCAAATGCCGGATGCAGGCCCTTGAAGCGGTCGAAATTGTCAAACACCGCCTTGACGACCTGATAGACAACGTCGTCATCGACATCGGCTGACGTAACAAACGTCGCCTTCACGCCAAAGGTCTCGACATCATCCGGAGTGCCGGGATACATCCCGCCTGGAATTGTCGCCTTGGCATAAAAGGCATTGTCTGCGACCAGCTTGTCGATGGCTTCGCCCGTGACAGGCACCAGCTTGGCCTCAACGGTTGACGTCGCTTCCTGGATAGAACCATTCGGGTGGCCGACGGTGTAGATGATGGCATCCACCTTGTTGTCGCCCAGCGCCGCGGCCTGTTCCGCCGGTTTCAGCTCGGAAGCAAGCGAAAAATCGCCCATGGTCCAGCCCTTGGCGCCCAGCACGACTTCCATGGTCGCAAGCTGTCCGGAACCCGGATTACCAACATTCACACGCTTGCCCTTGAGATCATCGAAGCTGGAAATTCCAGCGTCGGCACGCGCAATGACGGTGAACGGTTCGCCATGGACGGAGAACACGGCCCGCAGCTTGTCGACCTTGTTGCCTTCAAACTGCGATGTGCCGTTATAGGCGTGGAACTGCCAATCGGACTGGGCCACGCCCATATCCATGTCACCTGCGGAGATCGCATTGATGTTGGCGATCGAGCCACCGGTCGACGGGGCCGTGCATTTGAGATTGTGATCGGCAGTACCGCGATTGACCAGACGGCAAATCGACTGACCGACAACATAGTAAACACCGGTCTGGCCGCCGGTCCCGATGGTAATGAACTTGTCTTCGGCCACCGAAGGCGAAACAGCCATTGCCATCGCGCCTGCGACAATAAGATTTCTGACATGCTTCATGTTTTTCTCCCTTGTAAACTCATTCAACTTGCCACCCATCCCGCCCCAGCGGCAAGGGCAGTATTCATCCTTTATGCTTTTAGAGCCACCTCTAATATATAGAATCCTTCGCGGAGATGGTTCATATCGATGGTCAACGCCGGCAGAATCTGGATCATATTGCCGGAAAAACCGTTGAACGGCCGGATCAGGCCATCATCCAACACTGCGGCGATCAAGGCCTTGACCACTTCTGGTTCAGGCATGTACGAGCCGCGCTCTTTGGTCAGTTCAAAGGCAACCGTGGCCCACACATCGCCAATAGCGCCCAACTCTTGCCGAATTTCATTGCCTGCAGGCATTCCATTCACACCGCAGCGGCCATATTGGAGCGACCACACAACTTCTCGTCCTCGGTTACATAGAGTACAGTTAGGATTGCGCAACCGAGAGCGGGTTTCCGCATGGAGTGAACCGACAAGATGACACCCGACCTCTCCGGTTCCGTTCCGCCACTGCCGGACATCATGATCGCGCCCAATGGCGCGCGCCTGCAAAAGACCGACCATCCCGCCCTGCCGGTAACCATTGCCGAGACAGTCACAACGGCCCTGGCCTGCGCCCGTGCAGGCGCTGGCGGCATTCACGCCCATATCCGCGACGCCGATGGCAATCACACGCTGGATGCAGGACTTTATCGTGAACTGCTCACCGAGCTGGCACGGGTGGTCCCCGAAATGCAGCACCAGATCACCACCGAAGCGGTTGGCCGCTACAGTCCCGATGAGCAGATCCGGCTTGTCAGGACTGTCCAGCCTGCTGCCGTGTCGGTGTCGCTTGCGGAACTGACGGCCGGCGGCTGGAACAGGCCGGTCCGGGACTTTTACCGGTGGTGCGACGAAAGCGACATCGCGGTTCAGCACATTCTCTATTCCCATGACGATCTCCGCCATCTTGTCCGGCTCTGTTCCGAGGGAGAGATGCCTGCCACACGGTTGCAGCTGCTGTTTGTCCTTGGCCGCTACGGGCAAGGCGTTCCGAGCGAGCCCGGTGCCATCGCCGGTTTCACGGAATTGCTGCCCGGACTGGCCGTGACACCTGACTGGGCGGTCTGCGCCTTCGGACGCAGTGAAACCGAGTGCCTGCGGGAAGCCGAGAGGCTGGGAGGAAAAATCCGCATCGGATTTGAAAACAACACCATCAACGAAGACGGCACCATTGCGCGCGACAATGCCGAACGGATCTCACAGTTCATCTCAAGCCGCCCGCTATCCTGAATGCGGGCCGCGCTTGCCGTGTGGGCGAGAAATCATGACGTGGATGGGCACCAGCGCCTCTGATCCGGAACCATCGCTGTATGCAACCCAGACTTCTCCTCAGAGCAAAAACTGCTCGCCTTCTCGCGATATGGCATCAACCGATACGTCGTCAAACTGACTGGCAAGGGCAGCAAGCTCGTCGGCATTCATCAGCACACCCGCGGTGGAAAGTCCGTCGGCAAGCGCGGCGGAACCGTGCTGGACGCTAACCCGCTGCCAGAGTGGGGACGCAGGTTGCCCATGGCGTGGATCGAGGATGTGACTGACCGCCCCGCCTCCATCGAGGGTCGTCCCCATCGCACCCGATGTCGCGACCGCGCGGTCACGCAGCCCGATGGTTCGGCGAGCGCTTCCCGGTGCGTCCAACTGCACCGGCCATGCATCCAGCCCTGACGGACGGCCAACAGCACTGATCTCACCAACATTGACCAGCGCGCACTGCAAACCATGCGATTTGAGCAATGCGACGACCTTGTCGGTAATGAATCCTTGCGCAATGCCGTTCAGCGTCAGGCCTCCGCCATCGGGCAGCCGGACAACCGATGACGATATGTCCACCTTGCGCCATCCGGTCTTGCCCAGCGCGGTTTCGATCTCACCGCCGGACGGTGCGCCACGGCTTTCCGCGTAAACCTTCCACAATGGCTGGATTGTCGGATCAAACATGCCGGCGCTTGCCGCATGCAGGGATCCGGCCAGACCCAGCAATTCCAGCATGTCCGGCGAAGGGTCAAGCAACAAGCCGCTGTCATTGAGCGCGACAAGAGCGCTGTCCTGCCTGTAGAGGCTGAACTGCTTTTCCAGCCGCTCAATCTCAGCGCGGGCGATAGCAATCAGCTCTTGGGCATGCGCGCGTGGCATACCGAGAATGCGCAAATCTGCCTCTGCGCCAAGAGCAACGCCCCGCCAGCGCGCTCCATCCTCAGTGGCAGCCCAACCTGGCCTGGCAGCTAGCACACTGCCTGCGGCGATGATAATGAAACGACGGCGCGAGAGGCTCATTGATCCACTCCAGTCATTGAAATCTGCGCGCTCTCCCCGAGCCCGGCCGGGCCGAGCACATAGGCGTCCGGGATACCGGCGAGCTGAACAACCAGCCCTCCATTTTCTGCTGTAAAGGCAGATGCCGTTTGCTCGTCGCCAAAAGGAATGACCTCCGGCGTTCCCATGCCGCCGGTCTTGCGGGAGCCGATGACGAACCATGCCGCCTTCGCGTCGATCCAGGTGTCGTCGCCAGGAAAGTCCCACTCCGTGGCCTTGCCCATGTCATTGACATAGACAACGACCGCGTCTTCCTGTTCTTCCGGTGAGCGGATGAAAGCGATGCCGTCGCGCACCTGGCTGAACCAGATCGGATGCGGATTGTCGGCAAGATGGATCTGTGCCTTCGGTCCGGTGTGCTCCAGAATGGACATGTTGCAATAATGACCGACAGACTCTTCGCTCAGCGCCACCGGCTGCGGCAGTTCGATCCTTGCCTCTTGCTCGCTGCACGCGGACACGGTGATGGCAACCAGAACAAGGACCGACAGTCTTGTGAACATCTTCATGGCCGAACCCTTTTGAGAATGAATGTTGAAAGCCCGAGCGCGATCACAATCCAGACGAACGGGCTGAGCATCGTCGCAAGTCCGGACAGCGGCAGCGAAGACCGCACACCACCACCCAGAGTGCTGCCAACCGCTGCGGCATCAATGGCGCTCATGTTGTAGAGCCGGAACGCATCGGCCGGATTGAACACCAGCAGCCAGGGGAAAACACCGCGGGCGAAAAAACCATCCTTGCTGGCCAACAGTCCGCCGAGCAAAGCAAGATCGTAAAGCACCACGGCAAACAGCCAGATCGCGATGGCAAGTGCTGCGGCAGTGCCGGTCTGGCGCACGCTGGTGCTGGCGATGTATCCGATGGCGATGAAGGTGGCACCCAGCATGGTCGAACTTGTGATCAACCGCCCAACTCCCGCCAGTGCCATCAGATCACCGCCGCCATTGGCAAAGAACGCCACAAGTCCGGCAATGCCATAACCAAAGCTGACTGCGATGGTCAAAACAGCGACATGGCCAAGAAACTTTCCGACCAGCACTGCACCGCGTGAGACCGGGCTGGCGAGCACCAGCTGCAAGGTCCCGCGATCGATCTCACCGGCAATGGCGTCAAAGGCCAGCAACAGCGCGATCAGCGGCACCAGATAGACCGACAGCGTCGACAGGCTGGCGACCACCACGGTGACCGCGTCGGTCTTGACCTCGCCGCCGGGCGCGCTGCCCAACAGCACCAGGATCAGCGCGAAAGCAAGAAGGATCAGCGTCGACAGGATGATCCAGCGGTTGCGAAGACCGATGCGGATTTCCGTTGCAGCTATGGTCAGAACGCCGTGCATCACAAAGTCCTCCGCGAGGCTTCATCAGCCCAGGTCTTCGAGAAATAACGGTAGACTTCATCCAGCGTCGGCGCGGCGACATCGACGTCCTCAACCTGGGCACCAAGTCCGCTGATCTGTGAAAGAATGCGCATCTTGTCATCTCGGGCGCAGAAAAGCTCCACCGACGCGCCGTTGATGCGCCCGCCGCCGATCTCCGCATGAACCTTGTCGACGGCACTGGCAGAGGCTCTGACGCGGATTCTGATCGGCAGATTGGCTTCTCGCTGGAGATCGGCCAAGGGCGCGTTGGCGACCAGCCGTCCTTTGCGCAGGATTGCCACCCGGTCGGTTTTGGCTTCGAGTTCACTCAGCCCATGGGAAGACAGAAGCACCGCGCCGCCCTGCCGCGCGACATCGGCAATCAGCTCATAAAAATGTTGCCGGGAAAGCGGGTCGAGACCGGAGGTCGGCTCGTCGAGCAGCAGCAGATCCGGCTTGCCCACCAGCGCCTGCGCCAGCCCCAGCCGCTGCCGCATGCCCTTCGAATAAGTATCCACCCGCCGGTCCGCCGCTTCAACAAGTTCGACCTTGTCGAGCACCGATTGCACGTCGCTCATCGCAGCCCCCTTGAGCCTGGCATAGAATCGGACAACCTCGCGGCCGGTGAGCATCTTGGGAAACGCCACCTGCTCCGGCAGATAGGAAACCGTGCGCCGCGCTCCATCGCTGCCCGGTGCAAAGCCGGCAATCGAGATCGAACCGGCAGTCGGTCTGATGAACCCCAGAATGAGGCGGAACAGAGTGGTCTTGCCCGCTCCATTGTGGCCCAGCAGCGCCACCTGTTCGCCGGGTGCAACGTCAATCGAAACGTCTGTCAGGGCATCGACCGCCTTGAACTTCATACTGATATTGTTGGCTTTAATGATCTCGCTCATTGCAGAGATGCCTTCCAGTTGCGCGCAGTTTCCGGCAACTCATGTGGTTTCATCAAGGGCTTGTCATCGACAATGCCGCCGGGCAGCAGCGCCGGAAACTCACTCTGTGCCCAGCGCACCAGCTGCACCGCCGGACTGCCCAGTAGAAGTTTCGCCGAGGGCTGGGTCCACAGAACCTGATCCATCGCGTCATTGGGGCGGAAAGCCTGGTCGGCGATGCCATCGCCATTGACGTCGTAAGCGGCGTGGTCGCTCCAGTAATTGCCGGACCAGACGTGATCCTTGGTGCTGACAAACTTGATCTGGGTGCGGTTGCCAACAAAGGCATTGCCGGAGATTTCGTTACGCGCCGACCCTCCGGTAAAATGGATGCCGATCTCGCAGCCTTCAATGCGGTTGTTGCGGATGATGTTCTTGTTGGCATTGTAGACAAACAGGCATTTTTCGCCGCCGCCGACAACGGCATTGCCTTCAATGCGGGCATTGTTGGCGTAGTTGAGCATGATGCCGTGATCGCGGTCATCCAGCGAGATGTTGTCGCGAAGGGTCACGCGCTTTGAAAACATGATGGCGTAACCGAGATGATTGCCGATCGAGATATTGCCGGAAACCTCGCTGTCATCGGCATTCATGTAATGAATGGCAAAGCGCAGCCCCTCGAAGCGGTTGTCGGTAAATGTGTTCTTGCGGCTGGTATTGACGAAAATCCCGTCCCGGCCCTGGCGGATCGTGTTGCCGGTGACCGTGGCGCCGGGGGCGTTCCAGACATAGACGCCGTTGCCGCGCCGGCTCATCAGCCGGTCGTCGCCGCCAATGATGGTGTTGCCTTCGACACGTGCATCACGCGCGCCATGTATGTCTACGCCGTAGAGATTGCCTTCAATGCGGTTGTTGCGAACGATGGCGCGGACAGCCTCTTTGGTCATCTGCACGCCGCTGTCGATTGTCTCGTGCGACGTGCCCGAGCCGGTCAGTTTCAAACCGTCGATCACCACATCGGGCGCATCAATGGTTATCACCGAACCGGTGCCCGTGCCGAGCACGTGAGCTTGTCCACCGCCATCAATTTCAAGCGCTTTCGTCAGCGTAAATCCGCCCTGATAGGTCCCGCCGACTAGATGCAGACGGTCGCCGGGTTGTGCGAATTCGACCGCCCGCACCAGTGCATCCGGACCCGGCTCGACGCGGATATCGGCGGCATGCGCCGATCCCGCGAGGAGCGTGGTTGCGAAGAGCACGGTAATTGTGCGGGCGATCAGGTTCATGGTCGTATGGCCTCAGGCGTCACGCGGTTCGACAAACATGCGGCCGCGCATTTCCATGTGCAGGGCATGACAGAACCACTGGCAGTAAAACCAGTGAACGCCCGGACGGTCCGCCGTGAACGTGATCGACGCGGTTGCCTGCGGCGCCACTTCCATCGCTATGCCGTAGTTGGATATGCAGAAACCGTGGGTCACGTCATCCACATCGTCGAGGTTGGTGACATAGACGGTGACTTCCTGACCCTGCTTGACCGTGAACTTTTCAAGGCCGAACTGCGGTGCGACCGATGTCATGTAGACCCGCACCTTGTTGCCATCCTCGATGACGACGTCATCGTAGTCGAGGTCGACGCCATCGGCTTTCGCCTGGGCATAGGCATCGGCAAACATCGGGTCTTCGCGTGACCAGACATTGACCGGATTGACGATGTCGGACCGCACGATGATGCTGTCATGCGGCTCGGCAAAGGTCGGGCCGTCGTGAACCACCTTCATGTCGTCGCTCGAGATGTCGATGAGCTGCTCGTTCTCCGGCTTCAGCGGGCCGACATTGAGGAACCGGTCCTTGGAGAACTTGTTCATCGAGATCAGCCATGCGCCATCGGCCTCGGCGGTTTCACCCATCGAGGTCGAGTTGTGACCCGGTTGGTAATGCACATCGACCTTGGAGACGATCGGATCGACGTCTTCACCGGCGAAAGCGCGAATCGCCTTGTCGATGTCCCACTTGACGATCTGGCTGTCGAGAAACAGCGTGGTGTAGGCAAATCCCTTGCCGTCAAAGGCGGTGTGAAGCGGGCCAAGGCCCAGTTCGGGCTCACCGACAATGCAGGACCGCGGATCGGCATCCTCGCTGAACAACGCATCCACCTTGCTCACATCAATGATTGAAACGGTCGGCGACAGCTTGCCTGCGACCATGATGTGCTGCTTGTCCGGCGCGGCGTTGACGCCGTGCGGGCTGTTGGGGATCGGGATGTAGCGGGTATAATTCTTGTTCTGGCCCTTGCGGCCGTCGATGACAGCGACGCCGTTGAGCATTTGAACATCGCCGGCAGCAACGCCTTCCTCGATGGCCTTCAGGTTGAACACCACCACATGGTCGAGTTCGCTCTCGGTCATTTCGGCAAGGTTCATGCCCATTTCCGAGTTGTAGCTGGTCGAAAACGCGTATTTGCCCTGATAGTCGCAATCGGTGTTGTCGAGATTGCCCGACACGATGACCTGCCAGGCCACCTTCATCTCGTCGCCATCGATGGCGGTGAAGATGTTCACATACTGCGACGGATCATCCAGGATTGTGCCGTCATTGACCAGCGGCGCTTCATGCTCGCCATTGGCGAAGACATAGCCGGTCCGCGGGAATTTCTGCGGCCGCATGCCATGGATGTCATTGGCATTGGGGATTTCGAGGATCTTGTCGCATTTCATCACGTCGCAACGAATACGCGCGACCCGGGTGTTGGCCTTGTCGTTGGCGAAAATGAAGCGCCCGTCATAGGTGCCGTCGGTGAACGACATATGCGGATGGTGAAGGTCACCATTGTCATAGGTCTTCATGCCCTTGGCCGCCAGGAACGTCTTGGTCTCTTCGGTCAGGCCTTCGGTGAGCACTTTCAGGCTCTCATTGGTCTGGCCCCAGCCGGTTGCCGAGCAACGGTTGAACACCGGCACACGCATCAGCTCACGCATCGACGGGAAGCCCAGAATGCGCAATTCACCGCTCTGGCCGGATGACCAGAAGCCGTAATAGGGATCGAGTTCGCCCGGCTCGAAATTCAGTTTCGGCGATGCGGCATGCGCCTGGGATACAAGCGCGCCACTGAGCAGGCTTCCGCCCATGCCCGAACCGGCGAGAACGGCGCCACCGGCGGTGGCAGTCATCAGGGATCGCCGTGACAGGCCTTTTCTTTTGGTTTCTTCGGCTGACATATGCTGTCTCCTTTTCAAGTTATCGGCTGTGATGTCGGATTGGTTCCCACCAGCGGCTGCCCCGTGCCTGCCGGCACCGGTGCAACCGGATCGAGACGGTTCTGCTTGCGGAATTTCACCCGCTTGGCTTCTTTCTTGATGCAGACCGGGCATTTGGTGGCGCTCTGGTAGAGCACCTGGCAGTGCAGGCACTGCAGGCATTCATTGGGATTGATGTTGCCTTCGGGATGGATCGCCTGAACCATGCATTCCTTGGCGCAGCGCTGGCATGGATCGCCGCATTCCTTGTAGCGCTTGAGCCAGTCGAACATCCCCAGCCTGGCGGGGATCGCCAGCGCCGCACCGAGCGGGCACAGATAGCGGCAGTAGAAGCGTTCGATGAACAGGCCGGCGCCAAGCAGCACGACAACAAACAGGATATACGGCCAGCCGCGCTGGAATTTCAGGATGATCGCTGTCTTGAACGGTTCGATTTCGGCATAGCGCTCGGCCATTTCCAGTGAGTACAGCGACAGGCCGAACAGACCGAGGAAGATCATGTATTTGAGCGGCCACAGCCGTTCATGCAGACCCCAGGGAACTGTATATTGCGGGATCTTGAAGAAGCGCGCGACCTTGTTGGTCAGTTCCTGCAGCGCTCCGAACGGGCAAAGCCAGCCGCAATAGACTCCCCGGCCCCAAAACAGCAGCGACGCTGCCACCGAGAACCACAGGATGAAGACCAGTGGGTCCATCAGGAAGGCATTCCAGGAGAAGCCTGCCATCACCGCTGAGAAGAATGCCAGTACATTGACCACGGACAATTGCGCATTGGCGTACCAGCCGAGGCCGACCAGCGTGAACACCAGGAAGCCGATGCGGAACCAGTAGGTGAAGCGCTCGTGACGGGTCACCTGCATCTGGAAGAAAAAGACACCGGTCAGAATGGTCAGGGCGGCAAGCAGCACGGCGACTTCAACGCGCTTCTGGATCCAGATCCGCTTCCACAGATGACTGAGCTCGCTGGTATCGGAGACAGCCACGTCGCTCTGGATCTGCGGGTTGTTGACCGCGACCGCCTCGACAGCAAGCTTTTCCGTGTAGCGGTCGGGAATGCGGTAGCCGAGATCGAAGGTGATGAAGGCCTTGTCGATAGCGCCGACGGCGCGCTGCACCAGCAATTGCAGCCGGAATGGTTCAGCCGGGTCAAAGCCGCTGCCGGCCTTCACCTTGAAAATATCAAGCTCCGTGAAAGATGGCGCATCCTCTGCCGCCAGCTTGCCGAGACGACGATGCTGCTTGTCGTGAAACCGGACGGCAGTATCGCCCTGAATCAGCTGAATGCGATCGAAAATGCCGCCGCGCACATAGCCGGACCCCTTGAAGGAGTATTTGCCGCGGCCTGCCACCAGAATGGCCTGATCGCCGTCATCGAGCCATTCACTTAGGTTTGCATATTCGTCGTCACCCAGCAGAGAGCGGCCGATCTCGGGCGCACTCACCAGTGCCATCTGCATATCGATGAATGTGTCTTCCGGAGATCCTTTTTCCGGGCGCTTGATGGCACGCGGATCGCCGCTTTCCTCAAACGCGGAGTTCACCTGCCCGATATCGAGCCGCAGACTGCGGATCGATCCATCGCCGGCCAGCGTTTGCCAGTCCGATATCACGACATCATCGCCGCTCGGCATGACAAGCTTCCTGCTTGGGCCGGAACTTGCAAGCTCCGGCTCAAGCCCCCCAAGCCCGAGCGCTCGGGCCACCTTCAGGCCGGCCCGGACAATGGAGTCGTCAATCACGATGATGGTGACGGTGGCACCGGAGACAATATCAAGATCATGCGCAGATCCGCCGGCTGCCGCTTCGGCGATGAGATCGAGCCCGGCATATTTTTCCGTTACCGCAGTGATTTTGGATTCAGGAATACCGACCAGCACAATCGGTTCGGAATGCTTGACCAGGCGAACGCCGGTCACTTTCGCATTGTCGTCGACCCCCATCAGCGTGTGGATCGGTTTGCCGGAATAACCGGTTGTGGTGACGAAGTCGGAGGTCAGAAACACATAGCCGACAATCTTTCCGCCTTTCAGGGCCTCGACCACCGGGATGTCCGTGCGCAGCTGACCGTATTCAGTGGCGCCGGGAACGATGTCGCTGACGGCGGTCTTGTCCAGAAACTTCATGACCAGAGGCTCGGCCTGTGCGGCAACGCCACCGAACAAGAGGCTGGCAATCACCACAAGTGCTATCGCAATCCAGGTGCGGCCGGTATCTGGCTTGGTTGTCATGCTTCATGTCACCCGATTTCGTTCAGGGCGAACCTATCGGTGCGATGCAGAGCTCTCTTTGCTGTAGCGCAACCTCCCGAGCGATTTGTTTCACAATGTCAATATGTTACATTGTGAATATGCGATACTTGAGGCGCTATTGAGATAACAAGCATCAGCCGCTCCGGGGTAATAAGCGGAGCGGCCTGCGGTTTCTCGAACCGCGATGCGAGACGACAATATTATTTGGTTTTATGTCCAAATGCAGCGCATATGAGCGAATTCACATCAGCCCTGTTGGCATGATCTGCATATACGTGCGCCCCGCTGTGAAATCGCGGATTGGCAAATCGACTGACGCCCGGTCATTCACGCCTGGCTGTTCCAGTGTTTCTATTCTGCCCTGCGCCGCCTGCTCAACGCGGGTGCGAAAACCAGCCCGAAACCGGCAAAGGCAATCAACCAGGCGAAGGCCGCAATGTGCAGGGCCATACCGGTATGGCTGTCACTGAAGGTCGCCAGAATACGGGAGACGGCGGCCACCAGCAGCGCAACAAAGAGCACAGTTCCCGACAGCCCGGCTTTGAGTTTTTGCCCGGTGTGGCCAAGCGAAGCGCGCATCATCACGGCGAGCGTCATGCCACCCACAGCGCCGACGCCAAAGGCATGGACACCGGCAACCGGTGAAACCACATCGGGCCAGAATCTTGCAGCGGCGATCAGCGCAAAGCCGGCCGGTACGAATAGATAGCCCGCATGCAGCATCCAGACCAGAGGATCGCGCAAGGTTCGCAATCCTGCCCAGCGCGCCAGCCGTAAGGACTGAAGCAACGCCGCAAGGGCCATGGCCGCAGCCGTCAGCAGTGAATCCGGACGCGCCGTCCACAAGACCAGAGCTACGACCGCCACTGCAATCGACAACAGGTCAAAACTGGAGAACGGCGCAGGCAACCGCCCCGGATTCTCCCGTACCAGCCAATTGCGCGTGAAGCTTGGAATCACACGCCCGCCGATCAGCATGATCAGCGTGACCGCAGCCAGAGCCGCAAGCCTCCGGCCGATATCGGATGCACCGGTGAAGTGGGCTTCGAGATGAAAAACGATGTTGGATGCAGCCAGGATCGCAAGCGGAAGCAAAACCTTCAAGTTGCGCCAATTTTCGCCTGCGATGATTTCGCGCGCGATCACCATGGCCACGGCAATAAGAAAGCTGACATCGATTATGAGTGCTGCCTGCCATCCGATATGGATTGAAAAAGTCACGGCAAACCGTCCCGCAAGCCAGAGCAGCACCAGCGCCAGCAGGCCGTTCCCCTGTAACGGCATCCGGCCGGTCCAGTTCGGAACCGCGGTGAACAGGAACCCGGTGGCAACAGCCGGCAGAAAGCCGAAATAGAGCTCGTGCACATGCCAGTCAGTCGGCGCAAACAAGGTCGACAGACTGAGCTCGCCATAAAACTGTGGCAACCAGAGCAAAATGGACAGCCCTGAATAAAGTGCCCCCAGCAGGAAAAAAGGGCGGAATCCATAGCTCAGGATTGCAGGGCCGGAGTAAGGACGCGTTCTCGGAATAGCCATAGCTGTTCGACCTGTGCGTGCGGCGGATCTCCAAGGTGAGGTTATCCGCGTTGCGATTGCCTTGCCATGCGATTGCATTGGCACCGCTGTATCCCTATCAAGTCAGACGTCCGCTTCTTTGCGGTGACGCAAATTGGAAACATTTAATGAGTCGTCTTGATCCTTCCCTGTTAACCGGACTGCCACCGTTCAGCGGAATGGAGCGTGAGGCTGTTTCAGACATGCTCGCCAGCGCAAAACCGCTCCGGCATCCCAAGGGGGCCCACATCTTCCGCGAGGGCGAGGAAGCCCACTCGTTCTTTCTTCTGCTGGATGGCTATGTCCGGGTGGTCAAACTGGCCCCCGACGGCGAGCAGGTCATCGTCCGCTTCATCGCCAGCGGCGAATTGCTGGGAATTGCCAAGGCAATCGGCCGTAAGACCTATCCGGCAAATGCCGTGGCGGCCGCCGATTGTGTGTTGCTCGCATGGCCTTCGAAACTCTGGGAGGGGATAATTGCCGCCCATCCGGGCTTTGCCACCAATACCTATGCAATGCTTGGCGGACGGCTTCTCGACACCCAGGACAAGGTGGTCGAACTGGCAACGGAACGGGTCGAACAACGCGTTGCCAATGCAGTTCTCAAACTGGCTGACCGGACCGGCCGCAAGACCGACGAGGGGATCCTCATCGATTTTCCAATTTCGCGGCAGGACATTTCCGAGATGACCGGCACGACCCTCTACACCGTATCGCGTCTGTTGAGCGGGTGGGAACAGGCCGGCTGGGTGAAGTCGAGCCGCCAGAAAGTCACCCTGGTTGAAGGTCACAAACTCGTCATGGTCGCCAGCGGCCATGGAGATCGCCCACCACCGCTTTAAGCCAGCTTTGCCAATCGCAGAGAGAAGCCTGGACTTGGCAACCGAGAGGATAGAAGGCAGATGGACCTCCCTCATCCGGCACACAACGTAGCGGCGCAGCGGCCGGCATGTGACCGGCAAACCGCCCTGCCCCGGCGTTCGTTCTGCACAAGCTGATAGAAGACCTTAACAGCAGGAAGCCATGAACAAGATACTCGACACCGACAGTTTCGTCACACTCCTTGGCACAAAGGGCGGCCCCGCGATCCGCACCGGATCGACAAATCCGACATCAAGCCTGCTGGTGCTGAACGGGCGAAAAATAGTGATCGACTGCGGTTTGGGTGTCACCCGCGGCCTTGTCGATCAAGGCATGGCGCTGAAGGATCTGAGTCTGATCTTCATCACCCACATGCATTCCGATCACTATCTCGAACTGGGACCATTGATCCATACTGCCTGGACCGCCGGATTGGCGACACCGGTAACCGTGCATGCTCCCCGCGAAATCGAAGAGTACTGGAAACAGTTCCTGCTTTCCATGAAGGCCGATATTGATTTGCGGATGGAGGATGAAGGCCGCCCGGACCTATCAGCGCTGGTCATGTTTCAAACACTGAATGAAGGCGAAGTCCTGCGTCTTGATGACCTGACTGTCACCGCAACCCGAAATGAGCACCCGCCCCTGGTGGATACTTTTGCCTTGCGGATTGCCGGCAGCGGTTCTGATGTCGTTTTCTCGGGGGATACCGCCTACCTGCCCAGGCTCGCTGATTTCGCCGAAGGAGCGGACCTGCTCATCCATGAAGCGATGCTGCCAGACGCCTTGGACGCACTGTTCAAACGCGTCAGCAATGGCGACGACCGTTTGAAGACGCACTTGCTGCGCTCCCACACAATGGCCAGCGATGCCGGAAAGATTGCAACACAGGCACGTGTTGGTGCGTTGGCGCTGCACCACCTCATTCCGTCAGATGATCCGGATTTTACCGAGGAAGACTGGATTGCCGCCCTGAGCGGACACTGGGACGGCCCCCTTCATATCGGCAAGGACGGAATGCGGATCCCGTTGACGCGCGCCCGGTAAATTCGAGAACTCACCCCGGCGGCCCGAACGTTTTGAATGTCATACAATTCCACCGCCGGCGCCCGACACGGCCGGACGTTCATTGGCGATCTTTGTCCGGTAGCCCGATGCCCGGTAGGCGGCGACGGGATCGATCGCTGCCCCCTTCTCCAGCCGCGCCATCGCCAGGATTGGCTCGACATCGGTGCGGAAGGCCTGCTTGAGCGTCGTGGTCGCCATCAGCGCATCATTGGCGTCCTGATAGCCACCAAGTGCTTCGCGGTCGACCAGCAGCGCCAAGGCATAGGCGCGCTGCACCTCCATGGCCGATACCATCAGGCTTTCGATCGGATCGGTGACATTGTGCGACTGGTCAAGCATATGCGCCGGATCAAACCCCTTGGGGCTACGCTGCTCGGCGTCGACTAGCTCGTTGAAGATCAGGAACAGCCGGTAGGGATCGATTGACCCGGTGTCGAGATCGTCGTCTCCATATTTGGAATCATTGAAGTGGAAGCCGCCGAGCTTTCCGAACTGGATCAGCCGGGCGACGATCATCTCGATGTTGACGTTGGGCGCGTGGTGGCCGAGATCGACCAGGCAGAAGGCCTTGGGGCCGAGTTCCTGGGCAATCAGATAGTTCGAACCCCAGTCCTGAACCACCGTGGAATAGAAGGCCGGCTCATACATCTTGTGCTCGGTGAAGATGCGCCAGTCGTCCGGCAGATGTTGATAAATCGAGCGCATGGCATCGAGATAGCGTTCGAACTGGCAGGTGAAATTGCTCTGTCCCGGAAAATTCGAGCCGTCGCCGATCCAGACGGTCAGCGCCTTGGAGCCGATCTGCTGGCCCAGTTCGATGCATTCGATGTTGTGGTTGACTGCCTGCTGCCGCGTTGCAGCGGCAGAATGGGAGAGCGAGCCGAACTTGTAGCTTTGGTTCTGCTGCGGCTGGTCCTGGAAGGTGTTGGAGTTCATGGCGTCAAAACCAAGACCCACTTCCTCGGCCTTGGAATTGAGATCAACTGCCGGCTGCCGGTCCCAGGGGATATGCAGCGACACCGTGGGCGTGGCGCGGGTCAGCTGCTGGATAACGCCGCAATCATCAAGCTTGTCGAAGATGTGGCGCGGCTCTCCCGGGCCTGGAAAGCGGGCGAACCGGGTGCCGCCGGTGCCCACCCCCCAGGAGGGAACCGCAACGCCATAGGCCGACACCTTGGCCTTGATCGCATCGATGGAAATGCCGCGGCGGTCGAGCTGCGCGCCCAGCGTGTCATAGTCGGATTTCAGTGCTGTGCGCGCGGTCTCGTTGGCCGCCTCGATGATGGATGTGTCGATCATGGTTCCCCTCCCCGATGCTGCCGTGGCTTGCACGGACAGCATGGACGTGACTGTCAGCGCGTGAATGTCTGGACGTTGCCGGCGTCAACATTGATGATGTTGCCGGTGGATTTCGACGAGGCCTCGGAGGCGAAGAAGTAGGTCGCCTCGGCAATGTCCTCGGGCAGCACCGATCGCTTGAGCAGCGAGCGCTGGCGGTACATCTCCTCCAGCCCCTCCTTGTCGGTCTTGTAGGTCGAGGCGCGCTGGTCGAGCCAGTCGCCGGACCAGATCTTCGAGCCGCGCAGCACCGCGTCGGGATTGACGACATTGACCCGGATGCCGTGCGGAGCGCCTTCCAGCGCCAGGCAACGGGCGAGATGAATTTCCGATGCCTTGGCCGTGCAATAGGCAGAGGCGTTGGGCGAGGCAGCCAGACCGTTCTTCGAGGCGATGAAGATCATCGAGCCGCCGATATCCTGGACTTTCAGCATCTTGAAGGCTGCGCGCGAGACCAGGAAATAGCCGGTCGACAGCACGTCCATGTTGCGGTTCCACAGGGCCAGCGACGTGTCCTCGATCGCCGCCGAAGAGGCGATGCCGGCATTGGAGACGACGATGTCGACGCCGCCGAATTCCACCGCCATCTCGGCATAGGCGTCGTCCACGGCGGTCTCGTCGGTGACGTTCATGCTGACCGTGCGGATCACATCGGCGGAATAGCGTGCAGCCAGGGTTTCGCAGACCTTGGCCAGCGTCTCGGCGTCGATATCGGCCAGCATCACGCAGGCGCCCTCCGACAGCAGCCGTTCCGCCGTGGCGGAGCCGATGCCGCCGGCGCCACCGGTGACGATGGCGATCCTGCCTGCCAGGCTCTTCGGCTTCGGCATCCGCTGCAGCTTGGCTTCCTCAAGCAGCCAGTATTCAATGTCAAAGGCTTCCTGTTCGGGCAGGCCACAATAGGCCGACACGCTGGAGGCGCCGCGCATGACATTGATGGCGTTGGTGTAGAACTCGCCGGAGATACGCGCCGTCGCCTTGTCCTTGGCAAAGGTGATCATGCCGACGCCGGGGATCAGATAGACCACCGGGCTGGGATCGCGCATTGGCGGGGAGTCCGCATGCTTGCAGCGCTGATAATAGGCGGCATAGTGCTGCCGGTAGCCTTCCAGCGCCGGGCCGAGATTGGCCAGCGTGCCGTCGACGTCAGGCCTGGCGGGATCGAAATCGATGACCAGCGGCGCAATCTTGGTGCGCAGGAAATGGTCCGGGCAGCTGGTGCCGAGCGCTGCCAGCTGCTCCATGTCGTTGGCGCAGACGAATTGCATCACCGCGTCGGAGTCGTCGAAATGGCCCAGCATAGGGACATCCCTGGATATCATGCCGCGAATGGCGGGCATCAAAACCGAAGCGATCCTGCGGCGCTCTTCGGCCGGCAGGGACTTGTGCTTTTCGCCGCCAAACACCGGCTTGCCGGCGGTCTCCTGCTCGAGCCAGGCAACGGCGCGGTTGATGATGTCGATGGTGGTATCGTAGCACTCTTCTGCCGTATCGCCCCAGGTAAACAGGCCGTGGCTGGCAAGAATAACGCCCTTGGCGCCGGGGTTGTCCTTGCAGAATTGCGACAGCCACAAGCCCAGCTCGAAACCCGGGCGCTTCCACGGCAGCCAGCCGATCTCGTCGCCAAACACGCGGCGCGCCAGCTCTTCGCCATCGGCACTCGCGGCAAGCGCGATGATGGCGTCGGCATGAACATGGTCGACATGCTTGCGCGGCACATAGGCGTGCAGCGGGGTATCGATGGAGGCCGCGCGCGGATTGAGATTGAACGTACAGTGCGGCAGGTAGCCGACCATTTCATCCTCGAACGCAACGCCGCGGTAAATGCCTTTGAGCGCCTCGAGCTTGTCCATGTAGAGCGTTGCAAAGCCATCCATCTTGATCGAGCCGATATCGCCGCCCGAGCCCTTGACCCACAGCACCTCGACCATCTCGCCGGTGAGCGGATCCTTCTGCATTACCTTGGCCGAGGTGTTGCCGCCGCCGTAATTGGTGACGCGCTTGTCGGAGCCAAGCACGTTGGAGCGGTAGAGCAGCAATTCGGGCTCGCTCATGCCCCGGGCCTGTTCCTTGTCCCACAGATTTGGCAGCCGGGAACTGGCGGAAGTGTTGAGCATGGGGCGTCTCCAGATGCGCTTTGGCCGATACGGCATGGCTGTTTGTTTTCCTTATGGTTACGCCAGCCGCCCCGAAAGTCAATCACAAACGATCACATGCAATCATTGTGCGGCGCAATATGATTGCATGTGATCGAAATTGATTGACAATGCGCGCTTTCGGTGGAAATCTCTGCGCAAGGAGAGGTCCATGCACGAAACAGAACGGCATCGCATCATTCAGTCGGCGGTTCAGTCGAAGCCGGTCGTCACTGTCCAGGAAATGGTCGAACTGACCGAATCCTCGGAGGCCACCATCCGCCGCGACATTGCGACACTGCATGTGCAAAAGAAGCTGCGCCGGGTGCGCGGCGGTGCGGAATCGATCCACCCGCCGCAATTCGTCGGCCTTGCCGGCCGGCCTTTCAGCGTCAACGAGACCAGCAATGCCTCGGAAAAGCGCTCCATTGCGGCCAAGGCGGTGGAGCTTTGCGACGACGGCGATTCCATCATCATCAACGGCGGCACCACCACCTTCCAGATGGTGCATCCGCTGGCCGCCAAGCGCATGCAGGTGTTCACCAACTCGTTCCCGATTGCCGAGCATCTGCTCAAGCACTCCAAGAACGCGATCATGCTGTCGGGCGGCACCATCTACCGCGAGCAGAACATCATCCTGAGCCCTTTCGACAATGACGTGACGCGGAATTTCTACGCCAAGCGCATGTTTATGGGCGCTCATGCATTGGGCCCGCTGGGATTGATGGAAGCTGATCCCCTGCTGATCCAGGCAGAGCAGAAACTGATCAACCAGGCCGATGAACTTGTCGTTCTGGTTGATTCATCGAAATTCAAACGGCGGTCCAGCCTGATCCTGTGTCCGCTGGAGCGGATCACCACGGTTATCACTGACGCCGGAATTCGCGATGAGGACAGACACATGCTCGAGATTGCAGGTGTCCGGCTCATCATCGCGGAGAAAACTGCAAGAGAGCAGTCCACGTCCGCGGCATAGCCCGGATCGGATTAACCTGAACGGGGAGGAGCCCTTCAATGAAACTTTTCAAGACGCTTGCATTATCCACCGCGATTGCCGCGGTGGTGTTGGCCGGTCCGGCCTTTTCGGCCGAGCGCATCGCGCTCGTGGTGAAATCGCTCGGCAACGGCTTTTTCGATGCCGCCGCCAAGGGGGCTGAGGAGGCTGCCAAGGAAATCGGCGACATCGAGATCATCTATACAGGACCGACTTCGGCCACCGCCGAAGGCCAGATCGACATCGTCAATTCGCTGATTGCCCAGCAGGTGGATGCGATTGCGATATCGTCCAATGATCCCGACGCCCTGGTACCGGTGCTGAAGAAGGCGATGGATCGCGGCATCAACGTGCTGTCATGGGATTCCGGCGTTGCCCAGGACGGCCGCATGCTGCATCTCAATCCCTCCGACACGGGTCTGATCGGCGAGACCATCATCAAGCTGGCCGCCGATTACCTGCCCGAAGGCGGTGACGTGGCGATCCTGTCGGCATCTTCGACGGCCACCAACCAGAACGCCTGGATTGAAGCCGCCAAACAGGCGCTGCCCGAAAAGTTCCCCAACATCAATCTGGTCGCTGTCGTCTATGGCGATGACGATTCGGTCAAGAGCACCAATGAGGCAAAGGGGCTGATCGCCAGCTACCCGAATCTCAAGGCAATCATCGCACCGACCACGGTTGGCGTTGTTGCCGCCGCTCAGGTGGTCACCGATATGGGGCTGATCGGCAAGATCAATGTCACCGGCCTGGCCTTGCCCTCGGAGTTCAAGCAGTTCATCGACAACGGCGCGTCCAAGGCCGTGGCGCTGTGGAACCCGATCGATCTCGGCTATTCGGCAGTTCAGCTGGCGCACCAGCTCGACCAGGGCAAGAAGGCTGAGCCGGGCGCCACCTTCACCATCGGCCATGTTGGCGAGGT
The DNA here is from genome assembly GCA_048261205.1 of Hoeflea sp. GTDB lineage: Bacteria > Pseudomonadota > Alphaproteobacteria > Rhizobiales > Rhizobiaceae > Hoeflea. The sequence continues at coordinate 61,129 of JBLXGF010000019.1, forward strand.
CACGCTTGATGACACCAACTCGGCTGCCATGGCTGCCCCGTTCACCTTCGATGCGTCCAACATCGAGGAATTCTCCAAGATCTACTAGGTCTCCGGGACGTATCCCGGTGGCGCTCCGGCGCCACCGGCTTTCCGGAAGCGATGTCGTGCCTTCCAGGGCTGCGATGCCGGGCGTTCACCTGAAATTCGCGCTATCTTCCACCGACACCCCGAACCAAAAAGCGCCATCCCCGATGACCGAGCCCAGGATCACCCTCAGCGGCATTACCAAGACCTTCCCCGGCGTGCGTGCCCTGCACAAGGTCGGGCTTGAGCTCTATCCGGGCCAGGTAACCGCGCTGATCGGCGAAAATGGCGCCGGAAAATCGACACTGGTCAAGACCATGACCGGCATCTACCAGCCCGATGAAGGCGAGATCCGCATCAACGGCAAGCTGGCCGAACTCTCATCGCCGCATGCCGCCTTTCGCCTCGGCATCACCGCCATACACCAGGAAACCGTGCTGTTTGACGATCTGAGCGTGGCGGAAAACATCTTTCTCGGCCATGCGCCGAAGACCCGGTTGAAGACCATCGACTGGCGCGCCATGCAGGTCAACGCCCGCAAGCTGCTCGACGATATAGGCGCAGGTCATATTCATGCCGATGCGCGGCTCAAGGAACTCTCGATTGCCAACAAGCATCTTGTCGCTGTCGCCCGCGCCATGTCGATCGATGCCGAGATCGTCATCATGGATGAGCCCACCGCGGCACTCTCGCACAAGGAGATCGCGGATCTGTTCGAACTCGTCGAGCTGCTGAAGAAAAGCGGCAAGGCGGTGCTGTTCATCTCGCACAAATTCGACGAAATCTACCGCATCGCCGACCGCTTCACCGTCTTCCGCGACGGCGAGATGGTGGGCAGCGGCATGATCAAGGACACCAGCCAGAACGACATCGTGCGCATGATGGTCGGCCGCTCCGTCGACCAGATCTTCCCCAAGCGCGACGTGGTGCCGGGCGAACCGGTGCTGACCGTGGCGGGCTACAGCCATCCGACCGAGTTTGCCGATATCGGCTTTACGCTGCGCAAGGGAGAGATCCTCGGCTTTTATGGCCTCGTCGGCGCCGGGCGCAGCGAATTCATGCAGTCGCTGTTCGGCATCACCAGACCGTCAAAGGGCGCTATCCGCATCGCCGGCGAAGTCGCCGTCATCCGCAGCCCGGCGCAGGCCGTCGAACGCGGCATAGTCTATGTGCCCGAGGACCGCGGCAAGCAAGGCGCCGCGATCGGTGTACCGATCTTCCAGAACGTGACCCTGCCCTCGCTGAGCAAAACCTCCAAGAACGGTTTTCTGCGGTTGGCGGAGGAATTCAAGCTGGCGCGCGAATACACCACCAGGCTGGATCTGCGCGCGGCCTCGCTGGATCAGGACATAGGCAACCTGTCGGGCGGCAATCAGCAGAAGGTGGTGATCGCCAAATGGCTTGCGACGCAGCCGCGCGTTATCATCCTCGACGAGCCGACCAAGGGCATCGACATCGGCTCCAAGGCTGCCGTGCACGAATTCATGGGCGAACTGGTGGCCCAGGGCCTGAGCGTCATCATGGTGTCCTCGGAACTGCCGGAGATCATGGGCATGAGCGACCGCATCATCGTCATGCGCGAAGGCCGCATTGTTGAAGAGTTCGACAATGACGGAGCCCTTGATGCCGAAACACTGGTGCGCGCTGCCGCCGGCATCAGCGAGGCAGCGGCATGAAGAACCTCCTCCGCAGCCGCGAAACCTGGCTGGCCGCCGCCATTCTGGCGATGATCGTCGCCACCACCACGCGCTCGCCGAACTTTGCCTCGGCCGGCAATCTCGCCGGCATCTTCAACGACACAGCGATCCTGTTCATTCTGGTGCTCGGCCAGATGGGCGTCATCCTGACCCGCTCCATCGACCTGTCGATGGCGTCGAACCTGGCGCTGTCGGGGATGATCGTGGCGCTGGTCAATGCTGCCCTTCCGGGCGTACCGGTCCCGGCGCTGATGCTGCTGGCCACATTATGCGGCCTGGCGCTTGGCGCCTTCAACGGCGTGCTGGTCTGGCGGCTCGGCATTCCGGCCATCGTCGTCACGCTCGGGACACTGACCATCTATCGCGGCCTGATCTTTCTCATCGCCGGCGGGCAATGGGTCAATGCCGACCAGATGACGCCGGGCTTCGTGCAGATGACCCGCGTCGAGCTCCTCGGCCTTCCGGCCCTGTCCTGGTATGCGATCATCATTGCCGCAGGCTTTTTTGTGCTGATGACACGCACCGCGCTGGGCCGCTCGATCTATGCCGTCGGCGTCAATCCGACAGCTTCGGTCTATGCCGGCATCGATGTCGGGCGCACCAAGTTCATCGCCTTCTGCATCTCCGGCGCATTGTCGGGCTTCTGCGGTTATCTCTGGGTGTCGCGCTATGTCATCGGCTCGGTGGAAGTGGCCAAGGGGTTCGAGCTCACCATCATCGCCGCCTGCGTCATCGGCGGCATCTCGATTGCCGGCGGCGTCGGCTCGGTGGCCGGCGCGCTGCTCGGAGCCTTGTTCCTCGGCGTCATCAATTCGGCGCTGCCGGTGATCAACATCTCGCCGTTCTGGCAGATGGCGATCTCGGGCGCCGCCATCATCCTGGCCGTGGTGCTCAACGGGTCCGGAGACAAGCGTGGCGGGCGGCTGATCCTGCGCAAGACGGAGGAGCCGTCATGACCGAGAGCCCACCCGACCGCATCATCCCCGACCGGCTGGAAAACCCGTGGCGGACCGCGCTGATGTCCTGGCCGACGCTGCTGCTGCTGGTTGCTATCTGCCTGTTCATCGTCAACTCGCTGGCCTCGCCCTATTTCCTTTCGCCCTGGTCGCTGTCCGACGCCACCTTCAATTTCACCGAGCGGGCCATCATCGCGCTGGCCATGGCGTTGCTGATCATTTCGGGCGAGATCGACCTGTCGGTTGCAGCCATCATGGCGCTGGCATCGACAATGATGGGGCTGGCGCTGCAGTTCGGCGCAGGCACCCCGGCGCTGGTGCTGATCGGGCTCGCCACAGGCGTCCTCTGCGGCGTCTTCAACGGCTTTCTCGTCACCAAATTGGGGTTGCCGTCGATCGTCGTGACCATCGGCACAATGAGCTTCTTCCGCGGCGTCTCCTTCATCGTGCTCGGCGACCAGGCCTTCAAGGGCTATCCGGAAAGCTTCGCCTTCTTCGGGCAAGGCTATGTCTGGTGGGTGATCTCGTTCGAGTTCGTGCTGTTCCTGGCAATGGCGGTGGTCTTCTACCTGCTCCTGCACCGGACCAGCTTTGGCAGAAAGGTCTTCGTCATCGGCAACAATCCGGTGGCGGCTGAATTCTCCGGCGTCCGGGTGGCGCGGGTCAAGTTCATCCTGTTCTGTCTCACCGGCCTGATGTCCGGGATCGCGGCCATCCTGCTGACCTCGCGGCTCGGCTCGACCCGGCCTTCGATCGCACTGGGCATGGAGCTTGAAGTCATCACCATGGTGGTGCTCGGCGGCGTCTCCATTCTCGGCGGCGCAGGCTCGATCCAGGGCGTGGTGCTGGCCGCCTTCATCATGGGGCTGGTGACCTTCGGCCTCGGCCTGCTCAACGTGCCGGGCATCGTCATGTCGATCTTCATCGGCGCGCTGCTGATCTTCGTCATCGCATTGCCGATCGTCTTCAGGATGATCCGGGAGCGGCGCTCATGAGATCCGGATCCATGGAAAAACACGCGTTCAAGATGAAGCTCAACCCCGGCATGGCGGAAGAATACAAGCGCCGCCATGATGAAATCTGGCCGGAACTGGTTGATCTCCTGCACCAGGCAGGCGTCAGCGATTACTCGATCTTCCTCGACGAGGAGACCAACACGCTCTTCGGCGTGATGTGGCGGCGAAGCGATCACGGCCTGGCTTCCTTGCCGGCCCATCCGGTGATGCGGAAATGGTGGACGCATATGGCCGACATCATGCAGACCAACGCCAACAACGAACCGCTGGCTCAGGACCTGCGGCTTGTCTTCCACATGGATTGAGGCCATGGCGGAGAGGCTCCACGTTGCTGTCATCGACATCGGCAAGACCAACGCCAAGCTGGCGCTGGTTGACCTCGGCACATTGACCGAAATCGAAGTCCGCAAGCGCCCCAACATGGTGCTCGCCGGCCCACCCTATCCGCATTACGACACCGGCGGCTTGTGGCACTTCATCCTCGACGGCCTGACCGGGATGCAGCAGGCGCACGGCATCGACGCGATAACCGTGACAACCCACGGAGCCGCCGCCGCCCTGCTGGACGAACAAGGGCAACTTGCCGCCCCGGTGCTCGACTACGAGCATGACGGACCCGACACGCTGGCAGCCGCCTACGACGCCATTCGTCCGGACTTTGCCGAGACCGGATCGCCGCGCTTGCCGGTGGGTCTCAACCTGGGTGCGCAGCTGTTCTGGCAGTTCGAAGCCTTCCCGGACATTCGCAAGCGCACCCGGACAATTGTCACCTACCCGCAATACTGGACGTTCCGCCTGACCGGAAAAGCAGTCAACGAAGTCACCTCGCTCGGCTGCCATACAGATTTGTGGTCACCGCACCAGAACAGGTTCTCGTCTATGGTTGAAAAGGCCGGCTGGGCAGAACTGATGGCACCGATGGCGAAGGCCGCCGATTGCCTCGGGGCGGTTCTGCCGGACATTGCGGCGGCGACGGGCCTGGGCAGGGACACGCCGGTCTATTGCGGACTTCACGATTCCAATGCCTCACTGTACGGCCACTTGCTGTCGCGGCAGAACCCTTTTGCAGTGGTGTCGACCGGGACCTGGGTGATCTCGATGGCCATTGGCAGCGATGTTGCCGAACTCGATCCGGCGCGCGATACGCTGATCAACGTCAATGCCTTTGGCGACCCGGTGCCGTCCGCCCGCTTCATGGGCGGGCGTGAGTTTGACCGGATGATGGAGGGGGTCTCCCGTGATCATGACGCGCGGGATGTCTCGGCAGTGATGCAGCGCGGCATCATGCTTCTGCCCTCCGTGGAAACCGGATCCGGGCCGTTTCAGGGACGGCGGCACAGTTGGACAGTAGACGACACTACGTTAACCGGCGGTCAGCGTTTCGTTGCAGTCTCGTGTTATCTGGCCCTGATGACGGCGACCGGGCTGGAAATGATCGGCGCAAGGGGCCCGGTGCTGGTCGAGGGGCCGTTCGCTCAAAACCCGGTCTTCCTGGATATGCTGCGTGCCGCAACGGAAAGGCCAGTGAGCGCTGTAACAGGCACCGGCACCAGCAT
>JBLXGF010000020.1:0-58848 GCA_048261205.1 Hoeflea sp.
TGTCCTGCGGTCCACAAAGCGTTTCGTCAACCTTTCATGCAGCGCATCGGACAAACGATCCTCAATTTCGCGCGTCTTTTCCTGCCAGTGTGTCGGATCGGCAAGCCATTCAGGTCTGTTGGAAATATAAGTCCATGTCCGGATCTGTGAAATCCGGGCCGACAATGTGTCGATTTCTCCGTCTGTGGAATCGGTTCTGCGAACCTGTTCTGCCAGAAAATCCTCGTTCACTTCCCCGGTGCGGATCAGGTCCCGGTAGATCGTGGCAATCAGGTCGGCATGTTGCGCCGGTGCAATTCGCCTGTAATCGGGCAAAGAGCAGACATCCCACAGCGTCGCAACATTTTTCGGGGTGCTGGCCAGATCACGCACTTCGAAATCATTGACCAGGTGCTCAAGCGCGCGCTGATCCACCGCCGGAACCGCGCGGGTCAGCCCCTGAATTGCCGGAATTTGATCCAGACTGGCCTGCAGCGTCTTCAGCGTGGAGAAATCCAGCTGCTTGGAGCGCCATTGCAGGATCTTCACCGGCTCGAACACATGGCTTTCAAGCCGGTGCACCAGCTCTTCGGGCAAGGGTTGAACCTGGCCGGTTACGCCAAAGGTCCCGTCACGCAGATGCCGTCCGGCGCGGCCGGCGATCTGCCCGAACTCTGACGCCGTCAGCTGCCGGTAGGAATATCCGTCGAATTTCCGGTCCTGGGCAAACGCCACGTGATCGACATCGAGATTGAGCCCCATGCCGATGGCGTCCGTCGCCACCAGATAATCGACATCGCCGTTCTGGTAGAGTTCGACCTGCGCATTGCGGGTGCGCGGACTGAGCGCCCCGAGCACCACTGCGGCACCACCACGCTGACGCCGCACCAGCTCGGCAATCGCGTACACTTCCTCTGCCGAGAACGCCACAATCGCCGTGCGGCGCGGCAACCGGGTGATCTTCTTCGATCCGGCGTAATGCAACTCCGACAAGCGCGGCCGCTCGACAATGGTGATGCCGGGCAGCAAGTGCTCGAGAATTCCGCGCACCGTGGCCGATCCGAGCAGCAGGGTCTCTTCCCGCCCCCGCAGCGACAGGATCCGGTCTGTAAACACATGCCCGCGCTCAAGATCACCCGCAATCTGCACTTCATCAATGGCGACAAAAGCAGCAGTGGTTTCCTGCGGCATCGCTTCCACGGTGCAGACCGAATAGCGCGCGCCCGGCGGGGTGATCTTCTCTTCGCCGGTGATCAGCGACACATGCTGAACACCGACCTTGTCGACCATCCGGCCATAGACTTCCCGAGCCAGCAGCCGCAGCGGCAGCCCGATCACGCCGGACGAATGCGCTGCCATCCGCTCAATGGCGAAATGCGTCTTGCCGGTATTCGTCGGGCCGAGCACGGCGGTGACTCCGCGCCCGGACAGGATCATCGGTTTTGGGGAATGGCTGCGAAAAGCGGGCATTGTCGTCCGTATTCAGGTCAAGTCGCGTGTTACCTAACACATTGAAGCAGTCGAAACAGTGGCTAATCTCAAAGACTCCAGCAGCTTGCATTTTAACGATTGGAACAGTGGCGGAACGAATCGGCGACGAATCATTGACTCCCGCTGATTCCGGTTTTGTTCACCGCAACATCTGGGCAGATGCTGGTTGCTCGCCACCACATGGTGAATCGCCCGCAGGGCATATCCGGCCAATCGCAGCGATGGCGTTAACCTTTGCACATCGCTCAGACCCATCCGGATCCGGCATTGAAAGCCAAGTCGGCCATGTACATCTTTCATTAACAATTCCAAACACTTCGTAAATCTAATTGGCTCCATTTTAGCGTTCCCGTTAACTTTCAGAACAGCCATGGAACGAATCGGCGACGAATCACCGACCTGACTTTGTTGGCCATTTGTTCACCGCTGCATATAGGCATTTGAGCGCCGCCCTGCACCAGATGCTGACCGGCCATTGCCCGATCCAGCATGGATCATGCTCCTGCGTTAAGATTTGACATCGTACCGGCAAGACATCAGGTCGTTTACACTGCTTCCAAGGTCAGGATCTATTAATAATTCCAAATATTTGCTTAACCGGATTGTCTGTATTTGAACGGTCCCGTTAACTTTGGGAACAGCGCCGGAACGAATCGGCGACGAATCGCTGACCTGCCATCGTTGGCAGTTTGTTCACCGCAACATCTGGAGTTCCTCAGCCTGTCCTCCACCACATGCTGAACCGCGATCTCCAGGGCCGGGCTCAAAACCGGAACTGCTGTTAACCTTTGCCCGCGTCTTCAGTTTTGGCTTTCACCGTCGCTGGTCCGCCCCAAACATGTTCGTAATTTATTAAACATTCCAAACACTTCGTTAACGCGATGCGCTGCTTTTGAACGGCGTTGTTAACCTCCGGAACAGCACCGGAACGAATCGGCGACGAATCGCTGACCTGGCATCGTTGGCTGTTTGTTCACCGCAACATATTGGGCTTTGTGTCGCACACTGACACCATTTCCCCGGTCACCACGGCGGAAAACTTGTTGCTTTCCGGACAGAAATTAATCTTTCCCCGCTCTCGCGAACCGGTGGGGATCACCCGGAAACAAAAAACGGCCCCCGAAGGAGCCGCTCTGTTGATATCGGGATTGAGTACTGTCAGCTGAAATACTGACCGCCATTGGCCGAGATTGTCGACCCGGTGATGAAACCGGCATCGTCTGAAGCCAGGAACACCACGCAACGGGCGATTTCCTCGGGTTCGCCGAGACGCCCGACCGGAATCTGCGGAATGATCCGCTCGTTGAGCACTTTCTCGTCAATCGCCTTGACCATGTCGGTGCCGATATAGCCCGGGCAGATCGCGTTGACGGTGATGCCGGCACGCGCGCCTTCCTGGGCCAGCGCCCTGGTAAAGCCGATGTCACCGGCCTTGGCGGCAGAATAGTTGACCTGGCCTGCCTGACCCTTCTGGCCATTGATCGAGGAGATGTTGATCACACGGCCGAATTTGCGCTCACGCATGCCACTCCACACCGGGTTGGTCATGTTGAACAGACCCGAGAGGTTGGTGTTGATCACCTCGCCCCACATCTGCGGGGTCATCTTGTGGAACATCCCATCACGGGTGATGCCGGCATTGTTGACCAGCACCGCCACAGGGCCGAGATCAGCCTCGACCTGGGCTATTCCCGCAACGCAGGCATCAAAATCGGCAACGGACCATTTGTAGGTCTTGATCCCGGTTTCGGCGGTGAATGCCGCCGCCGCTTCGTCATTGCCGGCATAGTTGGCGGCGACCGTGTAACCGGCCGCCTTCAACGCGATCGAAATCGCTGCCCCTATCCCGCGTGATCCACCCGTCACGATTGCGACTTTGCTCATTCTGTTCCTCCTCCAAGGCTGCTATTGCAATTCAACTCAGTCGCGCTCGACGCAGAGTGCAACGCCCATGCCGCCGCCGATGCACAATGTCGCCAGCGCCTTCTTGGCGTCACGGCGGGCCATTTCGAACAACAACGTGTTGAGAATACGCGCGCCCGATGCGCCGACCGGGTGACCGATGGCAATCGCGCCGCCATTGACGTTGACGATCGCCGGATCCCAGCCCATGTCCTTGTTGACCGCGCAGGCCTGTGCGGCAAATGCTTCATTGGCTTCCACCAGATCCAGATCGCCAACGCTCCAGCCTGCTTTCTCCAGCGCCTTGCGCGATGCCGGGATCGGGCCTGTGCCCATGATCTGCGGATCAACGCCGGCAGTCGCCCAGGACACAATCCGCGCCATCGGTGTGATGCCGCGCTTGGACGCCTCGGCTTCGCTCATCAGCACCGTGGCGGCAGCGCCGTCATTGATCCCCGAAGCGTTGGCGGCGGTCACGGTGCCTTCCTTGTCGAAGGCGGGCCGCAACTTGGCAAGACCCTCAATCGTCACGCCATGCTTGATATATTCGTCTTCCTCGACAACCGTGTCGCCTTTCCGGCCCTTGATCGTCACCGCGGCGATCTCGTCCTTGAACTTGCCGGCCTTCTGCGCAGCTTCGGCCTTGTTCTGCGAATTGACCGCAAATGCGTCCTGCTCTTCGCGCGACAGCTGCCACTGCTTGGCCACATTTTCGGCTGTTGTGCCCATCAGGTAATTGTAGAAGGCATCGGTCAGCGCATCATGCATCATGGTGTCGACCATGCCGGCAGGGCCCATTTTCACGCCACTGCGCAGATGCATGGCATGGGGCGCCATCGACATGGATTCCTGACCGCCGGCAACAATGATATTCGCATCGCCAGATGCAATCTGCTGCATGCCGAGCGCGACAGCGCGCAGGCCCGAGCCGCAAAGCTGGTTGAGGCCCCAGGCTGTTGCTTCCTGCGGAATGCCGGCAGCCATGGCCGCCTGCCGCGCCGGGTTCTGTCCCTGACCGGCCGAGAGGATCTGACCGAGGATGACTTCGTCGACGTCCTGCGGCGCAACGCCGGCACGCTCGAGCGCCGCCTTGATGGCAACCGCGCCCAGATCGTGGGCCGCAACGGAGGACAGAGCGCCGTTAAAGGACCCGACAGGTGTGCGGGCAGCGCTGGCAATAACGATAGAGCTCATGATGGATTTCCCTGTCATGTTATAGTGTGAAGAGTTGCTCCGAACGTGACGGAGCTTGATGATCCTGTCAAATGCCTGAAGGCCGAAAATTTCATGCAATCGGTTTAATCAGAACCATAGTCTGACGATTTCCGGCTCTCTTCGCCGCATTGCACAAAGGATTTGTCTTTATCAACGGTTTTCGCCTACAGTCTTGGTCTACAAGATGAGGTTCGGGTCTGGGGAGACCTTTGAGGAGAGCGAAAAATGGCAAAGAACACTGGCACCATTACCATCAAGAAATACGCCAATCGCCGTCTCTACAACACCGGCACCAGCACCTATGTCACGCTTGATGATCTGGCGGTGATGGTCAAGAAGGGCGAGGATTTTGTCGTCCTCGACGCCAAGAGCGGCGATGACATCACCCATTCGGTTCTTACCCAGATCATTTTCGAACAGGAATCCAAGACCGGGAATACGCTTCTGCCGGTCTCTTTCCTGAGGCAGCTGATTGCGATTTACGGCGACCAGTTGCAGATGGTGGTCCCCAGTTACCTCGAGCATTCGATGTCGGCGCTGACCGGGCAGCAGGATGAACTGCGCGCACAGCTCACCAAATCCTTTGGCGACAATCCGGTCGCGCGCAACATCCAGTTGCCGATCCAGCTGGTCGAGGAGCAGGTTCGCCGCAATACCGAAATGTTCCAGAAGGCGATGCAGATGTTCTCGCCCTTCGCGCTGGCGCATTCCACCTCCTCCGAGGAGCCCCCGAAGAAGTCGGGCAGTTCCAAGGATATTGACGATCTCAAGACCCAGCTCAAGCAGCTGCAGGACAAGATCAACTCCATCGACAGCTGATCCGACGACCCCCGATGCCTGTCTTTGTCCGGGCCGCGGTTGCACGGCGCGATTGCCCACTCGGGCGAAAATGCGCTTTATTGTTTCCGTTTTGGAAAAACAGCTAGCCGGTGCCAAACACCGCAGAACCGGTGGCGTTGCCCATGGTCGAGGGCCTATAAGCTTCTGATCTGTTTCTGACATTGACCTGAAAGGCTTTCAGCATGACCGATCTATCCCTGGCCAAAGCACTCGAGATCATCACCGGAGCCCTCGCGAAGGGCGCAGAACTCGGCCTCAAGCCTCTGGCCGTGGTGGTGCTGGATGCCGGCGGCCATGTCAAAGCCTTCCAGCGTCAGGACGGGGCATCGATGATGCGGTTCGAGATTGCCAGCGGCAAGGCTTACGGCGCGCTGGCGGTTGGCGTCGGCTCCCGCTGGCTCAACACCCAGGCCGAGACCCGCCCGCATTTTCTGGAAGGCCTTTCAGCGGTCTCCGGCGGCAAGATCGTTGCCGTTCCCGGCGGCGTGCTGGTCAAGGACAGCAGTGGCGGCATCATCGGCGCAGTCGGGATCACCGGCGACACTTCCGACAATGACGAACTTGCCGCAATCACAGGCATTGAAGCTGCAGGCTTCACAGCCGACGCAGGCTGACAATTTCGAGTGAAGTCATGATCGCCGGGTTACAACCCGATCGAAACGTCCCGGCCCGCCGAACGGATCGAGACGGAAAATCCGGCGATCACATCGACAAACGCAATCACCATCAGGATGAAAAACACCTGGGTTGCGGCATCGCGCACCAGCAGGAATTCAACCAGAAACGCGATGAACACCAGCATCGAGAGCATGTGGTCGATCACCGACCACGGTCCGGTGCGTGTGGCTTTCAGCACCTCGATAAACAGCAGCACCAGTGAAACCACAATCAGCACGTCGCCCAGGCTCATTTCCCACGTCGCGCCCGACATCATCGACAATGACGTGACCGTGGACCCCAGACCGGCAACGCCACCACCAATCAACCCGATCAGGACCAGATTGTAGGCGATCAGCGGAACAATCATTAGCGGTATGGCGGCGAGCATGGGAAACCCCTCGTTTTAGCAATGGACGGCGTGAAGAAATGGGTCTCGTCCCAGCCGCACTCCGTCCCCGGCGCGGCCGCTGGCGACAATGCGAAATCAATCCACCGAGCGCAAGCCGCCCCGCCGGGTTTATTCGCCAGTCCTAATGATGATCAGTCACCAGACGCATAGACAACAAGCAGATCCTTGGCGTCGATCTGATCTCCGGTCTTGACCAGAACCTCGCTCAGCACCCCGTCGCGCTCGGCATGGATCGCGGTCTCCATTTTCATCGCCTCGATCGACACCAGCACATCGCCAGCGGTGACCTCCTGCCCGGCAGCAACCGCCACGGTCGAAATCACACCCGGCATCGGAGCGCCGACATGCGCGTCATTGCCGAGCTCCGCCTTGCGCCGCGCTGCCGAGCCCGATGCGCCATGCGCCCGGTCCGGCACCTTGACCCGCCGCGGCTGGCCGTTGAGTTCGAAGAATACGGTGACCATGCCCTTGTCGTCGGGTTCGCCCTGGGCCAGGTTCTGGACCACCAGCGTCTTGCCTTTTTCGATCTCGACGAACAGCTCGCCACCCACCGGAATTCCGTAGAAATAGGCGGGTGTGTTCAGCATGGAGACCGGGCCATAGGTCTCGGCCGCCAGAGCGAAGTCGGTAAACACCTTCGGATACATCAGGTAGGACGCAAACTCGTTCTCGCTGATCTCACGTTCCAGCTTGGCTTCGATATCTGCGCGCTCGGCCTTGAGGTCGGCATCCGGCAACAAGGAGCCGGGACGCGCGGTGTAGGCTTCCTCTCCCTTGAGCACCTTGCTCTGCAGGGCTTTCGGCCATCCGGCAGGCGGCTGACCCAGATCGCCGCGCATCATCGACACCACTGATTCAGGGAAGGAAACGTCCTTGCCCGGGCTTTCGACGTCGGCGACGCTCAAATCCTGGCTGACCATCATCAACGCCATGTCGCCGACCACCTTCGATGACGGCGTCACCTTGACGATATCGCCGAACATCTGGTTGGCATCGGCATAGGCCTGCGCCACTTCATGCCAGCGTGTTTCCAGCCCCAGCGAGCGCGCCTGCTCCTTGAGATTGGTGAACTGCCCACCCGGCATCTCATGCAGATAGACTTCCGATGCCGGTCCCTTGAGATCGCTTTCGAACGCCGCATACTGGTTGCGCACGGCCTCCCAGTAAAAGGAAATCCGGCGGATCCACTCTGTATCAAGGCCGGGATCGCGTTCATGACCCTTGAGTGCTTCGACAATGGAGCCAAGACACGGCTGCGAGGTGTTGCCTGACAGCGCATCCATCGCCGCATCCACGGCATCAACACCGCTGTCGACCGCAGCCAGTACGGTCGCGGCCGAAATTCCGGATGTGTCATGGGTATGGAAATGGATCGGCAGGTCGGTGGCTTCGCGCAGGGCCTTGAACAATTGCCGCGCTGCGGCTGGTTTGAGCAATCCGGCCATGTCCTTGACCGCGATGATATGTGCGCCGGCCTTTTCAAGCTCCGCCGCAAGGCCGGCATAGTATTTCAGGTCGTATTTCGGCCGCGCCGAATTCAGGATATCGCCGGTGTAGCAGATCGTCGCCTCACACAGCTTGTTCTCTTCGGCCACTGCATCCATCGAGACACGCATGTTCTCGACCCAGTTGAGGCAGTCGAACACTCGGAACAGGTCGATGCCGCCCTGCGCCGCCTGACGTACGAAATGCTTGACCACATTGTCGGGATAATTCTTGTAGCCAACGCCATTGGCGCCGCGCAACAGCATCTGCAGCAGCAGATTGGGCGCGCCCTGCCGCACCAGTTCGAGACGCTCCCACGGATCCTCGGTCAGAAACCGCATTGATACGTCAAAGGTCGCACCGCCCCAGCATTCCAGCGACAGAAGGTCCGGCAATGCCCGCGCATAGGTTCCTGCAATGGCCGCAATATCATGTGTGCGCATCCGGGTGGCCAGCAGCGACTGGTGGCCGTCGCGCATGGTCGTGTCGGTGATCAGCACCCGCTTCTGCGCCCGCATCCATTCGGCGAACGGCTTCGGGCCGAGCTCGTCGAGCAATTGCTTGGTGCCGGGCTGCACATCGCCTTCGACATGCGGGACCCGCGGCGCCGCAGCATCAGCCAGCGGCAGCGGACGGCCCTTTGTCTCGGGATGTCCGTTGACCGTCACATCTGCCAGATAAGTCAGCAATTTGGTGGCGCGGTCCTGCCGCCTGACCTGCTCGAACAGTTCCGGCGTGCTGTCGATAAACCGCGTCGTGTAGGTGTTGTTGCGAAATTCCGGGTGACCGATGATGGCTTCCAGAAAGGTCAGATTTGTCGCCACACCCCTGATGCGGAATTCGCGCAGCGCCCGGTCCATCCGGTGGATTGTCTCCTCCGGCGTCGGCGCCCAGGCGGTCACCTTTTCCAGAAGCGGATCATAGAAGCGGGTGATGACCGCACCGGAATAGGCCGTACCGCCATCAAGCCGGATGCCAAAACCGGTGGCACCGCGATAGGCCGTGATACGGCCGTAGTCGGGAATGAAATTCTGTTCGGGATCTTCCGTGGTAATGCGGCACTGCAGCGCGTGGCCATTGAGCCGGATTTCAGACTGTGGCGGCACGCCCGACGCCGGTGTGCCGATGACTTCGCCTTCCAGAATGTGAATCTGTGCCTTGACGATATCGATGCCGGTTACTTCCTCGGTCACCGTGTGCTCGACCTGGATGCGCGGATTGACCTCGATGAAATAGAAGGCGCCGGTGTCGATATCCATCAGATATTCGACCGTGCCTGCACCGACATAGCTGGTGGCATTGGCGATTTTCAGCGAATAGGCCGCGAGTTCCTGGCGTTGAGCTTCGGTCAGATAAGGTGCCGGTGCGCGCTCGACGACTTTCTGGTTGCGGCGCTGCACCGAGCAGTCCCGCTCGAAAAGATGCACGGCGTTGCCGTGGGTGTCGCCAAGGATCTGGCTTTCGACGTGGCGCGCCCGCTCCACCAGCTTTTCAAGATAGACCTCGTCCTTGCCGAAGGCCGCCATCGCTTCACGCTTGGCCTCCACCACTTCGCGGGCCAGATCTTTCGGATCACGGATGGCGCGCATGCCACGGCCGCCGCCGCCCCAGGAGGCCTTCAGCATGATCGGATAGCCGATTTCGTCGGCCATCCGCGCCACTTCAGCCATGTCGTCGGGCAGCGGTTCGGTTGCCGGCACCACCGGGACGCCGATTTCGATGGCAAGATTGCGAGCGGAAACCTTGTTGCCAAGCCGGCGCATGGTTTCGGCCCGCGGACCGATGAAGATGATCCCGGCGGCATCGCAGGCGTCAACGAATTCGGGGCTCTCCGACAGCAGCCCGTAACCGGGATGGATCGCGTCTGCGCCCGACAGTTTCGCCACCCGGATCACCTCGTCAATCGACAGGTAGCTTTCGATGGGGCCCAGATCCCGCGCCAGATGCGGACCGCGTCCCACCTGGTAGGATTCATCCGCCTTGAACCGGTGCAGGGCGAGCTTGTCTTCCTCGGCCCAGATCGCGACGGTCTTCATGCCCAGCTCGTTGGCTGCGCGAAACACGCGAATGGCAATTTCCGAACGGTTGGCGACAAGAATCTTGGAAATCGGCACAGAGAGGCTCCCGGGTTTGGGCGAAGAAACCGGGGCCGGTAACAACCCCGCTTTCAATCATTAGCGTCTGTTTTGCTGCAGTGCAAATTGGAGCCGGTCATCTTTAGCTGGAAGCGATTTGATGGGCAGGATTTTTCGTGTCAGCGAGGAAAAACCGCAAGCGCGATGCCGCGCATCGTGCGAGGACTTTGACGAAGCTGGCGCGGAAAAGACGTCCAAGCCTGGCGAAATGGTGTGCTCATCCAATAACCATCCATTGTAATCGCCTCTAAGAGATGAGACCGAGCCTGAATGCGATCGCCACCACATGATGACGGTTCTTGGCCTGCAATTTTTCCTGGATGCCGTTCATGTACCAGTCGACCGTGTGGGCCGAAAGGCCGAGCGTCGCACCCATCTCGTTCGAGGTCATGCCGTGACCCAGATATTCCAGGGTTTCCATCTCGCGGCGGGTCAACGGCAAGGTGACCGGCCGGCTGAGACGCTCGTGCGCCGCCGGGTCAAGAGCTTCAAGCAACTCCCAGAATGCCTTTTTGGACAACGCATCCATCATCGACATCTGCGATGGGGACAGCTCAATCGGGCGGCCTGCAACCGTCAGCACACCGACAAGGCCACGACGCCCGTGGACCGGAAAAACATATCCGTCTTCAAGACCAAAGCGCCGCGCATCCACCATCATGCGTTCCATGCGCTTGTGATGCGAATCTTCCTTGAAAGCCTCCATCGACTCACGCCAGCGATAGCCGCACTGGCTGTGCCCGAGATATCTGATGGTCGGGTCAACCGCTGCATATTTGCGCTTCACATAGAGCTCGGGCCAACCCTTCGGCCATTTCCCTTCAAGCATGATATCGGAGGCCTGACTCTCAGGTCCCGGATGCCGGACAAGAGTGAAGTAGTCAAAGCCCAGCCCGTTTATAACATTGGTGATTCGCGCACGGATGCTCTCTGCGCCTTCTTCTTCGTTTCTCTTTGTATCAAGAAATTGCAGAACGGCGTTCATTAACATGGCAAACTCCAGAGTATCTAAATCGCGTATTTTAATTAAAAAGCAGTAGAATTTTTAGTAAAAACAGGTTCACAAAGGCAATGTAATACTAAATCTCGCAGTCACCTTAAATTTTTCTTGCGGCTTGGTGACGCGAAAACGCCCAGTACGTACAAATTTTATGCAGCGTTGAGCCCGCGAGACGCATCACACAGAACCAACCCGCAATACCAGGTTCCGGATTTATCCCAGGCCTGTCCGCGACAATACAACATGAAAACGCCGCGCCTCCAATTGGAGGCGCGGCGCTGAAACAGCTTGAAGCAATGCGGCGACTGTCGCTTGAAGCTCAGATACAGGCCTCGAAAAGCGCCCTGGTGTTTTCGGTCGTCAGCGTCACAGGATTGCCGCCGGCGCTCGGATCTTCCAGCGCCATGGCCGTCATCTCGTCGATCCGGTCACGCCCGACGCCAAGATCTGCCAGCTTGTCCGGCACACCCAGATCGGTGCGAAGCTTCAGCACATAGGCGTAGAAACCATCGAAGCCGCCGTCGATACCCATATAGGCTGCGGCACGCGCGATCCGGTCTTCGATCACCGGGCGGTTCATCACCAGCACCGGAGGCATCACCACCGCATTGGTCATGCCGTGGTGAGTGTTGTAGACCGCCCCGATCGGGTGCGACAGCGCATGAATGGCGCCGAGTCCCTTCTGGAAGGCAACAGCACCCATCGCCGCCGCACTCATCATCTCGGCGCGGGCCGCTATGTTGGAACCGTCGGCGACCACCAGCGGCAGGTTTTCCTTGACCAGCCGCATGCCCTCAAGCGCGATACCCTGGCTCATCGGATGGTAGAACGGCGATGAATAGGCCTCCAGGCAATGCGCAAACGCATCCATGCCGGTGCCCACGGTGATGATCTTCGGCATGCCGACAGTCAGTTCGGGATCACAGATGGTGACCGCGGGAAGCAGCTTCGGATGAAAGATGATCTTCTTGACGTGGGTGACCGAGTTGGTCAGCACCCCGGCGCGGCCGACTTCCGAGCCTGTGCCTGCGGTTGTCGGTACCGCTATGATCGGCGCGATGGCGTCACCATTGGCGCGGGTCCACCAGTCGCCGATATCCTCGAAATCCCAGACCGGACGGCTCTGGCCTGCCTGAAACGCGATCAGCTTGCCCAGATCAAGGCCCGACCCGCCACCAAAAGCGATGACACCGTCATGGCCACCGGCCTTGAACACCGCAACACCGGCTTCGAGGTTCTTCTCGTTCGGATTGGGATCAACTTCGGCGAACATCGCACGGCCAAGCCCTGCGGCCTCCAGAAGATCAAGCGCATTGGATGTGATCGGCAGCGAGGCCAGCCCCCGGTCCGTGACCAGAAGCGGCTTTTTCATGCCGGCTGCAGCACAGGCTTCGGCAAGCTCCGAAATGCGCCCTGCGCCAAAACGGATTGCGGTGGGATAGGACCAGTTGGCGCGCGGGCTCATGCGGATTTCTTTCTCAGATGATAGGATTTTGGACGGGTAAGGTTCTGGAAGCCGATTTCCGACAGCGAGCCGCCGCGGCCGGTGGCCTTGCAGCCGGTCCAGCACAGCGCCGGATCGAGATAGTCGGCCCGGTTCATGAAAACAGTACCGGTTTCGATCTCGTCGCCGATGCGGGCGGCGCGCTCGGTGTCGTTGGTCCACAGCGAAGCGGTCAGACCGAACTGGCAATCATTCATCAGCGCCAGCGCTTCCTCGTCGCTGTCGACCGGCATGATGCCGACCACAGGACCGAAGCTCTCGTCGCGCATCACCCGCATGTCGTGAGTCACATCGACCAGCACCTGCGGCATCAGATAGGCGCCGCCATCATCGGCGGGATAGAGTTTCGGATCGATCAGCCCCCGCGCGCCGCTGGCAATGGCTTCCGCGGTCTGGGCGCGGACCTCCTGGGCGAAACGCACATTGGCCATCGGCCCGATGGTTGTCTCCTGCTCAAGCGGATTGCCAAGCTTGAGACCCGACGAGACCCAGGCGGCGGCCTTCTCGACAAAGGCATCGTAGAGCGGGCGCGCGATGTAGAGCCGCTCGATACCGCAGCAGCACTGCCCGGCATTGAACATGGCTCCGTCCATCAGCGTATCAACCGCCCAGTCAAGATCAGCGTCTTCCATCACATAGCCGGGATCCTTCCCGCCGAGTTCGAGCCCGAGACCGGTAAAGGTTCCGGCAGCCGCCCGCTCGATCGCCTTGCCGCCACCGACGGATCCGGTGAAGTTGATGAAGTTGAAGCTTCCGGCCGAAATTAATTTTTCCGTTCCCGGGTGATCCAGAAACAGATTGATGAACACGTCTTCCGGCAATCCGGCCTCGGTGAAGGCGCGGACCATGCGTTCGCCGACCAGCAGCGTCTGCGTTGCGTGCTTGAGCACCACGGTGTTGCCGGCAATCAGCGCAGGAGCAACCGTGTTGATCGCGGTCATATACGGGTAGTTCCAGGGTGCAACGACAAAGACAACGCCATGCGGAACATGCTCGATGCGGCGTTCAAACTGTGCCGAATTCTCGATCTCGATCGGCGCCAGCGCCCGTGCGGCGATCCCGGCCATGTAATTGGTGCGTTCATTGACACCGCCGAACTCGCCGCCATAGCGGACCGGGCGGCCCATCATCCAGGCCAGTTCCGGCACGACTTCGTCGCTCATTTCGTTGAGCCGGGCGACACCGGCTTTGACCAGCGCGATGCGCTCTTCCAGCGGCCGCCTGGCCCAGTCCTTCTGCGCCTTGCGCGACCGGGCGACAGCTGCTGCCGCGTCGTCGATACCCATGACCGGGCGTTCGGCATAGACCGACCCGTCAACCGGCGATATCAGTTTCAAACTGCTCATTGCTTGGTCTCCTTCAGGCGGCCCGCCATTGGCATGTGCGGCGCCAGCCAACACTCATATGGTTGTCTTGCTTGTCAGGCGCGCTCGAAACCGCGGGCAATTTCCCAGTCGGTCACCGCCTTGTCGAACTCTTCCTGTTCCCATTCGGCGCAGCGCACATAGTGGTCAACCACAGCATCGCCCATGGCGTCGCGCAGCATCTTCGAGTTGCGCAGAGTTTCCGTCGAGGCGCGAAGCGTCGAGGGTATGTGCTTGGCATCCGCGTTCTCGTAAATGTCGCCACCGGTCGGAGGCGCCAGCTCCAGCTTGTCCTCGATGCCCTTGATACCCGCTGCCAGCAATGCCGCCTGGGCGAGATAGGGATTCATGTCCGAACCGCCGATACGGCACTCGACGCGAACCGCTTTCGTGCCTTCGCCGCACAGGCGGAAGCCGGCAGTGCGGTTATCGACCGACCAGACCGTGCGGGTCGGCGCGAAGCTGCCCTTCATGAACCGCTTGTAGCTGTTGACATAGGGCGCCATGAACCAGGTGTAATCGGACGCGTATTCGATCAGCCCGGCCATGAAGTGCCGCATCAGATCGGACATTCCGTGTTCGCCGTTCTCGTCACGGAAGGCCGGGGTCTTGCCGCTCCACAGCGACATGTGAACATGCGAAGAGGATCCGACCTTTTTCGGGTTCCACTTCGGCAGGAACGTCACAGAACGGCCCTGTGCCCAGGCGATCTCCTTGACCGCATGCTTGGCGATGGTGTGGTGATCGGCACAATCGAGTGCTTCCGCGTAACGGATATTGAGCTCTTCCTGACCGGTTTCGGCCTCACCCTTGGAGTTCTCGATGGGAATGCCGGCCGCGAAAAGATGATTACGGATAGGGCGCATGATGCCCTCTTCCTTGGTCGTCTGCAGGATGTGGTAATCTTCGTTATAGGCACTGATCGGCGTCAGCTCGCGGTAGCCCGATTGGGCCAGGTCGCGGAAGCTTTGCTCAAACAGGAAAAACTCGAGCTCGGTGGCCATCATCGCGTCATAGCCAAGCGCCTTGAGCCGGGCGATCTGGACTTTCAGGATCTGCCGCGGCGACTGCGGCACCGGCTCGTGGGTGTGATGATCGAGCAGATCGCACAGCACCATGGCGGTGCCTTCAAGCCAGGGCACGCGGCGCATGGTGGAAAGATCAGGCTTCATCACATAGTCGCCATAACCCGCGCGCCAGCTGGTGGTTGCATAGCCGTCCGGCGTCGCCATTTCGATGTCGGTCGCCAGCATGTAGTTGCAGCAATGGGTTTCTTCATGGCTGGAATCGATGAAGTTCTGCACATGGAACCGCTTGCCCATCAGCCGGCCCTGCATGTCGACGCAACACACCAGCACGGTGTCGATGTCGCCCGATTTGGCAGCAGATTTCAATGCATCAAATGTAAGGTTTCCGGCCATGTGTTCTGATCCTGATAAGCGGCCCCTGAGGGCTGGGATTTGGGAGGCGCTGTAGCGCCAATCTGCCCCCCGGCGCAAGCCGGGAGGCAGAAACGCAAGATGCTGCGGCTCAGCTTTCGCCGTAAGGGAAGCCGGCCTTGTTGATCACGCCGTTGTATTCCTTGAAGATCGAGATGACCTTGGCCTTGGTTTCGCTTTCCGCGGCCACTTCATCCCAGAACTTCACAGCCGCATCTTCGACCTGCTTCCAGTCGGAAGCAGGCACCGAACGCAGCTCGAGCTTGTCGCCGGTGGCGCGCAGCTTGGCTTCGCCGCCCCAGTACCACTGGTTACGGAAGGTGTGCGTTGCTTCCATGCAGGAGATGTAGAGCGCCTTGAGGTGCTCCGGCAGGGCGTTCCACTTTTCCTCATTGGCAAACCAGGAACCGATCCACGCACCCGAGATGTTGTTGGTCAGGAAGTAGTCGGTCACATCGGCCCAGCCGACGGTGTAGTCTTCGGTGATGCCCGACCAGGACATGCCGTCGAGTTCGCCGGTCTGAACCGCAACTTCCGCATCTTCGTAAGGGATCGACACCGGAACCACACCGAACTGGGTGAGGAAGCGGCCGGCCGTCGGGAAGGTGTAGAGCTTGAGGCCATCAAGATCGGCAACGCTCTTGATTTCCTTCTTGGTGTTGAAGTTGCACGGATCCTGGCCCGCTGCCGAAAGCCAGACAACGCCGGTTCCGGAATAGGCTTCGCGCCAGATGTCAGCCAGGCCGTACTGCTGGAACAACACCGGGACGTCGAGGATCGAGCGGGTGGCGAACGGGAAATAACCGCCGAACAGACCCACTTCAACCGGTGACGCCATTGAATCGTCATCCGAATGGACGGCGTCGATGGTTCCGGCCTGCATGGCGCGGAACAATTCGCCGGTCGGGACGATCTGGTCGGCAAAGAACAGTTCGATCACCATTTCGCCATTGGCAGCCTTGTTGAAGGCATCGACGAAAGGCTGTGTGACATACTGGCCCAGTGTTGCACCGGCATAGGTCTGCATGCGCCAGCGGATCGGCTCCTGCGCGACGGCAGCGGGAGCCGCAAGTGTTGAACCGGCGGCAGCGCCGGCGGCAACACCGGCCTTGGTGAGAAATTGACGCCTCTTGAGATTGCTCATGCTGTTCTCCTTTTTGGTTTTGTCTTCTTCGGTTTTGCCCACGTCAGCCCCGGAGCTGGCCACGGAACTGCTCCGGCAGCCACAATGCGATTTCCGGGAACATCATCACGATCACCAATGTGAGCAACATGACCGCGACGAAGGGAATGACGGATTGATAGATATGACGCAGCTTGATCTCCGGCGGCGCCATGGCGCGCATCAGGAACAGATTGTAGCCGAAGGGCGGCGTCATGTAGGCGATCTGACAGGTGATCGTGTAGAGCACGCCGTACCAGACCAGATCGAAGCCGAGGATCTTGACCAGCGGCACATAGAGCGGCGCAACGATCACCAGCATGGCCGTGTCGTCCAGGAAGGTGCCCATCAGCAGGAAGCTCAGCTGCATCAGGATCAGCACATGCCAGGGCTCCAGCCCCAGCTGCCCGAGGAAGAAGTTCTCGATGGCACGCACCGCGCCCAGACCGTCAAATACCGCTCCGAAGCAAAGTGCGGCCAGGATGATCCACATGAACATGCAGGAGATGCCCAGCGTTTTGCGCATAACATTTTCCATCACCTCGCGGTTCAGGCGTCCCTTGATCAAGGCGGCGGCCATCGAGGCAACCGCACCCACGGCGGAACTTTCCACCAGGCTGGTGTAGCCCATCAGGAACAGGCCGTTCATCAGGAAGAAGATCATGAACGGCAGGAAGCCGGCCCTGAGCAGGCTGATCCGCTCTTTCCAGGTGATCGCGTCACGCTCCTCCTTGGGAAGCGGCGGTCCGAGATGCGGCTGCAACTGGCAGCGCACGAAAATATAGAGGATAAACAATCCGGCCATCAGCAGGCCGGGAAACACCCCGGCAAGCCACAGCTGGCTGACCGGTTGCCGCGCAATCATACCGTAAAGCACCAGCACCACCGATGGCGGAATCAGGATGCCGAGCGATGACCCGCCCTGGATCACCCCGGTGATCATCACCTTGTCGTAATTGCGCTTGAGCAGTTCCGGCAGCGCGATGGTGGCGCCAATCGCCATGCCGGCAACCGACAGCCCGTTCATCGCCGATATCACCACCATCAGGAAGATCGTGCCGATGGCAAGGCCACCCGGCACCGGGCCGAACCAGACATGGAACATCCGGTAGAGATCATCCGCGATCCGGCTTTCCGACAGCATGTAGCCCATGAAAATGAACATCGGCAGCGTCAGCAGCGGATACCATTTCATCAGCTTGATCGACTGCGCGAAGGCGATTTCCACGCCTCCGGTGCCCCACAGAGGCAGCGCCGCGATCACCGCGACTGCTCCGATGACACCAAACACCCGCTGCCCGGTCAGCAGCAGCGCCATCATCGAGGCGAACATGAACAGAGCGATTAGTTCGTAGCTCAAAGGCCTGCCTCACTTGCATGGTTGACGCTGACGCCGCGCAGAAAAAGAATGTCCCGGAACAATTCGGCAATGGTCTGCAGCAGCATCAGCAGGACGCCGATAACGGCAACGGCCTTGACCGGCCACATGTAGGGCCGCCACACCGAATGCGCCCGCTCGCTATATTCGATGGCATAGGTGGTGCTCGAAATTCCACCATAGAGCAGCACACAGAGATAGAAGATCAGAAACAGAACCGTGACCGAATCAATCGCCGCCTTGCGGCGCGGAGACCATGCGCCATAAACCAGGTCCATGCGCACATGATCACCCATCTGCATCGAGTACGCCCCGCCGAGCAGATAGTAGCCAACCATGATGAACTGGGCCAATTCCAGCGTCCACAGTGCCGGAGAGCCGGCATATTTGGAGATCGACGACCAGAACAGTACACCCATCAGAACGAAGATCAGATACATCGCAAATCGACCGACACGCCGGTTGAAGGCGTCGACCGCGCGAATATAGGTTTCAAGAAACCTCATGCCCCGGCATCCCCCGTATCATTTGTCCTATCCTGCCGGCAGGCCGGATTGGCACATTCACGCGTCATCATGACTGCCTTCCCCTGTTCAACCGCTCAAGCGACATTTCAAGAAGTTCCGCGATGCGCCCGGCCCAGGCCGTCTGGCCGGCATCATCGGAAATGAGATCGTTGCGGATCTCAAGCATGACGTTGGCTATTTGTCTGGTCAATCCATGCCGCTGCAGCGTGTGGGTCACACCGTCCTGCGGACCATAGGGATAGTTGCGCAAAACCTGATCCAGCTCCAGCGCGGCAGATGCATCAATCATGACGTCAGCCAGCCGGCTGTCCTGATCATGCAGGATACCCAGATGCCCTTCGCGCCGCGTACCGAAATAGACTGGCGTGAAGGAATGAACCGTCACCAGGACCACAGGGCGCCCCGCCGCCAGTCGCGCATCGAGCAGCGTGTCGATGGCCTGATGGAACGGATGATACAATGCGTCAGCCCGGCGCGCCTTTTCGCTGGCGCTGAGTCCCACATTGCCCGGCACATCGTAGATTTCGCTGCGCTCGGGATAAGCGCCATCCGCTTCCGGCGGCCGGTTGCAATCATAGGCCAGCCGCGAAAACCGCTGCGACACCAGCGTCGCATCAAACCGGTCCGACAGCATCTCTGCGACGCGCTGGGCACCGATGTCCCAGGCGATGTGGCTTGCAAGCTTGACCTCGTCGAGTCCCATGGTGCCGAGCGATTTCGGCAGCGTCTTCGACGCATGTTCACAGATCAGCACGATCTCGCATGCCCCGTCGGGACGGTGGACGGCAACAACCGGCCCTTCTGATTGTTCGATCAGCGTATCGTCGTTCATTGTGGCAGCGGTTCCCCGGCAACGGCGTCAGGATTTTCGTGTTAGTAACATTGATTAGGATTGCCCCATCTTTGTCAATCCTGTAATTTTTATTACATCTTGCTCAGATCCAAAACGGGGGACCCGGAATGGCCATACGTGAACAGGTTCAGGCAGCGCTCGGCACATTGCCGGGCGCCGAGAAGAAAATAGCCCATGCGTTTCTCGCCAACTATCCCAGCATCGGACTGTCGACCATCGCCGAACTTGCAGCGCTTGCCGGAACCAGTGCCCCGACGGTGCTGCGCTTTGTCGCCCGGCTCGGCTTCGACTCCTATCCCGATTTCCAGCGTGTGCTGCGCAGCGATGTGCAGGCACAGCTCATGTCACCGCTTGAACGCGCCCGCAGCACCGGGCCCGTTATCGACAACCCTGCGCTCAAGGCCAGTTTCGCAACCATTGCCGCAAATCTCGACGCCACCTTGAAAGCCGTGCCGGAAAGCGAATTCGAGGCCGCCTGCGATCTGCTCTCGGATCAGAAATCCACCGTCTATCTGCTCGGCGGCCGGTTCACCGATTCAATCGCCGCCTACCTGGCCGCACATCTGAAGATCATCCGCCCCAATGTAAGGCATTTCAGCGGCCAGACCTCCACCTGGCGTGACCAGCTGCTCGACGTCCGGCCCGGAGATGTCGCGGTGTTCTTCGACATCCGCCGCTATCAATCCGATCTGGTACGGCTGGCCGAACTCATGGTCGAACGCAAGGCCCGCATCCTGCTGATCACCGATCCCTGGCTGTCGCCAATCGCCCGCTCGGCGCGCGTGGTGCTGCCCTGCGTCGTTGACGCCAACCGCACCTGGGATTCGAGCGTCACCCTGATGGCGCTCGCCGAGGCGCTGATCGACCGTGTTTCCCGCGGCCAGTCCGACAGCGCCCGCGCGCGCATGCAGGCCCTCGAGGACATCCACTGGAACAATCTGCAAGGCAGATAGGACCACGCCAGGCTTTGAGCCTCAGGACAACACGCACGCTTGCGCAAAGCGACGGCATCAAATACCCATCGCATATGGATCAGCAAACCGCATTGGACGCCTTTTCGGCACTCAGTCAGGAAACCCGGCTTGCCGTGTTCCGGCTTCTGGTAACCGCAGGGCCCGAGGGCATGACCTCCGGTGACATCGGCGAACGCTTGAATGTCCGCCAGAACACCATGTCGACCAATCTCGGTATCTTGCTCAAGGCGGGACTGGTCCGGCGCGAGCGCGACGGCCGTAACGTGCGTTACCACGCAGATCATTCAGGCATCAGCGGACTTCTCGGCTTCCTGCTTGAGGACTGCTGCGGCGGCAATCCCGATCTGTGTCAGCCGGTCATCCGGCAACTGTCCTGCACCTGACGGCAGCTCACGCCGGCGAAGTTGCCCGGCGGTAAAGATGCCAGGTCGCATGCCCCAGCACCGGCAGCACCAGCAACAACCCGGCGAAAACCGGAACCAGCGCCGCAAGCGTGCAAACACCAACCACAAGACCAAACCCGAGCATTGGCACCGGATTTTTCACAACCGTGGCAATGCTGGTGATCATGGCCGTGACGAAGTCCACCTCACGCTCGGCCAGCAGTGGCAGGGCGATCACCGTGGTTGAAAACAGGACTGTCGCCAGAAAAGCCCCGACAACGGTGCCGACCATCAAGAATCCCCAGCCTTCCGGTGTCGACAGCACGATCTCGGCAAAGCGGTCCCAGCTCGAAAACGACTTGAAACCCAGAAACAGCGCGAACAGCAATCGCACCTGGTAAATCCATATCCAGAAGATAAACATCACGACAAAGGCCATCCAGCCAAGCTGACGCTCGCGCTGGTAAAACACCTGTGCCAGAACACCCTTTGCCGTGATGGGTTCGCCCATCCGCCGGCGGCGGCTGACCTCATACAGCCCCACCGCGACGAACGGCCCGAGCAACGGAAATCCGATGGCCAGCGGAATGATCATCCAGGGCGAGCCGATGCGGGTGAGAAATCCGAGGATCAGCAAGCCCCCGAGCATGTAGATGCCACCGAAAAACAGGCCATATCCCGGCTGCGCCTTGAAATCCTCCCAACCGTCCTTCAGGCTCGCGCGCACATCATCAATAGACAGAACACGGATTTGCGGCGCTCCCATCGAATTGCCTTCAGCCGTTCCGCCCGTCTTGTTGGTCATGATGTCCCCTCCATCCCCATCAAATCAGGTGTTGAATTTGGCCGATCAAGCTTCTCTGGACAATGATCCTGATCAACCGGCGCGCAAGTGAACACTACGATCATTGCATCGCAGGCGGAAGCTTGCTGCGGTCTGCGGGCAAACACTCCCGACATGCACTGGTAATAGCCCACCGCGCCACTACCTGTGGCGGACACGGAAGCGCCGGCTCCACCGGCTGTCCGCACCAGTTTTGGACCAGGACGGGAGTTCATCATGTCCGCCATCATCATTGCCGTTCTCGTTCTTGCAACCGCATCGACCGGTGCGCTGTTCAAGCCGGGAGAGTGGTATCGCGGTCTCCAGCGTCCGTCCTGGACTCCGCCCAACTGGGCTTTCCCGCTGGTCTGGAGCCTTCTCTACATCGCCATCGGCGTCTCCGGCTGGCTTGTGTGGCAGGTTCAGGGATCAGGCATCGCCATGGGCCTGTGGCTTGCGCAACTCGTCTTCAACGCGGCCTGGTCGTGGCTGTTTTTCGGCCTCCATCGCATGGATCTGGCCTTTGTCGACATCTGCCTGCTGCTGCTGACTATCCTTGCCTATATCGCCGTCGCCAGCACGGTCTCACCGCTCGCGGCCCTGCTGTTTGCACCCTACGCCGTCTGGGTCGCCCTTGCAGCCGCGCTGAACAGATCTGTCTGGCGGCTCAACAGCGTCTAGACAAACTGTCATTATCAAACTGCTTCCATTTAAAGATGAACGGTTTTAGGTAGTCCCATCCTGAAAGCTCCCTGCGTTCCGCAAATTGCAAGCCGAGGCCCCGATGTCCATGTCCCCGTTTGTTGCCCCGCAAGCCCGCCGCGCGAGTGTCGCGGTCGATGTCGGCGGCGTTCTGGTTGGCGGCGGCGCCCCGGTGGTGGTGCAGTCGATGACCAACACCGACACCGCCGATATCGACGCCACCGTGGCCCAGGTCGCAGCCCTTCACAAAGCCGGATCCGAAATTGTCCGCATCACCGTTGACCGCGACGAAAGTGCCGCTGCGGTTCCGAAAATCCGCGAGCGGCTGGAGCGGCTCGGTCTCGATGTGCCGCTGGTCGGCGATTTTCACTATATCGGGCACACCCTGCTGGCCAATCATCCGGCCTGCGCCGAAGCGCTGGCCAAATACCGCATCAATCCGGGAAATGTCGGCTTCAAGGACAAGAAAGACCGGCAGTTCATCGAAATCATCGAGATGGCGATCCGCTATTCCAAGCCGGTCCGCATCGGTGTCAACTGGGGGTCGCTTGATCAGGTTCTGCTGACCCGCCTGATGGATCAGAACGCCGAAAACGGCTCGCCGCTCTCGGCCCGGGACGTGACCCGTGAGGCGATCATCCAGTCTGCCCTTCATTCGGCTGCACTGGCCGAGGAAACCGGGCTCGAGCGCAACCGCATCATCCTCTCGGCCAAGGTCAGTCAGGTGCAGGATCTGATCGCCGTCTATTCCGAACTTGCCCGCCGTTCCGACCATGCGCTGCATCTGGGCCTGACCGAAGCCGGCATGGGCTCGAAAGGCATTGTCGCCTCGTCGGCGGCCATGGGCATCGTGCTTCAGGCCGGCATCGGCGACACCATCAGGGTTTCGCTGACGCCTGAACCCGGCGGCGACCGCACCCGCGAAGTCATCGTTGCCCAGGAACTGCTGCAGGTCATGGGTTTCCGGCAGTTCGTGCCGGTGGTTGCCGCCTGCCCCGGCTGCGGACGCACCACGTCGACCGTGTTCCAGCAGCTTGCCCGCACCATCGAGGATGATCTCAGACGCAACATGCCGCTCTGGCGCGACAAATATCCCGGTGTCGAGGGCCTGCAGGTCGCGGTCATGGGCTGCATCGTCAACGGCCCCGGCGAATCCAAACATGCCGACATCGGCATTTCGCTGCCAGGCACGGGCGAGAGCCCGGCAGCCCCGATATTCATAGACGGCAAGAAAGCCGCGACCCTGCGTGGCCCCAACATTGCGGAAGATTTTCAGGCAATGGTCGCCGACTATATCGAGAAGCGGTTCGGCAAACCCGCCTAGAGCCGGTCAGTCAATCGGGCGCCGGATCAGGCTGACTTTTCCTGAATATGCGGCCTGGGTAGCCAGCGGTCGATCATTGCACCAAGCTTTTCCGGTGAAATTGGCTTGGAGAGATAGTCATCCATGCCGGCGGCGAGACAGCGATCTTCATCGCCTTTCAGCGAATGTGCCGTCACGGCGATGATTGGCGTCGGCACCAGCGCCTCCCGCGCTTCAATGGCCCGGATCTCGACAGTGGCTTCCAGCCCATTCATCTCCGGCATCGAGACATCCATCAGCACCAGGGTTGGCCGGAGCTCCCCCCACATTCTGACTGCCTCAAGACCGTTGGTGGCGAGGCTGTGGGTAAGGCCCAGCCCTTCGAGGGTCTGCTGGAACACGATCTGGTTGATCGGATTGTCCTCAGCCACCAGCACCAGCGGCTCGGTCCGCTCAACGGCAGCCGGCTTTGCCGGGGAGACCGCAGCAGGTGGTACAGGTTTGATGGTTTGGCTGGAGCTGTGCTCATGAGGCGTTGCAGCGGCCGGCAGCCGGCCTTTGGGAGCAATGGTCGGCTGGCGCAATGCCGTCTCCACGGTCTTGCGCAATTGCGCTGTCCGGACAGGTTTGGTCAGCTGCGCAAAGATACCGAGATGATTGAGTGCTGAGAGCTGATCGGCCTGATCGACCGATGACAGCACAAGGATCGGCGTGTCGGCTATCAGTGGGTCGGACCTGATGGCCTGCGCAACTTCAGCGCCTGACATGCCCGGCATCTGGAAATCAAGCACCACGAGGTCAATGCCTATCCCGAGGCTGGAGCGGGCATGACGCAGCAGATCAAGGCCGATCTCGCCGCCCTCCACTGCCACGCAGTCAAATCCCCAATCGCGGATCTGTTCGGTCAGGATCATCCGGTTGATTGCATTGTCGTCGATGACCAAGATCCGGCGGCCCGGCAACAGATTGTTCGGCGTCTCCGCCGGAACGGAGCTCTGCCCGTCAACATCCATTTCGACGGTAAAGCTGAAAGTGGAGCCGACGCCGACTTCGCTTTGAAGTTCGATCTTTCCGCCCATCAGCTCAACCAGGCGCGTGGCGATTGCCAGGCCAAGCCCGGTGCCTTCATGCTTCCTGGTCGAAGATCCGTCGACCTGGCTGAATTTTTCGAAGATTGCGTCCTGTTTGTCGGCAGGAATGCCGATCCCGGTATCCCGCACATCGATCGAAATCGCCAGCCGGTCCGCCGTCGTGACAGAGTCGACCTTGCGCCAGTTGATGTCGACCATGACGTGGCCATGTTCAGTGAACTTGACGGCATTGCCGACCAGATTGGTCAGGATTTGCCTGATCCTTCCAGGATCCCCGATGAGCTTTTCCGGCAGGCCGGGCGCGATGCGGACCACCAGCTCTATGTCTTTTTCGACAACACGCGACGACATCAGCGTCGCCACATCCTCGGTTGTATCAACCAGGTTGAATGGCTTCGGGCTCAACGTCAGCTGGCCGGCATCGATCTTGGAGAAATCAAGAATATCATTGATGATCTCCAGAAGTGCATTTCCGGACTTCAGAATGACATCGGTAAAGGTGCGCTGCCTCGTATCGAGCTCGGTGCGGGTCAGCAGTTCTGCCATGCCCAAAACACCGTTCATTGGCGTCCTGATCTCATGGCTCATCGTCGCAAGAAACTCCGACTTCGCACGATCCCCCATTTGGGCTTTGGTCAGAGCCGCGTCGATCTCGGCGGTCTTGTCCTGCAACCGTTTGATCATCTGGCGAATAATGACGTCAATGGGCACGAAGACACCAAGTCCCAGAACCAGCAGAATACCGAACGTTGCAAGCAGGTAGCGCTGCAGCAGCTCACCAAGTTCCAGCGATTGGGCGGCCAGGTAATCTCTGAACTGTTCGTGCACGAAAAGATTTGAGGGCTGGATCACCTCTGCAAACAATGCGGTGATTTCACGGCCAGCCCAGTACATGTCCTTTTTCGTCCGCGCCTTGTCCAGGCGGCTGGCATCAAGCATCAGCTTGTGGTTGAGAAATGCGTCTTCGCTGGTCATATAGCGAGACCGCATCTGGATCGACTTTGTCAGATCGGCCGGTAACTCGGCCCATTTGTCGCTCAGATGCTTGATCTTCCACCGGGCTCTTTCAAACCGGAAACGCAAGCTCGAAATCGCCGAAACGATATCTGGATCCACGGTCTGATTCTCGCGGATTTTCCGTTTCTCGGCAAGCGTCGCCCCATCAAGCCTTTTATCGACGAATGCCTGATAGTTCACATAGGTCTGCGCCAGTCGTTCGCTACGGTCCGCGATGGCACGCAAGTCATGGTCTACTTCTGCAAAATCCGCAGCAACACTGCCAATCTGCTGGATCACCTGGTTGCGTGCGCTTTGCTGGGAGAAAAAGAACGTGCAAACCACAGCGAGAGCGCTCAGCGAAACGATATAACCGATCCGTAGCGAAATGACCGATCGCCGCGCAACAGCGGTTTCATCCTGATCTTTGCGTTTTTCAGTCATGTTCCCGACAGCACCCGTTTATCAGGATATTGCCCGGAGTTGGTTAATTAAAAACGTACAGAATGGCTTATTCCGGGGCACGCAGTCAGAAAACTCCGGGGCGCATACCGGATGACAGCACCGCGCATCAGTGCTCCCGGCTGGCGATAAAACCTGCGGCCTGCCGCAGCGTCTCGGCCTCATCGCCAAATGGCTCAAGCAGCAATGCCGCCTCTGCCACCAGCTGGTCCAGCCGGTGCCGTGCGGCCGCAACGCCATGCAGCGACACCCATGTCGCCTTTCCGCGTCCCGCGTCCTTGCCGGCGGCTTTTCCCAGTGTTGCGGCATCGGACGTCACATCAAGCAGGTCATCAGCCAACTGGAAGGCGAGTCCTATGATTTCGCCGAACCTTGTCATGCGCGCCAGCACCTGCTCGTCCACGCCGGCTGCAAGCGCGCCGGCCGCGCAGGCATAGCGCAAGAGCGCTCCGGTCTTCATCGCCTGCAGTCGCACAATGCCTGCCTCGTCGGGCGCTATCCGTTCCGCATTGAGATCGAGCGACTGCCCCCCCACCATGCCGCCGACACCGGCAGCCCTTGCAAGCTGATTGACCAGCTTCAACTTGGCTTCGGCGGGCAAAACGGTTTCGGGCGAGGACAGGATATCGAATGCCAGCGTCAACAGCGCATCGCCGGCGAGAATGGCTGTTGCTTCGTCAAAGGCAATATGAACCGTCGGCTGACCGCGCCGGAGACTGTCGTCGTCCATTGCCGGCAGATCGTCATGAATGAGCGAATAGCAATGAATGCACTCGAGCGCCGCCGCCACCCGGCAGGCTGCAAGCTCCGGTGCTCCCAGGAGCCGTGCGGTCTCGATCACCAGAAACGGCCGGAGCCGCTTGCCGCCATTGAGAACGCCGTGCCGCATGGCCCCCATCAGCTCGTCCGGACGTGCGATTTCACCGTCCAGCAATGTCCCCGACAGCATGCTCTCCAGCAGCGCCGCCACGTCCCGTGCCGTCGCTTCCAGCCTGGCTGTGAAACTGCTTGCCTTATCCTTGCTCATGGCGGTCTCTTGCCATGCCGCAATCTTGGGGGCAACGGTTTGTTTGCGGCTTTGGAGCGTCCTGCACAGCCATGCAGCGCGCACTCACGTCTGGCCTTGGGCCGCCAAGATCGCTATGCACACATGAAAGGGCCGTCGCGCACGGCAGCACTGATTCAGGAACAGCCAGGTGGCCAGACAGAAAACCAGCGGGACCTCCGGGTCAAAACAGACCTCGGGCAAATCCCGGCGCAAATCATTGCTGCGCCGGATTCTGTCATGGGGCCTCACCATCATCATTCTGGTGTTGTGTCTGCCTTATCTTCTGATCCCGCTTTATGCGCTTCCGCAGGTTCACCCCATCTCCACCCTGATGCTCGGCGAAACCCTCACCGGCAGGGCCTATGACCGGCAATGGGCCGATTTTGATGCCATTGCTCCGGTTCTGGTGCAATCGGTCATGATGTCGGAGGACGGACAATATTGCGCGCATGACGGTATCGACTGGGAAGCCCTCAATCTGGTTATCGATGATGCTCTGGACGGCGAAGCCACACGTGGCGCCAGCACCATCCCGATGCAGACGGCAAAGAACCTGTTCCTGTCTTCAAGCCGTTCCGTGGTTCGCAAGGCCCTGGAAATTCCGCTGGCCATGTGGATGGACATCGTCTGGTCGAAGAAGCGGCTGATGGAGATCTATCTCAACGTCGCCGAATGGGGGCCGGGCATCTATGGCATCGAAGCCGCCTCACAAGCCTATTTTGGCACCACTGCCGCAAAGCTGTCAGCCCGCCAGGCTGCCCTGCTTGCGGTAACCCTGCCCAACCCGATCAAGCGCAATGCCGCCAATCCCTCCCGCGGCATGACCAGGCTGGCCGGCATCATCGAGAAAAGAGCAAGCCAGTCCGGCGCATACATCAAATGCCTTTATGATTGAGTTCAACGGAATTGGCTTTTCCGGCCCTGCTCCTCATGCGAGACATCGCGCTTCGTTCCATATGAGGTGTGCTTCATGACAGACCCGGTCCTTTACATCGGCAACAAGAATTATTCATCCTGGTCGTTCCGGCCCTGGATTGGCATGCGCACCACCGGCATCGCCTTTGAGGAAAAGCTTGTGCCGTTCGACATGGCTGCCGGCAATCCGCAGTTCAAGACGTTCTCACCCACCGGCAAGGTGCCTGTCCTGGTTGACGCGGACCTCACCGTCTGGGAATCTCTGGCGATCCTTGATCACGTTGCCCGCAAGCACCCCGCATCCGGTCTCTGGCCGGAAAACCCGGACGACCGGACCAGGGCGATGGCCATGTGTTCTGAGATGGTATCCTCGTTTGCCGCATTGCGCTCGGCCTGCCCGATGAACATGCGGCGCGAACGCCAGCCAATTCAAACCACACCGGCCATTCTGGCCGACGTCGCCCGGATCCAGTCGCTCTGGAGCCACTGCCTTGAGGCGAGCGGCGGCCCCTTCCTGTTTGGCGCATTCTCGATTGCCGACGCCATGTACGCCCCGGTGGTCAACCGCCTCGACGTCTATGCATTCGAGACGAGCCCGGCAGTCGACGGCTACATGGCCCGGATGAAAGCCCTGCCGGCCTGGCGCGAATGGGAAATGGCAGGCCGCGCCGAGCCCTGGATCGTCGACGAAGACGAAGCCTGACGTCCGCATCTGAAATCGCACGGCGCTTCAGATGAGCTAAGAGTCAAAAAAACACGCTCACCGCTGGTCAAACCTGCAAATGCCATGTATAAGCCCGGCAAATTTCCGAAATCGGCATGTGTCAGTTTCGGCCCTTGGGTCGACCTTTGGACATGCCTGTACGCTCAATAGGAGTTTATAATGGCTGTTCCGAAGCGAAAAACCACCCCATCCAAGCGCGGCATGCGCCGCTCGGCTGATGCCCTCAAGGCCCCGACCTATGTCGAGGACAAGAATTCCGGCGAACTGCGCCGTCCGCACCACATCGACCTGAAGACAGGCATGTACCGCGGCCGTCAGGTTCTGACGCCAAAAGAAAGCGCATAAGCTTTTATAAAGCTTTTGCAGTTTTAAAGCCGGTTCTTCTCAAAGGACCGGCTTTTTTGCGTCTGTGGATTGGCATGCCGTGATCCATGCCGGCCTGACGTCACCGGACACCCAGCGACATCTTAGACGCCAAACCTGTGCTGTAAACGCAAAAACGCCCGGGAGCCGAAGCACCCGGGCGTAATCAAATCAGAGCGACCAGCCTAGCCAGCCGACCTCTGCATTGGCTTTTCAGGCAGCTTCGATGGTCGAAACTGCAGTCTTGCCTGTGCGGCGGTCTTCAGCTGTGTCGAAGGAAACCTTCTGGCCTTCGGCCAGACCGCGCATGCCAGCACGCTCAAGTGCAGTTGCATGGACGAAAACGTCCTTGCTGCCGTCGTCAGGTGCGATGAAGCCGAAGCCCTTTTGGTCGTTGTAGAATTTAACTGTACCGGTTTTCATGGGGGAAGTCCTTTATGTCCATGAATATAATTTCCAGCGCAAGCGCTCTTTAAAGCGCTCGGCGCAGGCGTTCGTCATCGAGTTTAAGTGAAGTGTTGAGCGTGTCTCCGCCTCAAGCGGTGAGCGACCAAGTCGTCCGGTCCAAAAATCGATAGGCTGTTAGTACACTGTTTTTTTCACCAGCACAAGCAAAAGCGCGTTCGCCTCTTCGGCAGGCCAGAAAAGCTGGCCTGCTAGTCTTGTCTGAGCTGTCCTTACAGCTTCGGATCAAGCCGCCGCGGCGGCCCCTGAAACCCGGCCACGCACGGAGCGGAACGGCACCAGCCGGCGCAGTTCTTCGTCCCACAATGCCAGCGGCACGCAGCGAAGGCTCTGCCAGAATGTCAGCCGTCCGATATCGGCAAGCTCGGGGAAATCCTTGAGCACCTGCGGCAAACGGTAGAATGGAATGCGGCTGGAAAGATGATGGACGTGGTGGATGCCGATATTGCCGGTCGCCCACATCAGCGGCTTGGGCAGATCATAAAACGAGCTGCCATGCAGAGCGGCATATTCCCGTTCCCATTCAGGCGCGTGGTCCCAATGCGTCGGATCGAACTGGTGCTGGACATAGAACATCCAGACGCCGATCGAGGCTCCGATCAGCATGATCGGCAGATGAATGATCAGAAACGCCTTGAAGCCGACCAGCAGGCCGAGCGCACCCCACATCGCGAGGATCGCCAGATTTGTCACCATGACGCTCTTCCACGACATGATGCCGTCCTTCAGCGCCGTCACCGGCAGGCGGTGCTGCAGCATGAAGATGAAGGCGGGTCCGAGACCGAACATCACCAGCGGGTGCCGGTAGAGGCGGTACTTCCAGCGCCCGACGCTCGACAGCGCGAGATATTCCTTGACCGTCAGCGTATCGATATCACCAATGCCCCGCCGCTCGAGATTTCCCGAACCGGCATGATGGATGGCATGCGAACGGCGCCAGTAATCATAGGGTGTGAGTGTAATCACTCCGAGAACCCGGCCCACGCGGTCGTTCCACTTGGCCGTGCTGAACATGGATCCATGGCCGCAGTCATGCTGGATGATGAACAGACGCACCATCAACAGCGCGGCTGGAACCGAAAGCAGCAGGGTCAGCAGAACGCTGTAGGAGAGTGCGCCCCACATCAGCGCCCAGACACCGATCAGGAGCCCGAATGTCAGGACCGTCTCGAACGCGCTTCGTCCGTCACTCGGCAACCTGTAGGGTTGCAGACGACGCACCCATTCCCGCGCTGATCCTGTCACCATACGAACTCTCCTAGATCTTGCTTCCTCGCCGGTCGGGCAAATTTTTCTGCTCTCGACACATATTTGCGGAGGCCTTAACACGCCGATTGCCAAAACGGCATCTTTTTCTGCCTGCATCCCCAAATCACGATGTGTCACATCGTCACTCCGAGTGTTACCAATGCGCAGATTTACCTTGCGCGAAAACGGATGTACCGGTTTCAATCGATTTAATACGGAGTCCCTTATGTCGACCTCGACGTTCGCCGCACCGCCATTGGTGTCACCCCAGAGGGTGGCCGTCTCGCTCATGTTTCTCGCCAATGGCTTCGTCGTCGGCAGCTGGGCCCCCAAGATACCCGAATTCGCCACACGCCTGAGCCTGGATGAAAGCGCGCTGGGACTGATGATCATGTGCTTCGGCATAGGCTCGCTGTGCGCCATGCCGGCGGTCGGAATGCTGATTTCGAAGAACGGCTCCCACAAGGTGATGCGCTTCATCGCGGCGCTGACCATACCCTGTCTGATATTTGTCACCGTCGCCCCGTCGATCTGGACAGCCGCCGCTGCACTTTTTCTCATTGGC
The DNA here is from genome assembly GCA_048261205.1 of Hoeflea sp. Taxonomy (GTDB): domain Bacteria; phylum Pseudomonadota; class Alphaproteobacteria; order Rhizobiales; family Rhizobiaceae; genus Hoeflea. The sequence goes on from JBLXGF010000020.1 coordinate 31,406, forward strand.
GCGCTGATCGGCGGCATGGATGTGGCAATGAATGCCAACGCGGTTGAGGTGGAGAAACGCCAGGGCCGGGCCATCATGTCATCCTGCCACGGCTTCTGGAGCCTGGGCGGCGTGGCTGGCGCTGGCCTCGGCGGCGTCCTGATCGCCTATTACGGCGTCCACGCACATGCAATCGCCGCCTCCGTAATCACCGGTCTTGCGGTCGCGGTCGCCTGGCCGAGAGTGCTGGCAGATCCGCCTCACATTCACACCGCCGATCCGCTCAATCTTGGCGCAGGTTCCGCTCGCCCGAGCTTGCTCGGTGCCGGCGCCGCGGTCTGGCTCACAGGCATCATCTGCCTGATCATGATGACGCCTGAAGGGGCCATTCTCGATTGGGGCGCGCTTTATCTCCGCCAGGAACTCGGCGCGGATCCGGCCCTGTCGGGCCTTGCCTTCGGCGCTTTTTCGGCAGCCATGGCGCTGATGCGCTTTCTCGGCGATCTGGTGCGTGACCGCTTCGGCGCTGTCAGAACTTTCCGGGTGTCCTGCGTTCTCGCCATGGCAGGCCTCGGCACGGCGGGTCTGGCCAACTCGCCGGAACTGGCCATCGCCGGCTTTGCTGTCGCCGGGCTTGGCTTTGCCAATACGGTGCCGATCGCCTTTTCGGCTGCCGGCAACCTGCCCGGCCTGCCGCAGGGGCTGGCGATCTCGGTGGTTACCTTCATGGGCTATTCGGGAATTCTGTTTGCACCGTCGGTGATCGGCTTCATCGCCGAACACTCCGGATTTTCGGCGGTCTATGCGGCGCTTCCGCTATTCGTGCTCATGCCGCTGGCCTTTTCCGGCCTTATGCGCCATGCCGACAAATCCGCCGGATAGAAACGAAACCTGGGCGTCCGGCCCTTCAACGGTTCCGGACGCTCTTCATCACGTTCACCCGTTCACGGCTCGTGGCACGCGTCCACCGTCAGGCTTGGCGGCTTTGTCGGCCGCTGCAACCGGCATGCCGGCAAAATATGCCTGCCCGCGGCCCAGTTCCTTGGCAATATACAGCGCCTCGTCCGCACTGCGGATCACGGTCTTGGCTGTAAGCGCGTCATCAGGCCACCAGGCAACGCCGATGCTGGCGCCGACAGCAGCGGTGCCGCCTTCGAACAGGATCGGACGGCACACGCTTTCGATCAACTGATCGCAACGCCACGACACGCTGTCCTTGTCGATTTCGTTGTGCAGCAGCACGATGAACTCATCGCCCCCGATACGCGCGGCAATGCCTGCGTCAGCAACGGTCTCGGCAATGCGGTTGGCGACCGTCCTGATCACCGTATCACCGGCCTGATGGCCATAGGTGTCATTGACGGCCTTGAACCTGTCGAGGTCGATGCACAGGATGGCGCATCGGTCATAGCGGCCTGCTGTGATGGCGTCTTCGAGAGCCCGGTCGAACTGCACCCGGTTGGGCAGGCCGGTCAATGCGTCATGCAGCGCCAGGAACCTGTTCTGCCGCTCGCTGGTCTCAAGAGCGCTCAGCGACGCCGCCGAGCGCCGGGCCACGAATATCAGCACCCCGGCAACCAGTACCAGCAGAACCAGCATCGGGATCGCCGACAGTTTCCAGATCATCGCCGACGGCCGTGCTGAGGTCCATGCTGCATGAACGGGATGGCCCGCGTCACCCAGGGCTACCGCCGCCCCCGGAGCAGCTGGCATCGATGCAAGGTCGGGATGCACATCTGCGGCGTGCAGGATCTGGAAATCGGCCAGCCCCAGGGTCTTGCCCATGGTCTGGAGAAGTTCCTCGGTCACCGGCTTGAAGGTGATCAGCACCTGCGGCGCGCCGTCTGGCAGACTGGCTTCGTCGTCGGGGATGATCGCCTGGGCCATGACAAGACCCATCTGGCCATCGACCTGCCTTATATCGGCGGCAAACATCTCGGTATGCTTGCTCAGCGGCTTGTCCGGTCCGACAAACCGGCCTCCGGTCGCCCGGCGATGCGTCATGTAATTCTGCCGGGCCACGGCCACCAGATCCTCCACCGACGCGGCAAACACGACACCTTCGGACGGATCAAGCACCCTGTCGCGCTCGACAACCACCAGCGGCTTGCTGTCCGCCGAGACCACGATCGAGGTCTCGATATCGAAATCCTCCCACAACCAGCCGGCAATTTCTTCGCGCACAAACGCCTCATCGATCCGCTCGGAAAGCGCAAAGACCGTGTCATCCCAGTGCGAGACCTGGGACTGATCGCGCGCAAGCAGCTGCACCTGGCGGTCGAGCTCATTGGCGACAAGCTGGCTTTCCGCTTCAAGTCGCACCTTGTCGGCAATGCCGCCAGCCAGGAACAGGATGAAAAGCCCCAGGCCCAGGAATGCCGCGATGATCGCAGCGCAACTGAGTTGTATCGCTGCGGGGAAGTTTTTACCGGAGAGTTTTTCGAAGTCAGCCATGGCTATGGTCCCGTGTTCAGGGAGCATTAGGCCAGAAAAAACTGAAGCCCGGGCTAAGCGAAGTGGTTAGCAACAGCCTAACCCTCGCCTCGCCTGACCTGCGGGCTACATGGCAGTCCATGGACAAGGAGCAGCCTCTGGTGGCGGCTCGCACGGACCGGTATCCGGTCCGTGCGTGATCATCGCAACTGCTCAGCCTGGGATTCAGGCGGACCAGTTCGCGTACCAGTCCTTGAACAGCTTGTACTGGTTTTCGACATAGTGCTTCTGCGAAGCAGACAGCGCATCGGTCTCGTTGAAATGCAGCGTGTATTCCGCATTGCCGTTGAGAACCATCAAATGCTTGTAATAGAGCACCAGGTCGGCGCCTTCGTCGAAGGATGAGAGCACGCCCAGCGCCTCTTCCAGTTCCTTGGCCTTGAGCCGTGCCGCGACGTCGCCTTGAGCTGCCTGTTTGCACAGCTCCACCAACTGCAGCACTTCTTTCGGCAGCGCGTTGCCAATCCCGGTGATCGCGCCGGTGGCGCCGCAATTGACGAACCCGTGATAGACATTGGTGTCGACACCGACCATCAGCGTGACGCTGTCATCAGCCGAGGTGATGTATTCCGCCGCATAGCGCAGATCGGCAGATCCGCCGAACTCCTTGAAGCCGATCAGGTTCGGATGGTCCTTGCGCAACGCAAAGAACAGCTCGGCGCGGGTCGCAAAGCCGTAATAAGGGCTGTTGTAAATCACCGCCGGAAGATCGGGAGCCGCCGACAGGATTGCCTTGAAGTGGGCTGCCTGGGCGTCCGCCGAAGTGCCGCGCGACAGAACCCGCGGAATGACCATCAGTCCCTGCGCCCCGACCTTTGCCGCATGCGCCGCATGGGCAACCGCGGACGCGCTGTTAATGGCGCCGGTGCCGACCACGGTCGGAATCCCGGCAGCCACCAGGCGCGCAACGCCTTCCATGCGCTGCGCATCGGTCAAAAGCGGCCAGTCGCCCATCGAACCGCAATAGACCACTGCCGACATGCCAGCGTCGATCAGCTCCTGGCCCATGCGCACCAGCGCATCGAAATCAGGCGTCCGGTCGGCTTTGCAGGGCGTCATCAGGGCCGGCATGCAGCCGGTGAAAATAGAGTTGTCCATCAGGATATGTCCTTCTTTGAATGAACGGAATCAGAAGCCGACGATCTGGGACGGGAGCCAGGTCGACAGAGCGGGGAAGAGCGCGACAGCAAGCAGCGTGGCGATCTGCAACAGGATGAAGGGAACAACGCCACGGCACATCTGGCCATAGGTCATGTCCGGCGGCGCGATCGATTTGAGATAGAAGATCGATGACGCCATCGGCGGTGTCAGGTAGCTGGTCTGGATGACGATGATCATCATCGTGCCGAACCACACCGGATCAATCCCGGCGGAGCGGATGAACGGCGTAAACAGCGGCACCGCGATCAGCACATTGGCCGTCCAGTCCAGCACAAAGCCCAGAAGCAGCACGATGATCAGGAAGAAGATGATCATGCCCGTGTCGCCAAATCCGGCCGCCTCGATGAAGGACCGGATCATCCGCGAGCCGCCATTGGCCGCAAAGGTCCCCATGAACATGGTGCCGGCGGCGACGATCAGCAGGATCATCGCCGAGATGCGGACCGTGATCTTGAGGGATTCAAACAGCATTGCCAGGTTGAAACGGCCATAAAAGATGCTCAGCAGCGTCGCCCCGACAGCGCCCACCGATGCAGCTTCCGTCGGCGAGGCAATGCCCGCCAGCAGCGAGCCGAGCACGGCGAAGATCAGCGCGCAGATCGGCAAGAGCGAGGTCACCGTGATGCGCAGCTTTTCACCAAGCGGGATTTCAGGCTCGGCCGCGTCCTGCGTGGGCTGCGGCGGCGCCAGCACGCCCTGGATGATCAGATAGATGATGAACAGTCCCACCATCAGCAGGCCCGGCAACATCATCCCGGCCAGAAGTTCGCCGACCGACATCTGCGCCAGCGAGGCATACATCACCGCGATTACCGAAGGCGGGATCATCGTGCCCAGCGACCCGCCGGCGCAAATCGTGCCGGCAATCTGGCTGTTGCGGTAACCGCCGCGCTGCATTGCGGGAATCGCCATCATCCCGATCATCACCTCGACCGCGCCGACCACACCGGCGGCGGCGGCGAAGACCGCGCCCATGGCGATCGTTGCGACGGCAAGGCCGCCGGGCAGCCGCGACATCCAGATCTGCATCACCCTGAACAGCCGCTCGGCAATGCCCGAGCGTTCCAGGATTGCGCCCATCAGCACGAACATCGGGATCGCGGCGAGAATGAAATTGGTCGAAGCCGAATAGAACGCGCCATAAAGCTGGGCGAATGCATTGGGGCCAAATTTGGCAATCCCCGCAGCCGCTGAGACGATTGCCAGCGAAAACGCGATCGGGATGCCGGTCAACACCAGCACGAACAGCGCGGGAAACATCAGGGCGGCAATGGTCATGAATCAGGCTTCCAGTTTGAACGGCTGGTCTTCGTCGCCGCGGAACACCCGCAGGCCGTGAACCAGCTGCTGCAAGGTCAGCGCCACCAGTCCGATGGCCAGGATCGCGAAGAACGGCCACATCAGCGGCGCCCAGGGGCTGACATTCTCGACTTCCCCGGTTGCCCAGGCGCGCCAGGCACGCTCGATTGCGAATTTCGACAGCGCTGCGAAGATCGGCGCGATCAGAAACACGAACACGAAACCTTCCAGCTTGCGCCTGATGCCGACCGGCATTTTCTGGGCGAGGAAGTCGATCCGGACATGCGCATCCTGCTTGAGCGCGTAGGCGGCACCCAGAACAAACAGCGTTCCGGTCGCCATGTAGGAAATATCGAAGGCCCAGATGGTCGGCGCGCCAAAGGCATAGCGCGCCACCACTTCGTAGATCATCGAGAGGACCAGAACCACCGTCACGATTTGGGCGATCCAGGACAGCAGACGGGAGAATGCGTCAACAAGAGTGAAAAGCCTGGTCATGACGGCGGGTTCCGTTCTCTCGATTTAGTTCTGGTTGCGGACCAGATAGCTGCTTTCAGCAGACCACAATGACTTGAATGCCATGTAATCGGCGAGAATGTCGGACATCTCCGCCTTGCCTTCGGCCTTCTGGGCTTCGGCGGTCTTGCTGATCCAGTCAACACCGGCGTCCGAAAGCTCCTTGATGAATTCCGGCGACAACGTGATCACCTCATTCTTGCCCTTGCGGTATGTGTCCATCGCCTCGACATCGCCGCCATAGAAGTTGATCAGCGCCTGCATGGTGGTCAATTCCGCGGCCTTTTCCAAGAGCGGCTTGAGATCGTCGGGAAGCGCATCCCAGGTTTCCTGCTTGAGCACGACTTCCCACAGGAAGGTCGGCTGATGCACGCCCGGAACAATGATGTATTTCGCCGCTTCGTGAAAACCTTCAGGCATATTGGCTGAAGGCGGACCCCATTCGATCAGGTCAACGCCCTTGCGCTGCAGCAGCGTGTAGATTTCGCCAGGGGGAACGACCGTCGGCACCGCACCGAAATACTCTTCCATCACCTTGGCCCACGGACCGGAGGTGCGGTATTTCATGCCCTTGAGGTCTTCAGCCTTGGTGATCGGAACATTGGAATGCGCCATCACTTCCGACGAACCGATGCCGACGATCAGGTTCTTGAAACCGTCCTTGGCGCGCAGCTCGGCCAGCTTTTCCTTGCCGCCCTTCTCATAGATCCAGGTGATATAGGCTTCGGGGCCCATGCCGCCGGGGAAGCCTGCAAAAATTGCATTGGCCGGATCCTGGTTGACCAGATAGCTCGGGGTCGAGTGACCGGCCTGAACAATGCCGTCGCGAACGCCGTCATAGACCTGCAGCGCAGGCACCAGAACTCCGGCGCCAAACGGCTCGATCAGCACCCGGCCATTTGTGAGAACGTCGACATTCTCTGCGAAACGCTCAAGGAAATTGACATAGAAGGGCGAGCCTTCCGGCACCGAGGTCGGCACCTGCCACGTGACTTCCTGCGCCAATGCCGGCAGTGCCGCGACAGACAGCATCGATACCAGCGCCAGTTTTCTGATTCTGTTAAACATGGAACCCTCTGTGTTTTGGTTGCGCAACGGCGCGACCAGTTGGTGATGTTCTGACAACGGCGGGCTTTGCCTCAGCTTCGCCCATCGCCTACGTCTCTCTCCGGAGACATTGCGACCATATCTAATTGTATTTTCGTTGTCGACATAAAATATGAAATGAAATCCAGGAAACAGGAATCGCACCACTATCGCGGCGTAAAGTCAGAATTTCTATATTGAAATTATAAGCTTATGCCGGAATTCAGACGACGGTCTTCGGTCATTGCGGTCTGGATCTGCCGGACGATCTGCTCTGCATGAGCCTGCGCGATGCGGTCGGCCGCATCGATATCCTGTGCCTCGATCGCCGCTACCATGATCTCGTGTTCGTCGAGATAGATCCGAGGCAGCTTGTCATTGTAGGACGAATAGTACAGCCGCAGCAGCCGCCGCCCCTCATCCAGCAGCCGGATGAACAGGTCGGAGTAATAGCGGTTCTTGCCCGCCCGCGCGATCGCCGCATGGAAATTGCGGTTGACCTCGATCATCGCAGGCACGTCCCTGGCTTCCACCGCCACGGTGTAACCATCCTGCAGCTCACGGATCGCCGCCAGCTCTTCATCCGTCCTGTTGGCAGCTGCCAACCGGGTGGTAACCCGGTACATCAGCGACAAGGCATCAAAGAACTGCGGCAGATTGGGAAAATCGATCGGCGCAACGATGGTGAACCGGTTGGGCAGCGTCACCACCAGCCCCTCGCTGGCCAGCTTGACCATCGCCTCGCGGATGGGAGTCCGCGAGATACCGAATCGCTCGGCGAGTTTGACCTCGTCGATCGGGCTGCCGGGCTCGAGTGTAAGGTTCAGAATCTCGTGCTTGAGCGTCTTGAACACCGCACCAACACCCTGCCCGCGCTTGCGCTTTCCCTCGGGCAACTGTGCAGACACCGGTTCTTCAAGGCTCATGACTCACTCCAGATTTCCACAACCACTGCGGACCACTACAACCACGGCCCCTCAAACACAATTCCCGGAAGAACTGAAAATCCGCCTGCCAGCATGATCAGCAGTCCGGCGGCAACCAGCGCCTGAATGCAGATGATGGTGTTGAGATATCTTCGGAACGGCTGCTTCCGCGTCTTGTGGCGCAACATCAACCGGCCAAGCAGCATCGCTGGCGCCCCGCCGAGTGCCGCCCACATCAGCAGCCGCCTTTCCGGCACCCGCCGGCTGCCGCGCGAGGCGCAGCTCTTGTCCCATCCGAACAGCACGAAGCTGACCAGATTGACTGTCACCCCATAGCCCACCGCCAAGAAAAACACTCCGCCGCCGCCCTTTCATGTCTTGCGCTGCCTGATCGTGCAGACAGGCTGTTTCTGAGCGAAACAGCGGCGGCACGGCGCCTAACCAGTTATGTTCAGCCGTTCAGGGGCGTATATAGCTGTAGCCCTGCTCCTGAAGTTCGATCAACCGGACCACGCCCGACGGAACCATGGTGGCTTCGGAGATCAGCTCCACCTTTGCCCCTGCCTTCTTTTCCATAGCGGCCAGCGTGTTACCACAGGCCGCGAAAGTCAGGTTCTCATATTCCAGCGACATGGCCGAGATCCGGTCCTTGACCGGGCTGTCGGCGGTATACATCTTCAGTCCGGGACCATAGGCGACGACCTCTATCGCCACCGTCTCTCCCTTGTCCGCATAGTAGGACTGCACATTCTTGGCATTGTTGAGCGCCAGGTTCATCACGGCCGGATCACTCTGGTCGACGTGGATTGCAAGCTTGTGGGCCGCATCCGCGGCCAAAGCCGATCCGGCGAAAAGAAGACAGAGCGCAACCGCACTCAGGATCTTGGTAAAAAACGTCATGACATCCTCCCAGATATTCTAGTTTCTGAATAAGACGGTACAGCAAGCCGGATCCTTTGCAAGCAGACCGGCCCGGGAAGCATCAAGCACTTGGCAACGGCGCCATGCCGCAGGTTCACACCGCTACGCAATCGGCAAAATAGGCAGTCTCGCCATCCGCATCGGCCTCCTGCACCAGACCATGGATGTCGGTCTCGAAGCCGGGACATTCGCGCGCGAACTCGCGGTTGAACTTGAGGTATTCGACAATCTTGGTGTTGAACACTTCGCCGGGAATGAGAAGAGGAATACCCGGCGGGTAAGGCGTCACCAGGCTGGTGGTGATGCGGCCCTCAAGCTCGTCAATCGGCACCCGCTGCGTCGTCCGCTGCGCAATATGGGCGAAGGCGTCGCTTGGCTTCATCGCCGGCATATGATCGCTCAGATACATGTCGGTCGACAGGATCGCCACGTCATATTTGGCGTAGAGCGCATGCACATGCTGGCACAGATCGCGCAGGCCCATTTTTTCATAGCGGGGCTGCTTGGCGCAGAACTCCGGCATGACTTTCCACATCGGCTGGTTCTGGTCGTAGTCGTCCTTGAACTGCTGCAATTCGGTCAGCAGAGAGTTCCAGCGGCCCTTGGTGATGCCGATGGTGAACATAATGAAGAAGCTGTAGAGCCCGGTCTTCTCCACCACCACACCGTGCTCGGCCAGATATTTGGTGACGATCGACGCCGGAATGCCGGTGTCCTCGAAACGCCCGTCGAGATTGAGACCCGGGGTGATGATCGTCGCCTTGATAGGGTCGAGCATGTTGAAGCCCGGCGCCATGTCGCCGAAGCCGTGCCAGGAATCCTCGCCATCGGAGGACTGCACCCCGTCGGCATCGGTGCGCTTGAGCACCCAGTCCTTGGTGCGGCCGATGCCCTCTTCCTCAAGCTCGACCGGCGGCCCCCAGACCTCGAACCACCAGTCATCATCGCCGAACTCGTCGTCGACCTTGCGCATCGCCCGGCGGAAATCGAGAGCCTCGGCAATGCTTTCCTCCACCAGCGCGGTGCCGCCGGGAGGTTCCATCATCGCCGCCGCCACATCGCAGCTGGCGATGATCGAATATTGCGGGCTGGTCGAGGTGTGCATCAGATAGGATTCGTTGAACAGGTGACGGTCCAGCTTGGTGTCCTGGCTGTCCTGCACCAGCACGTGGCTGGCCTGGCTGATGCCGGCCAGCAGCTTGTGGATCGACTGCGTCGCGTAGGTCACCGAATGCTTTGGCCGCGCCCGCTTGCGGCCCATGGAATGATAGCTGCCGTAAAACGGGTGAAACGCCGCGTGCGGCAGCCAGGCCTCGTCGAAATGCAGGTTCTCGACATAGCCGTCGAGCAGATCCTTGATGGTCTCGGTATTGTAGAGAACCCCGTCATAGGTCGACTGCGTCAGCGTCATGACCCGTGGCTTGACCGTATCCGCATCCACACCGTCGAGCAGCGGATTGGCCCGGATCTTGGCCTTGATGGAGTCGATCTCGAACTCGCTCTGCGGGATCGGCCCGATGATGCCGTAATGATTGCGCGTTGGCTTGAGAAACACCGGGATCGCCGCAGTCATGATGATCGAATGCAGAATTGACTTGTGGCAATTGCGGTCCACCACCACCACGTCACCCGGCGCCACCGTGTGGTGCCAGACCATCTTGTTCGAGGTCGAGGTGCCGTTGGTGACAAAGAAGCAATGGTCGGCATTGAAAATCCGCGCCGCATTGCGCTCGGACGCCCCGATGGCGCCGTTGTGGTCGAGCAGCTGGCCCAGTTCCTCAACCGAATTGCAGACATCGGCGCGCAGCATGTTCTCGCCGTAGAACTGGTGATACATCTGCCCGATCGGGCTTTTGAGGAACGCCACGCCGCCGGAATGCCCGGGGCAGTGCCAGGAATAGGAGCCGTCCTCGGCATAATTCAGCAAGGCCTTGAAGAAGGGCGGTTTGATGCCTTCCAGATAGCTCTTGGCCTCGCGGATGATGTGGCGCGCCACGAATTCCGGCGTATCCTCGAACATGTGAATGAAGCCGTGCAGCTCACGCAGAATGTCATTGGGCAAATGACGGCTGGTCTTGGTTTCCCCATAGATGTAGATCGGCACATCGGCGTTCTTCCAGCGCACTTCCTCGATGAAGTTGCGCAGATTGAGCACCGCGGGGTCAAGATCCGGACCGGGGCTGAATTCCTCGTCGTCGATCGACAGAACAAACGCACTGGCGCGGGACTGCTGCTGGGCGAACTGCGAGAGATCGCCGTACCCCGTCACCCCCAGCACTTCGAACCCTTCGTTCTCGATCGCCTGGGCCATGGCGCGAATACCAAGCCCCGAAGAGTTTTCAGAGCGGAAATCTTCGTCGATGATGACGACGGGAAAGCGAAATTTCATGGCAATGTCCTAGCGGGAAGACGAAGGCGACAACAGGCAGCAGGCAGCGATTGGAAACCCGTCAGTTCTGGCAAGACCGATTCCCCGCCATCAAGCGCCGTGTCTATAACACGCACACGACAATGGCTTGAAGAGGGCAAATGGCAGGGGAGAAAGCACGAAGCCGTCGCCTGATCCAGAGCCCCTTGGGCCGGTGGGCGGCACGGCGTCCATAAAGATGGCGGAGAGGGTGGGATTCGAACCCACGGTGGAGTTGCCCCCACGCCGCATTTCGAGTGCGGTACTTTCGACCACTCAGCCACCTCTCCGCGTCTTTGGTCGGCGCAGTATCAGTGCGCGGTCGCCTCCATAACCGGGGAGAGCGGCTTGCACAAGAGGTAACTTTGCCTGTTGCCCCTGAAACAGGGCCGAACCGCCAATTTGGCTTGACTCATCGCCCTGTCTCACGTATCTCGCGACCCGAATGCGGCGTGGGGCTTCCTGCGCCGTTGGCCTTTGAATGGGAAATCCGGACAACCGGATCCCGGTCAGGCTTCACCCGGTCATCCGGCAACGGACCGGCCGATTACTCCGACTGGCAAAAAGACGGCCCACCAGCATGGTGAGAGCCGGACGAACACGAAAGGACAAAAGATGTTCGCAGTCATTAAAACCGGTGGCAAGCAGTACCGCGTCGCCGCCAATGACGTTCTGACGATTGAAAAGCTCGAAGGCGCCGCAGGCGATTCCATCGAGTTCACCGAAATTCTCATGGTCGGCGAAGGCGCCGGCGCATCCGTTGGCGCACCCTTCGTTGAAGGCGCCATGGTTGTTGCCGAAGTTGTCGAGCAGGGCCGTGCCCGCAAGGTTATCGCTTTCAAGAAGCGCCGCCGCCAGAACTCCAAGCGTATTCGCGGTCATCGCCAGCACCAGACTGTCGTCAAGATCACTGACATCCTGACCGGCGGTGCAAAGCCATCGAAGAAGGCTGCTCCGAAGAAGGAAGCTGCACCCAAGGCTGACGCTCCGGCAAAGACCGAGGCTGCGGCAACCGCTGCACCTTTGTTCACCGCACCGGCAGGCGAGCCTGACAATCTGACCAAGATCAAGGGCATCGGCCCGGTCGCAGCCGGTCAGCTTGCCGAGCAGGGCATCACCACCTTTGCCCAGGTCGCAGCGCTTTCGGACGCAGACATCACCCGCATCGACGAAGCCATGCCATTCAGCGCCGACCAGATCACCGACTGGCGCGACCAGGCCAAGGCACTCGCGAAGTAATCAACCGCCCGTTCGGGCCCTGGCGGCCAAAAGCCGCAAACAGACAATCGCCCTTGAGGGCGGAACAGGAGCAGACCCATGGCACACAAAAAAGCTGGCGGTTCCACGCGTAACGGTCGCGATTCGAACTCCAAGCGTCTCGGCGTCAAGAAGTTCGGCGGCGAAGCTGTGATTTCAGGCAACATCATCATTCGTCAGCGCGGAACCAAGTGGCATCCGGGCACCGGCGTCGGCATTGGCACGGATCACACCATTTTTGCCGTGCAGCCGGGCAATGTTGACTTTCGCAAGAAAGCCAACGGCCGAACCTATGTATCCGTTGTGGCGAAAGCCGAAGCAGCGGAATAAGCCGGATCGCATTTTGCAAGCCGGCGTCTCATCGACCCGGCCTTTGCAGGCATCCTCCGGAACACCGGACTAAAAAGGGGAGATGGGACACCATCTCCCCTTTCTTTTGTCCAAAACCGGAGAACGACCATGAGACAAGATGCAAGCAGCAGCCCAAGCGTCAGCGCACGGGCCCCCAGAGACAACCTCAGCGACTGTAGAAGCACCAACGACACGGAGAGTTTCGAACGGACAGCCTCAGTCTACGACTGCCCTGTCCTGCTGACTGAAAACCTTGTCCTGCGCGCACCCCACGCCGAGGACATCGACGCAATTGCCATTCTCGCCGACAACCCGGCCATCGCCACCATGGTGTCCCGCATTCCGCATCCTTACGGACGTGCGGACGCCGAAACCTTTGTGCGCAGCTCCGCCAAACGCGGGAATGGCAATTGCGTCTACGCCATCACGGAAACCGAAACCGGCAAACTGATGGGATGTTGCTCGCTGGAAACCACTGCCGACGGAAAGGCGCTCGAACTGGGCTACTGGATCGGCGAACCCTTCTGGGGCCGAGGTATCGCCACCGAGGCTGTTCATGCCTTGGTCGACATGGCCTTCCGCACCCGTGACATCGAGCATATCGACGCCCGGTGCCGGGTCATCAACCCGGCCTCGCGCCGGGTGCTGCAAAAAAGCGGCTTCCAGTTTCAGGGAACCGGCATGATCAATGTTCTTGCCATCAACGCCAGCGCCGCCGTCGAGTGGTTCCGGCTCGACCGCAAGACCTGGGTGTCGCTGATCAGCTGGTCCAACGAAAACCGGCCGAAGTGACGCCAGGCTAAAAACCGGCAGCCCGGCCAATCCATCAGGCCGGCCAGGGCGTAGAAGCACCATGACCCCGAAAGGATTTACTCATGGCCCTTCTGCGCCCCGTCGCCTTCCTGCTGTTTGCAGCCTTCAGCTCGCCCTCCGCCCACGCCGCCGATCTTAGGCTTGAGGACTTCTTCAAGGGCAAGACCTATGCCTATGGCTCCTTTGGCGCCATCACCGGCCTGAGCCGCAGTTTCCGGGTTGACCTCACCGGCACCGTGCGCGGCAAGGTGCTGACATTGCGTGAGGATTTCCGTTACGACGACGGCGAACGCGACACCAAGACCTGGATCTTCACCCGCACCGGCGCCACCACCTATTCCGGGACGCGCGAAGACGTTGTGGGGGAAACCACGGTTCGCCTGTCCGGCAACACTGCCCGCTTCACCTACCGGGTTGATCTCAATCCCGGCGGCGAGCCCAACATCGTCCGTTTTCACGACAAGCTGGTGCTCAAGGATGACGGCACCTTGCGCAACACCGCCCTTGTCACCAAATTCGCTCTGCCCATTGCCCGGGTCAGGGTCAATTTTGCGCCAACTCTTGAAGGCGCCAGGGCCATCAAACCGTGACCGAACCTGGTCGGCGCCTTTACCAGCTGCCGCAATAGGCTTTGACCTTGCGGGCTCAGAGGTTTATCGATGCCCGCAAAGCCGGAGGCATGCGCCTGTCCGGCCGCCTCGCGTTAAAAGTCCGGATCGGTACAGCCAGATGAAATTCCTCGACGAAACCAAGGTCTATATCCGCTCGGGCGACGGTGGCGCTGGCAGCGTCTCGTTCCGGCGTGAGAAATATATCGAGTTCGGCGGGCCTGATGGCGGCGATGGCGGCCGTGGCGGCGATGTCTGGGTGGAGGCCGTCGACGGGCTGAACACGCTGATCGACTACCGCTTCCAGCAGCATTTCAAGGCCAAGACCGGCGGACACGGCATGGGCCGCAACCGCACCGGCGCCGGTGGCGACAGCGTCACCCTGAAAGTGCCGGCCGGCACCCAGATCTTCGAGGAAGACAACGAGACGCTGATTTGCGATCTGACCGAAATCGGCCAGCGCTACCGCCTGGCAGTCGGCGGCAATGGCGGTTTCGGCAACGCCCATTTCAAATCCGCCACCAACCAGGCTCCGCGCCACGCCAATCCCGGTCTCGAAGGTCAGGAAAAGACCATCTGGCTCAGGCTCAAGCTGATCGCCGATGCCGGTCTGGTCGGCCTGCCCAACGCCGGCAAGTCGACCTTCCTGGCCTCCGTCACCCGGGCGCGGCCAAAGATCGCCAACTATCCCTTCACCACGCTGCATCCGAACCTCGGCGTCGCCACCATTGACGGCCGCGAATTCGTGCTCGCCGACATTCCCGGCCTGATCGAAGGCGCCCATGAGGGCGTTGGTATCGGCGACCGGTTCCTCGGCCATGTCGAGCGCACCCGTGTGCTTCTGCATCTGGTCTCGGCACTCGAGGAGGATGTCGGCCAGGCCTACAAGACTGTCCGCCATGAACTCGAGGCCTATGGTCACGGCATTGCCGAAAAGCCCGAAATCGTGGCGCTGAGCCAGGTTGATGTGGTCGATGCCACCCAGCGCGCCGAAAAGGTCCGCGCCCTGAAAAAGGCTTGCGGACGCGCGCCCTACGAGATCTCCGCCATCACCGGCGAAGGCATGACCGGCGGGCTCCGGGCGCTGCGCGACATCATTGTCGGGGCCAAGGCCGAAGACGCCGAAAAAGCCGAGATGGACAGCAAGAAAGACTGACCATGGCCGCCCACCGCAAACCTGTTTCGGCGCACAAACGCATCGTCGTCAAGATCGGCTCGGCGCTGCTGGTCGATCGCACCAGCGGCCTGAAAGCCGCCTGGCTCGAATCGCTGTGCGCCGACATCGCCAAGCTGAAGCAATCCGGCGCGGAAGTTCTGGTGGTCTCCTCGGGCGCCATCGCCATGGGCCGGACCGTGCTTGGCCTGCCCGGCGGCCCGCTGCGGCTCGAGGAAAGCCAGGCAGCGGCAGCCGTTGGCCAGATCGCGCTGGCACGCGCCTGGTCGGCAAGCCTCTCCACCCACGACATCGTCGCGGGACAGATCCTGCTGACGCTGGGCGACACCGAAGAGCGCCGCCGCTATCTCAATGCCCGCGCCACCATGGGCGAACTGATGCGTCACGGCGCCGTCCCGATCATCAACGAGAACGACACTGTGGCCACCAGCGAAATCCGCTATGGCGACAATGACCGGCTGGCCGCCCGCGTCGCCACCATGGCCGGCGCCGACCTGCTGGTGCTGATGTCCGATATCGACGGGCTCTACACCGCCCCGCCGCATCTTGATCCCGGCGCCCGTTTTCTCGAAACCATCGACGCCATCACGCCCGAGATCGAGGCCATGGCGGGCGACGCCGGGTCCGAACTCTCGCGCGGCGGCATGAAAACCAAGATCGATGCGGGCAAGATTGCCACCGGCGCCGGCTGCGCCATGATCATTGCCTCGGGCAAGACCGACCATCCATTGGCGGCCATCGATCAGGGCGCCCGGTCAAGCTGGTTCCAGCCGTCGGGCACGCCCCAGTCGGCGCGCAAGGTCTGGATTGCCGGCCAGCTCGATCCTGCCGGCAGGCTGACCATCGACGCGGGCGCTGAAAAGGCGCTGCGCTCCGGCAAGAGCCTGCTTCCGGCTGGCGTCCGGGCAGTGACCGGCCTGTTCCACCGTGGCGACCCGGTTGCGATCTGTGACGCCAACGGGCGGGAGATCGCCCGGGGATTGTCGAGCTATGACGCGGACGAGGCATTGCGCATTGCCGGCCGCAAGTCGGCGGAAATCGAAGCCATTCTGGGCTATTCCGGCCGCGCCGCCATGATCCACCGCGATGACATGGTCATCAGCTGAGACGGCTTGAGGCGCCTCCCGGCTTTACGGCGTCATCCCGATTGCGTAAGAAACCTGCCTGATCGCAAGCCGGGAGGTGAACCATGCTCGACAAGACCGATAGCAAAGCAGACATCGCAGCCCTGATGGCCGGCATCGGCAGCAAGGCGAAAGCTGCCGCGCGACCGCTTGCGATTGCCTCCACCGATCAGAAGAATGCCGCGCTGAACGCCATGGCCGACGCGATTGCCGCGCGCAGTGCAGAGATTCTGGCCGCCAATGCGCTTGATGTCGAAGCGGCGCTGAAAAGCGGCATGGCGGATTCATTCGTCGACCGCCTGACGCTCGATGCCGGCCGCATCGACGCAATCATTGCCGGTATCCGCGCCATCGCCGGGCTGGCTGATCCGGTCGGAGACGTGATTGCCGCCTGGGACCGCCCCAACGGCCTCAAGATCGAACGCGTCCGCACCCCACTCGGGGTTATCGGCGTGATCTATGAAAGCCGCCCCAATGTCACGGCTGACGCCGGCGCCCTGTGCCTCAAGGCCGGCAATGCCGTCATCCTGCGCGGCGGCTCGGATTCGTTCCATTCCTCCCGCGCCATCCATGCCTGCCTGGTCGAAGGCCTGGAGAGCGCCGGCCTGCCCGCTGACGCCATCCAGATGATCCCGGTCTCGGATCGCGCCGCCGTCGGTGAACTGCTCACCGGTCTGGGTGGGGCGGTCGACGTCATCGTGCCGCGCGGCGGCAAGAGCCTTGTCGCACGGGTGCAGTCCGATGCCCGCGTGCCGGTCTTCGCCCATCTCGAAGGCCTGTGCCACATCTATGTCGACAAGTCCGCTGATCCCGCAATGGCCCGCGCCATTGTGGTCAATGCCAAGATGCGCCGCACCGGCATCTGCGGCGCCGCCGAAACCCTGCTGCTCGACAGCGCCATGGATCGCGGACTGGCCGCCGATATACTCGCCGATCTGACCGCGGCCGGCTGTGAGGTCCATGGCGACAATGCGGTAATGGCGCTCCAGCCCGAGGCAACGCTTGCCACCGAAGACGACTGGCGCACCGAATATCTTGACGCCATCATCGCCGCCCGCTTTGTCGACGGCATCGAGGGTGCCATTGCGCATATCGCCCAATGGTCATCCAGCCACACCGAAGCCGTCATTGCCGAAGATCCGGACGTCGTCGAGCGTTTCTTCACGGAAGTTGATTCGGCCATCCTGCTGCACAATGCCTCCACCCAGTTTGCCGATGGCGGCGAATTCGGCATGGGCGCGGAAATCGGCATCGCAACCGGCAAGATGCATGCACGCGGCCCGGTTGGCGTCGAGCAACTGACCTCGTTCAAATACCGGGTCCGCGGTACGGGCCAGATCAGGTCTTGAACGAACAATCATCCAGGTCCCCGTCCTACCTCAGGATGCCTTATGTCGAGCAGGGCATGAGCGTCGGCCTGTTCGGCGGCTCCTTCAATCCGCCACATCCGGGCCACGAGCTGGTTGCCGAAATCGCACTGCGCCGATTGGGCCTTGATCAGCTGTGGTGGATGGTGACGCCGGGAAACCCGCTCAAGAGCCACAGCGACCTTGCAAGCCTCGATGAGCGGGTCGGGCTGAGCCGCCGGATGGCGCCCGGACCGCGGGTTAAGGTCACCGCCTTCGAGGCGGCTCACGACCTGCGTTACACGGCTGAGACGCTGGCCTTCGTCAAGGCGCGCAATCCGGGCATCAATTTCGTCTGGATCATGGGCGCCGACAATCTCCGGCAGTTTCACAAATGGCAGGATTGGCGCGCCATTGCCGAGACCTTTCCGATTGCTGTGATCGACAGGCCGGGCTCGACACTGGCCTATCTGTCCTCGAAAATGGCCAAGACCTTCAGCCATGCTCGCGTCGATGAGAACGACGCGGCGGTCCTGCCGCATCTCAAGGCGCCGGCCTGGACCTTCATCCACGGCCCCCGTTCATCACTCTCCTCCAGCGCAATCCGCAACGAGCGCACCGCGAATAAAACCACCACATCTTGAAAAATAGCAGAGTCCGTGACTATCTTCATGCTGCGTCGCAATCGAATTGACGGTTGGGGCGCTTGTTGGACTGTTCAGGAAATGGAAAGGAACCACGCTGAGAACAGAACACGCGAAGGAGAGCGCCAACCGCGATTTCTCCCAAAGCACGGGAAGCAGCGATTATGCCGCTTTGCGTCAGCTTACACTGGTCCGCGACAGCTTGGCGGACTCCAAGGCAGAAGACATCGTAGCCATCGACATTGCAGGCAAATCGGCTTTGGGCGACCATATGGTTGTTGCCTCCGGCCGGTCGAGCCGCCATGTCGCCTCCATCTGCGATCGCCTCATCAGCGAACTCAAGGACGCCGGCTTCGGCAATCCGCGGGTCGAGGGTCTGGCGGCCGGTGACTGGGTGCTGATTGATGCTGGCGATGTCATCATCCATGTTTTCCGGCCCGAGATCCGGTTGTTCTACAACATCGAGAAGATGTGGCAGACCCCCGACCTCGACGACGGAAAGCTGCACTGACCAGTATGGCCTGATCAGCTTTTGCAGCTGCCGGGCCGGTTGGTTTCAAGGATCAGGTTTGACGCCGCCCGGTCATTCGTGGCGGGGCGGCCAATGGGTTGTTGCGCTGATCTCCGCACAGAAACGCAAGGCACCATGCGCATCACACTCTTTGCCGTCGGACGGCTCAAATCAGGCCCCGAAAGCGAGCTTTCCAGCCGCTATCTTGATCGCTTCGCCAAATCCGGCGGCGCGCTCGGACTCGATTTCGCCAGAACCATCGAAGTCGCCGAAAGCCGCGCTTCCACCGCCGACCTGCGCAAGAAGGAAGAATCGGCACTGCTGATCAAGAACATGCCGGACGGCGCCGCCCTCATTCTTCTCGACGAGCGCGGCAAGACACCTGATTCGCCGGGTTTCGCCGACACCCTCGCCCGGCTGCGCGACGACGGCCGCCGCGATCTGGTCATCGCCATCGGCGGCGCCGACGGCCTGGATCCGGATTTGCACGCCAGGGCCGACGCGGTGATCTGCTTTGGCCGCATGACCTGGCCGCACCAGCTGGTGCGCATCATGGCCGCCGAGCAGCTCTACCGCGCCGTAACCATCTTGTCCGGCCATCCCTATCACCGGGCATAGCCCCCGATGCGATTTCGTTCCATGCCTGTCTCGCGAAGATTTGATCGGCCGGGACAATATGGTTCATGGAGCCTTAACGCGAAATTGGCTAGGGTGACGCCATGTGGAGCCTCCGACCCGTGCAGACCATGTCCGCCACAGCAACAGCTGTGATTCGCCGAGGCATGTCTGGCAACCGGACGCTGGCGAAGTCATTGGTCCTGTGCCTCATGGTCCATCTGCTCGTGCTGGCGGACGGCATTCACCCCGCCCGTGCAACGGACCCAACCGAGACCGACCCCGTCGACACCAGCGCCACAGTGCTTGAGCAGGAACAGCAAGCCAGCCGTCTGGAACTGCAATCCGTCGCTGATGAGGCCGCTCTTGCGGCAAAAGCGTTGTCTGCACTGGAATCCGACATCGCAGCCCTTCGTGCCGACCAGCGGGAGCTTGACAGCAGGATCGCCGAGGCCGCCGCCAGACGGGCCGAGCTCGACCAGAAGATTGCCGCCGGCGAACAGTCCATGACCGGACTGTCGGAGCGCCAGAATTCGGTCCGCCTGTCCCTGATTTCCCGCAGATCTGTTCTTGCCGAAATTCTAGCCGCTCTGCAGCGGATCGGACGCGATCCGCCGCCGGCCTTGCTGGTCACCCCCGAAGACGCCCTGTCCTCGGTCAGGAGCGCCATTCTGCTGGGAGCCGTGGTGCCGGAAATCCGCGCCGAGACCGAGGCCCTTGCAGCCGATCTGAAGGAACTTGCAACCCTGCGGCAGGCGATTGCCGCCGAGCGCCTGGCTCTCGCCGCTGCGCTGGAAAAAAATGCCGAAGAAGAGCAACGACTTGCCAGTCTGGCCTCGGAAAAGGCAGCCCTTCAGGAAGAAAGCTCGCGGCGCCTCGAGCGTGAACGCCAGCGCGCCGAAGCGCTGTCGGTCCGTTCCAGCGAACTCGAATCGGTTATCGCAACGCTTGCCGATGAAATCGTTGCTCTCAATCAGGCCGCAGAGGCGGCGCGCGAGGCGGAACAGGAACGCCAGCGGCAACTCGCCGAGCGGCTGGAACGCGCCCGCGCCTTTGCCGCTGTCGCGGTGCCTGACAAAAACCGCATTATGCCTGCATATGCATTTTCGAAACTCACCGGAACCCTGTTTCCGCCGACAACTGGCGAAACACTGCGCTATTTCGGTGCGGACGACGGTACCGGGCACACGCTGGCGGGCGAGGTTCTGGCCACGGAAAAGGGCGCCACTGTCTCAGCTCCGGCTGATGGCTGGATTGCCTATGCAGGTCCGTTCCGCAGCTATGGCCAGGTGGTGATTATCGATACCGGCGAAAACCACCACGTGGTGCTTGCCGGAATGGAGAAAATCAAGGTCTCTGCCGGGCGATTTGTGGTCGCAGGAGAGCCTTTGGCGACAATGGGGCAGACGAGATTTGCAGGTTCGGCGGCTTTGTCGCTGGCATCCGAGCGTCCGACGCTCTACATTGAGATCAGAAAAGACGGTCAACCGGTCGATCCGCGATCGTGGTGGAAAGACGATATGTCTTCGAGAAAGGCAAGCAATGATACGTAAGGTGACACTTCTGACGGTTGGCGCATTGATGGGCGCAACGGCCGTGAGCGCGATCAACTCCTATGGTGGCGGTTCTGCCAACGCCGCCGGAACCGAAACCTACCGGCAGCTTGCCATCTTCGGCAACGTCTTCGAGCGCGTCCGCGCCCAATACGTGACGCCGCCAGAAGAAAACAAGCTGATTGAAAATGCCATCAATGGCATGCTGACCTCGCTGGACCCGCATTCGAGCTACCTCAACCAGGAAGCTGCCGATGACATGCGGACCCAGACCCGCGGCGAATTCGGCGGCCTCGGTATCGAGGTCACCATGGAAGACGAGCTGGTCAAGGTCATCACCCCGATCGACGAGACACCAGCCGCCCGCGCGGGCGTTCTGGCCGGTGACTTCATTTCCGAGATTGACGGCGAGGCCGTGCGCGGCCTGTCGCTCGGCGAAGCGGTCGACAAGATGCGTGGCCCGGTCAACACCTCAATCGAGCTGACTGTCCTGCGTGAAGGCGCCGATCAGCCGATCAAGATCAAGGTTGTCCGCGACATCATCGCGGTCAAGGCTGTCCGCTACCGGGTTGAGGAAGATGTCGGCTATCTGCGGGTGATTTCCTTCACCGAGAAGACCTATGACGATCTCTCCGATGCGATTGAATCCATCACCGAAGAGGTTGGTGAGGACAAGCTCAAGGGCTTCGTGCTTGATCTGCGGCTCAACCCGGGCGGTCTGCTCGATCAGGCGATCAGCGTCTCCGACGCCTTCCTCGATCGTGGCGAGATCGTCTCGACCCGCGGTCGCAATCCGGAAGAAACCCGGCGTTTCAACTCCCGTCCGGGAGATCTAGTCGGCGGCAAGCCGGTGATCGTGCTGATCAATGGCGGTTCGGCCTCTGCGTCTGAAATTGTCGCCGGAGCGCTGCAGGACCATCGCCGCGCCACCGTTCTGGGCACGCGCTCCTTCGGCAAGGGCTCGGTACAGACCATCATCCCGCTGGACGCGAAAACCGCTCTCCGCCTGACCACGGCGCTGTATTACACACCGTCGGGCACATCGATCCAGGGCACCGGCATCAAGCCGGATATCCGGGTCGAGGAGCCGGTTCCGGAAGAACTCCGCGGCCGCGTCAAACCTTCGGGCGAGAGTGAACTTCGCGGCCATATCCAGGGCGAAAACGAGGACGACGAAGGTTCAGGCTCGATTGCCTATGTTCCACCGGATCCGAAGGACGACGTCCAGCTCGGCTATGCGCTGGATCTGCTGCGGGGCGTCAAGACCGACCCGGCGTTTCCGCCCAACCCCGATCAGGCATCGAACAAGAACTGACGCAGCTTTATCCGCCGCCCCGCATGCACCGGCCCTCGCGCTGGCTTGCATGCGGGGCGGCGAACTGATTCATTCAGGCCGTATCGGGATTCGGACAGAAGATCGTGGGCGACAAGATCCATCAACCGCTGGGACAGCACCGCAAGCCGGGGAGAAATCCCGCGGCCAGGCCGGGGCGCGCCTGGCCGACCCTGCTGCTCACATCGGCTGCAGTGTGTCTGATGATCGGCGGCGCCGCCTGGATGGCGCTCTCCGGCGCGCAAATCAGCACCGGCGACACGGTCGTCCTGCTCGACCGGCCGGAAACGACAGAACCTGAAATTCCCGTTGACGCCACCCCGGACACCGAGCAGCCAGCCGCACCCGGCGGGGCCGATGCCGTGCCCGGCACCGACGGAGCGCTCAGCACGCTTAATGGCCAGTCCGGCGCCGATGTGGCCATCACGCTTGGCGAGAACGGCGAGGAGATCAACAAGATCACCCCGGTCAAGCGGCCCGACAACCGGCCTGTGCTGCTCAATCCTCCCGGGCGGGTCGGCCAGAATGCGCATCTGGCGCATTTGCCCGATCCGGCTGTCATTGAGGAGACGCAAGACGGCAAGCTGCCGGTGCGGGGCGCCAATGGCGAGCGCGCCTTCGATATTTATGCGCGGCCCTGGTCCGGCGCCCGCGGCGCCCGCGTGACCATCATTGTTGGCGGGCTTGGTCTCAGCCAGACCGGTTCGCAATATGCGATCAAGACGCTTCCGGAAGATATCACGCTTGCCTTTGCCGCCAATGGCAACAGCCTGCAGCGCTGGATGCAGGAGGCCCGCCGCCAGGGCCACGAGATCTTGCTTCAGGTGCCATTTGAGCCTTTCGATTATCCCGCCAATGACCCCGGTGCGGGCACCCTGACCGTGGCGGCCGGCGCGGATGCCAATCTCGCAGACCTGCACACTGCCATGGCCCGCATCACCAATTACACCGGCATCACGAATTTCATGGGCGGACGCTTTCTGGCCGATCCCGATGCGCTTGAGCCGATCATGCGCGACCTTGCCGAACGCGGCATCATGTTCCTCGACGACGGCACATCCGCGCGGTCTCTGACCGGACAATTCGCCAAAACGCTGGGCATACCCTTCGCCGCATCCGACATGGTACTCGACGCGACACAAGAGCGGGGGTACATTCTCTCCAAGTTGGATGAATTGGAGCGTGTGGCCAGACGCAATGGCACTGCAGTGGGGGTAGCGTCCGCCTTTGAGGTGAGCGTCGACGCGATCGCCACCTGGGCCGAGGAAGCCAAGGCCCGCGGCATAGAAATTGTCTCCGCCTCGGCCGTCGCCGAGGATCCGGAGAGATAGACAGGAAAATCATGGCCAGCAAGGACGCACGCCAACCCGGTGCCGACAGCCTTCCCTATCGGCTGTGCGTCGGGATTATGGTGCTCAACAATGATGGTCTTGTCTGGACAGGCAGGCGCATTGCGGAAGGCAACACCGAATATGACGGGTCGCCACAGCTCTGGCAGATGCCCCAGGGTGGCATAGACGACGGCGAAGTCCCCTATGCGGCAGCGCTACGCGAACTCTACGAGGAAACCGGCATGCGCTCGGTGGAATTGCTCGCCGAAGCGCCCGACTGGATTGATTACGACCTTCCCGACCATCTCCTTGGTATCGGATTGAAGGGAAAGTACCGCGGTCAGCGGCAGCGTTGGTTTGCCATGCGGTTTACCGGCAGCGAGACCGAAATCAGCATCAACCCGCCGCCCGGCGGTCATCAGCCCGAGTTCGATGCCTGGGAGTGGAAGCCGATGCAGGAGCTGCCCGGCCTGATCGTCCCCTTCAAGCGCAAGGCTTACGATCAGGTTGTGACAGCCTTCGCGCATCTGGCAGGCGCCGGGTTATGAGACTCATCGGGTTGTTGGGCGGCCTCGGCTGGGAAACCTCTTCCCTTTACTACCGCTTGCTCAACGAATTCACCCAGCGGCACCTCGGCGAGGGCCAGGCAGCACGCATTCTCCTGCATTCGGTCAACAATGGCGCCTTCAACAAGGGGGATGGTGATCAGGTGATATCCGTCCTATCGGCAGCCGGGCGCAGCCTGAAGGAGGGCGGCGCGGAATTCATGGTGCTGGCAAGCAATTCGATGCACCGGTATGCAGAAGAGATCGAACAGGGTTCCGGCTTGGAACTGTTGCATATCGCTGACGCTGTTGGCGCAGAAATCCGACAGGCCAAGCACCGGACGGTGGCTTTGCTTGGCACGCGGCGGACAATGGAGGGAAACTTTTATCCCGAGCGCCTGCACAAACATGCAAGCGCCAAAGTGATTACTCCGGACTTGAATGAACGGGTGGAGGTCGATCGCGTCATCCATGAGGAACTGGCCAGGGGCGTGATGCGGACCGGCTCTCGCGAATTCATCGGGGACCTGATCCGCAAGCTCTGCGATGGCGGGGCTGAGGCTGTGGTGCTCGGCTGTTCCGAGTTGACCAGCATCGTGACACCTGCCCCCGGCGCCATACCGTTCTACGATACAACCCGGCTCCATGCCGAAGCCGCTGTCAAACGCGCACTGGAAGTCACCTATGCCTGAGACCAGAAGCATTGCCGCGAGGACATTGTACCGCGACGGTACCGTCGATGACCTGCCGGCAATTCGTAAAGTGGAGGCACTGAGCAGTTTGTCGGGAGACAGCGGACTTGCCGAGGCCCTGCTCGCTGCGCCGGTTGACACCCTGTCATTCGTGGCAGAGCTCGAGGGCGCGGTTGTCGGGCATATCCTGTTGACCGCCATTGCCGGGCCTGACAAGGCGCTGGCACTGGCTCCGCTGGCGATTCTGCCGCAGTGGAGGGACATGCAGATCGGCACGGAACTTGTTCGCCATGCCCTGAATGTGGCGCGCGAGCGTGGCTGGAAGTCTGTATTCGTCTATGGCCAGCCCGATTACTATTGCCGCTTCGGGTTCAAATCCCGCACGGCGGATCCCGCCGATACGGCCCTGCAGGGTCCGCGGTTTCTGGCATTGGAACTGGCCAAAGACGCGCTTGCCGGCTGGTCCGGCGCCTTGCAGTATCCCGACGCATTCCTTCAGCGTTTTGCCGGCAACAATCCGGCCTGAAGAGCTAATCGGCCTACCAATCCCCACCCGGTAACCCGATACAAAAAAGGCGGCCCGCAGGCCGCCTGAATTTGTGATCAAACCTCGTTCGGCCTAGACCGCTGCTTCCAGCGTGGTCAGGTGATCGAGATATTCCTGGGCTTTCTGCTTGGCGGCATCGTTGGATGCATCGGCAACGTCTTCGCGTGCATCCTGCAAACGCTTTGAAAGATCATCCCGGTCAATGTCAGCCACCGCCACGGCGGATTCGGCCAGCAAGGTGCAACCATCAGGCAGGATGTCGGCAAAGCCGCCAAACACCACAAACCGGTCGCTCTGCCCCTCTGCAGTCACCACAGTGACCACACCAGGCTTGATTGTGGTCATCGTCGGCGAATGGTGCGCCATCACCGTCATTTCACCGTCTGTACCGGGAATGACGACTTCCGTGACGGATGCCGACAAGAGCAGCCGTTCAGGGGATACGAGTTCAAAATTGAAGCTGTCAGCCATGACGTTCACTTTATCGCAGTGCTGTTCGGGTGCACCGCGCAAACCGGACCAATCCGGCCTGCGCGGGCAATTTCATGATTAGGCGACTTCAGCAGCCAGGCGCTGGGCCTTTTCGATCGCTTCTTCGATGGTGCCAACCATGTAGAAAGCCGGCTCCGGAAGGTGGTCGTAATCGCCGTTCACCAGGCCCTTGAAGCCCTTGATGGTGTCGGCCAGGTCAACCAGCTTGCCCGGCGAACCGGTGAACACTTCAGCCACGAAGAACGGCTGCGACAGGAAGCGTTCGATCTTGCGGGCGCGCGCCACGGTCATCTTGTCGTCTTCCGACAATTCGTCCATTCCGAGAATGGCGATGATGTCCTGAAGCGACTTGTAGCGCTGCAGCATCTGCTGAACCTGACGTGCCACTTCGTAGTGCTCTTCACCGACGATCATCGGGTCAAGCATGCGCGAAGTCGAATCGAGCGGATCCACAGCCGGGTAGATGCCCTTTTCGGCAATCGAACGGTTCAGCGTCGTGGTCGCATCCAGGTGGGCGAACGATGTCGCTGGCGCCGGGTCGGTCAAGTCATCGGCCGGCACGTAAATGGCCTGCACCGAAGTGATCGATCCCTTGTTGGTGGTGGTGATGCGTTCCTGCATCTGGCCCATGTCGGTCGCCAGTGTCGGCTGATAGCCCACAGCCGACGGAATACGTCCGAGCAGAGCCGACACTTCCGAACCGGCCTGGGTAAAGCGGAAGATGTTGTCGACGAAGAACAGAACGTCCTGGCCCTGATCGCGGAAATGTTCCGCAACGGTCAGACCGGTCAGCGCAACACGGGCACGGGCACCTGGAGGCTCGTTCATCTGGCCGTACACGAGAGCAGCCTTGGAGCCTTCTCCACCGCCTTCCTTGTTCACGCCGGATTCGATCATTTCGTGGTAAAGGTCGTTGCCTTCGCGGGTACGTTCGCCAACACCGGCAAACACCGAGTAACCGCCGTGGGCACGCGCCACATTGTTGATCAATTCCATGATCAGAACGGTCTTGCCCACGCCGGCGCCGCCGAACAGGCCGATCTTGCCGCCCTTTGCGTATGGCGCAAGCAGGTCAACCACCTTGATGCCGGTCACCAGCACTTCGGCTTCCGTCGACTGCTCGACATAGGAAGGTGCATCCTGGTGAATACCGCGGCGGACCTTGGTCTTGATCGGACCGGCGTCATCCACCGGCTCACCGATGACGTTCATGATGCGGCCCAGTGTTTCCTCGCCGACCGGCACCGAGATCGAATCGCCGGTGTCGACCACTTCCTGGCCGCGGACCAGACCTTCGGTCGAGTCCATGGCGATGGTGCGAACTGCGTTTTCACCCAGATGCTGTGCCACTTCGAGAACCAGACGGTTGCCCATATTGGTGGTTTCCAGCGCGCTCAGGATCGCAGGCAGCGAACCTTCGTCGAACGTCACGTCCACAACAGCGCCGATGACCTGGGTCACGCGGCCGACCGCGCCGGACTTCGCCGCTGCGGTTTTGGCGCTTGCCGTTGTCTTCGCTGCTGCGGGCTTGCGCGCCGCTGCAGGTTTTTTCGCCGCTGCGGGCTTGCTTGCCGGGGTAGCTGCCTTAGCCATGTATCTTACCCTCTTCCGTGTACCTTAAAGCGCTTCCGCGCCGGAAATGATTTCAATGAGTTCCTTGGTGATCTGGGCCTGCCGCTGGCGGTTGTAGCTCATCGACAGCTTGTCGATCATCTCGCC
>JBLXGF010000021.1:0-53501 GCA_048261205.1 Hoeflea sp.
GCCTCGGCCGCCTCCTGCGCACGCCGAAGCTTCGCCGCGGCGACCATCTGCATCGCCTTGGTGATCTTCTGCGTCGCCTTGACGGAGGCGATCCGGTTTTTCAGATCCTTGAGTGAAGGCATCCGTTATCCGTCCTCGGTCTCTTGCCCTTAAGCAAAGGTTTTTGCGTAAGTGTCGATAGCAGCTTTCAGCTTCGCCTTGATGTCGTCGCTGACAGCCTTTTCCTTGCGGATTGCCTCGAGCACGTCTTTGCCCTCGCTGCGCATGTAAGCCAGCAGGCCCTGCTCGAACTTGCCGACGTCACCGACGGCCAGCTTGTCGAGGTAGCCATTCACGCCCGCGAAGATCACGGCAACCTGTTCTTCCGTCTTGAGCGGCGAGAACTGCGGCTGCTTGAGCAGCTCGGTCAAACGCGCACCGCGGTTGAGCAGACGCTGGGTTGCGGCATCGAGGTCGGAACCGAACTGCGCAAACGCCGCCATTTCGCGGTACTGCGCAAGCTCGCCCTTGATCGAACCGGCAACCTGCTTCATCGCCTTGATCTGAGCGGCCGATCCCACGCGGGACACCGACAGGCCGACGTTCACGGCCGGGCGGATACCCTGGTAGAACAGTTCAGTTTCAAGGAAGATCTGACCGTCGGTGATCGAAATCACGTTGGTCGGGATATAGGCCGACACGTCGTTGGCCTGCGTTTCAATCACCGGCAACGCTGTCAGCGACCCTGCGCCATTGGCTTCATTGAGCTTGGCGGAGCGCTCGAGCAGGCGCGAGTGAAGATAGAAAACGTCACCGGGGTAAGCTTCACGGCCCGGAGGACGGCGCAGCAGCAGCGACATCTGACGATAGGACACGGCCTGCTTGGACAGATCGTCATAGGCGATCAGGGCGTGCATGCCGTTGTCACGGAAATATTCACCCATGGCGCAACCGGCAAACGGCGCCAGGAACTGCAGCGGCGCCGCGTCCGAAGCGGTTGCGGCAACCACGATCGAGTACTTCATGGCGCCACGGTCTTCGAGCACCTTGACGAACTGGGCAACCGTCGAACGCTTCTGGCCAACCGCGACATAGACGCAGAACAGCTTTTCGCTTTCCGGGCCGCTCTCGTGGATTGCCTTCTGGTTGAGGATGGTGTCGAGAATGATCGCGGTCTTGCCGGTCTGACGGTCACCGATGACCAGCTCGCGCTGGCCGCGGCCAACCGGGATCAGAGCATCGATGGCCTTGAGGCCGGTCGACATTGGCTCATGCACCGACTTGCGCGGCATGATGCCGGGCGCCTTGACGTCCACGCGGGAGCGCAGCTTGGACTTGATCGGGCCCTTGCCGTCGATCGGGTTGCCGAGCGCGTCAACGACGCGGCCGAGCAGTTCCGGACCAACCGGAACGTCCACGATGGCGCCGGTCCGCTTGACGATGTCGCCTTCCTTGATGTCCCGGTCGGAACCGAAAATCACGACGCCGACATTGTCGGCTTCAAGGTTGAGCGCCATGCCGCGAATTCCACCTGGGAATTCGACCATTTCACCAGCCTGGACATTGTCGAGGCCGTAAACGCGGGCGATGCCGTCACCGACGGACAGGACCTGACCAACTTCGGAGACTTCGGCTTCCTTGCCGAAATTCTTGATTTGGTCCTTGAGAATTGCGGAAATTTCCGCGGCGCGGATATCCATCAGCCAACCTCTTTCAGTGCATGCTTAAGGGTGGAAAGTTTAGTGCGAAGTGATGTGTCGACCTGACGCGACCCGATCTTGACGATCAGCCCACCCAGCAACGACGCATCGACTGTGACGTCAAGCGCCACGGTTTTCCCGGTTACGCCTGACAGCGCAGCCTTGAGTTCTTTTTCCTGCGCCGCCGACAGCGCGTGGGCTGTCTTGACGTCGGCAGTAACCTCGCCGCGCTCACGCGCAACGGTCTCGTGATAGGACTTGATGATCGCAGGCAGGGCGAACAGCCGGCGGTTGCGGGCAACGACCTTGAGGAAGTTGCCGACCAGGCCGGAAATGCCGGCCTTGCCGATCAGCGCCACGATCGAGCGCGACTGGTCCTCAGCCGAAAAAACCGGGCTGGTGACAAGGCGCTGCAGATCGGTGCTGCTGTCAATCATTGCCTGAAACTGGTTCAGATCCTTGGCTACAGCGTCAATCGACTTGGCTTCAGCTGCCAGCTCAAAAAGCGAGGAAGCATACCGTTCGGCGACACCGGAAATATGATGGGAGTTATCTGCCACGGGCGGGATTGTCTCTCATTGCCATCCAGACCCTTGCACTTGACCGAAAGCCGGAAAGGCAAGTTACTGAATTTGTTACGGTAAATTTCAAGGCATCCAAACCCGAAAGTTTGTTTTTCCTGAAATGCGCGGTCCGTCTAGCATAGAGCGCGGGGACTCGCAACACGCCGGGCGCGGCATTCCGCACCTGCTTTAGGATGAGAGACCAGCTCGGCCAGCCCGGGCATCCCCTGAAACAGACCCGATTCCGTCATATCCAGCCCAGCGCATAAAGCAGCGGCCCCGCCGCAAGCAGAATCTCGATCACCACCGAAACCAGATTGTAGAGTGTCCCGCCGCGGTCGGACATCATCGAGATGATTCGCCCGAAAGCCGTGCATGCCCATCCCGCACCCAGCGCGAGATAGATCAGCGGCTGGGCAAACAGCATGGCGCAGATCCCCACACCGAGATAGAACCCGGCCATGGTGCCGCGTGCCTCCGACACCGCCTCGGGATGATCGGGCTGCGTCTGCAGCCTCAGGATCCTCAGGGAAATCCGCGGCGCGAACAGCAACATCAGGCCGAACAGGATGGTCACCAGTGCCGATGACCAGGCCAGCCATTCGCCCTGGGTGGTCGGCCAGTAGAATTCAATCATCCCCGCATCTTCCTTTCCTCAAAGCTGTACCGGCATTCACAAGCGTCGATCTGACGCATCGGGCCAGATCATCACCGTTCCGGTCGTTTACCATGCGGCACGCACCTGCCAAAGACCCGGGCCTGCGGCCCTGTGAGAAATCTAGCCGGCAGCCGCCAGCTTGCGTTCTCTGCGGGCGATCTGCCGCTCCCGGTTCATGATGTAAAAGCCGCTCATACAGATAATCGAGGCCCCCAGCACGGTCCATCCGTCGGGAACATCCCCAAACACCACAAAGCCGAGGGCAGTCATCCACAGGAGCTGACTGTAGACAAACGGCGCCACCTTGGATGCGCTTGCCAGCCGGCTTGCCTTGACCAGCAGGGCATGGCCGCCCATGCCGAGCACGCCAAGACCGGCAAGCAGCACCGCATCAAACGCCGAATCCGGCATGCGGCCATAGATCAGCGCCGACGGCGCCATCAGAATGGTTGCGAAGATGCAGGAATAGAAAACCAGGCTAGCCTGGCTTTCCTGCATCGCCAGCTTGCGCGTCACGATCGAGTAGAGCGAATAGGTGACCGTGGCAAGAATTGACCAGGCGATCGCGGGCGAGAACACGTCGGTTCCGGGCCGCACCACGATCAGCACCCCGATGAAGCCGACCATGATCGCAGCCCAGCGCCGCGGACCGGCCCACTCGCCCAGGAGCGGCCCGGCCATCGCCGTCACCGTCATAGGCACTGTCAGGAATATGCTGACGGTCTGCGCCAGCTGCAGATCCCGCAGGGCCAGGAAGTTGAAAAGAGTGGTGGCCGGCAGCAGCAGCCCGCGCAGGACCTGCAGCGGTACGCTTTTCATCCGGTACATGTCGGCCCGGCGCCAGCCCTGGAAGGCGAAGAAGGCAATCACGGTGTGGCTGAGAAAGCGGCACCAGACGACAAAGATGGCCGCGTAGCCGATGGTGACGAGATATTTGGCCGTCGTATCCAGCACGGCAAAACACATGAATGTCGAAAGAGCCATGACCATCGCCACGGGCGGCATGGCTTCGCGGTCGACATCGTGTCGCGCCGGGCGGTAATTGGGGATGAGGTCCAAGACGTTGCTTTCTTCAAGATTGCGGCAGCCGGTTTGATGCCGTCACTCTGTCCAGACATGCACCGCGCACCGGATTCTGTCAAAGGCAGGGAGCGAACGCCGTTCCGGTACCCGCCTCAGACGCCGCAATCACCCTTGTAGGCAATCTCGCTCGAAGCCCCGTTGCGCGAGACCTTGATCGTCCCGGAAAAGGCCGAGCTTTCATAGCCTTCCGCCCCTTCAATCATCGTCATGTCGACGAGGTAAGGTACGGCGTCGTGAGACGCATAGGTTCGAACCATGCCGCCATCGATCTCTTGCGCGCCGGTCTGCGCCAGCTGCTTGAGCTGCCCGTCAAGCCGCATGAACGGTGTGTCGAGCGGATCCGCTCCGTCCTCGCCGGGAAGATTGGAAAACAGCACCCACCGCCAGCTCGCGGGATCATCATAGTCAAAGGTCTGGTCAGCCCGCATGAAGGAGCAGTAGCTGTCGATATTGAACCACACGATGTCATCGATCCGCGGTGCGCCGTCCTGGGCGGCAGCCGGCCCGGCCATCAGCATCGAAAAAATCGCAATCAGCATCCGTGTCATGATCGTCGTCCTCACCCATCATCGATTTAATGCAGAGACAATTTACAGTCCTGGCCGCAACCCGCCAGCCCCTTGGGGGCAAATTCAAGCATGGTCGAAAATCTCGCGAATGATCTTTCCGGCATTGCGCGCCTCGACCTCTGATTCGCGCACCAGCGTATCGAAATGCTCGGTCAGCGCACTGACCTGGCGGCTGTCGCGGTACACCAGATAAAACTGCCCGACATAGACCGCCGCCAGCAGCCGTCCGAAAATCGACACCGGGGCCGAAAACACCTTCTTCGAATCGTAGAGATAAAGCCGCAGCGACGGATACAGCCGGGCGCAGCCGTCGGCCATGAATTCGATCTGCTCGGCCCGGACATCGCGGTCGAGCCCTTCCCAGTAGCCATGCCCGCGCGCCAGCGACGTCACCTTGTCGATCGAAACACAGATTTCGTAATCCGACCCCGGCGCCCGCAGCCAGTCAGTTGTCTCGTGCATGGCGCCGCGCGCCTGCTCCGGCGTCTTGTCGAGGAACGCCGCATATTCCCATTCCAGCACGGCTTCGGTCTTCAGGATATCGGGCAGCATCGCGGGAACATGCCGGATCTTGTGCCCGGCTGCTTCCTGGTGCCAGGCGATGATCTGCTCGTCCGCCGGCGTCCGCTGCGCCGTTGCCATGCGGAAATTCGCTGACAGCACCTCGGCCGCTGATTCGGGCCGGTCCGACAATCCCAACAGCCAGTCGGCGCTGACGCCGAGCGCCTGCGCGCATTCCGCCGCCAGATGCGCATTCGGCAGCCGCACCTCGTCGCCCGCCAGCAATTGCGCAATCGTGGAACGGTCAACCCCGGTCTCCCGCGCCAGCGCGCTGCGGCTCATGCCGGTCAGCGCCAGACGGGCGGCCAGCCGGGTGCGGAACAGATCTGCGCGGTCGCTCTTGTGCATGCGCGATATTTCACATGCTTGATGATTAAAATCAACAAACACGTGTTTTTGCAGCAAAGATACAGAATTCCGGCGAAAGCGTCAGCACGCTAGAAAGGCCCTGTCGCAGCATTGCCCACAGGAGACACCATGGAATCGAAACTCAGGACCATCGCCAAGGCCATCACATGGCAGGTGCTCGGCCTGGCCATGACCGGCGGCCTGGCCTGGTTTCACACCGGCTCCATGCTCACCGCCCTGAGCTTCGCCCTGACCACCGCGGCAAGCGGCCTGGCGTTTTTCATAGTGCATGAACGGCTATGGGCGCGGGTGAGATGGGGAATCGGGGCGCGGCGGGCGTGAAGCTGCAGCCGGTAGGTTTGACCGCTGAACAAATGGTCGCTCTGGGAAACAAAGCTAATCGTAAGCGATCAGTCCATTTCGTCGGACTGGTTCGCATAACTCGCCCGCTCTTGGTCCATTGCGGTGCGCCATCGGGCTCGTAAAGCGAGCGTATTCTCCGGTATTGGTTGCTCCAGTATAACCGCCGAAACCATACGGTCCGTGCGGAAGTAACGAAATCCATCCCGAAGTTCGCACCATGCCGCCAGAATACGACCTGCGTCCCGATAACCTAGCAGAATCGGCCAGATCACACGGCTAGTACGCTCTCCTGCATCATTTTCGTACAGCAACGTCATCTTACGGTGCGAACGAATGGCATTCCTCAGCAGAGAGGAATTGACCATTTCAGATGCAGGAACAACAGGCGCTACGCTTGTCGCCGGTTCCAAAACATGTCCTCGTAGTCTTGCAGGGACAACCACTTCGATCTTAGCAAGAAGGTTAAGAGCGGCTTTCGCCAAATCTGGCTCACCCCGACTTGCAACCCAATGCGCTCCCAAAACTGCGGCATCCAGCTCGTCCGAGGTCAGCATCAGAGGAGGCATGTCAAATCCCTTTTCAAGGACATACCCAATGCCTGCTTCTCCTCGAATGGGAACATTCTGCGACATCAACGCTGCAATGTCGCGATACACTGAGCGCTTAGACGATCCCAATTCATGCGCTATGCGCTGCGCTGACACCGGCCCATCCAGACGCCGAAGAAGTTGTACAATTTCGAACAGTCGCTCCGCTTTGCGCAATATCTGCTCTCCTGTTCGATGCTGCCACAATGCTGTCAGCATGCCATATTTGTGTTCGTGGTCAAACGTGTAAGGAATGCATTCCCGAAAAGGAGAAAAGACAATGATAAAGGGAAGTTGTTGCTGCAAAACCGTCCAGTTTGAGGTGGTGAACCCACCTTCTTTTGTTGGCACCTGTCACTGTTCGAGATGCCGCAAGGTTGGTGCGAGCACCATTGCATTTGTAAGAAAGGAAGACTTGAAATGGATTTCTGGCAAAGAGAGTGTCGAGGTCTTTAAACCCATCGCTCCTTATATCTATGAGCGGTGCTTTTGTAGAATCTGCGGCACATCATTGGGTGAAATATTGTCTGGTGAGGATAGTTTCCCAATTGCGGCAAATGCTTTCGACAGCGATTTAGGACTGACCAATCAATCTCATGAATTCGTTGGGGAGAAACCATCGTGGTATAGCATTTGTGATGATGCGCCACAAAACTATGGTCATCCGGCAGATGGGACGGTTTGATGGTACTGATCCCGTTCGCCAGACATTTGGGCGTTATGGTCTTGGCCTTCAACTTTTCGGCCTTCCCGGCATTTTCCGAACCGATAGACGCCAATCGCTTTGGTTTGTACGTCGTTGCCGACGAAATGCATCGGGCTGCCGTGTTTTATGAGCAATTGTTCGGCGTTCCAGAGGTAAAGATGCCGAGCCTGCTTGGATTCAACGTTGCTGGCGGATTTTTTGCCGTTGTTTCTCGCGAAACATATGCCGCCGATGCAGTCACTGGGGATACAATGCGTGCCTATATCGATGTGGGCGACATCGAAGAATCCTTCGAAAGGGTGCAGGCAGTTGCACCGAATCGTCTGGAAAGCGCTGCGGTTATTGTAGAAGGCCCCTTTCGATTTTTCCGGGTTCGTGATCCGGATAATAACGTCCTGGAGTTTTTTTCCATCGACTTGGCACCGAAAAGTGACCAATGAGGTTCAGTCCAGACCGTTGGTACTTAAGAGCGGCCACTGGCTGCCTCGAAAGCTCCCTTTGTATGCGCAGCCGATCTTGGTGCGTGCACGAGCGAACGTCTCTTCTCCGCCCGTTTTCACCAAAACAAGATCCATGGCGAATGTCTGAAGCGCCCGCGCAGCATACGCCCCACCCGCTACAAAAAGCTCTGCGGATCGATATCCACCTGCACCTGCACCGAGCCGCGCGCCCTGGGGCTCTGCGCCAGCATCTGCCGGATGAAGCCCTGCATGTCCTTGCCGCGTTCGCCATGCACCAGAAGCCGGAACCGGTGGCGGCCGCGGATCAGCGCCAGCGGCGCCTCCGCCGGGCCCAGCACCATGATGCCGGGCGCGGTGGGCGCGGCAGCGCGCAGATTGCGTGCATGGCCCTCGGCTTCGAGCCGGGTTGCCGCCGAGATGATCACCGAAGCGAGTCGGCCGAATGGTGGCAGGTGCGCGCGGCTGCGCTCGTCGGTCTCGCGCTCGTAAAAGGCTTGCGGATCGCCCGAGGCCAGCGCCTGCATCACCGGATGCTGCGGCTGAAAGGTCTGGATCAGGCCGTGGCTCTTGCGCCCGGTGCGCCCGGCCCGGCCGGTGACCTGCGAGAGCAGCTGATAGGTCCGTTCGGCAGCGCGCGGATCGCCATTCGACAGACCCAGATCCGCGTCCACCACACCGACCAGCGTCATCAGCGGGAAATTGTGCCCCTTGGCCACCAGCTGCGTGCCGATGACGATATCGGCCTCCCCCCTGGTGATCGCCTCCAGCTCGATCCTCAGCCGCCGCGTGCCGCCCGCCATGTCCGATGACAGCACGATGACCCGCGCTTCGGGAAAGTGCTTGTCGGCCTCTTCGGCAATCCGCTCGATCCCCGGACCGCAGGCCGCCAGATGATCCAGCGTGCCGCAGGAGGGGCAGGCATTCGGCGTTCTTTCCGTGTGACCGCAATGGTGGCATTGCAGCTGTTCGCGGAACCGGTGCTCGACCAGCCAGCTTGAACATTGCGGGCATTCGAAGCGGTGGCCGCAGACCCGGCACAGCGTCAGCGGCGCATAGCCGCGCCGGTTGAGAAACAAGAGCGACTGCTCCTTGCGCGCAAGCGTCTCTTCGATGGCTTTCAGCAGCACCGGCGACAGGAACCCGCCGCGCGCCGGCGCATGCCGCCTCAGATCGACCAGCTTGAGATCCGGCAGCCCGGCATCGGCATAGCGGCTTTCCAGCAGCAGATGGCTGTACCGCCCCTGCGCCGCGTTGACCCGGGTCTCGATCGACGGCGTGGCCGAGGCCAGCACCACCGGTATGCCCGCCAGCCGGGCCCGCACCACCGCCATGTCGCGGGCATTGTAGAACACCCGGTCCTCCTGCTTGTAGGCCGGGTCATGCTCCTCGTCGACGATGATCAGGCCGAGATCGGCAAATGGCAGAAACAGCGCCGAGCGCGCACCGGCCACCACCCGCAGTTGGCCTTCCGCGGTCTGCCGCCAGACCTTCTCGCGCATGCGCGGCGCCAGCTCCGAATGCCATTCCCCCGGCCGTGTGCCGAACCGCGCGTGAAAGCGGTCGAGAAACGCCGCCGTCAGCGAAATCTCCGGCAGCAGGATCAGCACCTGGCGGCCCTGCCGCACCGCTTCTGCAATCGCCTCGAAATAGACCTCGGTCTTGCCCGAGCCGGTGACCCCGTCAAGCAGCGTCGCGCCGAACCCGCCCTTGGCGACAATTGCCCGCAGCGCATCCGCCGCGTCCGCCTGTCCGGCTTCAAGCGTTGGCGGGCTGTAGCCGGGATCGGGGGCTGCCACCACCGGCGGCGGCGGCAATCGCACCGGCTCGAACACGCCCTGCGCCGCCAATCCGTCGATCACGCTGGGCGTCACACCCGCCGCATGGGCCAGGCCGCTCTTGGTCCAGGCCAGGCCGTTGCCGGCATGCTCGAGCACCCGCTGGCGCGCCGCTGTCAGCCGTTCAGGCCGGGCGCTGGTCAGGCGCAGCGCGTCAATCATCGGTTCCGGATCGAAAGCCGCCGGCGCCCTGAGCGCCATCCGCGCCACCAGACCGGGCGGCGACAAGGTGTAGGCCGACACCCAGTCGATGAAGCGCCGCATCGGCTCGACGATCGGCGGGCAGTCGAAAACCTGGGTGACTTCGCGCAGCTTGTCGGGATTGATCGCATCGGCCTCGCCGTCCCAGACGATGCCCGAGACCAGCCTGGGCCCGAGCGGCACCTGCACGATCTGTCCGGGTCCGGCGTCCACCCCTTCGGGCAGCGCATAGGAATAGGCGCGCTCCGCCGGCATCGGTATGAGCACGGGCACCACCTTGCGGGGAAACAGCCCGCCTGCAATTTGTCGCGAATCTTTGGCCATGTGGCGTGACCTTGCCCCCGCTTTGGGCTAAAGGAAACCCGGAATTGTACATTGGTGCCGGAACACTCCGGCTTTTGCAGCTTGGGAGTCAGAAATGAAATTCTTTGTCGACACAGCCGACGTGGGCGAAATCCGGGAGCTCAACGATCTGGGCCTCATCGACGGCGTCACCACCAACCCGTCACTGATCATGAAATCCGGCCGTGACATTCGCGAAGTCACCAAGGAAATCTGCTCAATCGTCGACGGTCCGGTCTCCGCCGAGGTCGCCGCCACCGAATATGATGCGATGATGAAGGAAGCGGCCGTGCTGGCCAAGATCGCAGACAACATCTGCATCAAGCTGCCGCTGACGCTTGACGGCCTCAAGGCCTGCCGGGCGCTGACCGGCGACGGCCACATGACCAATGTCACCCTGTGCTTCTCTGCCAACCAGGCACTGCTTGCCGCCAAGGCCGGCGCCAGTTTCATCTCGCCCTTCATCGGCCGCCTTGACGACATGGCGATCGACGGCATGGACCTGATCCGCGAAATCCGCCAGATCTACGACAATTACGGCTTCGACACCGAGATCCTCGCGGCCTCGATCCGCACCGTCAACCACGTCCGCGAAGCGGCCCTGATCGGCGCCGATGTGGCCACCATCCCGGCTTCCACCATCAAGTCGCTGGTCAAGCACCCGCTCACCGACAAGGGCCTGGAAGCATTCCTGGCCGACTGGAAAAAGACCGGCCAGACCATCGCCTGATTGCAGCGCGCCTGATCTGAGAAATTTCAACGGCCCGGTCATTCCGGGCCGTTTTTGCATGCAGTGCCGCAAGAACCGACGCCATTGGCCGGTCTATCGGATGTCAAAATTATAAGGAACAGACAGGTTCGCCGTCAGGCCGCCTGGGTCCAGCCCTCTGGCGCTGGCTCGAAGGCCCGGTCCGGGTCTTTGGCAAGCCCGTGCACGGTGTGATATTCGAGCGCTTTCACCGCGTCCGCCGGATCCCCGTCCAGCGCATCCGGCATGATCGGCTCGCCAACGGTAAAGCGGAAGGTATGATGCTTCTTGTTCAGAAGCTCGTGAAACACGGTCATGTCCCTGAGTTCGGTCGAATGCTTCGACAGCCAGTAGAACAGCCCGGAATTGCGCGCCGAAATATTGACCGGCACCACCGGCAGGTCATGCCTTCTGGCCAGCGTCACCGCCGAAACCTTCCACGGCCGTTCGGTCAACCTGCCCTCGTTCCAGAAGGCGATGCGGCCGGATGGAAACAGCACGGTGGCCTTTCCTTCCTGAACCGCCTGGTTGGTCAGCTGCAGGGTCTCGCGCGTCTTGTCGCGGCTCTTGTGCTCGTCGCGCCATTCAACCGGAATGATGATTTCGTTCAGCCGCGGATTGACCCGCACCGCATCCCGGTTGGCAAACACCATCATGTCGGGCCGGTGACGGCTGAGGAAATCGAACATCGCCACACCGTCGGCGATGCCGGTCGGATGATTGGCGACCAGCAGGAAGCCGCCCTTCTTCGGAATTCTGTCTTCGCGCCGGGCCTGGATATCGAGCTTGAGAAGATCGCTCATATGCTGGAAAGCGTCGTGGCCAGACATCTGTGCCATCGCGTCGGCCATCCGCACCGCTGCGCCATATTTCAAGGTGGCATAGAGAAACGGCCGCATCACCGGCCAGGCCGGATGATCGACCAGCCGGCCTCCCCGCTCGGCGATCAGCCGGTCGATGATGTGCCCCGGCCGTCCGTGCGCCAACACCTGAAGGCGGTCTGAAATCTCAGCCACATACGCCATGGATTTGACCTTCCTTGAGTCCGCGCTGATAAAACCTATGGCAACAGATTGTGATGTCCTTGTGACACCACCCGACCGCATTCGTTTACCCCCCGCTAAGCCCACTATGCAATAGTGCCTGCCAAGATTGGCCACAGATGTGGCTGCTCGGGCTCACCGGCACGGCGGTCCGGCACCCGGGATTGGAACAGCGGACCCATTATGCAACAGCCTCTTGTCACCGCAGCACCCGATGTCATTGCCGAGCGGCAGCACTGGCTCAACCACCTGACCGACGAACGGCGGCTGTCGCCCAAGACCGCCGACGCCTATGAGCGCGACCTGCGCCAGTTCCTGAGCTTTCTCACCACCCATCTCGGCGGACCGCCGCGGATTGCCGATCTGGCGGATCTGCGCCCGCTGGATCTGCGCGCCTTCATGGCCGAACGCCGCCGCGATGGCGCGGGCGCGCGAACCCTGGGACGCGGCCTCGCCGGCATCCGGTCCTTTCTGCGCCATCTCGAGCGCAAGGGCATGGCCAATGCCGCCGGCGCCTCCGCCACACGGGCGCCGCGCCAACCCAAATCACTGCCCAAGCCCCTGAGCACCCGTGACGCCATGCGGGTGGTCGACACCGACCTTCAGCTCTCCGACGAGCCTTGGATCGCGGCCCGGTCCGCGGCCGTACTGACCCTGCTCTATGGCTGCGGCCTGCGGATTTCGGAAGCCCTGTCGCTGACCGTCAACGATCTGCCGCGGGACGGCGAAACGCTGAGAATCACCGGCAAGGGCGGCAAGACCCGGATCGTGCCATTGTTGCCGGTCGCCAGAGAAGCGATTGCCGGCTACCGCAAGCTTTGCCCGTTCTCGCCCGATCCCGATGCGCCGATGTTCCGGGGTGCACGCGGCGGGCCGTTGCAGCCGGCCATCGTTCAGAAGGAAATGCGTCGTCTGCGTGGCGCGCTCGACCTGCCCGACACCGCCACCCCACATGCCTTGCGGCACTCATTCGCCACCCATTTGCTGGCCGGAGGCGGCGATCTCCGCACCATCCAGGAACTGCTCGGCCATGCCAGCCTGTCGACCACCCAGGTCTACACCGGGGTCGATGC
The DNA here is from genome assembly GCA_048261205.1 of Hoeflea sp. Lineage (GTDB taxonomy): Bacteria > Pseudomonadota > Alphaproteobacteria > Rhizobiales > Rhizobiaceae > Hoeflea. The sequence continues at coordinate 12,821 of JBLXGF010000021.1, forward strand.
CAGCCGGCTCATCGACATCTACGACCGGGCGCATCCCAGAGCCTGAGTCCGGGCCTGACCCGGCAGTGATGGCGCTTGTCTCAATTGCTCTTCATCCTGCGACTCGGTTCTGAGAGCCGTGAAGTCGTGATCATTCTTGACCGCCTATGTCAGAAACTGATATTTTCTGACATATGGAGGCGCACACGATGCCGAATGTTCACTTGACTGAATCCATGCAGGCTTACGCTGAGGGACAAATCAAATCAGGTGCTTATGCCAATCTGAGCGAGGTTGTCCGGGCAGGCATCCGGCTCTTGATGGAAAAGGACGGCGCTCGCCAGTTCTATGCATTGAAGGCGGATCTTGAGCGTACGGCCTTAGATGCCGAGGCTGGCGGATTTGAGGTTTTTGATGCCAAGGCTTTCGAGCCTGACGCCTTCAAAGACTAGCACGGCAGATGCAATTCAAGCTCTCTTCGCTTGCCCGTGCAGACCTTGAGGACATCCGTTCCTACACGATAGAAACATGGGGCCGCGACCAGTGGCTGATCTATTACCGTATGATTGCGCGCGCCTTTGAGCGTATTGCCGAAAATCCGCAATGCGGCAAAGATCGAAGCCTGTTCGTTGAAGGCATGCGCTCCATCAATTGTGAGAAACACATCATCTTCTTCAAATGCCTTGAAGCAGCAAATGGTACACCTGTGATCCTCCGCATCATCCACCAGAAACGGCATATGCCCGCACTTGTCTATTATGACGATCTGGACTCGGCGTAATGAGCCGCGGTTGGACCCTGAGGGTCATCTCGTAAGACCCTGGCCAAGGCGGTTGGTTACTCCGGTCCAGATGGTACAGTCAGGCGCCAGCACCTGGATTAACGCCGCATTTACCATTGCCGGAACTTGTCTTGCGATTAACCGGATTGTCAGCCTCGACGCGCTAACATGACAGGTCAGATCCAGAAGGAACGGCCTGCCATGCATTCTCAGCCTGTTTTGTCCCGCATGAGGACCACCTGCGCGCAATTGCCGAACCTGGTTTTTGCCGTGGCGGCTATGCTGCCGTTTGCCCTGCTGATCCTGCTGGCCCTGGGCCTGCTTTGGGGGACCGGCAGCGCCCGCGCCGAGATGGCAGGCACATGCAAAGGCACCAGCCTGGTTAAGCAACTGGCGGCCTCCAATCCGCAGAAACTGGCAGAGGCACGCGCAGCCGCCAGAGCTGCCCCCAATGGCAGCGGTCTCTTGTGGAAAATCGAAAAACCCGGCGTCGCGCCATCCTGGCTGTTTGGTACCATGCACGTCACCGATCCGCGGGTCACCGCGCTGCCTTCCGCCGCCCAGACCGCATTCGATACAGCCGGGACCGTGGTAATCGAGACAATCGAGATCCTGGACCCGGCCAAGGCCCAGGCAGCGCTTCTGACGAAGCCCGAGCTGACCATGTTCACCGACGGCACCACACTCAACGAGCTTCTTAGCGCGGACGAGACCAAGATCATCGAGGCCGAACTGGCACGCCGCGGCATTCCCCTGGCGCTGGTTTCGCGCATGAAGCCGTGGATGATTGCCGGCCTTGTGGCGCTGCCTGCCTGTGAGCTGGCCCGCAAGGCAGATGGCGTCGAATTCCTCGACATCAAGATTGCCAACACCGCTTCGGATCAGGGCAAGCAGCTGCTTGGACTTGAAAGCATCGGCGAGCAGATGGCTGCCATGGCCGATCTGCCGATGGAGTTTCATATCCGCGGCCTCGTCGAAACCATCAAGCTTGCCGATCTAATGCCCGACATCATGGCAACCATGGTCGATCTCTATCTGCAGGGTGAAATCGCCCAGATCATGCCGGTCATTCTCGCGGCCGGGCCTGCGGAAATGGAAGAGGACGCCAGCGGCTATGCCGCATTCGAAGAACGCATCGTGACCATGCGCAACCACGTCATGGCCAAGCGGGCAGCGCCCATCCTCGATGCCGGCAACGCCTTCATAGCCATCGGCGCACTGCATCTGCCTGGCGAGCAAGGCCTTGTCGCGCTGCTTGAGGACGCCGGCTACACGGTGAGTGCAGTACGGTAACAAACCGTGACGGCCAACCGATCAATGTGAAGGAACCCATCTCCCGGTCGCGGCGTTATGGCCGTGTAACAAGAAAGGAGATGTCCAATGGTCGATTACACACCGCATAACCGCCCGGATCAGGGCCGTCCCTATGAGCATGTTCGCGATACCACTGTCGTCAAATCCGGCAGTTCCACAGGCGTGATCGCCGCAGTCGTGCTGTTTATCCTGCTGGCAGTCGCAGGCTTTGTCTTCTGGACAGCCGATGACACGACGATCAACACCGCAACTCCCGGTGCTGAAGTCAACGAACAGGTTGCTCCCGCCCTGGATGCCGATCCGGCCCGCCCTGTCCCGGCACCCGATGCACCGTTGATCGCCCCGGATGCTGACGCTCCGGCAGCGCCGCTGGAAACCGCTCCGGCGCCCGCAACCAACGGCTAAACACATCATCTTCATCACTGGTCTGACCTCCACCCGATGACCTCCCCCTGTGATGACCCCGCGAACCGCCCGGCTCCCCCCGGGCGGTTACGTGTTTCAGGCGCTCTGGAGAAACTCTTAGGCTCAGACCCGCGACAGGGTGCTGGCGACGATCCGCTTGTGAAACGGCATGATCACCGCCAGATAAACCCGGCCAAGCCGGTTGTGCCGCTTAACCAGCGTCATCATGCGCACCGATGTCTGCTGATGGTTCAAGGCCTCGGTCTGCACCACAATCCGGAAATCAAGATGCCGGTCATCGAAGCCGAGAACGATCTCATCCGGATCATTGCTGATAATGGGGAACATGCCGACACGCGGCGCGCCCGCTGCGGCGGCGTCCGGGTCACCTTGCAACCCGAATGGCCGAACCATCAGGTTCCGCAGCGCCATAAGCCCGCCGGCCCATTTTGGCATCTGCTCGAAAGCCCGCCGGGCCGCAATCTCGGCGGTCAGTCCCAAACCGCTCACCGTGACTTCGAAACAATCGGCCCAGTCCGCACCCGGCAAGGCCGGATGCGGCAGGGTTACAGCGATCTCGCGGGCTTTCATTGATGATGACTTCCCGCAAGATCCGGCATTGTGGCTACAGATGCAGCGGCTTGGCAAAAGTTGCCAGCGCCGCTTCCTTCACGGCTTCCGACATGGTCGGATGCGCATGGCAGGTGCGGCCCAGATCTTCGGAGCTGCCGCCGAATTCCATCAGCACGGCGGCTTCATGGATCATTTCGCCGGCGCCGAAGCCGATAATATGGACGCCCAGAACCCGGTCGGTCTCGGCATCCGCCAGCACCTTGACGAAGCCATCGGAGGCTTCCATCGCCCGTGCCCGGCCATTGGCAGAGAACGGGAATTTGCCGGACTTGTACTTGATGCCTTCGGCCTTGAGCTCTTCCTCGGTCTTGCCGACGGAGGCCACTTCCGGCTGGGTGTAGACCACACCCGGAATGACATCGTAATTCACGTGACCGGCCTGGCCGGCCATGATCTCGGCCAGCGCCACGCCTTCATCCTCGGCCTTGTGCGCCAGCATCGGACCGGCGATCACGTCGCCGATCGCATACACGCCTGGCACATTGGTCTGGTAGTGATGATCGGTGCGCACCCGGCCGCGCTCATCCAGCACCACACCGGCATCCTCGAGGCCGAGACCCTCGGTGAACGGCTTGCGCCCGGTGGCAATCAGCACCACGTCGGCGTCGATTGTTTCGGTATCGCCGCCCTTGACCGGCTCGAACGAGACCTTGGCGCCCTTGCCGCCCTTTTCCACGCCGGTCACCTTGGCGCCGACCTTGATGTCCATGCCCTGCTTGGCAAGAATGCGCTGGAACTGTTTCGAGACTTCGCCGTCCATGCCGCCGAGCAGCTTGTCGAGATACTCGACCACGGTGACCTTGGCGCCCAAGCGGCCCCAGACCGAGCCCATTTCCAGCCCGATGACGCCGCCGCCGACAACGACGATGTGCTCCGGCACCTTGTCGAGCGCGATCGCACCGGTGGACGAGATGATCACCTTCTCGTCGATATCCACCTCGACGCCGGGAATGCCGGCGACATCAGAGCCGGTGGCGATCACGATGTTCTTGGCTTCGAGTTCGGTCACCTTGCCGTCTTCGTCGGTCACCGATGCCTTGCCCTCGCCCAGCACCTTGCCGTGGCCAAGGAAGCTGTCGATCTTGTTCTTCTTGAACAGGAAGGCGACGCCTTCGACATTCGACTTCACGGTCGCATCCTTGTGCGCCATCATCTTTTCGAGATTGAGCGTCGGCTTGCCGATCTCGACACCGAGACTGTCCATGCCGTGATTGGCATGCGCAAACACTTCCGACGCATGCAGCAGCGCTTTCGACGGAATGCAGCCGATGTTCAGGCAGGTGCCGCCAAAGGTCGCGCGTTTTTCAATCACAGCCACCTTCAGGCCAAGCTGTGCCGCCTTGATGGCGCAAACATAGCCGCCGGGTCCGGAACCGATGATGATGACGTCGTAGCTCATGGTTTTTTCCTTATGATCCGAAATTCATTCCTGGCAGGCTTTCAACACAAACACATCGCCGGGAACACTTGTTATCTGTTTGGCCATCCAGGCCTGCGAGCGCATCACCGCAGCGCCAAAGTCCGGCAGCAGCAGGCTGTTGCTGGCGTCATGGCTTGCATCCAGCACCGGCAGCCACCCGGCAGAGCCATCTGATTCGATGCCGTAGACCGGGCCTTCCCAGACCGTGCAGGCCGCGATCTCGGCGCCGGTCGCATCGCCTTCCGGGCATTGATGCAGGACCACCCCCCAGGGCCGGTCCGGCTCGCCCGCCATCATCACCACGCCATCCATTGTAACACCGTTGCCGGCAAAACTCAGACGAAACCGGTGCTGCATGCCGTCGGCATCCGACAGCGGACCCGAAAACGCGATCTCCGCGGCGGATGCCGCTTCGCCATATACCGCCAGCGCCTGCGGACAGGCGGCCAGTGCCGGCGCGGCAAAAGTCAGCGCCAGAGGCAAAATCCAGAGCCGTCGCAGGCCGTTCATAGTGTCACCCCGCCTTTTCCGTCGCCAGTTTCAGCCCGAAGGCGATGAACACCGCGCCGCTGGTACGGTTGATCCATTTGCCCGCGCGTTCAAAGCCGGCCCGCATTCTCGGGGTTGTCAGGAACAGTGACATTCCCACGAACCAGGCAATCAGACAGGCCGCCATGACCGCGCCGTAGCCATATTTGATCAGTGCCGGGGTCTGGTGGCTGACAATCGTCGAAAAGATCGACAGGAAGAAAAACACCGGCTTCGGATTGAGCGCATTGGCCATGAATCCCAGAGCAAATCCCTTCACCGCGGATTGCGGCGCCGCCGCCATGACCGGACTGTCCGGAACATCAAGGGTAACAGAGCCTGCCTGGAACGACTGGATGCCGATATAGATCAGATAGGCCACACCCGCCCACTTGATGATGTTGAACAGGGTAATCGACTGGGAGATGATCAATCCCAGGCCGAGGATGGTATAGGTGAGATGGAACATCAGCGATGTGCCAACCCCGACGCTTGTCAGGATCGCCGCCTTGCGGCCATGAACCATCGCCTGACGCATCACCATCGCCGTGTCTGCACCGGGCGCTATGATCCCGAAAACGAAAACCGCCATGATGGAGGCGAGTTCGATCAGATATGGGTGCATCTCACAATTCCCCTAAAGGGCGTAAACTCGAACTGCCGGCACTGATCCGGTCACAATTTCGACCAGGGCACGGGCCGCGGTTGCTTGAGAAAGGATCCGGACCGGTCATCGGTCGGCCCGGATCCCGAAGCTGTTACAGATCAAGAACGAGACGTTCCGGATCTTCCAGGCTTTCCTTGACCCGAACCAGGAAGGTCACGGCTTCCTTGCCGTCGACAACCCGGTGGTCATAGGACAGCGCCAGATACATCATCGGCCGGATCACCACCTGGCCGCCGATCGCCATCGGGCGTTCCTGGATCTTGTGCATGCCGAGCACGCCCGACTGCGGTGAGTTGAGGATCGGCGAGGACATCAGCGAGCCGTAGACGCCACCATTGGAGATGGTGAAGGTGCCGCCCTGCATGTCGGCCATCGACAATTCACCGTCACGCGCGGCCCGGCCGAGACGGCCGATTTCCTGCTCGATGCCGGCAATGCTCATCTGGTCGGCGTCGCGAACGACGGGAACCACCAGGCCCTTGTCGGTGCCCACGGCAACGCCGACATGGCAATAGTTCTTGTAGATGATATCGGTGCCGTCCATCTCGGCATTGACGCCGGGAACTTCCTTCAGCGCATGGCAGACAGCCTTGGTGAAGAAGCCCATGAAGCCGAGCTTGACGCCGTGCTTCTTCTCGAACAGGTCCTTGTACTTCTTGCGCAGCTCCATCACCGCCGTCATGTCCACCTCGTTATAGGTGGTCAGCATCGCAGCGGTGTTCTGGGCCTCCTTGAGGCGGCGGGCGATGGTCTGGCGCAGACGGGTCATCTTCACCCGTTCCTCGCGCGGCGCATCATCGGCCGACGACGCCGGACGTGCGGCAGCCGGTGCGGCCGGGGCAGGCGCCGAGCCCTTGCCGATCGCATCAAGAACGTCGCCCTTGAGCACCTGGCCGCGCTTGCCCGAACCCGAGACATCGCCGGCGTCGATCTTGTTCTCCGCCATCATTTTCTGCGCCGAAGGTGCGGGCGGCATCTTGGTTTCGCTGATCTCGGAGCCACCGGCGATCTTGGCGGTCTTTTCCGCTGCCTTGCCGGTGGTTTCGGCGCCGGAGCTGTCCGATGCCTGGGCAACAGCATCGGGCTTCCCGGCCTTTTCAGTGGCCTTTGCCGGAGCAGCGCCTTCCGCGCCCTCTTCAATCTGCGCCAGCAGCGCATTGACCTCGACCGTCTCGCCGTCCTTGGCGAGAATTTCGCTCAACACACCCGACACCGGCGAGGGAACCTCGATCGACACCTTGTCGGTCTCCAGTTCCACCAGCGGTTCATCGACCTTTACGGTGTCGCCCACCTGCTTGAGCCAGGTGCCGATGGTGGCTTCGCTGACGGATTCACCAAGTGTCGGGACGCGAACTTCAGTAGCCATGATATTTGTTTCCGTTCTTTTTCAGTCAGTCAGACGATTGTTCGGCAACGTTGGGCGGCATCAGCCCCCCAGCGCATCCTCGAGGAAGGCTTCCAGCTGTGCAAGGTGGCGTGACATCAAACCGGTCGCTGTGGACGCCGAAGCCGGACGGCCGGTGTAGCGAACCCGCTGGAACTTGGCATCGATATGCGCCAGCACCCATTCGAGATAAGGATCGATGAACGACCAGGCGCCCATGTTCTTCGGCTCTTCCTGGCACCACACCATTTCGGCATTGCGGAAGCGCGACAGCTCGTTGATCAACGCCTTGGCCGGGAACGGATAAAGCTGTTCCAGACGCAGCAGGTAGACATCGTCGATGCCGCGCTTCTCGCGCTCTTCGTAAAGATCGAAATAGACCTTGCCGGAGCACATCACGACGCGGCGCATCTTGCTGTCCTTGACCAGCTTGATCGGCTCGTTCTTGAGCACTTCGGCATCATCCCACAACAACCTGTGGAAAGAGCTCTCGCCCGACATTTCCGCCAGTGTCGACACCGCCCGCTTGTGCCTGAGCAGCGATTTCGGGGTCATCATGATCAGCGGCTTGCGGAAATCCCGCTTCATCTGCCGCCGCAGGATGTGGAAATAGTTCGACGGCGTGGTGCAGTTGGCAACCTGCATGTTGTCTTCCGCACACATCTGCAGGAAGCGTTCGAGACGCGCCGAGGAGTGCTCCGGACCCTGTCCCTCGTAGCCGTGCGGCAGCAGGCAGACGAGGCCAGACATGCGCAGCCACTTGCGTTCGCCAGACGAGATGAACTGGTCGAACAGCACCTGCGCGCCATTGGCGAAGTCGCCGAACTGGGCTTCCCACAGCGTCAGCGCATTGGGCCGCGCCAGCGAATAGCCATATTCGAACCCGAGCACTGCCTCTTCCGACAGCATCGAGTTGATCACTTCATAGCGCGCCTGGTTCGGCGCCAGGTTGGCCAGCGGAATATAGCGTTCCTCGGTTTCCTGGTCGTAGAGCACCGAATGCCGCTGGCTGAAGGTGCCGCGCTCAACATCCTGGCCGGAAAACCGGATCTTCGTGCCTTCCATGACCAGCGAACCGAAGGCCAGTGCTTCGGCGAACGCCCAGTCGATGCCTTCGCCGGTCTCCATCATCTTGGCGCGGTTGTCCATGAAGCGCTGGATGGTACGGTGCGCCTTGAAGCCCTCGGGCACCTCGGACAGTTTCTTGCCCAGTTCGCGCAACTGTTTGAGCGGCATGGCGGTCTTGCCACGGCGCTGCTCATCCTGGTTGTCGGCGGTTCTCAGCCCGGTCCACTGGCCATCGAGCCAGTCGGCCTTGTTCGGCTTGTAGCTCTGGCCGATGTCGAATTCGGTTTCCAGATTGGCGCGCCAGTCGGCCTTCATCTTTTCGAATTCGCCGTCGGTGATCACGCCTTCCTCGATCAGGCGGCGCGAATAGAGCGTCACCACCGTCTCGTGGCTGCGGATCTTCTTGTACATTTTCGGCTGCGTGAACGCCGGCTCGTCGCCCTCGTTGTGGCCGAAGCGGCGATAGCAGAACATGTCGATGACCACCGGCTTGTGGAAGGTCATGCGGAATTCGGTGGCCACCTTGGCGGCATAGACAACCGCTTCCGGATCGTCGCCATTGACGTGGAAGATCGGCGCCTCGATCATCTTCGCCACATCGGAGGGGTAAGGCGAGGAGCGCGAGAAGCCCGGATTGGTGGTGAAACCGATCTGGTTGTTGATGATGAAATGCACGGTGCCGGCAACCCGGTGGCCGCGCAGGCCCGACAGGCCTAGAATTTCGGCCACGACGCCCTGGCCGGCAAAGGCCGCATCGCCATGCAGCAGCAGCGGCATCACCTTGACGCGCTCCTTGAGCGGGATGATGTCGCCGTCGAATTCTGTCGCCAGCAGGTCCTGCTTGGCCCGCGCCTTGCCCATCACCACCGGATTGACAATTTCCAGATGCGACGGGTTGGCCGTCAGCGACATGTGCACCTTGTTGCCGTCGAACTCGCGGTCCGACGAGGCGCCTAGGTGATACTTCACATCGCCCGAACCCTCGACTTCGTCAGGCTTGAACGAGCCGCCCTTGAACTCGTGAAACACCGCCCGGTGCGGCTTGGCCATCACCTGGGTCAGCACGTTGAGCCGGCCGCGGTGGGCCATGCCGAAGACGATTTCCTTCAGCCCCATATTGCCGCCGCGCTTGATGATCTGCTCAAGCGCCGGAATCAGCGATTCGCCGCCATCCAGGCCAAACCGCTTGGTGCCCTTGTACTTGACGTCGATGAACTGCTCGAAACCTTCCGCCTCGATCAGCTTCTGCAGGATCGCCTTCTTGCCCATATCGGTGAAGTCGACACCCTTGTCCGGGCCTTCGATGCGCTCCTGGATCCAGGATTTCTCTTCCGGATTGGAGATGTGCATGAACTCGACACCCAGCGTCGAGCAATAGGTCCGCTGCAGGATATCAACCATCTCGCGGATGGTCGCGTATTCGAGCCCGAGCACGTGATCGATAAAGATCCGGCGGTCGTAGTCAGCTTCGGTGAAGCCATAGGCTTCCGGCGAAAGCTCGTTGTAATCATTGTCCGGCTGCTGGGCTATTCCGAGCGGATCGAGCTTGGCATGCAGATGGCCGCGCATGCGGAAAGCCCGGATCATCATCAGCGCCCTGACGGAATCGCGCGTCGCCTGGGTCACATCGCCGGTTTCCACCGCACCATTGGCCGCCTTGGCCTTGAGCTTGTCGGAAACGACTTTCTCGACCTTTCCCCAATCGCCATCCAGCGCGGAAATCAGCTCGCCATTGGCGGGAATTGGCCAGTTGGGCTTCTTCCACGAGGCCCCCGCCGCTGACTTGCGGACCTGGTCCGGATCGTCATTCAGCTCGGCAAAGAACGCTCGCCATTCCGCCGGTACACTGCCCGGATTATCTTCGAACCGGGCATACATCTGCTCGATATAGGCGGCGTTGCCACCATACAGAAACGAAGTCTCTGCCATGATGTCGTTGGCTTCGTCTTTGCGTGCCATGGATCTCACCTTTTCCGCGGGCCACTTGTTCCGGACCCTTCCCTAGACTCTCAGACTTGCGCGGCACTCACGCCGCGGCAAGCCTTCCCAACCCGGTTCCCAACGCTGCCGTGTCGGTGAAAACCTGGTACCGGACGATCTTGCCGTCGCGTAACGTGAATATGTTGACTGTTTCCGTGCGCACCTTGCGTGCCGTCGCCTTGACCGTCCACTCGCCCTTGAGCACCGTGATCACGGTGTCGCCTGCGGCGTGGAGGGCAAGCGGTTCGACCACGTCGATCACCAGGTGATCGCCCACGGCCGCAATGAACGCTTCGAAGCCGTCAAAACCGGTCCACTCCCCGGCCCAGGGCAGAAGCCCTTCCGGCGCCGGGTAATGCACTTCGATATCGTCGGAGACGACGCCGCGCAGGGCCACTCTGTCGCCCGCTTTCAGCGCGGCGTAGTAGCGGTCCAGCGTTTCGCGCACGGCGTCGCTCATTGTTTTCGTCCTTGCGGTTAGCCCTTGAGGACTTCGACCAGTGTCTTGCCAAGACGTGCAGGTGACGGCGACACGCGGATGCCCGCGGCCTCCATTGCCTTGATCTTGTCATCAGCGCCGCCTTTGCCGCCCGAAATCACGGCGCCGGCATGGCCCATGGTGCGTCCGGGAGGTGCCGTGCGGCCGGCGATGAAGCCTGCCATCGGTTTCTTGCGGCCCTTCTTGGCCTGTTCGATCAGCCACTCGGCTGCATCTTCTTCGGCCGAACCGCCGATTTCGCCGATCATGATGATCGATTCGGTTTCCGGATCGTCGAGATACAGGTCGAGAATGTCGATGAACTCGGTGCCCTTGACCGGGTCGCCGCCGATGCCGACAGCGCTGGACTGGCCCAGACCTTCATTGGTGGTCTGGAACACCGCCTCATAGGTCAGCGTACCGGAGCGCGACAGGATGCCCACCGAGCCCTTCTTGAAGATGTTGCCCGGCATGATGCCGATCTTGCACTCGTCCGGTGTCATCACGCCGGGGCAGTTCGGTCCGATCAGCCGTGACTTCGACTTGTCGAGAATCGCCTTGGCGCGGATCATGTCCTGCACCGGAATGCCTTCGGTGATGCAGACGATCAGTTCGATTTCGGCTTCGATGGCTTCGATGATTGCAGCCGCGGCACCTGCCGGCGGTACGTAGATCACGGAAGCATTGGCGCCGGTTGCGGACTTGCCTTCGGCCACGGACGCGAAGATCGGCAGCTTCTCGCCGCCCGAACCTTCCCAGGTGGAGCCGCCCTTTTTCGGGTGGATACCGCCAACCATCTGCGTGCCGTGATAGGCCAGCGCCTGCTCGGTGTGGAAGGTGCCGGTCTTGCCGGTCAGACCCTGAACCAGGACCTTGGTGTTCTTGTCAATCAGAATGGACATGGTCTCAGTTTCCCTTCACCGCGGCGACAATCTTCTGGGCTGCGTCGTCGAGATCGTCGGCCGCGATCACGTCGAGGCCGCTTTCATTGATGATCTTCTTGCCGAGCGCCACATTGGTGCCTTCGAGACGGACCACCAGCGGAACCTTGAGGCCGACTTCCTTGACCGCGGCAACAACGCCCTCGGCAATGACGTCGCACTTCATGATGCCGCCGAAGATGTTGACCAGAATGCCTTTGACGGCCGGGTCTGCGGTGATGATCTTGAACGCTGCGGTGACCTTCTCGGTGGTGGCGCCGCCACCCACGTCGAGGAAGTTGGCAGGCTCCTGGCCATACAGCTTGATGATGTCCATCGTCGCCATCGCCAGACCGGCGCCATTGACCATGCAGCCGATATTGCCGTCGAGAGCCACATAGGCGAGGTCGTATTTCGACGCCTCGATTTCCTTGGCGTCTTCCTCGGTCAGGTCGCGCAGCGCGACAATGTCGTCGTGACGGAACAGCGCGTTGTTGTCGAACGACACCTTGGCGTCGAGCACCCGCAACCGGCCGGTCTTCATGACGATCAGCGGGTTGATCTCGAGCAGCGCCATGTCCTTTTCGACAAACGCCTTGTAGAGGATCGGGAACAGCTTCTCGCCGTCAGCCGCAGCCTCGCCGGACAGTTCCAGCGCGCTGTTGAGCTTGGCAAGATCAGCAGCGGTGACACCGGCCTGCGGGTCGATAGCGACGGTGATGATCTTTTCCGGAGTCTTTTCAGCCACCGCCTCGATGTCCATGCCGCCTTCGGTGGAGACCACGAAAGCCACCTGACCGACGGTGCGGTCGACCAGGATCGAGAGATAGAGTTCTCGCTCGATGTCGGCGCCGTCTTCGATGTAGAGACGGTTGACCACCTTGCCGGCGTCGCCGGTCTGCTTGGTCACCAGCGTGTTGCCGAGCATTTCCTTGGCATGCGCCTTGGCTTCGTCGATCGAAAACGCCAGCCGGACACCGCCCTTGGCGTCGGGACCGAGTTCCTTGAACTTGCCCTTGCCGCGTCCGCCGGCATGGATCTGGCTCTTGACCACATAAAGCGGGCCAGGCAGCGATTTTGCAGCCGCTTCCGCCTCGTCAGCGGAGAAAATGGCAACCCCTTCGGCCACCGGCGCGCCAAATCCCTTCAGAAGGGCTTTGGCCTGGTATTCATGGATGTTCATGGGAACTCCTGGATTGAGTGAACGCTCGAGTGCGTCTTGACGTTCTGTTAAGCCTGATACCGCTCTAACGCGATGGTCTTACGCAAGTCTGAACGCAAAACGCCTTTGTTTGCGGTCAGACGATGCTGTGACTCCGATTACTTCAGGTTCGGGGCAATCGCGATGCAGGCTTCGCAAAGACCGGCAACTGCGCCAACCGAACTGTCGAAAGCCTTCTGCTCGGTCTTGTTCAATTCGATCTCGATCACGCGCTCGATGCCGCCTTCGCCGATGACGCAGGGCACGCCGACATACATGTCTTTGACGCCATACTGGCCCGACAGGTAAGCCGCGCAGGGCAGAACCCGCTTCTTGTCCTTGAGATAGCTTTCAGCCATCAGGATCGCCGAAGCCGCAGGCGCGTAATAGGCCGAGCCGGTCTTCAGCAAACCGACAATCTCGGCGCCGCCGTCACGGGTGCGCTGGATGATTTCCTCGAGCTTTTCCTTTGAGGTCCAGCCCATCTTGATCAGGTCCGGCAGCGGAATGCCGGCAACTGTCGAGTAGCGCGCCAGCGGCACCATGGTGTCGCCGTGGCCGCCCAGCACGAAGGCTGTGACATCTTCGATCGAGACGTTGAATTCTTCGGCCAGGAAATGGCGGAAGCGGCCCGAATCGAGCACGCCGGCCATGCCGACAACCTTGTTCTTCGGCAGGCCGGAGAACTTCTGCAGCGCCCAGACCATCGCGTCGAGCGGGTTGGTGATGCAGATGACGAAGGCATTGGGGGCATATTTCTTGATGCCGGCGCCAACCTGTTCCATCACCTTGAGGTTGATGCCGAGAAGGTCGTCGCGGCTCATGCCCGGCTTGCGGGCAACACCGGCGGTGACGATGCAGACATCGGCGCCTTCGATGGCGGAATAGTCATTGGCGCCCGACAGGCGGGAGTCGAAGCCTTCGGCCGGCGCGGACTGGGAAATGTCGAGCGCCTTGCCCTGCGGCGTGCCCTCGGCAATATCGAACAGGACGACATCGCCCAGTTCCTTCAGGCCGGCCAGGTGGGCAAGCGTGCCACCGATCATTCCCGAGCCAATCAAAGCAATCTTGTTACGCGCCATATCGAAATTCTCCGCAGGTCGTTGTGGTATGGAACCCGCCGAACGCCTGGCCCCGATTTCGCCATCTCGCATAAACCTAATGCCCGGAACTGGCAACTCAAACTTTCGATATGAGCTTTTTCAATCGGTTAGGTTATGAAAGTCTTACGTAAACGTAAATATTTTCAGGCGTCGCCCGGCCCGTTTGGCGCCTGATTTGCCCGGCTTGCCTCCAGGTAAGCCTCACTTTGCATCTCGTTGAGACGCGATGCGGTGCGCGCAAACTCGAAACTTTCGGTCCCGGTGGTGCCCGCATAGAGCGCCTCAGGCTCTGCCGCCGCCGACACGAACAGCCGGTTCTTGCGGTCATAGAACGTGTCGATCAGGGTGATGAAGCGCTTCGCCGCGTTGCGTCCGGCCTCCGACAGCACCGGCACGCGATCGACAAAGACCGTGTGATAGCGCTCCGACACCGCCGCATAGTCCGACGCGCCGAGCGGCTTCTCGCACAGATCCGAAAAGCCGAACCGGGCAGCCCCCGCCCCGGCCAGCGGAACGGCAACGTCCCGGCCCTTGACGTGAACCGTCTCCGGCGCGGTGAGCTTGCCCGACGTCACCTGTTTCCAGGCCAGATCCATCGCATCGCTGCCTTCGCCTTCACCAAGCTGATGATAGACCGGCAGCCGGGTTGTCGTTTCCATCCGGTAATCGGTGCGTGCGTCGAGATTGAGAATATCGACATTATCCTTGAGCAACCCGACGAAGGGCAGAAACAGCTGCCGGTTCAGCCCGTCGCGGTAGAGCTGGTCCGGCTCGACATTCGACGTCGCCACCAGCACGCAGCCAAGCTTGAACAATTGCTCGAACAGCCGCGACAGCAGCATCGCATCGGCAATGTCGGTGACCGAAAACTCGTCGAAACACAGCACCCATGCCTCTTCGAACAGCTGCGCCGCCACCGGCGGAACCGGATCGGCTTCCTTGGTCTCGCCGTTCTTGAGTTTCTGCCGGTGGGCATGGATGCGCGCATGGGCATCGGCCATGAAATCGTGAAAATGCGCCCGCCGCTTGCGCTTGGCCGGCACCAGCTCGAAGAACATGTCCATCAGCATGGTCTTTCCGCGGCCAACCGCGCCATGAACATAAAGCCCGCGCGGTGTCTTCGATGTCTGTTTGCGCCCGAACATCCAGCCCAGCGCGCTCGACTTGTTGGCAAGCCTGCGGTTGGAAACCGCCTCGAGCAGGACATCGAGACGCTCCGCCAGCTGCACCTGCGCCGGATCGGGAGAAAATTCGCCGCTGCCTACGCGGGATTCGTAGGCGCTGGCAACGGTGTCGAGTCTCTTCCAGCTCATGAATGAGAGCCGATCATCTTTGGATGGGCGCGCCCGGACGCCGGTAAATTGCCAAGCCTGGACGTCTTTCCCGCATCAGCGTCGTCAAAATCCTCCCACGATGCGCTGCATCGCGGCTGCGGTCTTTTCCTAGCTGACACGAAAAATCCTGTCCATCAAATCGCTTCCAGCTACAGGTGACCGGCGCCAGCGCCTATCGCATAAAGCTGCCGACCGGAATTAGCGGGAAAGAGAGATCGGCTGGCCTGCGGTGGTCGATCCGTCGTAGCGTTCATTGGCCGACTGATAAAGCCGTGCAATCTGATTTCCGCTGGAGTCAGCCAGAATCACCTGCTTGCCCTGAACGTCCCAGGCCGCGATGGCCGCCGCGTTGCCGACACAGCCGCGCGAGGCAGCGCGGTATCCGCCGGTCCACTTGGTCAGCGACAGGAACACATCACAGGTTGTTCCGCCCGATCCGGCCGACCAGCGGCCGATCAATGCTTCGCGGGTCAATTCCGGCGCATTGGCGGCAGCCACATCCGGCGCCATCGTCTGCGTGGGAGCCGTTGGTGCAGCCGGGAATTCGTTCGGCTGAGGTGTCATCGGCGGCGCAAGCTGGCCTGACTGAACCCCACCAACAGGCGCAGGCATCAACGGAGCCGGCTGCTGCTGGGTGTTCAGACCACCGAAGGACGTCCGCTGGCAACCAGCAAGGACGGCGGCGACCGCAACTGCGACCAGCAAGGTGTGCATCTTCATGAATAAGCTCCGGTTACGCGAAATACGCGCTTCTTTGTTCGTCCCATTAACACGCATAAAATGACCATAGCGTGGAAATTGCAAGGCAAACTGGCCGCAGAAGGACATTAGCAAGTCAACAATCCAGTGTTATTGACGCCAATACACCAGACATACCTTAATTGTCACCCGTCTATTTATATAGCAGGCGCCACGGCACGGCCCGCCGGATCACCCGGCAGCCACCCGCTCAGATCATGCGACGGGGCGGGCTTGCCGGTGGCCGTCGATTTCACGCGCGCTGCCCGTGTCGAATCACGGCTCCGGGAACTTGCTGCGCAGTGATGCCTATTTGCTCATGCCATAATTGGCTTCATCGCCCCAGAGCGCCTTGATTTCCTGATCGCGCCCGCAGGCGCGGCGGTAGTAATTGTAGCGCACCGGGCTCTTCTTGTAGAAATCCTGATGATAATCCTCTGCCGGCCAGAATGTGGCGGGCGGCTCGATTTCAGTCACGATTGGCTTGCCCAGCGTCTTTTCGGCTTCCGCCTTGGCAGCTTCAGCCAGCGCCGCCTGCTCGTCATTGAGCGTGTAGATGGCGGTGGTGTAGCTGTGGCCGCGGTCGCAGAACTGGCCACCGTCATCGGTCGGGTTCACGGTGCGGAAAAAGGTCTTCAGCAGCTCTGCATAGCTCACCATTGCCGGGTCATACTTGATCTCGACGGCTTCCCGGTCGCCATTGGCGACGTGGCTCTTGTAGGTCGGATTGTCGGCTTTGCCGCCAATATAGCCGGATATGGTGGAGGTGACGCCTTTGACATGATCAAAGTCCGATTCCACACACCAGAAACATCCCCCCGCAAAAATCGCGGTGCCGGTTTCCCCGGCGCGGGCGGGTGCGGCAGTAAATGCAGCGGCAAACAGGGCAGACGAAATCAGCAGTCTGAGCATGGAAATCTCCTTTATCCGGCAAAAACTAATCCGGCGCGCTAAGAAGACAACTCACGCTTCCGCACAAAGCCGTGAAGCCGCATCCGGCCTGAAACAGGGCCATTTTTTCGCCAATGCTTCGCGATCCTAGCCGTGCGTCGGCCAGACCCGGTGCTCGTCATCGATGACAAAGACATGGCGATGCCGGGCACCGCGCGCCGGATGATCGCGCAGGTGAGGATGATCGGCCGGCAGATCGGCATGCTCGTGCTCCACCACCAGTGCGTCATCGGCCGGCCAGACTGCCACCGCCACAAGCGCGCCGGCAAGGGCGATCGCGCCCAGAATTGCCATTGCCTCGGGCAAGCCCAGAGCGCTTCCGGCCAGGCCGGCGACCGGATAGGCCAGCAGCCAGCACAGATGCGACAGTGTGAACTGCGCCGCAAACAGCGCCGGCCGGTCCTCGGCATGGGCCGAGTTGCGCAGCAAGCGTCCCGACGGAGTCAGGATCGAGGCATACAGCACCCCGCTCACGCCCCAAACGGCCAGCAATCCGCTCCACGCAGGAAGACCGGTGCTGAATTGATAGCCGGCATGCAAAAGCGTCACTGCACTCAACAAAAATCCCGCTCCCACCATGATGCTGCGGTCTGACAGCGTGTCCAGCAGCCGCGGCAGCGCCAGGGCCGCCAGCATCGACCCGCCGCCAAAGGCTGCCAGCGCATAGGCGACTTGCGCGTCGCCTGCGCCATAGCCGCCGCGCACCACGACAACCGTATTGACCAGCACGAACGCCCCCGCGGCGGCGGCTGAGAGATTGAGCGCCAGCAGGCCCCGGAGCCGTGGCGTCGCGATATATATATGTATGCCTCTTGTCAGGCGCTCACGGAACGGACGCGCCTTCGATGCCCGTTCCACGGCCGGAATGCTTGCTGCCAGCACCAGCAGCGCCGATCCGATGAAGCCGAGAACCGTGCCGCCAAACAGCCAGTGATAGCTGATGAAGGCGAGCAACACGCCCGCCAGCGCCGGGCTCAACAGGTTTTCCAGATCATAGGCCAGCCGCGACAGCGACAGCGCTTTGGTATAATCGCGCTCGTCGTCCAGAATGTCGGGAATGGTCGCCTGGAACGCCGGAGTGAAGGTGGCCGATGCGGCCTGCAGCACAAAGATCAGACCGTAGATCTGCCAAACCGCGTCAATGAACGGCAGCGTCAGCGCCACCAGGGCGCGGATAATATCCGCCCCGATCAGCACATGTTTGCGCGGCCAGCGCTCGGCCAGCGCGCTGGCGACAGGCGCCAGGCCGACATAGGCCAGCATCTTGATGGTAAACACGGTTCCCAGCACCACACCCGCCTGGTCACCGGCCAGATCATAGGCAAGCAGGCCCAGCCCCACGGTCAGCAACCCCGTGCCGGTCAGCGCAATCACTTGAGCCGCGAACAGACGGGCATAGGCAGGATGTGCGAGAACTTTCAGCATTGCAGCACTCTAGCAAACCGCAAGCCCGGGCCGATAGCCGCCAATTGCACAGACGCCCCTTTTTGCGAAACCGGGCAGTCCGAAAGCACCGGGCACGCCCGACTTTCATTGGCCGCTTTCTGTCCAAAGTTGCCCGTATTGGCTGTTATTTAGCAAATTCAGTTAATCGGATCGTAATTCCACAACCCTACAGTGTTGTCTTCAGTGTGGTGCGCTTCAACAGCAATGCTACCAAAGGACCCATGGTGAAGAAACAACGCGGGAATCGAACCAACGACCCTGGCAAGAAGCGGGATCCCATCTCGGCCGATAGCCGCCTGAATGAGATTGAACACCTCCTCGCAGCCAATGCCAGGGTGCAGATGGATGCCGCCCGCCAGGCCAATTCGGAACTGGATCGGGATGCGCTGAATGACGACCTGAAGAACAACCCGGACGCCGAACGCATCCTGTTCCGCGCAATGATTGACCAGGTTCCCGATTACCTTTTTGTCAAGGACACCAAGAGCCGCTTCGTAATCGCCAACCGGGCAGTGGCCGCCGACGTTGGCCGCACACCGGACGAACTCATCGGATTGACCGATTTCGATCTGCATGAAACCCAGCATGCGCGCAAATTCTATGCCGATGAGCAGAATATCATCCTTACGGGAAAACCGCTCATCGACCTTGAGGATTGTATCCACGACCCCGAGGGCCAGGAAAAGTGGTTTGCGACATCGAAGGTTCCGCTGCGCGACAGCCAGAACCGCGTCATCGGCCTTGTCGGGGTTTGCCGCGACATCACCGACCGCAAGCGCGCCGAGCGGCAGATGCACCACATGGCCCTGCATGATTCCCTGACCGGCTTGCCGAACCGCACGCTGTTCATGGACCGTATCGCCCAGGGCATGCTGCATTCCGACCGGACCGGACACCAGGTCTCCGTCATCTTCATCGATCTCGACAATTTCAAGACGGTCAATGACAGTCATGGTCACAGTGCCGGCGACAGCCTGCTGAAAGTTGTGGCCGACCGGATGGTTGCCGCGGTCCGCGCGTCCGACACCGTGGCGCGCCTGGGCGGCGACGAGTTCGTCATTCTGCTGGTCGACCACGACAATGCCACTGAAGCCGACCTCAACAGAATACGCCAGGCGATCGCCGAACCGGTTCTGATCAACGGGCAATCCTTCCGGGTCACCGGCAGCCTCGGCCTGGCGGAATATCCGGGAGACGGCGCTGACGCGGAAACATTGCTGCTCAACGCCGATATCGCCATGTACCAGGCGAAAGCCAATGGCCGCGACAATTTCCAGTACTATAACCGGGATATCGACGCCGCCGCGTCCGAACGCCGGCGGCTATGCGATCATCTGCCAGGCGCTCTTGCCAACAACGAATTCTCCCTTCTCTACCAGCCGCAGGTCGATCTCGACACCGGGCGGGTTTTCGCCGTCGAAACCCTGCTGCGCTGGAACCAGCCGGAGCTGGGGAACATTCCGCCGGACAAATTCATCCCGCTGGCCGAGGAATCGGGCCTCATCGTCCCACTCGGCAATTGGGTGCTGCGTCAGGCCTGCCGGCAGAACAAGGCCTGGCAGGATGCCGGACTTTCGCCGATCACTGTCAGCGTCAACGTATCGGCGCGCCAGTTGTGCGAGAAAGGCTGGGCCGATGAGGTGACCGCGATCCTGCACGATACCGGGCTCGAAGCGCGCTATCTGGAGCTTGAAGTCACCGAGAGCATGCTGATGCGTGACGTCGACCAGGCGATTGCCGTCATGCGGCAGCTTCAGCACCTCGGCGTGAATTTTGCGATCGACGACTTCGGTACCGGCTATTCCAGCCTCAGCGCGTTGAAAAGCCTTCCCGTTGCCCGCCTCAAGATCGACCGCTCCTTCATCACCAACCTCACCGATGATCCGGATGACCAGAACATTGCCAGGGCGATCATTTCGCTTGGCCAGAAGCTCCACATGCGGGTGATTGCCGAGGGTGTGGAGACGCCTGAGCAGCTTGCTTTCCTCAGGGAAAACCAATGCGACGAAGTCCAGGGCTATTATTTCAGCAAACCGGTCCGGACCGATGACATTGCCGGCCTGCTTCGCAGCGGTTCGGTTCCGCTTCCGGAGTTTGGGCCAGCCCCCGGCCGATAAACTTCACCCTTGCTGCAGCTTCCCGGTATCAGCCCGGCGCAACCGCTCCCGATGCCATGCGTCAAGCCCATACCGCGCCGGGATTCCTCCGGTTCCAGTCAGGATTGACGCTTTTCCAATCCAGGCAGGAATGCAGATCATACCGGCATTTCCGGACGATTTGTTCTGCGCGGACGCATGGGTATGATCCCGTCACAAACTGGAGACCAGACCCGTGAAAGCCATATCCTATTCCCGCTACGGATCCCCCGGCGTGCTCGAACCCGTCGAGCTTCCCAAGCCCGTGCCGAAATCCGGCGATGTCCTGGTCCGGGTGCATGCCACCAGCGTCACCTCCGGCGACTACCGCGCCCGCAGCCTCGACATGCCGCCAGGCTTCGGCCTGGTCGGACGGCTGGTATTCGGAGTGCTCGGTCCGCGGCGCAAGATCCTCGGCACCGAATTTGCCGGCGTGGTTGAATCGGTGGGCAGCAAGGTTACCCGCTTCGAACCGGGCGACCGGGTCTTTGCCTATCCCGGCGCAAACTTCGGCGGCTATGCGCACTACACCGTCATGGATGAAAATGCCGCGATAGCCCGGATGCCCGGAAATCTGGATTTCGACGAGGCCGTCGCAATTCCGTTTGGCGGCGCCACCGCGCTGGATTTCCTGCGCAACAAGGGTGGCATCAAAGCAGGCGACTGCGTTCTCGTCATCGGCGCTTCGGGAGGTGTCGGCAGCGCTGCCGTGCAGCTGGCCAAGAGCTTTGGCGCCCATGTCACCGGCACGGCCTCGGCTGGCAAGCGCGAGATGGTCGAGGCGCTGGGAGCCGACACCGTGCTTGATTACACAAGCCGGAATCCGGCGAGCGGGGAAAACCTCTATGACATCATTCTCGACACCAGCGGCACAGCAACATACTCCGGGTATGGAGCAGCGCTGAAGCCCGGCGGCCGGCTGTTGCTGGTCTCTTCAAGTCTCTGGCAAATGCTGGCAGCCCTGTTTGCCCGCAAGACCGGAGGGCGCAAGGCCATTCCCGGCTACGCCCCCGAACGCGCTGAAGATCTGCGCTTTCTTGCCAATCTTGCCGAAAGCGGACAATTCAGGCCCTATATCGACCGGCGATTCCCGCTCGATCAAGCTGCCCAGGCCCATGCATGGTTCAAGGACCCGGCCAGGAAGGGCAATGTCGTTATCACTGTGGAATCCGGTTGAGCATGCGATTTTGCGGACCGCAACGGACCGTTGAATTTCGTCGCGGGACTGCATAGACACGGAGAGAGAGACGGGACAGTTTGTCGTCCCGAATGCTGGCGGCGCCGCCAGGGAAAGACAGATCCTGCATGACACTCCCCAACACCCTCAATGCCTCCACCATCGCAGCCCAGGCCGGCGGCGTTGTCGACACACCCTCGGGCGGCGTGGTCCCGCCGCTGCAGCCTTCGACCACCTTCGTCCGTGATGAGGACTATGCGCTGGTCAATCCCGACAACATCTATTCGCGCGACAATTCCGACATTGTCCGCATCGCAGAAGATGTGCTGGCGCGGCTTGAAGGCGCCGAGGAAGCGCTGCTGTTCCCGTCGGGCATGGCTGCTATTGCGGCATTGTTCCGCACTTTGCCAAACGGCGCCACCATTGTCGTGCAATCCGGCATCTACTGGGGCACGACCAAATGGCTCCGCGATTTCTCCGCCCGCCGCCAGATCACCCTGCACGAGGTGGACGCCTCCGATCCGGAGGCTCTGCAAGCCGCCTGCGCGTCCCATACTCCGGCTATTGTGTTTATCGAAACGCCGTCCAACCCCTGGCTCAAGACAGTCGACATCGCCCATGCCGCCAGATGCGCGCACAGCGCCGGCGGGCTTCTCGCCGTTGATTCGACCGCCGCCACACCGGTGCTGCAGCGTCCGCTGGAGCACGGCGCCGACATCGTCATGCATTCGGCCACCAAGGCGATCAATGGTCATTCCGACGTGCTGGCCGGCGTGCTCGCCACATCCGCCCCGGCAGCCAGGATCTGGACCGACATCAAGGCCGACCGTCACGATGCCGGCGCGGTGATCGGACCGTTTGAAGCCTGGCTCTTGCTGCGCGGCATGCGCACCCTGCCACTGCGGGTCGAACGCATGTGCCGCACCACGCAAACCATTGCGGACTATCTGAGCCAGCACCCGAAGGTGGCGGATGTCTACTATCCCGGCCTGGCCAGCCACCCCGGCCACGCCATTGCCGCGCGGCAAATGCAGGGCGGCTTCGGCTGCCTGTTCTCGTTCCTGGTCAAGGGCGGCGCCAGGGAGGCGCTGGCCGTGGTTGGCAAGCTCAAGCTGTTTCACCGCGCCACATCATTGGGCGGCGTTGAAAGCCTGGTCGAGCACCGCCACACCATCGAGCCGCACACCGGTATTCCCGACAGCCTGATCCGCGTCTCCGTCGGCATCGAGGATGTGAACGACCTGATCGCCGATCTGGCCCAGGCACTGGAGTAAGGCAAGCGGGCCGGAGCCGCGGGGTCTATGCCGCGGCATCCGGGGTTGGCGCCGGTACAGGCGTGGCGTTGCCCCGGCCCGACCAGTCGAGCGAGGCGGTGGAGAACATCACCACCGCCAGCACCACAAAGGCGAAGATGGCGCCTGCCAGCAAGGCAAAGTCCTGCATTTGCAGGAACAGATAGAGCAGGCCGAACACCGTCGTGAGCAAACCCGCAACCACGGCGCCGAGCAAACGGCTGGCCAGCAGCCGCGCGCAATAGGTTGAGACCAGAGCCGTGGTCGCCAGCCCGGCCACGCCATAGGCCAGCATGAAGCCGATATGCTCGGCCAGCGCCAGCAGCAGCACATAAAACAGCACCAGCGCCAGTCCCATCAAGGCGTATTGCGCACCGTGCACCGCCCGGCCCGACCGGCTTTCAAGCACGAATACCGTGATAAAGACCGAACCGATGAACAGCACCGCATATTTGATGGCCCGGTCCACCAGGGCGTACTGATCGACCGGCTGGTAGAACCGCACGCCCAACCCCTGATCGGAGTTCAGCCCGAACCGTGTATCCCTGTCCGCATCGAAGGCCAGAGGCATCGACAGGGCCAGATGCGGCACCGTCCAGTCAGCCACGAATCCATCCCCGGAAATCTGCGAGTTGTCCGGCAGCGCCGCCCCGCTGAAGCTGGGATGGGCCCAGTCCGAAGCGATCTCGACACGCGTGGTGCGGGCGCCCGGCACGATGGCGAAGGCGGAGGAGCCTTTCAGGCCGAACTCCAGCCGGAAGCTGAAACCGGATGGCGTGCTGTCAAACAGCTTGCCGATGTGAATGCCCTTTTGCGCGATGTGGTTCGGCAACGCCGTTCCCGGCTCGATGATCCGGGACCGGCCATCGATCTCAACTTTTGCGCCGGCGCGAATGGCGCGGGGATCAGACACCGGCATGACGAGAACGGCCTCGCTCCAGATCATATCGGCATCAACCAGATTGCCGATGTCGCCGGGAGCAGGGCGTTTGAACCGGCCTGAAACCGCAACCGCCGCATCGTAAACCGGAACGGTGAAGATGCCGCGCTTGCGTTCCTCTGACCGGGATCCGACATTGTAGATGATCTCTTCAGGCAGAAAGATTGCGGTCTTGCGGACCTGCTGGATCACAACGCCGTTGGCGCTGTGAATCTCCTGCTGCGTCTCATAGGGCACGGAAATGAAAACCCCGCCCAGCGTCTGCGCCCCGCCCCAGCTTTGCGCCACCTCGGTCTGCGCCCCGGTGGCGCGATCCTGCCGTTCGGTGACCAGCATCCAGACCATGGAGGCGGGGATGAGAAGAAAGAACCCGATCAACCCGATGACAAAGAATTTCGCACCCGGGCTGCGAAGCGCGCCCTGCAAGGCGGTGGGAGGTTGCGTTGACATGATGTTGCCTCTTGAAACAATTCGAGAGACGCAGCTTTCACCGGAATCATGGCCGTCCGGCGGTGCGAAAATGGAAACTTCGGGGCAGACTGAAGTTCATACCGGGGCGAGCACGGACAAGATCCGGACAGCATGGCAGCACCCCTGACCCCGAACGAAAAAGGCCACCCGCGAAGGTGGCCAATTTCATCGGGTAAGTGGCCGGGCCTAAACCCGGCGTTCGACCATCATCTTCTTGATCTCGGCAACCCGCGCCGCCCGCAACCGCTGCAAGCGGTGAGGACGCGCCAGACGAAAAAACGATTGCCGGGCCTACACCCGGCGCTCGACCATCATCTTCTTGATCTCGGCAATCGCCTTGGCCGGATTGAGGCCCTTGGGGCAGGTCTGGGCGCAGTTCATGATGGTGTGGCAGCGGTAGAGCCGGAACGGATCCTCGAGATCGTCGAGCCGCTCGCCGGTGGCTTCGTCGCGGGAATCGATCAGCCAGCGATAGGCCTGCAGCAGCACGGCAGGGCCGAGATAACGGTCGCCGTTCCACCAATAGCTCGGGCACGAGGTTGAGCAGCAGGCGCAGAGAATGCACTCGTAGAGCCCGTCGAGCTTGGCCCGGTCTTCGTGGCTCTGCTTCCATTCCTTGGCCGGCGTCGGCGACACGGTCTTCAGCCAGGGCTCGATCGAGCGGTGCTGGGCGTAGAAATTGGTCAGATCCGGCACCAGATCCTTGACCACCGGCAGATGCGGCAGCGGATAGACCTTCACCGCACCGTCGATCTCGTCAAGGCCCTTGGTGCAGGCCAGCGTGTTGGTGCCGTCGATATTCATCGCGCAGGAACCGCAGATGCCCTCGCGGCAGGAGCGGCGCAGCGTCAGCGTCGCGTCGATCTTGTTCTTGATCCACAACAACCCGTCGAGCACCATCGGTCCGCAATCATCGGTATCGATGTGGAACGTGTCGATGCGCGGGTTTTCGGCGTCATCCGGCGACCAGCGGTAAATCTTGAATTCGCGGGTGTTCTTCGCGCCTTCCGGCTTCGGCCAGGTCTTGCCCGGCTTCGGCTGCGAATTCTTCGGGAGTGTGAGTTCAACCATGTCTATCGGCTCCGCATCAATGCGTTCTGAGTTCCTTGCGGACCACAAGTTTCAGTCCGCTCCAAATTTCCGTGACGGCACAAACCTTCACATCGACAAGCCCCACCGGCAGCATTGTTTCACGTACAGTGTCTTCGGTGACGTCGGTCGCAACCTTCGAGGATTTCTTCGGCCATGAAATCCAGACCATTCCATCAGGCATGATCCGGTCTCGCAGCGTGTCGGCGTTGTTCACCAGGTTCGCACGGCTGGTGGTAAAGGCATGCATAAAATCGAAGTGCCCTTCATCCGGCAGCGCATCCCAGCCAGTGGTTTGGCAAGAGGCGAAATCCCGCGCGGTTGCCAGCCCGGACACGGCATCCGGCAGGTCCACGAACAAGGCGGCATCACCGTCTCTCATGCCGAGCTTGTCCGGCATTGGCCTGCCTGAATATCCGGCCGACACGAGCGCCATATCAATACACGCGCGCCTTGGGGGCGATCTTGGCGATGTCGATGCCCTCGGCGATCAGCTCGGTGTGGACCGGGCGGTAGTCGAGCTTGACCTCGCCCTTGTCGTTAACCCAGGCCAGCGTGTGCTTGCGCCAGTTCTCGTCGTCGCGGCCGCCGAACGGTCCGTCGACATAGTCCTCGCGGGCGTGGCTGCCGCGGCTTTCCTTGCGGGCTTCGGCGCCATAGACCGTGGTGATGGCGCAGGCCATCAGGTTTTCCAGCTCCAGCGTCTCCATCAGATCTGAATTCCAGATCAGCGACCGGTCGGTGACCTTCACGTCGGGAAGTTCGGCCCAGATGGCGCTCATCCGCTTGCAGCCCGATTCCAGCGATTCCTGGGTGCGGAACACGGCGGCATCTTCCTGCATGGCGCGCTGCATCTTTTCCCGCAGATCGGCGGTCGGCTGCGAGCCGTTTGCGTGACGCAGCCGGTCGAAGCGGGTCATGATCTTCTCGAACGAGGCTTCGTTGACCTGAGGGATAGCCGACGCCCGGTCGATAACTTCACCGGCGCGGATGGCCGCCGCACGGCCGAACACCACCAGGTCGATCAGCGAGTTGGAGCCCAGACGGTTGGCGCCGTGGACGCTCGCACAACCGGCTTCGCCGACCGCCATCAGGCCGGGTGTGACCCGGTCAGGCGCGTCCGCGGTCGGGTTGAGCACTTCGCCCCAGTAATTGGTGGGAATACCGCCCATGTTGTAATGCACCGTCGGCAGCACCGGGATCGGCTCGCGGGTCACGTCGACACCGGCGAAGATCTTCGCACTTTCCGAGATCCCCGGAAGCCGCTCGTTCAGCACCGCCGGATCAAGGTGATCGAGATGCAGGTAGATGTGATCCTTGGCCTTGCCGACGCCGCGGCCCTCGCGGATTTCCATGGTCATGCAGCGCGAGACAACGTCACGCGAGGCCAGATCCTTGGCCGATGGCGCATAGCGCTCCATGAAGCGCTCGCCCTCGGAATTGACCAGATAGCCGCCTTCGCCGCGCGCACCCTCGGTGATCAGGCAGCCTGCGCCGTAGATCCCGGTCGGGTGGAACTGCACGAATTCCATGTCCTGAAGCGGCAGCCCGGCGCGCGCGATCATGCCGTTGCCGTCACCGGTGCAGGTATGCGCGCTTGTCGCCGAGAAATAGGCCCGGCCGTAACCGCCGGTGGCCAGAACCACCATCTTGGCGGAGAAGCGGTGAATGGTGCCGTCATCGAGGTTCCAGGCCACGACGCCGGTGCAGCGGCCATCCTCTTCCATCAACAGATCGAGCGCGAAATACTCGATGAAGAATTCGGCATTGTTCTTCAGCGACTGGCCATACAGCGTGTGCAGAATGGCGTGGCCGGTGCGGTCGGCCGCCGCACAGGTGCGCTGCACCGGAGGGCCTTCACCGTAATTCTGCATGTGCCCGCCGAACGGCCGCTGGTAGATGCGGCCATCCTCGGTGCGCGAGAACGGCACGCCGTAATGTTCCAGCTCATAGACCGCCTTCGGCGCTTCCATGGTCAGGTACTGCATGGCGTCGACATCGCCGAGCCAGTCCGAACCCTTGACCGTGTCGTACATGTGCCACTGCCAGCTGTCGGGCGTCATGTTGGTCAGCGAGGCGGCAATGCCGCCCTGGGCTGCAACCGTGTGCGACCGGGTCGGGAACACCTTGGAGATGCAGGCGGTGCGAAAACCCTGTTCGGCCATGCCCAGCGTGGCGCGCAGCCCGGCGCCACCGGCGCCGACGACAACCACGTCATAGGAGTGATCAACAATCGAATAGTCGCGTCCGCCAATGTTGACGCTCGACGTCATTACCATGGTCTGTCAGCCTCCGAAGCCGAGTTTGAGAACCGCAAACAGCGACACGGCGCCCACAGCGATTGCAAAGAAAGTATTGAGAATCAGCAGGCTCACCTTCATGCCTTCGGCATGAATATAGTCCTCGATGATCACCTGCATGCCGAGCTTCATGTGAATGATGCCCGAAATCACCACCAGCCCCATCAGCACGGCGACCAGCGGGTTGGACAGCGCACCGGCGACCACCTCGTAGGGCTCGCCATTATAGCTGACGAGGAACAGCACGAAGAAGATCAGCAGCGGCACATTGGCCAGCGCTGTCAGCCGCTGGCGCCAGAAATGATCGGTGCCTTCCTTGGCCGAGCCGAGCCCGCGGACCCGGGAGAGCGGCGTGCGCATGTGTTTGGGTTCCATGTCTCTCTCCTAGAAGCGGGTTGCGTAGCCGGCGATCCAGATCAGGACCGTAAGGACAATCGAGCCGGCAAGTGTCGCCCAGGCCATCTTGGTCGAGGTCTGCGGATCAAATCCGCGTCCGGTGTCCCAGACGAAATGGCGGATGCCGCCCAGCATGTGATGCACCAGCGCCCAGGTATAGCCCAGCAGCACCAGCCGGCCGATGAGCGAGCCGAAAATGCCGTTGACCCAGTCGAAATAGGCCTCTCCCGAAGCGGCGGCGAACAGCCACCAGGCAACCAGCAGCGTGCCGGCGTAAAGCGCCATACCGGTGATCCGGTGCACGATCGACATCACCATGGTTGGAATCGGTTTGTAGATACTCAGGTGCGGCGACAATGGCCGGTTCTGCGTCACATTGGTCATCGGGACCTTGTCCTTTGTTCCCTCAAGCAGCGCCGCCCGCGAATCCGCGAAGCAATCCGCAGCGGCTGTGCGGAGGTTTTAGTGCGTTATGTGCACCGCGTCAAAGCACTGATTGCCTTCAGCGGCGCAGCTTTCAAACAAACCGGAACCCGGCTTTCGCCCTGCATAGCGCTTCAAACGATTCAAATTGCTTAACAACGATCAGATCGGGACCATCGAGCCGTCAAACCGGACCGGCAAGGCCTTTTGCTTGGCCCCGAAACAATCAGCTCGTATGATCGAATCGCATTTCCCAGCTGGAAAAATCCGCCTTGGTGGCAAGTTTTTCATACAGCTTGCGGCCTTCCTCGGGCTGCCGCGGGGCGTTGAGAATGATTCGCGACCAGCCGTGCGCATCGCTTTCTTCCGCCAGCATGTCGATCATCGCCTGGGCAATGCCCATCTTGCGGTGCAGATGGCTGACATAAAGATGGTCCACCTGGCCCAGCCGCATGCCCGTCACCGGGTCCGGCAGATCATAGAAGATCACGAAACCGACCAGCTCACCATCCAGCCGCGCCCCGAAAATCTGGGCCGCACGGTCCTGCAGCAAGGTCTCGGCGTAATAATCATCCGGCCGGCGCGGTGCGCCGCGTTTGAGCGACTGCACGTAAGCCGCCAGCAGCGGCGAGAAATGATGCGCATCTTTCAGGCGCAGCAGCGAAATGTCGATGTTCTTGGGCGTATCCATGGGCGGCATGTTTGGTTCAAACCCGCATCACGGTCAAGCCTGCCAAAAGTCGCAAGAGCGTCGGGGGCGCGCACCGCCAGCCCCAACCGAAGATTTTAACGTTAACCGGCGATTGCCCGCGCCTCCGCGTGACAGCCATTTCAGCCTCGTGCACAATGTGGTCCAGATTGTCTGCGACGGTTGCTTGCGGCCACGGCTGGATAAACACACCAGCCCCGCAAGCCAACCTGCTGAGAAGGAAACTGCAATGACCGCCAAGCTTTTTTCGCCCACACGGCACCGCAAGCCGGTCCAGGCAGCCATCGCCCTCGTGCTCGCGCTCGGGATTGGCAGCACGGCACTTGCCACCGAGCTGCAATCGCCGGCATCCAAATCGAAGCTGCTGCGCGACAAGGATGTCACGATCATCATCATCGACAAGGATGATGGCCGCTCAATCTCGCACAGCGACGCGCCGGGCCAGCCGCTGTCATCGGCGCTGCGTCAGCCGGCAACGAAGATCAAGCGTGACGACGATGTGACCATCCGCATCAAGCGCGGCAACGCCAATGGCGGCACCATCGTCCGGTCCGGCTCAAAAGTCATCATCGTCGACAAGAACACGAATGGCTGCAACGGCGACGGCGTCTGCATCATCCGGCCTTGAGAAGCCGGCGCGCCAGTCCCGCCCGGATTGGCGGCTCTACCACCGCAATCCGCTGATTGATGCCCATCCTTGCAGCCCGCGCCAATCGATCTGGCACCACGGTTTCTTCGTCCGGCCGTCATCAGCCTGACGGCAGGTGGCGGGAAAAACCACCACATCGTCAGCGGCTGCGGGAATTGATCCGATGACCTGGTAACTCAGGCCGGCATTGGAACGCACATTCAGCTTGCTCTCGGAAATCGCGCGGGGAACTGAAGCGATGACGTAATGCCTTGCGGTTGGCGCCCCGGCCTGCAAAGACGCAGCCCTGTTCTGAACGGCCGGCCGGTCTGCAGATAAGGCGGGGGCCGCAGGCGATCCAAGCCGGGCCAGGATTGCAGCGATTGCCGTACCACTGTTGAACGACGAGTTGGCATCGCCGGTCAGCCCGCCGGAATGGTGCAAGGCCACCACCTTATGGTCATTGTTGAAAATAAGCGAACCGGAGCTTCCACCAAGAGTATCGCAACGGTGACGGAACTCGGTTCCCCGGTAATGGTTTCCGGCATAGGCCTTGCAGCGGAACCGGGTCAGCCGGAGCGGCAATCCTGCAGGGTGGTGATAGATGACAAGCGAGGCATTGGGCTGGACCTTGACAGGGTTCAACTCAACAAATCCGTATTTCTTGCCCGGGTCTCCGCGAACGGCAAGGACTGCAAAATCGAGGTCCGGATCCGCATCGACCGGATCAATATCAACCTCATAGACATCAACCGGCTCCTGATCCTCGCGCAGATATCCCATGTGGATGACAGCCTCGAGAACAGTGCCGTCATGGCCCGGTATGCAATGATAGTTGGTGATCAGGTGGGTGGGGTCAATCAGGCTTGCCGTGCAGGTCCCGACACCCTTCGACCCATCGGAATTTTCAATCAGCATCGACAATCTGCCGACAGGTCTGGAGCGGGCACGGAACGCATCGGTCTCGTTGAACTCGGCAAGCGGCTCGAAAACGCCGTTCTGCTGAGACCGGATATAATCATCATTGCCGCCCAGCGACTGAGTGTAGCTCAGACGGGCTTTCCCGAACTGGCTGGCGGGAAATTGGTCTTCCGCAGAAGCGGCGGCAAGCCCCGAGAGCGCGATACAAACTGTCAACGCTGCTGAAACCGCCGATATCCGGTTGAGAATGCCCCTGCCAATACCCATGCTCAAACACCTCCTCGCCTTTTCGGTCAAGCGAGCCAGATTCAGGACCGGTTGTAAACCCCGCTTGACGCGCGACAAGAGGCGGGGCCCTGTTGAGGCCGGACCGCCATTGCTTGGCCAACCCATGCTGCTTCTGTCCCGCAATGACACGGAATCTGGCCTGGCCGGCTTCCGCCTCAACCAATCCGCAACCATGCAAGTGGGTTCAGCGTGACCTGCGGCCTGATTGGGCAGACACTGATCTCACATGTCCAAGGAGGCAGTATCATGCGATCAACAGCCTGGAATACTCCGATTACCATCGATGATCCCGAGACAGGGCTTCACCGGACGATCAAGACCGCGCGTCAGGCAAGAAAAGTGCTGCAGCAGAACTGGCCCGGCAACCACGGCAGCCGCTTCCACGATGCCGAACAGGCCTGTGAAGAGGTCATCCATGGCGACGCCGTCCCCCGCAAGGCACGCCACGCCCTCATCGCCGCGGCCATCGAGGCCCATCTGCACCTGAGCTGACGGACCCTGCGGCCGGTACAGCGCCGCCAGCAAGAGTCCGGCGAAACGCCGGCGGGGCCCGGGACCGATGACAGGTGTGGCAGGCGCGCCTGCCTGGCCGTAACGGGGCCCGGCATTCGGTTGAGCAGAGTTTACCCTAGGCCGCGAATGTCGCTCCGGTCTTCTCTGTCCGCCCGGTGGACCGGTTTCCCGCCTCGTGAAACACGGCAGTGCCCAGTTTCCGGCGTTTTGCCTCGTACATCGCCTTGTCCGCCCGCACCAGCAGGGTTTCCCAGGCAAGTCCCGGCTCACCCAGGGCCACCCCGACCGAAGCGGTGAGCACCTCTTCATGGGCTGCAAAATGGATCGGCCCGATGTGGTTGATCAGAATCCTGTCGGAAACCGCGCGGGCGGCAGCGCCCGGGACCTGATCAAACACCATGCAGATGAATTCATCTCCACCCAGGCGAACCACGAGATCGTGCGGGCGCACCGCGTTCCGCAGCCGTTCCGCCGTGATTCTCAGCGCCTGATCGCCGTCCTCGTGGCCATAGGCGTCATTGAGCTGTTTGAACCCGTTCAGGTCGAGGTAGATGACCGCGACGTGCCCCGCATCGACCCGTGCCTTTACCTTCGGTGCCCTGAGCGCTTCATCAAGCCCCGACCGGTTGAGAAGCCCGGTCAGCTGGTCGGTTGACGCCACCGTCATGGCACGCTCGAGCGCTTTGCTCTGCTGATGGAAATAACGCGCAGCGAACAGGCAAATTCCGAAAATGCCGAAACAGACCAGCAGCAGACCCGGCATAATCTCCATGCGCAGGGCGGTTCCGGCCTGGTTATGCGTCCAGACAAGCTGGGCGACCGGCGCGCCATAAGGGCCCACCAACTCGATCCCGGGGTCAGCGGGCGGATTGCCAATCGGAGTGATCGCATAGCCGGTTCCCTGGGTCAGCCTGGCAATGGCCTGCAAGGCGTCCTCGTTGAACAGATTGATACCCAGCATGACAGGAAGCCGCGCGCTCGCGGAATTTGCAAGATAGTCAGGTGTGATTCGTGTCGCAGCGATGGCACCATAGGTCCCGTTGACCAGGCCGATGCCGGAGACGGTGATATAATCGGCGGGCGTGGTTTCCTTGAGCTTTGCCAGGAACGGCAGAATGCTTTGCAGGTCGAATTCCGCGGGCGAACCGACGGTGCCGGTGCTGTCATAGACATGGGTGATCTTGCTATTGCTGTTGAGAATGACAATCTGGTCAAACAGATCGCTCTCCGTCGCACCCGACCCCAAATTGTCGTGAAGGCCCTCGCTGTCATTGCCGATGACCAGTTCATAGGCAAGGTTCCAATGCGCATAGTCGGCAGTCGATGCCTTCACCCGCTCGACCTTTTCGGTCACCATCAACTCGACAACGTTTTCGACGCCTTTCTGCTCGAGCTGATCGAGCCGGGCAGTCAGCCAGAACACCGTGCCGAGGATCACCCCCACGGCAACGATACCCAGCGAAAACAGGTATCCGAATATAAACCTGGGTTTGGTCCCGATCATCCTGCGCCTTCCCGACATTCCCGAACAACCCGCATGAAGCACGAGCTTACTTAAGGAAAGCGGAATATTAGGCGCTGGATTAGGTTTGATCCCCGCTTGTCATGCGCTGATTTGGAACAGGGTTTACAGGGCCTGAACGGCAGCAGGCACCGCAACATCGCGCCGGCCTGGACGGGCTTCGAGCCCCCAGCCAGACCCACCGCTGCGGCAGCCCGGGTGCGGCGGTCAGGGCGCAAGCCGTCTTGGCCCCGCCCTGCCCCTGAAATGAGGGAGGGCGGGGAGCAATGCAGATGATCGCTGCGGATTATTTCCAGTCGCGGATGTCGACGAAATGGCCGGCAACAGCCGCAGCAGCCGCCATGGCCGGTGAGACCAGATGGGTGCGGCCCTTGAAGCCCTGGCGGCCTTCGAAGTTGCGGTTCGAGGTCGAGGCGCAGCGTTCGCCCGGCTTCAGCCGGTCATCATTCATCGCCAGGCACATCGAACAGCCCGGCTCACGCCAATCAAAACCCGCTGCCTTGAAGATCTTGTCGAGGCCTTCGGCTTCCGCCTGCTCCTTGACCAGGCCAGAGCCCGGAACGATCATCGCGTCGACGCTCGGGCTGACGGTCTTGCCCTCAACCACCGCGGCTGCGGCGCGCAGGTCCTCGATGCGGCCATTGGTGCACGAGCCGATGAACACCCGGTCGATGGCAATGTCGGTGATCTTGGTGCCGGGCTTCAGGCCCATGTAGTCGAGCGCCCGCCATTTCGACGTCCGCTTGGCTTCATCCTTGATGTCGTCGGGGTTCGGCACCACACCGGTAACCGCGATCACGTCTTCGGGCGACGAGCCCCAGGAGACGATCGGCGGCAGTGCTGCGGCGTCGAGCCGGACGATCTTGTCGTAATGGGCGCCCTCGTCGGAGGGCAGCGACTTCCAGTACTCGACAGCCATGTCCCAGGCCTTGCCCTTGGGCGCGCGCGGCCGGTCCTTGAAATAGGCGTAGGTTTTCTCGTCCGGTGCAATCAGGCCGGCGCGGGCACCGCCCTCGATGGTCATGTTGCACACCGTCATGCGGCCTTCCATCGACAGCGCGCGGATGGCTTCGCCGGCAAATTCGATCACATAGCCGGTGCCGCCGGCGGTGCCGATCTCGCCGATGATGGCAAGGATGATGTCCTTGGCGGTGACGCCCTCGGGGAGCTCGCCATTGACCTCGACCAGCATGTTCTTGGCTTTTTTCTGGATCAGCGTCTGTGTGGCGAGCACATGCTCGACCTCCGAGGTGCCTATGCCATGCGCCAGCGCGCCGAAAGCACCATGCGTCGAGGTGTGGCTGTCGCCGCAGACGATTGTTGTGCCGGGCAGCGTGAAGCCCTGCTCAGGCCCGACAATGTGGACGATGCCCTGGCGCTTGTCGTTCTCGTTGAAATACTCGACGCCGAATTCGGCCGAGTTGGTGGCCAGCGCCTCGACCTGAATGCGGCTTTCCTCGTTCTTGATGCCGAGCGCCCGGTCCGGCGAGGTCGGCACATTGTGATCGACAACGGCCAGCGTCTTTTCAGGCGCCCGCACCTTGCGGTGCATGGTGCGCAGCCCTTCGAACGCCTGCGGGCTGGTGACTTCGTGCACCAGATGGCGGTCGATATAGAGCAGGCAGGTGCCGTCATCCTGCTGATCGACCAGATGGTCGTCCCAGATCTTGTCGTAGAGTGTGCGAGGTGCGGTCATGATGGTGGTCCGTATGCAATGAAAATGAATGTGGTTCAGAGAGCCGCCGGTGCAGGCATTGGCTGAGGTTCAGACCTCAAACGCTGTGGCTGGTGAGCGCACCGGATATGCGCGCAAAAAACCGTGCCGGCAGGCGTTTGTGATCCTGCAGCACAAATATTTGAGGCGCGAGACATCTGAATTTCGATCCCATGGCCGGGCTCATACCAATTTTAGCAGGTTCGGGCAATTGTTTTGCGCGATAGGGGGCGCGCATCCTGCCCTCACCAGAGCGGATAGCCGCGCCTAAGCAGGCGCCGGTAGTGCTCACCACGCGGGTCGGGCCGCGCCGGGCTATCAAATCCGGCGTCACGCTTGAGCCGTTCATCCAGCTCGTCAGCAGACGTGGCCTGGCCGGGGCGGAACAGGCCCGTCCGGCTGCACCATAGGCTGATCCTGCCGCAAAGCCGCGAAAACCGGCTTTGCGACATGCGGGTCTGCGCGCTCATCGCTCTTTCCTTTTGATATGTCTTGGGGCTAGATTGCGGCCTGAAAGGCTGAAACTCCAACGGAATTCCTGTCTCGCGCCATAAAGAGAACTTATGTATGAAACTGTCGAGGAAAGTTCCGCTCAACGCGCTGAGGGTGTTTGAAGCCGTCGCCCGGCATCGCGGTTTTTCCCGTGCGGCGGAAGAACTGGGAATGACCCAGACCGCAGTCAGCTATCAGATCAAGCTGCTGGAGGATCATGTCGGGGAGCAGCTGTTTCTTCGCCAGCCGCGCCAGATCGTCAACACCGAGACCGCGGAGCGCATGCTGCCCCCGGTCGCCAAGGCCTTCGAGCTTTTGAACGAGGCGGTCGCCTCGGCCCGCCAGGTCTCCAACCAGACACTGGAAATCCATTCCTCGCCAACCTTCGCCTCGCACTGGCTGGCGCGCAATCTTGGCGGCTTCCAGCTTGCCCATCCCGGCATTGCGGTGCGGCTTCTGCGCGTCAGCAAGATCACCGACTTCAACCGCGATCCGGCGGATATCAGCGTCAGATGGGGCGTCGGCCCCTGGCCCGGTCATGACTGCCATTTGCTCGGCCGCTTCTCCTATGCGCCGATGCTGAGCCCGGCACTGGCCGAAAGCATCGGCGGCATCGAAAAGCCCGCTGATCTGCTGAAGCTGCCGATCATCGGCGCCCAGCAGGACTCCTGGACCCGATGGTTTGCTGCCATGGGGGAAGCGGTGCCGGATCTGTCGGGCCACACCCGGCACAATTATGTCGAGCAGGACCTCTGTGGCAACGCCGCGCTGGCCGGCCAGGGGGTCGCCATCCTCAACCATATATATTTCGCCGAAGACCTGGCCAGCGGCCGGTTGATTGCCCCCTTCAACCAGCATTGCAGCGACGATATCGGCGTTTGGCTGGTGCATCCCCATAACCGCCGCAACATCCCGAAAATCAAGGCCTTCCGCGAATGGACCCTCAGTGCGGTGTCAGCCGGCATGCAACGAACCGAGCCAAAACCGCCGCGAACCTGAACAGCTCAGGCCAGAACCTCGAACACATGCGCGCTCACCAGAACATCCGGCTCGTCGAGAGCAAAGGCGCGGAAAGGCGGGCTCTGCTCCAGCCGCCGCCAGAGGCCGCGCCCGGCGAGATCCGCAATTGTCGCAGAAAATCCGCCACTGTGGAAAATCGTGTCGCGCACCGTGAAGATCGCCATCCCGCCCGGCCGGGTGATCCGGCACAATTCCCTCAGACTCGCGGCCGGCGCATGGCCTTCGGTGAACACGCCTGTCGACAGGAACGCCGCGAAATAATTGTCGTCCCACGGCAGGCCTTCGCCCAGGGTGGCGCGCTTGAGACCGGTATACGCGCCGCGCGACCCGGCCAGCCGCAGCATTTCCTCGGAGAAATCCAGCCCTTCGATCCGGCCGTAGCCCAGCGCCTTGAGATAGGGGCCGGACAGGCCGCTGCCGCAACCCGCGTCGAGCAGCGGGCCGGCATCCGGCTTGACGTAGCGCGCGACCCAGGCCAGCACCTGGAACGGCAGACAGTAACCGGCCGCCAGCGTGTCGCGGTCATAGCCCGCGGCCCATCCGGCATAGGCCGCATTGAGCTCTTCCGGCGTACGTGCGGCATAGACCTGCTCGAGCTCTTCATTGCTGCGTTTCGCCATTGCCTGTTTCCCCGTTCACCAGTCTGCCTGCCAATGCCGCAACACTCGCAAAATTGACCGGCTGTTGTCGAGGTGCATCTGGAAACACTGCCGCCGGTCACCCGGGACCATTGCCTGGGCACTGGCGCCTTCCGATCAGTCCCTGAAGCTGCCGCGCGACCGGAACAGCGGCCTGGCATTGCCGCCATCGCTTTTGACCATGAAGATCTGCGCGCCGGCGCGGCGCAGCCGGCCAGATCCGTCGAAGGCAAGGGCGAAGGCCAGCAGCGCGAAGACGATCAGATTGACCACCGTGGCCAGCGCAACAACCATATCGGGGCGCGCGCCTTGAGGCGGAAAGCCTGCAAACACCTCGCCCCCGGCGAGTGAAAGCGGGAAATGCAGGAGATCGCGAAGGCCGTGCACCGCTGCAATGGAAATGCCCAGATGCGGCAACAGCGACAGCACCAGGTCGGAACAGATCCAGACACAACTGAGCGCGTAGATCAGCCCGATCGGGATGCTGCCGTAAAGCCGGGTCCGGGCAATCGATCCGGCGAAGCCCGGCATATATTCGACCTCGCAACACAACAGCAGGCCCAGTGCCAGCAGCGGGGCCAGTTCGAACAGGCTCCAGCGCGGAAAGAACAGCAAGGCAGAGCCGAGATCCGCACCCCAGAGATTGCCGAGCATGAACAGCGACGGCAGGTTCGGCAACAGTAGCGCCAGCGGCATCAGCGCCCAGATCCGCGATCCGACCGCCATCCCCCGCCGGTAAAACGCCAGCGCCCCGGTAAAACCCGCCGCAATCAGCAGCCCCGGTTGCAGCCACAGGCCCAGCACCGGCGCCATTGGTCCGCAAAACCCTCCGGAGATGCAGCCCTGCCCGGCAATCACCGGAACCGTCAGCCACAGCGTCAGGCTGAAGAAGACAGTGCCCAGCGCAAGCAGTCCGGCGAAGGCGAGAAGCCATAGGCAAAATGGTCTGGCGGTCAGCTTGGAAAACACAGGTAATCCTTGGGTTGAATACAACCCGCAGGTGCACCTTCAAAGCTTAACAACACCTTACCCAAGTCCCCAGAGTTTTATCATTATCGAATTTTTTCAAAGCTTTGGGCCAATTCCCCCGGGGATCTTAGGGGTTTGGCGCGGGGTGCAATCCGGCCGGCCACCGGTTCGGGCTCAGCCGTTCGCCGAGCGTTCTTCATCGGCGCGCCGCAAGCGTTTTTCCAGGGCTCTGAGCGCCAGCGACAGCCCGACAGTCAGCAGCAGATAGACATAAGCGACGATCGAATAGGTCTCGAAGAAGCGGAACGAGCCCGAGGCGTAGACCTTGCCCATCTGGGTCAGATCGGCGACGCCGAGCACCGAAACCAGCGAGGAATCCTTGATCATGGCGATGAAATCATTGCCCAGCGGCGGCAGGATGGTGCGGATCGCCTGCGGCAGCACGATGAAGCGGAAGCGCTGCAGCGGAGACAGGCCGAGCGCCTTGGCGGCCTCGATCTGGCCTTCGTCGACCGACAGGATGCCGGCGCGGAACACCTCCGAAATGAAGGCCGAATAGCCAATGGTCAGCGCGATGACCGCCCGCCACAACAGCGAGACATCGCGCACCTTCATCTCATCGACGAAACCCGCCCCGATCAGCGGGCTCATCAGCCCGTTCCAGGCCGCGACAAAGCCCGGCGCACCGACAAACGCGATGTAGAACAACAGCACGAGAATGGGAATTCCGCGGATGATCTCGACATAGAACCGGGCGATCTGCCTCAGCGCCAGCGATTTCGACAGCCCCATCACCGCCAGCAGCAGCCCGAATGCGGTGGCCAGCGCAAAGCCGACCAGCGTCACGAAGATGGTGATCCCGACACCTTTCGAGACAATCGAAAAAATCTGGCTGTAGAGATCGTTCAGCACGATCTGCACGGCGAGAAACAGCGCGATGCCGCCTGCCGCCAGCAGCCACCAGGGAAAATCGGGCTTGCCGGTTGAGTTTGGCGCAGCACTCACGGGGTCGAAGTCTCCACTGCCGTCCGCGCCTGCCGCGTTGCCGTGCGCTTGAACATTTGCTCCCTGACCCCGCCCTGCCATTGATCGACATCGCTCTCGGACACGAGCGTGAAACCGAACCGTTCGT
The DNA here is from genome assembly GCA_048261205.1 of Hoeflea sp. Taxonomy (GTDB): domain Bacteria; phylum Pseudomonadota; class Alphaproteobacteria; order Rhizobiales; family Rhizobiaceae; genus Hoeflea. Next base: position 51,920 of record JBLXGF010000021.1, read on the forward strand.
AAAGCGCCCGCGCCGCGTCAAGCCCGGCGAATGTGGTCAGCCAGACCGAACCGGCGCCGACACGGTCGGCATGGCGGATTGCCCGCATCATCAGTTCTTTGCCGAGACCGCTGCCGCGTTCGGAGCCCGACACCAGGAACCAGCGCAGATGGGCGCCGTCCGGCCCGCCGCCCGTCACGTCCATCGAAATCGACCCGGCCAGCGCATCGCCGCGCCAGGCCGTGAGAAAAAGATCGCGGTCAGGATCCATACGCGCGAGAAACGCGGAAAGTTCGGCGGCGACCTTGGTTTCGAACGCCAGTCCGAACCCCCATTCGGGCCCGTAATACTCCATATGCAGGCCAAGAACGCCGCCAAGCGCGCCCGGCCTGTATCCGTCGAATTGGATCGTCACAGCCCGGCCTAACCGCCGAGCTTGTAGTCGAGGAACCACTTCTTGTTGATCGCATCGATGGTGCCGTCGGCCTTCATCGCCGCGATCGCCGCATTGACCGGGGACACGAGCTCCGAGCCCTTGGGGAAGATGAAGCCGAAATCATCGGCGCCGAGCGGACCGCCGACCAGCTTGAGCCCGCCATCGGAGGCCTCGACATAGCCCTTGCCGGCAACCCCGTCGGTGAGCACCATGTCGACATCGCCGGTCTTCAGCGCCTGCACGGTGGCGCCGAAGGTTTCCATCAGCTTGATGCGCGGATTGGCCTCGTCGCCATCGAGCACGTCATAGACCGCCACATAGAATGGCGTGGTGCCGGGCTGTGCCCCGACCAGTCCATCCTCGAACGCCGCAAACGATTGGGCATCGCCAAAACGGTCCTCGTCGCCACGCACCAGCATGAACATTTCCGAGCGCAGATAGGGATCGGAAAAATCCACCTTCTCCTTGCGCTCTTCCTTGATCGAGATTCCGGTCATGCCGATCTCGTACTGGCCATCGGACACCGCCTGGATCATCGCATCCCAGGAGGTGTTCTGGTACTCGACGGTGAAATTCAGCCGCTTGGCGATCTCGTTCATCGCGTCATATTCCCAGCCGATCTGCTCTCCGGTCTTGGGATCGATGAACTGCAGCGGCGGATAGGCGTTTTCGGTGACGACAACAACGGTCTCACCGCCCAGATCCGGCAGGCCCTCGGCCTGCGCGGCGGCAACGCCCAGGCCGATGAAGGCTGCAGCGGCGGCCACGGTAAATTTCGCAAATGACATGACACTCTCCCTGATGAGGTCTCGGGATTGAAACGGGGCGTGCCCCGCGGCAACGCGGTCCAGCACTTGGTTTGCACTTTGCAATGCGGCCCGGTGCGCCGCAAGGGGGAAGCTTGAAGCAAGCGGCAACAGCTCCGCGCGACAGGATCGCCGGGGTGTGAAAGTGACTTATGGTCCGGAGGGCCGCACGCGGGCTTTGCCTCTGGGTAGTGGGTTTATGGTGGTGCATGTAGGTTATCGTTCAAATGAAGCCATTTGAACGCGACATGCACCGGGTGGCGCAGCGCGCGCACGGCCCGAGTCTCGCCGGATGATGTCCGCATCCGACAGGCAGTACCTTGCAGCACACGGAGCTGGCTACCTCACCTGCCCCTCTTCA
>JBLXGF010000022.1:0-46442 GCA_048261205.1 Hoeflea sp.
TAGGTGAACTCGTCCGCCGCAGATGTTGCCGACACTCCGCCCGCGGTCGTCACCCGCACATCCACTGTGCCGCTGCCGGCCGGCGACGTCGCGGTGATCTGCGTGGCGCTGTCGACGGTGAAGCTCGCCGCCGCTGTTGCTCCGAAGGCAACCGCTGTGGCGCCAGACAAGTTGCTGCCGGTGATCGTCACCGAGGTACCGCCTGCCGCCGGTCCTGTGGCCGGTGAGACAGACGACACCGTTGGGGCTGGTGGTGCTGCACTGCCAGACCCTGCGTTTTGCGTATAGCTGACTGAAAAGGACCCACTGATTGGCGCAGCATCATAATTGCCCGAAACAGTGCACCCCGTAGAACAGGAAAAAACGCCGGTGAAATCGTTTGCCTGGCCAAAGCCCGTACCATTCGGCACGTTTGTTGTGCCGCCGTCATGCACGATGGACACACCGGAAAAGCTCCCGGATGGATCATCAATACCAATCAAATCGATTGTAACACTGGCCCCGGCCCCCGCATTGAAGTTGATATAATCGTTTGTCCCAGGAAAAGGGTTTGTAAGTGAGCAGGTATCGGCCGTGAGATCGAGTGTCAGGTCGTTGCCGGTGGTGACAGTAAGACCTGAACAGTCGTCCCAGGCTGCATTGGCTGCGCGCGTGCCGTAACCCGCATTGAAAACAAAGGCCACGGCAAGCAACACAAGAAATCCGCGGGGAATATTTATTTTTAAATCGAAATATTTTCGAATAGAAACAAATATGAATATTAACATCAATGAGAGTGGGATCATCATGAAACACCTCCCTAGACGCTTTAGTCAACGCGCACATAACTCATGTCTCGAATATGGAATCCAGAGACAGTTTATATATACTGTAACGATAACAACACGATCATCGAACATGCCGAACCTTAGCGGTGCCTACCATTCTCTACTGTATATAATATCAATGAGATCTTAATTGCAAATTTTTGTAATTGCTCAATGGAATCACCACCATAGTTATATAGCAAATATCCTTATGGTTTTAGATATAGGCAGCCAACCTGAATCAGAAATACAATATACAATTCCCTGAACGAGATATTCAGCTTACAAGATCCAACAAACAGGGAATTCTACACAGGTGATCAAACCGGCACGGTGTACCGCCCAGACAATCGGGTCATGCACGCGCCAAGACGCAACGCGAAGCTGCATAGGCTGATCATGACAACATGAAGCATTCGCCGCCTCTTTCACACCGGCGAGCACCACCAAGTTCGCCGTGACACAATGACCCCAAACCCCGACGGATTAACTCACCAGGGATTGGCAAATCGCGACCATCGTGATTCACCCGTTTTGCGGATGGAAGTTCTGGCACAAACATCGAGATGACCAAGCTGATCATCGCGACGGCCCGGCCGCTTGGCATGACGGAGCATAATCACATCAACATCGGCAAGCAGCGCCGCCAGCCTCAAGGGCTTGTAGTTGATCTAGAGATCTTCGGTCTGGTCCCACGCTTGCATTTCGCCGCTGGCGAAGAAGCGCTCGGAATCACTGCGGACTTCGTCCAGCCGATTCTGCTTCAATTTTCGCAGCGACCCCATGATCAGGCCCATCCGGTGGTTCGTCTTCAGAACCTTCTGGTTCTCGGACAGGAAGTTCCAGTAGAGATAGTTGAAAGGACAGGCCTTTTCGCCGCTCTTCTGCTTGACGTCGAACCGGCACGAGCTGCAATAATCGCTCATCTTGTTGATATAGGCGCCCGAGGCAGCATAGGGCTTGGAAGCGACAAAGCCACCGTCGGCGAAAAGGGCCATGCCCACCACATTGGGCATTTCCACCCATTCATAGGCGTCCGAGTACACGATGAGGAACCACTCCTGCACCTCTCTCGGATCGATCCCGGCTATCAGGCAGAAATTACCGATCACCATCAACCGCTGGATATGATGGGCATAGGCATTCGACCTGGTTTCCGAGATGGCCTGGGCGAGACAGTTCATTTTCGTCTTGCCGGTCCAGAAAAATCCCGGCAATGGCCGCGTTGCGTCAAGCACATTGCTCTTTGCATAATCGGGCATTTTCAGCCAGTACACGCCGCGGATGAATTCCCGCCAGCCTATGATCTGGCGGATGAAGCCTTCCACGGAATTGAGCGGCGCCTTATCGTCCCGGTACGCCTTCTCCGCTTTCTTGCAACACTCCCTTGGATCCAGCAGGCCGCAATTGATGAGTGTTGACAGATGGCTGTGGAACAGCAGCGGCTCGCCTTGTTTCATCGCGTCCTGCCAGTCACCGAAACCGGGAAGCGCCTCGGCGACAAACCAGTCGAGATAGGCCTCGGCATCTTTGCGCGTGACAGGGTAGTCAAACGGTTCGATATCTCCGAAATGCGCATCGAACCGGTCCGCAACCAGTCTCATCACCTCACGGGTCATGCTGTCTGGCTCAAACCGCGGCCGTGAGGGAGCCTTTATCGAATCCGGGAGAGATTTCCTGTTGTCGGTGTCATAGTTCCACTGACCGCCTTCGGGTTCGCCGTCCGTCATCAGATAGCCGGTGCGCCGGCGCATCTCGCGGTAGAAATACTCCATCCGCAGAGATTTGGGTTGCGCACCGCTGTCGGTCGTGGCCCAGCTGACGAAATCCTCGTGGCTTGCCAGAGAACGGCGGTCGGCGAGAATATCCAGATTGACGGCGAGTTCCTCGCGCCAGCTCTCCGCAGCCTCAAGCACCCGCATCTCGGACGGCTCCGTCATCACCACCCGGTTTACCCCGTGTCGTTCAACCGCTTCCGCCAGAGCGCTGCCGAAATCGCCGGGATTGCTCTTAGCATCAAGCCGCAGATAATCGACCGTGAAACCCTCATCGCGCAGGTCTTCGGCAAAGTGGCGCATGGCCGAAAACAGGAACGCGATCTTCTTCTTGTGATGCTTGACGTTAGTGGCCTCTTCCATCACCTCGGCCATGAAGATGACGTCGGTGTCGGGCCGGGCATTGTCGAGGCTTGAAATCCCGCGCGACAACTGATCACCCAGGACAAATCGCAGTACTCGCTTCTCAGGCATCGGAACTCCGGCACAAACAGTTGTTTCGCGCCCATCTGCGCGGCACTCCGTTTACGAAGCTGCAGGGCCGGTGGATCGTTTGCCGGACAAACATTCACGCTGCCGTCAGCGGCCGGGCGACACGGCAGGCGCAGAACGCAAAAACGCCGGAGCAAAGCCCCGGCGTTTGAGAACCCTTTGAAGACGCTGTGGCTTAATCGGCCGCAGTGTCGTCCTTCTTGGCAGCCTTCTTCTTGGCAGGCGCTTTTTTCTTTGCAGCGGGCTTCTCAGCTGTTTCCGCCTCATCGTCTGCCATCAGCTCGTCCTTGGTCACCGACTTGTCGGTCACATCGATAACGGTCATCAGGTGATCAATGGTCTTTTCTTCAAAGATCGGAGCGCGCAGCGAGGCAACAGCACCGGGTGTCTTCTGGAAATATTCGTAGATTTCCTTTTCCTGGCCCGGGAACTTGCGAACCTGTTCGAACAGCGAGCGCTGCAACTCGTCGTCGCTCACCTGAACGCCGGCTTCTTCGCCGACCTTGGAAAGAACCAGTCCGAGACGAACACGGCGTTCGGCCAGCGTGCGATACTCTTCGCGCGCGGCTTCCTCGGTGGTGTCCTCATCGGCAAAAGTCTTGCCGTTGTCCGACAGTTCCTGGTTGATCTGGCGCCAGATGCTTTCGAATTCGGCGTCCACCAGCTTGGAGGGTGTGTCGAACTTGTGGGCTTCATCGAGCTGATCGAGGATCTGCCGCTTCAGCTTCTGACGTGTGACCTGGCCATACTGGTCTTCGATCTGCGAGCGGACGATTTCACGCAGCTTGTCAGCAGAATCAAGACCAAGAGTCTTGGCCAGCTCGTCATTGATTTCCAGTTCGCCAGGGGCTGCAATCGCCTTGACCTTGATGTCGAAGGTGGCTTCCTTGCCGGCAAGATGGGCTGCCTGGTACTCGTCCGGGAATGTGACCGTGATCACCTTCTCGTCACCTTCCTTGAGACCGATAAGCTGCTCTTCGAAGCCGGGGATGAATCGGTTCGAGCCGATCACCAGCTCGGCATCCTGATCCGCGCCGCCTTCGAAAGGCTCGCCATCAACCTTGCCAAGGTAATCGATCGTTACCTTGTCGCCATCGGCTGCCTTGCCTTTTTTGGGCTCGAACGTGCGGCTGTTTTCGGCCACGCGGAGCACCTGCTCCTCAACCTCTTCAGCCGGAACCTCGACGACTTCCCGGACAACCTTGACCTTCGACATGTCGGCAAGATCGAAAGCCGGGATGATTTCATAAGCGATATTGAATTCGAAATCCGCATCACCGTTGAGGATGGCGTCGGCTTCCTTCTCATCTTCGGTCATGGTGATTTCAGGCTGGGTAGCGGATCGTTCGCCACGCTCTGCCAGGATCGATGTCGGCTTTTCCTGGATCATTTCATTGACCAGCTGCGCCATGATCGATTTGCCATAGACCTTTTTCAGATGCGAGATCGGCACCTTGCCGGGGCGGAACCCCTTGATCTGCATCTTGCCCTTGGCTTCGGCAAGCTTCTCGTTCATCTGTGCTGCCATGTCCGCAGCGGGAACGACAACCTTCAATTCGCGCTTCAGCCCTTCGGCAAGCGTTTCGGTAACCTGCATGTTCAAACCTTCATTTCCTCGCGACTGCGACCGTTCGGGTTGGCCCCGCGACTGGGCCGGTGATCCGGCGTCGCTTGTGGCTTTCTTCATTATAAGCCCCAGACCGGATCAACCGACTGAACGCCTTCGTGCTCGCCCTGCCATCCAATGCCACATGGCGATCGGACCGGACTGTAATCTGGTGCGGGTAGAGAGACTTGAACTCCCACGCCTTACGGCACCAGAACCTAAATCTGGCGTGTCTACCAATTTCACCATACCCGCTTTTAGGGCCGCAAAACCACGCTCGCGCGAGGCGACCCTGAACGCGGTCGCTCTATATCACCCGATTGGCAGCGATCAAAGGAAAAATCACCGAATTCAGCATGCAGTGTACGATTGAATGCTGGACGAGACCAATTCCAAGCCGGCTTTTCAAGTGAGAGGCTCTTTTTAAAGCGGCTTTCCATCCGTCATCGCAGACCGAATTGCAGCCGGCTCATCAGTAAAGCGGCTCTTCATACAGCATCTCTCCATCGATCATCAGGCGCGCAATTTGCGGCTCTCCGTCCTCCGACACCCGAATTGCCACAGTCGTCCGGCCTGCGTTGCGCGCATCCTCGATCTCAAGTCCCTCCCCCTCAGGCACGTAATACCGCTCGATGCCGAAACTCAGATTGAGGCGCAGATTTCCCGAACCAGGCTCATCAACCGCATAAAGCTTGGCCGGCTTGCTCTTGAGATAAACCACGCCCGGCTTGACCGGATCAGGTTTCTCAAGGCCCAGCGCCCTTACAACCGCCACCCCGTCTTCGCCGGGCTCAAGAGTGAGCCAAACCGGCGCATACAGGTCCTGCTCCGGCCAGGCGCCTGTGAAAAGCGCGCCATCAACCGAAGAGACGCCTTCATAGCTGAGCCTGACATAATCCCCCCGCATGAAATCCCGCGGATCAATCGGTGCCGTCTTGAGGATGATTTCGTCCCCGTCACGCAGGATCGCTGCCCGCCCCTGAATCATAAAGACTATGCTGCCGGCCAGGACAACGGCACACACGATACCTGCAACCACCGGATTAACGCCGCGGCGAAGCAATTGACCCAGAGCTGTCATGACAGATCCTCCCTGCCGGTCTTGAAGCGCTTCTCGACCTTCATCACCGTGAAGGCGATGGCAGCCAGTACAAGCCCGCCTATAAACAAGAAGCCGGAACTGCCCAAAAGCGAACCGAGCGTTTCTTCCACCACATAGACGGTTTCACAGGCAAAGGCGAAATAGCCGGCTCTCCGAATCAGGCGGTTTTCGCTGCCGGCAATGGCGATGATGGCGACACTGGCGATCAGGATCACACCGGCCAGCACCATTTCCACCGTCAGGCTTGGATTGGAGAGGTCGAACTGAGCAAAACCCAGCCCGCCGAGAAACAGCACGGCACCGTAAGCCGAAACCACTCCGTGCCGTTCAACCGCAATTGCCGGGCTCGGCGGAACAATGGAACCGATGCCAAACGCAATCGCCCCGATCACAGCCAATACGTGGCCGGGATCTATATCTGTTGTCTCGTCAATGACCCAGATTATAAAGCCGATCAGCAACAGCGCACACAGATGTCCTGTCAGCTTCGAGCGCGATCGCCAGGCTGCAACGGCTATCAGCAAAATCACTGCGAAAACCGAAAGAAATCCTGAAAGCGCAAGCGCATCAGATCCGCCCGGCCCAAACAGCGAAGGCTGGGCAAACAGATATCCAAATCCCAGAAGCCCGGCGCTGACCCCGGCAATCGCTGATGAAAAGGCAAAGGATACGAGCAGCGCACCCGCTGTCCACAACAGCATGAACGCCGTTTCATCGCCACTGATATGGTACATCTGCCCCACCAGGGCGACGCCCGCCCCATAACAAATCAGGGTAAAAACCAGCGCGGCTTCCGACACCCAGTAGGCCCCGCGCCGCACGGCAAGGGTGGCAACGGCCAGCCCCCCTATGACCAACAGCAAGATCATAAGGACACGAACCGGCCGGGCAATCGCCTCCCAGTTTGCGGCCACGAGCGCGATTACCGCGCCGCCCAGCAGGATTGCCGCAAGCACCGCAAGAACGCCCGACAGGCTGAAACCGGTATGGCGGCGATCGTGATCCTTGAGCAGGACCTCGCCCAGTCCGGCATCGAGAAGCCCGGCCTTGATCCACTGATCAATCTCGCGGGAGAGGTATCTGCGAAACATGCGATTCTTTCCTTGAACAAGCCGGGACCCAGATTACATCAAGCGCGCTGCCGGACAACGACGGTATTAAGGGCACACTGCCTTCATTTATACCAGCACTGCACAGCTATGAGGCAAAGACCGTCCAATTCCGGCTCAGCTATGCGTATACGGAATGCCTTCTATGAGAATATTGCACTGCACAAATCGATTGAATGCCCCTATATTCAAAACATCGGAACGCCACGGTGGTGAGCCGAACAACAGCAGGACAGAGGATGACAACGATGAAACTGGTCAACTCCTTCGCCAGCTGGCGGAAATACCGCGAAACATGCGTCGAGCTGAATAGGCTTTCTGAGCGCGAGTTGAGCGACATCGGCATGACCCGAAGCGACATTCCATTCGCTGCACGGCGCGCCCTGTAAGAAATTCTAGAATTCGGAGCGGCCTCCTCCTCCTCCCAAAAAGCCGCTTCGATGTGACTGATGTTCATCCTCCTCCCGAGCATCAGTCTCCCAAAATGACGCTCACCGGATCCTCCTCCCCCGGTGAGCGTTATTTTTTTGTGCGGAGTTTTATTTGAGCCGAGAACGGTGAAGCCATCTCGCTCAAATCTTCACTCGCATCATACGCCCCCCCACTCCAAGAGACTGCCTGCGGCCGCCGGCATACCGAGCGGCCAATTAGCGACACATGCAATTTGACCTTGCCTGACAAGAGTTTGTTAAGGCGCATTGCAGAATTCGCATGGCTCCTTTGCGATTTTTTGCACTGCACAAATCGATTGTATCCACCTATATTAGGATCAACGAAACACGGCGCACTGATGGTCAGACAGCGCCCCATTGAAAGGAAAATACCATGAACTTCCGTAAGGCTTACAAAGACTGGCGCGACTATCGCAACACCGTCAACGAACTGTCCCGCATGTCCGAACGCGAACTCAATGACCTCGGCATTTCCCGTGGAGACATCCCGTTCGTTGCTCGCCGTCCCGGCCAGTAAGAACTGAAAATCTCTGCCCGGTCCTGCGACCGGTCATTTCAAACGGCGCCCTGGCAACAGGGCGCTGTTTCTGTTTGCACGCACCTGAAGTCAACCCCGGCATTACACGAAGACCAGGCAAACGCATCAATGCGCCATGCACATTTGGCAGTGCCGCCTCAGCGTAATCCGGCACCAAACCGGTGTTCAATTTTTCAGCATCTTCATTAATTGACAAAACGATAATCGAGCCATTCCGCGCACGCATATCAGGGCTGTGAATATTGCGCTGCACAAATGAAGTGCAAACGCCTATATGGAAGGCATCAGATTGATTACATCGTCATCACCGCCCGGGACCGGGCGCACCCGAGGAGCCTACCATGAAAATTCTCAGCAGAGCCCGCAGCTGGATGAAAACCCGCCAGACCGCACAGCAGCTTGCAAACCTGTCCAACGAAACCCTGGCTGACATCGGCCTGACCCGTTTCGACATCGACAATGTGGCCCGCGGCCTTCGTACCCGCTAATCACAATTGCCATGACCGTTCGTTACGGCGTCCCTTGGGGCGCCGTTTTCGTTTTGGGGTCGCATAAAACATCTTTGAGACGGGATCGCGCCCGTGGTAAACGGACGCTATGACCAAGATCTCCTCTTCCCACGCCCCTATCCATGTCATTGGCGGCGGCCTCGCCGGTTCTGAAGCAGCCTGGCAGATCGCCCGGCGCGGCCTGCCCGTGGTTCTGCACGAGATGCGCCCGGTACGCGGCACCGAAGCCCACAAGACCGACAGTCTCGCCGAGCTCGTCTGCTCCAATTCGTTCCGTTCCGATGATGCGGAGAACAATGCCGTCGGCGTCATCCATGCGGAAATGCGCCTGGCTGGTTCGCTGATCATGGCCTGCGCTGACAAGAACCAGGTTCCCGCAGGCGGCGCTTTGGCCGTCGACCGCGAAGGGTTTGCGCAGGCCGTCACCGATGCGATTGCCGCCGAGCCGCTGATCACCATTGCCCGCGAGGAGGTCACCGGCCTGCCGCCCGAGGACTGGGGCCAGACCATCATCGCCACGGGCCCGTTGACCGCACCGGGGCTTGCGGAAGCGATCAGCGCTGAAACCGGTCAGGATGCACTGGCGTTCTTCGATGCCATCGCGCCGATCATCCACACCGATTCGATCGACATGTCGATCTGCTGGTTCCAGTCACGCTATGACAAGGTCGGCCCCGGCGGCACCGGGAAGGACTACATCAATTGCCCGATGGACAAGGACCAGTACGATGCCTTCATCGACGCGCTGATCAGTGGAGACACAACGGGTTTCAAGGAATGGGAAGGCACGCCCTATTTTGATGGCTGCCTGCCGATCGAGATCATGGCCGAGCGCGGACGCGAAACCCTGCGCCACGGCCCGATGAAGCCGATGGGGCTGACCAACGCCCATCAACCCGATACAAAGGCCTATGCGGTCGTCCAGCTGCGTCAGGACAATGCGCTGGGCACGCTCTACAACATGGTCGGGTTCCAGACCAAATTGAAATACGGCGCCCAGGGCGACATCATCCGGATGATCCCGGGCCTGCAGAACGCCGAATTTGCAAGGCTTGGCGGCCTGCATCGCAACACCTATCTCAATTCACCGCTGCTGCTTGATGGCACATTGCAACTCAAGAGCCGCCCAGGCCTGCGTTTCGCGGGTCAGATCACCGGTTGCGAAGGCTATGTCGAAAGCGCTGCCATGGGGCTGCTGGCAGGCCGGTTCGCCGCCGCAGAACAGTTGGGCGAGGAACTCGCCCCGCCGCCTCTGACATCCGCATTCGGAGCGCTTCTCAATCACATCACCGGAGGCCATCTGGTCAGCCATGATGAGCCGGGCAAGCGGTCTTTCCAGCCGATGAATGTCAATTTCGGCCTGTTCCCGCCGCTCGAACCCGGCGCAATCATGCGTCCCGAAGGCGGTGGCCGCTTCCGTGGCAAGGACAAGGCCAAGGCAAAGAAACAGGCAATGGCGCGCCGGGCATTGACCGATTTTGCTGCATGGCTGGGCAATGCCGGGGCTCAACAGGCCGCCGAATGACCGGCCCAAGGCAGCAAAGGAGCCCGGAATGCTCCGGACAGAGCGTTCGGGCGGCCAGCTACTCCGCCGGCGCCGCTGAACGGCCTGCAAGCGGTTCGGAACCTGGCAATCCCGGCGCACCGGCCGTCTCCGGATTGCGCGCGACGTAGTCAGCTTTCAGCTCGCCGGAGCCTTTACGCGATCCGTCGTGGCTCCAGCCGGGGGGCGCAAACAGATAGGCCAGTCTCTGCCGGAACGTCAGTCCGGGACGCGCCGCATCGCCAAACATGTCGATCCATTCGTGAAACGCCACCCTTAAGGGATTGAACGTCCCGATATTCTTGACGATGCCGTAGCGCGGCATGTCCTCGTCCTGTTCGGGAACGAAACTTCCAAACATCCGGTCCCAGATGATCAGCGTTCCGGCATAGTTGGAATCGAGATAGCGCGGATTGGTGGCGTGATGCACACGGTGATGCGATGGCGTGTTGAAGATCCACTCGATCGGCCGCCACATTCTGCCAATCGTCTCGGTGTGGATCCAGAACTGGTAGACCAGATTGAGCCCTCCGACAAACAGCAAAAGCACCGGATGAAATCCCAATAGCGCCAGTGGAATTCTTAGGATGAACATCCCGGTAAAGGTTCCGGTCCAGCTCTGCCGCAATGCCGTCGACAAATTGTAGTGCTGCGACGAATGGTGAATCACATGCTCCGCCCAGACCCAGCGGCAGCGGTGGGCGATGCGATGGTACCAATAGTAGCGCAGATCATCGACAACGAAACACAGCGCGATCACCGCCCAGGATGTGCCGAGATCGGCAACCCGGTACTGCCAGGCCCACATCAGAACACCGAAAGCCACAAAGCCCAGCAGCAGGCCGGAGGCGACATTTCCCACACCCATCAACAGTGACGTGGCCGTGTCACGGGTTTCGTAATCGCCGCGTCCCTTGAAATAACGGATGACGAACAGTTCAATCAGGATGGCGATGACGAAGAAGGGAATCGCCAGTTGGGTGACATCGGGAAAATCCTTGAGGTCAGGCATTTCCATCCGCCTCAGGTTGCTCAATCTCCGCGGTCGCCATCGCGAAGCTGCCGCACAGCCACAACGACACTTCCGCAGCATCTTCCGCCGAAGCGAACACGTAGTCTCCGCCCTTCAGCGTGGATTCGTGAAACTCGATGTGCAGACCGGGCTGCTCCTCGACCGGCTGCACGCTGACATCACCAGGAAGAATCAGCCGCGCCACCTGATGCCGCCCCATGGTTTGGATGAAACCGGTCTTGCCGTCGGCCAGCCGCAGGAAACTGGCATTGCCGTCCTTGGTCATGGTCACAGAGCGGATTGCTTCGCCCGGATAGGCGCGCGCAAACTCCAGAATGACCTCGCCGTGGTCACGGCCGCTGTTGACGCGAGACCCGCCGGTGTAGTGCACCACGCCGATCAGCAGAATCACCGCAAAGGCAACAACAACAACCAAGGCACCCAGACTCATGAAATTTCTCCCCTTGACCTAGCTCGCCTCCGCGTCAACTCATGGTAACTATGCCGCGCATGCCGCCAACGTGCAAGGCATCCGGACAGGCGGCCAAGAAGCCATCAAAACTCAGAGAGCTTGCTCCAGACTGTGCCTGGATCAGATGCTGCCGCGGCGCGCAGCGCGCCACAATTGAAGTTGCCGGCGCCATTGCGGCAACCGAACCGACTCCGAGAGACATGCAGAAGCCTTCTTCTCGGTACGGTGAAACACCGCTTCAACCAGGGCCACCGGCAGATAGGCTGGCTTGACCGTAGCCGGAACGTCAGCCAAAGCCGCACGTGCCTTGGCAAGGTGGTCACGGCCAAAGCCTGCAAAGGCGCGAATCGCATTTGCCGCCCGTTCCTGGTCGCCACCGGCAAGAAAACTGTCTCTGTCGAGACCGGTGGCTGACAGCAGATCTCCGGGTATGAACACCTGTCCTCTGGCCTGCGAGATCGGCAGCAGCATCAAATGTCCGGCAACAGCCTGTGCCACCCCTGCATGACCGCTGGCCGTGCTGGTGTGCGATGCGGCAGCCGGATCGAGCAGAAACGCAGACATCTGCAAAAGCGATGAAGCGGTTTCGCCGGCATAGCCCTCATAGCTGGTCCGGTCCGGCATGGGGTCATCATAAAGATCAAAAATCCGCGCGTCGCAGATGGCAAGCAACGGTTCGACCGGCAGGTTCCGGCGCTTGATCACCTCAAGCAGCAATGCGCCAACAGGATGTGCCTGCGCCTCATCAGTCCGGTCGCCCGCCACCATGTCCCGCCACCATTGCAGGCGCATTTCGCCGGGCAATGGCTCGCGTACGCGATCGCGGACCGATGCAATCTCGGCATTGAACAAGAACAGCGCCAACAGATCGTCTCGAACGCCATCCGGCATCAGCAACAAAGCCAGATACCGGTCGATATCGGAGTCGCGAAGGCTCGCCAGCAGTTGTGATCTGGTTTGCTCTGACAGCCCGGCCGGCATCAAAGTCACCCTTCGACGGCGATCAGGGCCGCGGCAACGGCACGGGATTCCGATAACATCACGTTGTAGGTTCTTACTGCCGCACCGGTGCTCATCGGATCCGACGAAATATTCAACGCCTTCAGCGCTGCTTTCAATTCCGCCGGCAAAGGCCGGATTGACGGCCCCGTTCCAACCAGCAGGAACTCGATATCTTTCGCTTCGGCAAGAACCTGCTGAAACAGCTCGACATTCAGCGGTTGGCCCTCGCTGACGCCCCACTCATGAACGCCCGATGGCAGGCAAAGAATCGAGCCGCGATGCGACATATCGGCAAAGCGGAACCCGCCATTTCCGTAGGCGTCTATGGGTGGACGCCCGGGAAAATGGGCAGCGCGGATCTCGATGCCTGAAGCCATAGCTCAGACCCTGCTTTGATCCGCACCCTCGGGTACAGTTTCCGCTTCAGTGTCCGCATCCATCCCGACGCGGAAATTATCCGCTCTCAGTTTGAACAGGATCAGCACCGGCGCGGCGATAAAGATCGACGAATAGGTGCCGACCACCACGCCGAAGATCATCGCAAAGGTGAAGGACCGGATGACTTCACCGCCGAAAATGAACAGGGCAAGAAGCGCCAGAAGCGTCGTAACCGATGTCAAAATCGTTCGCGGCAGCATCTGATTGATCGAGAGGTCAAGCAGGCTGGTCAATGGCAGTTTCTTGTACCGTCTCAGGTTTTCGCGAACGCGGTCGTAAACCACCACGGTATCGTTGAGCGAGTAACCGACAATGGTCAGCACCGCCGCGATACTCGACAGGTTGAATTCGATCCCTGACAACACGAAGATCCCGATGGTCAGCACGACGTCATGCACAGTCGCGATGATCGCGCCGAGCGCAAACTGCCACTCGAACCGGAACCAGATATAGACCAGAATCGCCAGCAGCGACGCAATCACGGCGATTGTGCCAGCCTGCGCCAACTCACCCGAAACGGTCGGGCCGACAACTTCGACGCGGCGAATATCGTAATCGCCTTCGAGTTCACCGCGCACCAGCGTGATGACGGTCTGCTCGGCATTCTCGCCGCCGCCCTGTGCCTGCACCCGGATCAACACTTCCCTCGGTGAGCCGAACTCCTGAACCTGGATATCGCCGAGATTGAGCTCCGACATCCGCGCGCGGATATCGCCAACATCGGCATTACCTTCCTTGGCCTGGACCTCGATCATCGATCCACCCTTGAAGTCGATGCCGTAATTCATGTTGATCGTGGCAAAAAGAGCCATGGAGGCAAGCGACAGCGCCGCTGATGCCACGAAGGTAAACCGGCGGATCTTCATGAACCGGAAATTGAAATCCCGGATGATCGCATCGAGCGCGCCCTTCGGCATGCTCTTGGGCCGCCTGCGACGCACCCATTCCGCCACCATCCAGCGTGTGAAGGTGAAAGCGGTGAACACGGTGGTGACAATACCGACAGCCAAGGTGACGGCGAAGCCGCGAACCGGGCCGGTGCCGAGATAAAACAGAATGATTGCTGCAATCAGCGTGGTGACGTTGGCATCGAGAATTGTCGCAAACGCCTTGGAGAAACCCGCATCAATCGCCTGGATCAACGACCGCCCTGCCCTGTGCTCCTCACGTATGCGCTCGTAGATCAGCACGTTGGAGTCCACCGCCATGCCGACGGTCAGCACGATACCGGCAATGCCCGGAAGGGTCAGTGTCGCTCCCAACAGCGTCAGGATCGCAATGATCATGAAGACGTTGGCGATCAGCGCCAGATTGGCGATGAAGCCAAGCATGCCGTAAGCCACGAACATGAAGGCCAGCACGAGCAAAGCGCCGATGATACCGGCGATTTCGCCGGCAGCGACCGAGTCCGCTCCCAGACCGGGACCGACAGTCCGCTCTTCAATCACTGTCAGCGTCGCAGGCAAGGCGCCCGCACGCAGCAGAATCGCCAGGTCATTGGCGCTCTGAACGTCGAAATTGCCGGAAATCTGGCCTGTACCACCGAGAATCGGTTCACGGATCACCGGTGCCGAAACCACCTGATCATCCAGCACGATGGCAAACGGCAGGCCGACAAACTGAGTGGTGGCCTGGCCGAAACGCTGGCCGCCCTTGGAATCGAAGCGGAAGCTGACAATCGGTTCATTGGTGCGCTGGTCGTAGCCTGCCTGGGCGTCGACAAGGTTTTCACCCGACACCAGAACAGTGCGCTGAACCAGATAGGGAATTGGCGGATCGTCGGTGGTGTAGAGCACCTCCGAGTTGGCCGGCGGACGGCCCTGGATGGCTTCCTGAACCGGCATCGACGTATCGACCATGCGGAAGGCCAGTTTGGCGGTCTGGTTGAGCAGGTTCTTCAACCGCTCCGGATCATCAAGCCCCGGAACCTGAACCAGAATGCGGTCGACACCCTGCCGCTGGATGATGGGCTCAGTGGTTCCCAGTTCGTCAATACGCTTGCGCACCACCTCAATCGACTGCGCCACCGCAGACGAAATACGATAGGTAATGCCCTCATCCGTAAGAAGGATACGCAACTGTCCCGGCTGCATTTCCTCGACCGTTGCCTCAGCCACGGTGCCGCCGCCGAACAGGCCGGAATTGACCGGTTGAGACAGTTCAGCAAGGATTTCCTTGGCTTCCTCAACCCGGGCGTCGTCACGGATACGCACCTGAACCATCTGGCCGGTGCCTGACAGGCCTGTGTAGCCAATGCCCGCTTCGCGCAACAACCGCCGCACATCATCAACCGTTGTCGTCAACCGGTCCTTGATGATGTCTTCGCGTTCCACCTGCAGCAGCATGTAGGAACCGCCCTGAAGATCGAGACCCAGGGTGAGTTGTTTGGAAGGCACCCATTCCGGCAGGCTGTCAGCCTGCTGCTTGCTGAGGAGGTTCGGGAACGCGAACACCACTCCGGCAAGCACCGCAAGCCAAATGAGAGTTGTTTTCCAACGGGAGAAATAAAGCATGGGGCTCTCGGTTCATCCTCGGGGACGAAATGGGGTAAGTTGATATGGGACGCCTGTTGGCGGACAGAAGCTGCCTTCTGTCCGCATTTTACGGCTATTCCTTGGCCGGCTCGCCCTTGACGCGCACATCGGCAATCAGGCTGCGGATCAAGCGAACCTTGACGCCATCGGAAATCTCGACTTCCAGCTCGGCATCATCTATCACCTTGGTGACCTTGGCGATCATGCCGCCGCCCGTCACCACCTGGTCGCCGCGGCGAACATTGGCGAGCATTTCCGTGCGTTTTTTCATCTGGGTCCGCTGCGGACGAATGATGAGAAAATACATGATCACAAAGATCAGCAGGAAAGGCAGGATCGACATCAGGATCTCGCTACCGCCGCCGCCGAGCGCGGACTGGGCATAGGCCGGGGTTACAAACATGAAAAACTCCTTGAAGATAAAGCATGGAGCCCCTGAAACGGGCTTCCAATAGTCGAGCGGAATATAGTGGCAAGATGGGCGATTGCAACGCAAACATGGCCTCTGCCCACCTGATTTCCGGCTCAAAACGGCTTTTCGCCATAACCATGCCGTGCTACCGGCTCTTTACCACCACTCGGCCAGACCGGTTTTGCCGGCTCCCCGGCATCACAAGCCGGCCACAGGTGGAGCGAGCCTTGCAATTCTGAATGGAATTGCGGCTTCACCAACGTACAAACGAGACATCCGTCAGCAACGGGACCAAAACATGCAAGACCAGACCGCTCAGCAGATCCTCGCAGAACTCGCCCGGCTTTCCCGCGCAGTGGAATCCCTGGCACCGGCACCGCGCCCAGCGATCGATTTCGAAGCCGCCGACTGCTTTGTCTGGAATGCTGATGCCCACTATCTCGCTCCGGTTGGCAAACCCAACCGCATAGACATCGGTCTGATCAAGGGCGTTGATCACGTCCGCGACATCCTGGTCGACAACACGAGGCGCTTTGCCCGCGGCCTGCCGGCCAACAATGTGCTGTTGTGGGGCGCGCGCGGCATGGGCAAGTCGTCCCTGGTCAAATCAGCCCATGCTGAACTCGCGGCCGAAGCGGAGACGATCGCTCCGCTGAAACTGATCGAGATTCACCGCGAGGACATCAATTCGCTGCCCGCTCTGATGGCTGCCCTGAGGCCATCGCAATCACGTTTCATCCTGTTTTGCGATGACCTGTCGTTCGATCACGATGACACGGCCTACAAATCGCTCAAGGCAGCACTTGATGGCGGCATCGAGGGACGCCCGGAAAATGTCGTGCTCTACGCAACCTCGAATCGCAGGCATCTGCTGCCACGCGACATGATGGAAAACGAACGTTCCACAGCCATCAATCCAAGCGAAGCCGTGGAGGAAAAGGTCTCCCTCTCTGACCGGTTCGGTCTGTGGCTCGGCTTTCACAAATGCAATCAGGATGAGTATCTTGAGATGGTCAAAGGCTATGCCGACCATTTCAACCTGAAGATCACGCAAGAAGAATTGCAGGCCCAGGCACTCGAATGGTCCACGACGCGAGGCGCACGGTCTGGACGCGTTGCATGGCAGTTCATCCAGGATCTTGCCGGACGCGCAGGCCACAGACTCTGAGTGAAGTTGGCTCCTATCCCGAAGCAGCAAAATCGGCACAAGAAAAAAGACCGGCACTCGAAAGCACCGGCCTTTTTTCACTTTCGCCTGGAGGGGCGTCTATTCGAGATATTTTGTCGGATCGACAGGCGATGCATTCTTCCGGACTTCGAAATGCAGGCGCGGTGTCTTGGCAACGCCTGACATGCCTGAGCTGGCGATAACCTGGCCGCGTGTCACCTTGTCGCCGCGGTTAACATTGAGCTTGTCCGCATGCGCATAGACCGTGACCAGGCCGTCATCATGCCTGATCAGAACCGTCTTGCCGTATTCCTTCAGCCCATCGCCCGAATAAATCACCACGCCGTTTTCAGCTGCCTTGACCGGTGTGCCCGTCGGCATCGAAATATCTATACCATCATTGCGTTTTCCGTTCTCGCTCTTGGCGAAACCGGTGATGACCTGACCGCGGGCAGGCCAGCGGAACTTGTCGATACCCGTTGCTGCCGGGGCAACTGAAGCCGTATCGCCCTTTGTCTTTGCGGCAACACTGTCGTTTCCCTGCACCGGTGGCGTATAGACCTTGGGCGCCTCGGCCGGACGGACAGATGCCGTGGACGACGGATCGAGGGTGCGTGTCCCGCTCCCTGGAATAGTCAGCGACTGTCCGATACGGATATTGCTGCCGGTCAAATTATTGGCTGATTTCAGCGCATCGACGCTGACACCATGACCCCGGGCAATCTTGCTGAGGCTGTCGCCGCCCTTGACCACATAGACGCCGCTTGCGCCCTGGCCGGAATTCGACGCCGTTCCGGCAACTGCCGGGCTTCTCAAATCGGATTTGTCAGGGCTCCGCAACGTAGGCACGCTTGGCAGCACCGCCACATCGCGACCCGGCGACGGAGCAGGCACCGGCAAACGGTCATGCTTAACTTCACCCAGCATGCCCGACCCCGAGTTGGAGGCACGCGTTGTTGGATCGTTGTCCGGCGCCGAAACCGGTGCCTTGCGCGAATAGACGTAAATCGGGATCAACAACTGCCTGCCGCTCGCCACCCGGGAAGCATCGGCAATATCGTTGGCCTTCATGATCTCGGATGCAGGCACACCATAGCGCTTGGAGAGATTGTAGATGGTCTCACCTTCGCCGAGGGTGATTCGGGTCGCTCCGGTCGTTGTCCATCCCGCACTCTGTGGCGCGGATCCTGTAACAATCGGATCTGGAGCAAGAACTGGCTCAGCATTCTGATAACGCGGGCTCACCGGCACAGCCGACGACACCTGCTGTGGCCGCTCCGGGAACGCTTGTGCTTGTGGCGCATTGGAACGGGCCATCGGCTCCAGCACCGGCGCGGAGGCTGTGCGCACCGGCTGCTGTACGGGCTGACTGGTTGGCAGCGGATTGCGCGCAACTGATGAGACCCGCTGCACTCCATTGTTGGTCAGGTTCGACGGAGACGATGCCGCTCGTGCGACCGAACCAGGTATCGAACCGGTCGATGTCGGATCATAGCGCTGCTGCGCAGATGCCCGGTAATCCCCGGGATATGCCTGTGAGACCGATGATGGAGCCTGTGGAAAGGTGGTGTTTTGCTGATAACCGCCCTGCGGCGCCGCGGCATTGCCGACGCTCGCCATCGGCGCAAGACTGTCTGAAGCAGGCTGCGGGACGGAAGCTGTCAGTAGCTGATCGGTGTTTCGGTAGGAAAAGCGATTTGCATCCGAGCTGCACGCGGCAGCTGAACTCGCCAAGAGCGCAACACCGAGCAAACGAGTTACCGATGTGCCGGAAACGACAGTCTGTCTGAGACGCATAACACTACCCAATCAACGCAAAACCAATAATGATGATTAAAGCGCGTTAGTGTTACTCATCAGTTAAGGATGCAAAATTCGTTGCGTTTTCTGCGATTCTGCGCCCTACAATGCAGCTGCGACGCCCGGAATGAAGGCCCGGTAAGGAACCTCAAAAAGATCTTCCCGTTCAAAGCGGCTGCCTATTTTGCTCAGCCGCGCCATGACCGCTCCGCCATTTTCCAGAAGCAGCGGCGCGAGCATGACCCCGCCGGTTGCCAGCTGATCAACGAACTGACGCGGCATGCCATCAAAAGCACAGGTTGCAATGATCCGGTCGAAACTGCCCTCCCCGTTCATACCCTTGAGACCATCGGCCTGGCGCGACACGATGTTGCCAAGCCCCAGATGGGCAAACCGCTGCTGGGCCAGCTGGGCGAGGGTTTTGTAACGGTCGACGGTCACTACTCGCTCGGCCAACCGCGCGATCACGGCAGCCAGGAAACCGCTGCCCGTACCAAGATCCAGAACCCGCTGCCCCGGTTCGATAGACATCGCTGTGACCAGCCGCGCCACGAGATCGGCACTTTCGGCAAATCCTCCGCAATCAATAGGAACCAAACGGTCCTGATAGGCTGCATCGGCATAGGCTGCCGAAAGAAACAGGGTCCGTGGCGTTTGCTCAAGTGCCGTCAGCAGTGCCTTGTTGGCCAAGCCTTCTGCCCGCAAACGGAGGAACAGTCCGGCGAACCCCTCCTTCTCCGCCAGCCGCGCATTCACCGCTCAGTCTTCCAGCGCTTTGGCGATCTGGTCCTGAACCGCATGATTTGTCAGATCGAGCTTCAGCGGCGTCACCGAGACATAGCCGTTTGAAATGGCCTTGATGTCGCTGTTGGCTTCCGGGGAAAAGTCGCGGCGGCCGAACTTCAGCCAGAAATAGGGAAATCCGCGTCCATCATGCCGTTCCTCGATCGACAGCCCATGCGTCATCTGGCCCTGATCGGTCACGACAACGCCCTTGACCTCATCGGCTGCGCAATTGGGAAAATTCACATTGAGCAGCGTGCCGGCAGGCAGATCGATCCCGACAAGCTTCTTCAGCAGGTCCGGCGCCAGCGTTTCCACCACATCCCAGGGCAGGATCCTGCCCTCATTGTAGGCCTGGCTGATGGCGATCGACCTGACACCGAGCAGCGTCCCCTCGATGGCACCGGCAACGGTTCCCGAATAGGTCACGTCATCAGCGACATTCTGTCCGGCATTGACGCCGGAGAGAACCAGATCCGGTTTCTCGTCCATCAGGCTTTTGATAGCCATGATGACACAGTCGGTCGGCGTGCCGCGCAGCGCATAGGTCTTGTCGCGCACCTCGCGCAACCTCAGCGGCTCTGACAGCGTCAAGGAATGCGCCAGGCCGCTCTGGTCGGTTTCAGGCGCAACGATCCAGATATCGTCTGACAGAGACCGCGCAATGCGCTCAAGCACCTCAAGTCCCTCGGCGTGAATACCGTCGTCATTGGTGATGAGTATCCGCATTGTCTGCTCCCTGAAAATAAATGGACTATGCCGCTTTCTCGATCCTGGCGATCCCGCCCATATAGGGGCGGAGCACGTCAGGGACGGTAATCGATCCGTCAGCGTTCTGATAATTCTCAATGACTGCTATCAGCGCCCGGCCAACTGCCACGCCCGAACCGTTCAGCGTATGAACGAAGCGCGTGGCCTTGTCGCCGGCCTTGCGGCAACGCGCATTCATGCGCCGCGCCTGGAAATCGCCGCACACAGAACAGGATGAAATTTCCCGGTAAGCTTTCTGCCCCGGCAGCCACACTTCGATGTCATAGGTCTTGCGCGCTCCAAAGCCCATGTCGCCGGTGCACAGCACGATGGTGCGGAAATGCAGTCCCAGGCCCTTGAGCACGGCTTCCGCGCTGGCGGTCATCCGCTCATGTTCTTCAAGCGAGGTTTCCGGCGTGGTCACCGACACCAGCTCGACCTTGGTGAACTGATGCTGGCGCAACATGCCGCGGGTGTCGCGGCCGGCGG
Organism: Hoeflea sp.; assembly: GCA_048261205.1. Lineage (GTDB taxonomy): Bacteria > Pseudomonadota > Alphaproteobacteria > Rhizobiales > Rhizobiaceae > Hoeflea. The sequence continues at coordinate 20,793 of JBLXGF010000022.1, forward strand.
AACCGGCTTCCGAGCGGAAACAGGCGGTCTGCGCCACATAGCGCTTTGGCAGCGATTCCTCGGGAAGGATTTCACCGGCAGCCATATAGGTCAAAGGCACTTCAGCCGTCGGAATCAGCCAGCGTCCATCTGTAGTCTTGAACAGGTCGTCGCCAAACTTGGGCAGCTTGTCGGTGCCATAGGCGGCTGCATCATTGACCATCAAGGGCGGATTGACTTCCGTGTAGCCGTGCTCGCCGGTGTGAAGATCAAGCATGTACTGGCCAAGCGCACGCTCGAGACGCGCCAAACCACCTGACAGGATGGTAAAGCGTGCGCCCGACATTTTTGCCGCACGCTCGAAATCCATCATGCCCAGCGCTTCGCCGAGTTCGAAATGCTCTTTTGTTTCAAAGCCAAGATCAGGCTTTTCCCCGGAGACGCGAACCTCGACATTGTCGCTTTCGTCAGCTCCCACCGGAACATCATCGAGCGGAATATTGGGCAGCACCGACAAGGCATGCTTGAGCTGCTCATCGAGCTCGCGCTCCCTGGCCTCTCCGGCCTGCAATTCGTCCTTGATCTTCGCCACTTCGGCTTTCAGGCTGTCGGCCGTGGCCTGGTCCTTGGAAGCCATGGCCTTGCCGATGTCCTTGGACGCCGCATTGCGGCGTTCCTGAAGGGCCTGCAGCGCCCCCACATGAGCGCGGCGGGCTTCATCCAGCGCAATCAGTATTTCAGACTGGGCGTCTGCGCCGCGCTTGGCCAGCGCCGCGTCGAGAGCTTCAGGGTTTTCGCGTATCCATTTGATGTCAAGCATGGCAGGTTCCGGTACTCGATTGGCAGCGCCAAACCCGCAACCGTGCCGTCAGACGGCACGGTGCAAAATCAATCCGGAGCTCAGGCGTCCCCTTCGGGATCAGAGGCTGCCGCCGATGCTTCATCGGCTTCCGCCATGGCCGCTCTTGCGGCGCGCTGGCGCTCCACGAGTCGGGCGCAATAGATGGCAATCTCGTAAAGAAGGATGGTAGGCAGCGCAAGTCCGATCTGGGAGACCGGATCCGGCGGCGTCAGGATGGCGGCCGCGATGAAGGCCGCAACAATGGCATATTTGCGTTTGTCGGCCAGCCCCTGGCTGGTCACCAGCCCGACACGCGCCAGCAGCGTGGTCACCACCGGCAGCTGGAACACCAGGCCGAAGGCGAAGATCAGCGTCATGATCAGCCCGAGATACTCCGACACCTTCGGAAGCAGCATGATCGAGGCTTCACCGGTTCCGCCCACCTGCTCCATCGACAGGAAGAACCACATCACCATCGGCGTGAAGAAGAAGTAGACCAGCGCCGCGCCAAGTAGAAACAGCAAGGGCGAAGCAATCAGGAACGGCAGAAAAGCGCCGCGCTCGTTCTTGTACAGCCCCGGCGCCACAAACTTGTAGACCTGTGCCGCAATCATCGGGAACGCCAGCACCAGACCGCCAAACATGCCGATCTTGATCTGCGTGAAAAAGAACTCCTGTGGAGCAGTGTAGATCAACTCGATCTTGCGATCCGTCATTCCCGCCCAGTCGACAGCCCAGGTAAATGGCTGAACCAGAAGATTAAACAGCGGTTTGGCGAATGAAAAACAAAGCAGAAAAGCGATGAAGAAGGCGCCGATCGCCCACATCAGGCGATTGCGCAGTTCAAGCAGGTGAGCCATGAGCGGCTGCGGCTTGTCGTCGATATTGTCGTCGGTCACGCCTGGCCCTCGCCTTTAGGTTTCTTGGCGCGAGGCGCACTTTTCGCTGGGGCCGGCTTTGCCTTGGACGCCGGCGTCGCGGCTTTCGCGGCAGATTTCGGCGCAGCCGTTTTTGCAGCGGCAGGCTTGGAAGCCGCTGCTGTCTTTGCCGAAGCCGGCTTGGACTTTGCAGCCGTGCTCGGCTTGGCTGTGCCTGAAGCCGGAGCCTTTGCTTTGGTCGCAGCCGGCGCCTTGGCAGACTTTGCTGCAGTTGAGGTGGCCGCAGCTTTGCTTGAAGCGGAATCGCCAGCCGCCGGGGATGGTGATTTGTCCGAACCATCCGCAGCTTTTGCCGCCGGTGCTTCCGGCTTGAATTCAGGCGGACCGTCCGCAAGTTTCATTTGCGGCTCGGGGGCTTTCATCTTCGGCGGCTCTTCAGTCGCCGAAGATGGGGTTTTGACTGACTTTTCAAGATCCGCCTTGATGCCCTTTGCCGTGTCCTTGAGCGGATTTACGGCATCGCGAAGGTTCTGCATTGGATTAAGCTTGCGGGCGTCGTCAAACGTCTTCTTGACGTCGTCAAGTTCGGCTTCCCGCAACGCATCATCGAACTGTCCCCGGAACTCGGAAGCCATGGCTCTGAGTTTCTTGGTCGTTCGCCCGAAGGCGCGCAGCATGGGTGGAAGGTCCTTCGGACCAACCACGACGATCAGCACAATGGCTACGACCAGAAGCTCTGGCCAACCGATGTCGAACATTCAGACGTCTCCTCACCCGTCAGGGCAACGGGATTGGGATATCAGCTGCGATCCTTGGCTTCTTCAGCCTTGTTCTCGACTGTCTTGGTCTCAGGTGCGGTTTCGTCCTCACCCATGCCCTTCTTGAAGCTTTTGATACCCTTGGCGACGTCGCCCATCAGTTCCGGAATTTTTCCACGGCCGAAAAGCAGCAGAACAACGACCAGAACGATCAGCCAATGCCAAATACTAAATGAACCCATGATACTCTCCTGTAAGCACTCCACCCTGATTTAGGGTGTTTATCCGTTTCTTTCAAACACCAAAATGTCACGCGCGTTGACAGTGACTGATACATCGCGGACCCCGGCCCTCAATTGCCCTGCGCGAATTCGCGCGTCAATCGGGTTATCGCCACCCGCAACCACCACCGTCACCAACTCCTCCACCCCGAGAAAACGCCGCGCCACAATCCGTGCCGAAACACCGCATGGCGTTTCCGTAACTTCCACGCCCGGAAGCCTTATGGCAATCGAGACGTTAGCACCATGTCTAAATCCTTTTGCATCGACTGGACCGAGCGGCGTCAAGGCAACTTCGTTCTCGACCACGCTATCGAACACATTGATTTCAGAAAAGAAACCCGCTGCAAAGAGATTGGCCGGCCGGTGATAAAGGTCTTCGGCCGTTCCCACCTGCTCAAGCGCGCCGTCTTTCAGCAAGGCAATCCTGTCGCCCATGCGCATGGCTTCCTCGGCGTCGTGAGTGACCACGATGGCCGTTGCCCGCGCTTCGCGCAAAATCGCCAGCGTTTCTGCTCTGACACTGTCCTTCAGCCGTGAATCGAGGCCGGAAAACGGCTCATCCATCAACAAAACCGCAGGGCGCGGTGCCAGCGCGCGCGCAAGTGCGACGCGTTGCTGCTCACCGCCTGACAGCGCATGCGGATAATTGTCGGCGTAATGAACCATGCCGACGCGATCCAGAGCAGCCAGCGCTTCACTCTTGGCATCCGCCGAAGACAACGCTGTTAATCCGAACCGGACGTTGTCGAGGATCGTCAGATGCGGAAAAAGTGCGAAGTCCTGAAACATCAGTCCGATACCACGGCGTTCGGGCGGGAGATTTACCCGTGGCCCGGCAATCTCGCGGTCATTGAGCAGCAGCCGCCCGCGTCCCAAAGGCTCGATTCCGGCCGCAAGCCGCAAAAGCGTGGTTTTCCCCGATCCAGATGGCCCCAGCAGGCACAAGACCTCGCCCGGCTCCGCCGCCAGCGTGACGCCACGCAAGGTCGGCTCGTCACCATAGGCATGGTGGACGTCCTCAAAGGCAAGCCTTGCTGCGAATGTTACGCCGGCCGTCCTGCGCGCGATTGCCGCTCTTGTCTGCTGTGTAACGATGGTCGGAACCCTTGTAGTCAGCAACACCTGTTCCGGAGCAAACCGGAACCGCATGCTTAGTCCTCCGCTTCACCCATCGGAGTCAAGAGACCAAGCTCTTCCAAATCCAGTTGAGTGATCGGATCTTCGTCGTCGCCAAACTCGTCACTCGAAGACGGCAGCGGTGGCTGAAAGTTCGTTGGCACACGTCCGGAGAGCAATCCGGCTCCCTTGAGTTCATCCATTCCTGGAAGATCTCGCAGATCTTCAAGCCCGAAATGGTCAAGAAACGCCGTTGTTGTCCCATAAGTCACGGGACGGCCCGGTGACCGCCTGCGGCCACGCATACGCACCCAGCCGGTTTCGAGCAACACATCGAGTGTTCCCTTGGATGTCGCCACGCCCCGGACATCCTCGATTTCTGCCCGCGTCACCGGCTGGTGATAGGCAATCGTCGACAGCACTTCGAGACCTGCGCGGGACAATTTCCTGGCTTCTGTCTCATTCCGCCGGATCAGGAACCCCAGATCGGCGGCAGTCCGGAACGCCCATGCGTCGCCGACACGGACCAGATTGATGCCGCGCGCGGAATAGCGTTCGGCCAGCCGTTCCATCACCACCCGCACGGGCGTGTCTTCGGGCAGCTTGCCCAGGATCAGCTTTTCAGCCACCGGTTCGCTGGAAGCAAAGACCAGCGCCTCGGCAATCCGCTCAGCCTCATGCAGGGCGCGCTCCTTGAGCGCATCCAGTGCATCCGACCCCATGTCGTTCTCCTCTGCATCTGCCGTAAGGGCAAAAGCTGTGCTGTGAGCAGGATCCATAGTCATGCCTTGCCTCCTGCGCTGACAACCGGCTGTGGCGGAAGCCGCATGAAGATAGGTTGGAACGCGCCATCCTGACGAATTTCCAGCCGCCCTTCCCGTACCATCTCGAGACTCGCTGCAAACGAACTGGCAATCGCAGTCGTCCGTTCTTCCGGATCGGACAGGTAGCGGATCAGATATTGATCAAGCGCCGTCCAGTCCTTGAGTTCGCCAATCAGCCGGAAAAGGATCACCCGGGCATCGCTGAGCGACCAGACGCGCCGGCGCGAGATCGTCACCTGGGTTATGGTCTGGCGCTGCCTCTGTGCTGCATAGGCCGTCAGCAGGTCATACAGTGTCGCGTCAAAACTGGAGCTTTTGTCAATCACCATAGGCTCGGGCGCACCGCGGGCGAACACATCGCGGCCCAGGCGGTTGCGATTGACCAGCCGTGTTGCCGCTTCGCGCATGGCTTCCAGCCGCTTGAGCCGGAAGGCGAGCTGCGCCGCCATTTCCTCGCCGCTCGGCTCATCGCCCTTGCGGCCCTGCGGGATCAGCAACCGGGATTTGAGATAGGCAAGCCAGGCGGCCATCACCAGATAGTCAGCTGCAAGTTCGAGCCGCAGTGCGCGCGCCTTCTCGACAAACATCAGATATTGTTCGGCCAGTGCCAGCACCGAAATACGTGCCAGATCGACACGCTGTGTCCGCGCCAGATGCAACAACAGATCGAGCGGTCCTTCGAAACCGGCGACATCTATAACCAGCGACGGATCGCCGGTAGCCCGGTCAATCTTGGCGTCATCCCACATCACGTCCATGGGCGTGCCCTGTGGCGTCTTGCCGGTATTGCCTCCGCTTTGACGGGTGATGTTACCCACTCTTGCCGCCTTTCAGATGTCAGGTCAGGAGGTTGCCATCAACCTCTCGAATTCGTCGCGCAACGCAGCCTCGTCGCTGTCATCGGGAGCCTTGAAGGCTCTCAACACGTCTTCCGCACGGCGCAATGCATCATCTGACAGGACCGGCGTGGCCGACGCCACAGCCTCCATTTCCGCCCGATTGCCATTGCAGTGCAATGTGACATCGCATCCCGCGGCAATAATTGCACGGGTCCTTGTGGCGAAATCCCCAGAAAGCGCATTCATCGACACATCATCAGACATCAACAAGCCGTCAAATCCGATTTCGGTGCGAATAATCTCATCCACCACCCGCCGCGATGTTGTTGCAGGATGATCCGCATCGATCGCGGTAAACACGACATGCGCCGACATTGCCATCGCTTCCCCGGCCAGCGCCTTGAACGGCAGGAAATCCCGTGCCGACAATTCCGCATGCGTTGCATCCACATGGGGCAATTCAAAATGCGTGTCAGCCCCCGCACGCCCGTGACCGGGAATATGCTTGATCACCGGCAACATGCCTCCGGCCTTCAGACCCTCCGACGCGGCGCGTCCGAGAGCCGATACCACGTCAGGCGTGATGCCATAGGCGCGGCTGCCAATCACCTCGTGTCCGCCCGGCGACGGCACATCCAGCACCGGCAGACAATCCACATTGATTCCCAGCGGAAGAAGATCGAATGCGTGCAGGCGCGACAGGATCCAGGTCGCCCGCAAACCGGCCTCCGGACTGGCCAGATAAAGCGCGCCAAGATCGGCCCCCGAAGGATATTGTGGCACCAGTGGCGGCTTGAACCGCTGGACCCGTCCGCCCTCCTGATCGATCAACACCGGAGCATCGGGCCTGCCGACGCTTTCCCGCAGACTGGCGGTCAGCTCTGCAACCTGACTAAGGCTGACGATGTTACGGCCGAAAAGGATAAATCCCCACGGCTTTGTGTCGGCAAAGAAAGACGCTTCACCGGAGCTCAGTTCAGGCCCCGCGCATCCGAAAATTACTGCTTTTGATTCGCTCATTGCGCAATGGTAGTCGAACTGTTGCCATTTGACAGCAAGCCCTTACCTGATCGGCAAACGAGAAAAGGCCGCACCCGGCGTGCGGCCTCAATATCCAGCTTCAGATCGCGTCAGGCTGTCAGCGCGACACGAAGCAGCTGCCGCCGGCAGCCTTGTAGCGGCTGCACAGGGCGTTGGCCTGATCCCGCGTGCCGGCAGGTACACGGACCCTGTGAAACACACCCTTGCCCGGAATATCAGCGCGCTGGATATCCACGCTCTGCCCACCCAGCACCGAGCTGTAGCGGTTTGACAATGTGCGCCAGGATGACTGCGCACCCTCCACAGTCGGCTGTGATGCAATCTGCACATAATACCCGCCGGGATTGGCCACCGGGGCAGCAGCAGGTGCTGCGGCCACCGGGGCGGATGCAACCGCAACAGGTTGAGGCGCAGCAGGTGCCGCACTCGCCACGGGTGCTGTGTCAACCCGGCCAGCCTGAGTAACCGTACCGACAACATTAACCGGCTGGTCCGCCGGGCGGCCCTGCGGCACAGGCGCATTGGCAACAGGCCGGATGGGTTGCGTGGTGACGACCCGAACCGGTGCAATGGTACCTTCCGTCACCGGCGTGCCGACCACTTCGGGCTGTTCTTCTACAGGCTCGACCGCTGCTTCCATTGGTTCAGCGACGGGCGCAGCACTCTGCGCCACTTGTGCCGTTGTATCGATTGCGGGCTCAAGCGATGCCGGAGTCTGCGGCGCTTCCACGGAAACTGCGGTTTCAGGCTCTACGGCTTCCCGCGCAACGATGGATCCATCCGGCTTTACAATCATCGTGCGCACCTTGCGCGGCGAAATCACCGGTGCAGCAGCCCCGTTTGCCGCCACGTCCTCGGCGGATGTCTCCGCAGACAATCGCTCCTCGGATTTTTCCGAGAAGTCGGCGCGGCCTTCAAGCGGCAATATCTCCGGGTCCAGCGTCCGCTGGACGACATCCACCGGTTCTTCGGCTGAATTCACCAGCGCCGGCTGCCCCGTCGAAGCCCCGGTTCCGCCAGCGACGCGATCATAGACCGCCTTGTCCTGGTTTGGCACGGTGACGCCTCCGGGATTCTCCGGCAGCACCTTCACCGGATCCTTGTCGGCCCGAATGATGCGCGGCCCGCCATCCGTTGTAGCCTCATCACCCGACAGCATGCTCCAGCCGAAAGCGCCAAATCCGGCAAGCAATGCGATTCCAAGAACGGCAATTGCCAGCACCGGCCCGCGTGGACGGTTCTCCGCTCCACGGTGGTCGACAGCCAGCTCTTCGTTGATATCGTAATCACCGTCCGCAAAAGCTGCAGCGTAGCCTTCGTCATGGGCGCGAGTATTTTCGTCAACACCAGCACCGAGTTCACGCTCGAGTGCGATGTACTCATCGGACACTTCCTGTGCGTGGGGTGTTGCAGAGCCAAGGTTCCAGCCTTCCGCCACCCCCAAGGTCGCGCCGATCCCATCTGCCGAACCAATTCCGGACTGAGCGTCGGAGCGTTCCGCAATGCCGGCAAATTCGCGCTCTATTTCAGTATCGTAATCCGGTTCAACCGGCACAGGCTCGTCATGATGCAGCACAGGCACGTCAATATCGGCAACAACCTCGACCGTTTCATCAGTTTCCGAAATCAGATCGGCGTCAAAATAATAATCGGAGTCGTCTGGTTGCGCGCTGCCCTGCTCAGACGTTTCGAAGCCGTCCAGCCAATCGCTCTGCACCGGCTCGTCCGCTCCGACACGCGCAGAGGCAGCCGCAGTAGGTTCCGGCGCCGGTTTCTCATCATCGATATCTGCGGCCAGTCCGCGAAAGGCTTCAGACATTTCATCGTGTGAAATGGTCTGCTTCGGTGCAGGACTCACGGCCAGCCAGTCATCGCTTTCCAAGACTTGTTCAGCATGAAGAGTGGTGGCAGTCACCTCTTCCGGTTCGGCAAGGTCCTCATCGAAACTGTCGGCCAGAAGCTGCTCCAGGTCGAGATCAAGCTCATCGGGCGCGTCTGCTCTCTCCGGCGAGGTACTGACAGCGCGTTCGGGCAAACCGAACATATCGTCCAGTTCCTCATCGAGTTCCTCAGCTACCGCCTCTTCGATGTTGTCGAGCGACCAACGGTCTTGTCCGTCATTCGGTACATCTTCCACCGGATCGCTGTCGATGCCGCTTTCATTGTCATCATCTATGGCAGCCAGCAATTCTTCGGCAGCTTCATCGAAAACAGCAGTCTCGTCATCAAGACCACTGACATTCAATGCATCGAGAGCCGTCTCGACATCCCGTTCGGCATCGCTGTCGGCCACATGAACATATTCAGCCGGCTCGGTGTCGTCACCGTTACCGCCCATCGCCACTTCCTGCTCGAACACATCAAGCTCGGTGGACAGGTATTCTTCAAAGTCCAGCGATGCTTCATCAGCTTCGCTGGCGGTCTCCGCATCTTGCTGGCCGTCATTCGGCGCTTCCGACGGCGCATCATTAGCGGATTGGTTTGTTTCTGCCGGGCCGGGCCGCTGCGCCGAAGGCAGCTCAAAACGGGCCATATCGGCAAACACTTCATCATCAAGCAAGTCGCCATCATCAGGCACGTCACTCGAATCACTGACCTCAGCCGCTACTGCTTCAGCAGCGGGGGCCGGCGGCACGTCGGTGACGGGCACCGCATTCTGCTGATCGGCTTGAGTAACGTGTTCGTCTGCTTCTGCATCCGGATACGTGACCGCGTCATCGGCATCCAGCGTCATCATCCAGTCGTCGTCGATACCGGTTTCATCAACAACACTGTCCGGTTCATGCTCAAAACGCGTTTCGTTTTCAATTGCCTTGAGCAAATCTCCGGACGAACGCCCTTCGGCATTCCTGAAGTCGACTTCATCGGGCTGCGGTGTATCTGCGACCGGAACGTCGACCTGCTCATCGTGAAAAGCAGGCTGAGCGGCTTCCGGCAAAATCTCGCCGGCGTCCAGATCGAAATCGGTGTCGGCCAGCATCACATCAACAGCCTCTTCGGCTTCGATGCTGTCGATCTCTTCGTCGGAAGGAGCCAGAGGTACATCAAGCTCGCGCATCAATTCAGCTTCGAGATCGAACTCGGCGGAATCGGAAGACTCGTCTTCCTTCGGCGTCACCTCGGATGGCCGCTCGTAGCCGATAATCCTGGCAAGCTCTGCCAGAGGATCATCGACTTCGGAATCCGGGTGCGCGGTCCGCGCGTTGCTTTCGAATTGATCAGCCATGCATCACTCACATACTCTCGCATACATTACTGCCAAAGCATTGTGCGGAAAAGGTGACGTTCAGCGCATTTCTTCCGGAGCATCAGTCCCTGTAATCTTAAGACCCGACTTCAACACCGACGCTACTGCGTACACCAATCCCAACCTGGCAATTGTTGATTGTCTATTTTTATCGTTAACAAACCGCAAACCGGGCTCGTCGCGCCCTTTGTTCCAGTGTGCGTGCAGAAGGCTTGCAAGCTCATAAAGGTAAAACGCCACCCTGTGCGGCTCCTGCCCGGATGCCGCGGCCTCGATCATGCGCGGATACTCGCTGAGCTTGGCAATCAGCGCCAGTTCACTCTCGTGCGAGAGATCCGACAGATCGGCCGATACCAGAGCTTCAGGCGAAAGATCGAGATCAGGAAATGTCTCCAGGGCCTGCCGCATCACCGATGCACACCGCGCATGGGCGTACTGCACGTAAAAGACCGGATTGTCCTTGGAGTGCTCTGTAACCTTGGCAAAATCGAAATCGAGCGATTCAGAACTCTTGCGGTAAAGCATCATGAAGCGAACCGAATCCACGCCCACTTCATCAACAACATCGCGGAGCGTGATGAAGTCGCCCGACCGCTTTGACATTCTGACCGGCTCTCCGCCGCGATAGATCTTGACGAGCTGGCACAACAGCACCGTCAACTTTGCCTCACCCGCTGAAACCGCCCTCGCGACCGCCTCCAGCCGCTTGATGTACCCACCGTGATCGGCACCGAGCACATAGATCATCTCGGTGAAGCCCCGTTCGAACTTGTCGCGGAAATAGGCAACATCGGCTGCAAAATAGGTATAGCTGCCGTCGGACTTGATCAGCGGACGGTCGATGTCGTCACCCACATCGGTGGACCGGAACAGGGTCTGCTCGCGGTCTTCCCAGTCTTCCGGCGACTGGCCCTTGGGTGGTGGCAGCTTGCCCTTGTAGACATGGCCCTTGAAGGTCAGGTCATTGATCGCATGCCGGATCCGCTCTGCCCCGTTGGCATGAAGGCTGCGCTCGGAGAAGAACACATCGTGCTCGACATTGAGCGCCTTCAGATCCGCCCGGATCATCGCCATCATCGCATCAATGGTCCGCTCCTTGATGATGGCTGTGCGATCGGCTTCGGACATCACCCTCAGCGCGGTCCCGAATTCTTCCGCCAAGGCCTTGCCCACAGGAACAAGATAGTCCCCGGGATAAAGACCGGCGGGTATCTCTCCGATCTCCTCGCCCAGTGCTTCGCGGTATCTCAGATAAGCCGAATTCGCCAGCACATCGATCTGCGAGCCGGCATCGTTGATATAATACTCCTTGGTCACCTGATAACCGGCAAAGCCCATCAGATTTGCCAGGGCATCTCCGACAACTGCCCCGCGGCAATGCCCGACATGCATCGGCCCCGTCGGGTTGGCGGAAACATATTCGACATTGACCTTACGGTCCGCGCCCAACGTGGAACGGCCATATTCGGCGCCTTGCCGAATGATGAGTGTCGCCAGCCGCTGCCAGAAGGCGGGAGTCAGCCGGAAATTCAGAAATCCCGGACCGGCGACTGACGTCTCCAGAACGTCGGCATCGTCAGCGAATTGCGCGGCGATCATGTCGGCCAGCGCCCGCGGGTTCATGCCCAGAGGTTTTGCCAGAACCATCGCTGCATTGGTGGAGACATCACCATGAGCAGCATCGCGCGGCGGCTCCACCGTCAGCCGTTCAAATCCGACCTCGCCGCCCTTTTCCCGCACGACATCAAGTGCTTGCACGGCAAGCTTGATTCTATTTTCGAAGTCCTTGAATACATTCATGGTAAAAGTCCGGATATGACGGGAAAACATGGAGCGAAACCAGCCTTCGCTCAAGTGAGCGCTGCCTATCGCAATTCCGGCGTATGGTCAAACAAACGGCGGTGGGCTGCTACCGCGTAAGTGTCTGTCATCCCGGCCAGATAGTCTCTGACCTTGCGCGCCCGCAACTCGACCGCCAGGTCTTCGATCCCCGCATGGCTGTGCTTGTCGCCCATGGCTGAAGGATCCGCCATGAAGGCTGCAAACAGGTCACGCACGATCCGTGTGGCGGACGCCCTCACCCGCATCACGTCTGGGTGCCGGTACAGATGGCGGTACAGAAACGCCTTGATATGGCGATCAGCCTCCACGAATTCTTCGGAAAAATGCGCCATTGTCCGGCCCGCATGACGAACATCGTCCGCCGATTGCGGCTTGATTGCCTGGATATTCGCCTGGGCAACGCCGATGACGTCCTCGACCATCCTGGTAATCTGACGCCGCATGACCTCGTGAATCAACCGCGGCTCCTCAAGACCGGGATAACGCCCCCGGACTTCGGCGAGCAGCCGGGAAATCAGCGGCAGCTCATCCAGCATCTCAAGCGTAATCAACCCCGAGCGCAGTCCGTCATCTATGTCATGGGTATTGTAGGCAATGTCATCGGCAATCGCCGCGACCTGGGATTCCAGGCTGGAATGGGTCGCAAGCCACAAATCGTGACCGGCATTGTAAAGCGCGATGGGTTCCGGAACCGGTTTGCCGCCCTCCACAATCAGCGGGCCATTGTGCTTGACCAGCCCTTCAAGCGTTTCCCATGTCAGATTGAGACCGTCAAAATCGGCGTATCGCTGCTCGAGCTTTGTGACGATACGCAGCGACTGGGCATTGTGATCGAAACCGCCGGCATCGGCCATCAGTTCGTCCAGCGCCTCTTCTCCGGTATGACCGAACGGCGTGTGGCCGAAATCATGCACCAGCGCCACGCCTTCAGCCAGATCTTCATCCAGCTTCAAGGCACGTGCAAGTGCGCGCGCAATCTGTGCCACTTCGATGGTGTGGGTAAGCCGGGTGCGGTAGTGATCCCCTTCGTGGGCGACAAAGACCTGTGTCTTGTGCTTCAGCCGCCGGAAAGCCGTCGTGTGAATGATCCGGTCACGGTCGCGCTGGAACTCCGATCTTGTCGGGCTGACAGGTTCCACCACCAGCCGCCCGCGGCTTGACCACGGATCAACCGCCCAGGGCGCACGTGTCCCGGTTCCAAACCCCAGCAGTTTTGTGTCAATTTCCATGCCTATCCCGTCAACAGGCGCCAATCAGTGTCCGACTCACTCAGTCCAAGCATTGACGCCGGGCCATCGCCTTCATACCTATACAGCAAGTGATTTGAAACATGTCTCTTCCGGACCTTGACCCCGGCAAGGAGGTACTATGACTGAAACCACATCTGTAACACTCTCGGATTCCGCCGCGCGCCGGATCAAGGAGATCGTCTCCGCCGAAACCGGCAAGTCTGCACTCCGCGTCTCTGTCGAAGGCGGCGGCTGTTCCGGCTTTTCCTACAAATTCGACCTCGCCGATCAGGCCGATGAAGACGACATCGTGCTTGAGAAGGACGACGCGCGGGTTCTTATCGACCAGGTTTCGCTCATCTATATGGCCGGTTCGGAAATCGACTTTGTCGACAATCTGATGGGCCAGGCCTTTCAGATCAGGAACCCCAACGCGGTAGCCTCCTGCGGCTGCGGAACCAGCTTTTCAGTTTAACCAGCCCGTCTTGCCCCTGTTCAGGGCGGATCGCTTGCCAAAGGATGCACGCCTTGAAAATCGCCACATGGAACATCAATGGCGTCAAGGCGCGGATCGACAATCTGCAGGCCTGGCTCAAGGAAAGCGACCCGGATATCGCCTGCCTGCAGGAGATCAAGTCAGTCGACGAGGGATTTCCCCGGCTGGAGATCGAGGCGCTGGGCTATCACGTTGAAACCCATGGCCAAAAAGGGTTCAACGGCGTGGCAATCCTGTCCAAGCAAAGCCCGGATGAAGTCAACCGTGGCCTGCCGGGCGACGACACGGATGAACAGGCACGCTTCATAGAGGCGGTGTTTTCGACCGATAAAGGCGTGCTGCGTGTGGTGTCGCTCTATCTGCCCAACGGAAATCCGGTCGACACACCGAAATTCCCCTACAAACTGTCCTGGATGGAGCGGCTTGAAGCTTTTGCTGCAGACCGCCTGGCATTCGAGGAACCGCTGGTGTTGGCCGGTGACTACAATGTCATACCCGAGCCGGTGGATTGCCATGATCCAAAGGCTTGGGAAGGTGACGCCCTGTTCCGTCCGGAATCTCGTAACGCCTTCAGAAAGCTCGAAAACATGGGCTTCACCGATGCGTTGCGCGCGGTCAACGACCAACCCGAGACCTACACATTCTGGGACTATCAGGCCGGCGCATGGCCCAAGAACAATGGCATTCGCATCGATCATCTCATGCTGTCGCCTGAAGCCGCCAATATCCTGCAATCAGCCACGGTCGAAAAACATGTTCGCGGATGGGAAAAGCCGTCCGATCACGTTCCCGTAACTATTTCCCTGGCTGCCTGACCCACGGCCGCAGACACCGCCGGTCTCCCGTTGCTGCTCAAACCTTGTCAAACGGCCGAATTTGGCGCATCATAATGCAATGAAACGCGCGCTAACACGGCAATTGGCCTTTGGCATCGGTTTCGTGACAGTCGCATGGCTGTTCACGCCCCCCGCGTTCGCGGGCCAGGATTGTGAATGCCTCGGCAATGGAAAACGGGTCAAGGAAGGCAGCGTTATCTGCCTGCAGATTGGCTCATCGCAACGCTACCTCGCGCGGTGCGAACGCAATCTCAACAACACAAGCTGGAAGAAGATCACCGACGGTTGCCCGGTGTCCCAACTTACGCCCTGGACGGCAAAAAAGGCGGCCCTCATTCAAGGCTGACCGCCCTCACGTCATACACAGATGATCATAGATTAAGTGCGCTTGAGTAAACCTCCAGCGAAACCAAGCCTGCGTGATCAGTTCAGCCCTTTGGCCAGCATATCCTGCGCCAGCGCAATGGCAGTGCGGCGGTCGGCTTCATCTGCCAGCGAAAATGCCCGCTCCTGCATGGCCCTTATCCAGACCTTGTCAGACACGGTTGAACGTTCAAGAGCCGTTGTCATAAAGGCCAGACCGCGTACCGTCTGCCCCTCTTCAAACACCACATTGCCAAGAACCGCAGCCGCGGCGGGATGTCCACTAACCCGCGCGCGGTTCAGCCATTTCTTGGCCTGTTGAATGTCGTTTGCGCCGCCCTCGCCTTCCAGAATCATACGTCCGAGCCGGTATTGCGCTTCGGGAACACCAAACGCAGATGCGGCCTGAAAATAGAGTTGCCGGGCCGCGCCGAGATTGGCCTGAACCGGGCTGCCTGGAATACCCTTCTGATAGTAAGTCGCCAGCGACAGAAGCGCGTTGACGAAGTAACCGGTGTCCTGCGATCCCGGCTCCACACCCTGTCGTGCAATATCATCATAGATCTTGAAAGCTTCGTAGTCGTTTTCAACCACACCGTCGCCATAAGCATACATATTCGCAAGCGCCCAGCGCGCGCCGGGATGGCCTTTTTCCGCAGCGTATTTGTAAGCCTCGACAGCTTCGTCCTTGCGGCCTTTCTTGTAAGCCGAAAATCCGAATCGGAAGAGGTCGAAAGGTCCCGATTCGCGCGTCACACCGGCATTGGGATCCAGCGCCATCGCCGGCGCGCCCAAGCCCATGGCCAAGACGAGCACAACACCAAAAAGACCAGTACGGGTACGCCTAGATGTCTGCATAGCAGTGCTTTTCTTTCGCTCCGCCCGGATGGGTCACTGCGCCATAACGCGCTGATCCCACCGTCTGGGCGTATTTCCACAGCGCGCCCGATGCATAATCGGTTTCTCGCGCTATCCAGTTTTCCCTGCGTGCAGCCAGCTCTTCATCGGACAGCTGCACATTCAATGTACCGGCAACCGCATCGATCTCGATGATGTCGCCATCCACGAGCAGGCCGATCGGCCCGCCTTCCGCGGCTTCAGGTCCCACGTGACCGATGCAAAATCCGCGGGTCGCACCGGAGAACCGGCCATCGGTAATCAGCGCAACCTTATCACCCATTCCCTGGCCGTAAAGCGCAGCTGTAGTGGACAGCATCTCGCGCATTCCGGGGCCACCCTTGGGGCCCTCATACCGGATCACCAGAACCTCGCCCTCTTTGTAATCCCGATTTGTGACCGCATTGAAGCAATCCTCTTCAGAATCGAAACAACGCGCCGGGCCGGCAAATTTCAGCTTCGACATACCCGCAACTTTAACAATAGCTCCGTCTTCCGCCAGATTGCCTTTCAGGCCGACGACACCGCCGGTTGCGGTGATCGGCTTGTTGGCCGGCAGCACCACATCCTGCTCATCGTTCCAGCGAACATGCTCCATGTTTTCAGCCAGAGTACGGCCAGTGACCGTCATGCAATCACCATGCAGATATCCGTGCTCCAGCATGGTCTTCATCAACACCGGGATGCCGCCGGCCTCGAACATGTCCTTGGCGACATATTTGCCGCCCGGCTTCAGGTTGGCCATATAAGGCGTCCGTTCAAAAATCTCGGCTACATCGAAGAGATCGAACTCGATCCCGCACTCATGTGCGATTGCCGGCAGATGAAGCGCCGCATTGGTTGACCCGCCTGTAGCCGAAACCACGGCGGCAGCATTTTCCAGTGATTTGCGGGTGACGATGTCGCGGGGACGGATCTGCTTGGCAATCAGCTCCATCACCTTTTCGCCGGCCGCGTAGCAAAACTTGTCGCGCATTTCATAAGGTGCAGGCGCGCCGCAGGAGTATGGCAGTGCCAGACCGATCGCTTCAGCCACGGTCGCCATCGTATTGGCGGTAAACTGCGCACCGCAAGACCCGGCCGAGGGACACGCTGCCTGCTCGATTTCAAGCAGGTCTTCATCCGACATATCACCGACCGAATGCTGACCTACGGCCTCGAACACGTCCTGAATTGTGATTTGCCGGCCGCGGAAATTGCCCGGAAGAATCGAGCCGCCGTAAATGAAGATCGACGGCACATTGAGCCGGACCATGGACATCATCATGCCTGGCAGCGACTTGTCACAACCGGCAAGCCCGACGATGGCATCGTAACAATGGCCGCGCATCGTCAGTTCCACCGAGTCGGCAATCAGGTCGCGGCTGGCAAGCGATGCCTTCATGCCCTGGTGTCCCATGGCAATGCCATCGGTGACGGTAATGGTACAGAATTCGCGCGGCGTGCCCTTGGCTGCGGCAACGCCCTTCTTGACCACCTGCGCCTGACGCATCAGCGAGATGTTGCAAGGTGCCGCTTCATTCCAGCAGGATGCCACACCGACCAGCGGCTGCGCTATTTCCTCACTCGACAGCCCCATAGCATAAAGAAACGACCGGTGCGGTGCCCGTGTCGGCCCTACCGTTGTGTAACGGCTTGGCAGCTTGGATTTGTCAAATGGTGTGGCGCTCATAAAATCCTCAGACGCGTCGTCCTGCCGGGCAAACCGTGGGACTGACCTCTCCTGCCGTGCGCCACGTTTGTGGCCGGAAATGGGCACATTGCGCCCCCGCAAAACTCATAACAGATGCTTTCACAAAAAGTGTTGCAGAATCGTCACATTGCGTGAACTCCGGTATCTCCGTTCCGCGAAATTTCATCGCCATTTCAAAGCTGAACGCATCAGGCCGTAAAAATGAGGCGGCCATCTCGCCCCACAGCTCACGGGATGCGTGATGAACAGGTTACCAACAAAAATCCCGCCACGAGGGCGGGATCTGAAGACTGTATGCTGGACGAAGGATCAGAATCTGATCGCTGCGCTAGCTGACAGGGCATAACCCCATTCGCTCGGAGACGTGGCCGTGTAATCGACAGCACTTGAAGTATTGGACTTCCTTCCACCGGCGAAGTGAATTGCAGCACCGCCTGCGCGGAGCTGAACCTTTTCATTCACGTCATAGGCAACACCGCCAGCAAGTGTCCACTGATCGGTAAGCGTATCCCACCCGGAGCTTACGCCGCGGTCCCAGGTAACTGATGCAGATGCTGCCAATTGGTCATTAAACCGGTGAGCAAGGCCACCCGTCACTGTCCAGCCATCTTTGAAGAAGAAGCGGGAGGTTGAAAACTGACGACCGTTAATCCCTTCCACCAAGTCAATGCGGCCCAACACGCTCCAGTCGGTCCACTTGACACTACCAAACGCCAACCAACCAGGGGCAATACCAGACTGAATCGATAGCTCAACGCTTTGCGGCAGGCTTGCTGATGCTGTTGCAGTTGCTGATGTGTTGGCTCCATAGGCGGCGAGTTCGGCAACAGAATATGTTCCAGGAGCGACCGCATTGGCCGCGGTGGCCAAGGTGGCGAACGGCGTGTTCGTGTACATGCCGGTAGCCTTGTGATCGGTCTGTGACCGATACATCAAGGATGCTTTCAACGCGATCTCCGGAATCTCGTAGGCCATGCCCAAGCGATATCCCCAGGCATCCGAAGTCACATTGATCTTGCTGTCGCCAACATTAGCGAAAGCCAGGTTGAAGTTCCGCGCCTGATCGTACTCGATGTACTCATTGAATACGCCGCCGATGAAAGACAGACGCCCCTTGCCCAAATCGTACCGGTAGGAACAGGTAAGACCCAATTCACGCGTCGCCAGGGACTGGGCAGCAATGTGGTAGGTGATCGCGCCGCTGTAGGTCGAATCCGCACCATAGGGTTGCGCGTAAGATCCCACGCAGGCCGCGTTTTCAACAATCTCGCCGCCGAACGAAGCATAAGGCACAACGAACGAATCACCGAACTCCACTCCCCCCTGCGCAAACGCGCCGGCAACGCCGCCAACAACGCGAACCCCGGATACGCTGGAATAGGACCGGCCAGGCGCTACATAGGTCACGCCGCTGTAAACGCCGAGGCTGTCAGAAAACAACCCATCGAGATTGGCACTGCCGCGATTGAACCCCCCAGCCATCGCAGATGAAGTCAACACAACGCTCGCGGCCAGTCCGGCAACGATCGATTTCAAAGGTATACGGTTCATGAATCCCCTCCAGAACGAAAAAAGCTTACCATTGACGTGATTAGGTAATGAATCTGAGGGGTTTGTAAACAGTTCCGCGACTCACACCCCGGCGACGATGGTGCCAAGGGTACTATGAAACCCGCAAAAAACTGCCACTTTCTGCAGGAAGTCGCCATTTTCCATGATGGAGAAACGTGACAAGGCTCAAAATGTCATTAAATTGGTATCTAGACACATATTTGTTGCATTTGCGCCACAATTGCCCTGATTTCAATCATGACGCCCAAAACCTGGGCCCTGAACGCAAAAACCACAAAGGCGGCCCGATTGACGAGCCGCCTTTTCATTTGAGTGCCACCTAGTGTGGAATCATCCAGCCTGGTTCAGACGCTCCACAGCAGCAGTCAATTTCTCCATTTGTCCAGTCAGATCGACTAGCTTTTCGCGTTCCGCCGCAACGATTTCCGGTTTGGCATTGGCAACGAACTTCTCATTGGCCAATTTGCGTTCGATTTTTTCGACGTCATCGGCCACCTTCGATCGCGCTTTCTCGAGCCGGGCCTTTTCCGCTGTCAGATCGATCAGATCACCCAGCGGCAGGCAGGCTGTGGCCTCCCCCACCACAATCTGCGCCGATCCGGCCGGCGCAGCACTCTCCAACACAATATCGGTCACACGGGCCAGCTGCTTGATCGCAGGATCGTGACGAAGCAGCCTTGCCTGGGTGGTTTCGTTGGTACCCACCATCACCAAAGGCGCTTTCGCCGATGGCGGAACATTCATTTCCGCACGCACTGAGCGCAGCCCCGAGACCAGATCAATCAACCAGTTGATCTCCGCCGCCGCCGCTTCATCGTCAAACACCGGTTGCGGCCACGCAGCATGGCAGGCAAGCCCTGCCCCGCTGCCAGCCAGATGCTCAAACAGCTCTTCCGTCATGAACGGCATGAACGGATGAAGAAGCTTGACCGCTTCGGTCAAAACATGCGCGGCACAGGCCCGCGCCTCGGTCTTGGCGGCTTCGTCCTCGCCGTTGAACACCGGTTTGAGCAACTCCAGATACCAGTCGCAAACCTGGTTCCAGACAAACCGGTAGAGCGCGCTCGAAGCTTCATTGAACTTGTAAGCCTCGATTGCGGCTTTCACCTCATTCGAAGTCCGCGTCAGCTCGGTGAGGATCCAGCGGTTGATCGTCAGCTTCGCCGTGGATGGGTCGAATGCCGGATCCAGTACTGCGCCATTCATGTCGGCAAAGCGTGCTGCATTCCAGAGCTTGGTGCCGAAATTGCGGTAACCGGCAATCCGGGAAGGATCGAGTTTCACGTCGCGACCCTGCGCCGCCATGATCGCCAGTGTGAACCGGAGCGCATCCGCGCCGTATTCGTCAATCAGCTCCAGCGGATCGATCACATTGCCCTTGGACTTGGACATCTTGGCCCCGTCCTTGTCACGGACCAGCGCATGCACATAGACCGTGTGGAACGGCTCTTCCTTCATGAAATGCAGGCCCATCATCATCATCCGGGCGACCCAGAAGAAGATGATGTCGAAGCCGGTCACCAGAACATCGGTCTGATAATAGCGCGCAAGCTCTGGCGTTTTATCGGGCCAGCCAAGCGTCGAGAACGGCCACAAAGCCGATGAGAACCAGGTGTCGAGCACATCCTCGTCGCGGGTCAGGATTTCGCCGGGCTTGAAATTCTCCAGCTTCTCCTCGACCCAGGCCTTCCAGGGCCCTTCATGGGCAATGTAATGCTGGATGGCCGCATCGAGCGCCGTTTCCTCATCCTTTTCAACAAAAACCTGACCGTCAGGCCCATACCAGGCCGGGATCTGGTGTCCCCACCACAATTGCCGGGATATGCACCAGGGCTGAATGTTCTCCATCCAGTCGAAATAGGTCTTTTCCCAGTTTTTAGGCACAAAATTGGTTCGGCCCTCGCGCACACTCTCAATCGCAGGCTTGGCCATTTCGGCCGCGTTGACATACCACTGGTCAGTCAGGAACGGCTCAATCGGGACACCGCCGCGATCACCATGTGGCACCATGTGGGTGTGCGGCTCGATATGATCGAGAAGCCCCAGCTCGTCCATCTTGGCAACAACTTCCTTGCGCGCGGCAAACCGGTCCAGGCCATCGAATTCCTCAATCACCTCGATCAGCTTGCCTGCAACCGAAAGGCCATCAAGAAAGTCTTCGTTCTCCTTGAGCACCACACGGCCGTCGCTGGTCAGTATATTGATGGCTTTCAGATGATGCCGCTTGCCGACCTCGAAATCGTTGAAATCATGCGCCGGCGTAATCTTGACGGCGCCCGTCCCGGCCGTCTCGTCAGCATAGTCATCGCCGACGATCTTGATCCGGCGGCCAACCATCGGCAGGACAACGTCCTTGCCAATCAGGCCCTGGTAGCGGCTGTCCTCGGGATTGACCGCCACAGCGGTATCGCCAAGCATGGTCTCGGGCCGCGTGGTGGCGACAATGATATAATTCCGGGTCTCGTAAGTGTGGGTATCGCTATCCTCGTCATAAGATACAGGATGCTCGTAGGTCACACCATCAGCCAATGGATAGCGGAAATGCCAGAGATTGCCCTGCACTTCGACCTGCTCAACCTCAAGGTCTGAAATCGCCGTCAGCAGCTTCGGATCCCAGTTGACCAGACGCTTGTCCTTGTAGATCAGGCCTTCCTTGTACAGAGTGACAAACACTTCCAGCACGGCACGTGAAAGCCCCTCGTCCATTGTGAACCGCTCACGCGACCAGTCACAAGATGCGCCAAGCCGCTTGAGCTGGTTGAAGATCATTCCGCCGGATTGATCCTTCCATTCCCAGATCTTCTCGACAAAAGCTTCGCGGCCGATTTCAAGGCGATGAATCTGCTGCTCGCCAAGCTGCCGCTCAACCACCATCTGGGTGGCGATGCCGGCATGGTCCATACCCGGCTGCCACAAAACATTCTGGCCCAGCATCCGGTGATATCGCACCAGGATATCCTGCAAGGTGTTGTTGAGCGCGTGCCCCATATGCAGGGACCCGGTCACATTTGGCGGCGGGATCACGATGCAAAACGAATCCTTGTCTGGCTGCGCGCCAGCACCGGCGGCAAATGCATTCGCCTCCGCCCAGCGTGTCGCAATTTTGGGCTCTACAGCCGCGGCATCATAGGATTTTTCAAGCATTATCGGGTAACCGTTTGCATCTGAAGGGACAAGATTGGCATAAACCGGAACGAAATGGTGGAGTCAACACGACCCGCGCAGGACAAAAGTCATCGCCCGCGAGCGGTACACAAGCCCGGATCATCCCGTGCATCCGTTCCACACCGCAATGTAGACCGGCTCCAAACCATATCATTGTTCTGGATCAACAACGATGCCAGATCGGCATCGGTTCCAAGTCCGCCCGGAATCCGTGCCGGTTTTTCTCCCATCCCCGGCCGCAAGGTAAAACTCAAGCGCCCGGAAGCGGTGAACCTGCAAAACAGCGCGCAGCAGCAGCCAGCTCACCGGTTCAGGCAATAACAGGATGTTCGGGCATAGGCTGTTTAACGGCGGTTGCCGCGCGAGACGCGTTCAATCTCTTCCCGCACAAGCCGCTCAACCAGTGTTGGAAGATTGTCGTCAAGCCATTGAGTCAGCATCGGCCGCAGCATCTCTTCGGCGATCTCGTCAAAAGAACGGCGCTGTCCGGCAGCAATCGCAGCATCAAGCTCCCCAAATGCAGCGGCAACTTTCTCGCCGGTTTGCAGGGATACCAACTGGCTTCGGCTTTCAGCATCAGGCTGAGTTTCCGGATGCTCGGACGGCACTTGAGCGATTTCAGGCTTGGATTGCTGTTCAATCGGCTCTTCCGCCTGCAACTCTTCCACCTCAGGCTCCTCATCGGCAACAACCGTTGCCTCCTCCGCATGAACCGGTTCATCGGCGGTCAAGGCCTCCCGAAGCCTCTCGGCGGCCATGTCGTCATGGCCGGGCCCGGCATCGGATACCTCGGCAACCACTTTTGGTGCCGTCGCATCCTCGAAATGTATATTCGGAGTGGCGCGCGCACGTGCCGCAACATCGGCCAGTGAAACCGGCTGCACAACGGATGCATCATTTGCAGCAGTCCGCTGGCTCTCTGCTTCCTGTTCCGCATAATCGGCGTCAATGCGCTCTTCATCCGCCTCATGCGGCACGAATGCGTCACTATTGCCAACTGCGTGACCATCCGGACCAGGCTCGTTGTTTTCAATGATCCGGCGAATGGAAGCCAGAATTTCTTCCATTGACGGTTCGCGCTGTGCGCCGGCCTGTCCCATGATTACGCTCCGTTACTCTCGTCGCCAGGCTCATGCCAACCGGCGAATCACTCAACCAGTCTACGGCATAGCTTTTGATTTGAGAATCGCACCTTTGGAAGCTTCGCTCTTCATACACAGGAATTCACGTCAAGCGGGAAACGCCATGTGCAGGCGTTCGGTTGCTCAGCGACCGTCCACAGTGCGCAGACCGAACCAGCGGTCCTTGGTGGCTTCGTAGTGCACTTCAGGCCGGTAATTGGCCACCTGCAAACCGAGGCGGTCAATCGTCAGCTTGCCGGTTGACGCAAGCACCGAGAAACTCGCAACAATCGCATTGCGCTCCGACTGGGAAATGGCTTCCTTGGTGGTGAGCACAGTTTGCTGGGCATTGAGCACATCAAGCGTCGTCCGCTGACCGACACGGCGCTCTTCGACCACACCGTTCAGCGCGAGATTTGCTGCAGAAAGCTGGGCTCTGTTGGCCTCAATCGTGGCAATCGCAGCTTCCATCTGGGTCCACGAAGAAACCACCGACTGCTCGATCGAGCGGCGGGCTGAATCAACAAGAATACGTTGCTGGCCCAACCGTTCCTTGGCCTGGCGGACGGTCGCTGACGCTGCGCCACCCTGATACAGCGGAACAGTGATCTTGGCCTGAATCTGGCTGGTGGTTATACCGCGGTCGGCTTCCGACACAGAGCCCGACACCGTAACGCCAGGAAGAAACGAGCCTTCCGCACTCTTGACGGTGTAATTCGCAGAATCGACGCCATAAAGCGCCGCCAGAACCGCCGGATGCTCCTGCGTACCCTGTGCCACGGCCACATCAAGCGAAGCTGGAAGCAATTTCCGCGGCAACGGAACCGGCTTGAGATTCTTTGGCACGGTCCCGATAATCTGAGCATAAACCGCGGCACTGGATTTGGCCTGGGCCACCGCGGCAGTCAGGCTGGCCTTGGCGCCGGCAAGCTCGGCTTCCGCAAGGCTGACATCCGTTCGGGTGCTTTCGCCAACATCGAAACGCGCACGGGCTGCAGAAAACTGTTCCTGCAGGAAGGCAATGTTCTGTTTGCGGTAGACGACGATCTGGTTGTCCCGGTTGACGTTTGCATAAGCCTGAACGGTGGCCAGCAGGATATCGATTTCGGTACCGCGCAGATTCTCGCGTCCGGCAAACACCTGAGCTTCGGCCGCACGAACCTTGTTGCGCGTCTGGAATCCATCAAAAAGTGTCTGGCTGATCGAGACGCCGACGCTTGCGGAATTGGTCACCCGCCCTTCGGTATTCAAAGACGAGGTTGAGAATTCCGCCCCGACGACCGGCCGGTAACCCGACTTCGCCAGCGCCACACCTTCGTCCGTTGCGCGCAAACCGGCACGCGCCGCATTCAGATCGGGGTTGTTCTCATAGGCCTTGGCCATGGCCTGGTAGATTGTCTCAGCCGAAACCGGCTGTACACCAACCACCACAATCGAAATGACAGCAATCGAAGCGAGCGAATTCTTTAAAAATGACACGAGTATATACTCCAGCATACGCGAGGACGGTGGCCCGTACCGAGCGCAGGACACCATCATGATGTTGCCTCAACATATGATAGCTGGACCAGTCAGACGCAATCGTACAGGCCGCACAATCGCGCACTAATCCCCATCAAGTTGCCAACGGGCAACAGCGCGACAATTGGCTGCATACCTAATTGGCAGGTTTTCGCGTCGTTCAGAACACGAATTCTTCGACCTTGCGGAAGCCTGGCAGCGGCTTGACTGACAGATTGAACGCCGGCCGGCTCGACACGACGCCACCTTCCTTGACGAAAAGATGCGCCTGGGCAGCGAGACCCAGACCGATGGCGGCGACAAGCCGTCCACCTTCGCGCAGCTGATCGAACAGCGCCTCGGGCACAATCTCCACGGCACCGTTGAGGAAGATCAGATCATAGGGGCCTTCGGCAGCATAACCCTTTTCGAGATCACCGGTCACAACCGCCACATTGTCATAACCACTGTCGCTCAGCCGCTGACTGGCAGCCTCCACGAGGCTCGAATCGCTGTCCACCGCAACCACTGAACCTGCAAGCAATGAAAGCAGTGCGGCGGTGTAGCCGGATCCGCACCCGATCTCAAGCACCACATGGTCGCGGGTGATCTGCGCCAGTTGCAGCATTTTTGCCAGCGGCGACGGCTCCATCACATAGCGGCCAACACCGTCCTCGCCCGCAGGTGCAATCTGAATATCGGTATCGATGTAAGCCAGTGGCTTGAGCGGCGTCGGAATGAAATCCTCGCGCGCCACCGTCAAAAACGCTTTCAGCACCGAATGCGATGTCACGTCCGTGGTGCGGATCTGGTTGTCCACCATCTTCTGGCGTGCGGCTTGATAGTCGGTGCCCATCCGGTCTCTCCGATGCATCTGTTGTTTCGCTTCAATAAAGCGCTGCAACGCGAGATTCAAGCTGAACCGGGGCCAAGGCGGTCGAATTACGGGTTTTCAACCAAACAAGTCATCGAGAAAGCTGCGCCGGCGGACAACATGCCCCTTGCGCCGCTGCGATTCTCCGTCTATTTGCCAGCCGTCCGGTCATTGATCGGCACGAGGCCTCGTGGCGGAGTGGTTACGCAGAGGACTGCAAATCCTTGCACCCCGGTTCGATTCCGGGCGAGGCCT
>JBLXGF010000023.1:0-43539 GCA_048261205.1 Hoeflea sp.
ACCTGATGAAAAACGCTATTATGGTGCCGCATGACATTGACCTCCTGTTCGTGTCCAGACCGTCGCGAAACGCCTGAATACGAGTAGAATCAATGTCATGCACCCAGTCCAGCATTTTTAACCGGACAGCAGTGGGCTTGACCCGAGGATCCAAAACCAAGCCAGTCCGCAATGTGGCTTGGGCATGGATCCTCGGCTCGGAGGCCGAGGATGCCGAAAGGAGAGGCCGGGCAATGACGATAGGAGAGGCCGAGTATAACGATGGAGGGACTGGGCGATGACGATCGGTTTCCCCCTCAATACCCCACCGTCGCAGAGCCGGTCCGGCGCGGGTCCGACGCTCCCAAGAGCAATCCCTTCTCCGCGTCGACATGGATCGACTGGGTCGAGCCCATGACGCTGCCCACCGCAATCGCATGCCCCTTGGCCTCGAGCGCCGCCACCGTGTCGCGCGACAACCCGCCGTCCTCGACGCGGATCTCGTCGGGCAGCCACTGGTGGTGGATGCGCGCGGCATTCGTCGCCTCGGCGACATTCATCGAGTGGTCGATCATGTTGGAGATCACCTGCAGCGTGGTGGTGATGATGCGCGAGCCGCCGGGACTGCCGGTGACCAGGAACGGCTTGCCGTCTTTCAACACAATCGTCGGGCTCATCGAGGACAGCGGCCGCTTGCCGGGTTCGACCGCATTGGCGTCACCGCCGATCAGGCCATAGGCATTGGGCACGCCCGGCTTGGCGGAAAAATCATCCATCTCGTTGTTGAGCAGCACGCCGGTGCCGGCCGCGGTCATGCCCGAACCATAGGAGAAATTCAGCGTGTAGGTGTTGGACACAGCGTTGCCGTCCTTGTCCACGATGGAGAAATGCGTGGTCTGGTCGCTCTCGTAAGGCGCTAGCTTGCCCGGCTTTATCGTGGCCGAGGGCGTGGCGCGGTTGAGGCTGATGCCCTCGCGGATCTTGGCCGCATAGTCTTTCGAGGTCAGGGCCTTGACCGGCACGTCGGCGAAATCCGGGTCGCCGAGATATTCCGAGCGGTCGGCATAGGCGCGCTTCATGGCCTCTGCCATCAGGTGGATAGTGCCGGACGAATTGTGACCGAGAAAGCCGATCGGATAGCCCTCCATCACATTGAGGATCTGGATGATGTGGGTGCCGCCGGAGCTTGGCGGCGGCATCG
Organism: Hoeflea sp.; assembly: GCA_048261205.1. Taxonomy (GTDB): domain Bacteria; phylum Pseudomonadota; class Alphaproteobacteria; order Rhizobiales; family Rhizobiaceae; genus Hoeflea. Next base: position 1,181 of record JBLXGF010000023.1, read on the forward strand.
AGACGATGTCGTAGCCGCGATAATTGCCGCTGACCGGCGCGCGGATCACGGCCTTGTAGCCCGCCAGATCCTCGAGACTCATCGCGCCGCCGGCTTCCTGAACCGACGCCGAAATCGCCTCCGCCACTTCCCCCTTGTAGAACCCGTCCGGGCCTTCCGCCGCGATCTTCTTCAATGTTGCCGCCAGATCCGGCTGTTTCAGCACATCTCCGGGTTCGTAAAAACTGCCGTCGGGCTTGTAGAAGATCGAAGCCGAAGCCGGCCAGGTCTTCAGCCGCTTCTCCAGCGCCTTGAGGCTGTCGGCCAGATCGGCGGTGACCACGATACCGTCTTCCGCTAGCTTGATCGCCGGGGCCGCGGCCTCAGCCAGCGTCATGGTTCCATAGGTCTCGAGCGCCAGCTGCATGCCGGCCACGGTGCCGGGCACGCCGACGGCGAGGCCGTGAAAGCGCGACAGATTGCTGTCGGCATTGCCCTCGGCGTCGAGATACATGTCGCGGGTGGCGCTGGCGGGCGCCATCTCGCGGTAGTCGATGGCCCTGGTCTCGCCCGACTTGGCGTCATGCACCATCATGAAGCCGCCGCCGCCGAGGTTTCCGGCGCGGGGCAGGGTGACGGCCAGCGCCAGCGCCACGGCGACGCCCGCATCCACCGCATTGCCGCCGTCTTTGAGCACCTGCAGCCCGATCTCTGCGGCAACCGCCTCCTGCACCGAAACCATCGCACTTTTCGCCCAGACCGGATGCACCGCATCCATCGAAGAATAGATCGCCGCTTCCTGGGCGCTGGCTGCGATTGGAGCCAGGGCAAGGGCGGCTGAGGCGAGGGCGGCGAGGGGACGGATCATCGGGACGGTCCTTTCAAGATTGTCGGTCGGCCTGCGTTTTGGGCAGGGGCACGCGGCACCTGGCCAAGACAGGGAGTCATCGAATGCCACATCGGGCGCTTCGTCAAGCCGGTGGTGACCCGGCGTGGGCACCGGCTGTCATGCCGCGATGACAGCACAGGTCCTGGAGCGCCTGCTCGGCCTGCCCTTTATACGGCAGGCGCCGCACCCTATGTAGAGAGCGACAGATCTGGCTCTCGACAAGGACTGAAATGGTTTTCCTGGGTATTATCGGGTTTGTGGCGGTGCTCGCCGCCATCTATGCGCCGCAATACTGGGTTGGCCACACCATGCGCCGCCACGGCGGGCACAGGCCGGATTTTCCGGGCACCGGTGGCGAGATGGCGCAGCATCTGGTCGAGAGCCTGGCGCTTGAAGGCGTGCGCGTCGAGGCGACGGACGCCGGCGATCATTACGATCCGGAAGCCCGCGTGGTGCGTCTGTCACACTCCAATTTCGACGGCGCCAATCTCACCGCCGTTGCGGTCGCCGCCCATGAGGTCGGCCACGCGCTGCAGCATCATCGCGGCGAACGCGGGCTTGCCCTGCGCCAGTCGCTGGCGGGCCTCGCCATGGCGACGGACAAGGTGGCCTCCGTCTTTTTCATTGCGGCTCCGGTACTGGCCATCCTGCTCAGATCGCCGCTCGCCATGTTCGGCATGGCGCTGATCGGCATCGGCCTGCTCGCCGTGCGCATTCTGGTCCACCTGGTCACGCTGCCGGTGGAATATGACGCCAGTTTCAACAAGGCGCTGCCGATCCTGCGCGAGGGCGGCTATCTCGCAGACGAGGATCTGGCGGGCGCCCGCAGCGTGCTCAAGGCCGCAGCTCTCACCTATGTCGCAGCCGCGTTGGCAAGCCTGCTCAATCTGGCGCGCTGGGTCCGCATCCTGCGCTGAAGTTCTTCTGTTCGTCCCGGATCAGACCGGTCTTGAATTTTCGCCGCCGTGCTGCATCTGACACAGTCTCAGTCCAACCAACCAAACACAATGAGGGAAACTGTCATGACGACCAGACGCAATTTCATCATCGGCGGCACTGCCGCCTTGGGAGCCGTCACGCTGCTGCCATCGCTCGGCATGGCCGCCGCGCATGCCGCGAGCTTCAGCCTGATGGACGGCAAGATCGTGATTCATCCGGTGGAGCACGCCTCCTTTGTCATGGAGACCCCGGCGGGCACGGTCTATGTCGACCCGGTCGGCGAGGCTGCGCAATATGAGGGGATGGCCGCACCGGACCTGATCCTGATCACCCACCGGCACGGCGACCACTACAATGCCGATCTTCTTGCTAGCCTGGCGTCGGTTCCGATCCTGACCAACGCCGATGTCAAGGACATGATGCCGGAGGATCTTCAGGCCCGCACCGAGGTCATTGCGCCGGGCGGCAGCACGGCGATGATGGGCATCGATATCGGGGCCATTCCGTCCTACAACATTTCCGCCGACAGGCAGGATTTTCACCCGAAGGAGCGCGGCGATCTCGGCTTCGTGCTGACCATCGACGGAGCCCGCGTCTACATCTCCGGCGACACCGAAGGCACACCGGAAATGCGGGCGCTCGAAAACATCGACCTGGCCTTTGTGTGCATGAACCTGCCGTTCACAATGGACGCCGAACAGGCCGCCGATGCGGTGGCCGAATTCGCGCCGGCCATGGCCATTCCCTACCACTACCGCGGCCGCGACGGCGGCACCCAGGACCCGCAGATGTTCGCCAAGATGCTCAGCGATGCCGGCAGCGCGACCGAAGTCAAGCTGCACGACTGGTACAATGGCGGGCTTGGCTGAGCCTCAAGGCCTCCCAAAACACCTCGGCCGCCGGTCATCGGAGAGGATGACCGGCGGCCGAACATTGATGAGAGGGGCGGGGGAATTTGGCCGGCTATGCAAGCGGCTGGTGCGGGCCGGAAGTGGGCTTTCGGTGCAGATTGCACTAACGGCAGCTACGCGGACCTTTCGGACCTTAGCAAGATGGCAAGCCTCCACCGTATCGGGTGGTAAGCTGGCTCTCTCGTAGCTTGGAGTTTACGATGTTGGGCTTTCGGTGGCACCAGTCGGTTGAGGCTCCTCCGGTGGTATTTTTGCGAGGCGTTCAGCTATACCCCAGCGGCTCACCCTAACCTTATTGACAAGATTCTCCTCCGCTATTTGCTGCAGTGCATTATTAGTTTTTTGCATAATTTCAATGTTATAGATATCGGGGTTTGCAAGCCTGTTGTACTGGGTCAGGGCGCTACGCAGCACCTTGAACTCATGGCCCTTGTGGTGTTTGAGCACTCGGACGTACTCTTCAACTGGAAGTGCGGCCAATCGCTCAGTGATATCTCTGTTGTGGCCGTCATCTGCGAGCATTAGGAACAGTTCTTCAACTGGCGTCGATGGTTTTTCTTGCTCTTCCAACGCCAACAGTTTTTCCTTGATGTCATCGTCAAGACGACGCCCAAACAACTCTACATCACTGAAATTATAGACACCGCGTTTCCCGCGCCGTGCCTCAAGGTAAACGTCCAGAAGTGCGTCGCCGTCGCGCCGTCGATCCAAATCACGAAACAAGTTCACTACTGAAATCACGTCACTGAGAGAGTAAAATTTTGCACTCTTTGTAATACAGCTTTCAAAGCGTTTTAGCTTCCCGTTCAGATCGTCATCGAAGGAGTCGTGGAATTCGCGCCATGCATTGCTAAGTTCATCTGCGGCTAAACCTGCTTCAACCCTTTGGTTTAATTCGGTCGCATGTTTATCGATGATTTCCTTGGTGAAGTAGCCATCTTCGATCCCCTTTAACAATGTGACGTCAAACTCATCGGTGTGGCTGTATCCATAATCGGCAATTAGCTTGATCCACTCCAGCTCCTGAGGGGTAAGTTCACCTTTCTCTTTTGACATATAATCCGTTAGGCTGCCTTTTCGGCGGACTATGAAGTCCTTACTTGGCGCGATTTCCGGCTGAAGGTGACACCAGCCCATCAACACAATTGTGTGCGCGACGCTGAGGAATACGCCGGGCTTATAATGCGTCAAAAGCGGTTGGATTTGCTGCACGAAGGAATACAGTTTGCGGATTACGCGAACGTTGTCGATTCCGAGCTTCGTAGTCCGTTCGCGTACCAACTGTTTGATTTCATTGGTTCCATCAAACACCTTTAGCGCGATATCTGCGCAATCCATCGCAGTTGGGCTAAAGCGTAGGTTAATATCCACGACCTTCTCCAGATAGCCCCCGAACATGGCTCTATCTTCACCATCCAGACGCTCGTCGTTCAACAGGATAACCACCTTGCAATTCCGGTCTTCCCGAAGCTGGGACACCAACCCAAGGACGTCGGCACTTCGAAGGTCTTTGCCCTTGCGTTCCAAGTCGTCGATGCAAATTATGCGGTTTCTGACGAGCATGTACATGACCGCAACCCCCGCACTGGTGTAATTTTCACCGAGGAATTTTCCGGCCAAGCCGCCCAGCTTCAGAATGCCAGGGAATGCGCCTTTGACATAAGATTCCACGTCCTGAAAGTCGAACGACTTACCAACTTGATCCACGTCGATGGTCTGATGGATGATCTCTTGCTTGAGGTCGGCGAGGCTGTTTACGCCAAAGAGGGACACATAAGCGTACTTGTCTCGCCCAATCCTCTTATTGGTGACAGCCTCTTTGAGGGCCCCATCCCAACTGTAGGTTTTGCCAGTCCCCCAATTGCCGCGGATACACAACACCTCGGCCGTTTCTGATTCGAGAAAGCGCGCGATTTGGGCCATTACGTTTTCGACAGACATGGGGTTGCCTCAAATTAGGTGGACAATTCACTGGAGTTCTCAACAGTCTGACGCCAAACCGCGATGATATCGATTATGTTGGTCGCAATTTTCATTCTCCCAGTCTTTGCGCAAAGGCGATAGAACCAAATTAGGAATACGAGCGCGACCTCTTCGAAGCAATTGTGGCGATGAAAGGAATGGCCCTAATGTTACAAAAGGGCTCCTTGCCGACTTTCGCCGCGGACAGCGTAAAGGCCTCCTACGGCCCGGAAGCGTCGATACCAGCCCATAAGCCGGAGGCTTGCGAAGGGGCCTCCAACAGCTTCAGTCAATGTTTCAGGCTGGCCTGTTGGATCAGGTCTTCCGGCCGCTGCGCTCAGCGCACCCCCATAATCCGCAAATCCTGATTTGCATCTCCGGCTCACGCAGGTAGAAGAAACCCCGACCGCGCCAGGTTTGCGCAAAAGCCCACCTGCTGACCCCGAAGGAATGCCCTTGAACGCCCCCGATCGTATTGAAGAGCTGCTGACTGCCACCAGGGACGCATTTGCGAGCGGGGCGCTGGTGCAGCTCAAACTCGGCGGCTACCACGGGGACGAGCCGGAGCTGAAGGCGGTGCTGGTCAAGAAGATCACGGTCAAGACCGGCGAGAAATACTCCTTCACCTGGCGCTACAAGACCCGCGACACGATCAAGAATCTTGACGAGCCGGAGGCGCTGGCGCTGTTGCGCGACGGCCTCAAACATGCGTTCCGCAGTGCGCAATTGGCGACCACCGGGTTCGACATGCTGTTCGAGCGCAATGGCGACAAACAGCGGCTCAAGCGCAGCGAGGTCGAGGGCCGCGAGCCGCCGTCGACGGATCATAACCGGGCCAAGAACCGGCCCTTGACGGAAACCGACAAGCCCTGGCTGAAGGCGCTGGGCATCGCCGGCAAGAATGGTGCGATCCGCAACGATGCGCAGGACAAGTTCCGCCAGATCAACAAGATGGTGGAGATTTTTGCGCCGCTGGTTGCCGCGATCAAATCCGGGCGGCCGCTGATCGTCGATATGGGCGCGGGCAAGGGCTATCTCGATTTCGCGCTTTACGACTATCTCGCCACGGTGGCGAAGCAGCCGGTGCGCATTGTCGGTGTCGAGCTGCGCGCGCAGCTGGTGGCTGATGGCAACGCCACCGCAAAGGCCTCCGGCTTTGAGGGGCTGAGCTTTCAGGCGGGCAGCATCGCCGAGTTCGATGCCGCCGGCGCCGATGCGGTGATTGCGCTGCATGCCTGCGACACGGCGACCGACGACGCCATCTTCAAGGGCATCAGCTCAGGCGCCTCGCTGATTGCGGTGGCGCCCTGCTGCCACAAGCAAATCCGGCGGCAGATGGAGGCGGGGCAGGCCGACGCGCGGTTTGAGCCGCTGCTCAGGCACGGCATCTTCCTTGAGCGCCAGGCCGAGATGGTCACCGATACGCTGCGCGCCCTGCTCTTGGAGCTCAACGGCTACAAGACCAAGGTGTTCGAATTCGTCTCCGATGCGCATACGCCGAAAAACAATCTGATCGTCGCTGAAAAGGACGGCCGCGCCGGCCGCGACCGCGAGACGGTGCTCCAGCAGATCGCCGAGATCAAGAAAATGTTCGGCATCGAGCAGCATTATCTGGAAGGATTGCTCGGCCTGTGAGGGTGGGCGGCGGTCACGCGCATTGGCTTTGAAGCCCTATCGGAACAGCTGCAGAATCATTTCCGGCTCGGAATTGGCGATGGACAGGGCCTGGATTGCCAGTTGTTTTTGCACCTGCAGCGCTTTCAGCCGGGCGATTTCCTCTTCCATGTCCGCATCCACCAGCCGGCCGAGGGCTTTTTTGGAGACTTCGATCAGCGTCTTGGTAAAGGCTTCCTGCCGTTCAAGGCCTTTTGCCTTGACCCCGAGCATGGCATTGGCGTCGATCAGGTTCTGTTCTATTTCATCCATGGCCTGGACCATGCCGCTCAGATCGTCAGCCGTGGTGCTGGCGTCGAGAGTGATTTGCCTGGCGGTGCCCGATGTTCCGGAACCGAGCAGATAGAAGGTTTCCGCGGACCCGCCGGCGGTCGTGACATTGCGATCCCGTGTCAGAATGCCATTGCTGTTGTTGCCGGGGTCGATCAGCGTCGTCGCGCCCTTGTCGACCTCGATATAGCCGACGCTGGTGAAGCCGCCATAGTCCTTGATCGAGGCCGGCATGGAGATGATCTCAGGCGACCCGTAGAGCCAGTTCTGGCCATTGAATGACGAGCTTTGCACAACGCTGACAAGTTGCGCCTTGAGCTCGTCGAGTTCCTTGTTGATCTTGGTCTTGTCCACGCCGGGTTCGCTCGCCAGCACCAGCTTGGCCTTGATTTCGGCGGCGAGATCGACGGCCTGGCTCATTCCGGCCGAGGCAATATCCGTCATGGCGCGGGACAGGCCCAGCGTGTCGGCAACCGCGCCCTTGGCCTTGATATCGGACCGCAAGGTGGTTGCAATGGACCAATAGGCGGCATTGTCGGAGGCGTCGTTGATCCGCAGCCCGGTCGAGATGCGCTGCATCGTGGTTTGCATTTGCGCATCAATCTGCCTGAGCGTGGCAAGCGCTGTCATGGCTGATCGGTTTGTGTGAATGCTGAACATCAGGCACCCGGTCCGGCGATGGCAAAATTGTTTTCTTTAAAAAATCTACCTGTAATTGTAGTTATCAAATTCCTAAGGAACTCTTAGGATGTGGCTGAACTTCGCTGCATCTTGCGTTGCATTTTGTCCAAATTGACCGAATTCCCGTGTTATTTGATGGAGATGCGCCAACCCTAATACGTGCAAAACAACGCCGGACAGTCCGTGGAGCAGTCCGGCTGCTCAAGCTCTTTGTCCGCATCACCCCGGTGATGCTCAGGGTATTTCAACCGGATCAGGTCCACTCTTTCAGCATATGGCCGATGGCGTTGCCGGCGCCCTCAGGGGTCTGGCGCATCGCTCCACCTTTCCAAATTGTAAGTTCAATTTTGCGGGCGCGGCGGGTACATTTTCACAAGCAGCGATCGCAAGATGTACATGAAAAGGACGTACCCATGACTTTGCTCCCATCCATTTCCCCCAGATTGGCGCTGGTTGTGAGTTCGGCGCTGGCAGGCGTTTTCACCGCGGCAATCGCTTTTCCGGTCATGGCGCACGAGGCCACCAGCCTCGACATCACCGATGCGATTTTCGCCAGCCGCACAGCCGATTGCGCCAGCTACGAGAACCGCTATTCCTCGGCGGTCACCGACACCCAGCAAAACAACCAGCTCGAGGGCGCGGTTCATGTCACGGCCTTCAACGATCGTTGCGTGATCGAATCCAACTCTATCCCCAATCACGATACCGGGGAGGGCAGCGCCCACCCCTTTGTCGCGCCGGTGACGGCGATCTCCGGCAGTTTCACGGTCGCGCGCAATCCGAAGCTGCAGGCTTCCGCGACGCCGCTCGACCAGCGCAGCTATGATGCGATACTGCTCAATGGCGTGGTGGTCGATATCCTTTCGGCAGGCTGCTACCGTCCGGATGGCGACCGTGCCGATGCCAACGGAAATGTGGCGATCGGATGCCGCACCAATGACAAGTGGCTGCTCGATCCGCTCGGCCCGGGAGGAGGTTTTGGCGCAGACAGGCACAACGCCCACACCCAGCCCAATGGCCAGTATCACTATCACGGCAATCCGATGGCGATGTTTGACGACCAGCCCGGTGACGGCGGGTCTCCGGTGATCGGCTTTGCTGCCGACGGTTTTCCGATCTATGGCAGCTATTTCAAGGACGAGACCGGCGCCGTGCGCAAGGCAAAATCCGGTTACAGCCTGAAAGCCGGCACCCGCCCGTCTTCGGCCAGCGATCCCGGCGGTGCCTATGACGGCATGTATGTGGATGATTTCGAGTTCACCGGCGCCGGCGATCTCGACGCTTGCAACGGCATGGTGGTGGACGGCCAATATGCCTATTATGTCACCGACGCCTATCCCTGGGTCATCAGGTGCTTTTCCGGCAAGCCGGACGCGTCCTTTGTCAAGCAGAGACCGTAAATCCGCATTTCGCGCTGTCCCCGGAGGATCCCCGCATGCGTTGCTGCCCATCTCTTGCCGCCCTGGCACTGATCGCGCTTTCGGTCTTGCCGGCAGCCGCGCAGACGGCCCCTGGCAAACCCAATGTCCTGCTGATCATCGCCGACGATATGGGGCTTGATGCCTCGCGCTGTTACAACGTCGGCAAGGATCAGGCGCCGATGCCCGTGCTTGAAACGCTGTGCGGTCAGGGCATGGTGTTCGATAGCGCCTATGCCGCGCCGACTTGCTCGCCAACGCGGGCGACCATCATGACCGGCAAATACGGCTTTCGCACCGGGGTCGGCGCGGCGATCACGCAGAAGGGCGGCGCCGGGCTGTCTGTTAATGAAACCAGCCTGTTCGATGTGCTTAGCGGCAATGGCTATGCCGGCGCCGTCATTGGCAAATGGCATCTGGCCGGTGCGGAGGATGGCCTCGACCATCCGGCGCAACTTGGCGTCACCGGCTATTACGGCACCTACAAGGGTGCTGTGCGCGACTATTCTCATTGGGACGGCGTTGAAAATGGCAAGGTGATCGAGGTCGATGGCTACGCCACGACAGTCTTCACCGACCGGGCGATCGGCTGGATCGCGGCGCAGCAAGCCCCGTGGTTCCTGTGGCTGGCCTATAACGCACCGCACGCGCCGTTCCATCTGCCGCCGGCAGACCTGCACAGCGCCACCGGTCTCGTGGATGATGCCGGCGAGATCAGGCGCAATCCCTTGCCCTATTACAATGCCATGCTTGAGGCGATGGACACCGAAATCGGCCGCTTGCTCGCCTCGATGCCCGCCGGTGTCCGGGCCAATACGGTGGTTGTGTTCATTGGCGACAACGGCACGCCGGGCAAGGTCGCCGGCGGATTGTATGGGGCGCGTGGCGCCAAGGGCGGCATCTTCGAGGGCGGCACCCATGTGCCGTTGATCATTCAGGGCCCCGGCGTCACGGCCGGGCGCAGCGATGCGCTGGTCAATTCCACCGACCTGTTTGCCACCATTGCAGCCCTGTCCGGTGGTCATCCGCAAACGCCCGATGCCGTCGATCTTGCGCCAGCGTTTGGCGGAGGGAGTACGGCGCGCCAGCATGTCTATATCGAGCATTTTTCCAACATCCCGCCGGCCGGCCCGGATGTCTATGGCTGGGCCATCCGCGACGCCCGCTACAAGCTGGTGGCCGTGCAGGACATGCCGCAGATGCTGTTTGATCTCGACGCTGATCCGCTGGAGCAAACCGACTTGCTGTCGGGTGACGTTTCAAGCGAGGCAAAAGCCGCGGCTGAGGCGCTGCAGGCGGCCTACGAGCAAATCAGGCGGTAAGGGGGACGCAGAACAAAACCGCCGGACCATCCGAAGACAGGCCCGGCGACAAGTGCAAGAAAGCTGCCGTCCCGCCGCCTTTGACGGCGGCGGAAGACATTCGCCGGATCGGATCACTTCTTCAGCAGATCACCGACGGCGTTGATGGCGTTGCCGACATCGTCGATGGTTTTCTGCATTTTTTCGGCTTCGAGTTCTGCCTGGGTCTTGGGACGGGCGGCTTCTTCCGCGGCAGCCTTTTCAGCCGCTGCTTTCTCCGCGGCCATGGCCGCTTCGTCCTCGGCCGCTTGCTGTGCCGCCGCCTCGGCCGCCTTCTTCTCGGCCGCCATCTCCGCGCGGACCTTTTCTTCGGCTTCAAGCTTGATGCGGGCCTCGCGCTCGGCCTGGATCCTCAGGGCCTCGTCGGCCTGCAGCTTTTCAAACGTGTCGTTTTCCAGCGCGGCTTTGGCGGCAGCCTCTGCGGCGGCTTTCTTTGCCGCGGCGTCTTCTGCCGCTTTGGCTGCGGCTGCTTCGGCTGCCTTGGCGGCAGCTTCTTCCGCGGCCTGCTTTTCAGCGGCCATTTCCGCGCGAACCTTTTCCTCGGCTTCAAGCTTGATGCGCGCCTCGCGCTCGGCCTTGGCCTTCAGCTCCGCCTCCGCGGCTTCTTCGGCGGCCTTGCTTGTTTCTGCTTCCGACACGGCCGGAGTTTCCGCAGGTGCGGTCTTGGCGTCTTCGGACGAGTCGTCGCTGCAGGCTGCCAGAACGAGTGCGAGCGAGGTAACGGTCAAAAATTTGCGGATCATGTCGGTTTCCTGTTCGGTTTGCTGCGGCCGGCGCCGGCGGTCTGTGGTGAAAGCCCTGTCGAACACGGCAAGCCTGAATATATGGTTAACACGCTGTTAATATCCGGTTCATGCCGGGCCTGAAGGGCCGTTTACCGGGTCTTGTCCAAGGCTGCCTTCAGTGCCTCGTCGGAATAGGGTTTCGTCAGCAACACCGCATCCACGTCGGCCCCTTCGGGAAGCTGGCTTTCGCCGGTGGCGAAGACAATGCCGATGCCCGGTTGTTGCCGGCGCAGTTCCTTGGCCAGCTCGCCGCCCTTCATGTCAGGCAGACCGACATCGGTGACAAGAATATCGAATTCCTGAGCGGAGGCCGCTTCAAGAGCCTCGGCAGCGGTTCCGGCGTCAACCACGGCATGGCCCATGTCCTCGAGCATGTCGGCAGTGTTGATGCGGATCAGGGCCTCGTCCTCGACCAGCAGAACCCGCATCCTGGGCTGACCGGTTACCCCGGTTTCGGGCTGCGCCGGAACGCTGCTGGTGTCCACGGTCGGCTTGGCTGCAACCGGCTTGGCTGCAACCGGCGTGGCTGCAACCGGCTGGGCCGCAACAGCTTTGTCGGCGGCTGGCCCGGAACGCTGGTGCTGATTGGCGATGAGATGACGGATGCGGCCGTCCAGCGCCTCGCGGGTATAGGGTTTGGACAACAGTTCCACGCCGGGGTCGAGCTTGCCGCCGTGGACGATGGAGTTTTCGGTGTAACCGGAGGTGAACAGCACCACCAGGTCCGGCTTGCTGGCCTTGGCGAGCTTGGCCATTTCCGGGCTTTTCAGCGTGCCGGGCATCACCACGTCGGTGAACAGCACATCGACGGGAACACCGCTCTGGATTACCGCGAGGCCGCCCTGGGCATCCCGCGCGGTCAGCACACGATAGCCGAGGTCGCTCAGCGTCTCGACGACGGTGGCGCGGACATCCTCATCGTCCTCGACCACCAGAATGGTCTCGGTGCCGCCCCTGGCCGGGCCGCAAGGCGCAAGCACTTCCTGTTCTTCCTCACCGAGCGCGCGGGGCAGATACAGCTTGACCGTGGTGCCGTGGCCGGGTTCGCTGTAGATCTTGATATGGCCGCCGGACTGCTTGACGAAGCCATAGACCATGGAAAGGCCCAGGCCAGTGCCTTTGCCTTCGGGTTTGGTGGAGAAGAACGGTTCGAACACCTGCTCCAGTGTAGCCTCGTCCATGCCGCTGCCGGTATCGGTGACGGCGAGCAGGACATAGTTTCCGCTGCTGACGTCATCCAGGCCGGCTGTATAGCTGTCATCGAGGCTGGCGTTGGAAGCTTCGATCGTCAGCTTGCCGGCGCCGTCCATGGCGTCGCGTGCATTGATGGCGAGGTTGAGCAGGGCATTTTCGACCTGGGTCGGATCGGCTAGTGTGTTCCAGAGCCCCTCGGCAACGACGACCTCGATATCGACTGTTTCGCCGATGGAGCGGCGCAGAAGATCGTCCATGCCGTGGACAAAACGGCCGACATTGATCACCTTCGGCTCCAGCGGCTGCCGCCGGCTGAAGGCCAGCAACTGGCTTGCCAGCTTGGCGCCGCGGTCGACGCCGGCCAGGGCATTCTTGACCCGGGTTTCGGCGCGCTCGTTGCCCGCCACATCCTTGGCCAGCAATTGCAGGTTCCCGGCCACGACCTGCAGCAGGTTGTTGAAATCATGCGCAACGCCGCCGGTCAGCTTGCCGATGGTTTCCATCTTCTGGGATTGCTGCAGCGCCTTTTGTGACTGCACCAGTTCCTCGGTGCGTTCCTCAATCCGCTCTTCGAGCGTGGCGTTGAGTTCGGCGAGAGCTGCCTCGTTGAGTTTCGCATGCTCGATGTCAGTGTTGCTGCCCACCCACCGGCTGATTTCGCCGTTTTCATTCTTCACCGGCATGGCGCGGACCACATGCCAGCGGTAATTGCCGTCATGACGCCGAATGCGGAATTCGACCTGATAAACCTCACCGCTGTCCAGCGCTTCGGACCAGGCGGCAGCCGCGCCCGGAAAATCCTCGGGGTGGACAATGCCGGCCCATCCGTCGCCCCTCAGTTTTTCCGAGGTTTCGCCGCTATAGGCCAGCACCCGGTCGTTGAGCCATTCTATCTTGCCGTCCGGTGTTGCGGTCCAGATGTGGTTGAGCATGGATTGCGCCAGCGACCGGAATTCCTCTTCACTGGCCTTGAGCAGCAGTTCGGCGCGCTTGTTCTTGGTAATATCGGTGAACAGCACGGCCACATTGCCGGAGCCGCTCCCGTCAATCGGGAATGCCTGGACCTGGAACCAGCGGCCGTCGAGTTCACTTGCAGGGCTTTCGGCGTTGACCGGTTCGCCGCTGCGCGCCACATTGCCGTAGAGATCGAACCAGTACTGTTCGTGGCCTGGCGCAATGTCGCGCCGCATCCATTTGCCGACCGGCTCGGTGATGCCTGTGTGTCTGGGGAACGCCTTGTTGGCTTCGATGAACTCGTAGTCGACCGGCTTGCCGTCGTCGTCCCAGATCATGCGGATAACGCAGAAACCCGATTCCAGATTTTCAAACAGGTTGCGGTAGCGCTCACGCTGGGCCTGCGCGTCCATTTCCGCCTTGCGGCGGGCGGTGAGGTCAAACAACACACCGGGGAACCGGTCGGCCTTGCCCTGGCTGCCTTTGACGAGTTTTCCCTGCGCCAGCACATAAGAGACAGATCCGTCGGGCCGGCGCAGGCGGAATTCGCTGTTGTAGGCCGAGCCTGTTTCAATGGTGCGGACGATCTCGTCGGCGACCCGCGCCCGGTCATTCTCATGAATCCTGTTGAGAAACTGCTCAAGCGGCAGGCCCTTGTTGATCTGTTGAGAGTCAAGACCAAAGGCCGATGCAAAACGGCCGTCGGTGAAAATCAGGTCTTCGGAGACATCCCAGTTCCAGGCGCCGATGACATCGGCATTGGTCATGGTCAGATCGAGCCGTTCCAGCAGATGCTTGGTTTGCGAGCTTCTCAAGGCGACCACGCGGCCTTTGTCGGGCGTTGGCACGGAGACCGAATCGAGATCCAGCGGTCCGTCCGCGCCGATGTAAAAGCCGCGCTCGTCATAAATATCGGAATAGGGCTTGCCGACGATATAATCGGGCTTCCATCCCAGCAACCGCTCGGCGCCTTCGCTCCAGCCGGTAATCAACCCGCTCGGGTCGAGAAAGATGAGGGGAGCGGAAAGTGTTGTGTCCATATTGCCTTCGTCGGTAAATCTGGGCTGTGGGCTCAACAAATGTATGAGGCTTCGTACAGCTGCCACGTTGCCGGGTTTGTATCATATCCGGGCCGGAAGCCTAGACGCATATTTAGGATGACGGCTGCGCGCTATGCCGGTTTTCTCTGTCATGTCTGAGCGCGTGGCCGAACGCCTGCCATGTTCGGCCCCTCGCCTCCAAACATGGGTGACAGAATGTGATGTTGAAGCCGGGCAGCATCATACGGGCAGCCAGGAGAGCATGCCGGCGGGATGCATGTCCGCTTGCACATGGCGCTGTTGCAGACGCCTGTGGCGAAATTGCGTGTGGGCGTTGGCTGCCTGCGATTTGGAGCCGGCCGGCAGGCCAAGCCTTGCCGGCAAAGGCCTATTTCCGCGCCGCTGCCAGCAGTTCGGCAAGCGTGGTGATCGCGGGCTTGTGCATCCACTTGTCGATCTTGCCCAGCCCGCCCCAGGCGGTGATGATCGAGGCGAGCGGCATCAGTTTTTCCTGAAGCGCGCCAACAGCAATTTTTGCGGTTCCGGGGTCAATCAGTGCCCCGTCCACGGGTGCAGCGTTTGTCAGGAAGGTGGTGAGGGGGGCCAGTTGCGGCAGGAACATCGACACCAGCAATCCGGCGATCCCGATCACCGTCTTCTTGCCGTTGAGCGCTTTTCCGATGGTGTCGCCGAGGGCGCGGTTGACCGGTGTCAGGTGCTGGCCCGGCGTGATGATGCCGGTCTTCTCCAGCTCGCTCAGCAAGGCAGCCAGCCGTTCCGGCGGCACCGATCCGAGGCCCAGTTGCTGCAGCAGCGCCGCTGCGGCCTGGCCCGGTTGCAGGGGTGGAGCTGCGGGTGGAACGGCGGCGCCCGACGGCGCGGTGATGCCGGACGCGCTGTCGAGCCTGGCCAGCACAAGCCGGAGCAGGGCATTGGTTTCCGCCAGTTCGCGTCCGATCCCGCTTTGCAAATCGTCAGTCTGGGGCTGCGGTTGTGGTGCGGCGGTATCCATCTCGTCCAGCCTGACCAGCTGCAGCGCGCCGAGGAAAAGCTTGGCGTAGCCGGCGATTTCCTCCGCCCTATCCTGGACGTTGACGGTGCGGCGGGCGCCGACAAAATCCTGCTCGGTCTCGTTGACATAGTGGCCGAGACCAAAACCCTTGCCGTTGAAGTCGCCAGCCAGCATGCCATTCACAAGAATTTGCAGCGCAATCGGGGTTTCCAGTGCCTTGTCCGGGAATTTCACCAGGTCGACGCCGAGCTTGGCGCTTTGGGTCTTGTAGTTGTGCAGGTGGGTCAGCTGGACATAGCCGCGCCCGTAATAGGCGTGGCCGTAAGGGCCATCCGGCTTGGCATATGGGCGGTGGGCCAGCTTCTTGCGCGCTTCGTCGTCATCCTTGGCGAAGCCTTCCCGGACCGGTTGCATGTTGTCGCCGACCTCGGCCTTCACGGTCGCCAGAATATAGGCCAGCTGGTTCAGCGGCTGTCCCGGATAATGCTTCAGCCAGTATCCGGTTATGGTGTTGATGTTGTCGACTGCGGATTGCGACAGCTTGCCGCCGAACAGGCTGGCCCTGACAGTGTCGAAGAAGATTTTCGGAAGTTCCATGATTGCGTTCTCCTGTTCTCCGGGCGGGGCCGCGGTTAGGTGATCATCAGCAGCGGATAATAGCTCCGTTCCGGGGGCCGTGGACCAATCAATGCCCTTGCCGAGTTCCTCCGGGGTGACCTCGATCTGGAAATGCATGGCGTCCTTGATGGTTCGCCAGTCACCACCCCAGCCAAAGACCTGCTTTCCCTCCACGGTTTTGATCGCCAGCGCGGCATCGACCATGGCACGGGTCATGTCGGTATCGGCGCGGCCGAGCCGGACGTCCTCGGCCCGGCCGCTCTGATCGGCATTGTCCGAGAAACGCGGTTTGCGCTGGCCGGCGTGGTCGATATAGGGATTGGTCTTCCAGTTGATGTCGAGCGCAATGCCGTAAGCGTGCAGACTTTTTGACTGGCCCGATTTCATGTCCCGGCAATTATAGCTGTCGGTGTCTTCAATACGGATGGTGTATCCGTGTGCCGCAAGCACCTGTTCCAGCGCGATCCAGGCATTAACCGTCGGCGGCGCCACCCGAATGGTGTCCGGACCGAAGTCTATCTTGATCATGCGCTCGGGCCGGCACTCGTATTCGGCCCATGCCTTGCGCATTTCTTCAGATGGACTGCTCATGGTCACCCCTCCCTTGACGGTATAATACATGAAAATACTGTAAGTTGTAATATCTCCTCTTGCCGCCGCGCCGCAAAGCTGTGCTGAGACCATGGCGCCGGGCCGCCGCTCGCACCGCTTGCTCTGCTGCTGACACCTCCTGTCAGCATGGAGCTGTTTCGTTCCCCTTTTGCCCCGCGCGCCCCTTTCTTTCGCCATCGACTCTGCCCATATTGCGGCCATGGCAAAAACCCCTGCAAAATCATCCGCTGCGGATGGCTCCGAATTCGATGGCTTCGAGGAAGCGCCGCAGCGGCCGCTGAGCGGTGCGCCGGTGTCATCCTCCGGCTCGATTGCCGACTGGGCCGCGGATCTGGCCAGGGAAGCCGAGCTGGATGCGGTCAAGGCGCGGCGCAAGGCGGAAAACCGCGAGATCCGCTCGCAGGCCGGCAAGCACCGGCGCAAGGCCGGCCAGCTCAGCGCCGAGGAGGCCGCCGCGCTGCCTCCGAAAGGCAAGGCCGCGGGCAAGAAGGACAAGCCCGGCAAATCCGGCGATGCCAAATCCGCGCGCGGCACCTCGATGGGCGCCAGCAACAATCCGCGCGACCGCGCCGCCGCCGGGCTCAATGCCGTGGCCGGGCTCGACATGTCGATGGAAGAGGCAGAGGCCTCGGGCGCGACCAGCGCCAACACCGCCACCGTGCAGGCGCTGTCCGACCTGATCGAAAGCGGCAATCCGCTGTTCAAGAACGGCAAGACCTGGACGCCGCACCGTCCGGCGCGTCCGGAGAAATCCGAGGGCGGCGTCAAGATCCGCATGGCCACCGAGTACAAGCCGGCGGGCGACCAGCCCACCGCGATCGCCGATCTGGTGGCCGGAGCCAACGAGAACGAGCGCAACCAGGTGCTGCTCGGCGTCACCGGTTCGGGCAAGACCTTCACCATGGCCAAGGTGATCGAGGAGACGCAGCGTCCCGCCGTCATCCTGGCGCCGAACAAGACGTTGGCCGCCCAGCTCTATTCCGAGTTCAAGAATTTCTTCCCCGACAATGCGGTGGAGTATTTCGTCTCCTATTACGACTACTACCAGCCCGAGGCCTACGTTCCGCGCACCGACACCTTCATCGAGAAGGAATCGACGATCAACGAGCAGATCGACCGTATGCGCCACTCGGCCACCCGCTCGCTGATGGAGCGCGACGACGTCATCATCGTCGCCTCGGTGTCGTGCATCTACGGTATCGGCTCGGTGGAAACCTACACCGCCATGACCTTCCAGATGGCGGTCGGCGACCGCATCGACCAGCGTCAGCTTCTGGCCGACCTGGTGGCGCAGCAGTACAAGCGCCGCGACATGGATTTCCAGCGCGGCTCGTTCCGGGTGCGCGGCGACACCATCGAGCTGTTCCCGGCCCACCTTGAAGACGCGGCCTGGCGGATCTCGATGTTCGGCGACGAGATCGAGACCATCGCCGAGTTCGACCCGCTCACCGGCCAGAAGACCGGCGATCTGCAATCGGTCAAGATCTACGCCAATTCGCATTATGTGACGCCGCGGCCGACGCTGAACCAGGCGACAAAACAGATCCGCGAGGAGCTCAAGCACCGGCTGGCCGAGCTGGAAGCCTCGGGCCGGCTGCTGGAGGCGCAGCGGCTGGAACAGCGCACGCGGTTTGATCTGGAAATGCTCGAGGCCACCGGCGTCTGCCAGGGCATCGAGAACTATTCGCGCTATCTCACCGGCCGGGCGCCGGGCGAACCGCCGCCGACGCTGTTCGAATATATTCCCGACAACGCGCTGTTGTTCATCGACGAGAGCCATGTCTCGATCCCGCAGATCGGCGGCATGTACCGGGGCGACTTCCGCCGCAAGGCGACGCTGGCCGAATATGGCTTCCGGCTGCCCTCCTGCCTCGACAACCGGCCGCTTCGCTTCGAGGAATGGGACGCGATGCGGCCCTGCACCGTCGCCGTCTCGGCAACGCCGGGCAACTGGGAGATGGAGGCCGCCGGCGGTGTCTTCGCCGAACAGGTGATCCGCCCCACCGGGCTGATCGACCCGCCGGTCGAGGTACGTCCGGCGCGCGCCCAGGTCGACGACGTGCTGGGCGAAATCCGCGCCACCGCGCAGGCCGGCTACCGCACCTTGTGCACGGTGCTAACCAAGCGCATGGCCGAGGACCTGACCGAATATCTGCACGAGCAGGGCATCCGGGTGCGCTACATGCATTCCGACATCGATACGCTGGAGCGGATCGAGATCATCCGCGACCTGCGGCTGGGCGCGTTTGACGTGCTGGTCGGCATCAACCTTCTCCGCGAGGGCCTCGACATTCCCGAATGCGGGCTGGTTGCGATCCTCGACGCCGACAAGGAGGGCTTCCTGCGCTCCGAGACCTCGCTGATCCAGACCATCGGCCGCGCCGCCCGTAACGTCGACGGCAAGGTCATCCTCTATGCCGACAAGGTCACCGGCTCGATGGAGCGCGCCATGGAGGAGACCTCGCGGCGCCGCGCCAAGCAGGAAGAGTACAACACCGCCCACGGCATCACGCCGGAATCGGTCAAGGCGCATATCTCCGACATTCTCGAATCGGTCTATGAGCGCGACCATGTCCGCGCCTCGATCTCCGCACCCGGCGGCAAGGGCGGGGCCAAGGACGAGGGCGCGCTGGTCGGCGCCAATCTCAAGGCACATCTGGAGGCCTTGGAAAAGCAGATGCGCGATGCCGCAGCCGATCTCGATTTCGAAACCGCTGCCCGCCTGCGCGACGAGGTCAAGCGGCTCAAGGCGGTCGAGCTCGACATGATGGACGACCCGATGGCGCGCGACGCCGGCATCGAAAACACCAGGGCCAGCCGCAAGGCGGCAGCCACCGGCAAGCCGATGCGCGGTCCCTCCAAGGAGCCGAACCCGGACATCCTGCGCAACAGGGAATCGTCCTATTTCCGCAAGAATGACCGCGCGGATGCCTTGGGAGGCACAGCCGAGCAAGACAGCGAATCCGCGCCATCAGAAACTCCAGGCTATTTTCGTAAAAATAGCCTCGACGAGATGACCGTCGGCCGCACCGAGAAACCGGTTCCCGGCAAGCTGCCGTCAAAACCCCGTCCTCTGGACGGCAAGGGCGACCGCCCGTCGGCCGGTCAGGCCGCGTCCGCGCAGGCCAGCGAGCCAGGCGAGCGCACGGCCGTGAGCGAGAGGAATTCCGATCCGATCGTCAAGCGCGGCAAGGTCGGGGCCGGCTCCTACGAGGACCCGGCCGAAGCCGCCCGCAACAAGCGCCGTCCGGGCAAGACCGGCCGTCCGGGGCGGTAGTGGCTCTTCTCCCTCTCCCCTCGTGGGAGAGGCTTCGGAGCGGTGGCCGAAGGCCGGAAATCAATGAAATTGATTTCAGCGAACGAAGGCCTGAGCGCGACGCCGCGCGAAGGCCGTTCACGATCTTAGCGTGAGCTAAGTCATAGATTTTTTAGGTGAAGGGGCCTGCCATAACACCAGGAGCGTACGCGCTCCCCCTCACCAACAAAATCTACGACTTGGCCCTGCCGGCCCAAGACCGTGATTTTGTATCCTCTCCCACCAGGGGAGAGGCGGAGCGCGACCCCCCAATCTCCCCCCTTGCGGGGGAGATCGGGCGCGCGGCAGTCTCAACTTTCTGCTTCGTCAGTGGCAGTGGACCTGGCCGGTTTTGGTTTCCATGTGGCAGCATTGTCCGGGCGGAGAACTCTTGCGGCAGCCGCCGCCGTGGGCCTGGGCGAAGCCGGTGGAAAACATCGACATTGCGGCCAACAGCATAATGCATCGTTTCATGGTCAAACCTCCCGCTCATGATGAGCTGGCGCGACACTCTGCCGATCCACGGGAAATAGCAACGTGAAGTTGCTGCCGTGCTTAATTCCCGCGCGCAAGAAGGGAGGGGATGACCGGGGCGGCGGCTGCTGTTCTCCCTCTCCCCTGGTGGGAGAGGCGGAGCGCGCTGCACCCGATCTCCCCCCCTTGCGGGGGAGATGCCCGGCAGGGCAGAGGGGGGTAATCTCTCCGCCTCGTGCAAGTCCCACGTTCACCCCCCTCTGTCTGCTACGCAGACATCTCCCCCGCAAGGGGGGAGATCACGAGGCCGGTACTCACCTCAGACGTCCCAATTCCGCTTCCCCATCGGCCAATCCGTGCTACACACCGGCGCAGGCAATTCTGCACCGCCACAGGAATACGCGCATGTCCCGCAACACGCTCTACATCATCCTTGCCATCGTCGCCGTCGGCGGCGCCATTCTCGGCTACATGGTCTACCAGGACCGGCAGACCACAGGCGTCGAGATCAAGATCGGCGAAGGCGGCATTTCCATCAAAGAGAAGTAGAGCCGGCTGAACCCGCAAGGGCGGCCGCGCCGCCTGATCTCTGCCCTGTGGGGGGCGATGCCTGCCTCGCAGACAGGGGCTAATCCCGCCCCGGCAGCGGCCCCGCATTTGCCGCCTCTGTCAGCTGCGGTGACGTGCGGCGGCCACCACGGGCCCCGCGCCTTATGCTTCTGCCCCCGAAGCAAGCGGGAGCTCAAGCCGCAAAAATCCCTCGCATTTTAATCAAATTCCGGCCTTTCGGTTTACCCGCGTCCAACCGCGCAGGCGGTAGATTTGCGGCCGGAGCCTGTCACGCTCCGCTCCGTCACGATCCAGAAGGAGACGCCACGCGCATGACCGCCAGCATGATCAAACTGTCCCTGCCGCTATCGGGCACATTGGTGCATCCGGCCCGGTCCGCCAGCAAGGCCGCGCCGCCGCCACCGTCCGTGGAAGAGGCCCCCGCGGCAAGGACGCCCGCTTCCGGCGACGCGCCGGCGATGGCCTGGCGGGTCAGCCCGGCCTGGCCCGGTCCGGCGACCATCAACCTGGCCGGCGAACTGCTCGATCTGAGCACCACGGCGCTGGCCTACACCGCCACCCGCGAACCGCCCGAAACCGGCGCCGACTTCTGGTCGATGCTGGCCACGGCGCTGCCCGAGCCCAGGCGGGAATAGGGCAGGGCGGCACACGGCCCTCCCTCTCCCACCAGGGGAGAGGGGGCACGTCGCATCCCTTCACCCGTCATCCCGGCCTTGAGCCGGGATCCAGCAGCGCCTGCGTCTGAAGGCGCGAAGGACTCTTTTTTGCAAATACATCTTCCGGAAACGGTCTTCCGGCTCGCCGACGCTCGCCCGCTGGATGCCGGATCAAGTCCGGCATGACGGAGAGTGGGGACACAGCTGTTCAACCCCTCTGTCGTCGTCCCCGGCTCGGAGGCCGAGGATGACGAAAGACGAGAGACCCGGGAAACCCGAGGCTTGTACGCGACGCCGGATGCGATGCTCCCTCTCCCCTCGTGGGAGAGGACAAAAAATCATGATCTTAGCGTCAGCTAAGTCATAGATTTTTCAGGTGAGCGACTGTGCGGTCAGTCAAGCATTTTTGGGTTGCCATGGTTTGTTTTCCCGGATCATTGCATTGAGAATGGTCAGCAGTTTTCGTGCCATGGCTATGATGGCGACCTTGGGTGCCTTGCCGGCTTCGAGCAGTCGGTTCCGGAAGGCTGCCAGGACCGGATTGTAGCGGATTGCGGCCATCGCTGCGAGGAAGAGCGCAGTTCGCACCGATGATCTGCCGCCGCTGGTGAAGGATCGCCCGCGCCATTTTCCCGATTGCTGCGTGTAAGGCGCAAGGCCCGCCAGCGCTGCAATCTGCTTGGGTGACAGACGGCCGAGTTCCGGCAAATCGGCAATCAGGGTGCGGGCGGTGACAGGACCGACACCGGGCACCGAAGACAAGAGGATCTCCTTGTCCCGCCATAGGGGGGACAAGCGGATTTGCTTGTCGATATTGCTATCGACATCGGAAAGTTCCCGCTCCAGGGCCGCCTTCAGCCGGGCCATGCTCTTCTTCAGCCGTTTGTCCGCAACAGTCCGCTCCCGATGCGTCTCGGCGACAATCATTTCAATGATTTGGCGCCTGCGTGTCACCAGCGCGGACAAGAGTTGGGTGGCTTCATCATCAAGTGGGCGCACCTCCGGTTTGGTGGCTTGGGCAAATCGGGCGATCACCATGGCATCGATCGGATCGGTCTTGGCGTGCTTGCCGAGCGCCCGGGCAAAGTGCCTGATCTGCGCCGGATTGACGATCACCACGGGCAAGCCCGCCGATGCCAGACTGGCCGAGGCAATGGTTTCGAACCCACCCGTCGCCTCTATCGCCACAAGATCGACGGACAGCGGCTTCAGCCGGTCAATCAGCTCTGAAAGACCAGCAGCAGTCCGTGCGACCTCAAACAAGTCTCCAGCGGGCAGCAGGCAAATATCAAGCTTGTCCTTGGAGACATCGATTCCAACAATGACCTTATCCATCATCACCCATCCTTGCTTAATCGGGCTCGCTTTGCGGCCCCGGCGACTGTGCGGGTTCAATGGGTTTCCGGATAGCGCTCCTTGCTCACCTACGGTCTTGCAGGACCAGAGGGGGGACGGGCTACCATCCGGCGCCGCTGCAATAAATCTACCACATCGGCATTTCTTCTGCTTACAAGGGGGCCCTGCCATAACACCAAGAGCGCACGCGCTCCCCCTCACCAACAAAATCTGAGGTTTAGCCTGCGGCTAAGCCCTCGATTTTGTGTCCTCGCCCACCAGGGGAGAGGCCGGTCCCATGTCCAGACCGGATAGGGTGTTTCCATTCCGGCATTGGCAGGAGGATCTGCGATGTCTTGGAATGCAAGCCATGTTATGGATCAGCGTGTGTCGTTTACCGGCGCCTGTGTTGTCGGCGAGATGTCGATGACGGAGCTTTGCGCGCTTCATGCGATCAGCCGGGTAACCGGCTGAAAATGGCTGCGGCGGTATCGGGCTGACGGCGCGGCCGGACTTTGCGACCGCTCACGCGCGCCAGCCTCACATTCCCCCGCTCTGCCGGCTGCTGCCGACGTCCCCCGCAAGGGGGGCCGGGCGAACCGCATCGGGCTGCCCGCATCCCCGAACCTGACCGCCGCCGCGTGCGGCAGCATCCGGGTCCGGGAGCGCCGGTTTCGGCTAGGCGCTGATGTCGAGCGCGTCGAGGCAGGTTTCGGCCAGCTCCCGGTCAGGGCTTTCGGCGCCCAGCGGCGTGGCCCAGCCGGCGTCTTCGACAATGCCGCGCCGTTTGTAGCTGTTTGCGGCCTTCAGTTCGGCCATGACGCTTGCCGCCATCGGGTCCTGCTTGGCGTTTGCCAGGCAATAGGGGGTGAGCGCCGTGGCGACAGCCGCCGTTGATCCCTTGTCCGACATCTTCATGGCGGCGTCTGTTGTCATCCAGCCACCCCAGCTGAAGCCGACAATCGCCAGGGCAATCGCGCCGGCTCCCGCGCCCACGAGCGCAGGTTTCGTCCATTCGGGGATGTTCATGGTGGTGTCCAGTTCTTCAGTTCTACAAGCCCGCAGTATCGCGCACCGGATGGCTGCTTGTAGCACACTGGTCAGGATTTTGGGGATTGTTTGCCGGAAATGAGGTTTTTTAGCGGCGGGATGGATGCACGGCGCCGGATGCGATGCTCCCTCTCCCCCTTGTGGGAGAGGACAAAAAATCATGATCTTAGCGTGAGCTAAGTCATAGATTTTTCCGGTGAGGGGGCTGTCATCCTTCGGAAAAACCCGGCCCCCTCACCACCAAAATCTACGGCTTGGCCCTGCCGGTCCAAGGCCGTGATTTTGTGTCCTCTCCCACCAGGGGAGAGGCGGAGCGCGCTGCATCCCTCCACCCGTCATCCCGGCCTTGAGCCAGACAAGCGGAGCGACGTCGTAGACTCCGGGATCCAGCAGCGGCTGCGTGCGCAGGCGCGAAGGACTCTTTGTTGCAAATACTCTGCTGGAAACGGTCTTCCGGCGCGCGGACGCTCGCCCGCTGGATGCCGGACCTTTTCTGACCGGGCAGAGCGGCACACAGCCTTTCCTCGCCCCAACGGGGAGAGGACGAAAAATCATGGTCTTGGCGTCAGCCAAGTCATAGATTTTTCAGGTGAGGGGGCCTGCCATAACACCAAGAGCGCACGTGCTCCCCCTCACCAACAAAATCTACGGCTTGGCCCTGCCGGTCCAAGACCGTGATTTTGTGTCCTCTCCCACCAGGGGAGAGGTGGAACGCGCCGCATCCCTTCACCCGTCTCCCGGCCTTGAGCCAGACAAGCGGAGCGACGTCGTAGACTCCGGGATCCGGCAGCGCCTGCGTCTGCAGGCGCGAAGGAGTCTTTGTTGCAAATACCCCTGCTGGAAACGGTCTTCCGGCGCGCCGACGCTCGACCGCTGGATGCCGGACCTTTTCTGACAGGGCGGGGCGGTACACGGCCTTTCCTCGCCCCGACGGGGAGAGGACGAAAAATCATGGTCTTGGCGTCAGCCAAGTCATAGATTTTTCAGGTGAGGGGGCTGTCATAACACCAAGAGCGCCCCTGCTCCCCCTCACCAACAAAATCTACGGTTTGGCCCTGCCGGTCCAAGACCGTGATTTTGTATCCTCTCCCACCAGGGGAGAGGCGGAGCGCGCCGCATCCCTCCACCCGTCATCCCGGCCTTGAGCCAGACAAGCGGAGCGACGTCGTAGACTCCGGGATCCAGCAGCGCCTGAGTCTGCAGGCGCGGGAGACCCTTTTTTGCAAATACCCCTGCTGGAAACGGTCTTCCGGCTCGCGGACGCTTGCCCGCTGGATGCCGGACCTTTTCTGACAGGGCGGGGTAGCACACAGCCTTTCCTCTCCCACCAGGGGAGAGGGATTGGTAGAGAACCTTCGGCAAACATGATCACCATTTTCGCGCCTAGAAAAGAATTCATAAAGTAAAATTTGCTTTCAGTATATGAATATTATATTGATATATTTGTATTTAATAAATAAATATCTAATTTTATTTACTATTCTTCTAATTGTCTAATTGTCTAATTGCTCTCTGTAGGCTTTCTAATACCGTGTCTTCTAGCTGTGCATAAAACGGTGATTTAATATCAAGAAAAGGACTTTTTTTCCCGCCCATGTATTCCTCAAGAATTCCATTCTCGTCTTTTCTTTTTTTTCTTTCAAAAAATTCTCTATATCTACGTGGAGTGACGCCATAAAAATGGATAAACTCGACAAAAGGATACTCGTTATATATACCTCTGTCCTGACCATTTATTTTTATTGAGTCTGTATGAAGTCTGGATGCTAGGCTCTTTGGATATGGTTCCAGATAGTAAATTTTCTTAATTCCAGCGGAGACTATGTGCTTTGCACACATATGACATGGGAATGTTGTTGAAAATAGAGTTGAATCCTTTACGGATATTCCCCTCCTACTTGCGTCTGTAATTGCACACATTTCCGCATGTATTATTCTGCCATATTCCAGTGCATCCATCGCGCTCGAATTTTGGATTTTTAACATGGTACTTTTATCTATATTTTCGGAATCTATTTCCAGAATCTCGAATATTTCTTTTAGAATCTCTGATTTTCTCTTATCATTAGAGTCAATTTTTCTTTTGAATTCTCTATCGTCGAATTTTTCATCAGGCCAATATGTTCCTCCATGGGCTTTTGGCACTTCGTTTGAGCCCATTGCAATTATTTCTCCAGCATCTGAGAAAACTGCGGCGCCAACTTGTCGAGACAAGTCCGATGTACGAAGTGCTGCAGACTTTGCGGCAAACATACCATACTCAATTTTAGTAGGTGTTATAGTGTTACTGGAAAATAATAGCTCGAAGAATCTTTCAATCTGGGAGGATGTTTTTAGGTCGTTTATATCTCCATTGACGATAAAATCCGCATCATGGAATATTTTTCCGACACGCTGCCCAAATTTTTCATTTACTTGATTCTCATCTGCATCAATCAATGCTTCAGCATATGACCTATACTCATCCGGATTTGAGCTTCCCATATCCTCCGAAAATTTTCTAGACAAGTAGTCCACTCTTGATGATCTTCGCGAGTAAACTGAAATCTGAAAAAAAATTTTCCCATATACGGATCTAAGTAATTCTATTTCTTCCGGCCTTTTGAATTGATGAGCAATATAAACATTTTTAGTAAATTTTTCTGAATCAGTTTTAATTTTGTTTATTATTCTGGTTTCAACGATGTTTTGAATCGAAAGTGCTGCGATTAGGGATGGGTCCTGCGACGATTTTCGCAACTGATTTCCGTAGGCAATGTAACTATCATATCTTTCCTTCAATGGTTTTTCAGTTATCTTTATTTCCGGCGGCACAAGTTTTTTCATTGAGTGAAAAAGATTTGTTACATGAATGTCATGAACGTTATATCCAGCTTGTTTAAAATTCTTCTTTAATTCTGCAATCGTCTCAGCGAGCGGAGTTCCTATAGGACTAACCAGACCGATCACAATTTCGGGAAATTCAATTTTAGGGACGAGATGCCTCATGAGAAATCTTCCGAAGTTTGCTATTGTGATTCTGCGGAGGACCAATCTATGGACGCAAAATTGAATAAGCAAGATATCGACAAAGCTTCCAAGCGTTTGGAACGGACGATCTCAAAGCATCGGCAATATTTCTCAGATTGGCGCGCTGAACGGTTTGAGAAAAACTCCGATGATCATAATAGGTCTGATGCCGGACCTGACCCAGAGTATCCTCATCAACGGAAAACTGGTTGAATATAAATTTGGTGCGAGTGGTGCAACGAGATTAGTTTATGTGGACTTTTGTGGGGGGACTTTTAATCCCCATTTTTTCCACACCCTCCACCCCCATGCCATAATCCCCTCGCTCCCGCTGCCGGATGGATCGCGAACGTTTCGAGCCAGGCGGGAGGGAATGCTCCGGGTTGGCCGTCCAGACGCTGGGCGGACAGGCCGGAGAGGCGGAGGCCATCATGGTTCCGCTGGCAGCACCGGTTTTACGAGGGGCTGGTCCCCGAGGGAGCCGGTGGAAAGCCAGCCACCGGGCCGGGTCCCGCTCCAGGCCGGCCGGAAGGCGGGCGAGGGGCGCAAGAGCCGGAACGGGCCTGTGGCGGACATGGTTTGCTGGATGTGTTTCATCGCCCGCGGGACTCCGGGGGCTGACCGGGAGGCATCGAGACAGCGGTCAGGGTCCGTGCCGGAACCCATGCCAGACGCAGGTTCCGCGGTCTGTCCGGATCGCGGCCGTGGCAACACGGGCGGAGAGCCCTGAAGAGGGGCGGGTGAGGTAGCCGGCTCCGTGGTCTGCAAGGCGCCGCCTGTCGGATGCCGGACAGCATCCGGCAAGTTTCGGGCCGCGCGCGCACAGCGCCACCCCATACATAACCACACTCCCCAGAGGCACTGCCCGCGTGCGGCCCTCCGGACTGTCCTTCCCCACACCCCGGCGGAGATTTCCGCGCGGCAGCGTTTGCGGCTGTCTGGATGGCACGAGAGTGCTGTGATAGCTTGCTTTTCCGCTGAAGCTGACCTCAAACAGCAGGCCCGGCAAAAGGGAAACTGTCCCCGGCTTTGCGGATGTTCGCCCCTGCAGCCGTGCGGATAGTGCGAAGCGGCTAGTTGTTGACCTTGCAGCCGCGGCGGCGTTCCTCGGCCTTGATCTCGGCGACGCGGTTGACCTCCCAGTTGCTCAGATCGGGGTTCTTGGTCCAGCAATCGGCATTGTTGAAGGTGCGCTTGCCCAGGCTGGTGGAAAAGCAGTAGCCGTTGCTGTCGTAGATCGCGTTGCGCTCGTACCAGAGATCCCAGCAGCTGGCGGCCGAGGCGGCGGGGGCGAAGGCGGTCAGCCCGGTGATCAGTCCGGCGGCGAGCATCGTCAATTTCGGTGTCATGCGTGTCTCCCTGGTGCGCGGCGCTGCGGCGTGACAAACGGCGGAGCGCCCTGCCGGTTATCGAACCCCAACCGGCCGCGGCCCGCCTTGATCCGGATCAAGACCCGTGCTGTCTGCAGCGGAGGCGCGGCGGAGTGCGGCAAAAGCTCGCTGGTGGCTGGCGTTTCCGCCCGGAAATCCGCTAGGGTCGGGGCCGGGCCGCTGCCCGGAACCGGAGATCCGACGATGAAACGCCTGCTGATGCTGTCCGCCGTGACCCGCGCCAACCGTCATATGGTGATGCAGCAGGTCAACGATATCGTGGTGTCCTGCGGCGGATGGATCGAGGGGCACACGCTGTTTTCCAACATCGCCGCAACATTCCGCTTCGTGCTGCCGCAAGCCGGGCTTGCAGCCTTCGCCGAACAGGTCAATGCGGCCGGGGTGCACATCGATGCGGCCGGTCTTGCGGCGGTTGCGCAACGGGCCGCCGTGCCCGCGGAAGAGCCGGACGCGGCGGCGGCTTCCTATGAGGTGGCGGGTGCGCTGTCGGTAACCTTTGTTCACGACGAGCCGGATCTGCGCCGTGAAATCCCCGCAGTTCCCGGATAACCGGCATGCCGCAGCCGTGGCACAGGAGTGAGATGACAGAAATCCGCCTGCGCCTTGCCCGTTCCCCGCACGGTGCACCGCGCGACAGCGGTGTGACAGGCGGCTGGCCGCAGCGGCTTGCCGCGCTCTTGGCGGGCGGGTGTGTGCCGTGCCATCATCGGCGCAAACAGCAGCAAGGCCCGGCATGTCCGATATCGGCTCGATCTTCTCCACCTGGGACATCATCGCGATGATCCTCGTCGCCTGCGCGCCGGGCCTGGTGCTGGGCGGCATCTTCGGCGCCTGGCAAAGCCCCGGCCACCGGCTGCGCGGTGCGGCGATCTATGGCGCCGCCGGCTTCGGGCTGGCCTTTGCCTTCTGGTGGCTCTATCTCACGGTGATCAAGTGAATTGTTTGCAGCTGGAGTTCCGCATGCGCCTTGTCCGTTCCCTGCATTTGCCCGCCGCGGCCCTGGCGGCACTGCTGCTGGCGTCTCCGGCGCTGGCCTGGAAGGCCGCCGAACAGGTGGCGACCTATCCGGTCACGGGCAGCTCCGGGCCGGAGCTTTACCAGTCGATCGGCGAGAACGGGCCGGTGATTTCCGGCAGCCGCCGCACCATCGCCCACACCACCTTCAAGCTGACCTGGGGGCGCGATTACCGCGAGCAGGCCGACGGCAGCTGCGTCATCGCCGCCAACAATCCGAAGCTGATCATCACCTATACGCTGCCGAAACCGCGCAACGGCCTGCCGCAGGGCGTGGCCTCGAGCTGGAAGCGGTTTTACGACGGGCTGGCGGCGCATGAACGGGTGCACGGGCAATATATCATCGAGATGGTGCAGGCGATCCAGGACATCAGCGTCGGCCTGAGCGCGCCGGATGATCCGGGCTGCCACAAGGTGCGGGCCGAGCTGCAGACCCATCTCAAGCGGCTGTCGGACGAGCAGCGTGCCCGCGGCCGGGCCTTCGACCAGGTCGAGATGGGCGAGGGCGGCAATGTGCAGGCGCTGGTGCTGGACCTGCTTAAGGGCAGGTAAGCCGGGCGGTTCCGGCAGCTGGCATCCGGGCCGCGGCTGGGGGCCGGTTTGGCCTTGCCGTGCAGCGCATGGCTGACTAGGTTCGGGGGCCGGCGGCGAGGCCGCTTCCGGTCCAGACACAGGACGCCGCATGACAGTTCGCATTGCCACCTTCAACGCCGAGAACCTGCTCAGCCGGTTCGATTTCTCCGGCTTCCGCAACGAGCTCAGGCAGGACCGGGTGGCGCAGCTCTACGCGTTCGAAACCGAGGCGCAGTACCGCCAGGCCGAGATCGCGCGCGCGGTGTCGCTGACCGACGACACGCGGCAGCTCACCGCGCTGGCGATTGCCGAGGCCGATGCGGACATATTGTGCCTGCAGGAGGTCGAGAACCTCGATACGCTGCACCGGTTCGAATATGGCTATCTGTTCAAGATGATCGGCGACGGCTACCGCCACAAGGTACTAATCGACGGCAATGACAGCCGCGGCATCAATCTGGCGCTGATGACCCGGGACAGGACGCTGGACGGCGCGCCGATCGAGGTGCTCGATGTCAAAAGCCACGCGCATCTGACCTATGAGAAGCTGGGGCTCTACACGCCGGAGCTGACCGAGCTGGCCAAGCCGCATGACAAGCTGTTCAAGCGCGATTGCCTTGAGGTCGATCTGAAAATCGGCTCCAAGCGGCTGAGCGTCTATGTGGTGCATTTCAAATCGATGGGGAGCCCGCGCGACGGCCTCGACGGCCGGACCTGGACCATGCCGGTGCGCGTTGCCGAAGCGCGCGGCGTGCGCAAGATCATCTCCGACCGCTTCGGGCCGGATGGCGGCGGCAAGCGCTATGTTGTCGCCGGTGATTTCAACGATTATTCCGAGAAGCTGGTGATCACCGGCGACCGCCGCAACGGCTACCAGTTCACGCCGGAACCGGCCGAGGACGGCGCCGTGCAGGTTCTCACCGCGGGAGGCTTCTGCGAGAACGTCGTGGCGCGGCGGCCGGAGATGGACCGCTGGACGCTCTACCACACCCGCGGTCCCGAAGAGCGGCATCTGTGCCAGCTTGACTACCTTCTGGCCTCGCCGGCGCTTGTGCGCTCGAACCGCGGCCGGTTGCCCGACATCATCCGCGCCGGTCAGCCCTACCGGACCTTGTTTCCCGAGGGCCAGGAGGTCGAGCGCTACCCGCGCACCGGCTGGGACAGGCCCAAGGCATCGGATCATTGCCCGGTGGCGATGACATTCGATCTTGTCTGACAGGGGCGATGTGGCTTGACCGGGATGATCCCCATTCCTGAAAACCGTGTCTTCAGCTTCGATGCGGTGCAGCTCTCGCTCGATCCGGCCGGGCATCCGTGGGTGAGCGCCGAGCGCTCGGCCATTGCCGCCAACTGGGCGCGCGAGGAGATCGAACGGCCCTGGTTGTTCAACGGCACGGTGCTGTTGCATCGCGGCTTGCAGCTCGAAGGCGGCGTCATCACCGGAACCAGCCATCGTGCGCCCTATGCGGCGCTCAGGCAGCTGGTCGCCACCATGCCCGATGCCGATGCCTGGCATCTGTTCGGCTCTGCGCTGATCCTGACATCGGATGACGCCATGCTGCTGATCCGCATGGCGGCGAAGACCGCCAATCCGGGCAAGGTCTATGCGCCGGCGGGCTCGCTCGATGAGTCTGACATCAGCGATGGAACCGTCGATGTCCAGGGCGGCATCTTGCGCGAGGCGCTGGAAGAGACCGGGCTGGATCTGTCCGGGGCGATGGCTGAAAACCGGCTTCTGGGCTGGCGCCGCGCAAGGCTGGTCGCGGTGTTCCGGCGTTTCCGGCTGGCCGAGACAGCCGATGTGCTGGTCAGCCGCATGCGCGCACATATCCGCACCGATCCCGAACAGGAAATCGCCGATGTGGTGGTGGTGCGCGGACCTGAGGACGCCGGGCCGACCGCGCCGCCCCATATGCAGGCGGTGATCGATTTTCATTTTACGGCGGCGGAGCATGACTCCGGTTGGCAGGGGAGTGGATTGCGATAGGATGCCGGACCGACCGCGAATCCAGAGGAACATTCAGGCATGACCGATTTTGCAATCTACGACGTCTTCACCGGAACGGCCCTGGCAGGCAACCCGCTGGCGGTGGTGTTTGGCGCCGATCATTACGGCGACGAACAGATGCAGGCGATCGCGCGCGAATTCAACCTGTCGGAGACCGTGTTCGTGCTCAAGCCTGAAAACCCGGCGCACTCGGCGCGGCTGCGGATCTTCACGACCGCGCGGGAACTTCCCTTCGCCGGCCATCCGACCGTCGGCGCGGCGATCGCCGTTGCCGGCCGGCGCCTGGGCGGCGAGGTGCCTGCCAACGGCATGGACATGGTGCAGATGCTCGAGGAGGCAATCGGTCCGGTGCGCTGCGCGGTCCGGATCAGTCCGGACGGGTCGGGGTTCGCCGAGTTCGATCTGCCCAGACTCTCCCGTCAGCTCGAAGCCGAGATGGCATCGGCCGATATCGGTGTGGCGCTGGGGCTCGATCCGCACGAGATCGGCTTTGAAAACCACCGGGTTTCGCTGTGGAGCGCCGGCGTGCCGTTCGTGCTGGTGCCGGTGCATGACCTCGCCGCCGCCGCCAAGGCAGAGTGCAGTGCGGCCGAATGGGAGCGTGTCGCGCCGATGGGGGACGGGCACCTGGCCTTCGCCTATGTCTATTGCCGCGGCGGCGTGAACCACACCTCCTCGTTCCATGCCCGCATGTTCGCGCCGGGCGACGGCATGCCGGAAGACCCCGCCACCGGCTCGGCAGCAGCTGCCTTGTCAGGCGCCATTCATCACTTTGACGGGCTGACCGAAGGCAATCATGCGCTGGTGATCGAGCAGGGTGTCGAAATGGGACGGCCGTCGCTGATCCACCTGCATATCGACTGCACCGGCAGCGAAGTCTCGCATGTCAGGATCGGCGGTAAAGCGGTGCGGGTCGCCGAAGGAAAGCTGCTGGTCTGACGGCTCTACGGGATATTATCGTGCGCTTGTTGCAGTTGCGTAAAAAACAGTGTGGACAAGGGCTTTGATCCGGTCTATACGCCCCTTCGTTCCGGTAACGGGACAGGTGGGGCGCGTAGCTCAGTTGGTAGAGCAGCTGACTCTTAATCAGCGGGTCCACGGTTCGAGCCCGTGCGCGCCCACCACTTTTTTCCTTTGAAATCAAAAACGTGGTTTTGCCCTTTGGGCACGTCCATGCGGCGTTGGTTTGCACCTATCTTGCTTTGCCCGTTAACAATGTTTGCGGCGCTTGGCCTGGCGTGGGCGACTATTATTCCCGGTCGCAAACACTTGGAAAACAGAGGCGGAGCGCATGGCAGCTTTCATTGGCCCAGATTGCGCAAAACTCTGCCAAGAAACGCGGGGCCGCGCGTCATCTCGTTGATTGCCGACGTCATGCGCGACGGGCCGGTTCAGTATATCGATTCTGACACAGATAATCACCTCAGCAAATCGATCAACATCAAGGCGCCCGATAGCATAGCGCAGCAACTATGAGTGAAAAGTCAGTTTGAAACAGTCTGGATTTCTGAAATCCCGTCACCAGGCAGTGTTGCTTGCAAAGATGGGGCATAGCGGTCGATATTTCAACCATAAAGCGCATATACATATATACGCATGAGTACAGAGAAAACATGAATTCATAATTTGTGAAAATATAAATTTGATGTTTTCATGTTTCTTCAAATTATGAAATTGATTACATGTATTTATACTAAATATATATTAGATTATTGAATGAAATATTTTGATTTATACACATCAGGCATAAATAATTATGCCATTTATATTTTTATTAACATTCGAGTTTATTTAAGTCGTCATGTGTCAAAATGGCAACATTCCAGATTTTGTCTATAAAATACTTAAAGGAAACGTAATTTGATGACTCGCCTCTGCTGAGCAACATGTGTAACAGACAATCATCAGGTGTAATTTTTTGGGGTTAAAATGACCAAGTCATTGTTGTACTCATGCTGTTTTTCGATTGGGTTGACCGTTCTCGCTGTATTGCCGGCGAACGCACTGACTTTGAAGGAAGCGGTTGACGAGGCCCTGAAGTCCAATCCCGAGATCCTGTCTTCGGCCGAGAACCGCGAAGCTGTCGAGTTCGAGCTCCGCCAGGCGCGCGGGCTTTATTTGCCGACGCTCGATCTTGAAGCCTCCGCAGGTGGCCGCAGGCTCGACAGCCCGGGCCGCCGCCGGCTCGGCACCGAAGACGATACACTCGGCTCCTCCGATGTTGGACTGACATTCACCCAGACTTTATTTGACGGCGGCGCCCGCCGCGCCGAAGTCGAGCGCCAGGCGGCTCGTGTCGACGGCGCTTCTTTCCGTGTCGCCGAGCGCACAGAGGCCATCGCGCTGGCCGTCACCCAGGAATATTTCGAAATCCTGCTGCAGGCAGAGATTGTGGCAATCGCGCGCAAGAACGCCAATGTGCTCTCGGGCATCGTCTCGGACATTTCGTCGGGCGTATCCGGCGGCACCTTGACCTCGGCTGACCGCACCCAGGGCAGGGAGCGGCTGCTCTCCGCCCAGGCGAGGCTGAAAGAAGCCGAAGAAGATCTGGCGCAGGCCCAGATCCGCTTTCTCCGTCTTGTCGGCGTCAAGCTCGGTTCAATGAAATTTCCGCCGTCAGTGGCCAAGGCCTTGCCGCGCAGCGCCGCCGAAGCAATCGATATCGCCAAGCGCCAGAGCCCGCGGATTGCCGCGGCTGGCGCCGATGTTGATGCGGCCGACGCGCTGGCGCGGGGCGCCAAGGCAGCCTATCTGCCGGTGATTTCATTTCAGGCCAAGGCCCGTGTCGGCCAGGACATCGACGGCTCGGAAGGGCGCACATCGGATCTCGAAGCCAAGGTTGTGGCGCGCTGGAACCTCTATCGTGGCGGCCGTGACCTGGCGGTCGAACAGGAACGTATCCGCCGCGCCGGTCAGGCCCGGATGGACAATGTGCTGGTGCACCGGGAAGTTCAGGAATCGATCCAGTCGGCCTGGGACAAGCGCTCCAAGCGCGCCCAGCAGGCATCGCTTCTGCGCGAGCAGGTGTCGGCATCGGGCTCATTGGTCTCCTCTTACCGGGACCAGTTCCGGATCGGTGAACGCTCGCTGCTGGATGTGCTGAGTGCTCAGAACACCCGATTCAACACCGAGGTCCTGGCCAAAACCGCGCAATATGCAGCGGTCTATGCGGACTATCAGGCGCTGGCTGCCATGGGATCGCTGGTTCGTGCCTTCAATCTCGAAAGCGCACCGCAAGCAGAGGCCTATGCCCGTGATGAGTTCAAGGTCGTTTCTCACGATGCCGAGCCGGTTTACAACCGTTTGCCGTCCCGGCAGGTCGCAGGCGAACCGTTTGATCTTCTCGCTCCCGTCAGGAAACCCTGAGCCTTCCCTTGGCTTGACAGAATCTACTGATCGGTGAGCGAGGATGAATTTCAATGATGCGTTCCGCGAGATAAGCGTTCATTTCGAGCGTAGCGGTTCTGCGACGGTTCTCTATTCCGGAATCCCTGACGATCAGCTCGCGGCGGCCGACATCGAGACGGTGCGTGAGGTTTCGCATCGCATCGGCCTTGATGTCTCGAAGATCCATCTGGCGGATCTGCTGGGCGGCAATGCCGATCTTCCAGCCCTGGTGAAGACACTGGATGGTTTGTTCATTCCGGTGTTCGCGCTCAACGGGGACGGGACCTTCGTGCGCAGGGAAGCTGTCGGCGAGATGGCGTCGGAGAGTGTCGATCTTCGTCACAGAGTGGCGGAACTCGACCCCACAGTGCTGGATTTCAAGAAGGTCTACTTCAACAATCGCGAGGAAGCAGGCGCGCTGCATGCGGGCAGGATCGAAAAGCAACACTGGCTGTCTTCGGCTGTGCGACCCTATTGGCGCTCTTTTGTCAGGGTCGGTTTTGCTGCGCTGTTCATCAACGTTCTGGCGCTGGCCTCGCCGCTTTTCACCATGAATGTCTATGACCGGGTTCTGCCAAATGAGGCAATCGCCACCTTGTGGGTGCTCGCCATTGGCATCAGCGTTGCGTTCCTGTTCGACTTCATGCTGAAATTCGCCCGCGCGGCGCTGATCGATTACACCGGCCGGAAGATCGATCTGAAGATCGCCTATATCCTGTTTCAGAAAGTCATGAATACGTCGCTGTCGGCGCGCTCGATGTCGACGGGTGAATATGTCAGCCGCGTGTCGCAGTATGAGTTCGTGCGGGAGTTTTTCACGTCGAACACAATCGCAACGATGATTGACACCTGTTTCGTGTTCATTTTCATCGGCGTCATTTACATGATCGGCGGCCCGCTGGCCTACATTCCTGCCGTGGCGCTGGTTCTGGTGGTGATCATCGGGCTTGTGGCGCAATCACTTATCAGCCGCAGGGTTGCAGCCGCTGCCAATGAAGCCGCGCTTCGCCAGTCGATGCTGGTTGAAACCATATCCACCACGGAAACCGTCAAGGGGCTGAGAGCCGAAGGCCTGTTGCTCAAACGCTGGCGGGACCTGACAATCAACAGCTCAGCCACCAACGAGCAGATCAAGAGCATCTCGGCCTTTGCCGTCAATGCCACCCAGCTTGTGCAGCAACTGGTCACCGTCGGCGTCATTCTGGTTGGCGCCTATCTGTTCCGTGAAGGACATGTGACCACCGGCGCCATTATTGCCTCTGTTATCCTGGCTGGCCGGGCGGTCAGCCCGCTGGGCCAGCTGGCGATGACACTGGCGCGGTTCCGGCAGGCCCTGCTTTCGCTGCGCATTCTTGACAAGATCATGGAGCAGCCGGAGGACACACCCGAGGCAACGGGATTCGTCAACCGTCTCATCGCGCATGGCGACATTGCTTTCGAGAAGGTTCATTTCCGTTATCCGCAGGCCGATCAGGACGCGCTCGATGGTATCTCGTTCTCCATCCGGGCGGGCGAGAAAGTGGGTATCATCGGCAGGATAGGATCGGGAAAGACGACGATCGGCCGGTTGATGTCCCGACTGTACCAGCCGAGTGAAGGCCGGGTGCTGATCGACGGGATCGACATGCAGCAGTTCCACCCCTCCGAAGTGCGTTCGGCTGTCGCCGTTGCAGGACAGACCAGCGACCTGTTCTCCGGATCGATCAAAGACAACCTGCTGATGGGAAACCCGAATGCAACGGACGAGCAACTGATCGAGGTCTCACGCAAGGTCGGCATTGAATCCTTTGTCGCACGGCATCCGCGCGGCTTCGACATGCAGGTTGGAGAAAATGGCGGCAATCTTTCTGCCGGCCAGAAACAATCGGTGGCCATTGCCCGCCTCCTGCTGGCCACTCCCAAGATCATTTTTCTTGATGAACCGTCCGGTGCGATGGATCTGGCCAGTGAACGGCACCTGATCGGCTGCTTGCGTCAGGCGATTGCGCCGG
Source organism: Hoeflea sp. (assembly GCA_048261205.1). Lineage (GTDB taxonomy): Bacteria > Pseudomonadota > Alphaproteobacteria > Rhizobiales > Rhizobiaceae > Hoeflea. The sequence continues at coordinate 38,233 of JBLXGF010000023.1, forward strand.
AGGTGACGCTGGTGCTGTCGACGCACCGGTACAGCATGCTCGATCTGATTGATCGGCTGATTGTCATAGAGAATGGCAAGTTGCTTGCTGATGGCCCCAAAGAGCAAGTGATTGCCGCCTTGCAACGCAAATCAACCGGAATTCAGTGATGCGCGCGATGGAGCAAGACACACCACCCGTCATGTCACGCTATATCGTCTGGATCTGCCTGCTGTCCGTGGTCGTGTTCCTGCTTTGGGCGGCATGGGCGCGGGTCGACGAGATTTCACGCGGCGACGGCAAAGTCATTCCACTGTCGAAGACGCAGATCGTGCAATCGAGCGAACCCGGTGTGGTGCAGGAAATAGCGGTGACGATCGGCCAGCTTGTCAAGAAAGGCGATCTGCTGATCCGGCTCGACAGTTCGGGCAATCTTGCGTCGCTGGGCGAGTCCCAGGCCCGATATGAAGCTCTGCAGGCCCGGATCGCCCGGCTGGAACTGGAAATCGACGACCTTCTTGATACTGATTTTGTCTGTCCCGAACAGACACGCAGGGTGTCGGAAGGGATCTGCGAAAACGAGTCCAGCCTGCTGGATGCGAGACGCGAAAACTATCTCAATAAGTTCCAAGTTCTTGAAGCCCGGCGGCAGCAGCGGCTGGATGAAATCGGCGAGGCGAAATCAAGTGTTGAGCAGTCAAGCCTGGTCATCGAGGCGATGCTGGCGGAGCGGGACAAGATAGCGCCGCTGGTGGCGCGCAAGCTGCATCCGGAAATCAACCTGCTGCGGCTGGACCGCGAGATTGCACAGCAGGTGGGGCAGCGCGAGAATGTCAGCCAGAGCCTCAAGCGCCTCGAAAGCGCTCTGCGTGAGGCGGACCTGCAGATCCAGGAGCTGGACTCCCAATTCAAGCAGGAAGCGCGCCGGGAACTGGGCGATACGCTGGCTGATGTCAGCGTGCTGCAGGCAACGCTGACGGGGGCGGAAGACAGGGTCCGGCGAACCGACATCGTCTCCCCGGTGGATGGAATTGTAAATACGCTGGAAGTCAACACGATCGGGGCCTTTCTGCAGCCTGGCTCCGTGGTTGCAGGCGTCGTGCCGGTAACCGACACGCTGTTGGTCGAAGCCCGGATTTCGCCCAGGGACGTGGCATTCGTCCAGCCCGGCCAGAAAGCCACGGTCAAGCTCACGGCCTATGATTTTTCCATTTATGGCGGCCTTGCAGGCCAGGTTTCCAATATCTCGGCTGACAGCATCGTTAATCCGGAGACTGGTGAAACCTATTACCAGGTGCTTGTCCAGACCGGCGATTCCCAGCTTGGAAAAGGAACAGCGAAGCACGCCATTCGTCCCGGCATGATCGCGTCTGTGGAAATACTGACAGGCGAAAAATCTGTTCTTGACTACATGATCAAGCCGCTGAGCAAAGCGCGCTATGAAGCACTGACAGAGCGATAACCGCTCCTCCGAGAAAGCACAGGCGATGTCTGACACAGATCTGTTCAAGCCGCATTTCCGGGCCATTAATTCAAGCGGCAAACGCCGTGGCTTCCGGCTGGAGGGCGTGTTCTGGTCGGCACTGGAAAGCATTACCAGAAGCGACGGATTGTCCATCGCGGATTATGTGTCAAAACTCAATGATGTGAAAACCGGCGATAATGGCCTGAGTTCCTATCTTCGCGCCTCGATCATGCAGCGGGTGCTGGAGCAACATGACCGGTTGAATGCCCGATTCAACAATTTCAATTCCAGAGCCATCGTGGCTGCCTGCCCGGTCCCCGGCTTCATTATTTCGGCTGACAAGAAGATCCTGTTTCAAAACAGTGGATTTCTGATGTATCTGCAGACGCGCTTTACCGGTCTGGACAGCATTGAGGCCCTGAGCAACATAAAGCTGACGATCGAGACGCCCTTGAACGATCTCATCGAAGAGATGCGGCGGGACAGCTCCCGGCCGAAATCCACCGGATTCACAGTGGCCTATGGCGAAAGGCGGGCGCGGGGACGGCTGAGTTTGGCGCTCGCCCCGGATTTCGACGAGCCTGCGGCCGCCATTGCGTTCGTATCCGGTCCGTCCTGACCGGAAATGCGTTCAGCATGGCGCTTCAGAAACCGGCGCCTGGCGCGATACTGGCAATGTTGCCAAGCGATGCCGTGAGGCTCTGTTTGCCGCCCTTGTATCCGAAGACGTAATTCGCAGTGCCCGACAGTGAAAACAGCGGTGCGTAGTCGGATTTTTCGGTGTCGGCTTCAACTGCATCGGTCATGTTGTCGAGGATGACGGTGCGGTTGTTGAGTGCGACAGAGAGTACGGCGTGGAACAGGCGGCGGCGGGTATCCTTGACAACGACGATCTCCATGGCGTTCACCGGAACACCGAGATGGGCAAGGATCGCCATCTTAAGGATTGCGTAGTCCTCGCAGTCACCGCTTGCCCGAGCAATTGTTTCGTTGGGTGTAGACCACTGGTCGAGCCGGCCGTGGTTCTGCTGGTCGGTGCGGTAGGTGACGAGCGCGTTGACAGACGCGGATACGTGACGCAACTGGGCAGCGAAGTCCGTTCCGCCAAGCTCGAGGCGGGCGGCAAGGCGGGCACACCCCTCAATACAGATGGCTGAGGCGCCGGAAGCTGCGGCCTTCCGGATCAGGCTGGATATACGCACGCCGCTGTTGATCTTGCCGAACCGGATCCGGTGGGCGCCGAACAACGGGCGGTCCTGGCGGATGGCCCGGCTGACGGCGGTACCGGCGGGAGCGGCTGTGGCGGGGATGGAGGCGGTGGTGATCCGGTCGCGTGCCGGTTCGACGGCAAGCGATGACAGGCTGAAAGGTGCCAGGGGCAGGCCGGACGCAACAATCTCAAGGCTGAGACGGCCGAGGCCGGCCTGCGTCAGGTGCAGGGTTGTGCCGGTGGACGCCTCAATAAACCGCAGTGGAGCAAGGACAGTGGGGCTTGGAGAAGGCGAGGATATGGTGAGGCTGGTTAAAACCTCAGGTTTTGTTTGCGGAGTCTCGTAGACATTGGCCATGGCTGCAGAGGTGTTGAGCAAATAGATTAATGCAGCAGTATTTATGCAATTTATTACATTTTTTATTTGACTATACATTTGCTTCGCCTTCCCCGGTTGTTGGGAAAAGACTACTCAAACAAAAATAAGATCTCTGAAACAAACAGAACTAACGATTACATAGGCTTTTTGGTAAAAATTGAATCAATTATCTTGGCGCGGCAATGCCTGTCACATAATGCGCCAGTGCCCAATACAGCCTTCCTGAATTACATGTCGCTAAAAAGCATAAATAAATATGCTATAAAATTTACCATGTCTTCATATATTGAATAATTGCATACCTATGTATTCTTTTTGGATTCAAAGTATTTGTTGACGAAATACTAACTGGTTAAGGGTGGGTAAATTCAGCTTTTGGAGTCCTGTCATGATTGAAGACCGCGGCATTGAGAATTCGGAAACCATTATCGAAAATGCAGAGGCCGACAGTAGCCTGGATGCGATCTTGATGGCGCAGGCGGACACAGGCTCCGAGCCGGCGGGCTCGCCGTCGTCGGGCAGTTCGGGTTCCAGCGGCACGCCGGGGATCAGCGTGATCATTCCCGATGCCGACAACCGCGTCACCCTGGCGGCCAGCGCCAGCATCGAGGACATCCAGCTTGACGGCAACGACCTGTTGCTGATCCAGCCGGACGGGTCGCAGATCCGGGTCATCGGCGGCGCGCTCAGTGTTCCGACATTCATCATCGGCGAAATCGAGCTGCCGCAGGAAGTGCTGGTGGCAGCGCTCGACTCGAACGGCTTCAATGTTGCTGCCGGTCCTGGCAATACGCTTTCTGTCTCGCCGCAGGCACCCACCGGATCGGGCGGTCAGTTCGAGGATTCAAGCGGAGCCTCGATCGCCGGTGATGGCCTCCAGGCCTTGGGTCTGTTGGGGGATACGTCGCTTACCGATGGCAGCACCGAAGGCGGAGAAATTCAGGATATCGGCAATGTGGTTTCCAGATTCACTGGTGGCGATGTTGCCGGTGAGATCATCGAATCGGAGGATGTCCCGGGCGGTGTTGATGCCGACCCGGAACCCGCCAAAGGCACGATTACCTTCTTCGATCCGGATTTCGCCGAAACCCGTACCGCTGATGTCTCGGCGCGTTCGGTCGTTGCTCAGGACATCAATGGCCGCGCATCCCTGACGGACGCGCAGCTCGATGCGCTGCTGGCCGGCTTCAGCCTGGATTCGGCTGGCGGCATCACCGTTGAATCGACAACGGAAGCGGGCGGATCGATCAACTGGACTTATTTTGTCGACAATGAGGCCGTGGATTTCCTTTCGGACGGCGAAACCATCACGTTGTCCTTCGACGTCCGGATCAATGACGGCATCCTGTCGTCCGTCCAGACGGTGACCATCACCGTCAGAGGCACAAACGACGCTCCTTTTATCTCTGAAACCCCCAGCTCGACCGTCGATGAAGACGATCTGCCGGAAGGCACATCGCCGGAGGCGGCATTCTTGACAGCGACAGGCGATTTCGGGATCGATTGGGGTGCCGACTTCGGAGATGATGCGGATACTGCGGATGCTGTCGGCGGGCCGCAGGATTTGCCCTCTGGTCTGGGCGACCGGTCGCTGACTTTTGCCGCAGACCAAGAAGGACCGACGGCATTCAAATCCGACGGCGTTGACGTTCGGTATGTTCTGTCAAACGGCGGCACCATTCTGACGGCCTACAAGGGCGACAGCCTCGACAAGGTGTTCGAGGTCTCGCTGTCGGATGACGGCACCGGATCTTACAATTTCGTGCTGCTTGGCAATCTCGATCATTCGGATTCGACCGACGAGCCGCTGCCCCTCGACTTCACCGTTACGGCGACGGATGCCGGTGGAGACACGTTCTCAGCCACATTCACTGTGACCGTCAATGACGACACGCCTGTTGCGCATGAGGTTGTTGCATCGCGGGTTCTGGATGACGAGGCTCAAAGCGAGTTCACGCCGACGAATTCGGGCTCGAACTCCTGGTTTGACTTTTCCGACACCAACCCGAACTACAAGCAGGTTACGGGTGGAGCGGGTACACTGTTCACGGCCGGTGCGGATGGCATGAAGTCGGTTTCCATTGATGGTCCCGAATTCACGGTTGTCTACATGGATGGCGAGGGCTTTGCCCAGACGGAAATTGTTTCGTGGGATGAGGGTGTCGTCGCCGGCGACGGCTCGACCACCTTCACGGCGACGAGCGACAACTATCCTCTCGGGGAGGGTGGCGCTGCGACCCTGGTGATCAGTGCCGACGGTTCCTACGTCTTCAC
>JBLXGF010000024.1:0-7619 GCA_048261205.1 Hoeflea sp.
TCTTCGACTGTGACGCGGGCCATTGCCTGTCCTTTACAAACTGCTATGGGGGAGTTTGACCATGCGATAAACACATTATGTGGTGATTTCAAGTCTTTTGCGGCCAAAGTCGCTTATCCACCGAAAATGTGCCGGATAAAGTCTGGTGTTGCGCTCTGATCTCGCCGAACGCCTTGCGCCAGACTCATCGATTCATTAGAAGCCATGCATAAATAACAGTGAGTTGCCCCTTGAAAAGCGACTACATCTGCAACATCTGGTTCGATCTCACACATTTTTGAGTCGCTAAAATGCACGGTGATGATAAACGTCTGGTATAAAAGAAGTTCGAAATCGATCTACTTTTGCCATATGAAGGCCGAATTAGCATGCGAAAAAAATGTCGATGATCTATTTGAAAGGATGATCATAAGTGTTTGATCCTAGGGAAAAAATTGCACTTTTTATAGACGGTGCCAATCTTTATGCCGCCTCCAAGAGCCTGAACTTTGATATCGACTACCGAAAACTTCTGAAAGCATTTCAATCACGCGGCTATTTGTTGAGAGCTTATTATTACACCGCGTTGATTGAAGATCAGGAATATTCCTCGATCCGCCCGCTGATCGACTGGCTTGATTACAATGGCTACAAAGTCGTTACCAAACCAGCCAAAGAATTCACCGACTCCTTGGGCCGCAGAAAGATCAAGGGCAACATGGATATCGAGCTCGCGATCGACGCCATGGAGCAGTCTGACGTGGTCGATCACCTGGTTATTTTTTCCGGAGATGGCGATTTCACCTCTCTGGTCGAGGCGCTTCAGCGCAAGGGACGGAAAGTCACCGTTGTATCCTCGCTGTCATCACAGCCACCGATGATCGCCGATGACCTTCGCCGCCAGGCCGATTACTTTATCGACCTGACCAGCCTCAAGTCGGAAATCGGTCGCGACGCATCCGAGCGGCCGCAACGCGCGTCTACGCCTGTCGATGAGGATGAAGACGAGGACGAGTTCGAAGATTGATCTGCGGGCAGGAATTCAGCGGGACAGACTGACAACGTGAAAAACGAGCCGGATCACGATTGCGGTCTCTGCCCGCGGCTGCGTCGCTTCAGTCTTCAAAACCGCGAGGAGTTCCCCGATTGGCACAATGGACCGGTGAACACCTGGTATCCCTTTGCAGGGGCAAGCTCGGTAAGGCTGTTGATCGTCGGCCTTGCGCCCGGTCTGTGTGGCGCCAACCGCACAGGAATCCCTTTTACAGGCGATGAGTCCGGCAACCTCCTGTTTGAAACGCTCAAGCGGCATGGTTTTGCTGCGACAGACGGAACATCAAGCGCTGGCAATCTGTATCGGTTGCAGGAAACAGCAATAACCAATGCCGTTCGCTGTGTGCCACCAGGCAACAAGCCGGTGGGAGCGGAAATCAACACCTGCCGGACATTTCTGATCAACACGATCAGCCGGTGCAGCGCGCTGAAGGTCGTTGTCACCCTTGGCAAGATTGCCCATGACAGCACGATCCGAGCGCTTGGCGGCAAGGTTGCACAACACCCTTTCGCACATGCTGCCGGGACCGGACTTGCCGGTGTCCATGTGGTTTCGAGCTATCATTGCTCGCGCTACAACATCAACACCGGTCGCCTGACACAGGACATGTTTGACACGGTGTTTGAAAAAGCCGCGCAGGCGCTGGTAATCCGTTAGAGCGCCGTGCGATTAACAAGACGCAGGCGCTAGCCGCGGTCACGCAACAGCCGGGACTTGTCCCGGTTCCAGTCGCGCTCCTTCTGGGTCTGGCGCTTGTCGTGCAATTTCTTGCCCTTGGCCAGTGCCAATTGCAGCTTGGCCATTCCCTTGTTGTTGAAATAGATCTTGAGCGGCACCAGCGTCATGCCATCACGCTGCACTGCCATCCCGAGCCGCGCTATTTCACGCAGTTTGACCAGGATCTTGCGGCGCCGGCGGGGCTCATGGTTGAACTGGTTGGCCTGGAGATACTCGGGAATATACGAATTGATCAACCACAATTCCCCGCCTTCTTCATTGGCGTAGGAATCCGCGATATTGGCCTTGCCTTCGCGAAGTGATTTCACTTCGGTTCCGGTCAGAACCAGACCTGTTTCGAAGGTTTCGACGATTTCGTAGTTGAACCGCGCTTTGCGGTTTTCGGCTACGACCTTGCCGTGCTGCGACTTATCTTCCTTTTTCGGAGCCATGATCAGGCAGCCACGCCCGCCTGAGCCATCGCCGCGTCGAGCAGCGCCGCGGTTGCAGGTTCGACGGTTGTCAGCGGTGAGCGCACGACGTTCTTGATCAGTCCCATCTTGCCCAGGCAATATTTGACACCGGCCACACCCGGCTCGGCAAAGATCGCCTTGTGCAGCGGCATCAGCCGGTCAAGCATCGTCAGCGCAGTGGCATAGTCGCCGCGCAACGTCGCCTGCTGGAATTCGGCACACTGCTGTGGCGCAACATTTGCGGTCACCGAGATGCAGCCAACTCCGCCATGCACGTTGAACCCAAGCGCCGTTGGATCTTCGCCTGACAACTGAACAAAATCCTTGCCGCAGGCCATCCGCTGTTCGGGGACACGGGCAAGATTGCCGGTCGCATCCTTGACGCCAATGATATTGGCAAAGTCCCGGTTGAGCGCCGCCATGGTCTCCACCGACATGTCGATGACCGAACGCGGCGGAATATTGTAAATGATGATGGGAAGACTGGTTGCTTCCGCCACAGCCTTGAAGTGCTGATACAGCCCCTTCTGTGTCGGCTTGTTATAATAAGGCGTCACCACAAGCACCGCATCCGCGCCGGCCTTTTCGGCATGCACGGCAAGTTCTATCGATTCAGCAGTGTTGTTCGATCCGGCTCCGGCCACCACAGGCACACGGCCGGCGGCAACTTCCACGCACAGTTCCACCACCCGCTTGTGTTCGGCATGGGTGAGCGTCGGCGACTCGCCGGTGGTGCCAACCGGAACGAGCCCGGTGCTGCCGGCTTTGATCATCCGCTCGACATGACTCGCAAAGCCATCTTCGTCCACCGCGCCGTTTTCGGTAAAAGGGGTAATGAGGGCCGGAAGGGAACCCGTGAACATGCTGATCTCCAAAAACTCTACTCGACGCCCGATACGGCGCAGTCACTCATCTGTTCTTCACGCGATACAGGAAATAACGGCCATGGAAAAGCCTTGCGCATCATCTCACGGCGCTTTTGCGGCGATTGCGGTCCCTTCCGGGTCCAATCCGGCATGCCCGCCGCAGATTACCCGCAATTGCGTCAGAATGTGGTGCATGAATGAAATGATCAGGCATTTCCCTCCACGTTCGTCACCGGTTCTTGCCAGGTGGAATGCAGGGTTCGAAACTGCCGGACGACCAACCACCCGGGCGGTGCGGCGGCCAGCCGCAAAAGACGTCAATACGGATCGAAGGCCACATGCAAAAAACCGCACTCGCAACTCTGTTGATCCTCTCCACCACAATGGCCGGCCTTGGTCACGCCGCAACGCTGCCCTCAGGGGCAATCCCCCTGCCCTCGCCCAAGCCTTCGGCTGCACCCGGCGACGAAACACCGTCTCCTCAAGCCAACGCAGCTTCCAAACCGGCAACTGACGCACTCAAATCCGGCTTGCTGGCACTTGGGAACAGGAATGCCAGCCTCGCCCGGTCAATCCGCGACTCTCTGCCTCGAAAGGCCCTGGACCGGCATATCCTGACCTGGTCCATTGTACTGTCGGGTGTGGAAGACGTGCCCTCGGATGAAATTTCACAGGCTGCCGAAGAGCTTAAAGGCTGGCCGGGCCTAGCCTCTTTGCCCCGGCTGTTCGAACGCGCCCTGTTTTATGAACAACCTTCGGCTCAAAAAGTGCTTGCAGCTTTCAAAGACAAGCCTCCCGAAACCACGAAAGGCGCGATCACCTTGGTGCGGGCGCTGATGGCAAGCGGCGACGCCAAACGCGCTAGGAGCATTGCTGCGGCCTCCTGGCGCACCGCCATGATGGATGATCACGAATCGGGCATCTTTCTTGATGAATTCGACAGCCTTCTGAGCAAGGATGATCACTTCCGCCGTATGGAGATGCTACTTTACCGGGATCATGTCAATGATGCCAAGGAGGTGTCCCGGAAAGCCGAGGCGCAATCGCTTTACCGTGCCTGGTCGGCCGTGATCCGCAGCCCGGCAAAAGCCGGTGGCGCAATAGAGGCTGTTGATCCGTCCTGGCACGCAACGCCCGCCTATCTGTATCTGCGCATTCGCCAGCTACGCGAACGCGAGCGCAACAAGGAAGCTGCGGCTCTTCTGGCAAAAATGCCCAGGGACCGCGCCGCCCTCGTTGATCCGGATGAATGGTGGGTGGAAGCACGTATCATCAGCCGCGGCCTCTACGAGGAAGGCGACATCAAGGGCGCTTACAAGCTTGCCGCATCGCATCTCGCCGAAAGCCCGGAAGAGGTCGCGGAAGCCGAGTTTCATGCGGGCTGGTATGCCCTGCGGGGCCTCAAGGACGCCAAGACCGCCGCCAGACATTTCTCGGCTATTCTCTCGGTCGCCAGTGGCCAGATTTCATCGGCTCGCGCCCATTACTGGCTCGGCCGCGCCGCCGAAGCCGGAGCCGGCGGCAAGGCATCGGAGCATTATGCACGGGCGGCAAAATATCCATCCACGTTCTACGGTCAGCTGGCCAGTGCAAAACTGGACCGCAAGTCGCTTGAAATTACCTACCCCTCGCCTTCTCAGCGGGACAGGGCAAAGCTCGCCGAGCGCGAAGCGGTGCAGGCAATCCGCAAGCTCGAGGATGCCGGTGACGAATGGCGAGCCGAGATGCTCTACCGCGCCCTTGCCGCCGATCTCGACAGTCCCGGCGAACTCGCCATCCTCGCAGCGATGGCGGAAAGGCGCGGCAACCATCAGACATCGCTGCAAGTGGGCAAGATTGCCTGGAACCGCGGCATTGACGTCGCCGCACTTGCCTATCCGCTGGGGGCTGTGCCGAGCGGTGCCGATATCAACGGATCGGGCAAGGCGCTGGCCTACTCCATCGCCCGCCAGGAAAGCGCGTTCAACAAGGCGGCGATCTCGCCTGCAAACGCCCGCGGACTTCTGCAGATCCTTCCGGGCACGGCGAAGGGCGTCGCCGCGCGCCATGGTCTGCCCTACTCAAAGGACCGCCTGACAAGCGATGCCGGCTACAATGCGACCCTGGGCGCGCATTTTCTTGGAGAACAGATCAAGGACTTTGGTGGTTCCTACATCCTCACCTTCATTGCCTATAACGCTGGCCCCAGCCGGGTGCCACAGTGGATCGAACGCTTTGGCGACCCGCGTGGCCGGCCGCTGGACGACGTGATTGACTGGATAGAGCTCATTCCCTTCACCGAGACCCGTCACTACGTTCAGCGCGTGATGGAAAACTACCAGGTCTACAAGGCGCGTCTTGGCCAGCCCGGCAACATCGAGGATGATCTAAGATTTGGCCGCAGATGACACCTGTCGCACGGCACCCCGAATAGGCTATAGGATTGATCCTGAAGCAAAACCGACAAGAAGCAGGATCTGAATATGGCGAACGGGAAGACTGGCACAGCCGCCACTGTGGAAACCGGCGGATATGAAAACGTGTTCTTTTCCGCCAGCGATGGCCTCAAGCTGCATGCCGCCGATTATGGACGCCACAATCTGGCCACGCGCGACCGTTTGCCGGTTATCTGCCTGCCGGGACTAACCCGCAATACCCGCGATTTCGATGATCTGGCGCGTCTTCTCTCCACCGATCCGAAAACCCCGCGGCGCGTCGTCAGTTTCGACTACCGGGGCCGCGGACAATCCGGCTGGGACAAGGACCCGTCCCGTTACAGCATCATCATCGAAGCCGAAGATTTGCTCAGCGGCATGGCCGCGCTTGGACTTGAGCATGCGATCTTCATCGGAACATCACGCGGCGGGCTGATCATGCACGTCCTTGCTGCCACGCGCCCCGGTGTGATGGCGGCAGGCGTACTCAATGACATCGGGCCGGTGATCGAGGGCGCCGGCCTGGCCCAGATCAAGGCCTATCTCTCCCGCACGCCGACACCGAAAAACTGGGCTGACGCGGCACAAATTCTCGCCGAGGCTCATTCCAAGAGTTTCCCTGCGCTGACCGAGACGGATTGGGCCGATTTTGCCCGGGCTATCTATGTGGAAAAGGACGGCCATCTGGTGGCTGACTACGACCCGAAATTGCTTCACGGTCTCAAGGACATCGATCTCGGCACGCCTTTGCCGACCTTATGGCCGCAATTTGAGGGGCTTGGACGCATGCCGCTGATGGCCTTGCGTGGCGAGCACTCGACACTGCTCTCAACAGATACGCTTGAGAAAATGAAAGACTGCGTCCCGGCGCTGCAGACCGTCACGGTAGCCGGTCAGGGTCACGCGCCGATACTGCATCTGTCCGGAATCCCCGAAATCCTGACCCGGTTCTTCGCTTCAGTCGACAAGCAAAGACGCCACTGAGAGCAGTGGCATAAACTCATCAGCGGCGGGTACCCTCACAAGCTGATGAGTTTACAGCGAACCGGACACTTTCCGCTGGCCCCTACCCGCGGCTTCGAGCCCGTCGTTGCTCACCTGTGAACCGGAACCCGGCCAGTTTCGGCAGATTTTTCCGCTGACCCACGATTCCATAAGCAACAGAACCCCCGCAGCAAAATTCTCAGATCCTCTTCAACTGAAGCGAGGTCCGGCGACGCTGGATTCCCGGATATGGAGGAACGAAAGACAACAAAAAACCCGGTAGCCAAAGCTACCGGGTTCTTTCAGATCAAACCGAGGTTTGATTAGAACGAGCGCTGCAGGCGGATGAAGCCCGACACGGTGTCGCGCTCAATGTTGCCGACAAGTGCGTTACCATCAAACACTTCGTAGTTGACGGTAGCCTTCAGTGCCAGACCGGAAGTGACAGCATAGTCAGCAGTTGCGCCAACCTTCCAGATGTCACCGATTTCAGGCTTCGCAGCGTTGATAAAGCCGGCTGCGTTGATCGATGCATACTGTCCACCAACGCCAAGCTTCAGCTTTTCGCTAGCCTGGAAGGTGTAGTCTGCACCAACCAGCCATTCCTGGTAGGCAAAAGCAAACGCGGTAGCATTGGTGGTCAAGCCAAAGTCGCTTGCGCCGATGTACATGTTTGCATCAGTTGCATAAGCAGCCTGGAAACCGAGCGTACCAGCGCCGAGTTCAGCAGATGCCAGGAAGCGAGCGCCACCTTCATTGACTTCGGTGTCGTAGAAGCCAGTCAGGCTGGCAGTAACGGCGCCGAAAGTGCCGCCGATCATGCCCGAAACGCCAAGACCTTCAGTACCAGCACCAGCTGCAGCTGCAGCCGAGTTGGTAGCCCAAGCGGACGGATACATGTCCATCGAAACGCCGTACATGAATGCACCGGCGTTGCCGGAATACATGATCGAGTTGAAGCGTGTGTTTGCGCCATACAGACCGTCAGTTTCGCCAGCGAGACCGCTGTCGAGCCAGTGGTAGAACATACCCATTTTCAGACCACCGATCGCCAAGTAGACTTCGTCGACGCCCATTGCGCCGTCGTTGCCCTGCATGCCGATGTAGCTTTCCAGAACGCCATACTCGGTGT